>NZ_AUQA01000006.1:0-1114437 GCF_000445495.1 Virgibacillus sp. CM-4
CACAGTAGTTAAGCTCTCCAGCGCCGATGGTAGTTGGGGCTTTGTCCCTGCAAGAGTAGGACGCCGCCAGGCCATTTTAAAAGCTGTTCGTATGTTTATACGGACAGCTTTTCTAACACTAAATATATTCATTTTATCCCTACAAACTCTGCCTGAAATAGTAAAAGTCAATATTTTTAAAAAACCATATAAACAAATGGCCTCAGTACTCTTAAAACGAAGACTGAGGCCATTGTTAATTCGATATATTCAACAACTTTAAAAGTTTATTCAGCAATACAAGATTAGGTTAGGTTATTTTCTTCTGTAAGATTTCTGCCTTTTTTTCCACTTAATGAATTCGTTATAGAGGTGATGGCTCCATCACCTGTAACATTACAAGCTGTTCCAAGACTGTCTTGTGCTAAGTATAGAGCTATCATTAAAGATACCATCGTTGCGTCAAAACCTAGCATACTTTTGAGCAAGCCAATAGCAGCCATTACTGCACCACCAGGAACCCCTGGAGCAGCAATCATTGTTATACCTAACATTAAGATAAATGGAAATACAGCTGAGAATGTACCAGGCTCTCCTTGTAAAAACATGACAGCTAAAGAACAACTTACTAACGTAATTGTACTTCCAGATAGATGTATATTTGCGAGTAAAGGAACTGTAAAATCAGCTATTCCTTCTCGTACTTTTAATGTTTTTGTATGTTTTAAAGTTACTGGAATGGTAGCGGCAGAAGATTGAGTTCCTAACGCTGTAAAATATGCAGGTATCATTCGTTTTATCATACTGATTGGGTTTTGCTTACTTAACGTTCCAGCTAATGTATATTGAAGCATTAAATAAAGTAAATGCAAAATAATAATCATAACAAATACTTTTGCAAATACAGCTAAAATTGTACTCACTTGACCAGCTGCCGTCATATTGGCAAATATTCCAAAAATATGGATTGGAAGTAAAGGAATAATAACTTTTTCAATAACTAATTGTATAATATCTCGGAAATCAGTTGTTATTTTATATAATGCTTCGCCTTTAATAGTTGCAATACCAAGACCAATGACAAAAGACAGAAGTAAAGCTGTCATAATTTCCATTGGGGGTGGCATTTCAACTTGGAAAAATCCTTCACTAAGGCTCTTGGAAGGATCTGAAAAAGATTGTAAGGATTGCTGGCTCAAAAACGTCGGATAGACGATTTTCGCTACAAAAAATGCTATTACTCCAGCAACAACGGTTGATGTATAAGCTACTGCCCCTGTTAGTCCAAGTAATTTACCTGCACCTCGTCCCATTGAGCCAATACCTGGTGCAATGAAACCTATAATAATTAATGGAATAATAAATTCTAGAAAATTACCGAATATATCGTTAAACGTTGCAAATAATCGAATAAGCCAGTCATTCGCGAATGACCCAATTACAATACCGAGAAGGATTGCTGTAATTATTCTAAGTAGTAGTCCTAGTCCTTTCAATGATTCCCCTCCTTTTATAATACCCCCTATTTTACACAAAATATTACGATTCGTCTAACTAAATTAAAAGCGCACCAAATTTAGGTGCGCTAGTGCCTGCTTAGCTCATTCCATAAGGTCCTAATTGTTGGGAATTACTTGTGCTTGTGTTTCCACTGTTACCGCTACTATTATTTGAATTCGTCATTTGGGAAACGAATGGAATCATCTGTTGCATGGTTTGTCCAAGATTTTGATTGTTTTTTGTCATGGTATAATATGTGGCAGCTCCTACACCAACAGACGCAATAATAGGTAACCATACTCCGTTTTTTTGCATTATTTACCAACCCTTTCTAAACCTTATCGTTTGATTAACAGACATTATTAGGTTAATCCATTTGCTGAATTTAATGCCTAGTATCAACTACCAGCATAATAACCTGTTTCCAACGCAGCATTTAGTCCCGCCAATCTTCCTGTGACTAGAGCCGAAGTAATATTATAACCACCTGTATATCCATGTATATCTAAGATCTCACCACAAAAATATAGACCATGCATGATTTTAGATTGCATTGTATTTGGTACGATTTCTTTTATGGATACACCACCTCCAGTTACAAATGCTTTATCAAGGGGTAATGAGCCATGAACTTGAAATGTAAACTGTTTAAAGTCTTTAATGATATTGCGAATCGTTAATTTTGAGATGGAACTTCCTTTTTCATCGTCCGTAATGCGATGTCGTTGAAATAAATAAGCCATCAATCGTTCAGGTATCCAACCTTTCAGTAAGTTTTTTAGAGATTTCCTTGGATGCTCCTCGACTAATTTCAGTAACTTATTAAATAGCTCTTGTTCGTTGTGTTGAGGTATCGTATCAAGCTGCATTGTTACTGAAGATTGCCCTTTACGTAATTCCTTTACTACAAATTGAGAACAACGCAGAACAGCTGGACCAGAAACTCCAAAATGCGTAAATATCATATCCATTTGATGAGATACAATAGGTTTATGATTTTTATTTAAAACGGTTAGTTTTATATCCCGTAAGGATAAACCTTGAAGGGATTTATTTTGAATAAAAGGTTCATTAGAGGTTAGGGCCACTTCAGTAGGATATAGATCTGTCACAGTATGTCCTGCTTTTTTAGCCCAAGCATATCCGTCCCCTGTAGAACCTGTATGTGGTACTGCTTTTCCACCGACTGCGATAACCAATGCTTTTGTCATTATTTTTGAACCGTCTCGAAGAATAATCGTATGGTTAGCTTGGTCATAATGAATAGCTTTCACAGGAGTTTCAAGTTTTATTGCTACCTGTAACTCATCCATCCGATTTAAAAGGGCGTTAACAACGGTTTTGGATTGATTAGAGACAGGAAACATTCTTCCGTGGTCTTCTTCTTTAAGAGGAACGTTTAGTCCTTCAAAAAAATCAATAATATCGTAATTATTAAATACTGAAAATGCACTATATAAAAATTTGCCATTGCCAGGTATATGTTTGATCACTTCATCTTGAGGAAGACGATTGGTAACATTGCAACGGCCACCCCCAGATATAGCTAATTTTTTCCCCAATTTCTTCCCTTTTTCAATTAATAAGGTCTTCGCCCCTGATTCGGAAGCTGCAATAGCTGCCATCAAACCAGAAGGCCCACCACCAATTATTATTACGTCATAGGACAATTTTCTTCATTCCTTTCCGTATGTATATTAACATGATCTATTAATACGAACAATTTTTTACTGATGGTATGTAATAAATAGGAGTTGAATTGATAATGATGCAGTTAAATTGTGATAAAATAGTGCAAATGATTCTTTTTATCAGAAATGAAGTTTCTGTATAATGATATAATGGTGTCGAATTTTAATAATTTATGTAGATAAATGCGGGTGAAATAATGTCAAATATAGTACGAGGAACCATGTTATTAACTGGGGCGTCTTTTTTGTCGAAGTTTTTAGGCATGATCTATGTCGTTCCTTTTAATGCGTTAGTTGGAGCAAGCGGTGGTACGCTGTTTGCCTATGCATATACGCCTTATAGTATTTTTATAAGCTTATCAACAGTAGGTGTACCTTTAGCAGTATCTAAATTTGTGTCGAAATATAATGCAGTAGGGGATTATGAAACAGGTATGCGCATGTTCCGTGCAGGTTTAACGTTGATGCTTGTAACTGGAACCTTGGCTTTTTTAGCCATGTTTATTAGTGCTGATTGGCTAGCAGCTGGGATGATTACGAGTGACGATCCAGATAGTATTACTGTAGCCGATGTAGCTTTTGTGATTCGTATGGTAAGTGTTGCATTAATTATAATTCCAGCTATGAGTATTGCCCGGGGTTTTTTCCAAGGCCATAACTCGATGGGACCAACGGCAGTCTCGCAAGTAGTTGAACAAATTGTTCGGATTGTTTTTCTTTTAGGCGGCTCATTCATTATTCTAAAAATATTTGATGGAACAATACTTGCAGCTGTTGGATTTTCTACGTTTGCAGCCTTTCTTGGCGCATTGGCATCATCAATCATTCTATGGTTGTATTGGCGTAAAAGAAAACCATTTTTAGAAAAACAAATTCATCAGCAAACATATACGCATGATGTTCGTAAGAAGGATTTGTTTGCTGAATTGTTCCGTTATGCAGGACCATTTGTACTGGTAGGATTAGCAATCCCATTATATCAATTAGTAGATCAATTTACATTTGAACGTTCAATGGTAGCAAGTGATCGACAAGATATTTGGGAATTTACGTACTCGGTTATCAATTTTTATGGACATAAGCTCGTTATTATTCCAATTACGTTAGCAACGGGTTTATCAATGGCGATATTACCTGAAATGACCAAATCATTTACGCAACAAAACCAAACACAATTGAAGCAGCAAATTAATCATGCTTTTCAAATTATTATGGTTTTAGTTATTCCTGCTGTTGTCGGGCTTTCTATGTTATCGAATGAAGCATATGGGACACTGTTTGGTGAAATGGATAAGCTGCATATTTCAGGTCCATTGCTTGCTTGGTATGCACCAGTTGCTTTATTATTTGCACTATTTAGTGTCTCATCCTCCGTATTACAAGGGATAAACCAACAACGTTTTGCAGTTATTAGTTTGTCCGCAGGATTGTTAGTTAAAGTGCTATTCAATATACAGTTAATCTATTTATTTGGAGCAAAAGGTGCTATTTTTGGAACTGCAATTGCTGCTGGTATTGCAGTGATGTTAAATCTTTGGAGAATCCGTGCTTCCATTGATTTCTCTTATAAACAGTTAATTAAACGTACGATTTTGATTGGGATTTTTGTAACCATTATGAGTGGTTGTATTATCTTACTTAAGTATTTCGTTGGTTTTGCCGTTCCTTATGAGGATACAAGATGGGGGGCAGCTATCATGCTTATTATTGGTGTGATCGGCGGAGGAGCAGTTTATCTATGGCTTGCCTATAAATCCACTTTATTGGAAAGAGTATTAGGGAATCGAGTCCGTGTGTTGGACAAAGTCTTCCAAAGGTAAGGAGGAAAGAATATGCGAATTGATAAATTTTTGGCGAATACAGGTTATGGTAGTCGTAAAGATGTGAAGGTATTACTTAAGAAAAAACAAGTTTTTGTTAATGGTTCTATCGTTAAAAATAGTGCTTTGCATATAAATCCATATGAGGATATGATTAAAGTAAATGATACATTAATAAAGTATCGAAAATATATTTACATGATGATGAACAAACCTCCTCAGGTTATTTCTGCTACGGAAGATAAGCGAGATAAGACCGTCATTGATCTGCTACCTCCAGCATTACAAAATTTTCAACCTTTTCCTGTTGGGAGGTTGGATAAAGATACAGAAGGACTATTATTAATAACAAATGATGGGAAGCTGGCCCATCATTTGTTATCTCCAAAGAAAAACATTGATAAGACATATTACGCTAAAATCGATGGAATTATTACGGAAAATGACATTACATCTTTTCGTAATGGCATTCAATTAAATGATGGATATGTGACTAAACCCGCTGGTTTGTCCATCTTACATCGCGGGGAAATATCTGAAGTACTTGTAACCATTACTGAAGGAAAATTCCACCAAGTGAAAAGGATGTTTCATGCGATTGATAAACAAGTAATTTATTTAAAACGCATGCAAATGGGGAGATTAAAGCTTGATCAATCTTTAGCTTTAGGAGAATATCGTGAACTTACAGAAGAAGAACTTCAATTATTAAACAACCCCTAAAACATTGGAGGCTTATCATGACTGGAGAACCGCATTATTTTATAGCTGTCCCATTGTCTAATGATGTGAAAGAACGTTTTTCTTTAACGCAACAGCAAATAAGCAATCTGCCATACAAACAATGGACGGATTGGCAAGATATGCATATTACATTAAAGTTTTTAGGCCCTGTTTCCGATATTAAATTAAAAGCATTGATTCATCGCTTACATCAAATTTCTTTTCGGGGATTCACTTTAAAAGCAAGTAATATCGAAACGTTTGGTAATCCAGCAAGACCCAGAGTATTATATGTCTCTGTCGAATTATCTAAGCAGTTGACTGCGTTATACCAAAAAATAGAACTAGCTTCTTTGGAAGTTGGATTTTCAAAGGAAAACAGAATTTATATACCACATATAACGTTAGCTAAAAAATGGATTGGACAGAACGATTGGTTGAATAAGTTGGATCAAGTTAAAGCAAATGTCCAGGGGCCCATAAAAATAGATGTACGTGAATTTACACTATTTCGTATTTATCCGAACCGTATTCCAAAATATAGAATAATTGCTACGTTTCACGAACAAGGGGGTGGAGCATCTGGCTCAATTAATTAAGCTTCAAGATTATATTTCTCGCTATGAATGGAACCCATTTCGCTATCCAAGTCAGTTTATACGATTGAAACAAGAAAATTGGAAAAAATTGACTGTAGAATGGGAGCAGATCGTAGAGGAACCGGAGGAAGAAGAAGCATCTCCTAAATCATCACGTTTTTCCAAATGGAAACGGTGGAAACAGAAACCGAGGGTAGATGTAACAGGGGAGCGAGATCATACAGAATCTTTACCACCTACCAAAGAAGAGCTAAAGCATTATTTCTTGAATCGTTTAATGGAGATTCAGATGAAGTGGGCAACTTCCACAATAACGGATATTTCTTATATTAATCAAAAATACAGCTATGATCCGGAAATAAAATATTTTCTTCAGCGCTTTCCAGATACATATCTCATTATGTATTATCCAATTTTTAATATAAAAAAAGCACCAATAGAGGGAGAAATCATTGTAATTACGCCGATTAATATAGAAATTATATATTTAATGGATGAGGGTAAAGATGCTATGATTATCGCTAGTGATGAACGAACATGGACAGTGGATGTACAAGATAAGCGATATAAAATTATAAATCCTCATATCGCTTTAAAACGGACTGAACAAATCATAAAAAGTGTACTTGCCTTTCATGATTTAGAATTTCCAATTAAGAAGACAGTATTATCAAAAACAAACGAAATACTGTATACTGACGAACCTTTTTATACTCAGCTCGTTGGTAGAAAGCAATATGAAGAATGGTTCTTAACAATGCGTAGTTTGTCTTCACCATTAAAAAACCAGCAATTGCGAGTGGCAGATGCATTATTAAAACATTGTCAAACAAGCTCAGTCAAGCGGCTGGAATG
The DNA here is from genome assembly GCF_000445495.1 of Virgibacillus sp. CM-4. Lineage (NCBI taxonomy): Bacteria > Bacillati > Bacillota > Bacilli > Caryophanales > Bacillaceae > Virgibacillus > Virgibacillus sp. CM-4. Next base: position 7,168 of record NZ_AUQA01000006.1, read on the forward strand.
GGATGAAGAAACGTATGCTTTTGGATTCACAGAAGAAAATAATTGACTGTGGTGGGGAAGCGAAGAACATGCTAAACTATTCACATATTTGTATTTTTGCTTAGAACTAGATAAAATGTATTATTGAACGCTAAATTTTGAAAGATGTGAGGAATTTATGGTGGACTGGCTGAAGCGAGTTCTAGGTTATGAATGGGAGATTACTCCAGCAGGGGGATTGACTGGAGATGCTTATCTAGCTACAAAAGACAATCAACGATTATTTTTAAAACGTAATTCTTCGCCATTTTTGGCTGTATTATCAGCCGAAGGAATTGTTCCCAAGCTAATTTGGACAAAACGTATGGAAAATGGTGATGTGATTACAGCACAGGAATGGCTTGAAGGAAGGGAATTGAAGCCAGCAGAAATGCAGCATTTACGTGTTGCTGAGCTGCTGCACAAAATCCACCATTCCTCGGAATTATTATATATGCTTATGCGATTAGGGAAAAAACCTGTCACATCTGATGAAAGTTTTTCTAATATAAGATTGAGATTAGAGCGTATTGGTTTATTTAACCAAGATCAAGTAAGAATAGCACTTGTTTTTTTGGAGCAATTATTACCAATTACTAGAAAGCAAAAATTGGTCGTATGTCATGGTGATTTAAATCATAATAACATTTTACTTTCAAAAGAAGGACATCTTCATTTGATTGATTGGGATAATGCTCTGATTGCAGATCCTGTAACAGATTATGGAATGGTATTAAACTGGTATATTCCTAAAGAAAATTGGAATGAGTGGTTAGAGCACTATGGTGTCACTAGTGACGACCATTTAATTGAACGGATGTACTGGTATTTACTTCTTGATGTGTTACATTATTTATGTTGGCATTTAGAACGAGATGAATTGATTAAATACAGGGAAAGATTAACGGACTTAGAAGAATTAAACGAGCAAATTAGAGCATTTAACGTTCACTAGTTTGATGTAGCGCATGAAGCCATGATGCTAAATTTTGATCATTTGCGGTTATATGATCTTCTATATTTTCAACAATTTCCCCATCTTTTCCATAGCTGTATATTTCAGGAAGAATACGAAGTAGTTCTTGATCCGTAACGTTATTATTATTCATTAAAGATTGAACGAGTCTAGAGATTTGTTGATACTCCGAAACATGGCCACAGCATTCGCCTTTTTGTTCATCTAAAAGGTCTATTAACAATGTTAATTGATTGTTTGTGTTTAATGTCATTCGTTATCACCTCTTCCTTAGTATCGTTCATCATTGCATTTCTATACCTCTAAATACAGAAAGAGAGGCTTAAATGATGCGTCAACGAAATAAGCCGTGGGCAGACGATTTTTTAGAAGAGAATACACATATTGTTATTCCAAATCCGCAAGAATACAAAGGTAAATGGAAAAAATTCTTTGGTAATGATAAAGCCGTTCATATTGAAATTGGAACAGGAAAAGGACAATTTATTGTTGAGATGGCTAAACAGTTTCCAGAAGTTAATTTTATTGGAATTGAACTCGCTAAAAGTATCATTGTTACAGCAGCTCAAAAAATCAACGAATCGAAACTAAATAATATTGTGTTGATTAATGAAGATGCTGCTAATCTAAAAGAAATATTTGCAGAAAGCGAATTAGCAACGATTTATTTGAACTTTTCGGATCCGTGGCCTAAAAACAGGCATGAAAAACGGAGACTTACCTATCATACCTTTTTAGAAAAATATCAAGAAGTATTACAACCGTCGGGAGAAGTCATTCTAAAAACCGATAATATGGGATTATTTGAGTACTCGTTAACAAGCTTCTCTCAATTTGGGATGCAACTTGAGGAAGTCAATTTGGATCTGCATCGTATTCATGATCCAACCAATAGGATGACAGAATATGAGGAGAAGTTTTCGAGCAAAGGCCAGCCAATCTATAGATGTCGTGTATCTTTCCACAATATGTAGACAAACAATCGATCGACGATATATTCGATCGATTGTTTTTTTTGCATTTTAGAAAGCGTTTGCTAGCTGACTGTTCTTTGCTAAACTAATAGGAAAAGGGGGGAATATAAATGGAGAATTTGCAAGTAGGTAGAGCTAGATTAACTTGGTTGCGCGGTGGAGTTACTTTTTTGGACGGTGGAGCCATGTTTGGTGTCGTACCAAAACCACTTTGGAGTAAGAAGTATCCATCCAATAATAATAATCAAATTGAGTTACGAACAGATCCAATTTTAGTGGAAATCGACAATAGAAACTATTTAATTGATACTGGAATAGGCGCAGGTAAGTTGTCTGATAAACAGATCCGTAATTTTGGCGTTATCGAACAATCCTACATCGAGAACGCTTTAGCACAAATAGAATTAACACCAGATGATATCGATGCTGTCCTTATGACACATCTTCATTTTGATCATGCATGTGGATTAACAAAGAAGAATGGGGACTCCTTAACTTCTGTTTTTCAAAATGCAATCATTTACACATCTTCAATTGAATGGAAAGAAATGCAGAAGCCGAATATTCGATCATCTAATACGTATTGGGAGAATAATTGGGTACCAATCGTTGACCAGGTTCACGTTTTCGATAAGGAAATAGAGATAACGCCAGGTCTAAAAATGATTCATACGGGGGGACATAGTAATGGACATTCTATTCTCGTATTTGAAGAAGGAAATGAGTGTTTTATCCATATGGCGGATATTATGCCGACACATGCGCATCAAAATAAACTGTGGGCATTAGCGTATGATGATTATCCCGTTACCTCAGTACATGAAAAAGAAAAATGGATGAAATATGGTTATGATAAACAAGCTTGGTACACGTTTTATCATGATGCCTATTATCGTGCGATTCAGTTTAATAAAAATGGTGAAATCAAAAATTTAGTTGAGCGAACACGCTATACAGATAGGAATTGAAAGCTGCTCAGAACTTGAGCAGCTTTCCGTTTGGATGTTCATTATACGGTTTGAACAGAGTCAATGACTGCTCCTGTTTCAACATCAACATAGAATTCATACTGTTTATTTTCGCCATCGAGGCTGCGTGTTACTCCACCACGATAGGCATTGTACAATAAACCGTTTTTTTCTACTTCTTGTGGTTTCATATAAATCCATGAACCACTAATTGGTCCTTGTTTTTTAAAAGTTTCTTTTGCTTGTTTTAAAGCTTTTTCTGGTGTTATTTTTTGGATTTGATCTAATTGTTGTTTAGCAATATAACCGACGGCTACACCTAATCCTGCTGCAAGAACTGCTTTTTTTACACTCATATCATGTTCACCTCTTGCTATAATATTAAAATCGGTAGTTTTGGGTCTACAAATGTTAGTATATCGTATTCTGAAAAAAATAGAAAATAATAAATCAAGGTATGTTTATTTATTAAGGAATAGTGGATATACATCGACTATTTCCGTTATACTAGCTATATTACATAGCAAAGGCGGGATATGAGAGATGAATCAAGAGACATTAGCAATGTTTAGGGAATTAACCGAATTACAGGGAGCTCCGGGTAATGAACACCCAGTCCGTTCATTTATGAAAAGAGAACTTGACAAGTATGCTGATGAGGTGATTCAAGACCATCTTGGTGGTGTTTTTGGTGTTAAAAAGGGAAAAGGTCCAAGAGTAATGGTAGCTGGTCATATGGATGAGGTTGGATTTATGGTTACACAAATTACAAAAAATGGGATGATTCGTTTTCAAACATTAGGCGGTTGGTGGAGCCAAGTCTTATTAGCTCAACGCGTTCAAATTATGACGGAAAACGGACCAGTCATTGGAGTTATTGGTTCGATACCACCACATAATTTAACAGATGCACAACGGAAAAAACCAATGGAAATGAAACATATGCTTATAGATATTGGTGCCGATGATCAAGATGATGCAGAAAAAATTGGAATTAAGCCAGGGCAACCCATTGTCCCGTTGACACCATTTACACCTATGGCCAATAATAAGAAAATTATGGCGAAAGCTTGGGATAATCGATATGGATGTGGATTAGCCATTGAACTACTGAAGGAATTACACAACCAATCTGTACCTAACTATTTGTACTCTGGGGCGACTGTCCAGGAAGAGGTTGGGTTAAGAGGTGCTCAAGTAGCGGCAAATATGATTAAACCAGATATATTCTTTGCGTTAGATGCTTCACCTGCTAATGACGCATCCGGTAATAAAGAAGAATTCGGTCAATTAGGTGAAGGAGCATTACTCCGTATATTTGATCGTTCGATGATTACACATCAAGGTATGAAAAATTTTGTATTAGATACGGCGGAAAGCCATGATATTCCGTACCAATATTTTATATCGCAAGGAGGAACAGATGCTGGACGTGTCCATATGACTAATCATGGAGTGCCTTCAGCAGTTGTAGGAATTTGCTCACGCTATATCCATACTTCTGCTTCTATTATTCATGTGGATGATTACGCTGCTGCTAAAGAACTATTAATACAATTAATTAAATCAACAGACCAAAACACATTAAATTACATTCACCAATCTGTTTAATCTAAGGTCTTGTAGAGGATGAAAGAAATGAATATAATAGTCGGTTCCACTAATCCTGCTAAAGTAAATGCAGTAAAAGAAGTATTCTATGAGAAAATGGTTGACTCAAAAGTTGTTCCATCACATGTTTCTCCTCAACCTTTCTCTGATGATGAGACGAGACAAGGAGCAATTAACCGAGCAGTAGCTTGCACTTCTAGTGATACAATGGGGATTGGTTTAGAAGGTGGAGTGATGTATGTTGAAGAGCAACTCTTTCTTTGTAATTGGGGGGCATTAGTAATTCCTGATCAGACAATTTTTACTGCTAGCGGTGCTCGTATTCCCTTACCGAAGGAAATAGATATCCAATTAGAACACGGGATGGAACTTGGAGACATTATGAATGCGTATGCCAAACGAAAAAATGTAGGGAAGAAAGAGGGAGCTATTGGCATATTTACAAATGAAATGATTTCGAGACAAACGATGTTTAGCCATGTTGTTAAATTATTACGTGGTCAATGGGAATACAATAGCCGGTAGAGCTGTTCTGCTCAACCGGCTATTTATCTTTCACTATGTTTACTCATATACATAATGAATAACATCTATTGCTTGTTCAATTGTTTCGACAGTTACATTTGCTTTTTCCGACAACTCTTTTAAAGGATGGATAAGTGAATCTGGTCGAACGATAATTGTTGGTTTATTTAATGATATCGCCTGACTTGCGTCCATAGCGGTATTCCATTGCTTATATTTTTCACCAAATAGCGCAATGATAATATCTGCTTTTTCCATCAAAACCTGGGTTCTAAAGTTATTTATCTTCGAAGCGGCTTCATCTTTATAAACCTTGCTCGGCTGGTTACCCAATATCGCTTCTCCAATATTATCTGAGCGATCATGATTGGTTTGTGGTGCAACAAAGGTTAAAGGTAATCCCTTTTCTTGTGCCAACTGTTTTATAGTTTCTCTCCAATCATCATGAATTTGTCCAGCTAAATATACTGTGAGTTCCATGCGCTTTCTCCCTCCTCATAAATCCTTCTATATCTATAGTATACAAAATTAAAATAACTGAAAAGCATTTTACGTAGTAGATTGATCTCGAACGTTTCACATTCTATGAAATTCATAGTAATATAGGTAAAGGAATAGGTAGCTGTACAATTCGTTCATTCAATTAGGGGCTCTAATATACGTATGGTGTAATCCAAAAGACAAGCCAATTCATTGCAAGTGGATGCAGGATATAAAAGTAAAATAATATACCTATAAGGTTTAATTTAAAATACGAAAATGCATCGATTTTTTTAGACAATGGTATACCGTTGTTTCTTCTATTAGAAACATTATCCATTCTATTCTGTCATAAACAAAGGAGATGATATAAATGGAAACATTACGATCTCATGAAACATTTGAAAAAAGGATCAATCAGTCGAATATCGTATTCTATTTTACTGCCGGATGGTGCCCAGATTGTAGAGTGATTGAACCTGTATTACCAGAAATAGAGGCAGAATTTCCAAACTATACTTTTGTAAAAGTAGATAGAGACGAATTTATTGATATTTGCCAGGAGTACGCAATATTTGGAATCCCTAGCTTTGTCGCTTTCCGTAATGGTGAGGAAACGGGTAGATTTGTAAGTAAGAATCGTAAGACGAAAGAAGAGATTGTCCAATTCCTTAATAATCTTCCAAACTAGATTTGTGTTAGGAGGGAATCAAAATGAAAATGACAAGCTTAAAATTAAAACAAATTCTAGAACAACATTTAGCAAATGACGATTTTCGAACATCATATAACCGGGATAAGGATACGTTTCGAATTGAAAGGAAAGAAACAAAAAAAGGGATTACCATCACCTTGCCGAATGTAGTAGGGAAATATAACCAGCGCGGGGAAATCGTCATAGATGAATTAGTTGATCATATTAAGGAAGCATTACGAATCATGAATGAAGAGCAACACCTAGCTGGAATGGAAAAACAAATTTATCCGGTTATTCGAGCTACTTCCTTTCCAACAGTCACCAATGCTGGAACTGAATTGATTTTTAAAGATCATACAGCGGAAACAAGAATCTTTTACGCATTAGATTTAGGAAAATCCTATCGCCTAATTGATGAAGAACTACTTCATAATGAAGGTTGGACCAAAGAACGGATAGATGAAATTGCAACTTTCAATTTACGTTCGTTATCCTTGGATTACAAACATGAGCAAGTGGCTGAAAATGATTTTTATTTTATTTCCACACAAGATGGGTATGATGCGAGCCGAATTTTAAATGAGGCATTTTTAGAAGAAATGAAAGCGAATAGTAAAGGGGAGTTAGCTGTTGCTGTTCCTCATCAAGATGTCTTAATTGTTACAGATGTTCAGAACAAAGCTGGATATGATATTCTAGCTCAGATGACTATGAAATTCTTTGCTGAAGGAAGAATTCCTATTACATCTTTACCAATGATTTATGAAGAAAAATCATTAGAGCCTGTGTTTATACTAGCTAAAAACAAACCCGAGAAGAATCAATAAACCGAAAAGGATGATCAAGCGAATGGATGTATTTTACAATGTCAATGGTATTGGTGATGTACTTATTATCCCAATCTCAGAAGGAAATCGTTATGACGTGAGACATGAAAGGATTGGTGATGTTGTTCGGATTACCGGTGATTCAGATAAAGTTTTAGGTTATAACATCTTTCATGCGTCCACTTATTTTTCTTTCTTAACCAATGGAAAAATAATGCTAACTGAAGAGGGATTAGGTGAACTCAAGCAATTATTTAACCAATTAGAATTAGATGATTATTTGAATTTTGACTTACGTCCTAAGTTCGTTATTGGACATGTTATGAGTAAAGAGCAACATGAAAATGCTGATAAATTAAGTGTTTGTCAAGTAGATGTTGGAGATGAAACGTTACAGATTGTGTGTGGTGCTCCAAATGTGGATCAAGGGCAGAATGTAGTTGTTGCCAAAGTAGGAGCTACGATGCCAAGTGGATTAAAAATTAAACCGACAGAATTACGAGGTGTTCCTTCGAATGGTATGATATGTTCCCAGAAAGAGTTGGGTTTGCCAAATGCACCAAAAGAAAAAGGGATCTATGTTTTAGACAATTCTTATCGAGCTGGAGAACCATTCGTGATCTAGTAAAGGACAAAAACAACCTGCAAGTATTACGAGGGTTGTTTTTCTTTTTGTTAAGCAGATCAACGTTCTTTGAGAAATGTAAAGAAAAAGGATACAATCTAAAGAACTTGTCTATAGGATTATATTCACAAGAAACCTTCCAAAGAATGGATGAAACCTGCTACAATAAAGGAACACAAGATTTTTAGATACAGAAATGAGTGAATTGATGTGTGGGATCATTGGAAACAGAAAATTAAAAGTCTTTTTGCAGAAAGTGAAATTGAAGAACAGCAAGAGGAAAATCATAAAACGGAGAAAAGTAATCTCGAGGCAAAAATGATGTATCAATATCCTACGAATAAATCGTTTCGCTTTCCCGTTATTCCTGATCAAGCTGAACAAAGAAAAGAAAATACACGAAAGAAAAATCGAAATTCAGTAAAAACAAATAACCATAATTTCATGAATAATAATCTAAACGAGGATCGAAGCTCGAGAATTGAACCGGAACAACAACAGCAGAGTAGTGTGCGACTTGAGAAAAAGAACATGGAGAACAGTGAAGAACTACCAGCTTACCAACGAAAACGCTCAAGAAGATCAAATTCTGATAGGAGTACGTATCATACTAGTCATTCATTGTCTCAGGAAGAAGGAAGAAATGTTGAAAGGGAGCAATCGGCAAATAAAGTTTATAAAAAAGATCCAGATGTACCCTTTAAACCAACAGAAGTACCTTCCCCTATCTATGGGTTTCGCCCTAGAGATGAACAAAAAGCAAAAGTAGAAAATATTCCGGCATATCAACGTAAAGTAGATGAGAAAAATAAAGAACCATTTTCTAACGAAATAAATCAAGAAATCCGAAAAGAATCAGTGGAAATCGCAGAACGGGAGATTGCAGCTGAAACAAAAGAGGAGGAAAAAGTTAGCGAACTTTTACATGAAGAAAATGCTACGCCTGCTTCCGTTAATATTTCAGAAGTAAAAGATAGTAGTAAGCAGCAGCCGAGAAAATCAGAAGAAACAGAAAATTGTTCGATTAGTGAAGATAGAAGACGGTCATCTAAACGGGTCAACCAACGGGAACATAAAAAACAAGAGCGTCAAAGTGGAAGGGCGACTATTCCATTCAACGTGATGATGACTCCCAGAGATAAGAAAAACTTAATGGAAAAATCAAAGAAAGCAAAAAGGCGAGAATCTGAACAGAAATCAGAAATAACCAAACAAGAATTATTCAATAAGAAGGATACGAGTATTCCGTACTATCTATTAGATGATATCGATCGAACAAATGCAGATGATGATCACTGGGTTCAACAACAACAACAATTGCTTGAACAAACCTTAAAGCATTTTAATGTACGAGCTAAGGTAGTAAACGCAACTCAAGGACCTTCTGTAACACGATTTGAAGTACAACCTGAATTAGGGGTTAAGGTTAGTAAAGTGAAGAATCTAAGCGATGATTTAAAATTAAATATGGCCGCTAGAGATATTCGAATTGAAGCCCCTATTCCTGGGAAAAATACAATCGGAATTGAAATTCCAAATCGCAAAGCACAGATGGTAGGGCTACAGGGGATATTTGAGACAGATGCGTTTAAAAGAAATACATCTCCTTTAACAATCGCTTTAGGGTTAAGTATTGAAGGGCAACCTTTAATAACCAATATTCAAAAGATGCCACATGGATTAATAGCTGGTGCAACGGGGTCTGGTAAAAGTGTCTGTATCAATACGATATTAATCAGTTTATTATACAAAGCAAGTCACGAAGAGGTTAAATTCTTATTAATTGATCCTAAAATGGTAGAGCTAGCACCCTATAACGGTATTCCACATTTGGTTTCCCCTGTAATAACGGATGTGAAAGCAGCTACTGCCGCACTCAAATGGGCTGTGACAGAGATGGAAGACCGATATGAGAAGTTTGTGCATGAGGGAGTACGCGATATTGAGCGCTATAATCAAAAAATGGACAAACAGCAACGCACACAAGATAAACTGCCATTTATTGTAATTGTTATTGATGAACTGGCTGATTTAATGATGGTTTCCCCTCAGGATGTAGAAGATGCAATTAGCAGAATTGCCCAGAAAGCAAGAGCATGCGGAATTCACTTATTGCTAGCGACACAACGTCCGTCGGTAGATGTTATCACTGGACTTATTAAAGCAAATATACCTACAAGAATTGCATTTAGTGTATCTTCTCAAGTGGATTCACGTACGATACTTGATACAAGTGGAGCTGAAAAGTTGCTTGGAAAAGGGGATATGCTATTTATTGAAAATGGAGCAGGAAAGAGCATGCGCCTTCAGGGACCGTTTGTATCTGATGAAGAAATCGAACGAGTCACCAATTATACTAGAAGTATTGCTGAACCTAATTACTTGTTTGAGCAAGAGGAGTTGTTAGAGCAAGTAGCGATGGATGAGGAGGAGGATGATCATTTGAAAGATGCTGTTAAATTTGTTCTTGAGCAAAATGGAGCTAGTACGTCGTTGTTGCAACGCCACTTTAAAATAGGCTACAATCGTGCTGCAAGACTCATTGACAGTTTGGAGCAGCGGGGGATAATATCCGGTCAAAACGGAAGTAAGCCTCGCGAAGTATTAGTTACAGCATCGCAGGTTGAGGAAATGCTTTAAACAATGGTGGCTGTATGTCTTGTTTCCTCAACCAAATTTATATATGATTAACTGTAGGATTATATGCTAAGGGAGAAAACAAAAACATGAAGGAAATCGAACAAAAATTAAATGGCAAAATAAAACGGTTAACCAATAAAACATTTAAGTTTGATGAACGAATTAAAGAGGGCTGGTTCTCTGCCGTTTATTTTCTTAAAACGAAAGACATAGCTGAAAAGAAATTACCAGATAATCAAGTAACCATGCAATTCTTTCAAAAATCAGATGCAGTACTTTGTGGAACGGATGAAGCAATTGCTTTACTACATACTTTTGCAGACAATCCAGAAACATTAGAAATTCATTCTTTAAAAGATGGTGATAAAGTACGGCCGTTTGAATCTGTATTGACTGTATCAGGTGGATACCACCAGTTTGGCTATTTGGAAGGAATTATTGATGGGATTCTATCAAGAAGAACATCTGTAGCCACGAATGTATACAATGTTGTAAAAGCCGCCCGTACCTCTGGTAAGCAAAAGCCTGTTATTTTTATGGGAGATCGAGACGATCATTACACCCAGCAAGCAGGTGATGGTTATGCTGCTTTTATTGGTGGTTCTACAGCTCAGGCAACACATGCTATGAATGAATGGTGGGGAAAAGAAGGAATGGGAACAATGCCTCATGCGCTTATTCAAATGTTCCGTGGTGATATTGTAGCTGCTTGTAAAGCGTACCATGAGCTTTTTCCTGAGGATGATCTAGCTGCACTTGTTGATTATAATAATGATGTTATTACGGATTCTCTTAAAGTGGCTAGTGAGTTTGGAAGTGAATTAAAATCCGTTCGATTAGATACTTCTCGAACATTAGTGGATAAATATTTCTTAAGAAATCATCATTTAATGGGTACTTTTGATCCACGAGGTGTAAATCCTGAACTAATATTCGCCTTACGAAATGCTTTAGATGAAGAAGGCTACTCTCATGTGAAAATAATGGTTAGCGGTGGATTTACGGAAGATCGAATTGTGCAATTTGAAGAATTAGGAGTACCTGTTGATATGTATGGGGTTGGAAGAAGTTTACTTAAATTGAATATTGGCTTTACCGGTGATAACGTTTTATTAAACGGCACACCTGAAGCTAAAGAGGGACGGCGTTATCGTCCCAATCCTCGCTTGGAACAGGTGCCTTATATTGGTGGAAATGAATATTAAAACGAATTTATGAAAAAACTATAATTCATTTTATTCTAAAACAGGATTTGCTATAATAAAAAAATAGCTGTAAAAAATAGATAAAAAGATGATTGAATCCTTTTTACGTAAAATATGGAGGTTCTTTTATGACAACTTACCATTTTATTGGTATAAAGGGAACAGGAATGAGTGCTCTTGCACAAATACTTTATGATTCTGGGGAAACAGTGCAAGGTTCAGATGTTGAGAAACGTTTTTTTACACAAGAAGCCTTAGAAGATAAAAACATTCCCATATTTCCTTTTTCAGAAAGCAACATCAAAGAAGACTATACTGTCATCGCTGGAAATGCATTTTCAGATGACCATCTTGAAATAAAGGAAGCGAAAAGAAAAGGCGTAACATTTTATAGGTATCATGATTTCTTAGGTGAATGGTTAAAACAATATACAAGCATAGCTGTAACGGGTGCTCATGGAAAAACATCTACAACTGGGTTGTTATCACATGTATTGAAAAATACATTTCCTATTTCTTATTTAATTGGTGATGGCACAGGTAAGGGGCATGTTGATAGTCAATATTTTGTATTTGAAGCCTGTGAGTATCGGCGCCATTTTCTGAGGTATGAACCAGACTATGCGATTATGACGAATATTGATTTTGATCATCCGGATTATTTTACAAGTATTGATGATGTATTCGCAGCTTTTCAATCGATGGCCGATCAAGTTAAGAAAGGGATCATCGCATGTGGTGATGATGAACAATTACAGCAAATTCAAGCCAAAGTACCAGTTGTATATTATGGGTTTGCTGATACCAATGATTTCCAAGCCCAAAACATAACAGAAACACCTAATGGTACGTCATTTGACGTGTTTGTTCGTAATACCTATTATGATACATTTACGATACCAATGTATGGAAATCACAATGTCTTAAATGCTCTGGCTGTAATTGCAATTTGTCATTATGAAGAAGTGGATGTAGAGAGTATTAAACATTTAGCAACTTTTGGAGGTGTGAAGCGCCGATTTACTGAAAAGCAAATTGGCAACCAAATTCTAATTGATGATTATGCACATCACCCAAAAGAAATTACTGCTACTATTGAGTCAGCAAGAAAAAAATATCCAGATAAATCGGTTGTTGCGATATTTCAACCACATACATTTACACGGACGAAAACATTTCTACAAGAATTTGCTGATAGTCTTGCTCAGGCTGACAGAGTTTATCTTTGTGATATATTTGGCTCAGCTCGAGAGGAAACAGGTCAGTTGACGATTGACGATTTACAGAAGCTTATTGATCATAGTTCGATCTTGGAATTATCTCAAACGGAAGCACTAAAAGAATTCGATGATAGTGTATTAATATTCATGGGTGCTGGGGATATTCAAAAATTCCAGCAGGCATATGAAGAAGCACTAACAATTAAATAGCAAATTGAAAAGAGTCTGTGCCGATGGCAACAGGCTCTTTCTTTTCTTTTAAAAACTAAAAATGTGAAGTGATATTGCGATGTCTTCCAAAATTTAATAAAAAAATAAAGGAATTTATAGATTTCTGTCGAAATGGTTATTATAAGCAATAACAAAGGAAAGGAATACAAATGAAAAATAAAACATGTTTCACCCATGCATAATGGGGGTATTTTTATTTTATAACAATATTTGCTATACTTTATTGGTATACATGAATGTTTTTGAACGATTCATTATATATCACTAAATAGACATCGAAGGAATTGAAGGAGTGTAAGGTCATGGAGATAATAGGATATATAGCAGCTATTATTGCAGCCCTCGCATTTGTTATTCTCGTTATTTATTTTGTTATAACGTTGAAAGTAGCAAAACAAACTCTACATAACGTAGCAAACACCTTAGAAAGTTTGGATAAGCAAATGCAAGGAATTACAGATGAAACGACGCAGTTGTTAACAAAAACCAATAAGTTAGCAGATGATATGAATCAGAAGTCAACAAAACTAAACGGGCTTTTTGATGGAGCTAGAGGGATTGGTGAGACGGTTAAAGATTTCAATCAATCACTGAAACAGTTAACGAATAGCGTATCTAAAGCTGCTGAAAAAGACCCCGAGAAAACCTCTCAAGCAATTAGATGGGGATCGGCGTTAATAGATATTTGGAAGAAAAAATAAATAACTAGTATCAGGAGGAGATAGACATGTCAGATAATAATTTAAATACGAAGGACTTTTTAATAGGAAGTTTTATTGGTGGGGTTGTCGGTGCAGTAACTGCTTTATTATTAGCACCAAAGGCTGGTAAAGAACTTAGGGGAGATATAAATAGTGGTGCTTATCAGGTAAAACAGCGTGCATACGAATGGAAAGATGTTGCTGCTGAGAAAGGGGCAGATTGGAAGGATAAGGCATACACAACCGGTTCTGAGCTTAAACAAAAAGCAATGGATTCCACAGCACAGATTACAAAATCTGCTTCTGAAAAGACAAAAGATCTAACTAAAAATGTTCAATCTAAATTACAAGATAAACGAAAAAAGGAAGATGAAGCATTACAAGCGGCTGAAGAAGTTGCAGAAGCAATTGAAGATGCTGCGGAAGAATTAGAAAAGAAAAATTGATATTGGGTTAAAGCTTGTAGAAAAGGTTCAATCACCTTTTCTACAAGCTTCTTTTAATTTCACAATTGGTATAATATTCCAATAGGCTTGTGACACATCAGAATCGTCTACGTTCTTTTATGTATAATTTCTTCCTTTAGATAAAGCATAAAAAAAGGGGATTATATGTATTTCTTAATACTATTGAGTGCATTACTGGCCACTATAGATTCTTCACTATAAAAGTTGGAAGAGAAGTAGATAGAAAAGATAATGACCTTGATCGTGATTCTAAAGCAACGAGGAGCCATCCAGTATGATTAACCCAGCTTTTTTGGCCTATGCTATTGGATTTGATGCGTTGCTGATTTTTATAGCGTACCTAGCACTTTCATAAATCACACGTTATCAATACCTTCCGCCGAATATCTACCGCTTAAAACTACAAACAGAAGCTGTCCACACTTGAATTGTTACTCGTAAGTTACAATTAATGGTGGTACAGCTTCTCTTCTTATATAGACGTGTATATTTTTGTTTTTGAATTTTACCAAATAATTTCTAATCGATCTCCATGATGTATTGGATCCGTAAAGCCTGATGGCCCTTTGATTTATTAATATGGAGAAATTTCCGTTCATGGTTGTTACATCTAAGTCAATATAACGAAATATATCCTGGAATATAAAAGAAGGTTGTTCCTTCTCAAATATTTCAATATGGTCATTGTGTCTCAATACCGTATCTTGGTTTATCAAGCCTTGTTGTCCTTTTATGCTATATCTTGGTTGGGATAACTGAATGATTTCTTTATTAAAATGAATCGCTATCGAATACCAATAATCTTTTTTAAGTCGATCCAATAAATGCTTAACAGTTGGGTCCTTTGTGTGAACATAATGTACACGATCACCTTGTCTAAGCTTATGGCCTGGATCTACTCTCCTGTTATTTACAAATATACTTGTTCCAACAGAGAATTTTATACTTTCCTTATTTACATAAACAATAAAAGATTCTTCTGTACTTAAATTTTCATTGGATACAGTATGAATAACTTCACCTACACGGCAGGATTGATGCCATTGGATCTTGTCCCCATCTTTTAGCGTATACGTTTTATTTTGTCGCTGTTGGTTAACTTTATAAATAGGATATAATGGACGTAATTGGTCATTAACATAGATAGCTATTGGTCGAATATCTCCAAGCAACTCCTCAATCGTTACATATGGAGAATCTCCATCTTCACCTTTCCTTATTGAGATTTGATCTCCATCAGTTATTGGCTTATCCACTGAGGACAAGAATTCATTCACTTGAATTTCTGGAGGCTGTCCATACTGGCCAGGTATTGTAATTTCTTTGCCGTTGACAGTTATCATAGAAGCGATACCTGGCTTGCCATACCATTTTTTGATATCTATTCCTGCCTGAATCAAACAATCTCCGACGGTTAACTTACGTAATTCAAATAACCGAATTGTACTATTATTTACGCTGACACTTACATATTGAACAGGATGCTGATTCGCAGAAATCGCAATTCCAATTGGAGTGACAAATTCAGGTCCAATTGGAAGATTCTCAGAAGAGCTAAGCTGGTCAATATTATCTATCCCACGTACAGCAACCCGATTGACTGGAAGTTGTAATTTCTCAGCAATAGTGCTGGTAATGTTAGGGGTTAAACTTCCACCACCAACAAGCATGACTGCTTTGGGAGGATGCGAATTTAGACGAAGTATTTCTTCAGCTACTTGCGAGGCAAGATAATCTATTGCAGTCGAAATATCATTTACAAATGTATCGTAATTTATCGTGGATTCAAATCCTAAAATATCTTTCACTACTGCTTCACCATTATTTACAATAGATCGTTTTGTTTTTTCTGCTATAGAAAAATCTAGTAGATATTGATCGCTGACTGCTTCTGTAATTTCATCACCTGCTAATGGAACCATACCGTATGCTACGATTGTTCCTTGATTCGTAATCGCGATATCGCTTGTACCAGCACCTATGTCCACTAGAACTACATTTAATCTTCGCATCGATTCTGGTATCAATACATGAATTGCAGCAATTGGTTCTAAAGTGAGCGCCTCCATTTGCAAATTCGCTCTAGTTAATGCAGCTAACAATGATTCAACAACCACACGAGGCAAGAAAGTAGCGATGATCTCAACTGTTGCTTCATCACCGCGCTGATCAATTAAGGACCCAATTTGTTGATTGTCTATCTGATAATGCAATACAGAATATCCAACGCAATAATAGGTTGATAGATCCGCTGTCTGTTCTTCAACGGCTAGTTTTGCTTGAGCAGCTTGAACAGCGCTAAGTTCAAGATGTCTAATGGTTTCCTCTGTAGTAATCTATCTTGAAGTTTCACTGAGGCAGTAGCCTGAGTAGTCATTAATGCTCTGCCTGCTGCAGCTACATACACCTTTTCTAATGTTCCATACTTATCTGACAAATGATGCTTAACTTGATTTATTGTGTCAGCCACTGCAACAACATTATGTATTTGTCCATCTCTCATGGATCTGTCTTTATGTTCTAAGGTAAAAAAGTCTAGCATATGATACCGTTGATCTTGTTTTTGTAATATGATTCCTGTTACTGAGCGCGTGCCAATATCTAGGGCAAAAATCCGATCCTTCATCCATAAAAAATCCTTTCAAACAGTTAATATGAATTAATTATAAACTTTTTATCGACAAAGAAAAAATTTTTAGCTATAATTGTCACTAATTATTAAAAATCAAAGGCATAGGGGGAGCATAATATGAGTGAATTAGATCAAGTGAGAGATCATTTGGATCAAGTAAACCAAGACATCTTAAAATTAATTAATGAGCGCGCTAAACTTGTGCAACAAATTGGAGATATTAAAGCGAAACAGAGCATCAATCGGTTTGACCCTGTGCGTGAAAGGGATATGTTAGATAAAATTACATCTAGTAACGATGGTCCGTTTGAAAACGCGACTATTGAACATATTTTCAAAGAGATTTTTAAGGCTAGCTTAGAATTACAAGAAGATGATCATCGTAAAGCATTGCTTGTATCTAGAAAGAAAAAACCAGAGAATACCGTTATTGATATTAATGGAGCGAACATCGGCGATGGAAGTGTACATTTTATCATGGGTCCATGTGCTGTCGAAGGATACGAACAAGTTGCTAGTGTTGCTAAAGCGGTAAAAGATAAAGGTTTAAAGCTGCTACGTGGAGGAGCATTCAAACCGAGAACATCACCTTATGATTTCCAAGGATTGGGTTTAGAAGGCTTACAGCTATTAAAACGAGCAGCAGATGAACATGATTTAGCAGTTGTTAGTGAAATTGTGAACCCAGCTCATATTGAAAAAGCCCTTGATTATGTAGACGTAATCCAAATCGGTGCTAGAAATATGCAAAACTTTGAATTACTAAAAGCTGCTGGTGATGTGAATAAACCAGTTCTATTAAAGCGTGGTTTATCCGCAACCATTTCTGAATTTATCAATGCAGCAGAATATATTATTTCCAGAGGCAACGAAAATATTATATTATGTGAACGAGGGATACGCACATACGAAAAAGCTACAAGGAATACCTTGGATATCTCAGCAGTCCCTGTCTTAAAACAAGAAACACATTTACCTGTAATGGTTGATGTTACGCATTCTACTGGTAGAAGAGATCTTCTATTACCAACAGCAAAAGCTGCCATCGCTATCGGTGCTGATGGTGTTATGGCAGAAGTACACCCAGATCCGGCAGTTGCACTTTCTGATTCAGCTCAACAAATGGATATTCCTACATTCAACCAATTTATGGAAGAAATTGTAGATATGTCTAATCGAATGAAATAATACTCTGGTTATTTCATCTGTTCTGAATAGGGAGGCTGATCACCCTTCGAGGTGCCTCAGCCTTTTTTGTTTTGAAAAATTTTTCATAGTAGAGTATGATATAGAAAATAGAGAACGATTTCTATATTCTAGGAGGTAAATAAGATGAATATTACAATATACGATGTAGCAAGAGAAGCAAATGTATCAATGGCAACAGTGTCCCGTGTAGTTAATGGGAACCCGAATGTAAAACCAACAACACGTAAGAAGGTATTAGCTACAATTGAACGATTGGGTTATCGTCCAAATGCTGTAGCAAGAGGTCTTGCGAGTAAAAAGACAACTACAGTAGGCGCGATTATACCAGATATTTCTAGCATCTTCTTTGCGGAATTAGCCAGAGGTATAGAAGATATTGCAACGATGTACAAGTATAATATGATTTTAAGTAATTCTGATCAAAATGAAGATAAGGAACTACAGTTAATCAATACAATGTTAGAAAAACAAGTAGATGGAATTATTTTTATGGGAGGAAATATTACAGAACAGCATGTACAGCAATTCAAGAGTTCTTCTGTTCCGGTTGTACTTGCAGCAACCTATGATGAAAATAACGAAATCCCATCCGTTAACATTGATTATGAGCAAGCTGCTTATGAAGCAACAAAGTATTTAATTGATGAATACAATAATATACCTGCGTTTGTTTCTGGATTAGAGGAGACACATATTAATCAATTGAAATACAAGGGGTATGCAAAGGCGTTGAGTGAAGCTTCCCATTCTGTAGACGAATCTTTAGTTGTTAAAGGTGACTATTCATATAGTTCAGGTATTGAGGCATTCAATCAGTTTGTTGACGACGATCAAGTTCCTTCAGCTATTTTTGTAGCTTCAGACGAGATGGCACTTGGCGTTATTCACGGAGCGCAAGATAAAGGCTATCGAGTGCCTGAGGATATCCAAGTATTTGGGTTTGATAATACGCGACTAGCTACGATGGTCCGCCCAACGCTATCTACCATTGTCCAACCGATGTATGATATTGGGGCAGTAGCAATGCGACTATTAACGAAATATATGAATAAAGAAGAGGTTCAAGATAGTAAAGTTGTGTTGCCTCACCGAATTGAAAAAAGAAACTCAACAAAATAATGGAACATGCCGATAATAGGAGTAGAGATAATTAATCGATTTTCTGAGGTGAGGGTACGATGAGAAAACGTGATATTTTGACTCCTATCGGCATTACATTAGGTTTTATTATGATCATGCTTGCTATCATTTCTAAAGGTGATACAAGCAGCGCATGGAGGTTTCTAGATGTTTCCTCCATTTTTATTGTTATTGGAGGATTGTCAGCTTCGATGCTAATTAATTTTAAGTTAGAACAGATTAAGTTGACGAAGAGCGTTATAAGTGAATCTTTTCACAAAAATGATCAGCAATTAACAGAATTAATATGGTTGTTTGTTCAATTATCCAATCGTGCAAGGCGTGAAGGTTTACTAGCTTTAGAAAATGAACTGGAAGAAATCAAAGATCCATATATAAAAAAAGGAATCCTATTAACAGTAGATGGTATCGATCCGGAAATAATTAGGGATATCATGGAAGCTGAAATAACAGCTTTAGAAGATAGACATTATAAGGGCAGATCATTAATTGAAAAAGCAGGGGAATATGCACCTGCTTGGGGAATGATAGGAACATTGGTGGGGCTTGTATTAATGCTTAATAATTTACAAGATCCTTCCACCCTTGGCCCTAGTATGGCTGTAGCGTTACTTACAACGTTGTATGGAACGGTTCTTTCCAATTTAGTGTTTATACCGATGGCAAACAAACTAGAGAGTAAAACCGAAGAAGAAGTTTTTATGAAAGAAATAATTATTGAGGGTGTCATTGGTGTCCAATCAGGGCAGAATCCAAGAATATTAGAAGAAAAGCTCCGTGCCTTTCTTTCAGATGATGTAAAGCGCAAACAAACAGAACAACAATCTTCTGAATTTGTTGAGGAAAGCATTCATGAAGCGTAGGCAGATCAGAAAGTCGCATAAGACAGGTGCTCCTAAATGGATGGTTACCTATTCAGACATGGTTACCCTAATTCTAGTCTTTTTCATTCTATTGTTCTCCATGTCGCAGATTGACTTAGAGAAATTTGAGGCTATTTCTAAATCCTTTCGAAACGACATGATTTTTGATTCCTATTCATCACTGGTGCCACTGGAGCATCCATCACGTAACCAAGAAACAGAGACATTAACGAAGGAGATTGCGTTACCATCTATGGATGATCTGGAGGAGAAATCTTCTTTAGACAGGTTAATGCAAGAAGTTAACACTTATTTGAATGACAATAATTTAAATGAAGTGATTGCTGCTAATCGAACGGACCAAGGAGTAGAGTTAATACTACAAGAACGTATTTTATTTGCTTCTGGTGAGGCAGAAATTTTAGATGAAGGAAAGCCGTTTTTAGATAAAATTGGGTCTTTGTTATTAGAGCTTCCCAATCATATTTATGTTGAAGGACATACGGATAATAGGCCAATTGCCAATTACCGCTATCCTTCGAATTGGGAATTATCTGGCGCTAGAGCAAGCAGTGTAATCCGCTACTTATTACAGGAGAATAACTTAGATAGCAATCGTTTTTCGTCCGTAGGCTATGCAGACACACAACCAATTGTACCTAATGACTCAGCTGACAATTGGAGTAAGAATAGACGAGTAGAGATTGTAATTTTAGAGCTAGAGGAAACAATAAGAGAAGGAGATAACCAGTAAACTGGTTATCTCCTTTTTAAGATTCTATGGTTTTCGTATATTTAAGTAGCTGAATTAATGTATTTTTGTTTTTCTCTGTAATTTCTTGCTTGCGTGGGATGATTGGTACTGTAGTTGGATCATCCTGCCAATTTTTCGGCAAAGTAACAGGGCTTTCATCTTGCCATTTTGATAACCATTGATCAGGTAAAGCTCCGTAAACGATTTCACCGTTAGACATTACATTCCATAGCTGTGCCCATGCTCTTGGAACTACTCTCCAAATATCATATCCACCACCACCCAGTGCTATCCATCTTCCTTTACAGTATTGATGTGCTATTTCGTGAGCTAAAAGAGGGATTTGTTCAAAAAGGCTCATTGTTCCACATAAATGGGTTAATGGATCATAACAGTGTGCATCAGCTCCGTTCTGTGTGATAATAACATCTGGTTTAAAAAAAGAAGCTATCTCTGTTAATGCGGTTTGATAAACCTCAAGAAAAGAAGCATCTTCAGTAAAGGCGTCGATTGGTAAATTAAAGGAAAATCCATGCCCATTTTTTATGCCGCGCTCATTAACATTACCTGTACCAGGAAACAGGTATCTACCAGTCTCATGAATGGAAAAAGTGCATACATCTGGGTCATCGTAGAAAGCCCACTGAACCCCGTCCCCATGATGAGCATCTGTATCGACATATAGTACGCGCAGATTATATTTTTTTCTTATATAACGAATGGCTACTGCGCTATCATTATAAATACAAAATCCAGATGCTTTGCGTTTAAAACCATGATGTAAACCCCCACCTAGGTTTAATGCATGTGTAGATTGACCAGTTAATACTTTATCAACGGCTTCAAGTGTACCGCCGACTAGATAGGCAGAAGCTTCATGCATTCCCTCAAATATTGGTGTATCTTCTGTGCCTAAGCCAAATGCCAATCCTTCTTCCGTTGATAATCGTCCAATACTAGCTTGCTTAACTGCTTCGATGTATGAACGGTCATGAAACAGGGCTAATTCATCATCTGTTGCTTTTCGAGGCAATAATATAGCTTCTGGTTTAAGCATATGAGCAGCTTCTAATAATTCTCTTGTTAATAAGAGTCTTTTTTGATTAAATGGATGGTCCCCATGGAAGTAATAATGTAAAAAATCATTAGAAAAAACAAATTTTGATGAACAAATCATTGCTTTGGACCCTCCAAATTATTTGGCCATAATAATTCATAACCTGCTTCACGAAGATCTTCTATGACGGGAAGCGGATTCATTGTTTGAATACGAAAAACTAATATTTTGTAATTAGGATCATCTTTAAACGGATAAACAAGTACTGAAATTATATTGGTCTTGCGCTTACTAAAAATGGAAGTTACTTCAGGAAGAATACCTGGCCGATGAGGAACTTTAACTTCGATATGAGAGCTTTGTACATGCGTTCCAGTTAATTGAATCATCGTATAAAGCATATCTTTTTCTGTAACAATCCCTACAAGTTGATTTTGTCGAATAACTGGAAGACAAGCAATTTCTTCTTCATAGAATACTTTCGCGATTTCTTCAACAAAATCTAAAGGGTGTATAGTAATTACTGGTTGACTCATGATGGTTTGAATTTCATGTTCTAATTCTCTTGAGGAGTTACCAGTATTAAGTATAGATGGACTTGCATCTCTTACATCTCTATCAGAAACAATCCCAATAACTTGATTTTGTTCATTTACGATGGGGATATGTCTTATATGATGTTCATGAAGTAGGTGTAAAGCTCTCTCAATGGTGGCCGTTGGAGGCAAGGCAATTACATTTGTTTTCATTATTTCTTCTACCAGCATTACAATCCCTCCCGCATATTTCGATATTTGTGTCGCTGTAAAAATCGAAGCGTATCAAATTGCGTTATTGAATCTGCTGTTACATTTTTACCGATCCGTACCATTAAACAATTGGCAGGGTGAGAAATTATTTCGGGATCATCTGTAGGAGCAGGTAGTAATCCACCAGCAGCCATCATTTTTTCCATTACTTTTCGATAATCCCAAATACTTAATTTTGTTCCATCTAAGTCCCAATGCCAATAATATTCGGTAGAAATGATGATATAATTTTCCATAAAGTCATCCATCATAGAAACTTCAAGTAAGCCAGATGCAATCTTAGCTCCACGAAAAGCAGGAATAACTTCAATAGCTCCTAATTCAAGTAAATCTTCCATCTCAAAGGTGGACCATCTTTCTAATGGATCGGGGTGTAAGTAGGTAACATACCCTATAATTGTATCTGCAGTTCTAGCAATAATGATCCGTGCTTCAGAAAATGTGGAAATCGTTATGATTGCTTCAAATTGTTTAGAAGCAGGACGAAAAGCCGTCAGCTCTTCATGAAATTCATATTTTTTTAGGTCACTTGCCTCAAGTGGTCCTTCGATAATTATGGTTCCTTCAGATGTCTCGCGCATGCTCGTGTAATAGCTTTTTTCATGCTTCATTGGTTCACCACCTGTTTGTATTGCGCTTACATTTATTATACAGCAAAATCCTTTGAATTTTTAGTAACATAAGCGAAAGATTTATAAAAAGAAAAGCTAGTAAAGAATGATCTTTACTAGCTTAATGGGCACATGCTTTATTGTCCTGTATCTTCGGATGAATCATTACTGGAGTTATCCTCTTCTTGCTTATTTTCGGTTTCTTCGTTGTTTTTGCTTTCATCGTTATTCTCTTTCTGTTGATCATCCTTTTTTTCTTTTGATTTCTCTTGTTTATCAGGTGTTTCCGGTTCTTTTTCCCCCGTATCGCCTATAATAATCTCTTTTGAAGCAGAGGATTCTACCCCAAAGTAGTCAACAGCTTTTACGTGATAACGTGCATCTCCATCGCCAATCTCAAATTCAGTCGATGTCGTATTTCCAACTCTTGTGAAGTTGTCCCCTGGTCCATTAGAACGATAAATTCGATAGCCTACAACATCGTCACTTCCTGATTTCTGCCATGTTAATTTGTTTCCAGACTTTTTCACATTCGTTGGTGCCTGAGGTGCTTTTCCATCATCTTCAAGCACATTGTTTGAATCCATATTTGGAGCACTTATTTTCTCCCACTTTTCCCTTTCTGTACGTGGGTACAACTGAGTTATATCATTCAACTTATCATAGCCATTACGTTTTAAAAATTCGGGATTAAAGGCTAAGCCATCTCCAGTTGTAAATTCACTTGGTGTATTTGGTCCAGCTGTTATAGCTTTTCCATTCACCATAACCGTACTGCCTGAGACTAAACTATCATCTTTTTCTGTTGGTACGTATTTGCTATTAAACAAGTCTGTCTTTACTAATCCGGCTTTTTCACAAAGCTCTGATGGCAGCATGCCTGAAATGGAACAATAGCTACGTTGGACGATGCCTTCCGGTCGTTGGAAATTAGCGCCTGGAGCAACTAATTCTGGATCCACATCAGATGCAGAGTTAATAAGTTCTGCCCATAATTTTATGTTTCGATTACTATAGGACATGCTGGTATTGTTAATTGGATAAGGGGTATCATATCCTATCCATGTTCCAAACGTTACATTTGGATTTGTAGCTACAAACCATGCATCATGGTAATCCTGAGATGTTCCTGTTTTGCCGGCCCAGTCGACACGCTGATATTTTAATTGACTGGTTAAGTAGCCTGCAGTTCCATTGCTGATTACATCACGCATCATATCAATAGTCAGATATGTTGTTTGTGGAGAAAACACGTTTACGGGATTAGGTTCATGTTCATAGACAATATCGCCATCATTTGTAGTAATCTTCTCAATCATATATGCATCTTCAAATTTGCCATTATTACCAAAGGTTGCGAAGGCATTAACATTTTCTTCAATTCTTGCTTCCATTGTACCTATGGATAAAGATGGATTTACGTGATCTGCTTTCGTCAGTGTGGTAATCCCCATTTTTTCTAAATATTTGGCAGCAGGATCTTGGTTAATGATTTTAGAATAAATTTCTGCAGCTGGAACATTATAGGAATTAACTAATGCTTTTCGAGCAGAAACGATCCCGTGATAGCCACCACCATAGTTACCAGGTTTTCCGTAATCCCATCCTGGCAATTGCTTTTTATAGTCAGCTAGCACACTTCCTGGTTGGATAACGCCTTCTTCCATAGCAGGTGCATAATCCAGAATTGGTTTAATTGTACTACCATTTGAGCGAGTAACCGTCTCTGAAATATAGTTTATGTTATTATTCTCATCATAGCCTCGACCACCAACAAAGCTGATAATCTTACCACTACTATTTTCAATTAGGATGCCCCCGGTTTGTACCCGTTCCTTGGTTTCTTCGACTTCACCGGTTTCAGGGTTTTCTTTTCTAACTGTACGGGTTGGGCCGTAATTTTCA
The DNA here is from genome assembly GCF_000445495.1 of Virgibacillus sp. CM-4. Taxonomy (NCBI): domain Bacteria; kingdom Bacillati; phylum Bacillota; class Bacilli; order Caryophanales; family Bacillaceae; genus Virgibacillus; species Virgibacillus sp. CM-4. The sequence continues at coordinate 32,313 of NZ_AUQA01000006.1, forward strand.
TAAGCTTGCGCTGTTTTCTGCATGGTATCATAAATATCTTTATTAATTGTAGTATGAATATGATAGCCCTGCATACGTAAATTGCGTTTCGCTAGCTGATTATACTCAGCTAATAAATCGTCATCCTTATTTAAATCTTCTTTGGAGTAACCATCTTCTTTAGCTAATTGTTGTGTCAAAATGTCTGTAGCTCTACGCTCAAGCTCAAATGTTAAATATGGATATTGTTCAATTGGTGATTTTGATTTATTGGTAAAGTCCTTCGTAATATCATATGCGACTGCTTCGTCATATTCTTCTTTTGTAATGTATTCGGCTTCGTACATGCGATGTAGAACCGATTTCATTCGATTTATACCTCGCTCTAAACTTTCTCCTTCTTTCATGTCCCCATTATTCGTAAAGGGGGTATAAGCAGATGGGCTCTGCGGTAAACCTGCTAAATAAGCTGCTTGCGGAAGGCTCACGTTTTTGGCATCGACCCCAAAGATTCCCTGTGCAGCAGTCTGTATTCCAGCAATGTTGTTACCGGAGGCATCTCTACCATAAGGAACAATATTTAAGTACGCTTCTAATATTTCCTCTTTATTAAAGAAACGTTCTAAGCGAAGTGCTAATAGTATTTCTTTTGCCTTTCGCTCAAAAGATACTTCGTCAGTTAGTATTTGATTTTTAATTAATTGTTGCGTTAACGTGCTGCCACCTGTTTTCGTGTTTGCGTTGGTTACTTCTTGCAAGACGGCACGTAAAATAGCTTTAGGTACAACTCCGTGATGCTCATTAAAGTATTCATCCTCTGTTGCAATAACAGCATCGATAAGCTGTGGAGAAATATTCTCTAAAGTGGTCTCTTCTCGGTATAGATCAGATCTTACATCGCCAAAATAAGTATCACCTGCAAAGTAGAGTTTCGATGTTTCTTCATAGTTATAGATATCTTGTTTCATAACTTCATAGGAACGAACTGGTTCATCCTTAACAAGCGAAGCAAAATAACCTGCTCCTAAACCACCGGCAAAAAATACCCCAATTAAACCGATAACAATGAAAAACAGGATAACATTCCAGACGACATTATATGAAATGCGTGTTGATTGCTGAATTTTTCCTGCTTTCCAGAGTGATTTGAGTTTCTCAATAAAAGGTTGAGAATTAATTTTTTCCATAAAAGGATGAGCTTTCACTTTGTTGATATATGTATGAAGCCTATGTTTAAAATTCATGACTAACCCTCCTAAATTCCTTATTCATTATAGCATACTAGAGAAAATTGGTATAACTGATTTTCGTTTATAAATTGCTTTTATTAATAAGATATGGTATAGATAGATAATAACCGAATATAAGATGCTGAGAAGGAACGGAGTAATTTTGCAAATTCCTGTATAGAGAACTAGCGGTTGGTGGAAGCTAGGTTAAATTTGTAAAGTGAATTACATTCTGGAGCAATTTCTTTATGATTAGAATGAAGAAACGGTGGCAACATCGTTAACAACCCCAAGTGGCATTGATGTGCAACAAGGGTGGTACCGCGTGTGAATAATAACTCGTCCCTTTTCGTAGAGGGAGGAGTTTTTTTAATGTCTGATACACTACGTTATCAGTTTTCAAAAAAATTATTGGAGTGTGAAAGAAATTGAATATTTTACAAGATCTAGAAACACGAGGACTTATTAATCAAGTAACAGATAGAGAGGGATTAGAAAAACATTTATCGGAAAATGAGGTTACTTTATATTGCGGATTTGACCCCACTGGAGATAGTTTGCATATTGGACATTTAGTTCCAATCACCATGCTGAAACGTTTTCAAAAAGCTGGTCATAAACCAATTGCATTGATAGGCGGAGGAACTGGAATGATCGGTGATCCTAGTGGTCGTAATACGGAGCGCTCTTTAAATGAAAGTGAAGTGGTTAAAGGTTACAGTGAGAAAATCAAACAGCAAATTGCCAGAATTTTAGACTTTGACAAAGGCGAAAATCCTGTAGTTTCAAGAAATAATCATGATTGGTTATCCAGTATGACAGTTATAGATTTCTTAAGGGATGCGGGAAAGCATTTTGGTATTAATTATATGCTTAGTAAAGAATCAGTGTCTGCTCGTATAGAACAAGGGATTTCTTATACAGAATTCAGTTACATGATTTTACAATCTCTTGATTATATGAAATTGAATGAAGAAGAGGATTGTACATTACAAATAGGGGGGAGTGATCAATGGGGGAATATTACAGCAGGAATGGAACTTATTCGTCGTTCTAGAGAAAATGAAAACGATGAAGTTAATGTCTTCGGTTTAACTGTACCACTTATTACCAAAGCAGATGGAACAAAATTCGGGAAAACAGCTGGCGGAGCCATTTGGCTTGATCCGGAAAAAACGTCTCCATATGAGTTTTATCAGTTTTGGTTAAATACAGATGATCGAGATGTTATTAAGTTTCTTCGTTACTTTACATTTATCGCTGAAGAAGAAATAGCAGAACTTGAAGATGAGATTAAGACACAGCCGGAGAAACGTGTTGCTCATAAACGTTTAGCTGAAGAAATGACAATACTTGTTCATAGTGAGGCTGCACTTAAACAAGCACAAAAAATCTCAGCATCGTTATTTAGTGGAGATATCAAACAATTAACTGCAAGTGATATTAAACAAGGGTTTAAAGATGTTCCAACCTATAATGCTGAAAATAAAGAAATCGGATTAGTCGATTTACTAGTTGGTGCAAAAATTTCTTCATCAAAGCGGCAAGCTAGGGAAGATATTTCAAATGGCGCTATATATATTAATGGAGAACGTGAGCAAGATGTAAACTATCATTTACAGGCTGATGACCGAATTGAAGAGACTTTTACGGTTATCCGTAGAGGTAAGAAGAAGTACTTTCTTATTACATTTGCATAGAACATATCATTTAAAACACAGGCATTGTCCTGTGTTTTTTATATTAACATACAACAACTCTAGTAAACATCGTTGGGAATTATTTGTACTTTCGAATTATTTGCTATAATAAAAATGAACTTTATATTCAATTCTGCTTTAAAGGAGGTATTAGAGATGGAAACCAAAACAGCTGTGTTGCGGGAATCAGGTTTGGCCCAACCGTATGCTGAAAGTAAACCGCTTACGATTGAAAACTTAGAATTGAAGAGACCTGAAAGAGGTGAAGTTTTAATACAAATAAAAGCCGCAAGTCTATGTCACTCTGATTTATCTGTGATTAATGGAAGCCGTCCTAGACCTTTACCAATGGCATTAGGTCATGAGGCAGCTGGTATAGTTAAAGAGCTTGGTGAAGGTGTAACCGATTTACAAGTTGGCGATCATGTTGTATGTGTGTTTGTACCTAGCTGTGGCCATTGCTTACCATGCCAGGAGGGGCGCCCCGCTTTGTGTGAACCAGCTGCTTATGCTAATAACGAAGGTACATTAATAAATGGAGGCATTAGACTGTATGCTGATAATGAACCAATTTATCATCATATTGGTGTTTCAGCGTTTTCAGAATACGCAGTAGTGTCCAGGAATTCATTAATTAAAGTCGAATCAAATCATTCTTTTGAACATCTTGCTTTGTTTGGCTGTGCTGTTATTACTGGTGTTGGTGCAGTTGTAAACACTGCAAATATTAAATTTGGAAGCACAGTTGCCGTGGTTGGATTAGGAGGTGTAGGATTAAGCGCATTGCTTGGTGCAAAAGAGGCTGGAGCAAGCCGAGTGATAGCCATAGATCTTAATGAATCAAAGTTGAAGCAAGCCAAAAAACTTGGCGCTACGGATATATTTAATTCCAACGATACCAATATAGTGAATAAAGTGAGAGAAGCAACAGCTGGTGGTCTAGATTACACATTTGAAACTGCTGGAGTCGTATCTGCAATGGAAGTAGCGTATGGTATTACAAAGCGGGGAGGTACGACAGTGACTACAGGATTACCAGATCCAGAACATCACTTTTCCTTTCCTTACGTTAGCCTTACAGCAGAAGAACGAAGTCTGAAAGGATCTTATGTTGGTAGCTGTGTTCCAGCGCGAGATATTCCTCAGTATCTTTCATTGTTTGAGAGAGGTCGTTTACAGGTAGATCAATTACTATCTGAAACGATTCGATTAGAAGATATAAATGAAGGATTTGATAAGCTAGCAAATGGAGAAACATCACGGATCATTATTAAAATGTAAGAGGTGCGTTGATAAACGTCCAATTCGCCCTATCCGAGATCTTAAATTAAAGCTTAAGTCAGAAAAAACCCCAACAGCCTTTAGGAAAAGGGGTTGGGGTTTAACTGCTAACTGCTTTTTAGCGAGAGTAGTACTCAACAATAAGCGCTTCGTTAATTTCAGCTGGAAGCTCTTCACGCTCTGCATAGCGAGTGAACGTGCCTTCTAGTTTATCTGCATCAAATGATAAATATTCAGGAACGAAGTTACTCACTTCGATTGCTTCTTTAATGATATCAAGATTCTTTGATTTTTCACGTAAGCTGATAACTTGACCTGGTTTTACCAAATAAGATGGAATATCAACGCGACCACCATCAACAGTAATATGTCCGTGGTTCACTAGTTGACGAGCTTGTCTACGTGTACGAGCAAACCCTAAACGGTAAACGAGGTTATCTAGGCGAGAATCAAGTAGTAACATGAAGTTTTCACCATGGATACCTTTCATTTTGCCAGCTTTGTCAAACAATGTACGGAATTGGCGCTCATTTAAACCATATGTGAAGCGAAGTTTTTGCTTCTCTTGTAGTTGTAAGCCATATTCCGAAATTTTCTTACGTTGATTTGGTCCATGTTGACCAGGAGCGTAAGGACGCTTATCTAATTCCTTACCAGTTCCAGTTAATGAAATGCCAAGACGACGTGATTTTTTCCATACTGATCCAGTATAACGAGCCATAAGACATTTCCTCCTTTTTATTTTATTTTGCATAAAATAAAAGGCCGTGTTCCATTACGCTTGACCATGTTGTCTTCATGTACCATCGCTCCAGCAGCTAAGAGTTACGCGATACACCTCAATAGAGAGGAACAACATGAAATTGCAAACGTCGGTTCACTAAGGCTACTTTATTATTTTACACAAAGAATAGTATATAATTTTTATTGGTGTGAGTCAACCTTTCTATAAAAAAAGTATTCGACAAAGTTCTTAATAGGCACAAAGAACTATTTGGTATATAATGGATATGTAATTTGAACTAATTAATTCATGAGAATAGGTGAATGATGATGAATTCACAAGTTGTAAAGAGAGAATTACAGCAGTACTATTTTGATGTAATAACTAATTGGGACTGCCGATCCTATGAGGAATTCGTATCCCTCATAGCCATTCAAATAAATCGGCTTCCATGTATTCAATTAACCGGTATGTATAAGTGGATGAAAGAGTCTTCTACATATCACTTAATTTCAACGGATTTAGTTAGTAAGGAGTTGTTGGAAGAAGGGTTAAATAGCAAAGATATTTCTAAGGATCTGTTTTGCTTTTATTCATACGAAAAGGATTATTACTTAAATGTAACTTCTGGGCTGCTTTTATATGTGAGGTTTTCTGATATAAATTCTATTTCCATTTTGCAAACAATTCAATCAGAGACAAGGAAAGTGTTAAAGCTAGCCCAGCAAATGATGAGCAACCAGGATATCTACCCATTCTTATATGAATTTTCCATAAGCGTCTTTACAATGACACATAAATCAGAAATATTAAAGGAAGTATACCGGACCATTCAAACATTCTATCCAGACAATGTAATCCAATTTTTATTATCTCATGATACAGAGCTCGATGACGATATTCCCATTCAAACAATCGCTTATACAGATGATGAAACAAAGAGCTACAGTTCCAAGGCATTTGTAACCGGGGGAGTCCAATTGGAGAATGTTGATAAGGATAGTAGAAAGATATACGCACCTCTTACTGGAAAACAAGGAGTCTATGGTGTCATCCAACTACTTTTGAAAGATAGTCCAGGTATGTTGCTAGAGCGGCAAATATCCTGTATTACGCATATTGCGCATACTGCTGGTATGGCTATTGAAAATGTGAGTTTACTTGAAACTTCTAATCATTTAATTTCCGATTTAAAACTAATTAACGATGTCACACATAAGGTGAATTCAAATTTAGATTTGACTGATATTACAGAATCGGTCCGAGATAAGATTGAAGAGGTTTGCCAAGCTTCTGAGATAGGGTTTATTTTTAGACATAGTGAAAATAGAGTAGATATACTATCAGCAAGTACAAGTTATTTTAAATCAAAAAACAGCGAAGCGTTTACTGCATTTTTATTTAAGGAAATAGATTATCCAGTATTTAAAGGTGATTATGATGAATATCCGCATTTACCATATCGATCTCTTATGGTAATCCCCATGCGTCAAGAGTATGAAGTGTATGGTTTTGTTGTAATCATGCATGAATCACCCTATTATTTCACATTTGAAGTATATAAGTTATTACAATCGCTTATCCAGCATTGTTCATTAGCCCTGTCTAATGCCATTTTAAAGGAAGAATTACAAAGAGCAGTTATTACGGATTATCTTACCAATCTATATTCACGCAATCATTTAGAAGAAGTTATTATCAAGGAAATGAAAGTGGCTGAGAAGGGATCGCTGATCTTATTTGATATTGATGATTTTAAAAAGATAAATGATGAACATGGCCATCCTATTGGTGATGAAGTGTTAAAACAAGTTGCTAATATTATCATTGATTATTCAAAACAAGCATTTGTTCCATCTAGATGGGGAGGGGAGGAGTTAGCGATTTATGCACCAAATACATCGATTAATGAAGCTGTTCAAATAGCGGATAAAATATGCGGAAAAGTGAAGACTTCTACATCACCTTCTGTTACACTTTCCTGCGGGGTCTCTTTCTGGACAAGAACGATAAATGATTCAGTCAGTGAATTGTTTATTCGAGCAGATAAAGCACTTTATGAAGCGAAAAATACAGGGAAAAACAGTGTGGTGAAAAATGTAAAACTTAAATAGCTTGGTATATATACATCTATACATCGTTTTCTTTTGATGAATCTAAAGCCGATACCAAAAAAAGCTGTCGAAATTGACTCGACAGCTCAGGTGGCAGTATAATACACTATCTTTTACTCTAAATAACTTAGGATAAATACCCTTGCAACGTATCAATAAATTTCTCTAAGTATTCTTGATCTGTCTCATCAAATCGATTTGTTACAGGGCTGTCAATATCAAGAACCCCATAAATCGTACCGTTGATGATAACAGGTACAACAATTTCTGATTTAGTAGCACTATCGCAAGCGATATGTCCTGGGAATTGATGGACATCTGAGATCCGTTGGGTAGCTTTTTCTTGAATTGCAGTACCACATACACCTTTTCCATAACCGATTCGAATGCAAGCTGGTAGGCCTTGAAAAGGTCCAAGAACAAGTTCGTCCTCTTTCCATAGATAAAATCCAACCCAATTCGTCTCCTCTAGAAATTGATTCAATAATGCGGAAGCATTTGATAGGATTGCAATAGGATCTTTTTCGTCTTCACTTAATGCTTGTAATTGACGAATTAATAAACCATAATCTTTTACTTTATCTCCTGAATACATACTGGCCTGGAACATATACACTTTCCTTTCTATTTGTTTTTTCGACATTCATAATTATATTGTCGAGCGAAAATTGCAGGATAAATCCTCTCACTGTCGTATTTGAGATGTAAGGAGTGAATCTTATGAAAAATAATCTCTCAAAACAGAAAGTAATCGAAGCTGCATCGTCATTATTCTTTCAAAAAGGGTTTCACGGCACTTCTGTACGTGATATAGCAGATAAAGCAAATGTTAATGTTTCGCTTATTAGCTACTATTTTAGAGGTAAACAAGGTCTTTTAGAATTCGCTGTTACGAACTATTACGAAAATTACCTAAATACCCTGGAAACGGCCCTTGAAGAACATAAAGATTTAAATGCACTAGATCAATTAAAGGAATTAATTTTCATCATTATACAGTACAAGCAAGACAATCATCAATTCTCGTGTTTTATACATAGAGAACTTTCGTTAGACTCCGTATTTGTTCGGGAAATGGCTGTTACGTATTTAGCCAAAGAAAATCATTTTATAAGTAAAGCTTTTTTTGAGGTTGTAAACAAGCGAGCAACTTCAATTAATGATCGGAATTATTTATTGATGCAATTAAAAGGGATGCTTGTAACACCGTATATGATGCATAATGAATGGAAGGATCATATTATTGGTGAATCTTCCCATCAATTATTTGTTCAAAACTACACAAAAACAATCCATCAATGGTTGGATTTTCTTGTGGAACAACAAAGAGAAATAGTAAATGAAGTTTTCTGTAAATAAAAAATATGCGAATCCGCAATTTATTTGTATTTTTTTAGCAAAAATGGCGGTAAACATGGTATTATTATAATTAGATTACTATTTGCGACGGTTATTATTGTAAATTGTAAACGTCCATCCTCTTATAGGAATTTAGTTGGGAGGCATTATATGGCATACATCATAGGCGGTATACTTGTAGTCATTACACTAATCATTATTGGACTTATTTTACGTAAAAGAGTATATGATGTTGTCGATCGTTATGAAGCCTGGAAAATGGATATTATGGGTCGAAACATCAATTCTGAGCTCTCCCGTATCAAGATACTGAACTTATCTGGTGAGACACAGGATAAGTTTGAAGCATGGAAAGAACGATGGGAGCATATAGTCACAAAAGAGTTAACGGATATTGAGGAACTTCTCTTTGATGCAGAAGAATCTGCTGATCGTTATCGCTTTACAAAAGCTAAAAAAGTATTAGCTGATGTAGAACGTATCCTACAATCAATAGAAGTGGAAATTGAGGACATTTTAAAAGAAGTTGAAGAGTTACTTCATTCTGAAGAATCAAGTCGAAAAGAAGTTGAGCATGTAGAACCAACGATTAAATCATTACGTAAGCAATTATCCCAAAATAGATATCAATTTGGGAAAGCAGACATGTTTTTTGAAGGTAAGCTCGATGAATTGGCAGAACAACTATCCCAATATTATGCATTAATAGCGGATGGAAATTATTTAGAAGCAAAAAAGTTAGTAGATCAATTAAGAGCTTCACTAGACGCGGTAGAAGTGCAGCTCGATGAATTTCCAAGGCTCTATCAAAAGAGTAAGCAAGAGTTACCTTCCCAACTAGATGAACTTCATGGCGGATTAAAAGAAATGAAAGAAGAAGGTTATCGAGTTGATCACTTAGCTTTTGAAAAAGAAATAAAAGGTTATCAAGATAGGCTACTACATATCGTGAGCGATTTAGAAACAGGAGACTTTACCGATGCTGAACTGGTTATTGAGGAGGTAGATGCACGAATAAAAGAAATGTATCAACTGCTTGAAAAAGAGGCAATTGCTAAAAATTATGTTGATACAAAAGTTCCATCCTATCAAACTACATTAGAAGAGATGAATAACACGTTTATTGATACGAAACATGATGTAGAACAATTGAAAAAAGCGTATTACTTTGAAGATGAAGATATGGAAAAATACCTGTCATTGGAAAAATCAATTACTAAGTTAAATGGGCAGCTTGAAGAGCTCTTATCGGATATGGAACATGATAATACACCTCATACAAAGCTTAGAGATGAAATTGAAGAAGGCTTTCAGCAAATTGAACTACTAAAAGAAAAACATGAAGCGTTTAAAAAACGAATTAATAACTTACGCAAAGATGAACTGGAAGCAAAAGAAAAATTGACAGAAATGCGCAATCAGTTATATCATATCCAGCGTAAACTTAAAAAGAGCAATGTTCCAGGTATTCCTAATTTTATTTGGAACCTAATCGAAACGGCTAGCCATAAAAACCAGCGGGTATTAAAAACGTTGGAGAGTCAGCCCTTAGATATGACTGAAGTGCAGCAAGCATTAAATGACGCTAAAAATGCAGTAGAATATGCAATGGAACAAACCGATCTCATGTTAGAACAAGCTTATTTAACGGAACAAGTCATCCAATATGCGAATAGGTATCGTAGTCAATATCCAATGTTAGCAGCAAAATTAGCTGAATCGGAGCGGCTATTTAGAAATTATGAATATGAGCTATCGCTAGAACATGCAGCAAAAGCTGTGGAAGAAATTGAACCTGGTGCATTAAAGCGAATTGAGGCTTACCAAGAAGGTGAAGTAACGCTTAATTGAATAAAAATACGTAGAAAAAAGGATATTATTTAATATCCTTTTTTCTAAGCGTAAAGGAACACATGTGTTTTGCTAAGATAGGAGTTAACTAGTTATGATATATTTAGATAATAGTGCAACAACCAAACCTGCCCCTTCTGTTTTAAAAAGTTTTGAACAAGTGTCCACTGCTTTTTTTGCAAACCCATCATCGATTCATCCGATGGGTGGTGAAGCTGAGAAATTACTTATTCAGGCTAAACGTCAAGCAGCCGATCTTTTACAAGTGGAACCGAATGAAATTGTGTTTACCTCTGGTGGTACGGAAGGAAATAATATTGCAATAAAAGGGATTGCATTGGAACATCAAAATAGAGGGAAGCATATTATAACGACCGACATTGAACATCCGTCGGTGTATAATGCCTGCGAGAGCCTTAAGAAACTGGGGTTTGAGATAACTTATTTACCAGTAAATCAATCCGGTGTCATTGATATCGTGGACCTTAAAAATGCGATTAGAGAAGATACGATTTTAATCAGTATCATGCATGTTAATAATGAAATGGGATCTATTCAGCCTATCCATGAGATAGGTAAGATTGCTAACCAATATCCGAAATTATTTTTCCATGTAGATCACGTCCAAGGCTTTGGTAAAATCCCTCTAGATCTTGCAGACAGCGGTATTGATCTTTGCACGATTTCCGGACATAAAATACATGGACTAAAGGGAACAGGGATTTTATATGTGAAGCAACGTACAACACTTTTTCCGTTATTTCATGGGGGAGAACAAGAACAAGCGATTCGATCCGGGACAGAGAATTTAGCTGGTGCAGTATCAATAGTGAAAGCCATTCGATTAATGAAGGAAAAAGAAAAGAAGGATCAACTTCATTTGTATGAGTTACAGCAATATTTGGTTAGAGAGTTAGAAAGTATAAAGGAAGTAAAGCTGAATTCTCCAAAAGAAGCTGCACCGCATATTATTAACTTCTCCATTCCTGGTATAAAACCGGAGGTAATCATTCATATGTTGAGTGATGAAGATATTTTTATTTCAACGAAGTCAGCTTGTTCCTCAAAGAAAACAGATGAAAGTAAAATCCTTGCTGCATGTGGCTTGTCAGAAGATCGAACCACTTCTGCTTTACGAGTGAGTATGAGTTATGAAAATAATAAAGAAGAATTAAAGAGGTTTATTAACGTATTACGTGAAAAAATTCGCCAATTTAAAGAAGTTATGGAGTAGATAAAAAATGCAATATGATCATATATTAATTCGCTATGGTGAGATGGCCTTAAAAGGAAAAAACATTAAGCAGTTTATTATTCGTTTGCAAGAGAATATTCAAGATAAACTAAGGGATTTCTCCAATATTAAGGTGAAACGTACACAAGGAAGAATGTTTATTTTATTAAATGGCCATGATCCGGAACCAATAATCAATAAATGTAAAAACATATTTGGTATACAAAGCTTGAGTTTAGCAATAAAAGTGAAAAATGATCCGGAAAAGATAAAAGAAGGTTCGTTATACGCGTTGAAAAAAGGGAAGAATGTAAAAACATTTAAAGTATCTGTAAAACGGATTAATAAAGATTTTCCCATCCCTTCACAAGAAATGAATCAAGTCTTGGGAAAACATTTGCTAACGAATACGGAAGGAATTTCGGTTGATGTACATGAACCCGACTTAGAAATTAAAGTTGAAATAAGACTGGAAGCGGCTTATATTACTTCTAGTGTTGTTCAAGGACTGGGAGGACTTCCGGTAGGTACATCTGGAAAGTCTCTATTATTGCTTTCAGGCGGAATTGATAGTCCAGTTGCCGGGTATCTTGCAATGAAGCGAGGTGTACACATTGAAGCCATACATTTTCATTCTCCACCATTTACAAGTGAACGTGCAAAACAAAAAGTTCTTGATTTAGCACAGCAATTAACGAAATACGGTAAGTCCATTAATGTCCATATTGTACCATTTACAAAATTACAACAGGAAATATTCCGAGAGATGCCTAATGAGTATGCCATGACGATTATGCGGCGAATGATGATGCGTATTAGTGAAAGAGTTTGTCATAGTCAAGAAATCCTTTCCATGACAACTGGTGAAAATCTTGGACAGGTTGCTAGTCAAACGATGGAGAGTATGAATACCATCAATGAAGTCACCAATTATCCAATTATTCGTCCGTTAATCGCAATGGATAAAACAGAAATTATTAAAATTTCACGTGAGATAGGTACGTATGAGACTTCTATCCTTCCATATGAAGATTGTTGTACTATTTTTGTACCAAAATCTCCGAAAACAAAACCGAAACGTGAAAAGGCAAATCTGTTTGAAGCAAGAACGGATTTTACCGACTCCCTTGAAGAAGCCGTGAATGGGATTGAAACCATAAAAATCACTGCTAAAACAAATCAATGTGCGTATGAAGATTTATTTTAATTTCTTTAAAAAGATTGTCAGGAACTACCAATTAAAAAAATGAATGTTTTCCACCCTTTGTACACATTCTATAAGTACCAAGGAGGTGAGTTAACATGGCAACTAACAATTCTTCAAACCAATTAGTAGTACCTGGTGTTCAACAAGCACTAGATCAAATGAAATACGAGATTGCTCAAGAATTTGGTGTTCAACTTGGACCAGATTCAACTTCTCGTTCCAACGGTTCTGTTGGTGGTGAAATCACTAAACGTCTTGTTCAAATGGCTGAACAACAATTTGGTGGTACCAAATAATTATAATAAAATAGTGAAATGGCTTTAGAGCTATCCGTTACACGGGTAGCTCTTTTACTATCTATATAATAAGAAGTTAGTTTGCATCAATACTTGATTCTGTGAAAATAAAAAAGTACAGTTAGGTTATGTTGGAGATGAAGCATCCATAGAAAGGGAGAGTACGATGGGAAAATTATGGTTCGGTGGTCCGATCTATACCATGGAGCAAGAGGACATTGTGGTAGATGCAGTATTTACCCAAAGAAATAAAATTATAGCGATTGGTACTTACGAGTATTTATATCACACGTATTATAATGAGATAGAAGAAGCTATTCATTTACAGGGGAAAACTATGCTTCCGGGGTTTATTGATAGTCATTTACATATTGTTTGGCACGGAGAGAAATTATTGCGCTTGGATCTTTCAGCTATGCAATCAGCAGATGAAGTATTAGAGGCATTATCTAATCGTTCTGTTCATCTTTCTAAAGGTGAATGGTTAGTTGGGGAAGGATGGAATGAGAATCACTGGGAAGAACCATTGATTATTCATAAGTCGGCGTTAGATGAAATTATTCCAGATAATCCAGTAATGTTGTCTCGAGTTTGTAGGCATGCTGTGTTAGCAAATAGTAAAGCAATGGAGCTGGCAAAAATTGATTATCCTAACAACACGGAAGATCCACAGGGGGGAGTTATTATACGTGATAATTCAGGGGAAACAACCGGATATTTCTTAGATACAGCACAGGAATTGATTAAGCAAGCAATGCCATCCGTTTCACAAGCATATTTGGAACAGGTTATTTCGATTGCGATTAGTGATCTAACTGCAAAAGGTTTAGTAGGGGGGCACAGTGAAGATCTTAATTATTTTGGAGGCTTTGAGAAAACGTATCGGGCATTTACAAATGCAATAAATGAAGAGAATAAATTCAAAGCACATTTATTAGTACATCATGAAGTTATGCAGGATGCGATTCAGGCAGGTTTAGGCGAGTTAAGTAGTGAGCAATATGTAGAATTAGGTGCAATTAAGATCTTTTCAGATGGCGCTTTAGGTGGAAGGACTGCTTGGTTAACGAATGATTACTCTGATGACAAAGGTAATTGTGGCTTTAATATTCATAGTACGGCAGAATTAGAAAGAATTGTTCAAGATGCTAGGAAGTATCGTTTACCAGTAGCGGTTCATGCAATTGGAGATCAAGCCATTTTGGAAGTAGCATCGATATTAAAGAAATATCCGCTGCCAAATAAATGGAGAGATCGGATTATCCATGGGCAAATTTTAAATCCACAATCTTTACAACTATTAAAGGAGCTTCCAGCGATTATTGATATACAACCCTCTTTTGTTGCTTCTGATTTCCCTTGGGTCATTGATCGTCTTGGAGAAAAAAGATTAGATCTTTCTTATGCATGGAAAACCATGTTAGCAAATGGCATACACTGTGCTGGCGGGTCAGATGCACCAATAGAAGAGGTTAATCCACTCTATGGAATAGAAGCGGCAGTACTAAGGAAATCATCATATGATGGTAAAAGGTACTTAACAAAAGAGGCATTATCTATATTTGAAGCTGTTCAGCTATATACGACAGGAAGCGCTTATGCCATTAACCAAGAGGATACAAGGGGGCTTATTGCAGAAGGATACGCAGCTGATTTTACGATTATTGACCAAGATATATTTCATGTTAATCCGCATGATATTCATCGTATTGGGGTTGAAATGACAGTAATAGATGGAGAAATTGTGTACGTTAAAAACCCATCTTCAACATAAAGGAAGATGGGTTTTTCTGTTTTTTTAAGGATTGCGTTCTCCGCCCTCGCAGCTCTATAAAAATGTACGCTTCACTCTATCCCAATAAGAATTGTTTTTTAATTTTACTGTTTTAATGACTTTATCACTTAAAGTAACGGTGACATCTTTAATATTACGAATAGAATAGGCTTCATTATCTAAGCCAATAATAGGGTAATCATTTCCATCTTGCTGCACAGATAATTGTAATTTACGATCATTGTGAAGCACGAAGGAAGAACCTAAAGTACGATAACGATTATTATTAATGGAAGCTAATTCAGAAACTTGAAAACAAGGGATACGTGGGTCGATGACGGCTCCATTGGTCGATTTATTATAGCCAGTACTGCCGGTAGGAGTTGCGACGATTAACCCATCTCCACGAAATGTTTCAAAATGAATATCATCAATAAAGACATCCATAACAATTGATTTAATGATGGTAGATCTTACACTAATTTCATTTAAACAGTAGAAGTTGGTTTCTCCATTAACATCCGCATGAATAACAGGAAAACGTCTAACTTCCATCTCCTCATGTAGAATGGTATCTAACATTTCATCAAAATTATCCAAATTAAAATCACAATATAACCCGGATTCGCCAGACCGAGTTATGCCTGTATACAGGCAATCTTGCCGAAATCCAGTCTTACGTACTGCTTGTAGAAATGCACCATCTCCACCAATACTTACAATAATATTGGCATTATCGGAATCGCTTACAATTGTAAAACCATTAGACTCTGCTAATTGATACAATGCGTCTAACTTGTTTTTTAGACCATCACTATTTAAATAGTAGAAAAAAATATTCTTACGATCTGACATAATCTTGTTGTCACCCTCCTATTAATATGTAACCACTTATGTTCTTCATATAGATAAGTGTAAATATGAAGCTTATCCCCATTCTATCATGTTTGTAAATCATTATCCTAATAAAGTTAATTTTTTTGAGTAAAACAGGAAATTTGAGGAAAAATAGGAACAGATATGAAATCGAGGTGACAAGACGATGTGGGATTGGTTTATATTCATTTTCTGCTTGGTTTTATTCGTTTCTTTTGTACTTCTATCTAAACTTTTCATTCGTATACAAGCATCTTATATTGAGAAACATGGTTCTATTACTATTTATGTGTATTGGTTTTCGATTCGACTGTTTAAAAAAGATATTCTCTTAGAAGATAAAGAAGAGGATAATAAATCTCACTTTAAAGACCTGCCAACGAATCTACATGAACTAATTGGACTTATTCAAGAAAGTAATCGATTATTAACCATCGTATTTCGATCGCTCGTATTACATCAGTTGCGTTGGCATACGAAAGGTGGAGCAGGTGATGCTTCTCTTACAGGAATGGCATCGGGCGGGGTTTGGACAATGAAAGGGATATTATCAGGTTGGATTCTTGAAAAAAGTAAAGGTTCATGTAAACCGGATTTACAAGTTATCCCTCTTTTTCAGCAAATCTATTTTAAAACGGAATTTTCTTGTATGGTTTCGATTCGAATAGCACAAGCTATAAACGCATGTACTCAGGTAATGCGGGAAATTGCTGTTAAAAGACATACTGTAAAACAAGAGCAATAGTATAAAGGAGTTGACTAATATGGAAGAACATCCAATTCAAGGGTTGATGACGACCGCAATGGAAAATTTAAAAGATATGGTAGAAGTGAACACGATTATCGGTGATCCAGTACAATCCCCTGATGGGAGTGTTATCATCCCTGTCTCAAAAGTAGGATTTGGCTTTGCTGCTGGAGGTAGCGAATTTAACTCATCAAGTAATCAATCCCAAGACGATTCAGAGGCTACGCTTCCATTTGGTGGAGGAAGTGGGGGGGGAGTATCCATTACACCAGTTGCCTTTTTAATTGTAAGTGAAAAAGGAATAAAAATGGTTCATTTAGATCACCATGCTCATATTTATGAAAAAATGCTGGACTTCGCGCCACAGGTTGTAGAAAAGGTACAGCAAATCATTAAGGATTCAGGAAATAAACAACAACCGAAGAAACAAGAACACAAGAAACAAAAAGATATTTCTACACAGTATGATATATAAGATTCCTATCCATTACTTACATGTTCTTTGAAAGCGCTAGCCATTTTGTTCACAAATTTTTCCCTAAATCGAAGGCGTAAATTATTGGACATGCATCTTTATTCACTTCATAATGATAGAGGAATACAATTATTTTAGGAGGAATGATTCATATGGCAAATGTTACATTCCAACATGATCCTGTTACGCTTGTAGGTAATGAAGTGAAAGTAGGAGACGAAGCACCTGCTTTCAAAGTACTTTCAAATGATTTAGAAGAAGTTACCTTAGATGATTATCAAGGCAAGGTAAAGTTAATAAGTGTTGTTCCTTCCATTGATACAGGTGTATGTGCTGATCAAACAAAACGGTTTAATGAAGAAGCCGACAAAATTGGAAATGTAAAAGTTTTAACGGTGAGCATGGATTTACCTTTTGCCCAAAAGCGCTGGGTAAATAAGCATGATATTAATAAACTTGATACATTATCCGATCATCGGGATGCCAACTTTGGCAAGAATTATGGTGTATTGATAGAGGAACTTCGCCTATTGGCACGATCTATTTTTGTCGTTGATTCGAACAATAAGGTTACTTATGTTGAGTATGTCAGTGAAGTAAGTAACCATCCAGATTATGATGCTGCACTGGAAGCTGCTGGACAAGCAGAATAACATGAGCGGAATCTCTCTCATAAAGTTGAGAGGGATTTTTACTGTCATCGCCTGTTCACATATATTTGCATTACTTTGTACATAGACCTTATTCATTTGGTACAATAGAAACGCTCTTTATGTAAGTGTGCTCAAAGAGAATTCTTACGTAAACTATTACTTATGAATAGAATACTTTTTGACCAACCTTTTAAAGGGGCCGAATGGAGGAATCTATTATGGAGAAGACGAATGTAGAAACACTATACGAGTGGTTGGATCAAACAACTGAACTTATTCAACATCATGTTAATGAGCCTTATCTGGAAAGCTTAAGTTATACAATGGAAATCGTATTTTCGCAAGAAGTACCAGTTGACATAGATGAAAGTTTATCTACGAAGTTAAAACAAGCATTAGATGAATTAACCATTGATGCGTACTCATCAGAAGAAAAAAGAAAGGCCAACCAACTTGCTATTATAAAAGGAATGACTGGTTCTACCCAGCAACAGCATTTAATGACACCTGAAACGGTTTCATTAATGATTGGTTATTTAGCGGGAAAATTACTGAGTGACAAAACGGATCCTGTTCGTGTTTTTGATCCAGCAGGTGGGACAGGAAATCTAATTACTGCCGTTTTAAATCAACTAGTCCAAGAAAAAGAGGCCTTTGCTAGCGAGGTAGATTCAACCTTAATCCAATTGGCAGTATGGAATGCAAATTTACAAAAAATTAATATTGAATTCTTTCATCAGGATAGTTTACGTCCATTCTTATTGGATCCAGTTGATTTGGTGGTTGCAGACTTACCTGTTGGTTATTACCCGGATGATTTACGAGCAAATGAATTTAAGTTAAAAGCAAATGAAGGCCATTCCTATGCACATCATTTATTTATTGAACAAAGTTTGAATTATACAATTGCTGGTGGATATCTTCTATTTGTTGTTCCAGAGTTTTTATTCGATAGTGATCAATCCGATCAATTACAACAATTTATCCATGAGCATGCACATATGGTTGGTGTTTTAAGACTGCCAGATACTGCCTTTAAATCAGAGAAGCATCAAAAAAGTATACTCATTCTACAGAAAAAAGGTCATCATACCCATTCTCCAAAACAACCGTTATTGGTAAAGATGCCATCTTTTACGAATACGAATGCAATGGGGGATATATTAGGACAGATAAATAATTGGTTCCAAACGTATAAGAAGGAGTTGAGCAGCAATGAGTAATGTATTGGCAATTAATGCCGGTAGTTCATCTTTGAAATTCCAATTAATACAAATGCCAGAAGAACATGTTTTAGCAAAAGGGCTAGTGGAACGAATTGGCCTTAATGAGGCTGTTTTTACGATGGATGTTCAAGGTGAGAAAGATAAATTCGTTGGGGATATTCCAAACCATGAAGTAGCTGTGAAGAAATTATTAGAAGGTTTAAAAGAATCTGGTGTCATTGCTTCCCTTGACGAAGTAGACGCTGTAGGGCACCGTGTGGTTCATGGAGGAGAGCATTTCAGTGATTCCGTTTTAATCACTGATGATGTGATAAAGACAATTGAACAAGTATCTGAGTTGGCACCATTGCATAATCCAGCCAATCTTACAGGTATCCATGCATTTAGAGAGATTTTACCTAATGTACCAATGGTTGCAGTCTTTGACACAGCTTTTCATCAAACGATGCCTGAATCATCTTATCTATATAGTCTCCCTTACGAGTATTATAAGGAGTATGGCATTCGTAAATATGGTTTTCACGGGACTTCTCATAAATACGTGTCACAAAGGGCTGCAGATTTAATGGGTGTGCCTTTAGAGAACTTACGATTGATTTCTTGTCATTTAGGTAATGGAGCAAGTATTGCAGCAATCCAAGGCGGCAAATCAATTGATACATCAATGGGCTTTACACCATTAGCAGGTGTTACAATGGGGACACGATCAGGTAATATTGATCCTGCGCTAATTCCTTATATTATGGAAAAAACCGGAAAAACGGCTGAAGAAGTGGTTCATGTACTGAATAAAGAAAGTGGTATGTTAGCATTGTCTGGATTCTCGAGTGATTTACGTGATATTGAGCAAGCTGCAGATGAAAATGAACGTGCTGAATTGGCGCTAGAGGTTTTCGCTGGGAGAATTCATAAATATCTAGGGTCTTATGCTACTAAAATGTCTGGGGTAGATGCTATTATCTTTACTGCTGGTGTTGGTGAGAATAGTGATACGATAAGAGAGAGAGTATTACATGGATTAGAGTTTATGGGGGTTTATTGGGATCCTGCATTGAATAAAGTGCGTGGAAAAGAACAATTTATTAATTACCCACACTCTCCTGTGAAAGTTATTGTCATTCCAACAAATGAAGAAGTTGTTATTGCAAGAGACACGATTCGATTTTCACAAATTGGTTAATAATAAGGTTTTGGTATGGTTTATCCATAGCAAAACCTTTTTTTAAATATAGAATGTTTTAGAAATGGATGGGAGGTATAGATAAAATGGAAGAAGACCAGCTGCCAGTAAATTTCATGATTATCACAATTAGTAACACGCACACATTAGAAACAGATATGAATGGTGGGATAATCCAATCATGCTTAAAAGAGAATGGATATACAAATATAATTCGCGATATTATCGAAGAAGATCAAACATCCATCCATTCCGCATTAAAGCGTAGTTCAATAAACCCTGTTATAGATATCATCATCCTTAACGACGGGTATCAATGTTCAGATAGATTGATGAATTCCCATTTTATTGAGGAGTTTTTTGATTATCCAATTGTTGGATACGGTAATTTATTTCAAGACATGCAATTGTTAGAACCGTATGTTCATATGAAGCCAGTAGCAGGTGTCAAACATCAAACAGCCATTTTTATGCTGCCTGGCTCCGTTGAAACAATGAGACATACCATGAATTATTTAATCATCCCGAGTCTTAAAAAAATTGTCAGTCATTATGTGATAGGCGCATAGCAGTTGTTTTAACAGGAAAACAACTGAAATTTGACCATTAGAGGTTATCGTACTACCAATACATCACAAGAGGCATATCTTGTAATATTCTCAGAGACACTTCCGATCAAAAAGCGTTCCACAGCATTCATTCCTGTTGCACCACAGATTATCAAGTCTGCATGAAAATCATTGGCTATATCCTTCGCAATTTTAACCTTTGGAGAACCATATTCGATACATCGAATTAAATCATTGACGCCAGCTGATTTGGCATTCTCCACATAGCTATCAAGTAACTCTTTTGCATATTCATCGGCTCTGTCAGCTAAGGATCGATCATATGCTTCCGCTGTTGCAAACGTCCTAGAGTCTACAACATGTGCAAGAATAAGCCGAGCATGATTTCGTTTTGCAATATCAAGGGATTTAACAAAAGCCTTTTCAGAAGCCTCTGACCCATCAACTGCTACAACAATATTTTTATATTCCACAATTATCTCTCCTTTCTTATTAGTTATATACCCGAAAATAACCAGATACAATCAGGATTTTCCATTTTTGCTAAAATAATTTGAGTAAATCTTACAAAGTTACGGACACACTATTAATGGGGGTGATCAGCTTGTCAAAGGAAAAGCGTGATAATCAGCCACAGAACATCTTTGAAGACGAAAAAGGTGTAGCAGCTGTCCAAAACCAACTGAATGAAAGTTACCAAAGCGGTGTAATTGAACAAAGGCATAACAATAAGGGGATTTATACGTTTAATAACCGTAAGAATTAGTAGTTGAAATAACCCGCCTTGTTGTTGATGAGGTGGGTTATTTCCCCCCCTTCTCTTTTCCTTTTATAAAATATTTGGTACTGTAAATTATACATAATTAGATAATTAGCAATTAACTGATAATATGAATTGGAGGTAAATAGTATGAGAATTGGTGTTCCGAAAGAAATTAAAAACAATGAAAACAGGGTAGCTATGGCCCCGTCTGGTGTATTGACATTAAAAAATGCTGGACATGAAATTTATATTGAAACAGGAGCAGGCATCGGATCTGGTTTTACAGATAATCAGTATCAGGATGCTGGTGCAATTATTGTTGCTACAGCAAAAGAAGCCTGGCAACAAGAAATGGTTATGAAAGTCAAAGAACCCTTACCAGAAGAATATGATTATTTCTATGAAGGGCTTATTTTGTTTACTTATTTACACCTAGCTGCGGAGCAAAGTCTTACGAAGGCGTTAATAAATAATAAGGTAACCGGGATTGCCTATGAAACGGTACAATTGCCAAATCACTCTCTACCGTTATTAACTCCTATGAGTGAAGTTGCTGGAAGAATGGCTTCGCAAATTGGTGCGCAATTTCTTGAAAAAACCAAAGGCGGTAAAGGTATTCTTTTAAGTGGTATTCCTGGTGTGAAACGTGGGAAAGTAACCGTTATTGGTGGTGGAGTAGTAGGAACAAATGCGGCAAAAATTGCGGTAGGGCTAGGTGCAGATGTTACAATTATTGACTTGAACCCGGAACGCCTTCGTCAGCTCGACGACATATTTGGATCATCGATTAATACAATGATGTCAAATCCTTTGAATATCCGTTTAGCATTAGCTGAATCTGATTTAGTTATAGGTGCAGTACTCATTCCAGGCGCTAAAGCACCAAAATTAGTTAGTGAAGAGATGGTAAAAGCAATGTCACCTGGATCTGTGATTGTAGATGTAGCTATTGACCAAGGTGGCATATTTGAAACAAGTGATCATGTTACGACGCATGATCATCCGACCTATACGAAGCATGAGGTTTTACATTATTCAGTTGCTAATATGCCTGGGGCAGTACCACGAACTTCAACCATTGGTTTAACAAATGTTACCGTTCCCTATGCCATGCAATTAGCCAATAAAGGATATCAGGGTGCGTGCAAAGCCAATGAAGCATTATTAAAAGGAATTAATACATTAAATGGGTATGTTACTTATGAAGCAGTAGCTGTATCTCACGGATTAGAATTTGCTGACCCGCATACATTGCTTCATCTTTAATCCTATTAAAAAGCTATCGAGTGAAAACCTCGATAGCTTTTGCTTAGTCTATAATTTGTAAGTCTTTTGGTGATTTAGTTAATACTTCTGGTCCTTGCTCGGTCATATAAATCATATCTTCAATTCGAACACCAGCCACTCCTGGAACATAAATTCCTGGTTCAATCGTATAACACATGCCAGCTTTTAAAGGGAGATCATTATTACCATGCATTGAAGGGTATTCATGTGTTTCAATTCCTAAGCCATGACCAATTCGATGCGTGAAATAGTCACCATATCCTGCATCAGCGATATGATTTCTTGCAATTTGATCTAACTGTCCTGTAGCTACCCCGATTTTTGAGGCGTCAATTGCTTTTTGTTCTGCTTGTAGTACTGTATTATATATGGTTTTTTGTTCCTCTGTTAAGGATTTGAATGCAACGGTTCTTGAAATATCAGAACAGTACCCTTCATAAACGACACCTAGGTCAAACAGAACTATATCTCCAGAATTAATTTTCTTCATGGAGGGAGTTCCATGTGGAGAAGCTGTTTTTGCTCCTGATAAAGTCATGGTTGAGAAGGACATTTCTTGAATGCCTTGTTTTTTCAATTCATATTCGATATTAGCAATTACTTCTAATTCAGTTACACCTTCTCTAATTGATTGAATACCTGTTTTGATCCCGAAATCAGCAAGGTCTGCAGCGGTTTTCAATCGTTCATATTCTTGCTTACTCTTGATAACGCGTAAGTTGGCTAGTAATTCCTCTCCGTCTATAACAGTAGTATTGGAAAAGAATTTTTGTAATGTTTGATATCGATCCAACGTTAAATGGCTATTTTCAACCCCGATTGTCTGGGGAAGTTTCTTATTGTGATGCAGTGTTTGATAGAATTTTTCCCAGGGATTTTCATGATCTTGATACGTAATTAGTTCGTATTGCCAGCCTGCTGCTTTTGCATCTTCCTCTTCCATCGCTGGGATAATTAATACGGGGTCGAAATTATTGCTGATATACACTGCTACTAATCTTTCGTGTGGATCGGTATAATAATTTGTCATATAATATACATTTGCTTGTGATGTAACAAACATGCTATCAATGTTATTACTTTTCATGTTTTTTAATAATGCTTCAACTCTTTCTGCCATTCTAACACCCTCTTTTACCATGTAATGTTTTTTATTATAACAAATTTCGGGTATAGAAATAAAATGGAGAGTTTGTATTCAATCATTTTAATGACCATGAAGGTTGCATTTGTAAGAGAAGGTTAATTAAAAATAGAAATGGGTACATTCAAAAGTAAAGCTAATTTGTTATAATAGGAAATAAATTTAAAAGGAGAGGATAATCGTGAAATTATCTTATCATGGACATGCAGTAGTAATGATAGAAACGGACTCCCATCAAATTCTTATTGATCCATTCATCTCAGGGAATGAAGCTTGCGATTTAGATGCGCAGACGGTTGAACCGGATGTTATCCTTCTTACACACGGTCATAATGACCATGTAGGAGATACGATTGATATTGCCAAGCGAACGAACGCTTTAATTGTAGCGCCTAACGAACTAGCAGATTATATGAGTGGTAGAGGATTAAATGCACATCCTATGCACATTGGCGGGAAACATCAATTTGATTTTGGAACGGTTAAATTAACACAAGCTTTTCATGGATCCGCGTATACAGAAGAAAATGGTTCCTCTATTTATACTGGTATGCCAGCAGGAATTTTACTTACTGTGGAAGGAAAAACGATTTATCATGTTGGAGACACAGGATTATTCTCTGACCTTAAGTTAATAGGGGAAATGAATGACATTGATATTGCTTTTGTACCGATTGGTGATAATTTCACAATGGGGCCAGAAGATGCTCTCATCGCTTCGAAATGGATTAACGCAAAGGTTGTTGTTCCGATACATTATAATACGTTCCCATTAATTGAACAGGACGGCGAAGCGTTTGCCAAGCAAGTTAATCCTGGTAAAGGACAAGTAATGGCCATCGGTGAACCCATGCAAGTGTAACGACCTATATATCGTTTGTATTTGATAAAGAAACTCTCCTTCATTAGCGTGGGTGAAAGGAGAGTTTCTTATTTAAATAGACGAAATTCTCGTAAACCGTGGGAAATAGTTAGTTATGAAAGGAAAGGAAACCTGTTAGCTTAAATTTAATTATTCTAAAATTCAAGAAAGTCTATTATTTTATCTAGCCATTTCCTCCAGCTTGATATATTATATAGGTATATCTTACTAAATGCACTTTTATAATAGGAGGGAGTTAACTGGATAACTATATTATATGGTTTGTCTTTCTTATTGGAACAGTCGTTGGTTCATTTTTGAATGTCGTTGGATTACGTTCTCCACAGCAGTTATCATTTACTACAAGCCGCTCCGAATGTCCTTATTGTTTAAAAACCCTTCAATGGAAAGATATTATCCCCATTTTATCGTTTACCTTACTAAAAGGAAAATGCAGATATTGTGGCGTCCGAATTTCTAGCTTATACCCAATTATGGAAATAATAACAGGTATGTTATTTGTTTATTGCTACATTATTATTGGTATCCAATTTGAATTATTTTTAGCTTTAGCTCTGGTGTCCATGTTTGTTATTGTACTAGTATCAGATATAACGTATATGATTATTCCAAATAAAGTTCTATTATTCTTTCTTCCTATTTTTGTGGTTTTTCGAATTATCGATCCACTTACTCCTTGGTGGGATACGATTACTGGGGGTGTTGCCGGAATCCTTATCCCGATGTCTATCATTATTGTTAGTAAAGGAGGAATGGGAGGAGGTGATATGAAATTATTTGGACTTATTGGTATTGTGTTAGGTTTTAAAAAACTATGCTTCTGCTTCTTTTTATCCTGTGTGATCGGGGCAATCATTGGTATCTTTCTTATCGCTCTAAAATTAGGTAGACGAAATCAACCAATACCGTTTGCTCCTTACATTATTGCTGCTAGTTTAATTACATACTTTTACGGTGATTCGTTGATTTTATGGTATTCTAACTTCTATCATATACCATTCAATTGAGCTCTGACCTATGATTATCAGGTTGTCCTAGTTCTAGGTTCTTAAGGTATGTTTTTTTTCATAGATTAAGTATGAAGGAGGGGATGAGTATGCGAGGACATTATACGATCTTAAGACTGTTGCTGGCAGGATTTTTGTTATATGTTGCCTGGCCATCTATTCCATATGCCTCAACCGTAATGGAACAAATTTTCTGGGCAGCCTGGATCGGTTTCTTTCTATTCGTAGTTGGCGCAAATGTTGCTTCATTATTACAAATGATAAAACCACCAATTATGGAACAGCAGGAAGAAAGACAACGGCAAACCTATAATCATTGAGTTTCATTGTTTTCAACTGTATAATAAATGGTAAATAATTCATTAGTACAGTTGAAAGATGGTGTGCGGGTTAATGGCAAGTAAGCATGAGCAAATCATTCAGCATATTATATCATTGGATATAGGTCATAAGATTTCTGTAAGACAAATAGCGAAGGAACTACATGTCAGTGATGGAACAGCCTATCGTGCAATTAAAGATGCGGAGAATCAAGGATTAGTTAGTACAATTGAACGTGTAGGTACGATTCGAATTGAACGAAAAAAGAAAGAAAACTTTGAACGCCTCACATTTGCAGAAGTGATTAATATTGTAGAAGGTCAAGTTTTAGGCGGCAGAAAAGGATTGCATAAGACATTAAATAAATTTGTCATTGGAGCTATGCAGCTTGATGCAATGATGCGTTATACAGAAGCCGATTCATTATTAATTGTTGGAAATCGTATTAAAGCACATGAACTGGCTATTAAAGAAGGAGCAGCTGTATTAATTACAGGCGGATTTGATACGGAGGATTATATCAAGCGTTTAGCTGATGAAAGACAGTTACCGATTATATCCACAAGCTATGATACGTTTACCGTTGCTGCAATGATTAATCGTGCGATTTACGATCAACTAATTAAGAAAGAAATTGTAGTAGTTGGTGATATATTTACTCCATTTGATAGTTCCTTTTATTTACACAGTAAAGATACCGTTCAAGATTGGTATCGACTAAATAATAATTCTACCCATACACGTTTTCCTGTGGTAGATAATAAAAAACGTGTAATCGGTATGGTTACATCCAAGGATGTTATTGGTGTCGATGAACAGACAATAATTGATAAGGTCATGAGTAGAAACCCGAAAATTGTTCAAGCTAAAACATCATTAGCTTCTGTCGCGCACATGATGGTTTGGGAAGGCATAGAAGTAATGCCAGTAGCAGATGAAACAAATCATTTGAAAGGGATTATATCGCGTCAAGATGTACTGAAGGCATTGCAACAAATACAAAGACAACCTCAAATTGGCGAGACAATTGATGATATTGTTTCTAGAAGTATCATCGAGGACGAGCATAAAAAAGACGTATATTTGACAACAGTTGCTCCACAAATGACCAATCAATTAGGGACGTTATCGAATGGAGTATTTACTGCTTTAATAACAGAAGCAAGCAGAAGAATGTTGCTTCAATATAAAAAAGGGGATCTAGTAGCCGAGAATCTAACCGTTTATTTTATTAAACCGGTACAGATTGATAGTACATTACACATACAACCAAAATTATTAGAAATTGGTAGAGTATATGCGAAGATTGATGTTGAAGTATACGATGAGCAAAAATTAGTAGGAAAGGGCTTGCTAATGGCACAATTAATTAATCGTTAACCGATTAAAGAAAGCTGACTACCAAAGATAGTCAGCTGCTATTTAGGAGGGGTTTAATCTTTTCCATTCTTTGCGGTAATGCTTTACTTCTTTGATGCCGCGATAGATCTGAGGTATTCCAACAATAATCAGGATAATCCCTATAAACAAAGCGATTCTGGTTTGATACAGAATATACTGATTAATTGTAAAAGATACTACCAATGTTCCTAAGCAAATACGTGATTTCCCATTAAAATAAGCTTGGGTTAATCCGTCATTGCTTTTTACGATTGCTACTTTGTAGTATACATAAAGTACTAAAGAGAGAACTATAAGTATTGAAAAAATAATCATGTTATCGCTCCTAGTTTAATTTACCATTTCCATCACTCATTGTACCGTTTTTTTAGTGAATAAGCCATATCGACTTCAGAATTGACAAGAAAAGGTGATAGTATTGCAGGACATTATTGATGTAATTAAGCAGTATCATACAATTATCATTCATCGGCACGTAAGGCCAGATCCAGATGCCATAGGATCCCAAGTGGGTTTAAAAGAAATCATTCAATATTCCTTCCCCGATAAACAGGTCTTTGCGGTTGGAGAGGAAGAACCAACGCTAACTTTCCTAGCAAAAATGGATGTTATTAAAGATGAACAATATAAAGATGCGCTTGTAATTGTTTGTGATACAGCTAACACAGCACGTATATCCGATGAACGATTTCAATATGCAGCTAAATGGATAAAAATTGACCACCATCCAAATGTGGATGAATATGGCGATATTCAATGGGTAGACACAACTGCTAGTTCTACCAGTGAAATGATTTATGAGTTTTATTTACAAACAAAGCAATATGGGTTGAAGTGTAATGATAAAGCTGCTCGATTACTTTATGCTGGTATTGTTGGGGACACTGGAAGATTTTTATTCCCTAGTACGACCAAACAAACCTTAAAGATTGCAGCTGAATTAGTTACATTCTCATTTGATCGAACTGCTTTGTACGACGGTATGTATCGGATGAAAGATAATATTGCTCGCTTAAAGGGTTATATCTTAGAACAGTTCAGCTTATCTGATAACGGTATGTCTGCTATAAAATTAACGAAAGCTATTCTAAATCGATTTGAAGTACAACCGAGCGAGACCAGCCAACTTGTGGGAGTACTAGGCGATATAGACGGGATTTTAGCATGGGTAACCTTTATCGAAGAAGATGATACAATTCGAGTTCGTTTGCGGTCTAAAGGCCCCGTAATTAATGATTTGGCTGCTAAATATAATGGTGGAGGTCATCCTATGGCATCGGGAGCCTCTGTATCAACTTGGAAAGAGACAGAAGACGTTATAGCAGATTTAGAACAAATATGCGAACAATATCAACAAAAAATGTAACGAAAAAATAACACGCCATGGGAAACGGCGTGTTATTTAGATTAGCTACTTTTTGTACTGCTATTTGGAATGAACCAGCATCCTGAAGATGCTTCATCTAAAAATACATCTAGGTGTTCTTTTTCAATGCCACGTTTTACTAAACGAATAAGTTCTCGTGACTCTGCGTAAGCGGAGTTCCCTTGTTTTAAGCGAGCTATTTTTTCATCTCGCATTTCACGATGATCCATTACCAACATGAAAATCCACTCCTTTCATCTGAAGCATTATATGAAAGTAAACGGGAAAATGACTCTCTTGTTATCTTTATCATAACTGGATTTGTAAGAAAATGCCATGAATTTTCGGATATTTCATGAAACGTTCACATTATGTAGTCCGCTCGGCTTTGGCTGTAATTTTAATATTTTTAGAAATGATCAATTTAGTAATAGTAAGCGTATATGTAAACTCTTCTACCTCAAATGACTTATTTTCGACAGTTGATTCTAGTAATTGATCACTTTCTCCTATAATGGACAGATCTTTCCCCACCACGTGTTTTAATTCTTGTTGTACTAATTCTTTCAGCTTGTCAGCTATAAGTCGGTCGAGCCGTAACTCTTCCATATTTTCGATAGTTAAGTTTATTGACTCTACAGTTACTTCTTCGGAAGGTCTTTCACTTAAGTCATCATTATCTTCCAATAATGAATCATTTTGATTCCGTAGTTCTGTTATTTCACTACGAAACGCATTATTTTGTGCAATTAGAGATTCATACATGGATCCATACATATAAAGCAGAGTGCAATAAGCTACAACTCCACCAACCATCACACCAACGAAAAAACGTTGCCAAGTTACTTTTTTATGGTAGGGAGGTATATGCATTACGATATTTCCTCCTGAATTAACCAGTTTAAAAGAAGAATCGCCGTCTTAACCCCGCCCATAGCGGAAAGAATAAACATAGCTTGTTTAAATAAATCCATTGTAGAACCATCTAGAATTCCTTTTTCAAAGTTAGCTATCGCATCAAATGTACCACCAATAGCAGCAACAATTGCCCAAATCCGTAATCGATCTGCTATTCGTCCTATTTCTGTTAAGGGAGGATCTCCAGTCACAAATGCCCCAATACTGCCAATAATTGCTCCACCGATAATTACACCAAATGCGATAAAGTAACAGTGTATAAAAGTTTCAAAGAATCGTTCTTCCATAAGGACGCACTCCCCTGTGAGTCATGTTGTTTCCATTTTATGATTACATGGGACGAGTTATGCAAAGTTATCAGCGTTTCCGTATGCATGTTCTACATAGATTGGTATAATGGGTCATAGAGAATTTAAAGGCGGGATAAAATGTCGTACACACATTTACAAGTACGAAGTAGTTATAGCCTGTTAAATAGTACAATAACGATCGATCATTTAGTTAAGAAAGCAAAAAAATCAGGATTTGAAGCATTAGCTTTGACAGATGAGCAAGTACTATATGGGGCTATTACTTTCTATAAAACATGTAAAAAGTATGGAATTAAACCAATTATTGGTATGTCTGTTTACGTCCACGCGGAACAAGATAAACTGGACGAGATAACCCTCTTAGCAAAAGACAATCATGGTTATCATGATTTAATTAAATTAAGTACATTGATTCAACAGCAAGAGGCCAAATATATAGAAGATCATCAATTAGCAGCGTATACCAAAAACTGTATCGGGATATTCTCTGAGAAACAATCAAGCATCTTTACCAATATTCAAGCTAATGATTATGAAGAAGCATTTAAAAAATTAGCAATTATAAAAGATATGTTTATTGAAGGCGACTTTTATGTAGGGATTGAAAGTAGCGTGAACGAGGAGACGAATCGTTACGAAGCAGTAAAGTCGTTTCTTACAAGCTATTCGCTTCCACCAGTTGCTATAAATGATGTGCGTTATCTCCAAGAAAAGGATGTAATTGCTTTTGATTGCTTACAAGCAATCAAAAATAATGAGAATTGGGATGGTAAAAACATCCCTTCTGCTTATTATTACCGTCATTTGTCTACAGCAGCTGAAATGCAGCATTTTTTTTCGTTTTGGCCAGAAGCTATAACAAATACAGAACGAATAGAAAAAAAATGTGAGGTAGTGTTTGATTTTAATCAACGTTTCCTGCCATCGTTTCCACTCCCTGATGGTGTAAACGCTCATACATGGCTGGAAAATCGATGCTGGGAAGGGTTACATGATAAATATGCTAACATCACGAAAACCATCAGAGAACGTTTAAAGTTTGAGCTCAATACCATTAAAGCAATGCAATTTAGTGATTATTTTTTAATTGTGGCAGACTTTATTCAATATGCAAAAGAACAACCCATTGTAGTTGGCCCAGGTAGGGGGTCTGCAGCAGGATCATTAGTTGCCTATGTTTTAGAAATAACCGATATTGACCCGATCAAATATGATTTATTATTTGAACGTTTTCTAAACCCAGAGCGTATGACAATGCCAGATATTGATATTGATTTCTCGGATTGGCGTCGGGATGAAGTGATTGATTATGTTCAACATAAATATGGTAGGGATCATGTAGCACAAATCATTACTTTTGGTACATTTGCTGCACGTTCTTTAATAAGAGAATTAATCAAAACAATGAATATAAATCAACAAGATGCATCATTTATATTGCGGCATATTCCTGTACAAGCCAAACAACGGATTTCTGAAATCATAACTGCATCAGACGAGCTTAAAAATTATATCAAAACATCTGAGCCGCTAAAATTACTTTTTACAGTCGCTGTAAAGTTGGAAGGAATACCTAGACATGTTTCCACACATGCAGCAGGTATTGTTATCACGGAAAAGCCGTTAAATGAATATATCCCTTTAACAATGGGTACTGGGGATAGCAATTTAACACAATTCCCGATGAATGACCTAGAAGCAATAGGATTATTAAAGATTGACTTATTAGGGCTTCGTAACTTAACACTGCTAGAAAAAGTCCTGCAAACCATTCGCTATATTTCCAATGACGATACCCATTTAAAAAACCTACCTCCAGAAGATAACTTAACTTTTTCCATGTTACAGCATGGAAAAACAAACGGTGTATTTCAGCTCGAGTCACAGGGGATGAAACGCGTGTTGCAGCAATTAAAGCCAACTGAGTTTGAAGATATCGTTGCGGTTAATGCGCTTTATCGACCTGGACCAATGGAATATATTCCTACCTTTATAAGGAGAAAGCATGGGGAAGAAGCAATCACTTACCCACATCCTGACTTAGCTCCAATATTGTCGAAGACCTACGGAGTATTAGTTTATCAAGAGCAAATTATGCAGATAGCTAATAGAATAGCAGGATTTTCCTTAGGTAAAGCAGATATATTACGAAGAGCAGTAAGTAAAAAGCAAGAACAACTTATGGCAGAGCAAAAAACTGATTTTATTACTGGATGTGTCCGTAATGGCTACTCAAAAAAGGTTGCTGAAGAAATTTTCGAATGGATTGTACGTTTTTCGAATTATGGTTTCAACCGAAGTCATGCAGTAGCTTACAGCCGCATCTCTTATCAGCTGGCTTATTTAAAAGCCCATTACCCTGCGGCATTTTTCGCTGAGTTACTCAGCTCTTCTGTTAATCAGCAAGAGAAATTGCAATCCTATATACGTGAGCTGAAGACTTTGCACCTAGATGTACTGCCTCCTTCTATTAATAAAAGTTTTGGTAAATATGCAGTAGAAGGAAATAAAATTCGAATGGGCTTATTACAAGTGAAAGGATTAGGCAAACAAGCCGTACAAGAAATAATTCGCGTTCGCAAAGAACGGCCATTTAAAAATTTATTTGATTTTTGCTTACGTGTTTCATCGAAGGCAGTCAACCGACAAACACTTGAGGTATTAATTATGGTTGGTGCATTCGATGAAAGTAATCAAAATAGAGCAAGCTTGTTGGCGACCATTGATCAAGCAATGGAACAAGGTGAATTATTTAAAGAATTTCTTGGCCAGCCTAACCTGTTTCAAGATCAAATTGAACTTGAAGGCGATTATGTAGATATAGAGGATTTTTCACAGTTTAAGAAATTGGCTGATGAGAAGGAATTCCTTGGTGTTTATATGTCAAGTCATCCTCTACAATCATATAGAATGCAATTAAAACAACATGGTCATGTTTCTTTATCACTTGCGCTTACGTTGGCTGGTAAAAAAAATATAAAAAGTGCTGCTGTTATTCAATCTATTAAAACAATCCGAACAAAAAGAGGAGATCCGATGGCTTTTTTAACATTAGGAGATGAGTCAGGTGAGATGGAAGCAGTTGTTTTTCCAGAGCTATACCGCAATGTAAATCGATGGTTAAAAGAAGAAACGCTTGTATTGATTGAAGGGAATTTGGAAAGTAGAAATCAAGGTGTTCAGTGGTTACTATCTTCTATTATTGAACTAACAGATGATCGGTTGGAGGAAATGAAATCCACTCGTTTATTTATTAAACTAACAGGAGAAGCTAGTGAAGCTGGTATAGAAAAATTAAAACAAATGGCTCACTATTACCCTGGAAATATTCCTGTAATTATCTTTCAAGAGCAAAATAGGAAAACCTATCAACTTTCTGAGGCGTATTTTCTGCAGCCAACAACCGACTGTTTAAAAGACTTAAAAGCTTTTTTTGGTAAGGATAGCGTGGTTTTAGACAAAGGTTAAATAATCAGGATTACTTTACACACAAAAACCATCTGTTATAATGGAAGAGTTAAATGTGGTCAGACCACTCGTGCAACCATATAGTATCGTATTTTTCTGCGAAAAGGAGCGATTAGTAAAGATGGCAAGCTTAAGAGATCAAGCATTACACTTGCATAAAGTAAATAAAGGCAAATTGACAACTCACTCAAAAATCCCAGTTACGAATGCAGAGGAGTTAAGTCTAGCGTATTCCCCTGGTGTAGCTGAGCCTTGTAAAGCAATTCATGATCGTAAAGAAACAGTCTATGATTATACAATGAAAGGGAATATGGTTGCGGTTGTCAGTGATGGGTCAGCGGTTTTAGGGCTTGGTAATATTGGAGCTGAGGCGGCATTGCCCGTAATGGAAGGGAAGTCTGTCTTATTTAAGAGCTTTGCTGGTGTGGATTCCTTTCCAATTTGTTTGGGTACGCAAAACATAGACGAGATTGTACAAACTGTTAAATTAATGGAGCCAACATTTGGTGGAGTGAATTTAGAAGATATTGCAGCACCAAACTGTTTTATTATTGAAGAACGTTTGAAAAAAGAAACAAATATACCTATCTTTCATGATGATCAACACGGAACAGCCATTGTCACCGTGGCAGGTTTAATTAATGCTCTTAAACTCGTAGGAAAATCTTTCTCTGATATAAAAGTTGTCGCAAATGGAGCAGGCGCAGCAGGAATAGCTATTATTAAATTATTATATAACTTTGGTGTGCGCGATATGATTATGTGTGACTCTAGAGGGGCAATATATGAAGGACGTTCCTATGGTATGAATGATGTAAAAGAGCGGGTTGCTGCTTATACCAACCAAGATAAACAAGAAGGAAGTTTAGAAGAAATGCTTGATGGAGCAGACGTGTTCATTGGTGTATCTGTTGGAGGCGCACTTACAAAAGAGATGGTGGAAAAGATGAACGATGACTCCATTATTTTTGCAATGGCGAATCCTGACCCAGAAATTATGCCAGAAGTAGCGAAAGAAGCTGGAGCAAAAGTAATTGGTACCGGTCGCTCGGACTTTCCAAATCAAGTAAATAATGTGCTTGCGTTCCCTGGTATCTTCCGTGGAGCTTTAGATGTAAGAGCTACTAGAATAAATGAAAGAATGAAGGTTGCAGCAGCTAATGCAATTGCTTCATTAATTGCGGAAGACGAATTGAATGAGGATTATGTCATCCCTGCACCTTTTGATGCTAGAGTAGCTCCGATTGTAGCAAAGAGTGTTGCACAGGCCGCAATGGAATCAGGTGTAGCGAGAATTGAAGTAAATCCAGAAGATGTTGCTGAAAAGACTAGAAAATTAACACAAATTGATGATAAATAATGTGTTAAAAGGAGTGAGTCATGGCTGTGTCCATGCCATCAAAGCAAAAGGTATATCAGGGTGTATTAAAAGAAATACGCCAGTTTATTGATAGTAATGATTTACAACCTGGAGACAAGCTCCCTTCCGAAAGGGAGCTTGCTGAAAACCTTCAAGCTGGCAGATCTTCGATAAGAGAGGCATTGCGAGCTATGGAATTATTAGGTTTGATAGAAACAAGGCATGGGGAGGGTACTTTTTTAAGTACTTATCGACCACATCAAACGGTTGAATTACTGTCATCATTTATTCTACAAGGAGATCAAGTTAAAGTTGATTTGGTGGAAACGATACGTTTACTTGAGAAAGAAGCAGTTAAACTAGTTTTATATCATTTAACTGAAAAAGAGGTAAGTCATTTAAGTACGATTATTAATGCAACCTATACCAAGCAAAATGCCAGACATGCTGCTTTCTTCACCTATATTTTTGAGAAAACCAATAATTTGTTACTATGGAAAGTTTGGCATTTAATGTTTGACTTCGCTACGACTGTAGAGAATGTTGGGACTGATAAATCGTTTTATATTGAACTAATACAAATTTTTCTAGATAAGGATCATTATTCTATTGACGATTTATTCGACACAGTCCCGAATAAATCATAGTTTTGACAACTATTTCTGACAGTTTTCGAAGGCTGGATTTAATATAATGGTTGTAGTTCTTTACTTATGTTATTTGCCACGGGTTTGTTTGAAAAGGAGGAATTTGCCTTGCTTAAAGATTTTTTTGGCAAGCGGAAAAAATATGCGTCTATCCCAAGTGAACAAGCAAAAGCGGATGTTCCGGAAGGATTAATGCAAAAATGTAGCGGATGTCACAAAATATATTATCGAAAAGAAATGAATAAGAATTTACAGGTATGTCCGAATTGTGGCTATCATCACCCCTTACAAGCTTGGGATCGTATCGATACGTTATTTGATGATGATACCTTTGAAGAGTGGGATCAAGCGTTAACGACAGGAAACCCATTAGCTTTTCCAGGTTATGAAGAAAAAGTAGAAAAAGATCAAAAGAAAACTGGGCTTAATGAAGGGGTCGTAACTGGAAAAGGAACAATTGATGGACAAGCTACTGCTTTTGCAGTTATGGACTCTAGTTTTCGTATGGGAAGCATGGGTTCTGTTATCGGGGAAAAGATTGCTAGAGCAGTTGAAAATGCAAGAGTTGAAGGTATTCCTTTCATTATTTTCACAGCCTCTGGTGGGGCAAGGATGCAAGAAGGTTTACTAAGCTTAATGCAGATGTCTAAAACAGCGATAGCAATTAAACGGTTTAGCGAGTCAGGTGGTCTCATGATTTCTGTAATGACCCATCCAACAACTGGGGGAGTATCCGCTAGCTTTGCTTCGATAGGAGATTATAATTTTGCGGAGCCAGGAGCGTTAATTGGATTTGCTGGAAGACGGATTATTGAACAAACCATCAGAGAAAAACTGCCAGATGATTTTCAGACAGCTGAGTTCCAATTGAAGCATGGACAACTTGACAAAGTGGTGAACCGATTAGAAATGAAAGAAGTACTTTCATTATTGCTTAAGTTTCATCAGAAAGGTGGGAATGAAAAGTGAAACAAGTATTAGAAATTGAAAAACCCATCGTAAATTTAAAGGAGAAAATTGCTGAGCTTAAGCGTTTTACAAAAGATAGTGAGATTGACCTTAGTGAAGAGATTTCGACGCTTGAAAAAAGGTTAGCTGTGTTAGAAGCTGATATATATGGTAATTTAAAACCGTGGGATCGTGTTCAACTGGCTAGACATGCGGAGCGTCCGACTACATTAGATTATATAGATAAACTATTTGAAGATTTTATTGAATTTCATGGAGATCGCTTATTTGGAGATGACGAAGCAATTGTAGCAGGAATAGCCTATTACAAAGACAAGCCTGTAACTGTTATTGGTCACCAACGAGGGAAAGATACAAAAGAAAATATTCGGAGAAATTTTGGTATGCCTCATCCGGAAGGGTATCGCAAAGCATTAAGACATATGAAACAAGCTGAAAAGTTTTCACGACCAATTATCTGTTTCATTGATACAAAAGGAGCGTACCCAGGAAAAGCTGCTGAAGAAAGAGGACAGAGTGAGGCAATAGCTCGAAATTTAATGGAAATGGCTGGATTAACGGTGCCAGTCATCTGTATTGTTATTGGTGAAGGCGGTAGTGGTGGCGCCTTAGCATTAGGAGTAGGGGATCAAATTCATATGCTTGAAAATAGTACGTATTCGGTTATCTCTCCTGAAGGTGCTGCATCTATTCTATGGAAAGATTCTGCGTATGCTCAACGTGCTGCCGAGACGATGAAGATAACAGCTTATGATTTGAAGAAACTGAATGTGATTGATAATATAATACCTGAACCTAAAGGTGGAGCACATCGAGATTTAGATCAACAAGCTGCTTATCTAGATGAAGTATTGGAAAAATCACTTCAATCTTTAATGCAGTATTCTGTTGACCAATTATTGGAACAACGATGGGAAAAGTACAAGCAGATAGGCGAATATAAGACAGTACAGTAAAGGAAATCGCTTGTTATTTATTGGAAGTAGCTTAAAAGGTAAAAACAAAGTTTTGATTTAGATTTGATTGCGTCTTTACGTACTGACAAGAGGTTGACACTACAGTCAACCTCTACTTCGTGTTTTAGACAAATGGACGTTTAACTTGAATGAAGGCATACTACATAGCTAGTTATATGTTGTAAAAACTTTTCAATTCATTATGCTTTCGATTGCTATTTTACTTGTTTCCAATTATCTTAAAGAGAGGAATTATTTTTAAAAGAGAAATCGTACGACATGAGGTGAGATAATTTAATGAAGAAAATTGGTGTGTTAACTAGTGGTGGTGACGCTCCTGGTATGAATGCAGCCATTCGTGCTGTTGTGAGAAAAGCCATTTATCATAATATAGAAGTTTATGGCATCAAATATGGTTATCAAGGGTTAATGGAAGGTAATATTGAGCGAATGGAAATTGGTTCTGTTGGAGATATTATCCATCGTGGCGGTACCATTCTATATTCTGCTAGAAGTGAAGCTTTTAAAACAGATGAAGGACAGCAAAGAGGGATTGAACAGCTGAATAAATTTGGAATTGAAGGATTAATTATTATTGGAGGGGATGGTAGCTTTAGAGGTGCTCAAAAATTGACAGAAAAAGGCTATCCATGTATAGGAGTTCCTGGAACCATAGATAATGATATTGCAGGTACTGATTTTACAATTGGTTTTGATACTGCATTAAATACAATAATTGAGGCAGTTGACAAAGTTCGTGATACCGCAACCTCTCATAAGCGAACGTATATCATAGAAGTAATGGGAAGAGATGCTGGCGATTTGGCGCTATGGGCTGGATTAGCTGATGGTGCTGAAAGTATCTTAATCCCAGAAAAGCAAGAGGATTTTTCGACAGTCATTGATAAGCTGAGACGTGGGCATAAACGCGGTAAAAAACATAGTATTATTGTCCTTGCAGAAGGTGTAGGAAGCGGCTTCGAATATGGAGAAAAAATTGAAAAAGAAACCAATTTAGAAACACGAGTAACCGTCCTTGGCCATATCCAACGGGGAGGATCACCATCTGGGTCTGATCGTGTACTTGCAAGTAGACTTGGTGCTAAAGCAGTTGATTTGCTACTTGAAGGAAAAGCAGGAAGAATGGTCGGAATCGAGAATAATTCCTTGGTCGATCATGATATAACGAAAATTTTAAATGAGCAGCATACAATTAACCAAGATATGTACAAGCTATCCCAAGAATTATCGATCTAACTTTAGAATTTCTTTACAGGTATTATAAGGAGGAAGTGTGAAATGAGAAACACAAAAATTGTATGTACGATAGGTCCTGCTTCAGAATCAATTGAAAAGTTGGAGCAATTAATTGAATCAGGTATGAATGTAGCCCGTTTAAATTTTTCACATGGAGATTATGAAGAACATGGCGCGCGAATTAAAAGTATTCGGGAGGCTGCAGAGAGAACAGGTAAAACCGTAGCCATTTTATTAGATACAAAGGGTCCAGAAATTCGTACTGGAAATTTTAAGGATGGACAGGCTGAACTAGTTCAAGGAAATGTAATCTATGTCTCCATGAAAGAATTAGAAGGGACTGCAGACAGGTTTTCAGTTACGTATCCGGGATTAATTCATGACGTACATGAAGGCTCTAAAATCCTATTGGATGATGGATTAATCGAACTAGAGGTTCAAGAAATAGATAGAGCAAATCAAGAATTGAAGACAATTGCTTTGAATACAGGAATGATTAAAAATAAAAAAGGTGTAAATGTACCGAATGTTTCAGTTAACCTACCAGGGATAACAGAAAAAGACGCGAACGATATTGAATTTGGCATTGAACAGAATGTCGATTTTATCGCAGCATCATTTGTCAGACGTCCATCAGATATCCTAGAGATAAAAGAATTACTAGAAAAGCACGATGCAACACACATTCAAATTATTCCTAAAATCGAAAACCAAGAAGGCGTAGATAATATTGACAGTATTCTTGAAGTAAGTGATGGATTAATGGTTGCACGTGGAGATCTTGGAGTTGAAATTCCTGCAGAAGACGTACCGCTTGTACAAAAGAGATTAATTAAACAGTGCAATACTGCAGGTAAGCCTGTCATTACTGCGACACAAATGTTAGATTCAATGCAAAGAAATCCAAGACCAACTAGAGCGGAAGCTTCAGATGTTGCAAATGCTATTTTTGATGGAACAGATGCAATCATGTTGTCTGGAGAAACAGCTGCTGGTGATTATCCAGTAGAGTCTGTACAAACAATGAGTAATATTGCATTAAAAGCAGAGACCGGGTTAGATCATAATTCTATATTACGTGATCGTTCTAAACATGTAGACATGACAATTACGGATGCGATTAGCCAATCTGTTACGCATACTGCGATGAACCTATCTGTAAGCTCTATTATTACTCCAACAGAAAGTGGTCATACTGCCAGAATGATTTCAAAATATCGACCACAAGTACCCATTCTTGCCGTAACATTCTCAGAAAGAGTCAATCGTCAACTTTCACTTGTCTGGGGTGTGCATGCAGTAATGGGGCGCCGTGCTAACTCGACGGATGAAATGTTAGATATAGCAGTTGAACGTGGGTTACAAACTGGTATAGTTGAACATGGAAATCGCGTTATTATTACTGCTGGAGTTCCTGTAGGTGAAAGTGGAACTACAAACCTAATGAAGGTTCATGTGATTGGTGATGTAATTGGTAAAGGTCAAGGGATCGGTAGAAAAAGTGCTTATGGGAAAGCAGTGGTTGTAAAATCGGCAGAGGAAGCAATTCAACAAGTTGAAGAAGGAGATATCTTAGTAACATACGGCACAGACCGTGAAATGATGCCTGCCATTGAAAAAGCTAGTGGAATAATTACGGAAGAAGGTGGACTCACTTCACACGCTGCAGTGGTTGGATTAAGTCTAGGAATTCCAGTAATTGTAGGCGTCAAAAATGTATTTGACCTCATAAATAATGGGGAAGATATTACAATTGATGGTACAAAAGGGGATATTTATCAAGGACATACCAGAGTCCTTTAAAATGGAAGACAGTGAAAGAGGTGCATTGATCTCTTTCACTGTTTCTTTACATGATGCCAGGTGTTTGTAACAAGCAATCGATATGCCCTTTTTAACTTTTATCCTGTAGTGAAAGAGGTGACTTGTCTTATGCGATGGTTTTTATTGACTGCTTTTTTATTATCTGCATTTGAAATCGGTGTATTTATATGGATTGGTGACATGATTGGACCTTGGTGGGTCGTATTATTAGTTCTGCTTACTGGTGCTGTAGGCTTTTATTTGGCTAAACAGCAAGGAATTGAAACATGGCAGCGAGCGCAGCTATCCATGCGAAATGGAGAAGCCCCCACTGGTTATATCATTGATGGAATCTGTATATTAATTGGTGCTGTCTTATTAGTAACGCCGGGATTTATATCTGACGCAATAGGCTTTTTATTAGTAATTCCAACTACAAGGAAGCTATTTAAGCGACGGATAGAGCAATTTATTAAGCATATAATTACCAACCGAACTATCATATATCGTAAATGGTAATCAACCTTTGATGAACCGCCATACATCTTGAAAAGTTCCTGCCCGATGTAAGGCATTTATGACAATTAGAAAAACAGGTGCAAGAATAAACCCGGCGACTCCCCAAAGTTGAATCCCAATAAAAAGAATAATTAATGCTGCAAGCGGGTGTAATCCCATACTTGAGGATAGAACCTTTGGTTCGATTACCTGCCTGACAATAATAATGATTCCGTAAAGAATTGATAAGTTAATGGTCATCGAATAATTTCCAATAAGGAATAAATAGAACATCCATGGTACAAAAATAATCCCTGAGCCGATATAAGGGAGCAAATCGACAAAAGCGGTATATAGTGCAATCGTAAAGGCATGTTCAAATTGGAATAATAGAAGCCCAACATAGACAATAAAAGCATTAATTAATACAAGAATGAGTTGTGCTTTTAAATAACCAGCCACTGTTTTTTTAAGGTGTCTGGTTATTTTTTTTCCTGGGCTTTTTACAATGGATGGAATCATGCTTATCATTAATTGGCGTAAATTAGAATAGTCATTTGAAATTAAAAAAACAGCAAGTAAAATAAAAATGAATACTGTTATCGATCCTGGTAATGAAGTAATAACACCGGGCAGTTTGAACAATAAATCTTGTAAGAAACCAGTTGCTGAAGTAGTAAGGTTATTCAAGAATTGCTGAACATTATCGCTAATAGCATGCTGCTGTGCAGTATCTAACATTTGAAAATAAGACAAAACCTTCTGATATAGCGGCATAATCGTATTGTTGATGAAATCGGTGATATACCCACTAAAGGTCTGGAAGTGTTGTGGTAATTTCTCAGCAAGAAATAACGTACCTTGAAAAAGCTCTGAAAAAATGAATAAAAAGACGCCACTAATACAGGAAATAAATAAAATCATTGTTGTAACGACTGCTAACATTCTAGGGAATTTTAATTTCACTTCTAATGTTGTTACCGTTGGGTTCATAAGCATTGCTATTAAAATGGCAATGAATAAAGGGTATAAATATACAAAGCTTGCTGTGATTATGATATAGATGGCGAAAATAAAACTAACTACAATGAGCAGTCGTAACAGTTGATAAAATAATGGCTTGTACATAATTTAACCCCATTTTAAAGTAATATAGATTCTATCTATATTACTTATGAGACAAACGAAGAAGTTAGAATAATTATTTAAAACATAAAGCTACTTGAAGCGAAAAGTGCTTTCCATACATTTTATAAATTAGAAGAAATGTCACTCTTTTTGCAAAAAAAACGGAGTTCTAGTAAAATTTATAAGTGAAGTTAATCGGTTTCAATTCACATTAGATTCATAATACTTTATAATTATCAATGGGGGTAATTATATTATTATTAGAATATTGTCGAAAAAAAGATAATATCCTGAATATTTATAAAGGAGAGGGTTTGTTATGACAGCAACAACGAAAGGCCTTGAAGGAGTTGTAGCAACTCAATCGTCAATAAGCTCAATTATAGATGACCAGCTTACATATGTTGGGTATAAGATTGATGATTTAGCTAAGAATTCGAGCTTTGAAGAAGTTATCTACTTACTTTGGAATCAAAAGCTGCCGACAAAAGCTGAATTAGAGGCTTTAAGAGCAGATCTTGCTGCAAATATGGAATTGCCTGATGCAATTATTGACCATTTACGTTCCTATGATCTTTCTACCGTTCACCCGATGGCAGCATTACGTACCGCCGTTTCTTTACTAGGTTTATATGATGAAGAAGCGGATGTAATGGAACAAGAAGTGAATAAGAAGAAAGCAGTTCGAATTCAGGCAAAAATCGCTACAATTGTAACGGCTTTCGCAAGAATACGCCAAGGTAAAGCGCCTATTAAACCGAAGAAGGAATACAGCTATTCAGAGAACTTCTTATATATGTTAAATGGTGAATCACCTAAAGACATTGAAGTGGAAGCAATCAATAAGGCTCTCGTACTTCATGCTGACCATGAATTAAACGCTTCTACATTTACAGCTCGTGTGTGTGTTGCTACATTATCCGATATTTATTCCGGCGTAACCGCTGCTATTGGGGCATTGAAAGGGCCGCTTCATGGGGGAGCCAATGAACGTGTGATGAAAATGCTTACCGAAATTGGCGAAGAAGAAAATGCGATACCATATATTAAAGAAAAGCTTGAAAATAAAGAAAAAATTATGGGCATGGGCCATCGTGTATACCGAAACGGTGATCCACGTGCTAAATTCTTAAGAGAAATGTCTAGACAACTAACTAAATTAACTGGCCAATCCAAATGGTATAACATGTCGATCAAAATTGAGGATTACATTAAGGAACACAAAGGGCTTCCAGCCAATGTAGATTTTTATTCTGCATCCGTATATCATAGCTTGGGAATTGATCATGATTTATTTACTCCGATATTTGCAGTAAGTCGTGTATCTGGTTGGCTAGCGCATATTCTAGAACAGTATGAT
Source organism: Virgibacillus sp. CM-4 (assembly GCF_000445495.1). Classification (NCBI taxonomy): domain Bacteria; kingdom Bacillati; phylum Bacillota; class Bacilli; order Caryophanales; family Bacillaceae; genus Virgibacillus; species Virgibacillus sp. CM-4. The sequence continues at coordinate 75,635 of NZ_AUQA01000006.1, forward strand.
AATAATCGATTAATCCGACCACGCGCAGAATATACAGGTCCGAAGTCGCCAGAATATGTATCTATTGATAAGCGATAAGGTAGTAATCTTAAATAAAGTAAATTTACCAATTTAATCAGGAAAACACGCATGTATTTTTGTTTGGGAACAAAGATGTTCATAAACGGAAATCTTTGCTAAACTATAAATGCATAATGAAATTAGGAGGTATTCATTGATATGGCACAGGGAGAAAAGATTATTGTAGAAAATGGACAAATGCATGTACCAAATAAACCAATTGTTCCATTTATTGAGGGGGATGGAACAGGTCCAGATATTTGGGCGGCTGCTCGTAGAGTGATTGAAGCTTCTGTTGAGAAAGCATACAATGGCAAAAAAGAGATTGATTGGCTGGAAGTATACGCTGGTCAAAAGTCATTTGATCAGTCTGGCGAATGGCTTCCACAGGATACACTTGATAAAATTAATGAATATAAAATTGCTATTAAAGGGCCTCTTACTACTCCAATTGGTGGGGGTATTCGTTCGTTAAATGTGGCATTACGCCAGGAATTAGATCTATTCACGTGTTTACGTCCTGTTCGTTACTTTGAAGGTGTTCCATCACCTGTGAAACGTCCAGAGGATGTAGATATGGCAATTTTCCGTGAAAACACAGAAGATATTTATGCAGGTATCGAGTGGCAAAAAGGTTCAGATGAAGTGAAAAAAGTGATTGATTTCTTGAAAAATGAAATGAATGTAACAAATATTCGCTTCCCTGAAACATCGGGTATTGGTGTGAAGCCAGTTTCAGAGGAAGGAACGAAACGATTAGTGCGTGCTAGTATTCAATATGCATTAAATGAAGGACGTAAGAGTGTTACTTTAGTACATAAAGGTAACATCATGAAATTTACAGAAGGATCATTTAAAGCTTGGGGATATGAAGTAGCTGAGGAAGAATTTGGTGATAAAGTTTTCACTTGGGCAGAGTATGATCGTATCGTTGAAAAAGAAGGAAAAGATGTTGCAAATAAAGCACAAGATGAAGCGTTGGCTGCAGGAAAGATTTTAATAAAAGATGCTATTGCTGATATCTTCTTACAACAAATACTTACCAGACCAAATGAATTTGATGTTGTTGCTACAATGAACTTGAATGGAGATTATATTTCGGATGCACTTGCAGCACAAGTAGGCGGAATCGGTATTGCTCCAGGGGCAAACATTAATTATGACACAGGACATGCGATTTTTGAGGCTACTCATGGAACTGCTCCTAAATATGCAGGATTAGATAAAGTAAATCCATCTTCTGTTATTCTGTCAGCTGTATTAATGCTTGAACATTTAGAATGGAGAGAAGCGGCTGATCTAATTACCAAAGCTATGGATAAAACAATTGCCTCGAAAGTGGTTACGTATGATTTCGCTCGATTAATGGATGGGGCTACTGAAGTGAAATGCTCAGAGTTCGCAGATGAACTAATTAAAAACATGGATTAATGTGCAAAGGGGATTTTAAAATGGCTATTAAGAGAAGTAAAGTATCCGTAATTGGCTCTGGATTTACTGGAGCAACAACTGCATTAATGATGGCGCAAAAGGAATTAGGAGATGTAGTACTTGTAGATATTCCAGATATGGAGGATCCAACAAAAGGGAAAGCCCTTGATATGTTAGAGGCAAGTCCAGTACAAGGATTTGACGCATCCATTATTGGAACTGCTAATTACGAAGATACAAAAGACTCTGACTTGGTTATTATTACAGCAGGTATTGCACGTAAGCCAGGTATGAGCCGTGATGATTTAGTGAACACCAACGCAAAGATCATGAAATCCGTAACAAAAGAAATTGTTAACTATTCGCCTGATACTTATATCGTAGTATTAACAAACCCAGTGGATGCAATGACATATACGGTGTTTAAGGAATCTGGATTACCGAAAGAACGTGTAATTGGACAGTCCGGCGTTCTTGATACAGCTAGATTCCGTACTTTTGTTGCACAAGAACTAAACCTATCTGTTAAAGATGTAACTGGATTTGTACTAGGTGGTCATGGTGACGACATGGTTCCATTAATTCGTTATTCTTATGCAGGTGGTATTCCATTAGAAAAATTAATTTCTAAAGATCGACTTGACGCCATTGTAGAACGTACTCGTAAAGGTGGAGGAGAAATTGTAGGTTTATTAGGAAATGGCAGTGCTTATTATGCTCCAGCTGCATCTTTAACTGTGATGGCTGAAGCAATTCTTAAAGACCAACGGCGTGTTCTTCCTTCCATTGCCTATTTGGAAGGAGAATATGGATACTCGGATATTTATTTAGGAGTACCAACCGTATTAGGTGGTAAAGGAATTGAAGAAATTATTGAATTAGACTTAACAGAAGATGAAAAGGCTGCGCTAGATAAATCCGCAGATTCTGTTAAAAATGTACTGAATGTATTAGAATAAGTTGATAAAAGCCCCTATCTATAACAATATAGATAGGAGCTTTTTTATAATGTATAGAGAATTTTATTGGAAATATTATGATGACTTTGATATAATAGAAAGCGCTTACATTTACTGATTTACATTTAGGGGGGATATTGTGTTAGGAAAAAGGCGGGCATTAGGAAAAGAGTTAAAGGATATAAGTATTGGCGATTCGTATTCAGAGACGAAGAAGATGGGTGATCGCGATTTATTGTTATATTTGGGGTTATCCAATGATGCGAATCCGTTATATCTTCAGCATGATTATGCATCATTAACTGATTATAAAAAGCCAATTGTACCATCTGTAATGCTATTTGGTATGATTTCTTCTATCGTATCTATGCACTTACCAGGTCCAGGTAGCCATATAACACAACATGAAATGACATTTCCGAACCCAGTTTATCACAACATGAATGTACAATTTCTTATTAAAGTCATTGCTATTGATCATCATAATCAACGCGTAGCGATGAGTGTCTCTGGAACCGATCAAGAAGGAAATGAAGTGGTGAAAGGAAAGCTTTATGTTTGTCCAGCATGTAAGCCAAATACTCTGACAGCTCAATCTTTAGAAAACTTTTTTTAACTGACAAATATGGAATGAGGAATAAATATCGCTGCTCGGAAATACTATTCAGTAAGAGGATAGTATTTTTTCTTTCAACGAAGCATCAGATTAGTTTGTAAATTTTAATTTACAAACTCTCAGCTTGTTCACATTAATACCTATTCATTGTAAGATGAGAGTGTAACAAATAATCTACTAGCGATCAGAAACGGGGACTGTACACATGAATGAAAAAATATTGATTGTAGACGATGAGAAGTCAATTGTTACATTATTAAATTACAATATTGAAAAAGCAGGATTCCAAACGGATGTTGCTTATGATGGGAATCAAGCTGTCCAGAAAGCCGAAAGTACCGGGTACGATTTAATAGTTCTCGATCTTATGCTGCCAGAAATGGATGGGATGGATGTTTGTAGATATCTTCGAAATAATCAAATAGACACACCAATTCTAATGTTGACCGCTAAGGATGAGGAGTTTGATAAGGTACTTGGTCTGGAACTTGGAGCAGATGATTATTTAACAAAGCCATTTAGTCCGAAAGAAGTCATTGCAAGAATCAAGGCAATTCTTCGACGGTCAACAAAAGTAGAAAAATCCAATTTTTCGTATATACAAATTGGCGAATTGACTGTTTATCCGGAAAGATATGAAGCAGAAATGCATCATAAGGTAATCACCTTTACCCGAAAAGAATTTGAACTACTTTATTATTTAGCAAAAAATAAAGGTAAGGTTATATCCAGAGATCAGTTGCTTAGTGGTGTGTGGGATTATGATTTTGTTGGAGATACTCGTATCGTGGATGTTCATGTTTCGCATTTACGAGATAAAATTGAACCAGATTCAAAAAAACCTGTTTATATAAAAACAGTCAGAGGTCTGGGATATAAAATGGAGGACCCTAGTTAATGCGATTTTTGTTTAAGAAGCCAATTTTCGGATATGTTATTGGTATTTTTCTTGTTGTAGCATTTACTGCTATTTTATTAAGTTTTTTAATCGGCCATTCCTTTGTATTAATTGCAGTGCTGCTTATTCAATTTATAGTACTATTATTATTTTTATTAAACTTTTATGACCGCTTCATAAAGCCTGTAAATAAAGCGACTAATACAATCGATGAGATTGTGAAGGGGAATTATCGTGCAAGGTTTCATCATCCTACAAGTGATAGTATTGGCTTATTAAGCACCAAGATAAATTCACTTGCACGTAATTTAAGTGAGATATCTATTCAAGAACAGATGCAATCCGAACAGTTATCCACGATTATCGAAAATACCCAAAGTGGCTTGGTTTTAATTGATTCAAAAGGGTATATTCACTTTGTAAATAAAAAGTTCATTACTCTATTTGGTAATTCTTCAAAAGCCTACCAAGGCTATTTATATTATGACGTGTTAAATAACGAGATTATCCATGAGACTGTACAAAAAACCTTTCTCTACGAACGAAATATAAAAGAAGAATTCACCCATTTTAAAGGTCTTGATAAATACTATATTGAAATAGTGGGTGCACCTATCTTTGATGATCGCAATATCTTAAAAGGTGCAGTTCTTGTACTTTACGATATTACTGAAATGAAAAAGCTAGAATTGATGAGGAAGGACTTCGTTGCTAATGTATCCCATGAGTTGAAAACACCGATTACTTCAATTAAAGGCTTTGCAGAGACATTGCTTGATAATTCTGCGGATCAATCCGATGAAAACAAAGAATTCTTAGAAATTATCTATAAAGAAAGTAATCGTCTACAACTTTTAATTGAGGATTTATTAATTTTATCACGATTAGAAAAAGAGAATTTTCAACTTGTACTATCAACATTTGATGTGAAAGAAGCCATCCATGAAATTACTCCAATTATTGAACATAAATTAACAGAAAAGAAATTATCATTTTCTACGGATGTTGAACCTAATGTAGAATTAACAGCGGATAAAGAAAAAGTAAAACAAATCATGTTAAATTTAATTGATAATGCCATTAACTACACCCCAGAAGCAGGGGAAATTAATTTATCTGCTGCTGAGGACGATGAAAGTATTTACCTTCAAATAAAAGATACTGGAATCGGTATTGCGAAGGAGTCTCTACCCCGTATTTTTGAACGTTTCTATCGTGTTGATAAAGCGAGAAGTAGAAATACAGGAGGTACAGGGTTGGGTTTAGCTATTGTCAAGCATATCGTTGAGGTGCATGACGGGGATATTCAAATCGAAAGTGAAGTAAACGAAGGGACAACAATCACTGTCATCCTTCCTAAAGTAACTGGAAGCAAAAACATTCTTGATTAAAGTGTGTTTTTGCTTTTTTGTGTTATACTGTCGTTTCACTTTATAAAGCTAGAATGATAAAATATGTTTAATGATGAATTTTCGGAGGCGAGACTATGAGCAATAAATTAGTATTAATAGATGGAAATAGTATTATTTATCGAGCCTTTTTTGCCTTGCCATTGTTGAATAATGATAAAGGTGTTTATACAAATGCAGTATATGGTTTTACAACGATGCTTCTTCGTATCCTGAAGGAAGAGGAACCTACCCATATGCTTGTTGCATTTGATGCAGGCAAGACAACTTTTCGACATACAACTTATAAAGAGTATAAAGGTGGACGTCAAAAGACACCACCAGAGCTATCTGAACAGTTCCCTTTATTAAAGGAAGTATTAGATGCATTTGAAATTGCTCATTATCAACTCGACAACTATGAAGCAGATGATATTATCGGCACATTGTCCAAGCGTGTAAGAAAGGACAAATGGGATGTAACGGTTATTTCTGGAGATAAAGATCTGCTTCAACTTGTCTCAGACAAGGTTACCGTTAATCTAACCAAAAAAGGTATAAGTGAGGTAGAGCGATATACACCTACTTTTTTGAAAAACAAAATGGAAATTTCGCAGGATCAAATTATTGACCTAAAAGCTTTAATGGGAGATAACTCTGATAATATCCCAGGTGTACCTGGCGTTGGAGAGAAGACTGCAGTTAAGCTTTTAAAGCAATTTGAGACATTAGAAAATGTATATGAACATATAGATAAAGTCAGTGGTAAAAAACTAAAAGAGAAACTTACAAATCATAAAGAAGACGCATTTATGAGTAAACAACTTGTTACGATCGAACGCGATTCGCCAGTAACGATTTCTACCAAAGATATTACTTACAATGGATATGAGCAGAAGAAGGTAAGTGAAGTTTTTAAACAATTAGGTTTTCAATCATTGCTTAGCCGATTAGATGGACAAGATGAAGAAGCTGATATGGTCTACGAAAAAGCAGAGATTGATTATACGGTTATTAACGAATTATCAGCTGATATGATAACTGGTGAAGAAGCGTTAATTGTTGAAATGTTAGGGGAAAACTATCATCAATTAGCAATTGAAGGCTTTGGGATCGTTAATGCTGAGCATGCCTATTTTCTACCAACAGAAGAAGCATTGAGGTCAACTTCATTTCAAAATTGGTTAGAAGATGGAAAAAAGAAGAAATTCGTATTTGATGCAAAAAAAACACTCGTCGCCCTTTTGAGAGAAGACATTCATATTAAAGGAATTACATTCGATATGCTATTAGCATCCTACCTACTTAATCCATCAGAGAATAATCATGACATACCGGCAATTGGAAATCGGTTCGGAAGAAATGATTGCTACTTTGATGAAGAAATATATGGTAAAGGTGCTAAATTAAAGCTGCCTGAACAAAAAGTTTTAGCTGAACATGTAATTAGTAAAGCAACTGTGATGTTTGAATTACGAAATAAGATGGAACAGCAACTTGAAGCAAATGAACAATATGATTTATATAAAGAACTCGAGATGCCTCTAGCTTTAATACTAGGTGAGATGGAGCATACGGGAGTAGCTGTTGATAAAGAACGTTTAGAAGAAATGAGAGTTAATTTAAAAGATCGATTGGATCAATTGGAGAAAGAAGTGCATGACTTAGCAGGAGAATCATTTAATTTAAATTCACCAAAACAATTAGGGCCAATTCTATTTGAAAAGCTGGAGTTGCCAGTGATTAAGAAAACAAAGACAGGCTATTCAACTGCTGCGGATGTCCTTGAACAGTTGCAAGATGAACATGAAATTATTCCGAAACTCCTATTATATCGCCAGCTGGGTAAATTACAATCTACGTATATTGAAGGCTTATTGAAGGTAGTAAATAAAGAAACAAACAAGATTCATACCCGCTTTAATCAAGCACTGACACAAACAGGAAGATTAAGTTCCATTGACCCTAATTTGCAAAATATACCGATTCGTCTAGAAGAGGGTAGAAAAATACGACAAGCCTTTGTACCAGCGAAGGAAGGTTGGGTAATGTTTGCTGCTGATTACTCGCAGATTGAATTACGAGTATTAGCTCACATAGCCAATGATGAGAAACTTATTGCTGCTTTCAAAAATAATATAGACATTCATACACAAACAGCAATGGATGTCTTTCATGTTGAAAAAGATCAAGTTACAGCTAATATGCGACGTCAAGCAAAAGCTGTTAACTTTGGCATTGTATATGGTATTAGTGACTATGGACTATCCCAAAATCTAGGTATTACTAGAAAAGAAGCGAAAAAATTTATTGACCGATATTTTGCTAGTTATCCTGGTGTTAAAGTATATATGGAAGAAATCGTTCAAGAGGCGAAACACAAAGGGTTTGTAAGTACATTGATGAAACGTAGAAGGTATCTGCCTGATATCACGAGTAGAAATTTTAATGTTAGAAGTTTTGCAGAGCGAACGGCAATGAATTCACCGATCCAAGGCAGTGCTGCTGACATTATTAAAAAAGCAATGATTGATCTGGATAACAAGTTAAAGGAAGAGAAGCTACAAGCAAGAATGCTGCTGCAGGTACACGATGAATTAATCGTAGAGGCGCCACGTTCTGAGATAGATAAACTAAAAGAGATTATACCAGCTATAATGGAAGAAACGGTTGAACTCGCCGTTCCGTTAAAAGTGGATTATGCGTATGGGGATAGCTGGTTTGATGCGAAGTAAGGAGATAAGGAGATGCCGGAATTACCAGAAGTAGAAACAATTCGAAACACTTTAAGACAATTTGTCTTAAATAAAACGATTGAGCATGTAGATGTAAGGTGGCCAAAAATCATCAAACGGCCTGATGATGTGGAACAATTTAAATCAGAAATCATAGGGCAAACGATTACAGATATCCAGCGAAAAGGGAAGTTTTTGTTATTCGAATTGGATGATTATGTTCTCGTATCCCATTTACGAATGGAGGGGAAGTATAGTGTAACTGCAGGCTCAGAACCAGAAAAGAAACACACCCATGTCATTTTCTCTTTTACTAATGGAGATCAGTTACGCTATAATGATGTTCGCAAATTTGGAACAATGCATTTATTTAAAAAAGGGGAAGAACAAGATAATAAGCCTTTATGCTTATTAGGGCCAGATCCATTTGATGATGCGTTTACACCAGAATATTTTATTACAAAGTTAAAAAAGACGGAACGAGTAATTAAAGCAGCTTTATTAGATCAAACAATTGTTGCCGGGTTAGGTAATATTTATGTGGATGAAACATTATTTAGAGCGGGAGTTCATCCATTAAAGCAAGCGAATAGATTGACTCAAAAAGAAATAAAGGAAATTCGTAAACAGGCGATAGCTACTATTCAAGCAGCTGTTATAAAGGGTGGTACAACAATTCGATCTTACGTTAATGGTCAAGGCGATATGGGAATGTTCCAGCAAGAGCTGTTTGTTTATGGACAAGAAAACAAACCTTGTAAAAATTGTGGAAAGACAATTGTTAAAATGAAAATTGGTGGTCGAGGAACCCATATTTGTACCTCGTGTCAGGTATTAAAGAGGTGAGATGATGGCATTAATCATTGGATTAACAGGTAGTATTGCTACTGGAAAGAGTACGGTTTCGCTTATGTTTGATGATTTTAATATTCCTGTTATTGATGCAGATAAAATCTCAAGAGAAGTCGTAAATCCAGGAGAGATAGCTTATGAACAAATAATTGAAACATTTGGAAGCCATATTTTAAGGGAAGATAAGACATTAAATCGTGAGAAACTTGGAGACATTGTTTTTAATGAAGAAACAAAACGAAAGCAGTTAAATGAAATTGTACATCCAGCAGTACGCAAAAAAATGCTTGATCGCCGAGACGGATATGTTAAAGCTGGGGCAACTTGTGTTGTATTAGATATACCGCTGCTATTCGAAAGTAAACTAACCACGTTAGTTGAGAAAACAATTGTTGTGTATGTTGATGAGCAAGTGCAATTAGAACGTCTAATGAAGAGGAATAATTATTCTGAACACGAAGCAAAACAACGTATTGCATCACAAATGCCTGTAAAAGCTAAAGCAGCAATGGCAGATGCAGTTATTAATAATAATCAAACCAAATATGAATCCTATGAACAGTTAGAACGTCTTTTAGCATCTTGGAATGTCATTTAATTTTACATGAACAGGTTGTCTCAATCGCAGACAACCTGTTTTTTGTAACTGCTTATTAAAATAGCCTTTAAATTCAGTAACCCTCCATAATAAATTGTTTGAAAACTAAAACTTATACTGAAATCAAAAATAAGGAACACACACAATTATAAATGTGTTATACTAATTAACAAATGAACGAAAAAAGTATAACTCAAAATAGGGGGACCACAGATGAATAAAACACGAATTGCTATAAATGGTTTTGGACGCATTGGGCGTATGGTATTTCGTCAAGCAGTTGAGGATGAACGTTTTGATGTTGTGGCCATCAATGCGAGCTATCCTGCGGAGACATTAGCCCATCTAATAAAGTATGATAGTGTTCATGGGATCTTTAACAAGGAAGTGAAAGCGCTTAAAGATTCGATTATAATAGATAACCATAAAATTGCATTAGTTAATTCTCGAGTTCCCGAACAATTACCTTGGGAAGAATTAAAGATCGATATTGTTATTGAAGCAACAGGCAAATTCAAAACAAAAGAAACTGCTGGCGGTCATTTACGTGCTGGGGCTCGGAAAGTGGTGATCACTGCTCCAGGGAAAGATGTGGATAATACAATTGTAATGGGGGTAAATGAACATACATTTAATCCAAAAACAGAAGCTATTATTTCTAACGCTTCGTGTACGACCAATTGTTTAGCACCAGTAGTAAAAATCTTAGATGACTCCTTTGGTATCGAAAATGGATTAATGACAACCGTTCATTCATTTACAAATGATCAAAAAAACATTGATAATCCACATAAAGATCTCAGGCGTGCAAGAGGATGTACGCAATCTATTATACCAACATCAACTGGAGCAGCAAAGGCATTAGGAGAAGTACTTCCACATCTAAATGGTAAACTTCATGGAATGGCACTTCGTGTACCAACACCGAATGTTTCCCTTGTAGATCTTGTTGTCGATGTAAAGAAAACAGCAACCGCTAAAGAAGTAAATCAAGTCTTTAGAAATGCTAGTAAGTCAGATTATCAAGGGATAGTCGATTATAGTGAAGCACCATTAGTTTCCATTGACTATACGACAACGGAGTACTCTGCTATTATTGATGGCTTATCTACAATAGTAATTGATGACCATAAAATAAAGGTTCTAGCGTGGTATGATAACGAATGGGGTTATTCGAAAAGGGTATTAGATTTGGCAAAACATGTCGGCAGTTTCCTGTACCAGCAACAGGCTCAGATTAGCTAAGAATAGGGACAGCTCTATCTCTATAAAAAGATTGCATTTAAAGAAGAAACAGTTTATACTTTTCGTTGTATTCTTGATTGATTGTCTTACTGCCTAAAGGGTTAGGGCCTCATCGGACTAACATTCCCCCCTTGGCAGAAGTAGGTATCAAGAAAATACCATGAGGGGGAACTTTCGATGGATACAATGGGAAGGCACATTATTGCTGAATTATGGGAATGTAATATTGATAAATTAAATAATATGGCAATGATTGAGCGAATATTTGTTGAAGCTGCGTTGAAAGCTGGTGCCGAAATTCGTGAAGTAACGTTTCACAAGTTCGCACCCCAAGGAGTGAGTGGGGTAGTTATTATATCCGAATCCCACTTAACCATTCATAGTTTTCCTGAACATGGTTACGCAAGCATTGATGTCTATACTTGCGGTGATGAAATAAATCCGAATACAGCAGTTGAATATATTGCTCGCTCGTTAGAATGTAATAATTATGAAAAAGTTGAAGTGTCAAGAGGTATTGGCCCAGTAAAAATGAAAAATATTCGAAATGTACAAATGTAAATAAAATAAGATATAATGATGGGTTGATAGTCTGCTATTAAAGGAATGGCAGATTATTAGCCCATTCTTGTTTTCTATTAGAGGTTTTATACAAAACATGTTAAAATAGTAATACTATACATAGGAATCTATATACTGTATTGGGGTGTCGAAAATTGTCGTTTCGAAATACAATTTCTAAATATTTTAGTAATCATGCAGAGACTAGAGATAATCATTGGGATCCCTCACTCCAAACACATTATTATAAAACAACTAAAGACAAAGGGATGAGTTTACTTGAGGATTTATTCCAGCGTTCTCAAGTATATGAATTACACTCAATATCCAAAGAACATGGAGAGATTAGTGTAAACCTTAAAAAAGGAAAAAAAGCATTTATTATAGCAACCATTATTATGGTAAGACCGTACCAAACCGCAGTTGATTTTTCAGTGACTACTGAATCGCTGCTACCAATTGACTTCGGTTACAGTACAAAATTAATTAAGCTACTTTATGAAGATATAAATAAAGAATTACCGTTAATAACAAAAGAGAAACAGGCATAGGTAGATATGAGGAGTGGGGTTGAACGGCATGAGATGTTCAAATTGCCATAACAAAAGTACAAAAGTATTAGACTCAAGACCAATAGAGGAAGGCCAATCGATAAGGAGACGTAGGGAATGTGAACAATGCGGTTTTCGCTTTACAACATTTGAGCGAATTGAAGATGTTCCTTTAATTGTTGTTAAAAAAGATGGAGCACGTCAGGAGTTTAGCCGTGAAAAATTGATTCGTGGCATTATTAGAGCATGTGAAAAACGACCAGTTCCATTAGAAAGGATTGAAGGGATTGCATTGGGTGTTGAGAAAGAGCTTCGCAATGAAGGGATTTCAGAGGTCGATAGTAAAGAAGTAGGTGAAAGAGTTATGGATCGACTTTCTCAATTAGATGAAGTAGCTTATGTGCGATTTGCTTCCGTATACCGACAATTTAAAGATATCAGCGTTTTTCTTGATGAGTTAAAAGATTTAATTAAAACGGATAAGCAAAATTAATCAACATGAAAGGATTAGAGTGAGGATGAACAGGATTGGCAAGATTTTACCTGTTGAAGGTTATTATGTTGTTCTCAAAGAATCATTACCGATTGACTACGCAAAATCTTTAACACATTTATATCAACCGTTAATTGGAATTCAAGCAGTTACTTTATACCAAACGTTATTACATGAGAAAGACCTACAAATGAATAATACGAAACCCCAAACTCATCATACGTTAATGAATTACTTAAATCTACCTTTAGATGAAATATATGCTGCGCGTTTAAAATTAGAAGGAATTGGTATGTTAAAAACATATCAAAAAAATAATGGAACAAACAATATTTATACGTATGAATTACAGCCTTTATTCTCACCAAAAAACTTTTTTAAAGATCCTATGTTATCTCAGCTTTTATACCACCATATCGGTATGGACAAATATAACGGATTAAAACAGTATTTTGTACAACAATCTATGGATACGTATGGGGAGAGTATAACTGCTTCTTTTCTGGATGTCTTTCAGACGATAAGACCTGTGAGTACAATAGAGGTGGAAGATGAAGAAGAACCAGCGGGAATGGTTGAGCATACAGATCTTTCTTGGATTGAGCATGTATTGAAACAACGGATGATCCCAGTACAAAAAGTACTTACTTCATATAACCGTAAGTTGATTTCCCAAATGATGTTTTTATATGATTTAGAGACATTTGAAATTGAAAAGTCCCTTTTATGGGCATTAACAGATGAAAACTACCTCCATGTGGATGAATTTAAAGCTGCGTGTCATGACGTCTTTCAATCAAAATCGAAAGGGAATAAAGTGCAGCTCACAGAAAAGGATAGTTTTATTGATGGAAACCAAACCGATCGAAAGAAACCGGAGACAAAGGAAGAGCAATTGATTCAACACTTAGAAACCATATCTCCAAAGCAACTGTTGGAAGATCTGTCTAGCGGCAATCAAGCGTCAGAACAGGATTTACGGTTAATTCGTGATATCATGACCCAACAAGGTTTACCTTCTCCAGTTATGAATGTCTTAATTCATTATGTATTACTTCAATCTAACATGAAGCTTTCTAAAGCTTATTTAGGGAAAATAGCAAGTCATTGGTCAAGAGCTAATTTGAAAACCGCTAAAGAAGCTATGGTCTTTGCGAAACAAGAAAGAAATAGTTTCCAAAAAGGAAAGACAAGCCCAAACACCTATCGAACAAAACAATCAAGAGAAGTAATTCCTGATTGGTTTAAGGAACAGAAGAGTAAGCAAAGGCAAATGGCTGCAGCCCAGGAAGAAGTCTTAGATGAAGCTAAGGAACAAAAAGAAATAGAAGCGTTGTTAAAACAATATTCAAGCAACAATAAATAAGTGTGATCAAGGATGAATAATATGAAGCCAGTACAATCCTCGCTGCAAAAGTGGATGAGAGAAAATGAGAACTTCCAGGAAAATTATTTAAAAATAAAACAAGAAATACTTAGTGATGGGGAGATTAAATCATTTTTAGCCGAACATCCTCAATTGCCACAAGCGGAAATAGATAAAAATTTAATAAAGCTTCATGAATACAAAACACAATCAAAGCAGTGTGATCAATGTACATGTTTTGAAGAATGTAAGAATATGGTTCAAGGTTATTCTCCTGTTTTACAAGTAGAAGACAAAGAGATCCATTTATCTTATGAAAAATGCCATAATCGGAAGGATTATGAAAAGCAGCGGGAGCAACAACAGATGGTTCAGAGTTTATATATGCCGAAACAAATTCTTGAAGCAACGATTGATAACATTGATACAGATCCTAAACGAAGTAAAGCGGTTAAAGAATTACTCCAATTTGTGGAACAAGCTAAGTCAGGTGTACCTGAAAAAGGGATTTATTTTTACGGTCCATTCGGAGTAGGGAAAACATACTTTCTAGGGGCTTTAGCTAACAAACTAAAAGAATTACAGCTTTCTTCGACTATTATTTATATGCCGGAGTTTGTACGTGAAATGAAGGCTTCGATGAAAGATGATTCGATAAATAAAAAGCTAGATTATTTTAAAAAAGCAGATGTACTTATGCTTGATGATATTGGTGCCGAAATGCAATCCTCTTGGTTTCGTGATGAAATTCTTGGCTCGTTATTGCAATATAGAATGATGGAGGGACTCCCGGTATTCTTTACATCTAATTACAGTATGGAAGAGTTAGAAAGTCATCTTGCACAAACGAAGACGGGCGTTGAAACGGTGAAAGCTGGCCGGATTATTGAACGGATGAAACAGATTAGTAAAGAAATTCCCATTTTCGCTGAAAATAGAAGAAAATAACGTTAGGATGCACAAGAGCTTGAATTTTCAAGCTCTTTTTTTTATAGGAATATAACGTTTACGAGGATGATTACTAAAACCAAGTTAATTCAACTGTGTCAGACTAAAGCGATTAGTGTAGTGAATCCCCCCACACTTCTGTATGAAAAAGAGACTTTATAATACGAATGTCCGTCGTAATCTTGTTACGGACCGAACGGCACGGGTTTAACAAACCTCCTTTTATTATCACCTTTAGATCGCCCCTCTAGCGCTATTCCATTTTTAAATGAAGTAATGAAAAAGACTTATACTTTAAGGATTTGACTTTTCTAGACTAATGCTTTAGAAATAGGACTTTTCATACAATTGGTAAAAAGTTCAAAAAATCACTTGATTCCATCAATGAGAACGGTTATCATTTAGTTTAAATAATGATAATGATAATCATTCTCATTATAATTATAGGTAATAATAGTTATTTATATGAAACGAACGTTGGAAGGAGTGATACCATGCAGTTTACGGGAATTAAAGGAAAGGTAGCTGTCGTTATAGGTGCTTCAGGTGGTATGGGACAGTCGATAGTTGAACAGCTTTCTGATAATGGGGCATATGTAGTCGCAATAGATAATCAGAAAGATAAGCTTTATTCATTTGTGAGTGATTTGCAGCAAAAGGGGATCCAACTAGCATCATGCCCTCTTGATATTCGTGATTACGATGAAGTTGAGAAAACAATAGAAACCATTGAGAGGGATGTTGGACCAATAGAAATACTTATTCATGCAGCTGGTGTCCTTTATTTGGACGAAGTTGTTTCGTTACCAAAAACGAATTGGGATACAACTTTTGCGATTAATACTACTGGCGTATTTCATATAGCACAAGCAGTAAGCAGAAGAATGATTCCACGCCAAAAAGGTTCAATGGTTATTGTGAGTTCAAATGCTGCACGTATGCCACGGATGTCAATGGCTGCTTATGCAGCTTCAAAAGCAGCTACCACTATGTTTGTTAAATGCTTAGGACTAGAGTTAGCGCAACATCATATTCGTTGTAATATTGTTTCTCCAGGATCTACGGAAACAGATATGCTTAAACAGTTGTGGAAAGATGAGCAAGGAGAACAAATATCGATCAGCGGAACTGCAGAAGAATACCGACTAGGAATTCCACTAGGTAAAATAGGGCATCCATTGGATGTTACCCGAACTGTATTATTCCTTACTTCTGATATGGCTGGTCATATTACAATGGAGGATATTTGTGTAGATGGTGGAGCAACATTAGGGTTGTAAAACAAGCACAATAAAAGGAGGATATTAGAAATGATAAACGCTACTGCTACAAATAAAAGGGGACAAGCACCTTTACTTGAGCATTATCAAAAGGGCGATTTTTTCCTAGCTTCACCGTTACGGACGATTTTGGGAAGAGGGGTATATTCAACTGTCGATACTTCAAATAATCATGGGTTGTCGAATCAAATTAGGAATGCATTGACTCAGGCTAAATTAGCTGGGCAAAACAAGCCAATAGTGGTAGGAGCGATTCCATTTAGTACTTCTACAGCAGCAAAGCTAGTCATCCCAAAAGATATTCGTATCGGATCCTCTCTTTCAATTCAGGATGATGAATGCAAAAAAGCATCTAGCAGTTCATTTGAAATTCAAGCTGTACCAGAACCAGAGGCATATTTGGCTGGTGTATTACAAGGTTTGGATGCTATTGAGGCAGGTTCGATCCAAAAAATTGTTTTATCGAGATCGTTACATATAACTTCAGCCAATCGAATAGATACACATCAATTATTAAAGAATCTGGCGTTTGATAACAAATCGGGTTACACATTTGCAGCTCATTTAAGTACCGAAAATGACCATTTAGAAGATCGAACATTAATTGGGGCAAGTCCAGAATTACTTGTCTCGAAAATGGGAGAAAAGATCGTGGCAAATCCGTTAGCTGGATCACGCCCTCGTTGTAAAGATCCAATTGAGGATGAGCAGCAAGCTAAAGAATTACTCGACTCAACGAAGGACTTACATGAACATACGGTAGTTGTCGAAGCGGTGAAACAATCACTACAAGGTTTTTGTTTAGAGCTAGATGTACCGAATAAGCCAACAGTAATCAAGACAGAAGCAATGTGGCATCTTTCTACTGAAATTACAGGGACTTTAAAAGATTCTCAAGTAACTTCTATCGATTTAGCAACAGCGTTGCACCCAACGCCAGCTGTTTGTGGCTACCCTACGGAGGATGCTCGTAATGCTATAGAGAAAATAGAACCATTTGATCGAGGTTTTTTTACTGGAATGGTAGGTTGGTGTGATGCATCTGGAAATGGGGAGTGGGTAGTTACGATTCGTTGTGCCGAAATACAAGGCAACAACCTTCAATTATATGCAGGAGCTGGAATTGTAGCTGGTTCAAACCCTGATGATGAGTTGGCTGAGACTGCAGCGAAATTTGGTACGATGCTCCAAGGAATGGGAATTTGAAAAAGGATAAAGGAGGAATGGCACAATGGTTTTAGCAGGATGTCCAACTTGGCCAGATGAATTTGCAACTTTTTATCGGGAAAAAGGGTGTTGGCAAGGAAAAACATTTGGACAGTTGTTGCAAGAAAATGCCAATAAATACGGAAACCAAATTGCCATGACTGACGGTGAAACAGAAGTGTCTTACAGTGATTTTAATGCAAACGTAGACCAGCTTGCAGCAGGTCTTCAAAGGTTAGGGATACAAAAAGAAGATCGTGTAGTGGTACAGCTTCCTAATCAACTTGCATTTTTTGATGTCGTCTTTGCTTTATTTCGTTTAGGAGCAATTCCCGTATATGCCCTTCCAGCACATCGGTATAGTGAGATTAGCTATTTTTGTGAATTTGCGGAAGCCAAAGCGTATATCATTCCTGACACGTATGGAGGGTTTAATTATACAGCATTAGCAAACGACGTACAAAAAAGCGTAAATTCACTTGAACATATCATTGTTCATGGTGAGACAAATGAATACACGTCGCTTTCTGAATTGTATTTACAAGCAGAATTTAAAGAGCCAGAAATTAAAGCAAGTGAAATAGCGTTCTTACAGTTATCTGGGGGGAGTACAGGGTTATCCAAATTAATTCCACGCACGCATGATGACTATATCTATACATTACACTTAAGTAATCAAATTTGTCGGATTAATGAAAATAGTGTATTTCTAGCTGTACTACCTATTGCACATAATTTCCCGATGAGTTCACCAGGCGTACTTGGAATATTGTATGCAGGTGGCAAGGTTGTATTATCTTTGGGTTCCAGTCCCGATAAAGCATTCCCGTTAATAGAAAAAGAACAGGTGAATATTACTGCACTTGTACCGCCAATTGCTCTTATATGGCTTGAAGCAATAAAAAGTCATGAAGATGATTTAACAAGTCTACAAGTAATTCAAGTTGGAGGAGCGAAATTTAGTGCGGAAGTTGCGAAACGTATTCAACCTGCGTTTGATTGTAAATTACAACAAGTATTTGGAATGGCGGAGGGCCTTGTTAATTATACACGCTTAGATGATCCAGACGAGATAATTGTACATACACAAGGAAAACCAATGTCAGCATATGATGAGATTCGGATTGTAGATGAAGAAGATACGATCGTGCCGATAGGTGAAGTAGGAGAGTTATTAACTCGTGGACCCTATACAATAAGAGGATATTATATGGCTCCAGTACATAACCGGAAAGCTTTTACTAGTGATGGCTTTTACCGAACCGGTGATTTAGTAAGTGTGAATGAACATGGTTATATCACTGTTGAAGGCCGTGATAAGGATCAAATTAATAGAGGTGGAGAAAAGATCGCAGCAGAGGAAGTCGAAAACCATTTATTGGCACATGCGAATGTATTTGATGCTGCAATCGTTGCTATGCCTGATAAATTCCTTGGTGAAAGAACTTGTGCATTCCTTATTTTAAAATCTCCTTCGGAAAAACCGGCAGATTTCAGGAATTTTTTAAGGGAAAAAGGCTTGGCTGCATATAAAATACCGGATCGTGTAGAGATTGTTGAAGCATTCCCTCAAACGCCATTTGGGAAAGTTAGTAAAAAAACATTGCGACAACAAATTGCACAAAAAATCAATATATAATCATTTATAGGATGAAAGGGAGTGAATAAGATGGGACTTCCATCTATAACAACATATCCGATGCCAAAAAGCACAGATTTACCTAATAATAAAGTGGACTGGCAAGTTGACCCGGAGCGGGCGGTACTACTTATCCATGATATGCAGCAATATTTTATGAATGCTTATGACTCTAGTCAATCACCGTTACCTGAACTAATCAACCATATTCAACAACTAAAAGAGCAGTGTAAACAAATGAATATACCAGTTTTTTATACAGCCCAGCCAGGTAATCAAGATCCAGTTGATCGAGCTCTCTTACAAGATTTCTGGGGTTCTGGACTAAGCGAAGATGCATCGGAGACGCAAATAATTACAGAACTTACTCCAGATGAATCCGATATTCTATTAACAAAATGGCGCTACAGTGCTTTTAAAAGGTCTGATTTTTTACGTATATTACAAGATAGCGGTAGGGATCAACTAATAATCACTGGCGTGTATGCGCATATTGGTTGTTTAGTGACAGCAACCGACGCATTTATGGAAGATATCCAATCATTCTTCGTTGCAGATGCAGTAGCCGATTTTTCGGAATCAGATCATAATATGGCTTTACAGTACGTTGCAAATCGTTGTGGGTATTGTTTAACTACAGAGACTGTTTTACGAGATCTTACCTCATATCAGGATGAACCTATTTCGTTTTCTAATCTAAAAAAGCAAATAGCTCATTTGCTCGACCTTGATCCTAAAGAGCTAGGAAATACGGATAATCTAATAGACGTAGGGCTTGATTCGATTCGCATGATGAGTTTAGTAGAGGAATGGCGGCAAGAGGGAATTGAAGTTAACTTTATGAAATTAGTAGAAAGGCCGACCCTAAACGATTGGTGGGAAATGATTACTGGGATACCACAAAATACATAAACTAGTGTCTATGGATAGGAGGTAACATGACAATGAAACAAAAACGGTACCCTTTAACTGGTGCTCAGACAGGGATTTGGTATGCTCAAAAACTAGATCCTAGTAATCCTATTTACAACACAGGAGAATATGTGGATATAAAAGGAAAGTTGGATATCAATCATCTGCAACAAGCGATTAGGCAAACGGTTTTGGAAGCAGAAAGCCTACATGCTCATTTAGAAGAAAGTCATGAAGGACCAAGGCAATCTATTCAATTAGAGAAAGACTTTTCTATCGATTACCTTGATGCTCGTGAACATTCCAACCCTAGTCAATTTGCGAAAAGATGGATGAAGGATGATTTGTCACAACCAATCGACATCGAAAAGGATTTATTATTTAAACAGGTTATCTTTCAAATTGATGAAAATCGATATTTTTGGTATCAAAAAATACATCATATTGCTGCAGATGCATTCGGTTTCTCCCTCATTAATCAAAGGGTTGCATCGTTGTATACATTATTTCTCCAAGGGGAAAAATTAGATGATGGCAGTGCATTGGGCTCATTTACAAAGGTTATAACCGAAGATCAAGGATATAGAAATTCGGAGAAATTTGAGGCTGATCGTGACTTCTGGATGAATCACTTTAGAGATTATCCAGAAGTCGTTAGTTTAGTAGATCGTTCAACGAGGTTACCTGCTTATTACATAAGTGATACAACTTATGTGGATAATGCAATCCTTACTTCCCTTCATAATAAATCGAGGAGATATAAAGGTAATTGGCATGATATGGTGATTGCAGCATTAGCCATTTATGTACATCGGATGACCGGAGAAGAAAATGTGATTTTGAGTTTACCTATGATGAATCGTTTTGGAACATCATCTTTGCGAGTTCCAGCAACAGTGATGAATATGCTGCCATTACGATTATCGTTACAGCCGGATGTATCATTACATAATCTGATCGAGCAAATTCATCAAGAAATCCGTATCATACGTAATCATCAGCATTATAGGCATGAAGATTTGCAGCGTGATCTCAAATTATTGGGGGATAACCAACGGTTGTTCGGTCCACAGATAAATATTATGCCTTTTGATTATACACTACGATTTGGAAAAGCAAAAGGAACAATATACAAGCTTGCAACAGGGCCTGTTGAGGACCTATCGTTAAACATTTATGATCAGAAGAATGATTCTGGATTACGATTTGATTTAGATGCTAACCCTGATATTTATAGTGAACAGGATGTGTATTTACATCTACAACGAATAGAAAAACTTGTGGTAGATATAGCTAATTCCTCAACGAAGCAAGCAATTGGTAAGCTTAACTTATTACTAACAAAGGAAAGGCAGCAGGTGCTAGAAGATTGGAATCCAGCCTATCATGAAATTGCTGATAAGCCATTTTTATCTCGTTTTGAAGAGCAAGTAAAAACGAATCCAGAACGTATTGCTGTAGAGTTTGGAGAAAAGAGGCTTTCTTACAGAGAATTAAATGGTCGAGCAAATCAAACCGCTTATTTGCTTCGTAAGCGAGGTGTAAAGCAGGGACACTTTGTAGCAATTATGTTACCTCGTTCAGATGAAATGCTTGTATCCATTCTTGCAGTAATAAAAACCGGTGCTGCCTATTTACCAATTGATCCGAGCTATCCGCAAGATCGAATTACGTATATGCTTGAAGACGCACAACCTGCTTGTGTTATTACGACAGTAAAAGATCAAATTTCATTGGAGAAAGAGAAAATAATCGTAGTAAACCTAGATGATAACAACATACAAGAAGAATTAACTTTATCGAATAATCAAACCTTTCCCTCTCCTATTGTTTCTGGGAGTGAACCAGCTTATATGATTTATACTTCTGGTTCTACAGGTATGCCGAAAGGTGTTGTAGTGAGAAATGAAGGCTTGATTAATTTTCTCGAGTCAATGCAATTGAAATTCAATCTTCAAGCTAGCGACCGGCTCTTAGCCGTAACAACAATAGCATTTGATATTTCTGCTCTGGAATTATTTCTACCTATCTTGAATGGTGCAACAACTGTCATTGTTGATAAAGAAACGATTCAAGATACGGATAAATTAGCACAGACTATTGAAACAAGAGATATTACGATTATGCAGGCTACTCCTACTCTCTGGCAAACGCTAGTAACATATCGCCCAAACACGATTCAAGGATTACAAGCGTTGGTTGGTGGTGAGGCACTACCTGCAAAACTGATGGAGGACTTACTTACGTTAAATTGTAAGATAACGAATTTATATGGTCCGACGGAAACAACAATTTGGTCAACCGCTATGCCAATTAGAGATAATGAAGCTAAAGCATTAATTGGCAGACCCATTGATAATACCAAAGTTTATATTTTGGATGCAGCTTTAAACCCATTACCCCCCAATGTTCCTGGTGATCTTTATATTGCAGGGAAAGGAATTGCCAATGGCTATTTAAATCGCCCTGGATTAACTGCTGAAAGGTTCATAGCTAATCCTTTCAGCCATCCTGGGGAGAGAATGTATTATACAGGAGATATCGCTAAATGGTTAAGTGATGGCACAATTGATTATATTAGTAGGTCTGACCACCAAGTGAAGCTTCGTGGATTTCGAATTGAACTAGGTGAAATTGAGAATGTACTAATGACACATCCAGATGTTGAACAAGCTGCTGTAATTGTACAAACAGACCAGTTAAGTAATCATCGGTTGGTAGCCTATCTTGTTGCAGATGAATCGTTGGATAGAAATGAAATTCGTTCACATATACAAGAGAAGCTTCCAGATTACATGGAACCATCCGTGTACCTTATTATTCCGAGTCTCCCACTAACACCAAATGGGAAACTCGATCGTAAAGCGCTTCCTGCTCCAGATATGGACCAAGAAGTATCAGATAGAGAGCCTAGGACACCACAAGAGGAGATTATATGTGATTTATTTGCTAAAGTGTTAGGCGTTCATCGTGTCGGAATTGACGATAATTTCTTTGATCTTGGGGGTCACTCTCTACTTGCTGGGCAGTTAATTAATCACATCCGTCAGATTTTTAATGTAGAAATTGGTATAAGTAAACTATTTACAGCACCTACCGTTGCAAGTCTTGCGGATGAGATTAATGATGGTAAGCAAGCTAGACCACCGATAAACAAAATGGAAAAACCAGTAAATATACCGTTATCCTTTGCACAGCAAAGGTTATGGTTCCTTTATCAATTAGAAGGAGCGAGTGCAACTTATAATATTCCAGTAGTTATTGAATTAACGGGTGATTTAAATATCGATGCCCTAGAACAATCCATCTTTGATGTGGTGGATAGACACCAGTCATTACGGACTATTTTTCCAGAAACGGAAGGAAATCCGCTTCAATTAATTTTAAGTACTAAGGAAGCTAATCCTGTGATTTATCAAAGGCAAATAGATAAAACGAAAGTGGATGATGTCATTCATTCAGAAATAAACTATTGTTTTAATTTATCAGAAGAAGCTCCATTTCGTGTAACGCTTTTACAAATAGAGAAGGATCACTATGTACTTGTACTTTTGATTCATCATATTGTTGGTGATGGTTGGTCACTTCGGCCACTTGTACAGGACCTAGGGAGAGCTTACCAACGAAGAAGTAAGGGAGAAAAACCTAATTGGTCTGCGTTGCCATTGGAATATGCAGATTTTGTATTATGGCAAGAAGCGCTATTAGGATCAGAGAATGGTCAGACAAGCTTGATGGCGAATGAATTGGACTATTGGACACAGGAACTTGCGAATCTACCAGATCAATTAGACTTACCAACGGATTATCCACGTCCAGTAGAGTCAACCTATAAAGGAGATAGTTATTATTTTACCATCACTCCTGAATTACACCGCCAACTATTAAAAATGAGTCAACTTAACGGTGCCAGTCTTTTTATGGCATTGCAAGCTGGATTTACGGCATTATTAACTCGACTTGGGGCAGGGCAAGATATTCCTTTAGGTACTCCAGTTGCTGGTAGGAATGATGATGCGGTAGAAGATATTGTTGGTTTATTTATTAATACGATCGTATTACGTACAAATACTTCTGGTGATCCTAGTTTTCGAGAGTTACTTCAAAGAGTTCGTCGTACAAACTTAAATGCTTATGAACATCAGGCTGTCCCTTTTGAGCGATTAGTTGAAGAATTGAATCCAATTCGATCTCGTTCAAAGCATCCATTATTTCAAATTATGTTCGCGCTGCAAAATACGCCGAACCCTGGTTTGGATTTACCTGAACTAGATAGTAATATAACAGTGAAGAGTGTAGGGTCTGCGAAATTCGATTTAACAGTTGAATTTCAAGAATTTAAAAATAGGGAAGGCAACCCAGATGGTGTAAAAGGAATGGTTGAATATAGTACAGATTTATTCAATCACCAAACGATTGAAAATATGTTCCAACGCTTTTTGAGACTGCTAGAATCAGCAGTAGTCGATATGGATCAACCAGTTGGTAAGCTAAATATATTGGGTTCTCACGAGGAAGAGATGATCTTGTCCGGTTGGAGCAGACAGAAAATGGTAGTAGCCGAAAATATATTACCTGATTTATTTGAAAAGCAAGTAGCCCATCATCCAAATGCAGAGGCTGTCGTAAGTAATAATCATACTTCATTAACATATGAAGATATCAATCAACAAGCAAACAGGCTTGCTCATTTACTAATAGCAAAAGGTGTAGGGCCAAATCAATTTGTGGCTTTAGCAATGCCTAGGTCAATCGATATGATCACTGGTTTACTCGGGATTCTAAAGGCAGGGGCAGGATATGTACCGCTTGATCCGAATTATCCAGATGCTCGAATTACTTATATGTATAACAATACGAAGCCTGTATGTCTCATTACAGATCAACAGCATAAAGATAAATTTAACAATAATCATCCTCATTCAATTATTATATTAGATGAAAATAGTACGAAACAACAATTGCATAAACAAAAAACATCAAATCCGACAAATAGAGATCGTAATGGTTCACTTTCTCCTTATCATCCAGCTTATGTTATCTATACTTCTGGATCGACTGGGAATCCAAAAGGTGTGGTTGTTCCACATCAGAATGTCGTTCGATTATTTGGAGCGACGGATCATTGGTTCCATTTTCATGCTGAAGATGTATGGACGTTATTCCATTCCTATGCATTTGATTTTTCTGTTTGGGAAATGTGGGGTGCCCTGTTATATGGTGGGAAGTTAGTCATTGTCCCACATGAGATCAGTCGCTCGCCGGAAGCGTTCTTGAATCTTTTGGTAGATGAAAAAGTTACAGTTCTTAATCAAACGCCTTCTGCATTCTATCAACTTATCCAAGCAGATCGTCATTTGGGTGGGGTAAATCTAAATCTACGATATGTCATTTTTGGCGGTGAAGCATTAGATTTAAATCGATTAGAAGAATGGTATGAGAGACATGAGCAACATTATCCACAGTTAATTAATATGTATGGAATTACGGAAACTACCGTCCATGTTTCTTATAAAGAGTTAGATAAGGCAAGTGTTTCATTAAGTGCAAATAGTATCATTGGTCAAGGAATTCCAGATTTAGGAGTATATATATTGGATGATTATTTAAATCCTGTTCCTCCAGATACAGTAGGAGAACTGTATGTATCTGGTGATGGAATGGCTTTAGGTTATCTAAATAGACCGGATTTAACTGCCGATCGTTTTATAGCTAATCCGTATGGAACTAGTGGTAGTCGAATGTATCGTACTGGCGATCTTGCCTGCTGGAAGCATGATGGTTCCTTAGATTATATTGGTCGTGCCGATCATCAAGTTAAATTAAGGGGATTTCGCATTGAATTAGGTGAAATCGAAGCAGTGTTAGCTAAACATCCTGATATTGATGATGTCGTGGTAATGGTACGTGAAGATCAACCAGGTGACGAACGACTTGTAGCCTATTGCACTTGTAAGTATGACATGGAAACAGAGGAAGATAATTGGAGAGCGTTCGCTGCGAAACATCTTCCTGAGTATATGGTTCCATCTGCTTATGTAATGATGGAAACTCTCCCATTAACTCCTAATGGAAAATTAGATAAGAAAGTATTACCAGTCCCTGAATATGGTATGAGTAATGCTTATCGTATCCCAAGAACGCCACAAGAAGAAATTCTTTGTGCTTTATTTGCAGAAATTCTTGATTTGCCACAAGTTGGTATTGATGATGGATTCTTTGATCTGGGAGGTCACTCCTTACTGGCTGTTCAATTAATGACGCGGATAAAGCAATTACTCGGAGTAGACTTGAATATTGGTACATTGTTTGCTGCTCCTTCTGTAGCGGGTCTTGCAGACCAACTTTCAGAAGAGAGCGACCATCATGCCTTAGATGTACTACTACCATTAAGAGAAAGCGGGAATCAGCCACCACTCTTCTGTGTTCATCCTGCTGGAGGATTAAGTTGGTGTTATGCAGGATTATTAAATAGTTTAGGAAAAGATTTTCCGATATATGGTATACAAGCCAGGGGGATTGCGGATTCTAGTCACTTACCTTCATCAATAGATGCCATGGCTAGTGAATATATACAACAGATAAAGCAAGTACAACCAGAGGGACCTTATCAGCTTGTTGGCTGGTCTTTAGGTGGAAATGTTATACATGCAATGGCTACGCAATTACAAGAATTAGGAGACACTGTATCATTGGTTGCCATGCTAGATGCTTATCCGAGTCATTTTCTTCCTATAAAGAATACACCAGATGATGAAGAGTCACTTGTCGCTCTGCTGGCATTAGGTGGATTTGATCCTGAAAGTCTTGGCAATGAACCATTGAATTTTGAGAATGCACTTAACATATTACGTAATAATGGCAGTGCACTAGCAAGCCTTAGTGATCAAACGATTTTAAATTTAAAAGAGACTTATGGAAATTCAGTACGTATTTTAAGTGAATACAAGCCGAAAGCATTTTCAGGTGACGTCTTGTTTTTCCGTTCCACGATTATACCAGAGTGGTTTGATGAGATTTCACCAAATACATGGACTCCATATATTAATGGAAATATCGAAGTGCATGATATTCATTGTCGTCATAAAGATATGTGTCAGCCTGAACCATTAACCGAAATTGGCGATGTTCTATTGCAGAAACTATTCCAATTACAAGTGAATTAATCAATGAGAGGAGAACGATAATGACAAATCCTATGGATAATCCAAATGGAAGCTATGTAGTATTAAGAAATAAGGATGGCCAATATTCGCTTTGGCCTTCCTTTCTCGATATACCTGATGGCTGGAATGTGATTTTTGGCGAAGATAATAGAGACAATTGTATGAACTATATCGAAGCCAATTGGAAGGATTTATTACCTTCGTCGCTAATATTAGTTAATGAATAGATAGGTTAGATATGGTGGGAAAGGCAAAGGGGGATTGGGTTTGGTTAATCTATATGTATGCAAACTTCCTAGCAAAAGAAGTTATCAAGAGATTCAAAGATTACTTCCTAATATCTCAGCTAGGGTTACACAAAAAATTAGTAGGTATCGATTTCTCGATGATGCATATCGCACTTTAATTGGTGACCTTTTACTACATCGATTCTTTTACCTGAATACCGGATATGATTTAAGGAAACAGAGAATAGAGATTACCAATTATGGTAAACCAAATATACCAACTTTTCCTTCTTTTCATTATAATATATCACATTCTGGTGATTGGGTGGCCTTAGCGACACACCATTATCCTGTTGGTGTAGATATAGAAAAAGTACAACCTCTTGAAAGCATTGTAGTTAAGAATCTGCTTTCTCATAGGGAATATAATAATATGCTTAAACATGATCGGCCGGTGCAAGCATTTTATGAGATATGGACAGGGAAGGAGAGCTTTGTGAAGGCAACTGGCAAGGGATTATCTATACCACTTCAATCTTTTAGTGTTACCGGTATGAGAAATATACAACTGATTAATACAACAACCGAAGACATCGTAAAAGGGTATCTGTGTGAACGATATAAAGATTTAAGCCGCTATTCCTTAACGGTTTGTGCAAAGCAAGCAGATAAAAAGTCATTTAATGATCTAACGGAATGTCAATTCAGCTGGTTAGCGAATGAACTGTAAACCATGTAGTAAGCAAACACGAGAAAAGGAGAGAATGTCCATGTTTAAAGCCGAGCGTATTGATGATGCATTGATTGAATTATTATGTGTGAAGGGACAAATGGTTGAGGAATCGCTGCAAAAAATAGAAATTTCCTATGATGATATAGCCTCTAAAAACAAAGGTCCTTATCAAACAGAAACCATCATAGAGATTCTTCAAATGCTAGCATGTAAAACATCTAAAAAAGAACAAGATAGCAAGGTATACTTACATTCGCGCGACCACCAACTAGAAAATTCAATTGTTAAAGTAGGGGATACGTTAATTGGGGATCAGCAACCTCATTTCATCATTGGCCCCTGCTCTGTTGAGAGTTATGAGCAAGTCTATCATGTCGCAGAACAAATGTCGGAAAGAGGGATGACATTATTGCGTGGCGGTGCATTCAAACCTCGAACATCGCCATATGACTTTCAAGGATTAGGCCTAAATGGTCTACAAATACTTTCTGAAGTTGCAAAACAATTTAATATGTCTGTGATAACAGAAATTATGAGTACGGAAAGTATTGATGAAGCCTATGATTATGTAGACGTAGTTCAAATTGGGTCACGAAATATGCATAATTTTGATTTGCTACGAGCAGTAGGTAAATTAGATAAACCAGTATTGTTGAAGCGAGGCTTATCTGCAACAATACACGAGTTTAAAATGGCCGCAGAATATATTTTAAACGAAGGTAATAACAATGTGATATTATGCGAGCGAGGCATTCGAACGTACGAAACAGCTACAAGAAATACGTTAGATATTTCAGCTGTACCAATTTTAAAGCAAGAAACACATTTACCTGTATTTGCAGATGTCTCTCATTCAGCTGGGAGAAAAGATCTACTTATCCCACAAGCAAAAGCGGCAATTGCCGCAGGGGCTGATGGTGTTATGGCAGAAGTACACCCAAATCCGCAAGTTGCTTTATCAGATGCAAAGCAACAAATGGACCTTTTAGAATTTCATTCTTTTATGGATCAACTGGATAACTTTTTACATCGTTTCTCTTTATCAGCAAGTGTCTAATAACATATCAACCTTATTCTATAAAACTTGTATATTTTCATGGAGAAGTAGTTTTAATGGATTACTCATTATTTCAAACCTTTGTCCATATAATGTAACAGTTTGGTTGGATGAGGGTGATGTTTATTGGTGGAACTATTTATGGAGTCAGATAAGGAAGTAATTCGATTTTGTGAAAAAGTGCGGCAATATAATAAACATATTAACCTGCACTGGAAGACACATGAGGAATGGGGGAATCATATTCAATTTGATGATCAAATTCCAAACCAAATACTTATATCAGCGATTGCTAAATCATTAACAAATGTATTTATTTCGCAACGATTGGGTAAATTAATTACAAACGTTATTGAAGATTTTTATTATTATACCAGTCTTGATGAAAAGGAGGAAATACTGGAGTTAACAAATTGGATTATGTCAGGGAAAGACAAAGATAGTCTAACAGTTCGTAAAAAAGAGGATCCATATCAAGTACTCGAATCCCTATTCATAGCTAATATTAAGGATACATCAACAATTCACTTTGATTCACTTGTTAAGTTTAGGTTGAAAGTGTTTCGAGATTATGTGATTCATTATGTAGGATTGGCAATTGATGAATATAAACGTGAAGAAGAACATCAAGAATTTGTGAATATGTTACGGGAGTATATCTCGAATCGCGAGCCTATCGTTGATACAGTCCATATTATACAAGGTAATTCATTTTCGTTTTATAAGCAAAATGGAAGACCCTTTTCAACGATGGAGTTGCGAGTGTTGATGCAAAAAGAACCGCTTTACATCGTCGGATTGGATGAGGATGAATTAAATTTAGCTCCCCTTGTAGCAATGTCTCCAAGGAGGATTTATATATATGGAGATCATCCGTCCGAACCGAAGACTCTGACGGTCATTAATGTTTTTCAAGAAAAAGTAACGTTTGAGCCGTTTAATCATTTTCCATTTCCTTACTATAGTAAAAAAGAGCAACATTAGGGCTTGCTTTTCCGAAAATTAGAAGCTATAATACACATTATAAATTAATTTAAGTTTTTGTGATATAGGTAATGAAAAGGACATGAATCATTGGATATGTCTGGAAAGAGAAAGAAGTCACCGGCTGAGAGCTTCTTACTGACATCAATGATTTACCACCTTTGAACCCTGCTATTGAAGCCTACTAGTAAGTAGCAGCGTTTCATCTGCGTTATAGATGTATGAAGCCGTAAGGAGTTTACGGAAAATAGGGTGGAACCACGACGTGACCAACGCTCGTCCCTTTGCTTAAAGCAGAGGGATGAGCGTTTTTATATTGAAGGAGGAGTGATTGTAATGGCTGCAGAATTATCTTTTGTTTTTCCTGATGGAGCAGAGAAGTCGTTTCCGGTTGGCACAACTGGTGAAGACATAGCTGGTTCTATCTCATCCGGATTGAAGAAACAAGCACTAGCAATTAAGCTGGGTAGTGTTTTATATGACTTAAAACGTGAATTGACACACGGAGGCAATGTAGAAATTATTACAAATAAGGATGACGAAGGTATTGAAATTATGCGTCATTCTACGGCACATCTAATGGCACAAGCGATTAAACGTTTATATAAAGATGTGAATTTTGGGGTTGGACCAGTCATTGAGGAAGGGTTCTATTATGATATGGACTTGGAGCATTCCATCACACCAGATGATCTTCCAAAAATCGAAAAAGAAATGAAGCGGATTGTCGATGAGGCTCACGAGATTGAACGTTTGGAGGTTTCTCGTGAAGAAGCTAAAGACATGTTTAAAGGTGACGAACTAAAGCAAGAATTAATTGATGCTATTCCACACGATCAGCAAGTAACGATTTATAAACAGGGAGAATTCGCTGACCTATGTCGAGGAGTTCATGTCCCATCTACGAATAAAATAAAAGCCTTTAAATTGCTTAGTATCTCTGGTGCTTATTGGCGTGGAGACAGTAATAATCAGCAGTTACAGCGGATATATGGAACCGCCTTTGCCAAACAAAGTCAAGTGGATGAATACTTAAAAATTCTTGAAGAGCGAAAAGAACGTGACCATCGGAAGCTAGGTAAAGAGTTAGACATTTTTACTGTCTCACAAAAAGTAGGGCAAGGCCTACCATTATGGCTGCCTAAAGGTGCAACCATTCGTCGTGTAATTGAACGCTACATTGTAGATTTAGAAGAGCGTTTGGGCTATGACCACGTTTATACACCAGTATTAGGAAGCGTTGATTTATACAAACAGAGTGGACATTGGGATCACTATCAGGATGACATGTTTCCAGAAATGAAAATGGATAATGAAGAATTAGTGCTTCGGCCAATGAATTGTCCGCATCATATGATGGTTTATAAAAATCAACTATATAGTTACCGTAATCTACCGGTACGAATAGCCGAATTAGGAACGATGCATCGTTATGAAATGTCTGGTGCCTTAGCCGGGCTTCAACGGGTACGTGCAATGACGCTGAATGATGCTCATATATTTGCACGTCCGGATCAATTAAAAGATGAGTTTATTCGAGTAGTTGAACTTGTCCAAAAGGTATATGAAGACTTTGGTATTCAGGATTATTATTTCCGATTGTCTTACCGTGATCCTAAGGATACAGAAAAGTATGTTGATAATGATGCAATGTGGGACAAAGCCCAAGCAATGTTAAAAGAAACAATGGAGGAAATGCAAGTAGAATATGTCGAAGCTGAAGGAGAAGCGGCTTTCTACGGCCCTAAATTGGATGTACAGGTGAAGACGGCGCTTGGAAAAGATGAAACACTATCGACGGTACAATTAGATTTTCATCTTCCAGAACGATTTGATTTAACTTATATAGGGGAGGATGGGAAGGAACATCGTCCTGTTGTTATTCATCGAGGCGTAGTATCAACGATGGAACGCTTCGTTGCATTCCTAATTGAAGAGTATAAAGGCGCGTTTCCAACATGGCTTGCACCAGAACAAGTAAGAGTGATTCCTGTTGCACCACAAGCTCATCTTGAGTATGCTAATCAAGTAGTGGACAAACTTAGATTGGAAGGTGTTCGAGTTTCTATTGATGAACGAGACGAAAAGATAGGTTACAAAATCAGAGAAGCACAGACACAAAAAATACCATTTGCTCTTGTTCTAGGTGATAATGAAATGAATGAGAATGCAGTAAATGTTCGGCGCTATGGAGAGAAACAATCAGAAACCAATTCGCTTGCTGAATTTACATCATTAATAAAACAAGAAATCACTGACAAATCGATGCATAGGTGAGCATGATCCAGAACGTCTAAATTAGAGGAGTAAAAAGAGCATGAATCATGGTTTTTTTGAACAGGTGTATCAAATAGTCGCCAAGATTCCTGAAGGACAAGTTGCCACTTATTCTCAGATTGCTAGGGCGCTTGAACAACCCCATAATGCAAGGGTTGTTGGTTGGGCCATGCGACAAGCTCCTGCAGATAGGAACCTACCTTGTCATCGAGTAGTAAAGAAAACCGGTGAGTTAGCCCCTGCTTTTACAGAGCAAAGAGCTTTATTGGAAAATGAAGGCGTCCCTTTTGATACGCGTGGAAGAGTTCAACTAACTGCCTGTAATTGGAACCAATAAGACAAATTTTTGAAAATAGGCTTTGACAACATATATATGATGTGTTATTCTATTAAAGTTGAAAATGATAACTGAATGATCTAAGACAAGTAGAAGCACCCGCTTCTCACCTGATTGACACCCTTTGGGTAGTTGACTGGTCCTTAACTCTGATATAGACGAATGGAGACGTGTGGGTGCATATGCCCACACTTTTTTCATGAACAAATAGTTGACTTGTCGATAATGATCACAAATAGATAAACTTTTTGGAGGTGGATGATTATTAGCAAAGAAATGAATGTAAATGAAAAAATTCGTGCAAGAGAAGTACGTTTAATTGATGCAAATGGTGATCAACTTGGCGTTAAGTCCCGTCAAGAAGCATTAGATATTGCACAAACAAGGAACCTTGATTTAGTGCTGGTTGCTCCCAACGCGAAACCGCCGGTTTGTCGCATTATGGACTATGGGAAATATCGATTTGAGCAACAGAAAAAAGAAAAAGAAGCACGTAAAAAACAAAAGGTTATTAATGTCAAAGAGGTTCGCTTCACACCTGGAATTGGTGACCATGATTTTGAAACAAAGTTAAAACAGGCACGTAAATTCTTAACAAAAGGTGATAAAGTAAAAGCTGCAGTTCGCTTCCGTGGACGTGCTATTACGCACAAAGATTTAGGAAGAGAAGTGCTGGATAGATTTGCTGAAGAAGTAAAAGACATTGCGACAATTGAGACAAAACCGAAAATGGAAGGTCGTAATATGTTTATGATGCTTGCGCCAGTAAATGAAAAATAAATTATGCAGTAATGACTGCTAACTTACTGTTATTGTTATAAGGAGGAAATCAACATGCCAAAAATGAAAACCCACAAAGGTTCTCAAAAACGCTTTAAGAAAACGGGTACTGGAAAGCTAAAACGTTCGCATGCATATACAAGCCATATGTTTGCTCATAAATCTCAAAAACAAAAACGTAAACTACGTAAGAGTACAACCGTATCATCTTCAGATTTTAAGCGAATTAAAACAATGCTTCCATATAAGTAAGGCATTTTATAACTAGAAAATAAACAATTTACTATTTTATTTTGATTTGTATTAGGAGGGAATTATTATGCCACGTGTAAAAGGTGGAACAGTTACGCGTAAACGTCGTAAACGCGTCCTTAAACTAGCAAAAGGTTATTATGGTTCGAAGAGAACGTTATTTAAAACAGCGAAACAACAAGTAATGAAATCAGGTCAATATGCTTATCGCGACCGTAAACAGAAAAAGCGTGAATTCCGTAAGTTATGGATCTCACGTATTAATGCAGCTGCTCGTCTAAATGATATCTCTTATAGTAAGTTAATGCACGGTTTGAAAATTGCTGGCGTTGATATTAATCGTAAGATGCTATCTGATTTAGCAATCCATGATGAACAGGCATTTACACAGTTAGTAACTAAAGCAAAAGATGCTTTAAAATAAAGAAAACGTCCTAAAAAGTAGGGCCGATATTTATTTTGTGAATGAGATGACCAAATACTTGCAAAAAAGCAGGAATTTGGTCATTTTTAATCTATGGATAGTCAATAATCCGTCAGAGAAAGGAATAATGTGGATGGAACTGTTGTCTAGTTTAATACCTTATTTAATTGGTGTAAACCTCATTACCTTCTTATTTATGGGGATGGACAAACAACGAGCCAAGAAACAACAATATCGTATCCCAGAACGGACGTTTTGGCTGCTTGCGATTGTAGGTGGATCATTGGGACTTTGGGCTGGGATGAAAACGTTTCATCATAAAACCAAGCATATGTCATTTCGAATAGGCTCTCCTATTCTAATACTGCTACATGTCATTATTGTTTGTTATGTTGTTTTTTCCTTGTCATAATGGCTCGTCTCATGTCATATACATTTACTAATGCGCGTCCTATACGTAGGAAGAAGAACATCAAGAAGGAGGCGAGTCATGGAGGTATTTGGGAATTATCTTATGGCTGTTATTGAAACAGGGGGGCTGTTTGCTCCATTATTATTCATTAGCTTTCATTTGCTGCGGCCTTTATTCTTTTTACCTGTGGTATTTATTTGTATATCAGGAGGAATTTTATTTGGAGCGGTTGCTGGTACAGTATACTCTTTAATAGGGATCACGCTATCGAGTATCATCTTTTATATGATTGTAAATAAAATGCCAAAGTCTGTTAAGCGGTTTACAAAATTGAAATCAAGGTTAATTGGTAAAGAATCTGTATTAACAACATCACAAATTGCCTTACTCCGCCTTGTTCCATTTATCCATTTTCATTTACTGTCACTATGTCTTCTTGAAATTTCTGCAGGTTTTAAAGAATATACGAAATCATCCATATTATCTAATATTCCTTTGGCTTTTGTCTATACGTCTATTGGGCAATGGATTTCAAATTTAACTCCTCTTTATATCTTCGTATTTTTAATATTATTATTGCCATGTCTCTACTTACTAAGAAGGAAAGAAATTTATATAAAATGGCAAGAGTTTTTTCATGTTAGTACAAAAGAAAGTATTTAAGGTAATAACGATGGAGGATCAAAAGTATGTAAGAATGAATAATCCGAATATTTTTCTGAAAATGCGAAATTGCATTCGGAAAAAGGATTCGGATTATTTATCATTCGTTTTTTAATTGTACGTACTACTGTATAGAATAATAGCCATGACTGTGAATCTTGTTAAATGAAATAAGGGTGATTTCTGCAGCAACATTACAGATCATGATGCTCTACTCGGGTAAGCAATACTTCTTGCCCGAGTTAACTGAAGCTTTGTCCCTGTAAAGCATGCCGTATTTCAGGTTACAAAATTAACGATTAAGATGGTTAATTACGATTTAGGGTCCTCATTTTTTTATGCCGATTATCACTACCGTAAGTAAAGAATTCGATTTGATAGAAAAAGATTATTTAGAGTTAGAGGTACTCATTCGATTGAAGTTATTAAAAGTTTATTAATGGGATGTTTCCATTCAATTTTTGCATATGGGTATCGAATTAACATTTCGTTTTCTAGAAAATACAAATCATCTCTAGTTAGTCCACGGAGTTCCAATGGATCTCTAACTGTAATTTGAATGTCCACAACTTCAAAGGAATTTTCGGTTGTTCCTACGTATTTTTCACCCTCAAATAAGCAGCCTCTATAAACAAACAAAAGATTCTTTTTACTATTAGTTGGTTCATCTAAAAGATAAAAATTTCCTTCTGCTTTTGCTATGCGTAGTTTTCTTTCTGGGTTTCGATAATATTGTATCCATGTGTAGACAAGCAAAGCGATTGCAACAAAAATTAATATACGGAATAAAATAATAATCATACCATCTGTCTCCCTGAAAAATTATTACTCATTTATACGTATGATAACATAATAAGGTTTCACTATTTTTGCTATTTCATGTAATATTCGGTGAAAATAGTAATTGAAAAAAGTCTGCTATTCTATTTGACTGAGCTATAGGTATATAAAAGAAACGAACCAGTGTTACAATCATCCGTTCATTATCTAGGCTTTCCATCACATCTTCCGATAGGAGTTCTGGTTTTAAGAAGTGGAAGCATGCCATAATTGAAAACCATTCTATTATATGTAATTATTATAGTATTGGTCTTTTTCCATGGTTGTTCATGAGTGAAATGGAAGACTAGTTGAAACAGCAAGTTTTGAAACGGGGGATAGAAATGGAAGCGGAATTAAAAATTAAATTGATACATAATGAAGCTAAGTTACCATATCGAGCTAATGAAGTTGACGCTGGATTGGATTTATTTTCAATTGAGGATAAGGTGATCAAGGCTGGAGAAGCGGAATTAATTCGAACTGGAATACAAATCGAATTACCTGAGAGAACGGAAGCACAGGTTAGGCCAAGAAGTGGTTTAGCTCTAAAACATTCCATCACTGTTCTAAATAGTCCAGGAACCATTGATGAGGGTTACAGGGGAGAAATAAAAGTCATTTTAATTAATCACGGAAAGGATGATTTTAAGGTAGAAAAACATATGAGAATTGCGCAAATGGTTATAGCTCCAGTTTTACAGGTCAAACTTACGGAGACGGAAGTTTTGTCAAACACAAGCAGAGGCATAGGTGGTTTCGGTTCCTCTGGTAGTAAGTAACACCAATGGGGTAAGAATATGGTTCAGCATTAATAGCAGAACCGCTAGTTACCTTTGAGTTTAACCCAAACATAGCTATAATAGCCACTGAACGTAACTGTAAGAAGGATTATTAAAAAATGACACATGCTATGAGACTTCGATTCCCAACTTTGAACATGTAATTGAATACGTTCAAAGGCTCTGTTTGTGAATACAGAGTAAAATGGAATTAGTCTGTCCTTTTTTAGCATCCTTCATTTCATATCTGAAAAATACGTCTTGCTTGGATTCGAGCATCTCCCCACTAACTTTTTGAAAGTGGGCTCTTATGCTAGATGGAAGCGAGATAAAAATATGTAATGTATAGAAAGGCGGCTTGTGCTGCCTTTTTTTTAATCTTGTCTACGTTTTGTTTTGTTGTAGCAAGGCTAGGTTTAGCTGTTAATGACATCTAACTACGTTTCATAAATTAGGATAGATTTTCCCTTTTACTTTTAATCACAGGTAGATGCTTGTGATTTTTTTATATAAAAAGGAAGAGGAAACCAATGCGTTATATTTATGTATGTAAGCGTGTATTTTGTAAGTATGGAATGAAAGAAAGCGTTGTTTTTATGCACAATCATCCATTTGTTACTCAGACGTGGGTCGGAATAAAAGCAGAAGAAAGGGGGCGAAAGGAATGGAAAAAATAGGTGTGGAATTGGAAAATGTTGAACTTTCTTTCTTAGATAGATTGGTATTACACGTCCTGCGTCTTGCTGTACACCAGTTTGACCGCATTGGAATTGTTGGAATAAACGGCGCTGGCAAGAGTAGCTTGTTGAAATTGATGAACGGTCAAATAAAACCAGAAAAAGGGCATGTAAAAAGCTATATAAATTTTGCTTATCTTGATCAAGTAACAGCACCAGATGAAAGTGAGATAGATTATGATCTAAAAAGGAAATTATCTATCCCAGAAACGAAAATGGAAAACTTCAGTGGTGGAGAGCAAACCAGGATGAAGTTAGCACAAATTTTCTCAAACTATTATGAAGGATTATTGGTAGATGAGCCTACTACGCATCTAGATACAGAGGGTATACAATTTTTTATGAAAGAATTAACTCATTATTATGGTGCCCTTGTGCTTGTGAGTCATGACCGGTACGTATTAGATCAACTTGTGACGAAGATTTGGGAAATAGAGAACGGAACTGTAACCGAATATACCGGGAACTATTCGGATTATGTTGACCAAAAGAAACTTGAGAAGCAGCACCAACAAGAACAACATGAAACATATGTAAAAGAAAAAATACGACTTTAAAAATCCGCAGAGGAAAAGATAAGGAAAGCAGGGAAAATCACACAAGGAAATGGTCATATGTCCAAAAAAGAAACAAAAGCAAAGGCCAACAAGATGTTTATGACCAAATAAAGGATACTAGTCAGAAGGCTATGCAACGTGCAGCGAAAGCTATAGAGCAGAGAATGGAACAGCTTGAAGAGGTGGAAGCTCCCAAGAAGGAGCAAATCCTTCTACAGGAAATGACCTAAATAAGGATGTACGAAATTTAAGTGGTGGAGAGGCTGTTCGTTAGTATTATGTCAGTTATTTTTAGGAAAATATAATGTGTTGTTTTTAGATGAGCCAACAAACTTTTTAGATGTTATTTGTATATAAAGCATTGGAGCGTTTTTTAAAGGCGTATGAGGGAACGGTTCTGCTTGTATCACATGATCGTATGTTTATAGATAGTGTGGCAGATCATGTATATCTCATCGAAAACAAAAAATTGATCTTACAAAGCTAATGTAAAGAAGCAGAGGAGATAGACTCTGCTTCAATTTATCCTATCACACAGCGTTAGGATAAATTGAAACTTTTTACGATTCAAACTGTATACGAAATAAAATGAGAGGGCTTAGAAGTTGATGGGAAACAAGCATATTTGCAATCATTCAAGTAAATGATAGGCAATAGGATGAGAGATCCTAGGATAATAACTGAATATCCTATTTATTCCTTCATGCTATAAAGGTATAATTAGTATTAAATCATTAGAAGAGGTGAAGTACATATGGGAAATTTAGATGATACAGTAAAAATGTTTAAAGATCTGACCGATGCAAAAGGAATTCCTGGTAATGAAAAAGAGCCAAGACAAGTGATGAAGGATTATATTATGCCATTTGCTGATGAGGTTGTTTATGATAATCTAGGGAGTCTAATTGCAAAAAAGACAGGGGATGAGCAAGGCCCAAAAGTTATGGTTGCAGGTCATCTAGACGAAGTAGGATTCATGGTAACT
Source organism: Virgibacillus sp. CM-4 (assembly GCF_000445495.1). Lineage (NCBI taxonomy): Bacteria > Bacillati > Bacillota > Bacilli > Caryophanales > Bacillaceae > Virgibacillus > Virgibacillus sp. CM-4. Next base: position 114,565 of record NZ_AUQA01000006.1, read on the forward strand.
CGGATAGATGAGAAAGGGTTTATTTATTTTCAGACAACGGGTGGTTGGTGGAGCCAAGTAATGCTTGCGCAACGTGTTACCATTATGGGTGGTGAAGGTGATGTGACTGGTGTTATTGGTTCAAAGCCTCCACATATTCTTTCAGCAGAAGCTCGAAAAAAACCAGTAGAAATTAAAGATATGTTTATTGATATTGGTGCAGCCAGTAAAGAGGAAGCCGAAGCGTTTGGTGTAAAGCCAGGTGATTCCATTGTACCTTATTTTGAATTTACCCCTCTAAAAAATGAAAAATTATTATTAGCTAAAGCGTGGGATAACCGAATTGGCTGCGCAATAGCAATTGAGGTCTTAAAACAATTGCAAGGTACGGATCATCCAAATATTGTTTATGGGGTTGGAACGGTGCAAGAAGAAGTTGGTTTAAGAGGGGCAAAAACCGCTGCGAATGCAGTAGAACCAGATATAGGTTTTGGTGTAGACGTTGGGATTGCAGGGGATACACCTGGTGTATCTGACCATGATGCTGATAGTGAATTAGGTAAGGGTCCTCAACTTGTCTTGTATGATGCATCAATGGTTTCTCATAAAGGTGTTCGTAATTTAGTTGTAAAAACAGCTGAAGAGAATAACATTCCGTATCAATTTACTTCAATGGCTGGTGGAGGAACGGACTCTGGTTCCATTCATTTAACTGCTAATGGTGTTCCTTCGTTATCGATTACGATTGCAACACGTTATATTCATACGCATGCAGGCATATTACATCGTGATGATTTTGATAATGCTGTCAAACTAATTGTAGAAACAATTAAGAAGTTAGATCGGAATACCGTTAATAACTTGATCTTTGACTAATCTCTGAATGATAATGACAAAGGTTGTTCCAATATTGGAACAACCTTTGTCATTATGTGAGATATGAATGCATCACTTTTGTTACATAATTTTGCGTTTCTTGAAATGGTGGAATACCATGATATTTATCAACATTTCCCGGTCCAGCATTATAAGCGGCTAACGCTAATTCAACATTTCCATTGTAACGTTTTATCATTTGGCTTAAATACTTTGCACCACCGTTAATATTCTGTTCAGCATCATAAGGGTTTGTAACACCTAATGCTTTTGCAGTAGCTGGCATTAATTGCATTAGTCCTTGGGCACCTGCGTTACTTCGTGCATTTGGATTAAAATTGGATTCTGTTTGAACAACAGAATAGATTAATTTCTCATCAAGTTGGTAAGTAGCAGCGGCATCTGCGATTAATTGATGTATGGCTAGATTTGCATTTGTCTTGTCTTTTGTTGTAGCCGGTTTACTCATTTGTGATATCATATTATTTTGGGCTGTAGGCAGTAAATGCTGCTTAGCTGCTTGTAAGTTTGTAGCTTTGGTTAATTGTTCGGTTAACATTTGCTTAAAAGCTAAATCTATCATAGGAGAATAATTAGAAAAGCCATTTGTATTTGATGCTAGCACCGACATTGCTTGGTACTGCATCACTTGTTGTAAATCTCTCATCTCCATATCCCGTTCTCACTTTCTGCATGTATTTATAATCAGTTTACTATAGAATCTACGAGAAGCAATAGGATTTTCAAAAAACGTGGATGTTTTTTCCAGCCTTTTTGAGAATATCTTTATAAAAAGGGTCATTTCCAATACACAAAACACGTGAACATAGGGTGTTAATTTCATCCATATCATGGGAGGTATACACAATTACTTTCCCTTTGTTATTTGCTAAATCATGTAAGTAATTTTTTATTTCTTTTTTTGACTTTAGGTCAATACCGACAGTTGGCTCATCTAGTAAAATTAGATAAGGGTCATGTATTAAACTGATAGCCATGTTGAGCTTTCTTTTCATACCACCTGATAATGTCTTAACGGGTTTATTCCATTGGTCTAAATTCATTTCAAGACAGAATTGACGAAGTTCTGATTCTGAACGTTTTTTCCATGATAATTTTTCAAAGAAAAGCATGTTCTCTTTTACTGTAAATTCATCCCAAATAGCTATTTCCTGTGGTACAAAACCAATAAGTCGTCGTATTTTATTTTTATCGGCTAAATAAGTGAAGTTGTTTAATTGAACAGTTCCTGATTTTGGTTTTTGTAGTGTAGCTAATACCCTTAACAACGTAGATTTCCCTGCACCATTTTCACCGACTAAGCCTACGATCTCACCTGAATGAATGGTAAAGGTTAAATCCGAAAAGATTTGATTCTTACCATATGACATAGATAAATTATTTACCGTAAGCATTAGACTTCTCCTTTCTTAAAAACCATATTACAATAAGTGTAATTGTTACATATAGCCAAATATGATGGACGTTCGCATCCATGAATATCTGTAGTGGATGAATCACTTCAAGCAGCGGAAAATGATTGGTAATTCTTTCTACTGGCAGTATTACGCCACTCGAAATTGTCATGATCAATGTAAGGATAAATGATAAGCTATAATAAAAAATGAGATTTGTCACCCTTATAGCTATAAGAAAGACTAAGCTATTCATCATTAACCGGAAGGAAAATACATTCCATACATCTGTGGGGTGGATCCCCTCCCCGAGAATAATATTAAAGGCAAGTATAGCGATAAGGTCTGTAATCAAAAATAGTAAGGTGTAGATAATGAGATTTTGCAAGCAATAGGTTTTAAATGAATAACGGATAAAAGCAAATCGGGGACGTAAGGATGACCGTTTTTCTTTTATTATCCAATCAAATAGAAAGAAAGTTGATAATATAGAAAATAGCGCCCATAGTCCCCATGTATTCCAGATCAGTATTGAATTTGTTGTTTCTTCCGATTGACTGTTAGCATAGGTAAATGTTGTTTGTAACAATTCTTGATCCATTTGGATTTGTTTACTTTTAGCAACAATTTCCTCCCATGTCCATGAATGATTCTCATAATGGGTTTTAGCAAGGTTTAACACCGTATAGGCTGCCTTGGACCTACCTGTTTCTTCTTGTACAAAAGACGCAATCATTTCTGAAACGGGTGTATAAGCAAATGATAAATCCGAACTGTAACTTGTAATTAATTGATTTCTACTACCTTTTTTGATCTGTTGCTGATAGCCATCTCTTATAATAAAAACGCTATCCAGTTCGTGCTTTTCCAATTGAGCTAAAGCCTTATCTTCATCTAAGATGTCTACATGGATCATTGCTGCTTGGTTTATGTTCTCTTTCAGATTTTCGGCCATTGGTGTGTCTTCTTCGATTACAAGCCCAACGGGTATATTGCTATCTTCCTGAATCGACTCTGATAGGAGGGTGATAGATATGACAGCAATGATAGGGAGCAATAACCAAAACAATAGAGAAAAAATTTGATGTTTCCAAAATATTATCCGTGTTTGTAAGATGGATTTCATCGTAATCGCTCCTTAATGGCTGAAAAACCAAGCAAAATAAAAATACTAGCTACCATCATGCCGAGAAGTGGGAGTATATCGACAAAGGAACGGTTTGTTAGCATAATCTCTTGTAACCAGTGGAATGCTTCACTAGAAAATACCAAAGTCAACCCTTTTTGAATTTCTTGTGGAAAGTAGATCGTTGGAACGATTGCACCACTTAAGAGAAGGATTGCAATGGTATAAAACGACTGAATGAGTAATTGCAAGCGGTAAGAAGCTATTATCCTTTCGATAATAGCTAATCCAATGAGAAAGCCAATACTATACATTCCGCTTATCAGCAATATTCTCCAGATACCAAGCCCCTGTATTTCCCATTGTACAAACGGTTGGATAATGAAAAACAGACCAATTGCTAAAGGAAAGACAAACAGACCACTTGTGATCACTTTTGCTACTATTTGTTGCAGTTCTGAGACTCCGTATAACGCAAGTCGCTGCTGCATTTTTTTTCTTTCTTCTTTGTAAAGCAACATATACATCAATAACATCCAAATTGTTAGGACAACAAACCAACCAGCTAAGCTAAAATAGGATAGAGGATTGTTCGTCGCTTGATTAATTAATTGTTCTTCATTGATAATCCGATCTCTACCAATGGTATAGAAGACAAATTCTTTGAATTGTTCAAAAACTAGCGCGTTTCTTTCTTGATCACTTAATTGCATTTCCTTTGCATAATGATTAATGGTTAGGACATTGGCCTGTGAAGATCGAATATGTCTTGCTACACTTTCAATTAACTCATTTATCATTTGGCTTCGAATAGGTTGGTTAGCATTTCCGATAACCGGTAATTCTACAGAAACCCCCTGATAAAGATGCTTTGTAAAATATTCTGGGAAGATAATATAGGAGCTTAATTGATTATTTTTTACTGCTTGTACTGCTTCATTTTCATTCATGCTATCTATTTGTATGTAAGAGCCGAGTTCTGAAGCTTCTGTCATCATCTCTAAAAGTAACTGCGTTTCTTCTGATTGGTCGTTATCAACCAGCCCTAACTGAATTGGTTGCGATTCATTAGGTAAGAGAAATGAGACAATAATGACAAAAACCATTCCGATAATGATAAATGGAAAAAGGAAAAGAAGAGGAAGTGTGAGCCACTTCCTCTGGATTTGCACCCTGTTCCTGTTGATTAAAAGTACCAAGATTTTAATGAAATGCATAGGAGCACTTCCATTCTTAATAAATTATGAATCTAGAAATTTTTATGTTCTATTTAAAACCCCATATTGCCAGATTCAGAAAGTTTTCCGAAAAACCATTGCTGGAATTTAGGAGTTACGTCTGTTTCGAAATACTGCATTAATTGTTCAGCGTTCATATTCCCCAAATCTTTTTCACTGTTTCCTTCAGGAATCTTCACGCTGTCTACCGTTTTACCACTTACTCCAGCATGCAGTGATGCCATCTCTTGACTTAAAGTAGCTGTTTCTAAAGAGAAGTCATGTTCAGCGTTCATTTGATCATTATTATAAGTGGATGAACCGTTCCATAGTAGACTACCTCCGCCGTTAGCAGGATCTTCGATGGTGAAGGTACGTTCAAACTCCCGTTTATTATCATCTAACGTTTCAGTACCGTTATACGAAAGAACAATATCTCCAATTGTTAGATTAATAGAATCGGTTGCTTTATTATTTTTCCAAGATAGGTCGCCAGCTAAATTCATCTTACCTTGATCAACCGAATCTTCAAAAGTTACATCATAATTAAACACTTGACTGTCTTCTTTCAATAGTTGTGTTCCTTTTACTGCTAATGTAACTAATTCTTCAGATGAAGGCCCCATCTGAACTTGAAAATCTCGTTGGGCGATCACATCGTCATGAATCCAAATTGTTGATGTTAACCCATTAGGTATTTGCAAATCGGTTAATGCTTCTTTTGCATCTGCTAAGCCTGTTTCAAAGTCAGTGATCATTTGTTCCATTTCACTATTCATGGCCGTCCCGCCTAATTGTTGCAACTTCATCTGCTGACTTAATATTTCTTTTACTTTTTCGTCTTTTTCTAACTTATCCAAAATGGTTGTTAGTATTTGTTTTACTTCATTTTCACTTAATTGCATGGTAACTTTTTCAGTGTCAAGCGATTGATCGTTGACTTTAATTGTTTCTTCCTGGGCTTTAAATGCGTCTTCGGGGATTTCATTGTAGATCATCTCTCCATACGCCTCTTTAAAATAATCTAAGTCCTCTTCAGATAACGATCCTTCAAAAAAGCTTGCAAAATCCACTTTTTCTTCTCCTGTAAAGCTAGATGGATCTAATTCATGTAGCAAACTACCAATGTCATTCCCTTTTACCGAAAGTAAATCTTCAATGAAAGGAAGACCGACCATTAGTTTTTCACCAGTAAGGTAAAATTGGAGACCGTCAATTTGGATGCCTCCAATATCTGCAGTTAACTCGGAAGACAATTTCTTGTTTTCCATGTCGGTAGTATTCTTCATTGTGATGGTCGAGTTATTAATAAACTGTGACGGATCCATTTGGCCATATCCTGCGGAGCCGTTTGGATTATTATACTCTGCTGATAATTCTACGGTAGATTCTGTTGGGTTTTCTTCGGTTTGTTCTAACCAGCTCATCTCTGGTTCGTAACGTTCTTCGAATTTTTCAGTAAGCACCTCAATAGAATTCTTCTCCGCTAAAAAATATTCTTGTTTTCCGGATAAATTAGAAAAAATAAATGCCGAAACACTTCCCCCTATTAATATCACTGCTCCAATAACAATAGCAATGAGTGTTTTAGGCGACAATTTACCCCTTCGTGTTTCTCCCATAAAACATTTCCCCTCTCTATTTCTACTTCATAATTATATGTATTAACAATACCTAAAAAGGATAACAATGAAGTATCTGAATTGGTTATATCACTTTACTAAAACGTAGTCAAATTGTTCCAGATCTGTTCATTTGATGCTGATGATTCTAGCGTGTTTAATGCTTTGAATTCAAACAAAAAACCAGGATTTAAGACCTAAAAATAATAATTAGAATCCGGTAATTTTTTTAGTTAACGCATCTTTTATCACTTGCGTTTTTGAAGATAGGAAAAAATATCTAAATCCAAAATTAAAATTATTATTTTTTGAGTGATTAAAACAAAGCAAGTTCATGTTGATTTTAACGTATCTCTAGTACTTTTTGGTTAATTGTTCTTATTTAAAACAATTATCTAAAAGATTCAAGTGAAGAGTTGTTAACGTTTCTAACATTATCATTCATATGAAGCAAAAACTTGTAGAGAATCGCGGGGGTTCTCTACAAGTTAGCAAGTACTTTCTTGATTTGTTTTTAACGAATGCGTATAGGAGAGAAGGAATGATCAAAATATACACTTATCCGTTTGTAGATTGTTTTACTCCTTGCTCTAGTGCTTCAATCATATCTTGTTTGTCTTGTTCATCTGAATGTTTCCATATCAATTCAAACAAAACACCAAGACCAGGAAGCATTTTTTCTTCCCCATTTTGAACAGCGTCAACAATGGTTGCTTCTAATTGCTCTTGATCATTGGAAGCAATATTCGACAAGATGGCTTTACGTAAATTTAAATCCAAATTCCTCACCTCATTAGATAAAGTAGTACTACTAGCTAAGTGTCTAGAACTAGACTAGAGTTAGTTTGACCTATATTGCTTAAAATATGTATGATAGGATAGACACTAAATAGTGAGGAATGATGATATTGATTACTTCTGTCAAGAATGACAAAGTAAAGGTATGGAAAAAATTACATAAGCGCAAAGAACGATTCAAGACTGGCACATTTTTGATAGAAGGATTTCATTTAGTGGAAGAAGCTTGGAAAAGTAACTGGCAATTAAATGAGATTATTCTTCAGGAAGGGAATCATATTCCTGAATTTTGTAATGACATACCAACTGTATTCGTAAGTGAACAAGTATTTGGTATGATTTCACAGACGAATTCTCCGCAAGGGATTGCTGCAATTATAACCATGAAAGAAGAGTATGTACCAGTCTCAAAAGGCCAAGTATTACTTGTAGATGCAATTCAAGATCCTGGGAATCTAGGTACAATGATTCGTACAGCAGATGCAGCTGGGTTTTCTGAAATAATTGTTGGAGAAGATACAGTTGATATCTTTAATGATAAAGTAATTCGATCCACTCAAGGTTCTTTATTTCATATACCTGTAAGACAGGCTGATCTTCAAATAGAAATAAAACGACTTCAGGAACTTGGGTTCGAAGTGTGGGCTACAGCATTAGAGCATGCAGAAAATTATGCAACGCTCAAGCCATCACAAAAAACAGCATTAATTGTAGGTAATGAAGGTAATGGGATAAAACAAGAATTTCTTTTAGATGCTAATAAAATAGTAACAATTCCTATTTATGGTGATGCGGAATCTTTAAATGTAAGTGTTGCTGCAGGAATTCTTATGTATTATTTAAAAGGATAATGTTGCATCCTTAAAATAAATTCTCTATAATATAAATACAATAATATGTAATGCGTTGAAGGAGACCGATAACCCTACTATCATATGATTATAGGGAGGAATGCCATAGACTGGAAGCATTTCATCATATTGGAAGTTATCATTTCACTCTGGAGCAGATACTTGGACCTTGTAAACAAGTAAAGGTATTCCGGATCGATTCCGTTATCAGGAAGAAGTTGAGCACATTCTGCGTAGTTTCTAGGGATGTGTTAAATAGGGTGGTACCGCGAAGACAAAGCCTCGTCCCTTGTTGGGAGGAGGCTTTTTATATGCAATTTATTTAAAGATTGAACAAAAGTCTGAATTGCCGTTGTTTACAATTACACTGAAAAGGTAGATAAAAAAGGAGGCAGTGCCAAAAATGAGAGAGCAGTTACAAGCAATTGAAAAAGAAGCGCTAGAAAAAATTGCAAATGCAAATGATACGAAAACACTTCAAGATATTAAAGTTACCTATCTAGGTAAAAAAGGGTCTTTAACGAGTGTGCTTCGTGGTATGGGCAAACTATCGAAGGAAGAAAGGCCAGTTGTAGGGGAATTAGCAAATCAGGTTCGTGAGAAGATTACAACGACACTTGAGGAAAAAGGAGAAAAACTGGAACAAATTGCACTTGAAAAACAATTAGAAAAAGAAGCAATCGATGTTACCCTTCCAGGTCGACCAGTAAAAATTGGAGGCCCGCATTTACTAACAAAAGTTATTGAAGAAATAGAGGATTTATTTATAGGAATGGGATTTGAAGTAAGAGAAGGTCCTGAAGTAGAGACTGATTTTTATAATTTTGAATCGTTAAATTTACCAAAGAACCACCCAGCAAGAGATATGCAGGACACCTTTTTTATTTCAAACGAATTGCTTATGCGTACACAGACATCACCCGTACAAGCCCGAACGATGAGAGAGTATGGTGGAAATAAACCAGTAAAAATGATTTCGCCAGGAAAAGTTTATCGTCGTGACACAGATGATGCTACACATTCACATCAATTCACACAAATTGAAGGATTATATGTTGATAAGCATGTTCGGATGAGTGATTTAAAAGGGATCTTAGATACTTTTGCTAAGAAAATGTATGGGGAGGATCGTGAAATCCGATTACGACCAAGCTTTTTCCCTTTTACAGAACCTTCGGTAGAGATGGACATTTCATGTAAAGTATGTCATGGAGATGGATGTTCGGTTTGTAAAGGCTCTGGCTGGATTGAAATATTGGGAGCTGGAATGGTACATCCAAATGTATTATCTATGGCTGGATATAATCCAGAAGTATATAGCGGTTTTGCATTTGGAATGGGGCCTGAACGGATCGCAATGCTAAAATATGGCATTAATGATATTCGTCAATTTTACACAAATGATATCCGGTTTTTGAAGCAATACCATAATGCGTAGGGAGGAAGCTGAGACATGTTAGTTTCATTAAATTGGCTAAAGAATTATGTAAACATAGGTTCAATTAGTCCAGAAGAATTGGCAGAAAAGATCACAAAATCTGGTATTGAAGTGGATGGAATAGAGTATGTAGCAGAAAAAAGCGAAAATGTTGTTGTTGGTTATATTCGTTCTTGTGAAAAGCATCCGAATGCTGATAAATTAAATCTTTGTCAAGTGGATGTAGGGGAAGAAACGTTACAAATTATTTGTGGTGCACCTAATGTAGCGCAAGGGCAAAAAGTTGCGGTAGCAAAGCCTGGTGCTGTTCTTCCGGGAGACTTTAAAATTAAAAAAGTAAAATTACGCGGTGTTGAATCAAATGGGATGATTTGTTCATTGCAAGAATTAGGTATTGAAGAAAAATATGTACCAAAAGATGTGGCTGAAGGTATCTTTGTTTTTCCAGAGGCTGTAACGGTAGGAGAGCCAGTAGAGCCAATTCTAAATTTGAACGATGCTATTTTGGAATTTGATTTAACTCCAAATCGAGCAGATTGTTTATCTATGTTAGGTGTTGCTTATGAAGTGGCAGCTATACTTGATCAACCTGTTAAGCTTCCGAATCCAAAACCTGCCATGGTAGAGGAAGACGCGCATCAGTTTATTTCTGTTGAGGTAGAAGCACCAGAATGGAATCCCTACTATGGGGCATTCATCATTCGTAATGTAACGATTAACCCCTCTCCGCTATGGATGCGTAATTACTTAATTGCCGCCGGGATCAGACCAATTAACAATGTAGTGGATATTACTAATTATGTTTTGTTAGAATACGGTCAGCCACTGCATGCATTCGATTATGATAAATTAGATTCAGATAAGATTGTAGTGCGTCGGGCAAAGGAAGAAGAAGCAATTGTTACATTAGATGAACAAGAAAGAACCTTGTCTAATGAACATCTTGTCATAACCAATGGCAAGGAGCCGATTGCATTAGCTGGTGTAATGGGCGGGTTGAATACAGAGGTAACAGAAGGTACAACCAATGTATTACTTGAAGCTGCATTTTTTGCCGGGAATGCTGTAAGAAATGCTGTGAAATCAACCGGTTTACGAAGTGAATCCAGTACACGATTTGAAAAGGGTATTGACCCAAACCGTGTTAAATTAGCAGGATTACGTGCTTGTGAATTATTAGAGCAGTATGCAGATGCCACCATTTTAAAACATGTTGTAGAATTTGATGAATTGGACCAAACCGAGAAGCAAGTGGAAATGGACACTACTGAAATCAATAAACGCCTTGGTACAGAATTGGAAACGAAGCAGATCGTTGATATACTGCATCGATTACAATTTGCATTCGAACAACATGACGACCAAATTACTGTGTCTGTACCAACTCGCCGTGGGGATATCACCATCTTTGAAGACATGTTAGAAGAAGTGGCTCGTATTTATGGCTATGATCAGTTGCCGTACACCCTTCCGGCAGGTGCATCACAGGCTGGAGCATTAACAAATAAACAGGCAATGATCCGAAAAGTAAAGAGCTTATTAGAGGGCGCTGGTCTGATGGAGAGCCGTACGTATACATTAATAAGTGATAATGCGGTATCCAAATTAATTAGTCCAGAAATTAAGGAAGGACAGTTTGTTCCTATTGAATTAAAGCTTCCTATGAGTGAAGATCATAAATACTTACGCCAAAGTCTATTGCCTGAATTACTACGTGTCATTTCACATAATCAAGCAAGAAATCAAATCGATCTTGCCTATTATGAATTAGGCAGTGTTTTCTTAACGAAAGAAAGAGAATTAACGAAACAACCTGATGAGCGTCTCCGATTGGCTGGAGCAATATCAGGGAAATGGATGGATCACCCTTGGCAACAGGATAATAAAACGGTAGACTTTTATGTGCTAAAAGGCATCGTAGAAAAGCTGTTTGATTATTTAGATGTCTCTGTTTCATTTAATCAAGCTAAGATTGCGGATATGCACCCTGGTAGAACAGCGGAATTAAAGCTCGGTCATAAGAGAATCGGTTTCCTCGGGCAAGTACATCCTAGCTTGCAGAAACAATGGGACTTAAAAGAAACGTATGTTTTTGACATTAATATGGATGAGGTATTTTATGCCTATACTCCATCTCTGACTTATAAAACAATTCCAAAGTATCCTTCAATAGTTAGAGATATTGCCTTTGTATTGGATAAAGATGTCTTGGCTGGAGAAGTGAAAAAGACGATAGCAGAGGCAGGGGCGCCGTTAGTTAAACAGGTTGATGTATTTGATGTTTATCAAGGGGAACACATGGAGGCAGGCAAAAAGTCAGTAGCATATAGCTTGGTTTATCAAGACCCCGAAAAAACCTTAACGGATGAAGAAATACAAGCATCGTTTGAAAAAATTATTGAGGAAGTAACACAGAAATATCAAGCATATATTCGCTCTTAAATAAAAAGACAGTGAGCTAGTGGCTCATTGTCTTTTTTTAAAACTTATAAGTAGGTATTCGCTTTTTTAGTATTAGCGAAATGTGTCTTCCCGCATTTGTTTAAGAAATCCCATCCATATTTATGGATGATCTGCGCAATGGTTTCATCGACTTTTTTTGATGCACCTTTTGGTAGTGTCATCCCGGTAGATTTTGATAAGGCATCCATCTCTTTTAAAAAGCTAGCTCTTGCAATAATCGAACCAGCTGCAACGGCTGTAGAATAGCTTTCGGCTTTGGTTAGAAAGTAGGTGTGAGGTAATAAAGATAATTGTTCGGATCGTATATGCCGCTGGTAGATAGGCGGCTCACAAAATTGATCAATAATGATACCTTCTATTTGCTGCCCTTGTATTTTCTCTTGTAATTTGTTAATGGCGTGTTGATGAAGAACTGCTTTCATCTTCCCTTGTGACCATCCCTTTTTTTGCAGTTGATTATATTTTTCATTGCGTAAAACCATAAGCGAATACGGTATATTCATAGCAGTAATTTTTTTCGCTAATTCACGAATTTTTGTATCGGTTATTGTCTTCGAATCCGTGACACCAATGGTTTTTAAGTAATGAATTTGGTCTTGAGTTAGATAAACGCCTGCTACGGTTATTGGACCAAAATAATCTCCCGTACCAGCTTCATCCGTACCCATATGGTTGGATGTGTATAAGGTAGTTGGTGGGACAAAGGCATGAGGTGTCCTCTGTGAACGAGATGCTGCTTTAGGTGCAACCACTTCATTAGTGTTTGCCCATTTTTTTGATTCTTTTTCTGGTGCTGCACCTTGAAAAAGAACCTTGCCTGACTTATAAGCGGTAATAACTGCCTCGGGTGTTTTAGCTCGAAATATTGCTCCTTGAGGTGTAGTGGTTAACGAGCTTTGATAGTAGTGCTTCATTTGGTATATTGTTTGCTGTGAAAGTTTATAGACTGCCTGAGGCATATGAATCTCTCCAATCTTCATTGTAACTAAAACTATAGCAAACCTTGTTCGATTTAGAAATACATTTACAAAAAATGGTTGGATTCATTTACAGTAGTCGACAGTTTCCTAAACGATATACTTCATGTTAAGATAAGATGAGTACAAAGGCATAAAATCCTACTGAAGCAACTAATAAAGTACATTGGCATTTCTCATTGGTTGCTATCAGCTTAGTTCGCTGTACTACATCTAAATTTATAAGCTTGTGATCATTTTCTGTTACAAGCGGCTAGTAGGTAAGTAACAAATATAACGGTATAGCTCTATTCGTAGCTATCCTTCTATACAAAAACACAATTTAGATTCTGAGGAGGGTAAACACGTGGCCCAGGAAGAAAAAACACGTACGACTGTGGAAATACATAATCGAACTTATACGATCATTGGCACAGAAGCCCAAAGCCACGTCAAATTGGTCGCTAGCTTAGTTGATCAAAAAATGAGTGAAATTCAACAGGCAAATCGGCAGCTTGACACTACGAGATTGGCTGTGTTAACAGCTGTAAATACAATGAATGACTATTTAAAATTAAAAGAGGACTACGCATCTTTATTAGGGTCATTAAAAAAGAAAGAGGATAAATAAAAAAATGATGGATATCGTACTATTAATATTATTGATTTTCGGTTTTTTAATCGGTTTAAAAAGAGGGTTTATTCTTCAATTATTTCATATTGTGGGCTTTATAGCAGCTTTCGTAGCGGCGGCTCTTTATTATGACGATTTAGGACCGAAACTTTCATTATGGATTCCTTATCCTGACTTAGGAGAAAACGGTGAATGGGCGGAATTCTTACAAGCATTGCCATTAGAAAATGGATTCTATAATGCAATTGCGTTTGTGATTATTTTTATTGCAGTAAGAATTATCCTTCAACTGATAGCATCGATGCTAGATTTTGTTGCTTCGTTACCAATTTTAAATTCAGTCAATAAACTTCTAGGTTCTATTTTAGGATTTATTGAAATCTACTTACTATTGTTTATTGTTTTATATATTTTAGCATTAGTACCGGTTGTCCAGGTCCAAACATGGATTAATGATTCTTCAATCGCTTTATTTATGATTGAACATACGCCGTATTTTTCTGAAAAAATTAGGGAATTATGGTTTAATCATATGGCAGATATGTTTACAAATTAATAAATATTGAAAAGGCTGGTTCTAATCAACAGGATTACATTGTATGAAGGTACAAATAAGTAACTGGTTGGGACCAGTCTTTTTATAAGTTTGATAGGCAAGGAACCGTCGTTCAGCCGCTCTAAAATATCCGAAGCTGTATAACTCTGGTGTGTAACGAAACAGCATAAAGTACTCATCTTGGATGGTCAACTGAATGAACAACTATAGACAAGATAGGTGAATGGAAATGAAAGTAAATAAAAAAGATATTATTAAATTAATGGAGAGAATAGCAACTTACTTAGAACTAAAAGGAGAAAACCCTTTTAAAATAAGTGCGTATCGTAAAGCAGCCCAAGCCCTAGAACGAGATGATCGTTCCCTAACGGATATTGACGATTTTACGAAAATAAATGGAATTGGAAAGGGTACAAGTGCTGTTATTCAAGAATATATGAAGAATGGGAAGTCTGAAACATTGCTGCAACTTGAAAAGGAAATCCCTGAAGGCTTATTCCCTCTACTTCAATTACCAGGGTTAGGTGGAAAAAAGCTCGCGAAATTATATCAAGAACTTGGGGTAATTGATGCTTCTTCATTAAAGCGCGCATGTGAAAATGGCCAGGTTGAAAGCCTTGCTGGTTTTGGGAAGAAGTCTGCAGAGAAAATAGTGGCTGCATTGAATGAAGCGGGAAAACGACCTGAACGGTTACCGCTATCTATTATGCTGCCTATCGCTGAAGGTATTGAAGATTACTTGACTCAAATTAACGAAATAGATAAATTCTCTAGAGCAGGAAGTTTGAGAAGAATGCGAGAGACAGTGAAAGACATTGACTACATTATTTCCACTGACTCACCAACTATTATCCGAGACGCTTTATTAAATATGGATAACATAAAAGAAGTTATTGCCAAAGGAGATACAAAAGTTTCGGTAGTTATAGAGGATGTTTATGATATTAATGTTGATTTTCGAATTGTAAAGAAACGGGAATTTGCCTCAACCTTGCATCATTTTACAGGATCTAAAGATCATAATGTTGCTATGAGGCAGCTGGCAAAAGCACGAGGGGAAAAAATTAATGAATATGGAATTGAAGTAGAAGAAACGCACGAAGTTCTTACATTTGATACGGAAGAGGAATTTTTTAATCATTTTAACTTAACTTATATTCCACCAGAAGTAAGAGAAAATACAGGGGAAACAGACGCGTTCAAAACGACGTACCCATTACTAGCGTTGGATGATATAAAAGGTGATTTACATATGCATACAACCTGGAGTGATGGGGCGCAGTCAATTGAAGAGATGGTCAACCAGGCACGTTCTAAAGGGTACTCGTTTATTGCGATAACGGATCATTCCAAGTACTTAAGTGTAGCCAATGGCTTAAATGAAACAAGACTACGAAAGCAACGGGAAGAAATTGCGAAGCTAAATGAAAGGTATCATGATATTCGAATATTTTCTGGAGTAGAAATGGACATCTTACCTGATGGACAGCTAGACTTTTCAGAAGATTTTCTTCGAGAAATGGATTTTGTAATCGGAGCTATACACTCCAGCTTTAATCAAACAGAGGATAAGATTATGTATAGATTAGAAACCGCGTTAGAGAACCCTTATGTTTCGTTAATTGCTCACCCAACAGGAAGGCTGCTTGGTAGACGAGAGGGATACCGAGTTAATGTCGAAACACTTATTGAAAAGGCGAAACAAACTAATACGGCATTGGAGATAAATGCGAACCCAAACCGACTTGATTTATCTTATGAGTGGGCACGTATAGCGCAAGCGAATGGAGTGAAGCTGGCAATAAATACAGATGCCCATAACTATCAAATGCTAGAGCATATGAAGTATGGAGTAGGAGTAGCGAGGAAAGGCTGGGTTAAACAAGAAACGGTTTTAAATACGTGGTCTCCAGATGAGCTAACAGCCTTCTTTAATCGTAATAAATAAGATAGCTTAAAGGAGTAGTAAAAAACATGAATGATCGAATTCTTCGTGTACTTGAATATAATAAAATAATTGAACAATTAATAAATCATGCAGAAACGAGTTTAGGAAAGGATTTGGCTAAGCAGCTAAATCCTTCTACAGAGATGGAAGAAGTGGTACATTTACAGCAAGAAACGGATGAAGCTTCACAAATACGCAGATTAAATAAATCCATACCATTGGGCGGCATTTTTGATATCCGTGCAAGTTTAAAACGAAGTTCTATTGGTGGAGTTCTCACGACAAGTGAATGTATGGATGTAGCTAGTACGATTTATGGTGGAAGACAGGTAAGGGACTTTATTATGAAGTTGGAAGAAGAATTACCTATTTTAAAAAAGTATGCAGAACATATTACTTCATTACGTGATTTAGAACGGCATATTAAAAGCTGTATTGATGATCATGGCCAAGTGATGGATAGTGCATCCCAAAAGCTTCGAGGTATTCGTTCATCAATACGTACATTTGAAAGTAGGGTGAGAGAAAGGTTAGAAAGCTTTACAAAATCGAAAAGCAGTATGTTATCCGATGCTATTATCACCATTCGAAATGATCGCTATGTCCTTCCCGTAAAGCAAGAGTATCGTGGAGCAATTGGTGGGATTGTTCACGATCAATCAGCATCAGGCCAAACACTCTTTATGGAGCCAAAAGCAGTAGTGGATTTAAATAATCAATTACAAGAAGCAGTTGTTAAAGAGAAACAAGAAATAGACCGGATACTAAGGGAACTAAGCAATCATATTGCAAGCGAGGAGGGTTTTTTACAGGAGAACGTTCGTGTATTAGGGCAGATAGATTTTATTGCTGCACGAGCCAAACTTGGTGAATCGATGAAAGCAGCAATGCCTCGTATGAATAACGATGGCATAATAAAAATGCAGCAAGCACGTCATCCTCTAATTGATAAAGAAGCTGTTGTAGCAAACGACATAGAAATTGGTAATACGTTTACTTCGATTGTTATTACTGGACCAAACACGGGTGGCAAAACCGTCACATTAAAATTAGTCGGTCTATGCACGTTAATGGCGCAGTCAGGTTTACAAATACCTGCTTACGATGGTTGTGAACTTGCAGTTTTTAAGCAGGTTTATGCTGACATCGGTGATGAGCAGTCAATTGAGCAAAATTTAAGCACGTTTTCTTCTCATATGACAAATATTGTGGATATTTTAAAACATGTGGATGATCAAACGCTTGTATTGTTTGATGAATTAGGTGCAGGTACCGATCCACAAGAGGGAGCAGCTTTAGCGATGGCGATTTTGGATGAAGTAATAAGTCGTGACGCACGTGTCATCGCAACAACACATTATCCAGAATTAAAAGCATATGGATATAATCGTAACCAAGTTGTTAATGCATCTGTAGAGTTTGATGTTCAAACATTGCAGCCAACCTATCGTTTGTTATTAGGGGTTCCTGGCAGAAGTAATGCGTTTGAAATTTCAAAAAGGCTTGGACTTCATCAATATGTTATTGAGGAGGCACAGAAGCATGTCGGTATCGATTCGAAAAGTGTGGAGAATATGATTGCTTCACTTGAGAAGTCACAAACAAATGCGGCAAAGGACTATGAAGAGGCTTATCAGCTTTTAGAGGAAACCGAAAAACTTCATGGTGAGTTGCAACGTGAATGGAATCAATTGATGGAAAAACGGGAAGTCTTGTATCGAAAAGCCGAAGAGAAAGCAGAAGCTGCTATTAAAAAGGCACGTGAAGATGCGGAGTTGATTGTAGAAGAGATTCGCAATATGCGAACAGAGGCTGAATGGAAAGAACATGAATGGATTGAAGCTAAGAAAATACTTGATTCGACAAAACCGCAACTTACTTCGAAACAAGAGAAACAAAAATCCTACGGTGGTAAGCAGGAGCAACAGAAAGAACTTCAGGTTGGAGATGAAATAAAATTACTAACCATTAACCAAAAAGGTACTGTTTTGGAGAAAGTAAATGAGAATGAATATCTTGTACAAGTTGGAATTATGAAAGTTAAAGTAGAACGAAAAGATTTACAGTTGTTAGGTAAAACGAAACAATCGGTTGAGAAACCTCTAACAACTATTAAAGGATCGACTTACCATGTGAAAACGGAGCTTGATCTACGTGGAGAACGCTATGAGGATGCATTATTAAAATTAGAAAAATATATTGATGATGCATTATTAGCTGGTTATCCAAAGGTATCAATTATCCATGGAAAGGGTACAGGTGCATTACGAAAGGGCGTACAGACATTTGTAAAAAATCATCCTCGAATTAGTGAAGCAAGACCAGGCTCGTCGAGTGAAGGTGGTAGTGGTGTTACCGTTATTAGTTTGAAATAGTCTGATATATCGGGGTGAAGGATATGTATTTGATGGCAGCTTTTTGGGAAAATATCGTTGTAGAAACAGCAGCCAGATATAGTGTAGTAATCTTATGTACGCTTGTGTTCTTAGCAGTGTTTGAAGTTGTAACGACATATAAAAATTGGGAAGAAATCAAAAAAGGAAATTTTGCAGTGGCGATGGCAACAGGAGGTAAGATATTTGGAATTGCTACCATTTTCCGTTATTCCATTGAACATAACGATACACTGCTGCAAAGCATAGGCTGGGGAGTCCTTGGGTTCCTGCTGCTTCTTATAGGCTATTTTATTTTTGAATTTTTAACGCCGATGTTAAAAGTAGATGAAGAGATTGGTCGTGGAAATAAAGCTGTTGGATTTATATCCATGATGATATCGATTGGACTAGCTTTTGTCATTGGAGCAAGTATAGGATAAGGAGAGGAATACATGGTTCTAGACAGGTTAGCGAAAATTTTAATCGTTGTGGCCGTTGTATTTATTGTGGTAGGAATTATATGGCTTATATAAATAAAATTTTTGATATAATTACTTGCCCGGTGAAGTTATAGCTTGTAGAAATAGTTTCCGCTGTTTTCTACAAGCTTTTTTTGTAAAAATGTATAAAACTTAGCGTTGAAAAAACGGAAAAAAACACCTATATTTATCAGTCCATTCCGATGATTCTATATTGACAAATAAAAATGTAATAAAAAAGTTACATTAAATTTTAAAAAATTGAAATTAATCGGTATAATAGGTATAAAATAAGATAAAAGGAGGAGAAACCATGGAAAACACAAAAAGCTGGCATCAACATTATCCACCTGAGATTAAGCCCTCTATGCATTATGACGAAAAACCATTACATTCATTATTACAAAAAAGCGCAGAACGTTTCCCGAAAAAGAAAGCGCTTCATTTCATGGGTAAAGAGTTAGCTTACGAAGAGCTCTACACACAAGCAGCTAAAATGGCTAATTATCTTCAAATGCTTGGGATGGAAAAAGGCGACCGAATAGCTATCATGTTACCCAACTGCCCGCAGTCAGTGATTTGTTATTATGGTGCTTTAATGGCTGGCGGTATCGTTGTGCAAACCAACCCGTTATATAAAGAAAGGGAACTACAGTATCAATTGAATGACTCGGGAGCTACCTTTATCGTATGTCTGGACGTTTTATTGCCGCGAGTGACTAATGTAAAGGACAATACCGATCTTAAACATACAATAGTTGCATGTCTGAAGGACTATTTACCATTCCCCAAAAACATCATTTACCCATATATTCAAAAAAGACAATATAATATGGTAGTAAAAGCAGAGCAAGGAGAGGATATGCATACATGGGAATATATTATGGAAACGGCCAGAGCAACCTATGAGCCAGTAACGATTGATTCAAAAGAAGATTTGGCTTTATTACAGTATACCGGTGGAACAACAGGATTTCCAAAAGGAGTCATGTTAACACATTATAATCTGGTATCGAACGTAGAAATGTGTGACGCTTGGGTATACAAAACAAAACCTGGTGAAGAAATTGTGTTAGGGGTATTGCCGTTTTTT
The DNA here is from genome assembly GCF_000445495.1 of Virgibacillus sp. CM-4. NCBI lineage: Bacteria > Bacillati > Bacillota > Bacilli > Caryophanales > Bacillaceae > Virgibacillus > Virgibacillus sp. CM-4. The sequence goes on from NZ_AUQA01000006.1 coordinate 134,391, forward strand.
CATGTATATGGAATGACTGCTGTTATGAATAATTCGATACTTATTGGTGCGAAAATGATCCTGCTACCTAAATTTGACCCTACGGAGGTATTGAAAACCATTCACAAACAAAAACCAACATTGTTTCCTGGGGCACCTACGATTTATGTTGGTTTGTTAAATCATCCAAAATTAACAAATTACGATTTATCATCAATTGAAGCTTGTATCAGTGGATCAGCTCCTCTACCAACAGAAGTACAAGAGCAGTTTGAGGAGGTAACTGGGGGGAAGTTAGTTGAAGGTTATGGTTTAACTGAATCATCCCCGGTAACACATGCCAATTTTGTATGGCATCAACGAAGGAATGGTAGTATTGGTGTACCATGGCCGGATACGGATTCAAAGATCTTTAATATGGAAACAATGGAGGAAGCCGCAATTGGAGAAGTTGGGGAAATTGCAGTAAAAGGGCCTCAAATAATGAAGGGATATTGGAATAACCCTGAAGAAACGGATCAAGTATTGAAAGATGGATGGCTGTTTACAGGTGATTTAGGTTATCAAACAGAGGATGGCTATTTTTATATTGTTGATCGAAAGAAAGACATGATAATTGCTGGTGGGTATAATATTTACCCGAGAGAGGTAGAGGAAGTTCTATATGAACATGAGGCAGTACAGGAAGCGGTCGTTGCTGGTATTCCCGACCCATACCGTGGAGAAACAGTAAAAGCATACGTTGTGTTAAAACAAGGATTTAATCTAACAGAGGAAGATCTTAATACCCATTGTAGAAAGCATTTAGCCGCTTATAAAGTTCCAAAGAAATATGATTTTCGCGATGAACTTCCGAAAACAGCAGTAGGTAAAATACTACGCAGACAATTAGTCGAAGATGATACGAAAATAGAAGAAGCAACAACTATTTGAGCGAAAAGCTCTTTTTTTCCAATAACAAGTACAAGCTATCTATTGACATTAAGGGAAAAAGAAGCTATCATTATGAATGAATAATCATTCATTTTATGCTTGTAATTGTTAGGAGAGTACGATGAAAAAGAATAAACCGAAGTATAATCAAATTATTGAAGCGGCAGTAGAAGTTATTGCAGAAAATGGCTATCACGCTTCACAAGTATCTAAAATAGCAAAGAAAGCTGGCGTAGCTGACGGAACCATATACTTATATTTTAAAAACAAGGAAGACATATTAATTTCTGTGTTCGAAGAAAAAATGGGGCAATTTATTAACCATATAACCGAAGCTATTCAAAATAAGAACAATGCAAATGAGAAGCTGTACGAATTAATTCAGCTGCATTTCAGTCAATTAAGTAAGGATCCTCATTTAGCAGTTGTCACGCAGTTAGAATTAAGGCAGTCAAATCCTGAATTAAGATTAGAAATTAATAATGTACTGAAACCATATTTGACAGTAATTGACTCGATTGTTCAAGAGGGAATGAAAGAAGGTATTTTCCGAAATAGTTTGAATATACCACTTGTTCGTCAAATGATTTTTGGTACACTAGATGAAACGGTTACAAATTGGGTTATGAAAGAAAGGAAATATCAACTGATAGAGCAAGCTAAAGAGGTTCATACCCTTTTAACCGAAGGTCTAACCCTATCATAACAACACATTCTTTGGAAAAAGGAGGAGAAACTTTGGGGACACTAGCTTTAAATATTGAGAGCCAAGTAGCGTATTTAACGATTCAAAGTCCACCTGCAAATGCTTTATCTAGTACTCTATTAAATGATTTAGCTCATCAATTAGATGAAGTAGAAGCTGCTGAAAGCGTCAAGGCAGTTGTTATTAAAGGGGATGGGAAATTTTTTTCTGCCGGAGCAGATATCAAAGAATTTACTTCCTTGCAACAAGCATCTGATTATGAATCACTAGCAAAACGGGGGCAGGAATTATTTAATCGAATTGAACATTTCTCAATTCCTGTTATCGCATCTATTCATGGTGCTGCTTTGGGTGGTGGCCTGGAGTTAGCAATGGCTTGTCATATAAGAATTGTTACAGAGAATACGAAGTTAGGATTACCTGAAATCACATTAGGAATTATACCGGGATTTGCTGGTACACAGCGATTACCACATTACGTAGGTACAGCAAAAGCTTATGAGATGATTTTAACAGGGGAACCAATAACTGGTACAGAAGCATATTCGTTCGGGTTAGCAAATAAAGTGGTTCATGAGGAAATGTTGGAACAAGAAACCCAGCGCTTGGCAGAAAAAATTGCAGCAAAAGGAAAATTATCAATTAAACAAGTGATGCACCTATTACCGTATGCAAAAACCAAAAATTTTGATCTTGGGATTGAAGAGGAAGCTAGGGCCTTTGGTGAAGTATTCGGCACGGAAGATGCCAAAGAGGGTGTGCAGGCATTTATCGAAAAACGTAAACCAAACTTCCAGGATAGATAAACTAAAGGAGGAATTGATATGAATATTTATGTATTATTAAAAAAGACATTTGATACCGAAGAAAAGATAAATGTATCCAATGGCAAGATTGAAGAAGACGGGGCTGAATTCATCATTAATCCATATGATGAATATGCGGTGGAAGAAGCAATTAATCAGCGTGATGAACATGGTGGCGAAGTAACGGTTGTAACAATTGGTGACGAGGAGTCTGAGAAACAATTGCGTACTGCGCTGGCAATGGGAGCAGATAAAGCAGTACTCATTAATACGGAAGATGACCTTGAGGATGGCGATCAATTTACAACGGCTAAAATTTTGGAAGCGTTTTTTGAGGAAAAAGATGTGGATTTACTCCTTGCAGGAAATGTTGCCATTGATGAAGCAAGCGGTCAGGTTGGACCACGGTTAGCTGAATCATTAGGGATTCCATACATTACTACAATAACAAGTTTAAAGATTGATGGAGATAAGGTAAACATTGAGAAAGATGTGGAAGGTGATGTGGAAATTATTGAAGCTTCATTACCGGTTTTAGTTACTTGTCAACAAGGACTAAATGAACCGCGTTATCCATCACTTCCAGGGATAATGAAAGCAAAGAAAAAACCATTGGAAGAACTAGAAATTGATGATTTGGATTTGGATGAAGATGAAGTTGCTCCGAAATCAAAGACAATAGATATATTCTTGCCACCTGAAAAAGAAGCTGGAAGAGTTCTTGAAGGGGAAATGAATGATCAAGTAACAGAACTAGTTTCATTACTTAAACATGAATCAAAGGTACTTTAATCATAACGACAGAGAGGAGTAATTTACGTGAGTGATAAATTGTTAGTAATTGGTGAAGTAAAAGAAGGTTCATTACGAAATGTCTCTTATGAGGCAATTGCAGCGGCAAAGAAAATAAATGAAGAAGGTGAAATAGTAGGCGTTATTTGTGGAAATGGTGAACTTCAGGCGCTGGGAGAGGAAATGATTTATTACGGTGCTGATCGAGTCATTACCATTTCTCATGAACAATTAAAAGCTTATACTTCTGAAGGTTATGGACAGGCGATCTTAGCAATCGTAAACGAAGAGTCACCAACAAGTATTGTTATGGGGCATACGGCAATTGGTAAAGACTTAACTCCTAAGATTGCAAGTAAGTTGAATACTGGTTTGATTTCCGATGCTGTCGATATTGAAGTGGATGGGGATCATGTGCAATTTATTCGACCAATTTATTCTGGGAAGGCATTTGAAAAGAAGATCATTACTGATGGCCTGACCTTTTTCACCATTCGTCCTAATAATATTCCTGCACTTGAACGAGATGAAGCACGCTCGGGTGAAATCACACCAAAGGATCTCGAGATTACCGATATCCGTACGGTAATTAAAGATGTCGTAAGAAAAGCGTCAGAAGGGGTAGATTTATCAGAAGCCAATATTATTATAGCCGGGGGACGCGGCGTTAAAAGTGAAGACGGTTTCAAACCACTTTATGAATTGGCGGAAGTTTTAGGAGGAGCAGTTGGTGCTTCACGTGGAGCCTGCGATGCAGAATACTGTGATTATTCCTTGCAAATTGGGCAAACCGGTAAGGTAGTAACACCTGATTTATATATTGCTGTTGGGATATCAGGGGCTATTCAACATCTAGCTGGAATGTCTAACTCGAAAGTAATTGTAGCCATAAATAAAGACCCAGAAGCCAATATTTTTAATGTAGCGGATTATGGCATTGTTGGGGATTTGTTTGAAGTGATTCCGTTGTTGATAGAAGAGATAAAAAAGCTTAAAGTAACGGTATGATAATGGAAGGCTCTGTAGATAGCTATTTACAGAGCTTTTTAATTATACTGTATAAGCATATTTCCAGTTGATTTTGAATGAATAAGCAAAATATTAGTAAGGTAATACTAACGATGGTATACTCAACGTAAGAATTTAGCTTTATTTGAGGAGGAAGATACGAATGGCGATTATAAATGTATCAGATCAAAATTTTTCTAAAGAAACAGCAGAGGGTTTAGTATTAGCTGACTTTTGGGCACCTTGGTGCGGACCTTGTAAGATGATTGCACCTGTTCTTGAAGAAATTGATGGAGAAATGGAAGATAAAGTACAGATTGTAAAATTAGACGTAGACGAAAACCAAGAAACTGCAGGCAAATATGGCGTAATGAGTATTCCGACATTATTACTGTTTAAAGATGGTAATGTGGTAGACCAAGTAATTGGTTTCCAACCGAAAGAGGCATTAGTTGATTTAATTAACAAACATGCCTAAATAATGATATACTAATCAGTAGAATGTAAACAGAAAAATCCCTTGTTACTTGTTGTGACAAGGGATTTTTAAAGGGATTGGATGGACATATGAATCAGTTAATTAAAGAGAAACTAGCTGTACTTCCTGCTAAACCAGGATGTTATATTATGAAAGATAAATATGATACCGTCATCTATGTTGGCAAATCTAAATTACTAAAAAGTCGCGTACGCTCTTATTTTACTGGGGCCAATGACCGTAAAACACAACGCTTAGTGCAAGAAATTGAAACCTTTGAGTATATTGTAACTTCTTCGGAAATAGAAGCATTGATTTTAGAAATGAATTTGATAAAAAAATATGATCCTAAATACAATGTCATGCTTAAAGATGATAAATCCTATCCATACTTAAAAATTACCTCAGAAAGACATCCTAGACTTTTAATTACAAGAAAGGTAAAAAAGGATAAGGGGAAGTATTTTGGACCGTATCCCAATGTTATCGCAGCTCGAGAAACAAAGAAATTACTTGATCGGCTTTACCCGCTTCGAAAATGTAACAATCCACCTGGAAGGCCATGTCTCTATTATCATATGCATCAGTGTTACGCTTGCAGTGAAACCCCTCCATCGAAAGAAGAATATGCGGACATTGTCCAGAACGTAGTTTCGTTTTTACATGGTGGATATAAGTCAATAAAAAAAGATTTAACGACAAAAATGCAAGAAGCTAGTGAGCAACTTAATTTTGAACGGGCAAAGGAACTACGTGATTTAATCCAGCATATCGAGTCGGTAATGGAGCAACAGAAAATGACGCTTAATGATCAGACCGATCGTGATATTTTTGCATATAGTTTTGACAAAGGATGGATGTGCATCCAAGTATTTTTTATTCGGCAAGGAAAGTTAATCGAGCGAGATGTAGCTATTTTTCCATTTTTTGATGAGGCAGAAGAAACCTTTATTAGTTATATCGGGAGATTCTATCTGCATCAGAATCATCTTAAACCAAAACAAATCCTTGTTCCAATAGGAACAGATGTTGAATTATTGAAGCATCTATTAGAAATCGATGTTCATACTCCTTACCGAGGGAGAAAAAAGGAACTCGTGGAGCTTGCTGCCGAAAATGCTAAAATATCACTAAAAGAAAAGTTCTCCATTATCGAGCGAGATGAAGAACGAACGATTGTTGCAATGGAACAATTGGGAGAAAAAATAAATATCGAAACTCCGCATCGCATCGAGGCTTTTGATAATTCTAATATCCAAGGAACGGATCCTGTTTCTGCAATGGTTGTATTCATTGACGGAAAGCCAAATAAGAAAGAGTACCGTAAATATAAGATTCGCGATGTAGAAGGTCCAGATGATTATGATACAATGCGTGAGGTTATTCGACGCAGATATAAACGAGTGTTAAAAGATAAATTGCCACTTCCTGATTTAATCATTGTTGACGGAGGGAAGGGGCAAATGAGCGCAGCATTGGATGTATTAGAAAATGAATTAGGATTAGATATTCCCTTATGTGGGTTAGCTAAGGATGATAAACATAAAACAAGCGAACTCCTATATGGCTTTCCGCCTGAAGTAATGGACTTAGATAGAAAGTCTCAGGAGTTTTATCTGGTACAACGAATACAAGATGAAGTCCATCGTTTTGCGATATCATTTCATAGACAGCTACGTGGGAAAAGTGCATTTCAATCAGAGTTAGATAAAATACCAGGTATAGGTGAAAAAAGAAGAAAATTATTATTGACCCATTTTAAGTCCATTAATGATATTAAGCATGCTGCAATTGAAGATTTGAGTAAATTAGGTATACCAAAAAACACGGCCCATGCCATAATTAAGCATTTAAATGGTTCTAAACTAGAAGAGCAGTAGGTGATAGATTCAGTTATCAACTACTGCTCTTTCTTTAATTTGTGAATACAGCAGTAATTTCAACCTGATGTATTCGTGAATGAATTGTCTCCACGCATTCACAATCATAATGTTGAATAATTTGTAGTGCCTCTGCTAAAAAACCACATTCTAGACGAAATTCAGCCTCGAACGAAGCGTTTAACCGTTTAGCGATGGAATCGGACATCAATTGAAAAGTCATTTCTTTTCGTTTATCTTTGACTAACTCTAATTTTCCCCAACCTAAATTATCGAAAATAAATACAATGTCTTCAATCGTCTGAAGCTCGAATTTTCTAGCAAGCATTCTCCCCATAAAATATAAGAGAGTAGGAGATTCCTTTCCTAATAATTCAGGTAAGCCTATGTATCGTAGAATATCATAACCGGCTCCTGCCGTATGTAATTCTTCAATTTCTGAAACGGATATCAAGGCATCACGTTTGTTTGTCATGAAGGTCATCCTCTCTTCTCAACCATAAAGTAAATCGTTAACCAATGGGGCATCTCCCCGCTTCCCTTCTTTGTTTTCAGAAATGTTTTCCTGATAAGGGGTGTTACAGCCCGTCAACCTTAATAAGGGATGAGCTAACGATGTACATACAGATACTAGTTATATTATCTATATAATCTAGCATTTACGCAAGTATACAAAGAGAAATCATTGATCTTTTCTGCAAGAAGTAGCGAAATAATATTTCTAAATTTTAAGGTACCGTTTTCTTGACGCTTTATAGAGTTAGAAGTACAATAAACATGTCACAAATTGTACAATATCAACTCGCAGAACTTTCCTTTTTTTATGAGATTGTATTGGGTTGATCTTTCGAATAATGTACAACAAATTGATACTAAACAATTGATTAAACTAAAGGGGGGTAACACATTGGCAGAGCATCGTGAGTTCTTAACTCGAAGATTACACTCATTCTTAGGCGTGGTTCCAATTGGTATTTTCTTGATTCAACACTTGGTGGTGAATCATTTTGCTGTTTATGGTGAAGAAAACTTCAATCAAGCTGCAGATTTCATGCATAACTTACCATTTCGATTACTGTTGGAATTTGTAGTAATTTACCTGCCTATTTTGTTTCATGCTATTCTAGGGGTTTATATTGTATTTGTAGCAAGGAACAATACTAAGAATTATGGTTTTTTCCGTAATTGGATGTTTGTCTTACAGCGTGTAACGGGAGTTATTACTTTTGTCTATCTAATCTGGCATGTTTGGGAAACTAGAATTGCAATCGGCTCACACGGAGCAGATTATAGCTTAATGGAAGGTATCCTTAGTAATCCAATTATGTTCTGGTTCTATATTATCGGACTAGTATCTACCGTTTTTCATTTTGCGAATGGGCTATGGAGCTTCTGCGTTACTTGGGGTATTACCCAATCGCCAAAGTCCCAAAAGATCGTTACATATGCAACCGTAATTGTCTTCTTAGCGTTAAGCTATGTTGGCATAAGAACATTAATTACATTTGCGTACGGGGTTTAAATTAATCGAAGAGGGAGTGAGTATTAGACATGAGTAATCGTAAAATTGCCGTAGTTGGCGGAGGGTTAGCTGGCTTAATGGCAACTATAAAAGCCGCAGAAGCAGGAGTCAATGTAGATCTGTTTTCTATTGTTCCTGTAAAGCGCTCTCACTCTGTATGTGCTCAAGGTGGTATTAATGGTGCAGTAAATACAAAAGGAGAAGGAGATTCTCCTTGGCTTCACTTTGATGATACAGTATATGGTGGAGACTTTTTAGCAAACCAACCGCAGGTTAAAGCAATGTGTGATGCAGCACCTGGTATTATACATATGTTTGACCGTATGGGGGTTATGTTTAATCGTACACCTGAAGGACTATTAGATTTTCGTCGTTTTGGTGGAACACAAATGCATCGTACAGCATATGCAGGAGCAACGACAGGTCAGCAATTACTTTATGCTGTTGACGAGCAAGTTCGTCGATATGAAGTAGAAGGTCTTGTTACAAAATATGAGAATTGGGAATTTGTTAGTGCCGTTATCGATGATGAAGGAGTCGGAAGAGGAATTGTGGCTCAAAATATTAAGTCACATGAGATGAAAGCTTTTCCTTCTGATGCAACTATTTTCGCAACAGGTGGTCCTGGTATTATTTTTGGTAAGTCAACGAACTCCATGATTAATACAGGTTCTGCGGCCAGCAAGTTATACCAGCAAGGCGCAAAATATGCGAATGGAGAATTTATTCAAATCCATCCAACTGCCATCCCTGGCGATGATAAATTACGTTTAATGAGTGAATCAGCACGTGGTGAAGGTGGCCGAATTTGGACCTATAAAGATGGTGAACCATGGTACTTCTTAGAAGAGAAATATCCTGCTTATGGTAACCTAGTCCCACGTGATATTGCTACACGTGAGATCTTTGATGTTTGTGTTAATCAGAAGTTAGGGATAAACGGAGAAAATATGGTCTATCTTGATTTATCTCATAAAGATCCAAAGGAGCTTGATGTTAAGCTTGGTGGTATTATTGAAATCTATGAGAAATTTGTTGGAGAAGACCCGAGAAAAGTTCCAATGAAAATCTTCCCAGCAGTACATTATTCAATGGGTGGACTATGGGTAGATATCGACCAAATGACAAGTATCCCTGGAATCTTTGCAGCTGGCGAATGTGATTATTCACAGCATGGCGGCAATCGTTTAGGAGCAAACTCTTTACTTTCTGCAATTTATGGTGGATCTGTTGCAGGACCAAGTGCAATTAAATATATTGAAGGTTTGGACAAACATATTGATGATCTGCCTTCAAGCTTATATGAAGAGAAAGAACAAGAAGAACAAGATAGTTTTGAGAAAATGATGAAAATGGATGGAACCGAAAATGCGTATCAGCTTCATAAAGAACTAGGTGAATGGATGACGGATAACGTTACAGTAGTTCGTGAAAATAACAAACTACTAAAAACGGATGAAAAACTTAAAGAACTCCAGGAACGCTGGGATAATATTAATATTAATGATACCTCTCGCTGGAGTAATCAGGGAGTAATGTTCACACGTCAATTAAAAAATATGCTTCATCTTGCGCGTGTAATTACCCTCGGTGCTTATAACCGTAATGAAAGCCGTGGGGCTCATTATAAACCGGAATTTCCTGATCGAAATGATGAAGAATGGTTAAAAACGACAATTGCGCAATTTGATCAAACATCTAATTCACCGGAATTCTCCTATGAGGATGTTGATGTATCACTAATTAAACCACGAAAACGTGATTATACGAAAAAAAGTGAAGGGAGTAAGTAAGAATGGCTGATAAGCAGACAGTTACTTTTATAATAACTAGACAAGACGGCCCTGATTCTGCTCCTTATAAGGAAACGTTTAACATTCCGTACAAAAAAAATATGAACGTTATATCTGGATTAATGGAAATTCGCCAAAATCCAGTCAATGCCAATGGAGAGAAAACGACACCGGTACAATGGGATATGAACTGTTTAGAAGAAGTATGCGGGGCTTGCTCCATGGTGATTAACGGAACAGCTCGCCAATCTTGTGCCGCACTTATCGATCAATTGGAACAACCAATACGACTAGAGCCAATGTCGACGTTTCCAGTAGTACGAGATCTAATCGTGGATAGAGATCGTATGTTCGATGCGCTTAAACAGGTGAAAGCTTGGATCCCGCTAGACGGTACGCATGACTTAGGTCCTGGGCCACGTATGCCAGAGAAAAAGCGTCAATGGGCTTATGAGTTATCAAAATGTATGACTTGTGGTGTTTGCTTGGAAGCTTGTCCAAACGTAAACGATAAATCCAACTTCATTGGACCTGCTGCTTTATCGCAAGCACGTTTGTTTAATGCACATCCAACAGGCGAGCTAAATGCCAGTGAGCGCTTAAATGGTTTGATGGAAGATGGCGGAATCGACGGATGTGGAAATGCACAAAATTGTGTAGAAGTTTGTCCAAAAGGAATTCCACTTACTACATCTATTGCTGCCATGAACCGTGCAACAAATATTCAAGCATTCAAAAACTTCTTTGGAAGTGACCACGCACATTAAAAAGATAGTTAAAAGAGGCCCTACCCAGATGGTTGGGCCTTTTTAAAAGGGAAGAAAGATACAATCCAAATAGATTACATACAGGAGAATAGCGCTCTACTTGGTATTTGATAATCACAACCATTTATTTCCCAAATGGATCAGTAGTGTTTTTAAGAGCATATTTTTAAACAAGGAAGGGATGTCGATTGCGCATTTCATACATAGATAATCTAGAAACATGGCGAGCCTCTTTTTTATTTTTCATACCGATAAAAGTCCGCTTTTCAGAGACAGACTTATTCGGTCATGTGAATAATACATCGCCATTTATATATTTTGAACAGGCTCGAATTGAATTCCTGAAATCCAAAGGTTTGTTTGTGGAAGAGGGAGAAGTTGGAGCGATTCCAGTTGTATCCGATTTACAATGTGACTACATTCAACAAATGTACTTTGACCAATCTTTTCGTGTATATGTTAAGGCAAATCATGTAGGAAAATCCTCCATTGATCTGCATTATATGGTATTAAATGATAAAGAGGAGATTTCATTAACAGGAAGAGGTAGACTCGTCTATATTGATCCGAAGACAGGGAAAACTGTTCCTTTACCTGATGAGATGAAAACGTCCTTAATCTGAAGTAAAACACAAACCTAAATCGGCTTTCCTAAATGGAAAGCCGATTTGATTAGAGCTTCAATTCCCCCATGCGAAGGAGCTCTACTACAGCCTGTGAACGCCCCTTAACTCCTAGCTTTTGCATAGCATTTGAAATGTGGTTGCGGACAGTTTTCTCTGAAATAAATAATTCCTGGGCAATTTCTTTTGTTGTTTTATCTTGTACCAACAGCTCGAAAACTTCTTTTTCTCGTTTAGTTAATAATTGCTTCGGTTTATACTCGTTGTCCTTCAAATGTTAACCCCTCCTTGCTGTCAATAGAGCTGCAGAATGAAGGGAAATTATTTAGTCAATATAGCTTATGTGAAATCATTGATTCGGTGCGTACATTTGCCAGGGTACAAACGAATTCTTTGAAAAGAATTTTTACCTTCCATATTTACCCGATAAACGAAGAATAATGCAGGTAATTTTGGTTGTATTAGCAAAAAATACATCTTCGAATAAAATGAATGAACTGCTAATGTTTCATTGTAAACGAATATTGCTTTACGGGAGACTGTTTCATTATGTAAAATAACTATATACATGTAATTATTGTAGGAGGTCACTTTGTGAGATCGTACGAAACATCAGACGCCATTAATCGAATTGAAAAACGAATGCGATATATATCTGGAATTATTAAACAAAAAGGGAGACAGATTTTAAATAATTACCCGATAACTTCTCCACAGTTTGTTGCACTGCAATGGCTATTAGAAGAAGGAGATATGACGATTGGTGAATTGTCAAACCGTATTAGCCTTGCGTTTAGCACGACAACAGATTTAGTTGATCGTATGGAGAAAAATAAGCTAGTTGAAAGAGTGCGAGATTCGAAGGATAGACGTGTCGTTCGAATTCATGTACTGGAAAAAGGGGAGACAATTATTCAAGAGGTTATTGAGAAACGACAAGCATATCTAGGAGAAGTATTGGAAGACTTTTCAGAGGAACAAATTGAAGGTTTACATGAATTGCTTTCCTATCTACATGAACAAATGAAAGAAGTAGGCAAAAAATAATAAGAAGTTTTTAAGAGAGAAGCTATTTCAATTTCCCGTAGTGCAATGTAAAATGGATACATTCAGCAATAATTTCACTTTATATGAAGTTAGAGTGGAATGGGGTTGAATGTAATGAGAACAAAACTTCAAAGAAGAGGCGATACTGGTGAAGCAAGCAATTGGGGTCATTGATTCTGGTGTTGGGGGATTAACGGTAGCACATGAACTAATGCGACAGTTACCAAAAGAAAAATTAATTTACTTAGGTGATACGTCTAGATGCCCTTATGGACCAAGATCAAAAGAAGAAGTCCAGCAATTTACTTGGGAAATGGTTAATTTCTTACTTGAAAAAGATATTAAAATGCTAGTTGTGGCCTGTAATACTGCTACCGCATTTGCATTGCAATCGTTAAAAGAAAACTTGAATATACCTGTAATTGGAGTAATTCAGCCAGGATCAAGAGCTGCTATTAAATTTACGAAGACCAATCATGTAGGTATTATTGGTACAGAAGGTACGGTTAGGAGCAATGCATATACCAATGCGCTTAAGAATATAAAAGATGAATTGGAAGTATCAGCTCTGGCATGTCCGATGTTTGTACCAATGGTAGAACAAGGTATTCTTGAAGGACAACAAGCCAGGGAGGTAGTAGAAGATACGTTATCTCCACTACTGCAATATAGTAAAATGGATACCTTAATATTAGGATGCACACATTATCCTTTATTAAAAAATACGATTCAATCCGTTGTTGGTGAAGAAATAACAATTATATCTTCAAGTGAAGAAACAGCCAGAGAAACAAGTACGATTTTAGATGTGCATCACCTGTTGAATAAAGACGATTATTACCCGGTTCATCAGTTTTATACAACAGGCGATTTAGAAATCTTTATTGAAATTTCAAGAAGTATATTTAAAGAACCCCATTTACAGATGGTTACAATTGAACAAGCAAATTTACATCAATTACAGGATTCTTGATCAAAGAATCCTGTATTTTTTTTCATTGCTTGGTCTATTTTCACTCTAGGCTCGTATATATAATAGTACAAACCATCGTAGGAGGGAAAAATATGCACAAGCGCGGATTACTAATAGCAGGGACATTAACGATGTCCGTTATATTAGCAGGATGCTTTCAGGGGGAACAATCATTAAAGGAAGAAATGGATCCGCCACAAAATGCGGAACCAGTTGATAACTTGGAAGATTCACAATCAGGAGAACAGAAGGAAAATGCTAAAGAAGGCGAGCAGCCAAAGAGTGAAACGGTTGCAAGAGAACTTTATCTTATGGACGCAAATGGAATGGTCGCATCCCAAACATTAGAACTGCCAAATCCAGAATCAAAGGAAGTAGCTTCCCAAGTGTTGGAGTATCTCGTTAAAGATGGTCCAGTAGCGCAGATCTTGCCAAATGGATTTCAGGCAGTGTTACCAGCTGGCACAGAGGTGTTGGGAATTGACCTGCAAGAAGACGGAACCATGATTGTTAATTTATCTGAAGAATTTTCGAACTATGAAGCGAACGACGAAAAGAAAATACTTGAGGCAGTTACTTATTCCTTAACTCAATTTGAAAATGTCAAAGACGTTCAATTACAGATGGAAGGAAAAGCCTTAAGCGAGATGCCAGTTAATGGCACACCGATCAGCCAAGGATACTCAAGAGCTAATGGAATCAATGTTACGGATACAGGTACTTCTGACTTAATGCAAAGTAAAACGGTTACGATGTTTTACCCTGCGGAACATGATGAAAATCGTTACTATGTACCGGTAACTCAATATGTTGAACAAAAACAAGATGCTGATGAACTAAGTGCCATAGTAGAGAATCTTGTTGATGGGCCAGGTGTACAAAGCAATGTCACCCAAGTATTTAATCCTACGACGACGTTAACAAGTAAGCCATCCTTGAAAGATGGTATCTTACAACTTCAATTCAATAATGATATTTTAAAAGATGGGGAAAAGGCAGTGATTTCTGATGAGGTCATGGAAACAATCGTACGTACGATGACAGAAGTTAAAGGGGTCGATGCCGTCCAAGTAAGTGTTGAAAATGTGGAACAGCTAGTTAATGAAAATGGGGAAGCTTACACGGAACCAGTAACTAAACAGCAATTTACTCCTACGGAAGAAATATAATTAGGTCGAGGCTTTCAGCAAGCCTCTTTTTTTTATGCTTTTATTCAAGGTAAATGGCAATAATATCCTTATAGATAAGATGATTATAAAGAGGATACGTAGGGATAAGCGCAAATCCCATGTTTGAAGAATTATCTTATGCTATATGCATGGATAAATTAGTATAGCATGTATTTCTATAGTGGTTTCGATAAAAAATATGTTAAGCTAATGATTGAACGAAGGAGGAGTTAAGATGAGAAATGATCAACGAAACCGTAACAGTTTACGACCAATTACAATCATAACGAATTTCCTGCAGCATCCGGAAGGTTCTGTACTGATTCAAGTAGGTGATACAAAAGTAATTTGCAATGCTAGCATTGAAGATAGAGTTCCTCCATTCATGCGTGGCCAAGGGAAGGGCTGGATTACAGCAGAGTATGCAATGCTGCCTAGGGCTACCGAACAACGGAATATACGAGAATCGTCAAAAGGTAAGGTTAGTGGCAGGACGATGGAAATACAACGATTAATTGGAAGAGCTTTACGGTCAGTTGTTGATTTAGATAGTATTGGTGAGCGAACCGTATGGGTTGATTGTGACGTCATTCAAGCTGATGGTGGTACAAGAACGGCTTCGATTACGGGAGCATTTGTAGCTGTAGTATTAGCTTTTTCGACTTTAATAGAGAATAAAACGCTTAAGAAAATGCCAGTAACGGACTTTCTTGCAGCAACTTCTGTAGGCGTTTTACCTGATAATAGCGAAATCCTTGATTTAAATTATCAAGAAGATTCCCAAGCACTTGTAGATATGAACATCGTAATGACTGGTTCCGGTGAATTTGTAGAAATTCAAGGAACGGGAGAAGAAGCCACGTTTAGCAATAAGCAACTTCAGGCTATGTTGCAGTTAGCAGATGAAGGAATGCAACGTATATTTGAAAAGCAACGTGAAGCACTAGGTGAGTATGCAAATCACATCGGTGAGCTCGTTGACGAAAAAGGAGAATAATAATGAAACAAATTATTATTGCTACAAAAAATAAAGGCAAGGCGACAGAGTTTAAAGAATTTTTTAATGCATATGATATGGCTGCTGTATCATTGAATGAACGAGAAGAACTGCCTGACGTAGAAGAAACGGGTGAAACATTTGAGCAAAATGCTGCATTAAAAGCTGAAACCATTGCCAATATCTTATCTCAGCCAGTACTTGCAGATGATTCAGGATTGATTATTGATGCTTTAGACGGCAGGCCAGGTGTCTATTCAGCGAGATATGCTGGAGAGGATAAAAATGATCAAGCAAATATAAACAAAGTATTGACTGAATTAGAAGGCGTACCACAAAAAGATCGAACGGCAAGGTTTATATGTGTATTAGCAGTTGCAAGGCCAAACACAGAAACCCAATTTTATCAAGGAATATGTAATGGTCATATTTCAATTGCTCCAAGTGGAAAGAATGGGTTCGGTTATGATCCAATCTTTATTCCTGATGGATATCAAGAAACGATGGCAGAGTTATCTCCGAAAGTGAAAAATCAAATTAGCCATCGTAAGAACGCGATCTTACAGTTAGAAGAAACCATACGTAAAAATCGATCATTATACTAAGGAATAGGATGATTTCAATGGCAAAAGTACTTATTTTAAGTGACAGCCATGGGTTAACTGACGAATTAGACAAGATTAAAGCACGTCACGATGTCGATTATCGAATTCATTGCGGAGATTCGGAGTTAGATTTGGACGAACCACCAATGGCTGGATTTTATACAGTTATGGGGAACTGTGACTTTGATTCAAGGTACCCAGAAGAACAGATGTTATCAATTAATGGACTAACCTTTTTCATTGTCCATGGCCATCTCCACCAAGTGAAAGCAAATTTGATGCATGTTTCTTATCGAGCAGAAGAATTAGGTGCTCAAATTATTTGTTTTGGCCATACACATCTTGCTGGAGCTGTACAACAAGGAGATCAATTATTGATTAATCCTGGAAGCATTAGGCTTCCACGTATGCGTAAAGAAAAAACATACGCAATAATGGAATGGGAATCAAAAGCATCGATATCCGTTGAGTTCTTTACTGCAGATGGTAAGGTGATTGATGACTTACAATACGAGGCAAAATTATAATCTTCAAAACTCATCCATTGAATGTAATAAGAATGGATGAGTTTTTTAATGGATTTACTAGAAAGTATTGACAAACCACCTATAAGTTTATATAATGATTCTTGTCCGTTAAAAACGAGTCATTACATATTACTTAATTTATAAGCGTTTATCTCATAAAAATTGCGGGTGTAGTTTAATGGTAAAACCTCAGCCTTCCAAGCTGATGACGAGGGTTCGATTCCCTTCACCCGCTCCATACATAAAAATTTTGTCCCAGTAGCTCAGCAGGATAGAGCAACAGCCTTCTAAGCTGTGGGTCGCAGGTTCGAATCCTGCCTGGGACGTCACTAAGAAATATGAATTAGGTAGAAAACATGCCCAACTGTGATAATAACACATTTGGTCATGTTTTCTTATTGTCTACCTGCTGCACCATCTGTTATTCCCTAACCAAATCTTTTACGGAACTTTTTTTCCTACTGTATCAACATCATTCCAGATACAAGTATTTTATATATACTAGATTTAAGACTCCTACTCCCTATACTCGAGCTGTCATTCGCTAATTAGGCTTTGAATGCTCAAGATTCGATGTTGCATGCATACGAATGAAACCTCTTGCTTAGATCTACCCTTAACTATGTCGCATATTTTGATTTTCTATTGCCATTTTTTATTGCTTTCGACTGATTCCCATATTTCTTTTTCACTACTATAAATAATACCGCTCGGGAAATAATAAAAGAAGCTAACACTAATGTCATATTGATTACCCCCTTTTTTAAACTGTTATAGTAGCAGTAAAGGTGCTAGGAGCCTCTTCCTGTAAAAGATTAAAGAAACATTAAAATACTACTAAACATATTTCACTCCTATTATAAATGTTTTCGCATTATTCGTAATATTCCTGACCAGCAATAACACAGAAATCACTCTCTTTAACATATTAGTGCTAGTCTACGGCGATAGATGATTGGCCTTGTTTATCTTTTCTTCTGCTTCTTGTTCGATTAGATCTTTGAATTGACTAAGTATCGGGCTAAAATTCGTATGTTGATCCAGCATAAAACTCATTTTATATTCAATGGGCTTCCATGTAACTATATCCGCTTCATTATGTTGAATTTGTGCTTCAAGCTTATCGAGGGCATTGGCAACTTTTGCTTCATAGGTGTGTTTGTTTTCAAATTCTATCCATAAATCGAAAACATTGCTACCAAGGGGTTCTGGCAACTTTTGCTTTATATGGTCGATTGCTTCTCTTTCCTTTTCATGTTTCTGCTTAAGGAGTTTTGGGTTATTTAATGTATCGAAAGCAGGGATATCACTCGATTCAGCCTCTACTAAATCATGAATAATGATCATTTTTAATAGCTTTTCAGAATCAATATTTTCCTCTAAGTAAGGTTCGATTAACATCGCCATTAAGGATAATCGCCAAGTATGTTCCGCCACACTTTCTTGTCGCCCATTTGATAGCCAGCTATGCCTTAACTCATATTTTAATTTTTCCCCAAGCTTGATGGCCCAATAGATTTGCTTCAATGCTTCACTCATATTCTCACCTCTAACCCTATTATAATCAAACCATGCTCTTAGAGCCATATGTAATCGTTAGGTCACATTTCTTTGAATTCTGGTTATATGCTATAATGCGGATACGTTTCATTCCCCATTTAAAGGAAGAACATCTTAGCTTAAAGTTTGAAATTTCTTTGCATCGGGAATGTATATCTAGTATGTTAAAATTAAATACTATAAACACGCATGAGAGGAGGTAGACAATGCAGAACTTGCCAGAAAATGTCATTCTTTTTCCGAAATGGAGGACAGTATTAGAAGAAGAGAGTTTACAGGCTCTGAAAGAAAAAAAATATGAAGACGCTCTGTTAAAATTAAATAAGTTATTAAGTTACCAAATTGATAGCTATGAAATCATTAGTGGTAAGCTAATTTGCTTAATGGAATTAGGGCGTCATCATGAAGCTCAAGATATATGTGAAGAATTACTAAAACATAAGGATGAACATTATTATCATTATTTACATATTTATTTAACGATTCTATTTCAAACCAATCAATACGATACATTGATGAAGCAAATAGACTATGAATTTCAATCAAATGCTGTGCCATCCATGATGCAAGAGCAGTTTCAGCAATTATATGAGATGAGTAGTAAAATGAAGGCAGATGTTTCGGTAGAGCATACGACTACTTATTTAGATGAGTTGCATGAAGCAATTGAGGCTGAGGATTATCGAAAACAATGGCGATTGCTTGAGAAATTGCGGAAATTGAGGAGTGACCCAACTCAAGAGGTCATATCGCTGCTAATGAAGGGATCGATTCACCCTGTCATTAAAACAGCTGTATTTATTTGGCTTCAGGATATTAACTATAAGGATAAGGTGAAGGTTCATAAGTGGGATACAGCATTAAATGTAAAACCAGATGAAGTTCCCAATATACATAATCAAATCTTATTTAAGCAGATTTTATTAATTATCGGTGAGTTGGAACAAAAAGATCCTTCCTTATATAACTTATTGCTTAAACTATTAAATCATTATTTATATGTAAGGTTTCCGGTTTTGCCAGGTGAAGAAGATGCTGAATGGATAGCCGAATCATTGAAATATGTGGGCTCATCGTATTTAAATATTCCATCTCCCACCAGGGAAGAATCGTCTATCGAAAATAGGCATTACATAGAAGAGATCGAACTATGTGAAACACTATATGAAAGTATTATAGAAGAAAGCTAAGAATGTCGTTAAATGCTTGAAAGGCATAGTAATTATGTTATAATAAGATGGTTGTAAATTTAGATCATTATATAATAATGAACGTGAAATATGAAGGATATAATAGATTTTGGAGGGAATTTTTATGTCAGCGAAATGGGAAAAACAAGAAGGCAATGAAGGAGTACTTACGATTGAAGTAAGTGTTGAAGAATTTGACAAAGCATTGGATCAAGCATTTAAAAAAGTATCCAAAGATGTTCAAATTCCTGGATTCCGTAAAGGTAAAATTCCGCGTGGGATTTTTGAAAAACGTTTTGGAGTAGAAGCACTATATCAGGATGCGGTTGACATTGTACTTCCAGATGCTTATATGCAAGCAGTTGAAGAAACAGGCATTGAACCAGTAGCACAACCAGATGTTGATATTGACACAATTGAAAAAGGGCAACCACTTGTTTTTACAGCAAAAGTTACCGTTAAACCAGAGGTAAAACTTGGTGAATATAAAGGGCTTGAAGTGGAAGATCAATCTGTAGAAGTTACAGATGAAGATGTGGAACATGATTTAGAACATCAACGCGAACATCATGCTGAATTAGTTGTAAAAGAAGAAGGAAAAATTGAAGAAGGAGATACAGCTGTTATCGACTTTGAAGGTTTCGTTGATGGAGAAGCTTTCGAAGGTGGAAAAGGTGAAAATCATTCCTTAGAAATCGGTTCTGGTCAATTTATCCCAGGCTTTGAAGAACAATTAATTGGCAAAGAAACTGGAGAAGACACCGAAGTTTCTGTGACCTTCCCTGAAGATTATCATGCAGAAGACCTTGCTGGTAAAGAAGCAACCTTCAAAGTGAAGATCCATGAAGTGAAATACAAAGAACTTCCTGAACTTGATGATGAGTTTGCTAAAGACCTCGATGATGAAGTTGAAACGCTAGAAGAATTGAAAAGTAAGAAAAAAGAACAACTTCTTGAACAGAAGAAACAGGATGTCGAAAACCAAAAACGTGAAACTTTAGTTGAAAAAGCCAGCGATAATGCTGAAGCTGAAGTTCCAGAGGCAATGGTGGATACGGAATTAGACCAAATGGTAAAAGAGTTTGAACAGCGTCTGCAGATGCAAGGCATGACATTAGAAATGTATTCTCAATTCTCTGGTCAAGATGAAGCTGCATTGAAAGAACAAATGAGAGAAGATGCTGAGAAACGAGTAAAAACAAATCTTACATTAGAAGCAATTGTGGACGAAGAAGGTCTTGAAGTTTCTGAAGAAGATGTAGATGCAGAACTTGAAAAAATGGCTTCTATGTATGGTGCAGAAGTAGAGCAGCTAAAGCAAATGCTTGGTGGTAATACGGACGCAATTAAAGGTGATTTAAAAATGAGAAAAGCCATTGATTTCCTTGTAGAACACAGCAAAGCTGTTTAAATCTTATTATAAGGTTTAGATCATGCGAGATAAGGCAAAGACTAAAACAAGGTGCGATGCGTTCGCACCTTGTTTTCCATTATTTTTAATACAAACGATTTTGAGGAATTGTAATTTTAGCGACTTTATTTAAAGAATTAACATATAGTAATAGTATGTGTTAATGTTAAGTAACAATAAAAGCTAGAAGTCAATCCTTACTTATTAATTTATGATGGGAACAAGTCCATATTAGATCACTTATTTATGGTAAATGAATACAGATAACAATGTATATACGATACAAATTAACTTTAAAAAAGGTTTATTGTTTTGTATTTTAAATTCGATCTGATATGATGACTATAAAAGTTGAAACCTAGCGTGAAATGCGTAGGAGCAGATTTAAACTTTTAGGGGTGAAATGGAATGTTTAAATTTAATGAAGAAAAAGGGCAATTGAAATGTTCGTTCTGCGGTAAAAGCCAGGATCAAGTTCGAAAGTTAGTTGCTGGACCAGGCGTTTATATATGTGATGAGTGTATTGAACTTTGTACAGAAATTGTAGAAGAGGAATTGGGAACCGAAGAGGAAACAGAACTAAAAGAAATCCCAAAGCCGAAAGAGATTTGTGAAATCCTAAATGATTATGTAATTGGTCAAGATAAAGCGAAAAAGAATCTTTCTGTTGCAGTTTATAATCACTACAAGCGTATTAATACAACAAAGAATACAGCAGATGATGTGGAATTATCAAAAAGTAATATCGCTATGATTGGGCCGACAGGTAGTGGGAAGACATTGCTAGCCCAAACGTTAGCTCGTATTATTAATGTGCCATTTGCCATGGCAGATGCAACTTCGCTTACAGAAGCAGGTTATGTCGGGGAAGATGTAGAGAATATTCTACTTAAGCTAATTCAAGCTGCCGATTACGATGTTGAAAAAGCAGAAAAAGGAATTATTTATATTGATGAAATTGATAAAGTAGCACGTAAGTCGGAAAACCCTTCAATTACTAGAGATGTTTCGGGTGAAGGTGTACAACAAGCTTTACTTAAAATTCTAGAAGGAACGGTTGCAAGTGTACCACCACAAGGCGGCCGTAAACATCCACATCAAGAATTTATTCAAATCGACACAACTAACATTCTATTTATTGTCGGTGGAGCATTTGACGGCATCGATCAGGTAGTTAAACGTCGTCTTGGTAAAAAAGTAATTGGATTTGGTGCAAACGAGAAGCAGCAGGACTTAGAAATGGGAGAGTTGCTAGCAAAAGTACTTCCAGAAGATCTCCTTCGTTATGGATTAATTCCTGAATTTATTGGCCGAATTCCTGTTGTAGGAAGTCTAACTCCATTAGATGAAGAAGCCTTAATAGAAATTTTAACTAAACCAAAAAATGCATTAGTTAAACAATATGAAAAGCTATTTCAAATGGATGATGTAGAACTAGAATTTGAAGATGAAGCACTAAGGGAAATTGCTGCTAAAGCGATAGAACGTAAAACGGGTGCTAGAGGTCTACGTTCCATTATCGAAGGTATTATGCTTGATGTGATGTTTGATTTACCATCAAGAGAAGATATTGAGAAATGTATTATTACGAAGAAAACCGTGGAAGAAGAGAATGGCAGTCCGAAGTTGGTTTATCGTGATGGTACCGTAATGGAAGGTAATAAGAAACATCCGAAAGAGAGTGCGTAACAGTAATCTATTCTAATTTAAATAATGATGTGAAGAGACTGACTTTATTACATGTTCTTAGTAACGAGTCGGTCTCTTTTCATGATATTTCGTATATTTTTATATGGCGAACGAATGATAAGAACAGCTTAATAAAAATCGAATATGACGTATGATAATAATTTACAAATAAAATTCTTTTATATAAACTTTAAGAACATATGATATAAATAATTACATTACATAATATTTGGAGGTACATACGATGACCAATGATAACAGGCAACTTCCCCTCCTACCTTTACGTGGACTGTTAGTATTTCCATCAATGGTATTGCATCTTGATGTAGGGCGAGAGAAATCAATTGCTGCATTAGAAAAGGCAATGATGGATGACCAGCAGATTTTTCTAGCTGCTCAGAAGAAAGTTCGATTGGAGGATCCAGAACCAAAAGATATTTATTCTATTGGTACACTAGCAACTGTGAAGCAAATGATTAAGCTTCCAAATGGAACGATGCGTGTGTTAGTGGAAGGGATCTATCGAGGAGAAATCATTCGTTATATTGAACAGCAGGATGAATTTATTGTAGAAATTCAAGAGTTAAAAGATATTCAAGGTGATCAGCATGAAGAGGAAGCATTGATGCGATCTCTTCTAGATCAATTTGAACAATATAGTAAAGTATCTCGAAAAATAACACATGAAACTTTTGATACGGTTTCAGATATTGATGAGCCAAGCAGATTAGCGGATATGATCACTTCTCATTTGTCCTTAAAAATAAAAGAAAAACAAGAACTTTTGGAAACACCAAATGTGAAAGACAGACTGCAGCAATTAATTACGAGCATTACTAATGAGAAAAAGGTACTCGATTTAGAGAAGAAAATAGGACAACGTGTGAAGACATCAATGGAAAAAACACAAAAAGAATACTATTTAAGAGAACAAATGAGGGCAATTCAAAAAGAGCTTGGAGAAAAGGATGGCAAAACTGGCGAAGTAGGTCAACTGAAAGAAAAGATTGAGCAGTCTGATATGCCGGAGCATATTAGAAATGTTGCTCTAAAAGAGTTGGATAGATATGAGAAAGTACCACAAAGCTCAGCTGAAAGCTCGGTAATTCGAAATTATATTGAATGGTTATTAGCATTACCGTGGATAGAAAAGACACAAGATACAATCGAAATAAAACATGCCGAAGCGATATTAGATCGAGATCATTATGGATTAGAGAAAGTAAAGGAAAGAATTCTTGAATACTTGGCTGTACAAAAACTTACGCAAACAATTAAAGGGCCAATCCTTTGTTTAGTAGGTCCACCTGGAGTTGGTAAGACATCGCTAGCTAAATCTATAGCCAGTTCTATAAATAGAAATTTTGTACGAATTTCATTAGGCGGAATTCGTGATGAAGCAGAAATTAGAGGTCACCGGAGAACATATATCGGTGCGATGCCCGGCAGAATTATTCAAGGCATGAAAAAAGCGAAGTCGGTTAATCCAGTCTTTCTTTTAGATGAAATTGATAAAATGGCTAACGATTTTCGGGGTGACCCGTCTTCTGCATTACTAGAAGTACTAGATCCAGAACAGAATAGTAATTTTAGCGATCATTTCATAGAAGAAACCTATGACTTATCAAATGTTTTATTCGTTGCTACGGCTAACTATGTAAATAATATTCCTGGACCACTGCTAGACCGAATGGAACTCATTTCAATTGCCGGTTATACGGAATTAGAAAAGCAGCATATTGCAAAACAGCATCTACTACCTAAGCAATTAAAGGAAAATGGGCTAACAAAAGGTGACTTACAACTACGTGATCAAGCGTTAATGAAGTTAATACGTACATATACAAGAGAAGCTGGTGTACGTAATTTGGAAAGACAATTAGCAACATTGTGTAGAAAGGCAGCTAAGATAATTATATCGAATGAAAAAAAACGTGTTGTTGTGACTGAAAAAAGCATAGAGGATTTATTAGGTAAACCTATCTATCGATATGGATTAATGGAAGAGGAAGATCAGGTGGGTGCTGCAACTGGACTAGCTTATACTGCGGCAGGAGGAGATACCCTATCGATTGAGGTCTCTCATTACCCTGGTAAAGGAAAGCTAACCTTAACAGGTAAGTTAGGTGATGTTATGCAAGAATCTGCACAAGCGGCATTTAGTTATATTCGATCTCGTGCTAATGATTTAAACATTGATCCAGAGTTTTACGAAAAACGTGATATTCATATTCATGTTCCTGAAGGTGCAACACCAAAGGATGGACCATCTGCTGGCATAACAATGGCTACAGCCCTTGTTTCTGCATTAACAGGACGAGCTGTAAAAAAGGAAATCGGAATGACTGGGGAGATCACACTTAGAGGAAGGGTCTTACCAATTGGCGGCTTAAAGGAAAAGTCCCTAAGTGCTCATCGAGCTGGGATTACTACGATTATCATGCCAGAAGAAAATGAAAAAGATATTGAATCAATACCTGAAAGTGTTCGAAATGACTTAACATTTATTCCGGTAAACCATTTAGACCAAGTATTAGAACATGCGTTAGTGGGGGATATGGATGAAAGTAACAAACGCTGAAATTGTCATAAGTGCTGTAAGTGAAAAACAATATCCAACTGATCAATTACCGGAGGTAGCCTTAGCTGGCCGGTCTAATGTAGGCAAATCTTCGTTTATTAATAAATTAATTAATCGGAAGAATTTAGCTAGAACATCTTCTAAACCAGGAAAAACACAAACACTTAATTTTTATAAAATTAATGAAGCTTTCTATTTTGTGGATGTACCTGGTTATGGTTATGCGAAAGTCTCAAAAAAAGAGAGGCAAAAATGGGGTAAGATGATGGAAACCTATTTTGAAAAAAGATCTTCCTTAAAGGCAGTTCTGCTTATTACAGATGTACGCCATGAACCTACGAATGATGATATTCAGATGTACGATTATTTAAAATATTATGACCTTCCAGTTGTGGTAATTGCAACAAAATTGGATAAAGTACCAAAAAGTAAACGTGCCAAACATTTGAAACGTACAAAAAACCTATTCGATCTAGAACCCGAAGATATTTTATTACCCTTTTCTGCAGAAACAGGGGAGGGAAAAGATGAGGCATGGTCCATTTTAAGAGAATATATGGGACTGTAAGCAAACATTTCTAAAAAAGAAAAGCCCGTAAAGGAACAAGATGATTTTTGTTTCCTTTACGGGTTTTTTTGGGAAGGTATCGAAACGAAGGCATAGTTAAGGTATCTCAAAGGATGCTTAGGTATATGTGAGGGAAGCGAAGGGAATACAAGGTAATTCAAAGTTTTTTGAATACAAAGCAAAAAAACTAGGTGTAAATGAATTCGAAGAATTTTTAGATAATTGTTATAATTATGCTAATACTTTATCAAATAAGGATTTAACGCAGGTAGAAAAAGAAAGGGTGTATTCAATGAAAAAACGGAATATGTTGATTATGCTATTATTCATCTGTTTTATTTCCGCTTGTGGGACGGAATCTTCTTCCCATGGAAATACGGAAAACAATAATGAGTATTCCTTAATTGAAGAAGGCAAATTAACTTTTGCAGCTTCTGGCGAATTCAAACCATTTAGTTATATGGAAGGAACCGAAATGGTTGGTTATGACATAGCTGTTGGTAAAGCTATAGCTAACAAATTAGGACTAGAACCAAATCCTCAGCGAGCGAAGTTTGCGGGAATAGTAACAGGGGTCACTGAGGGGAGGTATGATATTGCAGTTGCAAGTCATGCGATTACAGAGGAACGTCTGGAACAGGTGAATTTTTCAAAACCTTATTATTATTCAGGTCCAGTAATCTATACTAGGCCAGATAGCGATATTCAATCTGCAGATGACCTCAAAGGGAAGGAGATATCGGTAGCAAGAGGAACTACTTACATTGAAATTGCTAAACAGTATACCGATAATATTCCTCAAGTAGATAGTGACGTTGTAGCTCTTCAATCCTTGGCAAAGGGACATCATGATGCAGTTATTACCGATGATGTAACAGGGTTTAATGCTATCGATAATGGATTGAATGTAGAAAGTCGAATTCAACTAGGTATCAGTGAACAAGCAATTGCTATTTCAAAGGAAAATGAAGCACTTTTAGAAGCAGTTAATGAGGTATTAAAGGAAATGAAAGAAAACGGAGAATTAGAGGAACTATCGAAAGAATGGATTGGTGGAGACATTACTAAAAAGAAAGAAGCAGAGCAATAAAAGAAATGTGCGTTATTTGCGCACATTTCTTATGGTATGAAAGGGGTTGATAAAGATTCTTTCAGCAATCGGACATTTTTTTGATGTATTTGTTGGTAGTATGGATGTGTTTATGGAAGGTTTATGGATTACCATTAAATTATCTGTCGTTTCTTTAATTATTGCGTTAATCATAGGGTTGTTTTTTGCCATCCTAAAAATTTCAAATATAAGGATTTTAAAATGGGTAGCGGATGCATACATTTGGATTGTTCGAGGGACACCATTAATTGTACAAATTTTTATTTTGTATTATGGCTTGACAGATCTTCTGCTTATCCCAATGTTTTGGGCAGGTGTAGCTGGACTCGCTTTTCATAGTGGCGCATATATAGCCGAAATAATTCGTGGTGCAATACAATCCATTGATAAAGGGCAGATTGAAGCAGGGCGATCTCTTGGTATGAGTAGTGGCTTAACCATAAGACGAATTGTCTTACCACAAGCGATACGACGAGCAATTCCTTCTTTAGGTAATCAGTTCATCATTGGTATAAAGGATTCCTCATTAATTTCATTTATTGGCATGCAAGATCTATTTGGAGTAGCAAGTACGATGGGGTCAAATAGTTTTGATTATTTACCTTATTTTATTACTGTAGCTATTTATTATTTGATCATTGTCCTAATACTTACATATTTTGTGAACATAACAGAAAAGAAACTGGCTAAAAGTGACTAAATCGTATGGGAGGCAAAAAATGAATGAATACAATGGAAATGATACGGGTAAATAACTTAAACAAATCGTTTGGAAATCTGCAGGTGTTGAAAGATATTAACCTGACAGTGAAAGAAAGAGAAGTCGTTGTACTAGTTGGAGCTAGCGGTTCAGGAAAAAGTACTTTGTTACGCTGTTTAAACTTTTTAGAATTGAAAAATAGCGGGCATATTATAATTGATGGAGAACGAATAGAACAAAATACGCATGATCTTAATACGATTCGTAAAAAAATAGGAATGGTTTTTCAGCATTTTAATTTATTTCCCCATATGACAGTACTGGAGAATATAATTGAAGCGCCTACACATGTCAAGCGTAAAAGTAAACAACAGGCAGTAAGTGAAGGAAAAGTACTATTAGGAAAAGTCGGATTGGGTGATAAACTTCATGTCTATCCCTCAACACTTTCTGGTGGACAGCAGCAACGTGTAGCTATAGCAAGAGCTCTCGCAATGAACCCAAAGGTGATGTTATTTGACGAGCCTACCTCAGCTTTAGATCCAGAGCTTGTTGGGGAAGTTCTAGGAACGATAAAAGAATTAGCAAAAGAGGGCATGACAATGGTTATTGTGACACATGAAATGGGGTTTGCAAGAGAAGTAGCAGATTGGGTAATTTATATGCATGAAGGAAGAATTGTGGAAGCAGGTACACCGAAAGAAGTATTTGATTATCCACAAGAATTAAGGACCCAAGCATTTTTAAGCTCTGTATTGTAGAAAAGAGCCCGAAACAAAAGTGATTTAGATAAGAAATATCCCAACTATCATCCGAGCATATGAATACGGATCGTAGTTGGGATTTTATCGTTTATTCGTTCAAATGCTAATTACTAGAGCACGGCCTTAACCGCCTTTGGTAGTGGAAAGCGCCATCCAATTGGCTTATGATATACTTGCATTTTTTTCAGGCTACTTTTTTCGCTTTAACAAATACAATCCTAAAACGATAAATATAATTGGCCAAAATCGTTCCATAAAATCAATAATCACGTAAATCCAATTTAACCATACCGGCAATTGAATAGAAAATAGCATGATAATTGCAAAACCAATAAGGAGGATACCAGGCAAAAGTCCTTCTTTTGTTTGTAGAAAACGAATAATAAATGCAATTCCCACAATTAGTACATACATTGCCCAATGATCTATCCAAAAGGAATAATAACTAAGCCCGTAAAAATGAATGCCAAGCCCTAAAACAATGGTTCCACTAAAAAGATTATGGTAATTCTTTGTAGCATAACTATGTATAAGTAAAACAAGCCCAATTAGAATGATTATTGTTTGCCATGAATAAAAATTAGAAAAGATGGGGATCTTTAATTGTTGTAATAAAAAAAATATCCCAATTCCAATTAATAAATAAGCTGCAAGTGTGTGTTGTTTTTTCAAAGTATCACCTCAGTGTTGCTGTATCAGATTCTTGCTTCTTAATGGCCATTATGATAAAGTACAGTCGAGTTATATCATATACGGTTTATCCTACCATATTGTTTCAGATTATGTTCACATTTTAAGAAATTGTAATTAAATTTACATGTTATAATGGTAATTAGTAAAGGCTTTAATTTATATTAATTATTAAGTAAAACTTTTTATTTTTTAATGATAATAAGTTATAATGAATGAATGGATGAGTTAAGGATTTTTGGGGGTAGATAATGTGCATATATTAAAAGTAGGGTTTAATTACAGAACAGCCCCTGTTGAAATAAGGGAAAAGCTCGCATTTTCAGAAGAAGATCTTCATCAAGCAATGGCTGCACTAAAAGATCAAAAGAGTATTTTAGAAAATGTGATTGTTTCAACATGTAATCGGACCGAAATTTATGCTGTAGTTGATCAACTTCATACTGGACGTTACTATATTAAGCAATTCTTGTCGAACTGGTTTGATGTAGATAAGGGGGAATTTACCCCTTTCTTACGAATTACAGAAGATGATGGTGCGCTGGAACATCTTTTTCGTGTTGTTACCGGTCTAGATTCTATGGTATTAGGAGAAACGCAGATCTTAGGACAAGTGAAACAAGCTTTCCTTACATCACAAAAAATGCAAACGACAGGTACCATTTTTAATGAATTGTTTAAACAGGCTATTACATTTGGCAAACGAGTGCAAAAGGATACGGCTATTGGTGAACATGCAGTTTCAGTAAGTTACGCTGCGGTTGAGTTAGCCAAAAAAATCTTTGGTGATATGCACCAGAAACATGTCGTCATCTTAGGTGCCGGTAAAATGGGGGAATTAGCTGCGAAGAACCTTCAAGGCTCTGGAGTATCCCAAATAACTGTAGTGAATCGTACAAAAGAAAAAGCGGAAGCTCTAGCATTAAAATTTGATGCTGGTGCTGAATCGATGGATAATTTATCTCAAGTAATGCAGACTGCCGATATTGTGTTAACATCAACAGGTTCTGATTCTGTTGTATTAACAAAAGAGATGATCGAACCTATTCAAAAGCAACGTAAAGGTTCACCGTTATTTCTAGTGGACATTGCAGTGCCTAGAGACGTTGATCCAAGCATTAGCGAACTGGATCATATTTTTCTATATGATATTGATGATTTACAACATATTGTAGACGAGAATTTAGAAGCAAGAAAATCTGCTGCTGAGGAGATTGAATTACTGTTTGAAGCGGAGATTGTTGCATTTAAGGACTGGTTAAAAACATTAGGGGTTGTACCCGTTATATCGGCCCTAAGACAGAAAGCACTTTCTATCCAGGCTGAAACTGTCAAAAGTATTGAAAGAAAGATTCCTGATTTAACAGAAAGAGAAAGAAAAGTGATTAATAAACACACAAAAAGTATTGTGAATCAATTACTTAAGGAACCTGTTACACAGGCAAAAGAATTAGCTGCGAAAGAAAAAGCAGATGAAACATTACAACTTTTTATTGATATTTTTGGTATTGAGGAAGAAGTACAGGCTGAACTAGAAAAACAATCAAAAAAAAATGATACAGCTACAGCAATGAAGAAAAAAGAGGTATCCTTTTCGTTGTTAGATAAAATAAAGACCATTTAATGAAAGGATTCTAGTATGATGGAACTGAAATGGCTTTATGAATTCATACTGATTATCTATGGATTAAGCTTGATTGGGTACTTTATTGACTTTATTCAAGACAACCGGAGGGTCAATCGCATCGCCTTCTGGTTGCTTAGTATGGTTTGGATTATTCAAACCGTTTTTTTATTGTATGAAGTATTCATTAAGAATAATTTTCCAATAATAACGCTGAATGATAGTTTATTTCTTTATGCTTGGGTATTAGTGACAATCTCATTACTTGCAAATAAATTTTTCGCTGTACATTTCATTGTATTTTTTACAAATGTTTTTAGTTTTTTTATTCTATTATTATATTTGCTATTGAATGCTCAGGAAAATTTAGATACGCATGGGGTTCAGCTAGTACATGAAATTTTAGTAACGCATATAGCAATTGCAATTGTATCCTATGGTTTTTTTACATTCTCGTTTTTATTATCATTTATGTATATTATTCAATATCAACTATTAAAACGAAAAAAAGGGTTTAAATGGATGTGGCGATTTGGTGATTTGAATCGGTTAGATGACTATTCTTTTAAATCCGTAACCATTGGAGTACCTTTATTGCTAATTGCCATCATATTAGGTGTAGTTTGGGCATATGTTTCGAACGCTGAATTTTACTGGCTAGACCTGAAAACGATTGGTTCGTTTTTTGTTTTAGGCGTTTATATCGTATATTTGATCTTAAGATTAATAAACAACTACAAAGGGAAAGCAACAGCTATGTACAATACTGCAGCATTTCTCTTGTTGCTCATCAATTTCTTTTTGTTTAGTACCTTATCGAATTTTCACTTTTAACTGTTAAGGAGGAAGTACATTGCGTAAAATTGTAATTGGATCAAGAAAAAGTAATCTGGCATTAACCCAAACAGATTGGGTAATAGACAGATTAAGACAAGCTGGTATAGACAACGAAATAGAAGTAAAAAAAATTGTAACGAAAGGTGATCGTATACTGGATGTAACGCTTTCTAAAGTAGGCGGAAAAGGTTTATTTGTGAAAGAAATAGAACAGGCAATGTACGATAAAGAAATTGATTTAGCTGTACATAGTATGAAGGATATGCCATCAACAATGCCAGAAGGGCTTGTAATAACTTCTATTCCTGAACGTGAGGATCATCGAGATGCATTTATTTCGAAAGGTAATATTTCTTTACATGATCTTAAAGAAGGCGCTATTGTAGGAACGAGTAGTTTACGCCGTGCAGCACAAATTTTAGCAGCACGACCAGACGTAACGATTAAGTGGATACGGGGGAATATTGAAACTCGCATTCGTAAACTAAGAGAAGAGGATTATGATGCTATCGTCTTAGCGGTTTCTGGATTGAAACGTGTAGGGCTAAGTGAAGAGTTAATCACAGAGTATTTAGAGCCGGATGTGTGTGTGCCTGCAGTTGGACAAGGGGCATTAGCAATTGAATGTCGCGAAGATGATAAGGAACTGCGGGATCTACTAGCACGAATCAATAATGAATACACAGCACGTACTGTAAAAGCAGAACGCACCTTCCTCCATTTATTAGAAGGTGGTTGCCAAGTTCCAATTGGAGGCTATGCTTATTTAGAAAATGATACGATTGTGCTTACTGCACTTGTAGGTACACCTGATGGGAAGACGATTTTAAAAGAGGTTGTTCGTGGTACAGATCCTGAATCGGTTGGCAGAGAAGCAGCAGAAATACTAATGAAACAAGGTGCTAAAGAAATTATTGATCAAGTTAAAGAGGAGCTTGATCAGTAATGAGTTTCCCGTTACAAAATAAACGGATTCTCATTACAAGGGAAAAAAAGAAGACAGCTGCTTTCTCAGAAAAGATAAAGCAGTTGGGCGGCGTTCCAATAGAAATTCCGCTATTGCGAATTGAATGCAGTAAAACAAAGGAAAATCACTTAGACTTTAAAAGGTTAGATACATTTGATTGGATTTTATTTACAAGCTCCAATGGTGTAGATTGCTTCTTTCAGCTTGCTAACTACTATCAAGTGAATCAAGATATACTTCATACGAAAAATATCGCAGTGGTTGGTAGAAAAACGGAAGAGACATTGATTTTATACGGTAGAAAAGCGGATTTTATACCAAGTACTTATAATGCAGCCACGATGGCTGAAGAATTCCTAACAAGCTATCCCGATGCCACGTCTATATTACTTGTTAGAGGGAACCGTTCAAGAGATGTATTGCCGAATCGATTAAAAGCAGCTGAGAAGGCATTTACAGCTATGGAAGTCTATGAAACACATGCTAATTATAGTATGAAGAATAAACTGCGAGAGCAATTATTAAATAGTCAAATTGATTATATTACGTTTACAAGCCCTTCTACAGTTGAATCATTTGTGGAAATGACGACAATGGATGTGGCAGCAACCTGTGTTTGTATTGGTTCAACAACGAAACAACGTGCCAAGGAGTTAGGTTTTTCATCTATTTTAATGCCAAGTGAATATACAATAGATGGTATGATTGCTCGTATACAAGAAGATATAATAAGGAAGGGGAAGAAATGATGACAGATATAAAAGGCTTTGCTAGACATCGTAGATTAAGAAGTTCGGCATCCATGCGCTCGCTTGTTAGAGAAACACAGTTAAGTGTAGATGACTTAATTTATCCCATGTTTGTGATTGAAGGCGAAAAGTTGAAGAGGGAAGTACCATCCATGCCCGGCGTTTTCCAAGTTTCTTTAGACCTACTTTTAAATGAAGTAACAGAATTAGACGAGCTCGGAATAAAAGCAATGATGTTATTTGGTGTTCCAAAGGAAAAAGACGAACAAGGAACTGGAGCTTTTATTGAAACTGGAATTGTTCAGGAAGCAACGCGTTTGATTAAAGCGGAATTTCCGGCGATGTTAATTCTTGCTGATACTTGTTTATGTGAATATACATCTCATGGTCATTGTGGTGTTATTCACCGTCATGAGGTAGATAATGATGCTTCACTGGATTTATTAGCTAAAACAGCTGTATCCCAAGCAAAAGCCGGTGCAGATATCATTGCTCCTTCTAATATGATGGATGGGTTTGTAACTGTCATTCGTCAAGCTTTAGATGAGGCAGGCTTTACGAATATCCCAATTATGTCTTATGCAGTAAAGTATTCATCTTCATTTTATGGTCCTTTTAGAGATGCTGCTGATAGTACTCCACAGTTTGGTGATCGTAAAACCTATCAAATGGATCCAGCCAACCGATTAGAAGCTATGCGGGAGGCTAAAGCAGATGTTGAAGAAGGAGCAGATTTTCTTATTGTAAAACCAGCCTTATCTTATTTGGATATTGTAAGAGAAGTTCGAAATCAATTTGATGTTCCTGTTGTTGCGTATAATGTAAGTGGGGAGTATTCAATGGTAAAAGCCGCGGCACAAAATGGTTGGATTAATGAGAAAGAGCTAGTTATGGAAAAATTATTATCCATGAAACGTGCTGGAGCAAATTTAATTATTACCTATTTTGCAAAAGATGTAGCCAAATGGTTGAATCAATAATTACGAATTAAACGTTAATGAGGTGATTTTTGTGAATAGCTTTACGAATTCAAAGGATGCATATAAGGAAGCGGTAGATTTAATGCCAGGTGGAGTTAATTCTCCTGTACGTGCATTTAAATCTGTAGGTATGTCACCAATTTTTATGGAATCAGGCAAAGGGTCCAAAATTAAAGACATTGATGGAAATGAATATATTGATTATGTTTTGAGTTGGGGACCTTTATTGTTGGGCCATGCGGATGATCGTGTTGTCGAAAAATTAAAGCAAACAGCAGAAAAAGGTACGAGTTTTGGCGCACCAACATTATTAGAAAATGAACTTGCTCAACTTGTTATTGATAGGGTTCCTTCAATTGAGATGGTACGTATGGTTAACTCAGGAACAGAGGCAACAATGAGTGCGTTACGTATAGCCAGAGGATACACGGGAAAAGACAAAATTTTAAAATTCGAAGGTAACTACCATGGGCATGGTGATTCCTTGTTAATTAAAGCCGGGTCAGGAGTTGCTACATTAGGTCTTCCTGATAGTCCCGGTGTACCTAAATCAATTGCCCAGAATACGATAACTGTTCCATATAATGATATGGAAAGTGTACGTTATGCATTTGAGCAATATGGAGATGATATTGCTGCAGTAATTGTTGAGCCCGTATCTGGAAATATGGGGGTTGTCCCACCTAAAGGTAATTTCTTGCATGAACTACGCACTATTACGAACGAACATGGTACAGTTTTGATTTTTGATGAAGTAATGACAGGGTTCCGTGTTGGTTATCATTGTGCGCAAGGGCATTTTGGAGTAACGCCAGATATGACTTGTCTTGGCAAAGTTATTGGTGGTGGATTACCAGTAGGTGCTTATGGTGGGAAACGAGAGATTATGGAAAAGGTCGCTCCAACAGGATCTATTTATCAAGCTGGTACATTATCAGGAAACCCTTTAGCAATGACTGCGGGATTAGAAACGTTAAAAGCTGTCGATGAATCCTCTTATCAAGAAATTAGCAAAAAAGTCGATCGTTTAATGGAAGGCTTCTCAAAAGCTGCTGAAGAATTTAATATTCCACTTCACATAAACCGTGCTGGTTCGATGGTTGGAGTATTCTTTACCGATGAAGAAGTAACCAATTTTGCTACGGCACAAAGTGCTAATCTCGATTACTTCGCCCAGTACTATCGAGCAATGATTGAAGAAGGTGTATTTTTACCTCCTTCACAATTCGAGGGGATATTTCTTTCTACTGCGCATACAGACGAAGATATAGACTACACAATAAATGCAATCCGCAAAGCATTTTCTAAAATTAAATAATTTGTTATTTGAATGAGAGTTGTTCATAGAGAGCAACTCTTTTTTATATTTTTATGGAACAAAGCATATCCGTATAAAAGGGTTCATATAGATAATTAAGACATATAATCATATTGCACATATATGTTGAAAGGAGGAAGAGCATTGTCAAAGGATCGACCGGTATTCAGCTTTGAACTGAATGAAACGCTCTATTTTGAAAAGGGACAGGAAGTCCAAGAAATGAGAGGTGTTTCCTTAGAGCCGGATATTTCCATACATTCGTTTAACGACTATATTTCAATTAGAGGAATTATTGAATTAAAAGGAGAATACGAGCAAACCGAAGAAATAACTGGAGAATCCTTGGAGGCTGAAAATCTTCAGTCGAAACGTTATGTTGAAAGAGTAGAGGAAAATGGAGATGGACTTGCGACTTTTTCTCATCAATTTCCAGTGGAAATTTCTGTGCCAGCCAATCGTGTGACGGATTTAAATGATGTTAGCGTGTATATCCAAACATTTGATTATGAAATTCCGAATCCATCCTTATTTCGGTTGTATTCAACAATTGAGATTCATGGTGTAAATGAAAATGAAGTAGCAGAAAGAGAAGAAGTAGATTTAAATACCCCGGAGGATTCGTTTTCTTCTAATTTGGGAGAAGAGGAAGAAAGCTTTCAATTTGAACTAAAAGAACCTGAAGTTGATACGGTAAATAGCGAAGATATAATGCCGTCTGATTTACCCGTGCTTTCATCGGAAACAGAAGAAAGAGATAATACAGAAGCTTTGGAGCCAAATGATATAGAAGAACCAATAGTAGAAGAATCGATTGAAGAATCCAGTGAATCTCATTATGATGAAGCGGATGGTAGATGGAAATACAAGGAGTCGAAAACACTAAAAGAATTCTTTGGTACTGCTTCACAAGATGAAGCAGAGTCTCCAACAGAATATGGAGATGTGAATATCGACGAACTATCTGATGATGAATGGGAAGAAGAGTCGACAACATCTGCTCCAGAGGTGTATGAAGGATCTGATGATCGAACGGATGATGAAGAAACTGTAAAAGATGTCAGTTATTTGTCTGATATGTTTAGGGGAAATGAAGAAAGCAATTATACAAAAATGAGATTGTGCATAGTTCAAGAAAAAGATACCATTGATTCAATTGCAGAACGTTATCAAATCTCGGCCTTACAGTTAATTAAGCAGAATCAATTAGATGAAGACTATGATGTCTCAGAAGGACAGTTATTATATATTCCCCATAAGAAAAAATAAATGCTGCCCCTTGCCATCGAGCCAAGGGGTTTTCCGTTATTAGGTGGTGATATGTTGGATGCCATAAAAACAATATTAAATGCTTATTCTGTTCAACCTTTTTACATAGAACATGAAACGGGTCACCTCTTTAGAATCCAGGATGGTCATCAACAATATGCATTAAAGCAAAGCGACTTATCCGAACAGACTGTTTCCATGTGGGAAAAGGTTTTCAGAGAAGCTTATGCAGAGAATTTATATACGATTCTCCCAGTTTATTTAACAACGGAAGGAAATATATACAAAAAACATCATGATCGCATTTATTACCTTACGCCATGGAGAGGAAAAGCATTAACTAACTTTAATGAAAGTTCTATACGTGATGTATTCCAAAGTCTTGGAACAATCCATGCTAAAACCAAACGAGTTCGAAACATACCAAATGAAACATTTATCGACCGTTTTACAAATTATCAAAAAGAAACGGAAGAGAGACAAAAAAAGCTGCTTCATTTTGTTGAAAACTATGAAAAAAACCATTACATGTCACCTTTTGAATTACTTGTTTGTACACAGTATCGTGATATTGATTTTGCACTTAAGGAGTCAATGCGAAGAATTGATCAACTTTTATATGAGCAGAAAGAGGATGAAGCATGGAATTATAGTCTATGTCATGGGAACTTACAAGCTTCACATATCCTTTCATCACCAGATCAAATATTTTTTATAAACTGGGAAGACGCCATGTACGAATATCCTTCGTTGGATTTATCTATTTTCTTTAAAAATGAAACAAGCATGTACGATGCACCAACGAATTTATTTATTCAAGCATTTGATAGTTATATGAATGAAAATGAATTATCCAAGAAAGAGCTTTACATGTTAGCCATCCAATTATTAGATTGCCAACCATATCTTCAATTACTCGAAGCTCATGGTAATTCGAAAGAAACAATGATTGAACAAATTGTTTCATTGCAGCATGTATTTAGGAGAATATTATTTGGATTACAATTGTCGGCCTATATTGAGCAAGAGTATGATTCGTTTGATATTGATGACTTAGAAAGTTAAATCCACTCCAAATAAAAAGCAATGAATAACCCTACTAACAGTCCTAATAAAAATACATCAAACGTTGTTGGAAAGAAAAGGGTACGGATTAATTGAAAGACCAAAATGGGTAAGGTAACTCTTTCAATTACAATAATGCATGTTCTTGCCCAAGGTGGTAAGCGGTAACGATAGTAGCGAGCCATTAGGATTCACCTCTCTTTTCATAATGATGATACTTTCAAGTTATTACATTATTGGTTTAACCATCTGTGCAGGGGTTCTTGATTCGTCTCTAACCTGTGTGCATACGCCTTTTATATATACTATGTATAGATATCCTGTTTTTGTGCAAAACTCTTAGAAATAGTTGACGAAATGACACATAATATATAAAATAAAGCTATTCCTTAAAAAACGATTTTGAAAAATGCGCGGATTGGAAAGAGTACAAGGTAATAACCAAAAGAGAGGGAAATCACAGGCTGAAAATTTCCTTGGCAATATTACCATGGAAGGTCGTCCATGATGCAGCTTCTTTGAACATACGCTATGAAAATATAGTGCATTACTAGAAGAAGCCGGTAATGGAGTTTATTACCGTTATCATTCAACGAAGTTGTGCATTGCTCAAGCCGAGCTTGCAAACAAAGGTGGTACCACGGAAAGTATACCCTTTTCGTCCTTTATTGGGATGAAAAGGGTTTTTTAGTTGATTAATTTGTTTTAGGAGGCGTTAGTATGAGTGAACAAAAGAAATCTACTTCCATGTCAGCAAAATATAACCCGCAGGAAGTAGAACAAGGCAGGTATCAATTTTGGTTGGAAGGCAAATACTTTCAAGCAAGCAATGATCCAGACCAGGAACCATATGCAATTGTAATACCACCACCAAATGTAACCGGACGGTTACACCTTGGTCATGCATGGGATACAACGATGCAAGATACAATTTCTCGTATGAAACGAATGCAAGGATATGATGTGCTATGGCTGCCAGGAATGGATCATGCTGGAATTGCAACCCAAGCAAAAGTAGAGGCAAAACTGAAAGAACACGGTACGAGCAGGTACGAATTAGGTAGAGATAAATTTTTAGAAAAAGCTTGGGAATGGAAAGGGGAATATGCTGATTTTATTCGTTCCCAATGGGAAAAATTAGGTCTTGGCTTAGATTACTCCCGTGAACGTTTCACGTTGGATGATGGCTTATCAGATGCTGTGAAAGAAGTGTTTGTAAAGCTTTATGAAGAAGGGCTTATCTATCGCGGAGAATATATTATTAATTGGGATCCTCAAACGAAAACAGCATTATCGGATATTGAAGTTATTTATGAAGAAGTAAATGGAAAATTCTATCATATGCGCTATCCGATAAAGGGTAGTAAAGAAACAATTGAAATTGCAACAACACGTCCAGAGACGATGCTAGGTGATACTGCAGTAGCCGTTCACCCAAAAGATGATCGTTATGCTGATTTAATTGGAAAAAAAGTTATATTACCAATCGTTGGCAGGGAAATTGAGATCGTTGCTGATGAATATGTAGATATGGAATTTGGTTCAGGTGCTGTGAAAATAACACCTGCGCATGATCCGAATGATTTTGAGATCGGTAATCGCCATAATTTGGAAAGAGTTCTAATTATGAACGAGGACGGAACGATGAATGATAATGCTGGGTCCTATGCAGGCATGGATCGTTTTGATTGCCGGAAACAGATTGTAAAGGATTTACAAGATCAAGGCATTCTGTTTGAAATTGAAGATCATACGCACCAAGTAGGCCATTCGGAGAGAAGTGGAGCCGTGGTCGAACCATATCTTTCGACTCAATGGTTTGTTAATATGCAGCCGTTAGCTGATGCCGCGATTGCGTTACAACATCAAGAAGATAAGGTTAATTTTGTTCCACAACGATTTGAGCGAACGTACTTGAATTGGATGGAAAATATTCGAGATTGGTGTATTTCTCGTCAACTCTGGTGGGGACATCGAATTCCAGCTTGGTATCATAAAGAAACAAATGAAATTCATGTTGGCAAGGAGGCACCAGAAGATATAGAAAATTGGGAACAGGATGAAGATGTCTTAGATACTTGGTTCTCATCCGCATTATGGCCATTTTCTACAATGGGTTGGCCGAATACAGCTAGTGAAGATTTTCAACGCTATTTTCCTACAGGGGTACTAGTTACAGGTTATGACATTATTTTCTTCTGGGTTGCCCGGATGATCTTTCAATCGAAGCACTTTACGGGGCGTAAACCTTTTAATGAT
Organism: Virgibacillus sp. CM-4; assembly: GCF_000445495.1. Taxonomy (NCBI): domain Bacteria; kingdom Bacillati; phylum Bacillota; class Bacilli; order Caryophanales; family Bacillaceae; genus Virgibacillus; species Virgibacillus sp. CM-4. The sequence continues at coordinate 174,328 of NZ_AUQA01000006.1, forward strand.
GTATTAATTCACGGACTTATTCGTGATGCAGAAGGTCGAAAAATGAGTAAGTCACTTGGCAATGGTGTCGATCCTATGGATGTCATAGATAAGTATGGTGCTGATTCCTTACGCTATTTCTTATTAACTGGGTCAACACCAGGTCAGGATTTACGCTTCCACTGGGAAAAGGTAGAATCCACATGGAATTTTGCCAATAAGGTTTGGAATGCATCTCGTTTTTCGATTATGAATTTGGAAGGGTTTAGCTATGAAGATATTGATTTAACTGGTGAAAAATCACTTGCTGATAAATGGATATTAACACGATTGAATGAGACGATTGAACAAGTTACTAAAAATACGGATAAATATGAATTTGGCGAAGCAGGACGTTATCTTTACAACTTTATTTGGGATGAATTATGTGATTGGTATATAGAAATGGCGAAATTACCGCTGTACGGTGATGATGAGTTGAAAAAGAAAACAACTCGCTCTGTTCTCGCTTATGTACTAGATCAAACCATGCGTATGTTACATCCATATATGCCATTTATAACGGAAGAAATTTGGCAACAATTACCTCATCAAGGGTCGTCCATTACAGTAGCAAATTGGCCGCAAGTAAATCATGCATTTCATGATGAGAAAGCTTCGCAAGAAATGAAACGACTTGTATCGATTATTAAATCTGTGCGTAATATTCGAGCAGAAGTTGATACCCCAATGTCGAAACAAATAAAATTATTAATTCAAGCTGAGAACCAAGCTGTAATTAATGAATTGAAAACACATCGCGATTATCTGGAGCGTTTCTGTAATACGAGTGAATGTACGATTGCTACTACGGTAAATGTGCCTGATAAAGCAATGACTGCGGTTGTAACAGGTGCTGAATTATTTTTCCCACTAGAAGGGTTAATTGATTTTGATAAAGAAATTGCGCGGCTAGAGAAAGAATTAACGAAGTGGAATAAAGAAGTTGAACGCGTCAAGAAAAAGCTTGCAAATCAAGGTTTTGTTAATAAAGCACCACAGGCCGTTGTGGAGGAAGAGAAACAAAAAGAGCGAGATTATCTAGATAAACAGGCGAAGGTAAAAGCTAGATTGGAAGAACTGAGGGGATAATAAAAAGAAGGGAACTGTCTATCATTAGAGCAGTTTCCTTCTTTTTAACTTCTCACTTATATGGTCTACATAAATACGAAGAATATTTATATCACTTGAATTACTTAATGTTCGAGAACCGACAATATCCTCAATTTCATTAAATAACAGATTCCCATCATAATCAATTAAAAAGTCTATCCCTACCATTCCAAAATCAAAGTATTCGACTATTTTCTTAATCAGGCATCGTTCTTCATTATTCAATTTATATAATGTTGCTGAGCCTCCCAATTTAAAATTGGCCCGAAAATCTGTATCATTCTGTCGTAATACAGCTGCGACAATTTTTTTCCCAACTACAAAGACACGTAAATCCTTTCCCATTTGCACATGACAAGATTGAATAACAAGATTAGTAGTGCGAAGTAACTGTTGACATCTTAGGTAGCTTTGCTTATCTGCAATGTAGTAAACCTGTTTTCCACTTCTCCCGGAGGTTTCCTTAATAATAAACGGATAAGGTAAAGGTGGGTGAGAAGAGAGCTGCTCTTTTTTGGAATAGATGGTATCTACCATCGGAATATTCAATTGTTGAACAATATGATGAGTAAGAGCCTTATCATTACAAACTCTGGAAACATAAGCAGAATTAAAGACGATGATATTACATGCTTCCAAATGAGTGCTCAACATGGGATCAATCGTGCGAACAATAGCGAAGTCTAAATCCGTTATCATCTCACCGTTGAAGTAAACTCTTCGTTGATTATTTTCAATACCGATTGTAATGTTTTCTCGAATTACAAGTTGTAATTGAAGTGATTGTCGAGCAGCTTCTTTGATAAACCAATTAATATAGGATTGGTTTCCTCTGAAGTCTTTCTTGCTGTAAACGATCCAACCTTTAAGCAATGTTATTCTCCTTTTTGAAAATCAGTTAATTGCTGATAAATATAATCAATCATATCATCAGCCACATTAATTCCAGTACAATCAAACATATTACGAATGTGGGCATTCGAATTGATTTCGCATACAATCGGGGTTTGGTCAGGTCCGAACAATAAATCAACTCCAGCGAAGTCTGCCCCTATTGCTTTCGTAGCAGCAATTGCTAATTCTTGCTCATCAATTGTTGGGGTATAGGCTTCCATTTTACCACCAGCGGAGACATTTGCCCGAAAATCATTATCAGCTTGACGCTTCATGGAAGCAACAACCTGGTCACCAACCACATGAAGCCGCAAGTCTTGACCATAACTTGTTGCTATGAATTCTTGGAACATATATGGCTTCCCTTCTAGTTCGGCAAGCTTTATCCTTAACTCAGCTTCTGTTTGTATAAAGTAAACCTGTTGCCCGAATGAACCAAATGCTTCTTTAACAATCATTGGGAAACTAAATAATTGAATGGCTTGTTTCATGACATCCATATCTGGTTCCCCCTGCGTAAATGATTTAGGTGCTATCAATGTTTTAGGGATCGGCAAATTGTTAGCTGCCAGTTGCTGATAGCTGGCAATTTTATCATCACTAATGGAAATTGCTTCGGCACTATTAAATACACGCATTCCTATCTTTTCTAATTGTTTTGCTAAATAGATGTCTTTATCTGCGAATACGATATAATCAGGTGCTTTTCTATGTTGGAGATGTAGGATTTCTAAATTTCCTTCGCCAAGATACGCAAGCAACTCAGTATTCTTATAAATGGATGCAGTACCTCCTTTATGAATAGCAGCTGCTTGAATCCATTCAGCAAAATCAATAAATTTTTTTCCTGGTAAACTTCCATTATAAATAATCCAACCGTGTAACTGCATTGCTTCTGTCCTTTCTGATATACTAAATAGGAAAATTAAACGATAAGTGTGGTGCTGTAAGTTGTTTCAACAAATGAATCAAATAGAAAGTTTTATAAAAAATCGTAGACAATTGGGAATTAAGCCGGGGCTTCAACGTATGGAAAAGCTACTTAATCTTTTAGGAAGGCCCCAGGAAAAACTAACAACTATCCACATAGCAGGTACGAATGGAAAAGGTTCTACAGCAGAATTTGTGAAACAAGGTTTAATTGCAAATAATTATCAGGTAGGTATGTTTACATCCCCTAGTTTAACAGGGTTAAGAGGGCATGTTTTTCTGAATGACGAGCCTATCCCTGAGCATTTAATTTTGGATATCTGGTCCGAAATCTATCCAGCCATCTTACAATTGGATGATATGGAATTACATCCTAGTGAATTTGAAATCATTACTGCTATTGCTCTTTTTTATTTTGTAGATCGGACAGATATAGCCATAATAGAAGCTGGAATGGGAGGCAGGGAAGATACAACGAATTGCATTCTACCTATCCTGTCCATTATAACAAATATCGCTAAAGATCATACTGCTTTTTTAGGGGATACCATTTCCGAAATTGCCTCCCACAAGGCTGGTATAATAAAATCAGGTACTCCAGTCATAACTGGGGAACTATGCCAAGAAGCGACAGAAATTGTCAAGAAGGAGGCAACTGCAAAACAAGCACCTATATATCGACTTGGCAGTAATTTTACATATCACGCATTACAAGGAAATAGCATAACGTGGATGCAATCACCAGCAATGCCTTATGACTTAACCATTAATATGCCTGGGGAACATCAAAAGGATAATGCCTCCATTGCTATGATGGCACTTCAATTACTGACCAGAGCTGGATTTCATTTGGTTATATCCAAAGTTCAATCTGCTTTTTGTCGGGTGAAGCTGATTGGAAGGTTTGAAATTGTTCAGAATCACCCATTAATTATTGTTGATGGTGCACATAATCCAGCCGGAATCTCTCGTTTTCTGGAAACAATGGAGAGCAACTATAAGTATATGGATCGTGCGTTATTGTTTGCTGTCTTTAAAGATAAAGACTTAGAAAATATGCTTCACCAATTACAAGGTAGATTTACTTCGATCACCTTGACAACTTTCAATCACCCAAGAGCTGCCAGTGTTACAGAAATGCAACAATATGGAGGTGAAATGATAGTTGAACCAAATTGGCAAAAAGCAGTCAATAAGATGGTAAACCCAAACACTGTATATTTTATAACTGGTTCATTACATTTTATTTCGTTCGTACGTGACTACATGAATGTTAATAAAAGATAAATATATGTTGAACGATTCTTTAGTAAGATGACAGATTTCGTCTTACTTTTTAACCTTGCTGTGCTAGAGTTTAACATAAATCTAGTGCGGGGAGGGAAGAAAGGTAGTGGAAAATAAGGACAAGCGAAAAATAACAGTCTGGGAAAATGGTAAGCAAGTAAAACTCTATATAAACAAGCAAGAAACACAGGATTCAATTCCGACATCTGATTCCCCTGGAAAAAAACAAGAAGCAGCTACAGTTTCAGATGATGAAGGTGAAGTACCTGCTTATACTAGATTGACCAAAATACAAGCTGCACGATTTGAATCCTTAAAGCAGAAAGTAAAGAAATGGAAACCAGTTATTATTGCAATCCTTTCTGCCCTAGTAATTGGTTCATGTTTAGGGATAATGATGCTTAAAATGTTTGTTACTATAGAGGATAGCGGTCAAGCAAATGGAAGTGCAAGTATACCAGCTGTCGATAATAAAGACCAGGAAGAAAATGAAAGTCAAGGAACGGCCACAACCATTCATGGACTTCAAGCATTTGTATTACAGGGAGGCGTGTTCTCTGAAAAGGCAAATGCTGAAACATGGGCTACTAACTATAAGGACAATGGGATTCCCACCATGACCTGGGAAAGAGAGGGAAAATACTTTTTATTAATTGCTGCCGTTGCTAGTGAGAACGAGGCTGATCAATTGAATAAAAGCCTGGCTGCTGCCGATATGGATATTTATGTAAAAAATTGGTCAACGGATAGTTTTGAAGTTAATCTAACACAAAGTGAAAGTGATTGGATCAAGTCATTTACAGACATATGGAAAGCAGATCTAGAAACTGAAGGCTTCCAAACAAAAACATGGCAAGAGCTTTTGGATAAGTATCCACAAGAGGGAAACAAACTTGATGGGTTAAAAACGGAAATAGAAACTGCAATATCGGAAAATGAAAAGGGAGATTATTTACAAAGTAGAGCTGTTCTCTTAAATCTATGGTATGCTTACATGTCTGTTGCAAAAAATAATTAAGTGAATGGATGGAAAATTCCATTTTAAATCATAAGGTAATACGTATTAACTAATTATTTGTTATGGAAAAAGCAATTATGTAAATCATTCATTCCATTTCTTTTTGAAATTACCAATTTGTATCATTCTCTGAGGTGTTCTAAGATAATACTATCTTATAACAGAGGAATGGTCTGAATGAACGCTACACCTATTATGATAAAAGATGTACCAAAAGATGATCGCCCTAGAGAAAGACTATTAAGATTAGGTGCAAACCATATTTCGAATGCAGAATTGCTATCCATCGTGTTAGGAAGTGGGACAAAAAAAGAGTCTGTAATCACATTATCAAGTCGCGTTTTAATGCATTTTGAAGGTTTGAAGCTATTAAGTGATGCAACCATAGAAGAATTGATAGCTATAAAAGGAATTGGTACAGCAAAAGGTGTCTTGATCTTAGCAGCCATAGAAATAGGTAAACGCATGCATGATTATAAACCAGATGAACGATATGTTGTTCGCTCTCCTCAGGATGGAGCAGACTACATAATGGAAGAAATGCGAGGGTTGAAACAGGAACATTTTATTGCATTATTCTTAAACACGAAAAATCAAATTATTCACAGACAAACTATTTTTATTGGTAGTCTCAATGCTTCCATTGTACATCCACGTGAAGTGTTTCGGGAGGCAATCAAGCGTTCAGCAGCCTCAATTATTGTTGCCCACAACCATCCATCCGGAGACCCTACCCCTTCACAAGAAGATATCCATGTAACAAGGCGATTAGCTGAATCAGGAAAAATGATAGGAATTGAATTAATTGACCACATTATAATAGGTGATCGTAAATTCATTTCTTTAAAGGAAAAAGGGTATTTATAAGAATTATGTATTATTTGAGCTTATTTCAGTATATAGAAGTATTGAGATAAAAAGGTAAATAACTTTTTGGTGAATGAACAAAAATGATCCGATAATAACACTATCTATTTTATTCTTTTTTTCGTATAATTATATAGACGAATGATTCAGTAGCGCCATTTTTCAATTATTCATGGAAAGTGGCGCTTGTTGAGCTTCATTTTAATTGGATTGCTAAAAACGAAAATTAAAGATTAGGACATGGTGGTAATTGTTTTACTTTTAACGATTAAAACGAGATAATTGGATTCGATATTATGAACCTACATATAACCACATGAATGTGATTTGGAAAGGGAGATTTTTTTGGGAATATTTAATTTTTCTCAGGACTTAGGGATAGATTTAGGTACTGCAAATACTCTTGTGTTTGTAAAAGGCAAAGGTGTTGTTGTAAAGGAACCTTCTGTGGTTGCAAAGAATAAACAAACAGGCGATATAGAGGCCGTGGGAAGTTCAGCACGTAATATGATTGGTAGAACACCTGGTAATATAACAGTTATTCGGCCGATGAAAGATGGAGTTATTGCTGATTATGATACAACTGCAGCTATGATGAAATACTATATACAAAAAGCAATGAAGAATCGGTCTTATTTTGCTAAGAAGCCAAATGTTATGGTATGTGTACCTTCTGGCATAACAATGGTAGAAGAACGTGCTGTGATTGATGCTACTAAACAAGCAGGTGCAAAAGAAGCTTTTCCTATTTCAGAGCCGTTTGCAGCAGCGATTGGTGCGGGTTTACCGGTATGGGAACCAACCGGAAGTATGATTGTTGATATTGGCGGTGGCACAACGGAGGTCGCTGTAATTTCGCTTGGAGGAGTTGTGACAAGCAGATCAATTCGTACGGCAGGGGATGATATGGATGAAGCTATTACCAATTATATTCGTAAACATTATAGTTTAATGATCGGCGAAAGAACCGCAGAATCCATAAAACTTGAAATTGGTACGGCTGGTGACATTACTAAAAATGAAGAAATGGATATTCGTGGCAGAGACCTTTTAACTGGCCTGCCAAAAACGATTACCATAACCGCCGAAGAAATTGCGTTATCATTGAAAGATACAGTAGAATCGATAGTTGATGCAGTCAAAAATACATTAGAAAATACACCTCCTGAACTTGCAGCAGATATTATGGACCGTGGAATAGTCTTGTCCGGAGGCGGATCTTTGTTAAAACAAATAGATAAAGCTATTAGTGATGAGACAAAAATGCCTGTCTTTGTTACGGAAGATCCACTTGAAAGTGTAGCAATTGGAACTGGCAAATCTTTAGAATACATTCAGCACTTCCGCTCCCATCCGAATGTATCATCACGTCCGACTGTAGAGTAAGTTGGTGTTCCTATGTCTTTTTTACGTAAAAAACGCTTATTTATAATATTAATTGGTTTTATTATTCTAGTCGCGTTAATTGGTTTCTCGCTTAGAGATCGAGATAATCTAACAGGCGTAGAAGAAGTTATTAATGATACAGTAGGATGGGCACAAGGTATTATTCATGCTCCGATTAATTTTATAACAGATATTGTAGGAAATATGGATGATTTTAAAGATACGTACAAAGAAAATCGGATATTAAAAGAAAAACTGGCTGAATATAAAGGACTTATTTATGAAGTTCAAGAATTAAAAGAAGAGAATGAGGATTTAAGAAATAATTTAGAGCTCACCGATTCCGATAACATGCGGAATTATAATCCAATCCAAGCAACTGTTATGTCAAGATCACCTGAACGGTGGATTGAGCAAGTAACGATTAATAAAGGGAAAAAGGATGGCGTAGAAGCTAATATGGCAGTCATAACTCCAGAAGGAATGGTTGGTAAAGTGCTTGCACCATCACAAAGTACTTCAACCGTTCAGCTGCTAACAGGTTTTGATCAATTTAATCGTATATCAGGTACCGTTTCTAGGGATGGACAAGAGATTTTTGGAATGGTTGAAGGATTTGATAAAGAAACCGAAAGCCTGATCTTCCGAATTATTGAGGAATCTAAAGAGGATCTAAAAGAAGGAGAATTAGTTGTTTCGTCAGGGATGGGCGGTGTATTCCCTGCAGGGTTGCCAATTGGTGAAGTGAAAGAAGTCGTTCCCGATCAATACGGACTAACCCGAACGGCATTAGTTGAACCTGCTGCTGATATGTATGATATAAATCAAGTCATTGTAGTTGATCGTGCCGTGCAAGAGGATACAGAAAATGGAGAGGAGGGCGAGTAATGAAACGTCTATACTTGCCCCTCATTCTTTTTTTAATTATGGTACTAGAAGGAGTAGCATTGGAGTTGCTACCGGGAAGTCTACTAACAAATGATTTACTTATTGTACCGCATTGGGTATTTATCTTCCTTGTGTATATTGCCATTTTTTACGATAAAGATAGAACATATTTTTCGGTAATGTATGCCCTTATATTCGGGTTAGTTATCGATATTGTATATACAGAGGTACTAGGTGTCTATATGTTTTCCTATGCCTTACTTATATATGTCGTACATGGTTTAAAGAAGCTGCTACACGGTAATATTTTTGTGACGATCTTGCTTGGAATTGTTGGATTAGCACTAGCAGATGTCGCTATCTATTTAATTTATATGGTAGTAGGAATTACCGATGTAGCTTGGAAAGAATATTTGTCCATTCGATTACTACCGACAGTACTATCTAATCTAGTATTTTTACTCGCTTTATATCCAATCGTTGTTAAAAAACTTACTGCATGGGGAAGGGAGCAATTGGCAAGAAGCAATCCTATTTAATGTTTTGTTCAATTTTCTCATGTTAGATAAATGAGGTGAACATGTGGTACAGGAGAAAAAGCAATTAATTACGATGAAGGGAACAAAAGATGGACTAACATTATTTATCGAAGATAGTTGTTCTTTTGAACAGGCGATACAAGAGCTTGGACGTAAAATGAAAGAAAGTAGGCCAACCCAGCATGAACCTATTGTCAGTGTTAGAGTGAAATTAGGTCATCGTTATCTAAATGATGAGCAACTAGAACGGTTAAAACAAACGATATGTGAGGAAAACCGGTTTACGATTCATTCAATAGAATCGGATGTCGTTCTTCGCGAAGAAGCTCGTCTTTGGCAAGCAAATAGCGAAATTAAAGCAATGAATCGAATTGTTCGTTCGGGCCAGATATTACATGTCACTGGAGACCTATTACTTATAGGAGATGTAAATCCTGGTGGCAAAGTTACAGCAACAGGAAATATTTACATATTGGGGAATTTACGGGGAATTGCCCATGCTGGTGTTGACGGTGACATAAAAGCATTCATAGCAGCATCTTTCATGAACCCTAGTCAACTTCGAATTGCTGATTATATCAGTCGTGCTCCTGACTATGAATCTGATGGTGTGTATATGGAATGTGGTCTAGTTGATGAAGAGAAGGATAAAATCATAATTGATCGACTACAAGTTCTCTCACATAAAAGAAAAGAAATAAACAGGTTCGAAAGGAGAATGCAAAATGGGTGAAGCGATCGTTATTACATCAGGTAAAGGCGGAGTTGGTAAAACAACTACGACTGCAAATATTGGAACAGCATTAGCATTAATGGAGAAAAAAGTTTGTCTAATAGATACAGATATTGGTTTAAGAAATCTTGATGTAGTGATGGGGCTAGAAAATAGAATTATCTATGATATTGTTGACGTGATTGAAGAAAGGTGTAAATTAAAACAAGCTTTGATCAAAGATAAACGTTTTGATTATTTATCCGTACTGCCTGCCGCTCAAACAAGTGATAAATCATCTGTCACTACAGAGGGTATGCTGCGTATCATTACAGAGTTAAAACAAGAATATGATTATATAATAATTGATTGCCCAGCAGGAATAGAACAGGGGTTTCAAAATGCAATTGCTGGTGCTGACAAAGCAATAGTTGTGACAACGCCAGAGAAGTCAAGTGTAAGGGATGCAGATAGAATTATTGGCTTATTAGAAAAAGAAGACATGGTTGAACCACCGCGATTAGTTATTAATCGAATTCGGAATCATATGATGAAAAGCGGTGATATGCTTGATATAGATGATGTGCTCCAAATTTTATCCGTTGATTTAATTGGCATTGTTATTGATGATGAGGAAGTTATCAAAGCTTCGAATAAAGGTGAACCAGTAGCATTTAAGCCAAATACGAAAGCTTCGATTGCTTATAGAAATATTGCTAGAAGGATTCTAGGTGAAACCGTTCCTTTACAGAACCTTGATACGGAAAAAGGGATGATGCAGAAAGTGAAAAAGTTTTTCGGAATGCGTGTATAAAAAGGTTTAAGGAGCAGGCATCGAGAGGTTCTCGTTGCCTTGTTTTTTTGGTTGTTTTTCTTTTATTCCATCTTTTTAGGAATTCCTTTCGACTAGACTTTAGGCGAGATCAAAGCAGCACAGACCGTGGCAATGAAGCGAAAAAACTTACAGTCGGCCGCAGAAAGGGAACGGGATGTGATTCTGGAGGCAAAAGATCCTCGTTGAAAAATACGGATCGCAATGGTATAAGAAATGATTTCTTTTTAGCTTAGCCTTTTTCTGACATATCTTTATAATCTCTCTCATAGACTTGTACAAATGCTTGAGAAGGATTGTGAGGATGATGAGTAAAGGAGTAAAAAAAGTACGTCAATCAATCGAACAACGAAAAAAAGCCCGAGGTGTACCCACTAAAGGAAAACCAAGCAAACAGGTGATCCCTCCTTTTTTACAAGAGGAGGAAAAGCATGGATATGCACCAGTATTTTCTGATCCAGGATATCCTTCAAAATCAAAAGGTAAAACGGTAACAAATTTTTTATTAAAAGGTACACTTTCTATTTTGTTATTTTTAGGTGTCGCTTTACTTTGGCAAGTAGAATCCCCTGTATTACAATCACCGAAAGAGTGGACAGGTAGTGCATTAACAGAGGAATTTCCTTTTGCTAAAGTAAATGTTTGGTACCAAGAGACCTTTGGAAGCCCATTAGCATTTGTTCCTGATAATCAATCGGAGAACGTAACGAGTAATGCTTCTGCTATGCCAGTTAATGGAAACGTGACAGAAACATTTCAAACAAACGGCACCGGAATAAAAATTGCTCCAACGGGAGAGAGTACAGTAACGGCCTTACAGGAGGGTGTTGTAATATTTGCTGGTAATGATAAAGAAACAAATAAAACGATTGTTGTACAGCATCCTGATAGTAGTAAAACAACATATGGTTATTTGAGCAATATTGATGTACACATTTATCAGCATGTAACAGCAAACCAAACAATCGGCCAATTCAGCCCTACACAAGAAAGCCAGTCCGTATTCTTCTCGATTGAGAAAGATAACGATTATATCGATCCAGTACAGGTGTTAAAAGTTGACGACACTCAATAGTCTTCCTAAAATTCATCTCCATCCGATTTTATTAGTATTTATTATCATATCTTTTTTTACAGGAACGTTTATGGAACTGGCTATTCTATTATTTATCGTATTTTTTCATGAAATGGGTCATCTATTGGCTGCGCGCCATTTTAAATGGCGAATTCGAAAAGTTATGCTTTGGGTATTTGGTGGGGTAATGGATACAGAAGAACATGGGAGTAAACCATTAAAAGAAGAAATGTATGTTACTTGTGCAGGGCCATTTCAACATATAATTATTTATCTTGGATTACTGATCGTAGGGACTGGAGATATATTACCTCCTCCCGTTTTGGAACTATTTTATTATTATAATACGATTATTTTATTATTTAATTTATTACCTATTTGGCCTTTAGATGGCGGTAAGCTGTTATTATTATTTTTATCTTCTTTATTACCATATAAGAAAGCATATTATTCCATTATTTTCGGTTCGATGATAGCTAGTTTAATTTTATTATCTATTCAACTTTTTGCATTTCCTTTTACATTAAGCTCATTCTTTATTTTTATTTTTTTATTTATGGAAAATAGAACCGAATGGAAACAGCGGTATTATGCTTTTATGCGATTCCTTTTGCAACGTTATGAAGAGGAATCAAAAAATAATACAAGACGCATGCCGATTCATGTTAAGGATAGTGAATCATTAATGGAAGTGTTTTCTTACTTTTATCGAGAAAGAAAACATGATATTCATATATATGATGCTAATTATAAACGACATGCTCTAGATGAAGCGTTCTGTTTGAAAAGTTTTTTTTACGATAAACAGGTGAATAAAAGCATTGGAGAAATTGCCGATCACATAACCTAAGGGCAAGCCTTTTATTGGGCTTGCCCTTTTTTATTTTTAAATAGAGGAGATTGCTATTAGGAATTAAAATAATTAGGGTAAAGTATATATACGAAAGGTGTTTTCAAGGAGGCAATGAAATGAAAGTAAGAATGGAATTTACGTATCGAACCCCAAAAGGTGCTGAAATGACTTGTTTTTCTGAAGAGATGAAGGTGCCTAAAGCATTATTACTAACGGAGGATTTAGAAAGAACTGGACGTTTAAAAAAGATCACTTATGTAGATAAGCATGATACAACATGGTCCATGAAGGAATTACAGCGTCATATTGAGGAATTAAAAACAGAGGTTCATGATATTATCCTCTACTTCGACGGTGGGTTTGATCCAGAATCAAATCAGTCAGGGTTAGGTTGTGTTTTGTATTATAAACAGAACAATAAATCATTTCGTCTCAGAAAAAATGCACTGGTTGAGGAACTTAAGACAAATAATGAAGCTGAATATGCAGCACTTCATTTAGCACTTCAAGAACTTCATTCATTAGAAGCACATCACATCCCAATTACAATTATAGGTGATTCAAATGTTGTTATTAATCAATTACGTGGGGAATGGCCATGTTATGAGTTTGAACTTTCGAGATGGGCTGATCGAATTGATGCCAAGCTTGAAAAATTGGGAATGGAACCAGAATATGTGCTAGTTTCTCGAAATAAAAATAAAGAAGCAGATCAACTAGCTTCGCAAGCTCTTCGAAAAATTGAAGTAGTTAGTACGAAAGAAATTTAACCATTGCACAATACATGAATAGATTGTCCAGTAAAAATTGTGTTGTGCCAATTTTATATGAAAGTTGCAGTTCGTTAAAGTTGTTAAAATGAATCAAATACCTGAATGTAATCTTGACACATGTACTGAAAACATGGTAGCATTAATACGTTATTCATCGTAGCACCAGTGCTACAACCGCGCAGAACAGGTTTTTAAACCAATGAAGGTACCTGTATGGCGAGTCTGAGTTAATTAAGGAGGTGCATGTAGTATGTACGCTATTATTGAGACAGGTGGTAAACAAATCAAAGTAGAAGAAGGTCAAGAAATCTACATTGAAAAAGTTGCTGCTGAGCAAGATGATGCTTTTACATTTGATAAAGTTCTTTTTGTTGGTGGAGATGACGTGAAAGTCGGCGCCCCGTATGTTGAAGGTGCTACTGTAACTGCAAAAGTTGCCAAACATGGTCGTCAAAAGAAAATTACTGTATTTAAATACAAACCAAAAAAGAATTATCATCGCAAGCAAGGTCATCGTCAGCCTTATACCAAATTGGTAATTGACAAAATTAATGCATAAAGGATTCTAACATGATAGTTATAACCGTAATTCGTGAAAATGAGCAAATAACAGCATTTGAACTTTCTGGACATGCTGAAAGTGGACCATATGGCTATGATTTGGTTTGTGCAGGAGTATCAGCTGTATCCATTGGAGCAGTAAACGCAGTTATGGATCTATGCGATACAGATCTTGTTATTAGACAAGGAAATGACGGTGGGTATCTTCATGTAACTATTCCAACCTCTGTTTCAGATGAGAAAATGGAGAAGATACAATTGCTATTTGAGGGAATGCTTATATCATTAAGTTCAATTGAACAAGAATATAGTAAATTTATAAAAATACAAACGAAATAAGGAGGTGGAAATAATGCTACGTCTAGATTTGCAATTTTTCTCTCAGAAAAAGGGTGCAGGTAGTACGAAAAACGGTCGTGACTCTGAATCGAAACGACTAGGATCAAAACGTGCGGATGGCCAATTTGTTACTAGCGGATCGATTCTTTATCGTCAACGTGGTACCAAGATTTATCCTGGAGCGAACGTTGGACGCGGTGGAGATGATACACTTTTCTCTAAAATTGATGGTGTAGTTAAATTTGAACGTTTTGGACGTGACCGTAAAAAAGTAAGTGTATACCCAGTTGCTAAAGAAGCATAAGTATTATAAAAAACTCCAGCCAGTATGTTGGCTGGAGTTTTTTATAATCTGAGGAAAAGGTCTACCCAATATGAATGATCTTTTCTTAATTTTTTGCTATACTTTGGAACATAGTGAGGGGGCGTAACATGACAGAAAAAGAGGTAGTTCAGCTAATACAGCATTACCGACATGACTTGATGAATCATTTACAAGTCATTCATGGTTATGCATCCATGGGAAAAGTAGAAAGAGTAGAGGAAAAAACGTCTGATGCTATTGCCTATTATCATGAAGAGCGGAAATTAATGCAACTACAAGCTTTTGAATTCTTCTTGTGGGTGCTTCAATTTCATCAAATGTATCAAGATATGCGATTAAAATTTCGAATACATACGGAAAATAAAAAGGTAGAAAAAGCAGACAAGCTATTAACAGAACAATGTCGTCAGATCATGGCATTGGTCCAAGACGAAAATCAGAGTAATGATCTAATTGATATTGAATTGGAAATGGTAACAGGTAGGACAGAAGTTATAGAGGTTCGCTTGATGATTTATGGGATAATAAATCAGGAGAGCTTACTAATTCGCTTAAATTCTTTAACGAGTTTATACACGTTATCTGTATACAAACAAGCGAATTGTTTAATATGTGATTTCTCTGTACCATGTTTCTAAGATGAGGTGAAAGTATGTTTGTAGATCAAGTTAGTGTATATGTAAAAGCTGGCGATGGAGGAAATGGACTCGTTGCGTATCGTCGAGAAAAGTACGTTCCTAAAGGTGGACCAGCAGGTGGCGATGGAGGAAATGGTGCAGATATTATCTTTAAAGTAGATGAAGGTCTTAATACATTAATGGATTTCCGGTATAATCGCCATTTTAAGGGAAAGCGTGGAGAAAATGGGATGAGTCAAAATCAGCACGGTAAAAATGCAAAATCGTTAATCATTCCTGTTCCTCCTGGCACTACTGTGACGGATGAAGAAACGAATGAAGTGATTGCTGATTTAACCAATCATGGGCAAGAGGCAATTATTGTCAATGGTGGCAGAGGCGGACGAGGAAATTCACGATTTGCCACTCCTAGAAACCCAGCGCCAGATATGGCTGAAAATGGAGAACCAGGCCAAGAACGTAATATAAAGGTCGAACTGAAGCTTATTGCTGATGTTGGCTTAGTGGGTTTTCCGAGTGTGGGTAAATCTACCTTGCTATCTGTTGTTAGTGCAGCAAAGCCCAAAATCGCAGATTACCATTTTACAACATTGGCGCCAAACCTTGGTGTGGTTGAAACAAAAGATCATCGTGGATTTGTGATGGCAGATTTGCCGGGTTTAATCGAAGGAGCGCATGAAGGGGTTGGTTTAGGCCATCAATTCCTTAGACATGTAGAACGAACAAGAGTTATTGTTCATGTCATTGATATGGCTGCAACAGAAGGTAGGGATCCATATCAGGATTTTCTAAAGATAAATCAAGAGTTAACGAAATATGATGCAAAAATCATGCAACGTCCACAAATCATTGCTGCAAATAAAATGGAAATGCCAGGTGCGAAAGATAATTTAGCACAATTCAAACAAGAATTAGACGACAAGTATCCAGTTTTTGAAATTTCTGCTCTCACAAAAGAAGGAATCAGAGATCTATTATTCGCTGTTGCTGATGCACTAGATAGTATACCGAAAATATCTCCAGAAGAAGAGCCTGAGCAAGAAGAAAAAGTAATTTATCGCTATCACAAGGAAGAAGCACCATTTAAAATTACTCGTGATGATGATGGAGCTTATGTTTTATCTGGAGCAAAAATTGAAAAATTATTTAAAATGACTGACTTTAATCATGATGAAGCTGTACAGCGATTCTCTAGACAATTACGGGGAATGGGCGTTGATGATGCACTACGAAAACGAGGTGCAGAAGATGGGGACACCATTCGTCTTTTAGATTTTGAATTTGAGTTTATTGAGTAATCGAAATAAATCCGTGTAGGTAGCTGAACCAGGCTACTAAAGAATTTTTTAAAAGAAGTGAAGGGAGATTATGGTTTTGGCAGCAACGATTGGTTATTTAGGTCCAAAAGGAACATTTACAAAATTAGCAGTAGATACAGCTTTTAATGGCGAAGTAAAACAAAGCTTTGCTACAATTCCTGAATGTATAGACGCTGTGAATGAAGACGAAATTGATATTGGCGTCGTGCCGCTTGAGAATGCAATAGAAGGCACCGTGCAGTTAACGATTGATTATTTAGTACATCAAGTGAGGTTACCGATTGTAGCAGAAATCGTTGTTCCGATACAACAACATTTATTAGTGGATCCTGAATTCACGGGTAGTTACGGAGAATTAAGTGAAATACACTCACATAGTCATGCAATTGCTCAATGCCATCAATATCTTCATCAGCATATAGCAAATGCATCGATTCATTATACATCGTCAACAGGCAAGGCTGCTGAATTAGTTGCTGAGAAGAAAGGATCGATTGCGGCAATTGGCAATAAATTAGCAGCAGAATTGTATGGATTACGTATTTTGGATGAGAATATACACGACTTCCCAAATAACCATACAAGGTTTGCTGTTTTAAGTAAGAAGGAAAACCAGATAAAGATTAATCACCCAAAATATTCTGAAAAGACAACCGTCTTAATTACGTTACCTAGTGATTACGCAGGAGCCTTACATCAAGTTTTATCTGCTTTTGCCTGGAGAAAAATGAACTTATCAAAGATTGAATCACGACCTATGAAAACCGGTTTAGGCAATTATTTCTTCATTGTTGATGTTAATCAAGAATATGATGAGGTGCTATTTCCAGGGGTCATTGGAGAATTAGAAGCATTAGGATGCAATGTGTCAATATTAGGAACATATCCAGTATATCAAATGAATGATATGTAGATAGTTAATTGAGTCGGTAATCTAAATGATTGCCGATTTTTTTGAAGTTAAGAAAGTATAAGGTTTTGCTTTGTTGTGTCTAGCTCGAGCGTCTACCCCCTCAAGGTCTTAAGCAATCTTACGTTGTGGCAGAAAACGTCACTTCGGAATTAAGATTTTGTCGGGGATGACCAAGGTACTTGCGCTATTCATGAGTGTAATTATTTAGATGAGCAGCTAACTTGAAGGTATTCGTCGCATGCTTTATAGGCTCTATATTTAGCCTCTTCATCAAGAATAAGGTGTGTACGTGGCCTCAATGACTAACTTGGAAGAGAACCCTGAGTCTTAAATTAAATTATTCAACATTTAAACTTTCCATGCATATGTTGATATAGAGTATTAGCCCAGAAATGAAAAGAGAGGAGATTGATTCATTTTGAAGATACACATTGTACAAAAAGGAGATTCATTATGGGAAATAGCACAGCAATATGGTGTTGATTTTGAAGAATTAAAACAAGTCAATAGTCACTTATCAAGTCCTGATATGATTATGCCTGGTATGAAAATTAAAATCCCAGGATCCTCCAAGGCAGTAAAGCAACAACAAATGCAACAAAAACCAAAAGAGCATGCGTATAAAGATGTTTCACCGAAACCATTACCAGTAATAAAAGAGGATGATAAAGAAAAGCCAAAAATGATGAAACCTGAAATGCCAGTACATCAAATGCCACCAATGCCGGCTCAACCACAGATGCAAATGCCAATGATGGAGCAAGATTTTCACAATTATACAACGATCAATTTTCCACAAATGCCAATGCCTAAACAACCAGAAAAGAAAGAAATGAAAAAGGAAGAGCCGAAGAAGGAACAAGTTAAACCGATGCCTTTACCGTATCCGATGCCACAACCTCAACCACAACAACCTATGGTACCGTTGTGCTGTTATGTAATGGATCCATGTTATCCACAAGTACCATTTCAAATGATGGGGCCTGCGCCGTTTGGATATGGTGGGCCTGGTCATCATCATGGACACCATCCTATGCCACAGGTGCAAGGAGCAATGGATGCAAAACACGACTGTGGTTGCGGGGGTTCTAAACCTTCATATGGAATGTACAGAAATCAAGATTATCAAGTACCACCAACGCTACAGCAACCAGAAGGCATGAATCAACAGCAACCACAACAACCACAGCAACCACAGCAACAACAACCGGAAGGCATATATCAACAGCAACCATCAAACCTTTACCCTCCACAAGTTAGAAATGATATGTATCAGCATCCTCACCCAATGCCGCCTGGATATCCTCCATATGCTAGCTTTGGTGACGAGCAACAACAATCAGGTAATAATCAAAGTGAATAGAAGTATGAGTAGAGACGAATCCTATCATCGTCTCTCTTCTTTTTTCTTTCATAAAGGAGAATTAATGGTGAAGAAAATACGGATGATTAAACAACCATCCGTTTATTCCCTCACAACTAGTGATGAACAGAAATATATTGTGAAGCACCACCTTCAAAGACAGAAGGTAAAAAGGCAGTGGGAATTCTTTGAAGCAATGGAAGATCGAACGATAATAAATACTTTTATTCATTTTCCGAATGGTAAAGCTTATCTGGATAGTGATGATGGTGTATGGACAATTGCGCCTTATTTAGAAGGAAAAAAACTACATTATATGAATGAAGAAGATCGATGTAAAGCACTAGAATGTATAACTCAATTTCACCAAAATGCAGTCCATATCTATCCCCGCTCTTCCCGTACCAATACAGAATATATTAAACGTTGGTATCAACGTATTTTGTTATTTCAAGAAACCAAAGCCATTTTTGATCATTATCATTTTACATCCCTATTTCAAGATATTATACAGACTGCGAAATACTATCTTTCGAAATGCATGCAAATTCCGATTCGACAATATGAAGAAGAAGCCATAATGAATGGAAAATGGATTCATGGGGATGTAGCAGCACATAATTTTCTAAAAGTTGACGACACTGTATATCTAATTGACTTTGATTTAGTAAGGAATACGGCACCTATTTATGATAAAATTCAACTTGGGCAACGCTTTCTTCCGTATATTGGATGGAATTTAAATAAACTACTCTCCTATCCTATGGTTAATGAATACGATCTTAAGGCTTGGTTATACGCAATATGTATCCCAGTAGATATTATGCGGGAGTGGTTACGATTTTTAAGGCAAGGTAATCATTCAAACAGCTATAATGAACTTATTCATATACAAAACAAATGGGAAATACGTCAATATTTTTTTAATGATATGAAAATAATGCTAGAATAAAAACGTAGGATTAATTATTCAAGGAGCGATCATTATGCAAAAAGAAGTAGACCAAATTGTTAATTGGTTACAAGAACAGGTGAAATTAGCCGGCGTTAATGGATTATTAGTTGGTATAAGTGGTGGGATAGATTCGGCGGTTGTAGCTCATTTGATTAAACGTGCATGCCCTGACCATTCTTTAGGGGTTCTTATGCCGATTAATACCAGTGAGGAAAATATGCAAGACGCCAAAGAGGTAGCAGCAAGTTGCGGTATTAATACTATTACGGTAGATCTAACGGAAGCACGTGCATCAATGTATGGTAATATTACAAAAGAATTAAAGTCATCCGCAACATATAAAGAAGAAAATGCCCAGCTAGCAAAAGCTAATTTAAGTGCAAGATTACGCATGAGTACTTTATATACTGTAGCAACAAACCATAATTATCTTGTGGTAGGTACAGATAATGCTGCTGAATGGTACACTGGTTATTTTACAAAATACGGTGATGGTGGCGTGGATATTTTACCAATTGTAGAATTTACAAAAGGTGAAGTGAAAGAGCTGGCAGATTATTTAGGCGTACCCGATTCCGTACTAAATAAACAGCCAAGTGCTGATCTTTGGGAAGGGCAAAGTGATGAAAAAGAAATGGGAACCACCTATGCAGAGATCGATGCGCTTATTAAAGGAGAATCAATTCCTGAAAAGGATAAAGAAATAATTGAAGCAATGCATAAACGAACAGCACATAAACGAGATCCTTTACCACAATTTAATCGTACGATTTAATTTCCTTAAATTAACTGTGTAAAAATACCTCCTTTATCCAAACTAATCGATAAAGGAGGTATTTCCTATGCGTATCAAACATGGATTAATATTGCTTTCTTTGCTTCTAGTTTTGACAGCTTGTGCAACAAATTTAAATGAAGATGTACAAGAAGAACAACAACAGTCTGGCAATACGCAACCAATTCACTATGAAACAGATCAAGAAAAAACCGAACGAAAGAATCAGCGGGAGCAAACGATTGGAGACAAAGGTGGCTATCCTCAAACACATCAAAAGAAAGCAAATAATGCAAACTATAAAAACGGTTATTCAGACGCCTTTACAAATGATGAGGCAATTAAACTGTCTAATAAGTTACAAAATAAACGAGAAATTGTGCAGGCGCAGGTTGCTTCCACGGAGAAACGGATTATTGTCGGAGTTATCCTCGCAGAAGATGAGAGGCAAGGGACCGCAAACACAATTAAACAAGAGGTAAAAAAGATCGTCCCTGATACTGATAAAGAAATTGTTGTATATACGGATGATGTTCACTGGGATAGTATGAAGAATTTGGATTCGAGAATAAAAGCCAAAAGTAATGGGGAGAAAATCGAGAACATCATCAATAATTTTATTGAAAATAATCAATAAACCCTTATATAAAAGGGTTTATTTTTTTATACTTTGGCTATCGACAGCAGTTACTGTATTGCTATTCTTAGTCAAAACTTTAATAAGTTCCATTTTTTTGATATAGTAATAAAGGAAATTTCTAGAGAGGAGAATGTCCGATGGCTGGTCATTCTAAATGGAAAAATATACAAAGACGAAAAAATGCCCAGGACGCTAAAAAAGGAAAGGTATTTATGCGTCACGCAAAAGACATTTATACTGCAGCTAAACAAGGTGGCGGTGACTTGTCAACGAATGCTGCTCTAAGGCTTGCGGTCGATAAAGCCAAATCAGATAATATGCCGAACGATAATATAGATCGAGCGATTAAAAAAGCTACTGGAACATTAGATGGTGCTAGTTTTGAAGAGTTAACATATGAAGGCTATGGCCCTGGAGGGGTTGCAGTTATTGTTAATGTATTAACAGATAATAAGAACAGAACAGCAGCGGATATTCGGCATGCATTCAAAAAGCATAATGGAAACTTAGGTGAAAATGGCAGTGTATCGTTTATGTTTGACCGTAAAGGTTACATCGTTATCGCGGATGAAGAAGGAGCAATCGACGAAGATGAGCTTACTTTAGAAGCGTTAGAAGCAGGAGCAGAAGATATTAATAATGAAGAAGGAGCGTATGAAGTATTTACAGCTCCAGAGGATTATCAAGCAGTTGTGGATCATTTAAGGGAAGCGAAATATACGATTACAGACTCAGAGGTTACAATGTTTCCGCAAACATACAGTTCCCTTTCAGAGAAAGATGAATCCAATATGCTTCATTTAATTGATATGTTAGAAGATAATGAAGACGTTCAAGATATTCATCATAATTTAGAGGTTTCAGAGTAAGGTAAGTCAAACTTCTATTTCTTTTCGAAGGAATAGAAGTTTTATTCATTTGTTATGACTTGTGATAAAATGGTGGAGAAGGTTAAAGGAGCCGATTCAATGATTTCATATATAAAAGGATTACTGACATATATAAAGGATGATAGCATTATAGTAGATGTCCAAGGGATCGGCTACGAAATTATCTGTGCCAACCCTTTCGCATTTCAATCCTTTGAAAATGAACAAGTATTCGTGCATACATATCATCATATTCGTGAAGATGCACAGCTATTATTTGGCTTTAAGAATGAAGATGAGAAATATTTATTTACTAAGCTTATCTCTGTCTCAGGAATTGGGCCAAAAGGCGCTTTAGCTATTTTAGCATCTGTTGATGTTGCAGGATTTGCTGCTGCTATCGAAAGGGAAGATGATAAGTTTTTAACTAGCTTTCCTGGTATTGGTAAAAAGACAGCACGTCAAATTATTCTTGATCTTAAAGGGAAATTAGTGGTTACTACAGCCGTTGTTGAAGATTCTGATCAGCCTACAGAAATGGCTAATCAAGCGATCATTACGGAGACACGGGAGGCCCTGAAAGCATTGGGGTATACGGATAAGGAAATTAAGGCAATATTACCTCAGCTACAAAAAGAGGAGAGTAAGAATACGGATGAGGTTATCCGAAAAGCCTTAAGTCTACTTATGAAAAACTAAGAAAGGGGGATAATGAATGGAAGAACGGATGATTACTGGAGAGCTTCAAGAAGAAGATACGTCAATTGAATTAAATCTGCGACCGACAACATTGAAGCAATATATTGGACAACATAAAGTGAAAGAAAATTTAAGTATATTTATTCAAGCTGCAAAAATGCGTGAAGAGCCTTTAGATCATGTCCTATTGTATGGACCTCCAGGACTAGGCAAAACAACGCTTGCTGCAATCATTGCAAATGAAATGGGAGTCCAATTTCGTTCTACATCGGGCCCCGCAATTGAACGTGCGGGAGATCTTGCGGCAATTTTGTCGTCATTGGAACCTGGAGACGTTTTATTTATTGATGAGATTCATCGGCTGCCTAGGTCAGTTGAAGAGGTGCTCTACCCAGCTATGGAAGACTTTTTTTTGGATATCGTAATCGGTACGGGGCCTAGCGCTCGGTCGGTTAGAATTGATTTGCCTCCTTTCACATTAGTTGGTGCGACTACCAGGGCTGGCTTACTATCAGCTCCATTAAGAGATCGCTTCGGGATTCTTAGTAGATTAGAATATTACGATGCCAGAGATCTTTGTTCTATTATTGAACGTACAGCAGATATCTTTAATACGTCGATTTCTCAAGAAGCTGCTGTAGAAGTTGCTAGGAGATCTAGAGGTACTCCCCGGGTTGCTAATCGTTTATTAAAGCGAATTCGAGATATCTCGCAAGTAAAAGGGGAATCGGAGATAAGTTTGGCTACCTCGGGAGAGGCCCTTCAGATGTTGCAAGTAGATAAAGTAGGTCTGGACCATATTGATCATAAATTATTAAAAGGAATCATTGAGAGTTTTCAAGGAGGCCCCGTTGGTTTAGACACAATTGCTGCAACAATTGGAGAAGAGTCACAAACAATTGAAGATGTATATGAACCATATTTGTTACAAATTGGTTTTATCCAGCGAACTCCCCGTGGGAGGGTAGCAACGTTTCAGGCTTATGAACATTTTGGTTTGAAGGTAGCGGATGATCATGAATCTCGGTAAATTATTTATTATAATAGGGGTCATTTTTGTAATCGTTGGTATCATTTGGAGCTTTATTGGTAAGCTTCCTGGTGATATCACGTTTAAAAAAGGGAATGTTGTATTTCACTTTCCAATTGTAACATCAATTGTTGTAAGTATTATTTTAACACTTATTTTTTATATTATTGGCAAGTTTCGCTAAGATAAGTAAGGAGATTCATAATGAATATAGACGATTTTGATTTTGATTTACCAGAAGAGTTAATTGCACAGACACCATTAAAAGATCGATCCGCGTCGAGACTTCTCGCATTGAATAAACGAAATGGTGAAATGGAACACAGCCATTTTACGGATATTAAGCGATATTTTAGAACAGGAGATTGCTTAGTATTAAATGACACACGCGTGTTGCCTGCTAGACTGCATGGCGAGAAAGAAGATACAGGAGCAAGTGTCGAAATTCTTCTTTTGCATCAAACTGAAGGAGACATGTGGGAGGTCCTTGCAAAACCTGCAAAGAAAATAAAAAAGGGAACCATCATTAGCTTTGGTGATGGGAAATTAACAGCTACTTGCATGGGGCTGAAGGAACATGGCGGACGTATCGTAAAGTTTGATTATGAAGGAATTTTCTATGAAGTATTAGATGAGTTAGGTGAAATGCCTTTACCGCCCTATATCAAAGAGCAGTTACCAGAGAAAGAGCGTTACCAGACGGTTTATGCGAAAGAGGAAGGTTCTGCGGCAGCCCCAACTGCTGGGTTGCATTTTACCAACGAATTACTCGATGAACTAAAGGAAATGGGAGTAATTATTACATTCATTACTTTGCATGTTGGATTGGGCACTTTTCGACCAGTAAGCGTAGATAAAGTGGAAGAGCATGAGATGCATGCGGAATTTTATCACATGACAAAAGAGACAGCTGAAATTCTTAACCGTGTTAAACAGGAAAATGGCAGAATCATTTCAGTTGGTACTACATCAACGAGAACATTAGAAACGATTGCTAGAGACCATAATGGTATGTTTCTGGAAGCAAGTGGTTGGACAGATATATTTATTTATCCCCCATATGAATTTAAAGCAATTGATGGATTAATTACTAATTTCCATCTCCCTAAATCCACTTTAATTATGCTAATAAGTGCTTTCGCTGATAAGGATACGATACTAGCTGCATATCAGGAAGCAGTGAAACATCGTTATCGATTCTTTAGTTTTGGCGATGCCATGATAATTATTTAAAATAAAAAGGAACGAATAATTTATGACACCAATCACATATGAATTAATAAAGACATGTAAACAAACAGGCGCTAGACTTGGAAGAGTTCGCACACCTCATGGATCATTTGATACGCCAGTATTTATGCCTGTTGGAACCCTGGCAACGGTAAAAACAATGAGTCCCGAAGAATTAAAAGAAATGAATGCGAATATTATTTTATCTAATACCTACCACTTATGGCTTCGACCAGGACAAGATATTATTAAAGAAGCTGGAGGGTTGCATCGTTTCATGAATTGGAATGGTGCGATTCTTACTGATTCAGGTGGATTTCAAGTATTTAGTTTAAGCGATATGCGTGATATTAAGGAAGAGGGCGTACATTTTCGTAATCATTTAAGTGGAGAAAAATTATTTTTGTCTCCTGAGAAGGCTATGAGTATACAGAATGACCTTGGTTCTGATATAATGATGGCGTTTGATGAATGTCCACCGTATCCAGCTGAGCACCAATATATGAAAGATTCTGTGGAAAGAACATCCCGTTGGGCTGAACGTTGTCTAACGGCACACCAACGAAAAGACGATCAAGGCCTATTTGGTATTATCCAAGGTGGGGAATATGAAGACTTAAGGAAACAAAGTGCAAGTGATCTCGTTTCCCTCGATTTTCCCGGCTATGCAATCGGCGGATTGTCTGTTGGAGAACCCAAAGCTGTGATGAACAAAGTACTTGAGTTCACAACGCCTCTTTTGCCTGCTAATAAGCCGCGATATTTAATGGGAGTTGGATCCCCGGATTCACTAATTGATGGAGCACTACGTGGGGTCGACATGTTTGATTGTGTACTACCTACAAGAATTGCAAGAAATGGAACGTGCATGACATCAAATGGACGATTAGTAGTGAGAAACGCTAAATATGCTCGAGATTTCACACCAATCGATGAAAATTGCGATTGCCATGTTTGTCGAAATTACACACGTGCATATATACGACACTTAATTAAGTGTAATGAAACATTTGGTTTTAGGCTTACTACTTATCATAATCTCCATTTTCTGTTAAAATTAATGGAACAAGTACGTACCGCTATCAGCGAAGATCGGCTTGGCTCATTCAAGGAAGAATTCTTTGAACAATACGGTTTTAATAAACCCAACGCAAGGAATTTCTAACAAACCGAAGGGAGGAATTTTATAATGGACATGCTTATCTCGTTATTACCAATTATCCTGATGTTTGTTATTTTCTACTTCTTGCTCATACGTCCTCAACAAAAACGTCAAAAGCAAGTGAAACAAATGCAAACAGATTTACAAAAAGGAGATTCGGTAGTTACTATTGGCGGATTTCATGGTGAAGTTCATGCCATGGATGAAAATACAGTAGTTATTCAAGGTGGAGACGGTACGAAGTTAACTTATGACCGCTCAGCAATCCGTGAAGTGAAACAATAATCTCCTCTACTCGTTGGAATAAGCAATAGGCAATGTTGTCTGTTGCTTATACCCTGAGCATTTATATTTACATATGATCGATATAAAACCAACACACCATGTTTATACCAAACTGGTTTGTTGGTTTTTAATTTACATTTAAAAAGGAGGAAACATGGAAATGGAGAATGTCTTGCAGTCTATATCTTATTGGATAGATAAAGTTCCTGAAGAATTAATGAAGTTGGATGAAGAAGAATGTTGCATAAAGCCATCCCTAACAAAATGGTCTAAAAAAGAAATCCTTGGTCACTTATGTGATTCTGCGATTGTTAATATAGAAAGATTTATCAAAATACAGTATGAGGCAGAACCGTATAAAATAACAGGGTATAACCAAGATAAATGGGTAGAATTACAGAACTACCAAGTAGTCCCTGTCAAAGATATTTTGGAACGATGGATATGTCTAAATAAACAAGTAATCAGAATTATTGAAGCAATAGACGATGAAAAGCTTCACATAAATTGTGATATTGGTAATTCAGAGTTAAAATCGTTATCTTGGTTGATCAATGATTATCTTGAGCATATGGAACATCATATTACGAATCAACTTTTACCGATAAAATCATAAAGAAATCCGCTAATTTTAAGATTAGCGGATTTTTTCTAGTATTATTAGCTTTCAGTGACTTGAGGTCCCACAATATTAACGCCAACTGCTCCACCAAAGAGTGCTGCGGCTATATAGGCAACATGATGTAACATTTGTTCTAGCGAGAATCCTTGTTGATAACCCAGATATTGAACTAGAAAGATAAATAGTGTAAATCCTGTTCCAGTAATTGCACCGATTATCCAGCCTTTTGCTTTCCCTTTTATCCCAGCTGCCATACCACCGATAAATAACGATAGGAGACCAATAATGAGTGTAACCCATGATAATGCAGGCTCATTGAATGAGGTGAATCGAAGTAGTAAAGCTAAGATAAAACTCGCTATCATGATTAATCCAAATACAGTGATCCAACCATAGAGTAATGCAGTGAATTGGTTTTTCTGCATGGTTGTTTCCTCCCTTCCTGTTTGTCCACTTTATTTAATCGTATTCACGACTGAAAAATAATAGACGAAAAATATTTTGTTTTTTAAATACATATAGTGTATTAAGGTGTTCAAAAGCAGATGAATGGGAAGGTAGGTGTAAGATGGAAATTATTCTAGCCTCTCTTATATTTATTATTTGTTATATATTTATAATGACGGAGAAGGTTAACCGCGCGATTGTTACCATGGCTGGAGGTACATTATTACTATTAACTGGTATTTACACGACAGAACGAATGTTCATGCATTATATTGATTGGAATACGATTGCTTTGCTTTTTTCTATGATGGTGTTAATAGCTATTACGGAGAAAACCGGATTATTTTCTTTTATTGCTATTCGTTTTGCTCAGAAAGTGAAAGGAGCACCACTACCATTATTGTTAGGTGCTGGTATTTTAACTGGATTAGGCTCTGCATTGTTGGATAATGTAACTACAGTGTTAATTTTTGTACCAGTGATGCTAAAAATAACGAAATTGCTCAAGCTACCCGCCTTTCCATATCTAATTACTATTATATTTAGTTCCAACATTGGTGGCGCTGCAACACTAATTGGAGACCCACCGAATATTATGATTGGACAGGCGGTTGATCATTTAACTTTTTCATCCTTCCTGGTTCATGTTGCACCGATAGCCCTAATTATGTTTTTCATTATGTTATTAATGGTAACTTTGCTTTTTCGTAAGAAAATAAAACGTCATTCTATGGATACGGATGAACTTTTAAGATTAAATGCCTCTGCTTACTTAAAAAAGTCACCAATGCTCTATCAATCTGTGTCTGTACTTGTCATGACAATCTCAGGTTTTTTATTACATGCTTTTATCCATGTTGAATTAACTACCATAGCTTTATCAGGTGCAATATTATTATTGTTACTAACGGAGAGAGAGCTTGCGACAGAAAAAATATTCGAAAAGGTTGAATGGGTGACGTTATTTTTCTTTATTGGTTTATTTACGCTTGTTGGTGGTTTGGAGGAAGTGGGAATTATTGATGAGTTGGCACGGGCTATTGTGCTTTCAACTGATGGGGATTACGTTCAAACAACCTTATTAATACTTTGGGTATCGGGGCTGTTTTCAGGGATAGTAGACAATATACCATTTGTTGCAGCAATGATTCCAGTAGTTCAAGAGTTTGAAAGTTATGGGATGGTATACCTTGACCCTATTTGGTGGTCATTAGCACTAGGAGCATGTTTGGGAGGGAATGCTACGCTTGTTGGCGCCTCCGCCAATGTCGTAGTGGCTGGGTTGGCTGAAGGAGCAAAACAAAAAATCTCCTTTGTTCGATTCATGTTATATGGTTTTCCATTGGTGATCCTATCGCTAATCATTGTAACGATTTATATTTATTTCCGTTATCTCATACCATATATGGGGCAACCATAAAAACCTGCCTGTTACTTGGCAGGTTTTTTAACTAGTTAATAAATTGTAAGATGATTACGTACCCACTTTACAGCCACTTTTGTAGGAAGGGAAGTTGTTTTAATTCTTCTCTCGTAATAAATCGAAGTAAAAATAAGAATAGGATATAAATAAACATTAAGCCAATTAATAAGCTAATAAACACGAGTATTCCTGGCTGGAGGTTGTCATAAATTCCTTTAATAAATCGGCCTACTCCCCAAGTCATTGTTAAGAGTAGTATCATTTTAGTAATATCTTTCAGCGGAATACCAAACCCGATAGCTTTATATAATGATCCAAGATGCAGTAGAGTAATGAGTACAACGCTTAATGCCATGGAAATAGCGACACCCATAATACCAAAATTAGGATTGGATGCAAGCATAAATAGAGCAACAAATTTACA
This sequence comes from Virgibacillus sp. CM-4, assembly GCF_000445495.1. Lineage (NCBI taxonomy): Bacteria > Bacillati > Bacillota > Bacilli > Caryophanales > Bacillaceae > Virgibacillus > Virgibacillus sp. CM-4. The sequence goes on from NZ_AUQA01000006.1 coordinate 203,532, forward strand.
TATTGCCCCAATCAGGCTGTTCCACATAGCAGGCCTCGCTAAATCCAATGCTTGTAGCGCTGCTTGTAAAGGTGCTTGTATATAAAGTAAAATATAAAATGGAGCCATCAATAATACAAACCTGCTTGCATCTCCCGTGCCGTACATGTATGTTAAAATTGGTACAGAAAAGAGTGTAAGTACAATGGTGGCAATAGCTCCTGATGAAAAGGAAATGCGAATAGACTGATGAATACGGTAATGGATTAATTTCGTATTGTTTGTAGCTTCTGCTTCAGAAATAGAAGGTACCAATGCTGTAGACAGAGAATGCGTGATAAAAGTTGGTAAGAATAATAAGGGTAATACATAGCCTGTAAGTTCGCCATATTGCTTAGTCGCTAATGTACTAGATATCCCGGCAATAGCTAGACTTTGCGCTACTAAGATAGGTTCTAGAAAATTAGATATCGATCCGATCATTCGGCTACCTGTGCTAGGAAGTGCAATGGAGAACAATTCTTTAAGTGTGTCTCTACTTGAACGTAAATAGGAAAAGAAACGAGAGCGGATTTTAATTCGTTTTTTTAACTTGAACATGCGCACCATATAAAGTAAGGAGACGAATTCACCTAGAATTATACTAAACATCGCACCAGCTGCCGCAAACTCTAATCCATATGGTAGTAATAGTTTCACAAAAAGTGCGACACAGGAAATCCGGATAATTTGCTCGATGACTTGTGCATAACTTTGTGGCTTCATATTTTGTTTTCCTTGAAAATAACCTCTTAAAACAGATGATATAGCTATGATGGGGATAATCGGACTAATGGCTAATAATGGATAAAGTGTGCGATCATCGGTTAGTAATGTAGTTGCAATAAATGGTGTAGCTAAGATCATACCTGTAGTAAAAATAATACTGGATATGCCAGTAATTACTAGAGATACGATGAGGATCTTTTTAATTTTAGCATGATCCCCTTGAGCCTCGGCTTCAGCGGTCCTTTTTGAAATAGCAACAGGTAAACCGAGTTGCGTAAGGGTAATCACTAAGAAGAACGTAGGAAGTGCCATCATGTATAGACCTACACCTTCTTCTCCCATGAGACGAGCAACAACAATACGGTTAATAAAACCAAGAAAACGTGTAATCATACCAGCTAGTATTAAAATAAGTGTACCTTGTAAAAATGTTTGTTTGGTCATTATATACGACCTGCCTTCTCAAAAAATGGAATTTCATATACAATGATATATATGCGATTCACTTGGCCAAGCATGACAAGTTACCGAATTTTAGTACTCCGAATTTAGGAGGGTTCTTTTTTGGAAATTGTACAAACTGTAACAGAATGGAAAGAAATGGTGATGCCTGCATTACAAAGTAAGGCAGAAGAGTTTCATTTAATGGGGTATGAACAAACAACAACCGATGACGTATGGAAGTGCTTAATGCAGAAGGTATGGAAGGGTGATCCAGAGAAGCGAATTTATGAAGTAGTACAAGATATCTTCCAGTTGAGTACAGCTGCTTATATAAGTTATTTGACCGTAGAAGCTTACCAGGATGGCGATTTAATGGCATCCATTCAAGCTGTAACAAATGAGACAAACAATCATTAGTTTAAATTACATAAAAAATTATCACCCTAAGAAAAAGGGAGGCCATGGATAGATGAAAAATAGAGGCAGAATAGTTGCCTTTTTTCTAATCGTACTTATTTTTGCAGGTACAATTGGAACAACGGTTACAGGCATTACAAAAGATATAAATTTAGGATTGGATTTACAAGGTGGATTTGAAGTACTCTATGAGGCAGAACCAGTTGATGGAAATCAGGAAATGGATAGGGGCTTATTAGAATCCACCGTTGAAACCTTGAATGATCGAGTAAATCGATTAGGTATAAGTGAAGCAAGTATTGATATTGAAGGGGAGAATCGAATCAGAGTACAGCTTGCCGGTGTAGAAGACCAAACAGAGGCAAGAGAGTTACTTTCTACCGCAGCACAGTTATCGTTCCGTGATGTCAACGATAAGGAACTTTTAAATGGGAACGATGTAAAAGAAGGAAGTGCCAAGCAAGACTTTGACCCTAATAGTAATCAACCGATTGTTACATTGCAGTTAAAAGATGCGGAGAAATTTGCTGATGTGACAAGTCAAATTAAAAATATGGATAATCCAGAAACACCTTATCCAGATAATTTGCTTGTGATTTGGATGGATTATAAAGAAGGCGACAGTTATGCTGAAGAATACCAAAAAGAGGATCCTAAATTTGTATCGGCTCCTAGTGTGAGCGAAACATTAAATACGAATAATGTTATGATAAGTGGAAACTTCACAGTGGATTCTGCGAAGCAATTAGCTAATATCATAAACTCTGGGTCTTTACCGGTACATTTGGAAGAGATTTATTCCACATCAGTTGGAGCACAATTCGGAGAACAAGCATTGGATAAAACGGTCTTTGCCGGGTTTATAGGTGTAGGATTAATTTTCTTATATATGATTGCTGTGTACAGATTTCCAGGCTTCATTGCAGTTATTAATTTAAGCATTTATATTTATCTGATTTTATTAGTGTTTGAATTAATGAATGGGGTACTGACATTACCAGGTATTGCTGCTTTAATTCTTGGTGTCGGTATGGCTGTCGATGCAAATGTGATTACCTTTGAGAGGATCAAAGAGGAAATTCGTGCTGGTAAATCGATCATCGCTTCGTTTAAAGCAGGAACAAAGAACTCGCTGTCAACCATTCTTGATGCAAATATAACAACCCTGCTGGCTGCTTCTGTCTTATTTATATTTGGGACAAGTTCGGTAAAGGGATTTGCAACCATGTTAATTGTAAGTATTTTAGTAAGTTTTGTGACGGCCGTATTCGGTACACGTTTACTATTAAGTCTTTGGATTAAAACTAAATTCATAAAAAATCGTCCAAGCTGGTTTGCAGTGAAGCGAGCAGACATCAAAGATATTAAACAAAAAGGGGAAGAAGAACCAAAATTATTTAACCGGTCATTAAACGTTGTGCAGCATCGTAAGAAATTCTTTATGGTTTCATTAATCATGGTTATATTAGGAATTGGCTCTTTGTTTATCTTTAAATTAAATCCGGGTATTGACTTCACAAGTGGTTCACGAATCGAGATTTTAGCAGAAAATACGATTACAACCGAAGAAGTAGAGCAAGGATTTGATGAATTAGGTTTAGAGGCTAAATCAATTGTGTCTACAGGTGAAGATGGCGAATCAGCAGTTGCCAGATTTGATACCGTACTGTCTCAAGATACAATAGCTGAGGTGAAATCCTATTTTGACAATGCATACGGTAACGAGCCTAGTATAAGTGTCGTATCACCAATTGTTGGAGAAGAGTTAGTTAAAAATGCTGCTTACGCGGTTGGAATTGCTTCCATCTTTATGATCCTTTATGTTACGATTCGATTTGAATTCTTCTTTGCGATTACGGCAATAATTGCACTCTTGCATGATGCATTTTTCACGATAGCAATATTTAGTATTACGCAAATTGAATTTGATGTTACGATTGTAGCAGCGATTCTTACAATTGTTGGGTATTCCATTAATGATACGATTGTAACGTTTGACAGGATAAGAGAAAATCTCCGGAAACGGAAAAAAGTGAAGTCCTTTAAAGAATTAGCGGTCATTGTTAACCGAAGTTTAGTACAAACATTTATGCGTAGTATTAACACCTCTGTTACCACATTAATCGCTGTTCTTGCTTTCTTATTTCTAGGAGCACAATCAATAGGAGGCTTTGCTATAGCGCTTGCTGTTGGGTTGTTGGCTGGAACTTATTCTTCCTTGTTCTTAGCTGCGCAATTGTGGCTCGTATGGCGAGGCAAGATGATCAAGAAGAAACCAGTTGATTTTACGAAGAAAAAGAAAGTGGAAGGCCCACAAGTATAAAAAACAATGACCTCTGTTGCTATATAGTAACAGAGGTTTGCTTGATTTATGTAAGGGTAATAGGAGAACATAATCAAATGGACTACGACACATTCTTGATAGGAGGAGTTACATGAAAGGACAATCTTATGTATTATTTGCAATTCTATTTGTTATTATTGTAGCTGTTTTTGCAGTTACGAATGTGGAAGCAGTAGAAGTAAATTATTTATTTTGGACGGCAGAGTCTCCACTGATTCTAATTATTTTGTTCTCCGTACTTATGGGTGGCATCATTACCGCTGCTGTTGGCGCTTTAAGAATATTCCGATTACAACGTGAAATCCGTCATCACAAAGCGGAAATATTTAACTTAACAAATAAGTTAGAAGAGGCTGGTATAGCAGTAAACGATGAAGCTAATGGAGTGGAAGCGGATCATCATGAGAAATAATTAACCAATCTTATCATATGAGTTCTAGTTGCTACCCCTGATGTAATTTATGTATAATAGATTAGTCAGGGGTGAATTTATGTTAAAGAGTAAGGCAAAATGGAACTATATAGAGAAGATACAGGATAATGATAATTTACATTGGATGGATGACTCGCTTTCTTTATCTCCTGTAATTCAAGAGCTTTTACTACAAAGAGGAATAACTTCAGAACATGCAGCCTCAAAATTTCTTGCGCCTGATCTTTCTGACTTACATAATCCGAATATGCTTCTAATGATAGATAAAGCAACAAACCGTGTCCATCAAGCAATTGAAAATCAAGAAAGAATCCTTGTGTTTGGTGATTATGACGCGGACGGTGTAAGTTCAACAACTGTATTATTAAAAGCACTGCAAGAACTCGGAGCAGATTGCAATTTTTATATCCCTAATCGATTTACAGAGGGTTATGGTCCGAATGAAAAAGCTTTTCGCAATGCTTATGATGAGGGGTATCAACTAATTATCACTGTTGATACGGGAATAGCTGCTGTCCATGAAGCAGAGGTGGCTAATGAACTTGGAATCGATTTAATTATTACGGACCACCATGAGATTCAAGCTGAATTACCTGATTGTTATGCGATTATACATCCTAAATGCTCACCTGATTATTTATTTCAAGAGCTTGCGGGTGTTGGCGTTGCTTTTAAATTTGCCGAATCCTTATTAGGTTATTTTCCAAAACATTTATTGGAATTTACTGCAATAGGTACGATTGCAGACCTTGTACCACTCGTGAATGAGAATCGAATTCTAGCTTACTACGGATTAAAAGCACTCTCTGCTACATCGAATGTTGGGTTAAAAGCATTGAAGCAAGTTTGCAAAATAGAGGATCAAGTTACGGAAGAAGACGTAGGTTTTCTAATTGGCCCAAGGATAAATGCAGTTGGAAGATTGCAAGATGCCGATCTGGCTGTTCATTTATTAATGACTGATTCTAAAGAGGAAGCAATTGAAATTGCAGAAACGATACAACAAATCAATCAAGAGCGTCAGCGTATCGTTACTGAAATTGTAAATGAAGCAGAGGAAATGTTAAATGGGTGTGAGCAACAAGGTGTTATTATTGTAGCAAAAGAAGGTTGGAATGAGGGCGTTCTTGGAATTGTTGCTTCTAAGCTAGTACGTAAATATGATCGGCCTGCTATCGTGCTTGCTAAGAAATCAGATAAAGGAATAGCAAAAGGGTCAGCCCGAAGTATTCCAGCATTTGACTTATTTCAAAATTGTATGCAGGTAAGACATTTATTTCATAGTTTTGGAGGACATGCTCAAGCGGCAGGAATGACATTACAATTAGAACAAGTAGAAGTCTTGCAAGCAGCTTTAAATGAGTTGATTTTTAGTCAATTAACTGCAGAAGATTTTAAACAGGTTATTGATATAAGCCAGTCTATCCCAATATCTGAAATCACTGAAGAGCTTATTGGGGAGATTGAACGATTAGCACCATTTGGAATGCACAATCCAAAACCGTTATTTCATATACAAGAGCAGCCAACACAAGCAAGACAGATTGGTAGCTTGAAAAATCATTTAAAGCTTCAATTTAAATCGAATAAGGCGATGTTAGATGCCATTGGCTTTGGACTAGGAGAGCTATTTCATTACTTAACGCCACATACGGCTATTCAATTGGTCGGTGAATTAGGAATCAATGAGTGGAATGGACAACGCAAACCCCAAATGATGATTCAAGATATTTCAATTAATGATTGGCAATTGTTTGACCATCGAGGTAAACGTACATTGGATATATCTCCTTTTATAAACGAGGAATCTCGTCAATTGGCAGTCGGTAAAGAAGAACGTACGCAGTATGAAGGAATCGATTACAAGACCTATCAGGATTTGCTGGATGATCCGGAGCAATTGAACAGCTTATTTATTATCGACATGCCAAATGAAATAGCAGATCTTGAACAGTTAATAAAAAATACCAAACCAAATAACATACATGTATGTTATTATGTGAAAGATAGTACTTATTTAAGGGCATTTCCATCCAGAGAAGAATTCAAGTGGGTTTATGCCTTTATTCTCAGACGTAAACAATTACATGCAGATCGTGATATAACTGTTCTGATACAATCGAAAGGGTGGACGAAAGATAAACTTTTATTTATTTTAGATGTGTTTGAAGAATTGGATTTTATAAGTAATACGGATGGAATCATCCAGCCGAATCCTCAACCGATGAAAAAAGATCTTCGATCTTCTTCCATTTATCAACAACGATTAAGACAGGCTGAGATTGAGAAGGTACTTTATTATTCCACCTATGAAGAATTAAAAAGCTTTTTTACAAGATGCGCGGAATATTTGGGGATCCCCAAGGAGGAACTGAGTTATGGATTATAAAAATTATGTTAAAATTGTTGAAAACTGGCCTAAAGAGGGTATAAAGTTTAAAGATATTACACCGTTAATGGCAGATGGTAATGCTTTTCGATCAGCAGTCGATGAAATCGTTGATTACGCAAAAGAAAAAGAAATAGATGTAGTAGTTGGTCCTGAAGCAAGAGGTTTTATCATTGGTTGTCCTGTATCATACGCATTAGGAGCTGGCTTTGCTCCAGTGCGAAAAGAAGGAAAACTTCCAAGAGAAGTTGTAAAAGTTGATTATGGACTAGAATATGGGTCAAATGTCTTAACTATTCACAAAGACGCGATAAAGCCGGGACAACGCGTGTTAATTACAGATGATTTGTTAGCAACCGGTGGCACAATTGAAGCAACCATTAAATTAGTAGAAGAACTTGGCGGTGTTGTTGCAGGGTGTGCGTTCATTATCGAATTAAGCTATTTAGATGGTTTAGACAAACTAGAAGGTTATGATGTACTAACATTAATGAGTTACTAACTCATTTCATATGGGTCTGACGATAATATAGATCGTTAGGCCTATTTGTTATTATTGGTGAAGCTCTTTAATACAACTTACATAGATATTAAGCATTTACAAAAATTAACGATGGACATGAAGTGTCGAAAAAGCATATAATTAATATATTTAAGATTAATATTAGAAACTTGAGATAGCGAATAAAGGTGATTATTAATGGCAAAAAGCGATATTATGACAATTGATGATATTTTGGAAAAGGCTGGTCAGTATCTAACGGAAGAAGATACTGCTTTTATTCGCCAAGCTTTTGAATTTGCTGAGCAGGCACATGCCGATCAGTTCCGGAAATCTGGAGAGCCTTATATCATTCATCCTGTACAAGTTGCTGGTATATTGACGGAGCTTGAGATGGATGCGGAGACAATAGCTGGGGGATTTCTTCATGATGTAGTAGAAGATACGGATGTTTCCATAGAATCGATTGAAGAAGCGTTTAATCATGAAGTCGCTATGCTCGTTGATGGTGTTACGAAACTAGGTAAAATTAAATATAAATCCAAAGAGGCTATTCAAGCAGAAAACCATCGAAAAATGTTCGTAGCAATGGCAAAAGATATCCGTGTAATTTTAATTAAGTTGGCGGATCGATTGCATAATATGCGAACATTAAAACATTTACCTCCAGAAAAACAACGTCGCATTTCCAATGAAACGTTAGAAATATTTGCTCCCTTGGCACATCGACTCGGAATTTCTACGATAAAGTGGGAGCTTGAGGATACCGCTTTACGCTATTTAAATCCTCAGCAATATTATCGAATTGTTCAATTGATGAAACAAAAAAGAGACCAACGTGAATCTTATATCGAAGAAGTAATGAATGAAGTTTCTCAACAATTGAAAGAAATGAATATTGATGCAGATTTATCAGGACGGCCGAAGCATTTGTATAGTATTTATCGAAAAATGATGAAACAAAATAAGCAATTTAATGAAATATATGATCTTCTAGCAGTCCGAATCCTTGTAAACAGTATTAAAGATTGCTATGCAGTTCTAGGTATTATTCATACATGCTGGAAACCAATGCCGGGGAGATTTAAAGACTATATTGCAATGCCGAAGCCTAATCTCTATCAATCACTGCATACTACCGTTATCGGACCAAAAGGCGATCCTTTAGAAGTACAGATTCGAACAAAAGAAATGCATGATATTGCGGAATATGGCATTGCTGCGCATTGGGCATATAAAGAGGGAAAACGAGTTAATAACGATAAGAAGTCGTTTGAAGAGAAATTGACTTGGTTTAGGGAGATTCTTGATTGGCAAAACGACACGCATGATGCAGAAGAATTCATGGAATCTCTTAAGGTAGATTTATTTTCAGATATGGTTTATGTGTTTACTCCTAAGGGAGATGTAATTGAGCTTCCATCAGGATCTGTACCATTGGACTTTGCATATAAAATTCATACAGAAATCGGAAATAAAACCATTGGCGCAAAAATTAATGGGAAAATGGAGCCACTTGATTATCAATTAAAGAATGGCGACATTATTGAAGTGATGACTTCAAAACATTCGTATGGGCCATCCCAAGATTGGTTAAAGATTACGCAAACTTCACAAGCAAAAAATAAAATAAAACAATTTTTCAAGAAGCAGCGTCGAGAAGAAAACATTATTAAAGGAAAAGAAGCAGTAGACAAAGAAATTCGAGATTTATCGTTCGAACCTAAAGATGTCCTTACACAAGAAAATTTAGAACGCGTATATGAAAAATTTAATTTTTCTAATGAAGAAGATATGTATGCAGCGGTAGGATATCAAGGTATTACTGCAGCGTTAATTTCCACTCGTCTGACGGATAAACTAAGAAAATCAAAAGAAAAACAGGATCTAGAGCAAACTATCGAAGAAGTGAAAACGGAAGTTAAAAATAAAAAGCCGCAAAAACGTGATTCTGGTGTGAAAGTGGAAGGGGTTGATAATCTATTAGTACGTTTATCAAAATGTTGTAATCCTGTACCTGGTGATCGTATTGTTGGTTATATTACGAAGGGCAGGGGAGTATCTGTTCATCGAGCAGATTGTCCAAATGCTCAAACAGAGGAAGCAAAACAACGATTTCTTCATGTTGATTGGGAGGATAATCGCACGGATCAGAAGCAATATCATGTTGATCTTGAAATATCAGGGTATGATCGGCGCGGGTTAGTAAATGAGGTACTGCAAGCAGTAAATGAAACGAAAACAAATATTACGTATGTAAATGGTAGATCAGACCGTAATAAAATGGCGTTCATTCAAATTACTATTCTTATTCATAATACCGGTCATTTACGCAAAATTGTCGAACGAATTAAACAAATCACAGATGTTTATACGGTAACTCGAACGTTGCAATAACCGTAGTATTGGAGTTCTATAAAGGAGTATTTCAATGAAAGCAGTAATTCAACGAACTACACAAGCAAGTGTCTCTGTGAATGATGAAATTATCGGTCAGATTGGTTCAGGGTTAGTAGTGTTACTTGGTGTCACCCATGAGGATACGAAAGATGATGCAAGTTATTTAGTTAATAAAATCATCAACTTGCGAATTTTTGAAGATGTAAATCAAAAAATGAATTTGTCCCTAAAAGACGTTGGCGGAAGTATTTTATCTATTTCCCAATTTACACTGTACGGAGATACTAGAAAAGGAAGAAGACCCAATTTCATGAGAGCTGCTAAACCTTCCGATGCAGCTGTTTTATACCAGTATTTTAATCAATTGTTGCAGGCAGAAGGAGTAGAGGTACAAACCGGTGAATTCGGAGAAATGATGAATGTGGAACTTACAAACGCTGGTCCTGTCACATTACTTATTGACAGTCATGAAAAATAAAACGAGTGGCCGACTTGCGTCACGCTAATTTATTGTTTTATGTCTCACAGACGAGGCTATCCATTTCTAATGGCAGGAATCGCCCTTCTAAAAAAGAACGATAGAAAAATCCGAACTACTTTCCGAATATAATTGCTCGGATACTAGTTCGGATCCTTTTGTTCTGGCTTTATCGTTCATTAGATGCAAAGTAACTAGCTAGGCCATTTACAATACCAGATACTAGTTTTTTTTGATAGGCTGTTGTATCAAGCAAGGATTCTTGTTCCTGATTAGAAATAAATCCAAGCTCCAGTAATACAGAAGCTTTTAAGCTCTGTCGTAAAACGAGAAAGTCGCCAAATGAAGTTCCACGATCGTTTGCGCCTGTTGCTTTAACTAATTCTGATTGGATCTGAGAGGCTAAACCATCATTGTAATCCTGATAATAATATGTCTCAATACCTGAAACTGTTGGAGACTCTGGAACACTGTTATAATGAATACTGATAAAAGCGTCCGTAGCAACCAAATTACTAAAACTTATTCGACTTCCTAATGGAATAAATTCATCACTTGTACGGGTAAGTCTTACATCAGCACCTAGCATGGTTAATTCTTGTTTCAACTCCATGGCAGTAAGTAATGCAATGTCTTTCTCAAACGTTTCTGCTACCCCAATAGCTCCTACATCTCTACCGCCATGACCTGCATCAATAACAATTGTTTTATTAAAAAAACGACTGGCAGTAGGCAAATTAATTGGATCTGCTAATGCTTGCAATAGATATCCATGTACTTCATCGTTTTGGATTTCATACCAATCTCCATCTACAGATAATACATTAAATACGCTGCCCTTTTTCGCAAAATGTTCGATTGGTTCATCAGTGGATGGTCCACTCCGAATTTGCGTATGATTATTTGCGATTGTTATTGTGGATGGTGGCGAGACACTTGTTGTTGCTTCTGATTCTTGAGGGTGGCTAATATCAATGTAAGAATTGATAATCCAGCCAGTTCCATTTGATAACTGGACTTCAATCCATTCTCCCTTTTCCTGAATAATTGGATAATGTTCACCTTCATTAGCTTGATCAATGACACCAAAATTTATTCCAGGTCCACTTCGAATGTTTACATTATTTCCAGAAATGCTGCCATTTTTAGCAAAAGCAATAGAGGGAACAAAAACAATACACAATAGGATACTGGATAATAAAAATTTTTTTGCTACCGCCATTAAGTACCTCCTTGTACAACGAATCGTTGTTATGCGTGGCGTTGTTACGATCAAAATCCTCTTTTCAGTATAATAAAAAGTTTGCTATTAGGCAAAACTATAGTTATTCAAGAAGGAGGTCTTTCTATGCGATCGCCGGAAAAACAATGGTACGCTCATAATCATAATCAAGTATTTGGGGTAAACCTACATCGTTTTATGGAATTAGAAGGTAATACAAGTCATATGGAGATAGCGCAAGAATTAGGGATTTCTTTGGGTGAGGTAAAAATGTTAAAGAAAAAAATTAATCGTGCTTGACATAATCCGAAGGAAAGCTTAATATAATATACATTCATAATTACGAATAGAAATGAACCGATGACGGAAAAAGTAATTGGTGCCCAAATGGACAGAGAAAAAATGTCACTGGCTGGAAGCATTTTTGCAATTTGGTCCAATGAAAGACATTCAAGAGGCTTTATATCGAAAAGAGTAGGTATAAACGTTTTGCAGGCGTTAACTGTGTAAAGGCGGATACATAATTTGTATCAACTAGGGTGGCAACGCGGGTAACTCTCGTCCCTTTTCATTTTTGAAGGGACGGGAGTTTTTTATGTTTTTAACGATGGGTTTGGCAAGTAGTTGTTACTCTAAATTTGCCAGTAACAGACAGTATCTGGTTGAAATACGAAAACTTAACTAGGGGGTTATGATATGAGTTATAAAGCACCGAGGGGAACAGCTGATATACTTCCGCAAGATGCTAATAAGTGGCAATTTGTTGAGGCTAAAATAAAAGAAATATGTAATAGATACCATTTTCATGAAATTCGCACACCTTTGTTTGAACATACGGAAGTATTTCAACGTGGCGTAGGGGATTCTACAGATATTGTACAAAAAGAAATGTATACCTTTGAAGATCGCGGTGGGAGAAGTATTACCCTACGTCCAGAAGGAACGGCCTCTGTAGTACGCTCTTTTGTAGAAAATAAATTATATGGTTCGGTTAACCAACCCGTAAAATTATATTATTTTGCTCAAATGTTTCGATATGAACGACCGCAAAAAGGACGTATGCGGCAATTAAATCAATTTGGAGTTGAGGTATTAGGAAGTGCGGATCCCGCTGTGGATGCTGAAGTTATCGATTTAGCAATGACATGCTATCGAGAAATGGGATTAACTTCTTTAAAATTGGTTATCAATTCACTAGGAGATAAAGAGAGTAGAGAGAATCACCGTCAGGCTTTAATTGATCACTTTACTCCACATAAGAATGAGCTTTGCGGTGATTGCCAAATGCGCTTAGAGAAGAATCCGCTTCGAATTCTTGATTGTAAAAAGGATCGTGAACATCCAGCAATGAAAACAGCTCCTTCCATCCTTGATTATTTGAATGATGAATCACAGTGCTATTTTGAAAAAGTAAAAGAATACCTAACCTTAATGGGGATTGAATACCATGTTGATAAAAATCTTGTACGCGGACTTGATTATTACAATCACACTGCATTTGAAATTATGAGTGAAGCAGATGGCTTTGGTGCAATTACGACATTAGCAGGCGGTGGTCGCTATAATGGTCTTGTTGAGGAACTTGGTGGTCCAAATGCTCCTGGAATTGGATTTGGAATGGGATTAGAACGTTTATTAATGGCATTGGAAGCAGAACAGCGGGAGATTCCTGTCGATTCTTCGTTAGATTGTTATTGTATTGCTGTTGGTGAACAAGCAGAAAAAGAAGCGGTTCGTCTTGTGCACAATCTGCGCAACCATGGAATTCAAGTAGACAAAGATTATCAATCCAAAAAAATGAAAGGGCAGTTCAAAGCAGCTGATCGTTATGAAGCGAAGTACGTATTAATTTTGGGTGAGGATGAATTAAACCAACAGCATATTGCGGTACGTGAAATGAAAACAGGCAATCAAGAAAATATCCCACTTTCAGAGGTGGTAGACGTCATGAAGGCAAAGCTTTTAGGAGGAAATCAATTATGAGTGAACAACAACGTAAAATGGCAGGAACGCTTGAAGAAGCGAATGTAGGTGAATTTGTACGACTAAAAGGATGGGTGCAAAAACGACGTGATTTAGGAGGACTGATTTTTATTGATCTTCGTGATAAATCGGGTCTCGTTCAAATTGTTTTTAATCCAGATCATTCGGCACAAGCATTACAAGTGGCTGAAACCGTACGAAGCGAGTATGTAGTAGAGGTAGATGGCCAGGTTGTAAAGCGCGATCCTTCAACAGTTAATCCATTAATGAGTACAGGATCAATTGAAGTCATCGTTTCAGCTATTTCTGTATTAAACAAAGCTAAAACACCTCCTTTTGCTATTCAAGATGAGTCAGAAGTAGCAGAGGATTTACGATTGAAATATCGCTATATTGATTTGCGACGTGGGCCATTACAAGAAACGTTTAAATTGCGACATCGAACTACAAAAGCAGTTCGAGATTTCCTTGATCAGCGAGATTTTTTGGAAATGGAAACGCCTATATTAACAAAAAGTACCCCTGAAGGAGCTCGTGACTATCTGGTACCAAGTCGTGTTCATGATGGTGAATTTTATGCTTTGCCACAATCACCACAGTTGTTTAAACAATTGATTATGATGAGTGGTTTTGAAAAATATTACCAGATTGCTCGTTGTTTTCGTGATGAAGATCTTCGGGCAGATCGCCAACCAGAATTTACACAAATCGATATTGAAACTTCATTTTTAACTAGTGATGAAATTATGCAAATGACAGAAGAAATGATGCAATATGTCATGAGAGAAGTGAAAGGGATCGATATCTCGCTTCCGTTACAACGAATGCCATATGACGAAGCGATGTCTCGATTTGGGTCCGATAAACCTGATACCCGATTTGGGCTGGAACTAATTCATGTCTCAGAAGTGTTAAAAGATTCCACCTTTAACGTATTCCAAGGTGCGCTTGCATCCGGAGGGAAAGTAGCTTTATTAAATGTGGAGCAACAAGCTGCTAATTATTCGCGGAAAGACATCGACAAATTAACTGATTTTGTAAAAGTATATGGCGCCAAAGGGCTTGCTTGGTTAAAGGTAGAAGGCGATGAATTAAAAGGTCCGATTGCTAAATTTATAACAAATAAGGAAAAGGCAGGATTGTTAACTGCTGCGCACGCTAAAGATGGGGATTTGCTTTTATTTGTAGCAGATAAAACAAACGTCGTTTATGATAGTCTCGGTGCACTTCGCTTAAAATTAGGTAAAGAGTTGAAATTAATTAATGAGTCAGCATTTCATTTCTTATGGGTGACGGATTGGCCATTACTAGAGTATGATGAAGAATTGGGTAGATATTTTGCTGCGCACCATCCGTTTACATCTCCTGTTGAGGAGGACATGGATAAAATACAAACGGAACCAGCAGCAGTTCGTGCCAATGCTTATGACTTAGTACTAAATGGTTTTGAACTTGGCGGTGGCTCTGTACGTATCTATAAAACAGAATTACAACACGAAATGTTTAAAACGTTAGGTTTTACGGAAAAAGAAGCAAGGGAGCAGTTCGGTTTCCTACTAGATGCATTGGAATATGGTACACCTCCACATGGCGGTGTGGCCTTAGGATTAGATCGAATTGTTATGTTGTTAGCAGGCAGAAGCAATCTAAGAGATACCATTCTATTCCCTAAGACAGCATCTGCGTCTGACTTGTTAACCAATGCACCAAGTGAAGTAGACCAAGCACAGCTAAATGAGTTATCCATTCAATTGAATCCTAAAAAAGATTAATTGTTTTCTTAAGTTGATCATTGCTATATAATTCGTTTACGTGTTAAAATAAATTTACAAATTCAATCAAAGCATATCCTGATGTGTTCGTTCATGAAAAGTGTTTTGACCGAACAACTATAAACATGGGAGCTCGCAAATGGTTTCTATATTGCGTGCGTGCCTCCAATGAGAGGAAGCATAACAAATATAGAACAGAGCACCCACCTGCCAAGAGCGGGATCAAAGCTTCAAACTGGACGGCACAATCGGGATTGTGATACATAAAAAAATCCTAGGTAGCATGAAAGGAGAGCATCCTTTTAGCATCTAGGATTTTTCTTTATTTAATTTGACCCTTGAGCAAGTTGCTGTAGATTACCGTTTTTATCCATTCTAAATGCGGGCGCTGCCACGGAACTTTGATCATCTAGTACGGTCATTTTTCTAGCTCGTTCCATAATTTGAATAAATGCTTGATAGTCCTCTTGAATGGTTTCTAATTGGACTTTGGTTTGTTCTAATTGTTTATTCAATGTATCTACTTGGTTTTGTAAGCTTTTATTTTCCTTTTCCATCTGTTCAAGAGAAGCTTTTGATTGATTCGAAGAAATAGTCTGTTTTTTTATGTCTTTTAAATATCGTATGACCATATCCATGTTTAACGTTGTATCTTCTTCGATGCTTGGTGTTACGTTGTTGTCATTTGCAGTGACACTATTATCCGAAATTTGTGGTAAAGATACAACGGCTTTTCTCGTATTTTGCTGCCCAGCTTTTGCCATTGCACGTTTCTTTTCTTTTCGTTGTCTTTTTGCAAGATCAATAGCGTTAACATATTTCATGCGAATTTCTGCATTCCACCGAAATCCGCATGCTGCGGAAGTACGATTAAGCTTGTCTCCTACTTCCTCAAAAGCATTTAATTGTGTACTGCCTTCTCTAATATGTCGTAATACGGTTTCTGCCAATAATAAATCATCTTCATGTGACCAGGCATCTTGTCTTACTTTTGCCATTATGTTTTCCACTCCTTTAGTAATTTCTATTGTTAACTAAATAATAGATTTAGCTATTTTTATATTTATTGTTACCTCGGGAGTGGAATCTTATACGTTAAATCTTTTTATCTTTCTGAATACGTTCGTAAACTTGTTTAATAGCCTGTTCGAACTTTCCAGTAGCTTTTGGTTGATAGTACTGCTTATTTTTTATGGAATCTGGTAAGTACTGCTGTGATACCCAACCATTATCATAGTTATGTGGATATCTATACGCATTCCCTCTGCCTAATGTTTCCGCTCCACTATAGTGGGAATCTTTTAGATGAATGGGTACTTCTCCGCTCTTTCCTTGTTGAATATCATGAAGGGCCGCATCTAATGCCTTATAGGCGGTATTGGATTTTGGTGATAAACATAGTTCCACAATAACAACTGCTAAAGGGATTCTAGCTTCAGGAAAACCCAATCTTTCCGCAGCTTGAACAGCAGCAACTGCTCGTGGTCCAGCCTGTGGATTAGCAAGCCCAATATCCTCATAAGCAGTTACTATCATTCTTCGAGCAATACTTTCTAGATCACCTGCCTCAATTAATCTACCTAAATAGTGAAGAGCTGCATCAGCATCACTGCCTCGGATGGACTTTTGGAATGCTGATAACACATCATAGTGGGCATCACCATCCTTATCATGTGTAAAGCTTTTCTTCTGCATGCACTCTTCCGCTATTTCTAGAGTTATAACAATTTCTCTATTTTCATTTTCTGGTGTGGATGCAACTGCTAATTCTAAACCATTTAAGGCACTACGCATATCTCCGTTCGCGCTAAAAGCAAAATGTTCTGCAGCCTCATCGATGATTGTTATCCTTTCTTCTCCGTAACCATGTTCTGTATCTGAAATCGCTCGGTAAATTGCCTGCTTTACATGCTTTGCAGTTAAACGATGTAATTCAAATAAATGACATCTGCTACGGATAGCAGGATTAATGGAATGGTAGGGGTTACTTGTAGTACAGCCAATTAGAATAATTAAATTACTTTCTAAATGTGGTAATAAAAAGTCTTGTTTTCCTTTATCTAAACGATGTACCTCATCAAGAATAAGCACTATTTGTCCCATCATTTTGGCTTCTTCTACGACAATTTCCATATCTTTCTTCTTATCGGTGACCGCATTTAAGGTTTTTACTGACTTTCCTAGACTTTTCGCAATCGCCATAGCCATGGAAGTTTTACCAGTTCCTGGTGGCCCGAATAGGATCATGGAGGCTAATCTTTCAGCCGCTATCATACGTTGAATAATTTTTCCTTCTTCTACTAGATGCTCTTGTCCGATAATTTCGTCAATATGGTCCGGCCGCATACGAAATGCGAGTGGTTTTTGTTTCATATATACCGTCCTTTATATTATAATAAAACACTGTTTCTCACATGTTACTTATTTTAGACAAGATTGCTAATGCTTGTAAAATTCGATAACATGCACGAACAATACGTTCCATGCTATAATATCATGTATTAGTAATATTGGAACGTAATTAAAATTGAGGTGTCATGGATGAAGATATCAACAAAGGGAAGATATGGACTAACAATTATGATTCATTTAGCAAAACAACATGGCAAAGGACCGACTTCGCTGAAACAAATTGCTAAAGAAAATAAATTATCGGAACATTATTTAGAACAGCTTGCTTCTCCCTTAAGGAATGCAGGATTGATTAAGAGTATTCGTGGTGCATATGGTGGATACATGTTAGCGAAAGATCCAGTAGAAATAAAAGCTGGTGATATTATACGTGTATTGGAAGGGCCGATAACACCAGTTGAAGGAATCGAGGATGAAGAGCCCGCAAAGCAAGCGTTATGGTTACGAATTCGAGATGCTGTCAAGAATGTGTTAGATACGACTACGCTAAAGGATTTAGCAGAACATAATAATGACCAGCCACAAGATGCGTATATGTTTTATATTTAAATGGTAATTGTTTGAGGAAGGAAAAGATAAACGATGGAACAAATTTATTTGGATCATGCTGCAACGACCCCGATTCACTCTGAAGTATTAGATGCAATGTACACGGTGGAAAAGGATGTATTTGGTAATCCATCTAGTGTTCATTCATTTGGAAGGAAGGCAAGACGATTATTAGATGAAGCACGGCTTACATTGGCTCGAAGCATTCATGCTAGTGAGAAAGAGATTGTATTTACTAGTGGGGGTACAGAAGCAGATAATCTTGCTATTATTGGCACAGCATTAGCTAATCGACAAAAGGGAAACCATATCATTACTACTGCGCAGGAACATCATGCTGTACTGCATACGATGGAAAGATTAGAACAGGAAGGGTTTGAGGTAACCTATTTACCAGTTAACCAAGATGGGAGAATTAATGTAGAAGATGTAAATCAAGCGTTAACAGATGCTACCATCCTTGTTTCCATTATGTATGTAAACAATGAAACAGGTGTTATTCAACCAATTGAAAAGGTTGGCGAATTATTACAGAAGCACCAAGCATATTTTCATACAGATGCTGTACAAGCCTTTGGATTAATTGAATTGGATGTTACGAAGATGGGCATTGATATGCTGACGGTTTCCGCTCATAAGATAAATGGTCCAAAAGGAATTGGTTTTCTATATGTGAATGAGAAGGTGAAGTTAAATAGTTTACAATTTGGCGGAGAGCAAGAGAGAAAACGTCGCGCTGGAACGGAGAATCTTGCTGGAATTGTAGGTTTTCAAAAAGCAGTTGAATTAGCTATGGAGAATAAATCAATTCGAAAGGAACGTTATTTATCTTATAAACAAGCATTCCTTAACATCTTAAAGAAAAACGGAATCGATTTTGAAGTCAATGGTGCCATAGAAGCTAGTATTGCTTCCACGGTGAATATAAGTTTTCCTGGTACAAAAGTCGAAGCGCTGTTAACCAATTTTGATTTAGAAGGTATTGCTGCTTCCAGCGGAAGTGCGTGTACAGCTGGATCTGTAGAGCCTTCACATGTATTAACTGCTATGTTTGGCAAAGCGCATGAATGTACAACAAATTCGATTCGCTTTAGTTTTGGACAAGCTAATACACCAGAGAATATTAAAGAAGCTGCTGAACGTGTTGCGAAGATAGTAAAGCGACTAGTTAAGTAAAGGATGTGTAAGTATATGAATGAAAATAAAGACACAAGAGTTGTAGTTGGTATGAGTGGGGGCGTTGACTCCTCTGTAGCTGCTTTACTCTTAAAACAGCAGGGCTATGATGTTGTAGGGATCTTTATGAAGAACTGGGATGATACGGACGAATTTGGGGTGTGTACAGCGACGGAAGATTTTGAGGATGTTGTTCGTGTCTGTAACCAACTGGATATTCCTTATTACGCTGTTAATTTTGAAAAGCAATATTGGGATAAAGTATTTACGTACTTTCTAGATGAATACAAAGCAGGAAGGACACCGAATCCAGATGTCATGTGTAATAAAGAAATTAAATTTAAGGCTTTCTTGGAACATGCGATGTCTTTAGGCGCTGATTATTTAGCTACGGGACACTATGCGCAAGTAAAAGCACATCATGGACGGTATGACATGTTACGTGGCGTGGATGATAATAAGGATCAAACTTATTTTCTCAACCAATTATCAGAAGATGTTTTATCTAAAGTAATGTTTCCACTTGGACATCTCCCCAAATCAGAAGTTCGTAAGATAGCCAAAGAACATGGTCTTGCTACGGCAGAAAAGAAAGATAGCACAGGAATATGCTTTATAGGAGAACGTAACTTCAAAGAGTTCCTGAGCGAATACCTGCCAGCTCAACCTGGTGAAATGCAAACATTAGAAGGTGAGGTCAAAGGTCGCCATGATGGTTTGATGTATTACACGATCGGGCAACGTCAAGGACTGCGAATTGGTGGATCAGGGGAACCGTGGTTTGTTGTTGGCAAGAACTTAAAGGACAATGTGCTCTATGTAGGACAAGGGTATGATAATGATAAGCTATATTCAGATGCACTGATTGCGACCGATGTGAATTGGATCCACTCAGAAAACCTTAATGATACGTTTATTTGCAGTGCGAAATTTCGTTATCGTCAACAAGATAGCAAAGTGAAAGTTACCATTTTAGAAAATAATCGGGTGAAAGTTGATTTCATAGAAAGTCAACGCGCAATCACTCCTGGACAAGCTGTTGTTTTTTATGATGGAGACGTTTGTCTCGGTGGCGGAACAATTGATGAGGTAAGAAAACAGGACCAAATGTTAGATTATGTTGGATAGTTAGGAGTTTTACCGTGGATAAGATAAAACAAGCTATAGCTTACATGCAAGAAAATAAAATTGAAGAAGCAGCTGCATTGTTCACAGAAGTTATCGAAGAAAACCCGGAAGACCCCGTTGGTTATATTAATTTTGGAAATTTGTTATTTCACATGAATGATTTTACTAGGGCACAGCGTTTTTATGAACGGGCAATGGAGTTAGATAAACATGCAGCAACAGCGTATTATGGACTTGGTAATCTGTATTATGAGCAATCACTCTACCCTAAAGCATTAGAAAACTTTCAGAAAGCAATTGAACTAGGTTTGGAAGAACCAGATGTTTATTTTCTTTTAGGAATGACTTTCCAACATCAAGAACAATATAAATTATCACTTCCTTATTTATTACGAGCTACGGAACTAGATCCGGATAATCAGGATTCGTTATTCCAATATGGTCTTGCACTCGCTCAAAGTGATCATTTGAAAGATGCTGAAAAAATCTTTCATAAGGTTTTGTCACTAGAAACAAATCATAGCGATGCCAATTATAATTTAGGTGTTGTTGCCTTGTTTGAAGATCGTTTAGAACAAGCCCTCACCTATTTTAATGAGGCATTGCGTATACAACCAGAACATATATTAGCTGCGAACGGGAAAGAAAAAACCGAAGCGTTATTAAACGAATCGTAAGTTGAAATAGGTTGGTGTTTCTTGGATGGAAGAGGATAAACAAAGTAAAGGCTATATTAGAGGCGAATTAATTCATACCATTTTTCATAATGAAGCGGAACAGTTTTCGATTGCTAAAATAAACGTGTTGGAAACGAATGAAGCTTATAGTGAAAAAGACATTGTTATTAAGGGGTATTTTTCTAGTTTACAAGAAGGAACAAGTTATTATTTCTTTGGTATCTTTGAAAAACATCCTCGCTTTGGTATGCAATATAAAGTAACATCCTATAAAACATTTATTCCTGATACAAAAGATGGTTTAATTGCATATCTATCTAGTGATTTATTCTATGGTATAGGAACGAAAACCGCTGAAAAAATTGTAAATCAATTAGGTGGGAATGCAATTTCAAAAATCATGGATGATGAAGAAGCACTATCAGAAGTTAATGGGATTAAAAAGGAATCCGCTAAATCCTTGCGTAAGACGTTACAAGAGAACCAGGGATTTGAGCATGTTGCAGTATATTTAGCTAATTACAACATTGGTTTAAAAATGGCACAGAAAATTTATCAATACTATAAAGATGAGGCCATAGCTTTAATTGAGGAAGATCCATATCGATTTGTTTTTGATATTGAGGGATTTGGCTTTCGTACCGCTGATGAAATTGCTGCACAAATGGGAATTTCTACCACTCATGCGAACCGTATTGGTGCAGGTTGTGTTTATACTTTACAACGATCTGTTCAAGATGGACATGTTTATTTGCCAGTAAGTGAATGTGTCTCTCTTGTTGATCAACTATTAGCCTCTCCTGAGTTGACGGAAACTATCATCACTGACCGCTTAGTAGCTTTAAATGGGGATAAATCCCTTATTATTCAGGATGGCAATGTGTATTTGCCGTCTCTCTATTATGCTGAAGATGGGTTTGGTACACATCTGAAACGAGTGTTAACGAAACCCATTGAACAACGAACACCAATGGCCGAATTAATGAAAATAATAGGTGAAATTGAGGAAACAGAGATTCTTTCGTATGGGAAAGAGCAATTTACTGCGATTAATCAATCCATCCATTCGAAGTTGATGATTCTAACGGGAGGGCCTGGAACTGGTAAAACTACCGTTATTAAAGGAATCTTAAATGCGTTTGCAACGATTCACCAATTATCCTTAGATCCAAAAGATTACGATAATATGGACGAGTTTCCATTTATTCTTACTGCACCAACAGGAAGAGCTGCGAAACGATTAACAGAATCTACCAATCTTCCTGCTAAGACGATTCATCGTTTATTAGGATGGGATGGGATTAGTGGGTTTGATAAAAATGAAGATGAGCCATTAACCGGGAAATTTTTAATTGTAGATGAGTTTTCGATGGTAGACATATGGCTTGCAAATCAATTATTCAAAGCAATTCCTGATGATATGCAGGTATTAATTGTAGGGGATGAAGATCAACTTCCATCTGTAGGACCAGGTCAAGTGCTTTCAGATTTATTAAAGACGGAGCGAATTCCATTTGTGCGCTTAACGGAAGTGTATAGACAAAAAGAGGGATCAAAGATTATTCAACTAGCTCATCAAATTAAAAATGAAGAAGTAATCGATTTACAAAACGATCAAGACTTCAGTTTTATCTCATGCAATGAACAACAGATGGTTGATGTGATTATTAAAATTTTTACACGAGCAGTGGACAAAGGATTTGATGTGAGAGAGGTTCAAGTATTAGCACCCATGTATCGTTCGCAAGCAGGAATAACTAAACTTAATCAAGAGCTTCAAGCAATACTAAACCCAAAAACAGACCAAAAAAGAGAAGTGAAAACACAAGATGGACTGTTTCGAAAAGGAGATAAGGTAATTCAGCTGATCAATCAGCCGGAAGATGGCGTCTATAATGGAGATATTGGAGAAGTAGTGGCTATCTTCCGAGAAGAAGAAAACATAGATCAGGTAGAACAGCTTGTGATAGCCTACGATGATAAAGAGGTAGTATATGAACGGAAGGATTATCGAAATATTATGCTTGCGTATTGTATCTCCATTCATAAGTCGCAAGGAAGTGAGTTTCCTATTGTTATATTGCCAGTAGTACGTACTTACCGTCGTATGCTAAGAAAAAATCTCTTATATACTGCTATAACAAGAAGCAAGCAATCATTAGTTATTTGTGGTGAGGAGCAAGCTTTTATACAAGGAGTTGGAATGATAGATACGAACCGACGTTATACATCTTTAAATAAAAACTTGAAGATGAAACTGGATGATCAGGTTATAGATAACGCATATGAAAGTGAAGAGGATAACTTGTCGCCCTATGATTTCATGTGAGATAGGTATAAACATCATTCAATCGGGTTAGCATGGTAATATCAGATATGGATAAAAGGAGCCTTCATAAATGCGATGCCCGAATTGTAATGGAAAGGATATTGGGAAAATAGGTAGCCAGCAGTATTATTGTTGGAACTGTTTTATTGAGATGTCAGTAATCAATAATAAATTAACGATTCATCAAGTTGAAGCCGATGGTTCATTAAGTTCACTTAATGATTTATTCAGTGAGGATGAACGAACCTTTTATGGGAATCCATAAATTGTTCAGCTTGTATAATTAAGGAACTGTGCATATGTTTAAGGGTAATAAAAGCTTGAATTTCCTATATTGGTTATTGATCGGCATATCCCTGTTTTTATTTCTTTATTTAATGATTAAACTGTTTCCGTTCTACCATACAGTTTTTTTGTTTCTATGGCATCTATTTGCTCCTTTTCTTATCGCTTGCTTAATAGCGTATCTATTATACCCAATTGTTAATCAATTACATTATTATAATATACCAAAAGGGATAGCTGTTCTTTTGATTTACATCCTATTCTTTGGTGGGACGGCATATTTAATTTATCGTGTATATCCCATGATTGTGTATCAGGTAAGAGAGCTAAATGATCAATTTCCTCAGTTTATAAAGATGTATGAACAGCTTGTTTACCAAATGTATGAATATACTTCCTTCTTACCTGAAACAGTACATGATAAATTTGATCAGCTCTTTGCCCGAATCGAAAGCAGTCTGGACCAGTTGCTGTCACGGTTAGTTAATGGTTTCACGAAGGTTTTTGATTTGGTTATTCTACTTACTGTAATCCCAGTTTTAGTTTTTTACTTTTTGAAAGACTATAACAAAATGAAAGCCTTTTTTAAAGGGTTTATACCAAAAAAATACCGTTCGACATCAAGCAAAATGGTTCATGCCATTGATGAGACTTTGGGTAATTATATTCGTGGACAATTAATTGTTTGTTTATTTGTTAGTTTGACAACCTTTATAATTTTTAAGTTCTTATTAGGCTTGGATTTTGCATTACTCTTAGCTGTATTAATGGGTATAACCAACTTGATTCCTTATTTTGGGCCAATAATTGGTGCTATTCCAGCAGTAGCAATTGCATTTACCATATCAGGAAAACTAGTGATTTTTGTTATATTATCGGTTTTTGCTATTCAATTAATCGAAAGTAACTTGTTGTCACCATTTATAGTTGGAAAAAGTATAAATATCCATCCTGCAGCTATCATCTTTGCATTGTTATTAGGTGGTCAGTTATTCGGTGTAATCGGAATGGTGATCGCCGTCCCTTTAATGACGATTGTCAAAGTAATTGTTAAACATGTGATAGAATGGCGAAAAGTTAATATGAAGCTGAATACAAGTCACGAAGAGTAATACGTCCCATGAAATCATTTATAGCCATTTACTACAAATATGTCACGAGAAGCCTTCTTTATTGACATTCAACAAGATGTTTTTTATAATTACGCTTACAACACTACAATTTGAATTCGTTGAAAGTTACGAAGTACATGATAGGCTCTTTCAAGAGAGGGGTTTTCATTGGCTGTAAGAAACCCTAAAGGTAGCGTCATGGAAAGCTAAACTGGAGTGCGGTTAATTCCCGTCGGTGTCATACCGTTACAATGACTGAGTGGTGAATACAACTTGTATTCATAATTAGGGTGGTACCGCGAATATATCTCGTCCCTGCATTAGCAGAGAGGGGATTTTTTTATTCCATTTTATTACGTTTCGGGAGGAAGGAAAGATGAAGCAATTAACATCGGCACAAGTTCGACAAATGTTTATTGATTTTTTTAAAGAAAAGGGGCATCGGGTAGAACCAAGTGCTTCTTTGGTTCCGAAGGATGACCCTACACTACTATGGATTAATAGTGGTGTGGCGACATTGAAGAAATACTTTGATGGTCGGGTAATACCAGATAACCCACGTATTGTAAATGCACAAAAATCGATTCGCACAAACGATATTGAGAACGTAGGGTTTACAGCAAGACACCATACATTCTTCGAAATGTTAGGAAACTTTTCTATTGGTGACTATTTCAAAAAAGAAGCGATCGAATGGGGATGGGAATTCCTAACGAGTGATAAATGGATCGGATTTGACGAAGAGTTACTTTCTGTAACCGTACATCCAGAAGATGATGAAGCTTATGATATTTGGCTACATGATATTGGTGTACCAAAAGAGCGAATTATTCGATTAGAAGAGAATTTTTGGGATATTGGTGAAGGTCCAAGTGGACCAAATACGGAGATTTTTTATGATCGCGGAGAACAATATGGAAAAGATCCAAATGACCCTGAATTATATCCGGGCGGGGAAAATGAACGTTATCTAGAAATCTGGAATTTGGTATTTTCCCAGTTCAATCATAATCCTGATGATACGTATACACCTCTACCAAAGAAAAACATTGATACAGGAATGGGATTAGAACGAATGGTTTCCGTTATTCAAGATGTCCCAACAAATTTTGAGACGGACTTATTCATGCCGATCATCAAAAAGACAGAAGAATTAGCATCGGTTGCTTACGGCGATAGTAAAGAAGGAGATACTGCCTTTAAGGTAATAGCGGACCATATTCGTACTGTTAGTTTTGCGATTGGTGATGGAGCAGTACCTTCGAATGAAGGAAGAGGGTATGTATTACGAAGATTACTTCGGAGAGCCGTTCGATTTGCTAAGGAGATCGGTATTGAGAAAGCATTTATGTTTGAATTAGTTGATACAGTAGCTGATATCATGAAAGACTTCTATGATCAAGTAGTTAAGAAAAAAACGTTTATTAAGAATATGGTCAAAGTAGAAGAGGAACGTTTTCATGAAACCTTACATGATGGCTTAGAGATTTTAACAAGCATCATGGAGAGAGAAGAACAAAAAGGAAGTACGGTATTCCCTGGTGTGGAGGTCTTTCGTTTATATGACACGTATGGATTCCCTAAAGAGTTAACCGAGGAGTATGTCGAAGCTAAAGGGTTCACCATTGATGAACAAGGATTCCAAAAGGAAATGGAAAAGCAAAGAGAACGTGCTAGGAATGCTCGTCAAAAAGTAGACTCCATGCAGGTGCAAGACGGAGCGCTTTCAGAGATCGATGTGGAAAGTGATTTCATTGGTTATGATTACACCCAAACTGAAACAACTGTCGAGGGTTTAATAAAAGATGGTAAAACGGTTCGTGATGTTAGTGTAGATGAAGAGGTTTATGTTTTACTGCGCCGAACTCCGTTTTATGCAGAGAGTGGAGGACAAATAGCTGATAAAGGGGTAATCTATACGGAGACAGCCACTGCACAAGTAGAGGATGTACAAAAATCTCCAAAAGGCCAACATATTCATCGTATTCGAGTTACAAAAGGTTCTTTCTCACTAGGGGAAACAGTGAAAGCGGAAGTGGAATTAGTAACGAGAAGCTTTATTGTGAAAAATCATACAGCTACCCATTTACTTCACCAAGCTTTAAAAGATATACTTGGTACACATGTAAATCAAGCTGGCTCACTTGTTACTCCAGAACGTCTTCGTTTTGATTTTTCTCATTATCAAGCACTATCCAAGGAAGAGCTGGAGCAAATAGAGCAAATTGTAAATGAGAGAATCTGGGATGCCATTACGCTTGATATCACACATGAAAACATTGAAGATGCAAAGAATATGGGAGCTATGGCATTGTTTGGTGAGAAATATGGTGATGTTGTACGGGTAGTTAAAATCGGTGATTATAGTATTGAGTTATGTGGCGGTTGTCATGTAGTAAATACGGCTGAAATCGGTTTGTTTAAGATAGTTTCCGAAAGTGGCATTGGTGCTGGAACGAGAAGAATTGAAGCAGTTACGAGCAAGCAAGCTTATCAGTTCTTATCGTCAAAACTCGGTGTGCTCCACCAGTCTGCCCAATTGCTAAAATCAGCGGAAGAAGCAGTACCTGAAAAAATAGAAAGCCTATTCCAAAACATCAAAGATATGCAAAAGGAAAAAGAGTCTTTACGTGCTAAATTATCCAATGTTGAAGCATCATCTATTCTTAATAACGTAGAAACCATCGAAGGGGTTCCTATATTGGCAGAAAAAGTAGATGTCGGAGATATGAATCAATTACGCAATATGGTGGATGATTTAAAACAAAAACTTGGGTCGGGAATCATTCTATTAGCGATGGAAAGCAACGGAAAAGTTCAATTAGCTGCTGGTGTATCGAAAGATCTAATGGATAATGGATTTCATGCTGGTCAACTCATAAAACAAGCTGCGCAAGCCTGTGGCGGCGGTGGCGGTGGACGTCCTGATATGGCTCAAGCTGGGGGGAAAGATGCAAGCAAAATCATCCAAGCATTGTCTACAGTGAAGGATTATGTAATAGAACAAACCAATCGCTAATTTGTATATCGGCTAGTAAAAAAGATATAATTAATTCTATAATCATGTTAAGATAATAGAAGAAGCTTACATTCTGAAAATGATTTCACTAAGGGTCATTTTCAGAATGATTCTAAGATCGAGGTGTCATGATGAGTTCAATTGATAAAACGATGAAGTTCAATTTTTCGGAGGAACCATTTGACCAGGATGTTAAGGAGATACTGTTCACTGTGCATCAAGCATTAAAAGAAAAAGGATATAACCCGATCAATCAGATTGTCGGTTATTTACTTTCTGGTGATCCAGCATATATCCCACGGTATAATGATGCGCGTAATCTAATTCGGAAAATTGAACGTGATGAAGTAATTGAAGAACTGGTTAAATTTTACTTAGAGCAGCAACCCGAGGATGAACAATGAAATTACTTGGATTAGATGTTGGCTCCAAAACCATTGGTGTCGCTGTTAGCGACGCACTTGGTTGGACAGCACAAGGAATTACCACATTAAAATGGAATGAAGAAGAGATTACTTCTGCAGATAAAGAAATAAAAGCTTTAATAGATGAGCATCAGATAGGGAAAGCTATTATTGGACTTCCCAAGAACATGAATGGTACCATCGGTGAACGAGGAGAAATGTCGATCGCTTATGCAGAACATGTTAAAAATACGCATGGTATTGAGACCGAACTATGGGATGAGCGTTTAACGACAATGGCTGCGGAACGAGTTTTATTAGAAGCTGATATGAGTAGGAAAAAGCGTAAGAAGGTCATTGATAAAATGGCTGCGGTTATGATTTTACAAGGTTACTTAGACCAAGGATAAGGAGTGAAAAGATGGCATTAGAAGAAAAAGAGCGAATTATTATTCCTGATGAAAATGGAGAAGAACATCTATTTGAGGTATTGTTTACCTTTGATGTGGATGAAACAAAACAAAGCTATATTGCTGTTATCCCTGTAGAACAGTCAGAGGATGAAGAAGTAGAAGTTTATGCTTTTCGTTATGAAGAAAAAGATAATGATGAGGATGATTTATCCTTATTTCCAATCGAGTCTGACAAGGAATGGGAAATGGTTGAAGAGATGCTCCATACATTAGCAGACCAGGAGAACGAAGTATAAGTTCCACTTCATTTATGAAAGCTGATGTCACATTCTGACATCAGCTTTTTATGTTTCAGCATAAAATTAATGGAATATAATAGCGATTTTTAGTATAATATAGCGGAATGAGAGGGGGATATTCATGTCCAAAGATAAAAAGAATAGCAATTTCAGGGACAACCTCGAGGCTCGTAGTGAAGAAGCCAAAACCGTTCGTAAAATTGTATCTATTATTATTATCGCTTTATTGTTAATTTTGTTAATAGGTGGTATTTCTGGATATTTATATGTAAAATCTGCGCTTGAGCCAGTGGATCCAGAAAGTAATGAAGAAGTGAAAGTAACGATACCAATTGGTTCATCATCTTCACAGATTGCTTCTATTCTAGAGAAAAACGGAGTTATTAAAGATGCGCTTGTTTTTCGTTTTTACATAAAATTTAATAATGAATCTAATTTTCAGGCTGGTGAATATACATTTACAACTGGGATGAAATTAGACGAAATCATTGACTCACTGAAAAATGGCAAAATTATGGCAGAACCAGTACATTCGATAACGATTCCTGAAGGAAAGACTGTGGAAGAATTAGCAGAAATTTATGCAAAAGAATTAAGCTTTACAAAAGAAGACTTTTTAAACAAGGTAAATAACAGGAACTTTATCGAGCAATTAATGGAAGCATACCCTTCTATTTTATCGGATGACATTTTAAATCCAGAAATTCGGACGCCACTAGAAGGTTACTTATTCGCATCTACTTATGAATTTTATGAAAAAGAACCAAGTGTTGAAACAGTTATTTATGAAATGATGAAAAAGACAGATACAGTGGTATCTAAATACCTTGATGAGATTAGTGAGAATAATTTTTCTGTCCATGAAGCCGTTACCTTTGCTTCGGTGATAGAAAAGGAGGCAAGTACAGCAAAACAACGTAAAAAGATTGCTGGTGTTTTCTATAACCGCATTGAACAAGGTATGAAACTACAGACAGACCCAACCGTATTATATGCATTAGGCAAACATAAAGAACGAGTACTTTATGAAGATTTGGAAATAGAGTCTCCATATAATACATATTATGTAGAAGGTTTACCTATTGGTCCGATTGGTAGCTATGCTGAAAGCTCTTTAGCAGCAGCATTGAACCCTGAAGATTCTGATTACTTATACTTTCTACATGATGGAGATGGAGAGATATATTATGCAGAAAATCTAGAGCAGCATAATAAAAATAAACAAGAGCATATGAATTAACTTGCCATACTGATTCATCCCCCTGTTTCATTTTAAATGAGAAGGGGGATGAATCCGATTTATTCTAAAAAGAGGGTATTTCATGGATGAACAAATAATAAACTATTTATCGAAGATTTTACCAGCAAGAGAAGAAAACATCAGTGATCTAGAAAAAAAAGCAAAAACAGAAAAAATACCTATTATGGAACCAATAAGTATGCATTTTGTACTACAAATGCTACGTCTAAAACACCCCATCAACATCTTGGAAATCGGAACAGCAATTGGATATTCTGCATTAAGGATGCTGGAGGCAGTTCCCAACGCTAGTATTATCACAATCGAAAAGGATGAACAGCGTTATCAGGAAGCAATTAAGAATATTCAAAAGCAAGGTAAAGAAGAGCAAATACATGTTATTCATGGGGATGCACTCGAACAATTAAATAATTTGCAAAAAGATCAATTATTTGATGTAATATTTATCGATGCAGCAAAAGGTCAGTATCGACGGTTTTTTGAGCAATCAGCACCTTATTTAAATAAAGCGGGCATGATACTAACTGATAATGTTTTATTTAGGGGGTATGTTGCCCAGCAAGAGCTGGCACCAGCAAGATTTAAGAATATGGTCAAAAAAATCGATAATTATAATGAATGGCTTATGCATCATCCAGATTTTACAACGACTATTGTACCAATTGGAGATGGAGTTGCAATTAGTTTAAAGAAGTGAAGCTTAGAAGGGAGTACCTTATCCATGCAGGATAGACCAGTAGTAATTGGCGTGGCTGGTGGAAGCGGCAGCGGTAAAACATCTGTCACACGCTCTATATGCCAGCGATTCTCCGATCAAACCATTCTTGTTATTGAACAAGATTATTATTATAAAGACCAAAGTCATTTGCCCTTCGAGGAGCGGTTAAATACAAATTATGATCATCCACTGGCCTTTGATAATGATTTGTTAATTGAACATATACATGCATTGCTAAAGGGAAAAGAAATTAATAAACCTGTTTATGATTATAAAATCCATACAAGATCAGAAGAAGTCATTCTGGTCCAACCAAAGGATGTGATTATTCTAGAAGGGATTTTAATTCTAGAGGATCCTCGATTAGTGGATTTAATGGATATTAAAGTATATGTTGATACGGATGCAGATCTACGTATTATTCGTCGCCTGATGCGAGATATAAATGAGAGGGGCCGGTCTTTAGACTCTGTAATCGATCAGTATATTAATAATGTAAGACCGTCTCATTTGCAATTTATCGAACCTACGAAACGATATGCAGATATTATTATTCCAGAAGGTGGACAAAACCATGTAGCAATAGACATTATGGCAACAAAGATTGAAAAAATACTTTTCAAAAATCAAACCTAGAATTAAAGAAAAGTGTTGAAAATTTGTAAGAAGTCTGCCATAGTAATGTTTAGTACATTTTTTCAGGTAATTGAGACATGAAAATCATATCTTGGTTATTTCAATATGTTTATTCACTCAATGTCAATTAATTAAAAGGGGTTAGTAATCCTTAAGAGGTTACTAAAGGAATAAAAAGGAGTGTTTAGAATGGCTACAGAGAAAAGTTATTATATGACTCAAGAAGGAAAGAAAAATTTAGAAGAAGAATTACATTATTTGAAAACAGAAAGAAGACAAGAAGTCGTTGAACGCATAAAGGTAGCACGTGATTTTGGGGATCTTTCTGAGAACTCGGAGTATGATGCGGCTAAAGACGATCAAGCCTTTGTAGAATCAAGAATTGCACAAGTAGAGAAAATGATTCGTAATGCAGTAATCATTGAAAATGATAATGATAATCCAAATATTGTTTCATTGGGTAATACAGTCACCTTCCAAGAGCTTCCTGATGGTGATGAAGAATCCTATACAATCGTAGGTAGTGCAGAAGCGGATCCTTTTGAAGGAAAGATATCCAATGATTCGCCCATGGCTAAAAGTCTGCTTGGACAAGAAGTAGGTGCTCAAGTTACGGTGGCAACTCCAGGAGGAGAAATCGAGGTTAAAATTGTAAAGGTTGACTAAAAAACGAGCATAGCCCGTTTTCAGGCTGTCGAGAAACTCGACAGCCATCTTTATTTAAAGAAGTTCAAAATGAACTGTATCGGTTGGCTCTATGATTCATTGCGTGTCGTGTCTCTAGGTCAGAAGAAAGGCATAATGTAATGAGAGAGAAAAAGAGATTTTCTACAAACTGGTTTGCCTGCTTTTTTGATAGGAGAATAAAAAACGAGTACGTTACGACAGCCAATTAAACTGGAGATCTTTCAGAGAAAGTGAAGTTCTATCCACGGAAAAACATCCTGTTGCGTCTACACTTTTAGAGTGCCGCTGTTAGGTTATTAGGAAGAAACAACAAATTGTCTAATGTTAAGATACAATTGTAATATCTCTATCATATTCTTCTGCTTCAAAAATATGATATTATAGTAGAGTAGATATGGGAGGGCTAAAAGTATGAGTGATTTAGATAAAGGTTCGAGACTAAATAAATTTGAAAAACGTAGAAAAAATACGAAGTCTATTTCCATTTTGCTTGTGGTAGTTGCCATTCTAATCATAATATTTCTTGGATTTTTGATATTTGGTGGTGGCGAGGATAATACGTCAGAAGAAACCGACTCATCAAATTCTGAAAATCAATCCGAGCAAGAAGAAAATAATAATGAGGATAATAATAGCAGTGGAGACCAATTTACTAGAGGAGATAGCGAAGAAGATGCTGCAAATAAAGAAGACCAGGACCAGAATAATGATCAACAAGAATCCACAGAAGAGGATACGGAAGCAGAGAATAATGCAGAGGTAGAAAAGGAACAAGTTGAATCATCTAATAGTAATGTGGTTGAAGCTTATACGGGTGATTGGGAGCCAATTGGAACAGAACAGGAAGGACCGCATACTACGAATTATAATGATGGATCTCAAGATCGAATTGAGATAGCTCGAGCAGCAGCAGAAGTGACTGGCCTCGATGAAAGTTCAATGGTTACCCATTGGGTAGGTAATGGAGGAGACCAGAAAGTAGAAGCAACAGTGTCTAACTCTGATAATACAGAGATATACCGAGTTTATTTATCATGGGTTGATAATAACGGTTGGAAACCAACAAAAGTAGAAAAATTGAATCAAGTAGAAACAAATTAAGAATGCGTGTGATGGAGGAGAAGCCATGACAATAGGTATCATTGGTGCTATGGATGAAGAGGTTGCTCTAGTATTAGAGACAATGACTGAAAAACAAGAAAAAGAAGTTGCCAACTGTTTATTTATAAGTGGTAAACTTAATGGACAAGCTATCGTTTTATTAAAATCTGGAATAGGTAAGGTTAATGCTGCAATGGCAACAACTATTCTGCATGAGCGATTTACAGTTGACTGCATTATAAATACAGGATCTGCAGGTGGTTTTGCAAAAGAATTAGAAGTAGGAGATGTTGTAATATCTACTCAGGTCGTCCATCATGATGTGGATGCAACAGCATTTGACTATGCATATGGTCAAGTACCAAGTATGCCTGCAATGTATGATGCAGATGCAGGATTGGTAACTAAAACTACAAAAGTAGTTCAGCAAATGGGAATCCGCTCAAAAGAAGGCATCATTGCTACAGGGGACTCATTTATGTCTGATCCTAATCGTGTAGTATTTGTTCGTGAAAAATTTCCTACGATGATAGCCGCTGAGATGGAGGCTGCTGCTGTAGCGCAAGTCTGTTATCAATACAAAACGCCATTTGTAATTATTCGAGCGTTGTCAGATATAGCTGGTAAGGAATCTTCAATATCGTTTGATGCATTTCTAGAAACGGCAGCAACGAATGCGGCAAATCTAATTATTAAATTAGTGAGAGAAATCTAATTATAATTTACCATTAATTACCTCCTGCTTAACCTATTAATCTATGATACGATCTATAAGTAGAAGGAGGGCTATAATGGTGAATGAGCGGCTGAAACAGCTACAAAATAAATTTAAGGACTATCAACGATTTATTGGAGCCTTGCTTATCTTAGCTAGTTACTTATGGTTGGGGGCTATGATCAATACCTTTATTCGACCTTCTAACGATGGACCAGTGTTACTGATTTTAGCATTTCTATCTGTGGTACTAGG
This sequence comes from Virgibacillus sp. CM-4, assembly GCF_000445495.1. Taxonomy (NCBI): domain Bacteria; kingdom Bacillati; phylum Bacillota; class Bacilli; order Caryophanales; family Bacillaceae; genus Virgibacillus; species Virgibacillus sp. CM-4. Next base: position 237,839 of record NZ_AUQA01000006.1, read on the forward strand.
AATAGGGCTTGCATTTAAACAAAAACAAATAAAACAAGAAATAGAGGAGGAGCGCTAATCTTTAAGATTAGCGCTCCTTTGGTTTAGATCGCACGTTATCTTCCTCGTTCCTTCCGATAATACTCATGGAATACTTTCATTAATGCTCTCTTCTCAATACGTGATACATAACTACGAGAGATGTTTAATTTTTTCGCAATTTCTCGTTGGGTCATCTCTTGTTGGTCATTAAGGCCGTAACGATAAACAATGACTTCTCTTTCTCGATTATCTAAAATAGCGAAATAATCCTCCATCTTTTCTATTTCCATGTTGAGTTGGATAAATTCTATAATATTTTGATTCTCGGCTTCCAAAATATCGATAAGACTAATTTCATTTCCCTCTTTGTCTTGGCCAATAGGGTCGTGCAGGGAAACATCTTTTTTTACTTTTTTTAACGCACGTAAATGCATAAGTATTTCGTTTTCAATACAACGAGCTGCATAAGTTGCAAGTTTTGTTCCTTTATCAGTGGAATAACTTTCAACTCCTTTAATCAAACCAATTGTGCCAATTGAAATAAGGTCTTCTGCATCTTCTCCTGTATTTTCAAACTTTTTAACAATATGTGCCACTAATCGGAGATTATGTTCGATTAGTTTATTTCTTGCTGTTTCACTTCCGTCCTGCATTTGTTTAATATATTCTATTTCTTCTTCTGGTGGTAAGGGTTGAGGGAAAGCGTGATTTTTAACATAGGAAACAAAGAACATTGCTTCTTTAATAAGAAGTGCTAAGGCACTTAAAATGCCGGACAAATATATCCTCCTCCTCCATATTACGGTCTGGGCCATCACCTATACCTTATTGTTATGTACGGAGGAGGTAGAAAGTGTCTGTCCTTTAAAAATTTATGCTCTTAACAATAAATAAAGCCCTGTACTTTAATCCGTGTTACGTTGGAATTTAGAATTGGCAAATTCAGTGGCGATAAGTGCGTCATTATGTGGGTGTTTTGTTTCACCAATAATTTGATAATTTTCTTGTCCTTTACCTGCAAAAATAATGGTATCTCCAGGCTCACTAATTCGAATCGCTTGTTCAATAGCTTGTTTGCGATCGGATATGAGTAGGTAATCATCGTGTAGCATCCCCTTTTCCATATCTCGAATGATTCTGTCGCTTGCTTCAGTTCTTGGGTCGTTCACTGTCAAGATAACAACATCAGCATGTGAAGCTTTTTTTGCCATCAACGGTCGCTTTTCTCGATCTCGTTCACCGCCAGTACCAACTACTAAAATGATGCGTTTCTGTTTAAAAGGAGCAACTGTTTTTATACATTTTTCGACGGCATCTGGCGTATGAGCATAATCGACATACATCGTAATTGGCGCATTTACAACTAATTTCTCCATTCTCCCGGTTATATTAGAAATTTCAGGTAAAAAATGGATCATCGTTTTTATATCATTGCCATCTGCGTATAGGGAAGCAAGAGCAGCTAATGTGTTATAAACATTAAACTCACCTAATAAGTTGATAGCGATAGTAACTCTGCCTTCAGGATATTCTAAAGTAAATGTTGTCTCATTGATTGTATAGTTTATGGCAAATGCTCTGAAATCAGCATTTTTGTGTAAGCCATAAGTAATAACTTCGGCTGAAGTAGCCATCTTATATGTTTCTGACCAAGGGTCGTCCTGGTTAAGAATGGCATATTTTGATTTGGACATATCATTACCTAGCTGCGCGAATAAAAGCCCTTTTACATAGCCATATGCTTCCATCGTTTGATGATAGTCTAGATGGTCTTGAGAAAGGTTTGTAAAAACTGCGATATCATAGTCAATTCCCCATAGACGTCCTTGGGCTAAGCCATGGGAAGATACCTCCATAACCACCTTTCTTACATGCTGATCACGTGATAGAGCTAGTAAAGCTTGATTTGTGAGTACATCGCTCGTGGTGTTTTCGGTATAGTACTTTTTGTTATCGACTTGAAAGCCGTTTGTACCAGCTAAAGCTGATTTTATCCCGCATCGTTGAAGTAATTTTTGAATTAAGGTTGTAACTGTCGTTTTACCATTTGTACCAGTGACCCCGAATAGTGTCATTTGAGAAGAAGGGTAATTGTGGAATTTATTGATTAGTTGTGCCATTGCTCTTTTTGTATCAGGAACTAGGATGAATGCAGATTTGTTAAAATCTATTTCTAACTGCTTCTCAGCGACAATAATATTAGCTCCGTTATTTATTGCATCATGGTAGTAATCATGACCATCCTGCTTATGACCAGAAATACAAATAAATAAGGAATTGTTGGTAACTTCCCTAGAATCTTGATGTATCGAATTAACGCATTCCGGTAGATGTCCGTAAATTTGCTTTAAATGGAGACTTTCCAGTAATTCCAGTGTTTTCATGATTGTATCCTCTCATCCTTTAAAGTAACTATATTTTATCCGAGTAGAAAATAAATATTTATGAAAAAGAAGTGACTGTCGGGAGACGGTCACTTCTTTTGTTATTGATTCTCTGTATATTCATTGATTGCATCCTGATAAGCATCTCTGCGATTTTTAAGATGTGGTTTTACTCCATAAGCATGCGCAGCTCTGCCAATCATATGAGCTGAAACGGGAGCTGTTAAAAGAATAAATACGATAGCTAAAAGTAATTTACCACTAACAATACCGTGTGCTAAATAGAGATAAAGAAAAGCTCCAATAAGAATACATGCAATTCCTAATGTCGATGCCTTTGTAGCGGCATGTAATCTCGTATAAACATCTGGGAATCGAACAATCCCGATAGATGCCGATAAAATAAAGAATGTTCCACCAAGAATAAATACAATTACAAGTATATTTAAAATGATGCTAATCCAAGTCTCTATCAATGATAACACCCTTTTCTAGATATTTTGCAATTGCAAGCGTTGAGAGAAATGCTAGGATTCCAATTAATAAAATGACATCGTTCAGTTTTGTCGTAACAATGTGTATTGCCAATAAACCTGCCAGCCCCATTAAATTAATTCCGATTGCGTCAAGAGCCACTGCCCGATCTGGTTGAGTCGGGCCAGCAATCACTCGATACAATAAGAATGCTAATGAAATAGCAACACCTATAAAACAAACGATTACAACAACAGATAGTAAATCTTCTGTTGCAGCTAAAATATTATCTGTCATCGTGTCACCTCCATAATTGCTTTTTCGAAAGTATTCTTGATCGATAATATGGAAGCATCACTGTCGTCAATATGCATGGCGTGAATGAATAGTTTTGTATTATCACGAGAAACTGCTACAGATAGCGTTCCCGGTGTTAGCGAAATTAGATTAGCTAATAAGGTAATTTCCCAGTTACTTTTAAGCTCGGTTGGAAGTTCAAAGATACCAGGCTCAACATCTGGCTTTGGTGTATAAACTAACTTCACAATATCCATATTTGAGGAGAATAGTTCCTTGATAAAGAGCAGGATTAATCGCACAATTTTTATAACACGTCGTAAATAAAACGTGTCTGGGACAAATCGTCTCAATAGGAATAAGAGAAGAATTCCCCACAGATATCCAGCGATAAAGCTTGGAACAGAATACGATTCACTTAAAAACATCCACATGAATGCAATAATTAAGTTAATTACAATCTGAAAGGCCATTTAACAACTACTCCTTTAACACAGAATCAATGTAGATTTCCGGATCAAGCAGGTAAGTAGAAATTGACTCGATACTCGGATAGAAGAATTCTGCTCCAACACCTAACAGTACAGAAATTGCCAATAAAATAACGATGGGACCAAGTAACCCTTTTGTAGATTTTTTTGGTATGTCACCCATTGTTTCTTTATCTCCCCAGAACCCATTTATAAATATCTTTATAACGGAGTAAAGGATAAGTAAACTAGTGATTAGGCCAACAATGGCAATAGCTATTTCACCCTGCTCAAATGCACCTTTTAATAGAAGAAGCTTGCCAATAAATCCGCTGAATGGCGGCAGGCCAGCTAAAACCAACGCGGAAATAAACAAGAGCCATCCTAGCATCGGATAATGGTGAATAAGCCCTCCCATTTTACGTAAGTCGGAGGTTCCAGCAACATATGCAATTACTCCGACGAGTAAAAATAGGGCAGACTTGATTATCATGTCGTTAATCAGATAATAGATAGTACCGCTTATTCCATCTGGATTTAATAAGCCAATGCCTAATATAATAAACCCAATAGCTGGAATAATATTATAAGCAATGATTAATTTAATATTGGATGTAGATAATGCACCAATAACACCAAATATCATTGATAATCCAGCAATCCATAAAAACATCTCATGTGTCAACTCTGTTTTATGGATAAAGATTAATGAGAATACACGTAAAATCGAGTAAATTCCTACCTTTGTTAATAATGCACCGAATAAAGCCGATATAACTGGGTTCGGTACAATATACGATTTAGGAAGCCAATAATATAACGGAAATAGGGCAGCTTTGGTAGCAAATACAAAAAACAGTAATATCCCTATCGTTGTTAATATTCCTTGTTGATCTACCTCTTGTACTCTTTGGGCAATTTGTGCCATATTTACAGTTCCTACAACGGAATATAGAAAAGCGATTGCTGTAACAAACAGCATAGAAGAAAATAAGTTAATGAGTAAGTATTTTAATGATTCTCTTAACTGTACTTTGCCCCCGCCTAACACAATTAAGCCATACGAAGCCATAAGTAATACTTCAAAGAATACAAAAAGGTTAAATAGATCACCAGTTGTGAATGCCCCAGACACACCAGTAATTAAGAAAAAGAAAAAGGGATAAAAATAGAAATTCTCCCTTTTATCTAATTCGGCGTGAGGTGCATAGAAAGCACAGGCTGTTGCAATCAGGTTCGTTGTTAGCACCAATACCGCTGCAAGGCCATCCATGACTAGAATGATTCCATATGGAGCCATCCAATCGCCTGTTTCCATTACAATGGTGCCTTTATCAAAAACATGCCATGTAATATAACCAGCTGTAGCTAAACTGATTAAGGAAAACAGTTTGGTTAGTGCCCTGGATACTCTGACTTTTTGATTAAAGAAAATCAGAATGATTGCTGATATTAATGGAATGATGATTGGTAATACCGCTAAATTACTCATTTTCGTTACCCCTTAATTGTTCCATATTATCTGTATTATTCTCTTTCGTCGTACGATAGGCCAGAACTAATAGGAGACTGGTGACTCCGAAACTAATTACAATGGATGTAAGAATTAATGCTTGTGGTAGTGGATCCGTATAATCGGAAATGCCTTCGGTTAATACAGGAGGCTGTCCTGTTTTTAACCTTCCCATCGTGAGAATAAGAATATGTGCACCGTGGGACAGCAAAGCTGTACCAATAACAATTCGTAGCAATTGTTTTTGCAAAATATTGTAGATAGCTGTAGCAAAAAGCACTCCTGCTAAAATAGAAGTGATAATTTCCATATCTATTCTGCCCCCTTATTGTTTTTATTTTTAATGAGGCCAACGATAGCAAGCGCAGCTATACCAAGAACGGCAATTTCAAATAGCGTATCTAGTCCACGCATGTCTACGAGAATTACATTAACAATATTGTCTCCGCCACCAAGTTTATATGAGTTTTCTACAAAATAATCAGAGATAGATTCAAACCATCTACTGCTATGAGCTGAAATAGCAACTAATGTGATTAAAGTACCAAAGCCAATAGAGATAATTGCATTCATTGCTTTTGTCTTGGCAGAATCCGTGGACTTTCTTAGCTTTGGAAGATGGTAGAAACATAATAAGAAAAGCGCAACTGAGACAGTTTCGATAACAAGCTGAGTAAGGGCAATATCAGGAGCCCGATAAATAACAAATAATATTGCTACCCCGAATCCAACGACACCTAAAACAAGAACAGCAGCTACGTTATGATTCATATAAATTGTTCCAATTGCAGCTGCAATCATTACCATAACAACTGCTATTTCAATAAATGATATATCTGCCAACTGATTTGTATTCATAGCAAAGCCATCACTGATAAACATAAACACAAAGGATACGATTAGGGTTGTTCCTAATATTAATGACATATATGTCTTGAGTGATCCTGTCATGTAATACTTCGTAATAGCCTGAGATACGGTATCTACATTTGCAACGATTGCATCGTAAACCTTATTAAAACTAACTTTTCCAGGCAGAAGGCGATAAACTCCCTGCCATTTACTTCTAGTTAAGAAAAGGGTGGCACCTAATGCGACTACAATTAATGACATCCATAGAGCAGGTGAATTCCAACCATGCCAAAACTTCACTTTATGAAACTCTGCGTTACTATTAATTGCCTCAGCTGCATGCTGCAAGAAAGGCGCATTTACCATATTTGGGAACAATCCAATTAGGATTACACCAAGTACTAATAAAATAGGTGAAACAAGCATACCAAAAGGTGCTTCATGTGGTTTCTTAGGAAGCTGACATAAATTCTTTTTTCCGGTAAATGTACCGAAGAAGAAGTACATGGAATAAACAAATGTAAAAATACTCCCTAGCACTGCCAAATATGGAATCGCTTGAGACCAGAAACCTGGGTCTTCTAAATGAATACTTGCTTCAAAGAAGAGTTCTTTGCTATAAAATCCATTTAAAAACGGTAAAGGTACACCTGCCATTGAGAAGGTAGCAAATATAGCCAAAGTTGCAGTTATTGGCATAAAAGTGGCTAGTCCACCAAGTTTGCGAATATCCCTTGTACCCGTTTCGTGATCGACGATTCCAGCAACCATAAATAGACTACCTTTGAAAGTTGCGTGATTTAATATATGGAAGACAGCTGCAAACACAGCGGCTGTTGTTCCAAATCCAAGCATTGTCATTATCATTCCAAGTTGACTGATAGTGGAGAATGCAAGAATAGCTTTTAGATCTGTTTGTCTTACTGACATATAAGATCCCCAACATAGGGTGATTATCCCAGCTACACTTACGATAATAAAGAACCATTCGTAACTAGAGAAAATAGGAGAGAATCTAGCAACTAAAAAGATACCTGCCTTTACCATCGTTGCTGAGTGGAGGTATGCACTTACTGGCGTGGGAGCCTCCATTGCATCGGGTAGCCAAATATGAAATGGGAATTGGGCTGATTTTGTAAACGCTCCTAATAAGATAAATCCCAATATTAGTGGCAAATAATTACTGCTTAGAATCACATCAACTTGATTTATCATCTGCTGGATACTAGTTGTACCTGTAACCACATATAATAGAATAAAGCCACCTAGCATACTTAATCCGCCAAGAACGGTAATTAACATTGACTTTAATGCGCCATAACGTGAGCGCTCTTTAAAATGCCAATAACCGATCAATAAGAAGGAAGATATGGAAGTTAATTCCCAAAATGTATATAGTACAAAGAGATTATCGGATAAAACGACCCCTAACATCGCACTCATAAACATAAGAAGATAAACATAAAAATGTCCTAATCTTTCAGATTTATCTAAATAATAAATGGAATAAAGTACAACTAACGTACCGATTCCACTAATTAATAAAACAAACAACAAGCTTAGACCATCCAAATAAAAATCAAAATTTATGCCCAAAGAGGGTATCCAGCTATATTGTTCAAGAATTGGACTGAAATCACTTCCTACAAATTGAACAAAATAGAGAAATATAATAAAAGGAACAAAGAAGACAAAAATGCCTGTATGTATCTTTTCTTTGAGTTTACTTAATGCAGGGATAAAGCATGCAATAAGAAGTGGAACAAGTACTGCAAAAATCATCGAATGGGACTCCTCCTTCATTAAAATCATCGCTGTTGTTATTTTGTACGTAATTGTGTATTCCATTACAGAAATTAGAGAACGATAAAAATGTGGTACGTTATCCATCGGGGAAAATGTAAAATGCTAGGGCTGATGTTGATTCAAACTACTTGTTTATTAAAGTAGGGAAATTGCTTGATATGAATGGTTTTAACACTGCCATTATGTATCAATTATCCAAGAAATAGTTTAACACAATAAATTACCAATAAAAATAAAAAACCCTTAGGATTCATAAAATCTTAAAGGGTTTTCGTGTTTCTACATATTTATAATACATCTAAAATTTTTTAACCTGATTTTGTGTTTTTTATTTTATGCGATAAACGTCTTCTATGAATTTCTTCTTCTATCAGGGATAGAAAATCAGGGCTTAAATTTAATTCATTTGCTGTAAAATAGGATTCAAGTAATAATTCGTCGGACAAATGCTCCATAAATACAGCCCTCCTAAAAGTGGGAATCTTCTGCAATTAAGTTAATAATAATTTACCATGATCTAACAGGCAGGACAAGGTGCAAGTTATCTACATGAGGGTGTAGATAACTTGTGTACAAAAAGTTTAAATCTCCCTTAAACATGATTAAATCAACTCGAAAATTGTTAATAAAGTTATCCACAATGCAAAAAATGAAGGTATTTGTCGAACGATTTATGCATATTTTCGGCTTAAATTACATACTTCAAGTAGGATTGACAAATCATTTGTTCCTTTCATTTATTATCTGGCAATGAAGTTTTCTTTTATCGACAAAGTTTCGCTTTCCCCCTCATGTAACTAGCAGTAGTAATCCTTCTGCAACGGAAACAGGGAAGAGGGTGGGACTGCCAGTAAGTGCCCGATTGGCTCAACTATCATTCCAAAAAAAGCAAATGGAATGAAGTTTCGCTTTATAATTCTAGAAAGATGGTATAGGATATGGTTATAATAGAGACTTAGGTTTACTGTTAGTAGATAGAGTGATAATGAGGTGTCAGTGTGTTAAATTATTTTCTTCCGAACGAACATGTAAAAAGTATCTTTGATATTCACCCTGCTGTTCTAAAAGACAAGGGGATTAAAGGTATCATTACGGATTTAGATAATACATTAGTTGCTTGGGATGTAAAAGAAGCAACTTCTGAAGTTATTCAATGGTTTAAACTTATGAGAGAACATGGAATTAAAGTAACGATCATATCCAATAATAACCAAGAGCGAGTAAAAGTATTTTCGGAACCATTGGATACTCCATTTGTATTTAGTGCAAGAAAACCATTAAGTAAAGCATTTAAAACAACGGCAGAGAAAATGGACTTAAAAAATGAAGAAATTGTTGTCATTGGTGATCAATTATTAACGGATGTTTTAGGTGGCAATTTCGCAGGTTTTTATACCATCTTAGTTGTTCCGATTGTCCAAACGGATGGTAAAATTACGCAATTTAATCGCAGGATAGAACGACGTATATTGTCTTATATGCGTAAAAAAGGAAAAATTAGCTGGGAGGATTAAAGATGGAGGATTTATACTGTCAAGGTTGTGGTGCAAAAATTCAATCTACCGATAAAGGTCAGCCTGGATACACACCACCATCCTCGTTAAATAAAGAAGATGTTTTATGTCAACGATGTTTTCGCCTAAAACATTATAATGAAATACAGGATGTATCTATTACGGATGATGATTTTTTGAAAATGGTAAGTCAGATAAGAGAAAAAAAGGGGCTGGTTGTCCATGTTATAGATATTTTTGATGTAAATGGGAGTTTAATTAGCAGCCTGCCACGAATTGTAGGAGATAATCCGGTGCTATTAGTAGGAAATAAAATGGATTTATTACCGAAGTCGGTGAATAAAAGAAAACTTACACAATGGCTTCGCTCTCAAGCGAAAGCAGTTGGAATAAAAGTAAAGGACGTTTGTTTGATTTCTTCTACAAAAGGGCAAGGGATGGAGGAATTAACCGAGCAAATAGAATCATTTCGTGATGAGAAAAATGTATATATAGTAGGTACGACAAATGTTGGGAAATCAACCTTTATTAATCGCCTTATTAAACAATCTACGGGGTTCAGTGAAGTAATTACAACATCTTACTTTCCTGGCACGACACTAGGTTTTATTGAAATCCCTTTAGATGAAACGTCCTCCTTAATAGATACACCGGGGATTGTAAACAAACAACAGATCGCTCATTACATTTCATCAGCTGATTTAAAACTTATTACACCGAACAAAGAAATTAAGCCACGAACGTACCAATTGAATGAAGGACAAACGTTGTATTTTGGTGGCTTAGCTAGGTTGGATTTTGTAAAAGGTCCTCGGCAATCCTTTGTTTGTTATTTTTCAAATCAGTTGCCAATCCATCGTACGAAACTTGAAAAAGCAGATGAATTATATGAAAATCATATTGGTGAACTTTTGTCACCCCCAAATAAGGAATCATTGCAAAAACTCCCAAAACTAACTGTAAATAATTTTAAGGTTACACAAGATAAACAAGATATCGTGTTTCCTGGTCTCGGATGGGTTAGTATCATGGGAGACGGTGCAACAGTGGCTGCGCATAGCCCAGAAGGAGTAGCTGTTTCAATAAGGAATTCATTTAATTAGGAGGGGGAAGTTTTGAACTACCGATTTGGTCTAATTGGTTATCCAATTCAACATTCTTTATCACCTTGGATACATAAAAGGTTTATGGAGAAAACAAGAAGTAATGGATCGTATGAAAAAGTTGAAATTTTGCCCACTGAACCATTTGAAGACAAGCTAATTCAGTTAAAAAAAGAGCGATTAGATGGATTTAACGTAACGGTACCTTATAAACAAGCGATTATTCCTTTTCTTGATGAAATAGACCCTACTGCATGGACCATAGGTGCTGTGAATACAGTGGTGAATATTGATGGCAAATGGAAAGGCTATAATACCGATGGGATTGGTTATGTCCGATCCTTACAGTCTAAATACCCAGAGTGGTTCGCTAAGGCTAAAAAACGCGCGCTCATTCTTGGTGCAGGTGGAGCTGCTCGCGGAATATTTGTGGCATTAAAACATGCGGGGTTTGCAAAAATAGATATTGCTAATCGTACATTACAAAATGCTGACTCGATTATAGAGATCAGCCCGCAAAATGCTGCTGCTTTAACGTTCAGTGATGCAAAGGAAAAACTTCAAGAATATGATGTTCTGATACAAACAACATCTGTTGGAATGAAGCCATCGATTGAACAGTCAATTATCGATTTGAAGGACTTACATTCAGTCATAGCTAGTGATATTGTTTATCAGCCAATTAAGACTACTTTTTTACAGCAAGCTGAAGATAATGGACTCTCTATCCATTACGGTCATACAATGTTGCTCTATCAGGCGCAATATGCATTTGAAATATGGACAGGTATAAAGCCGTCTGTAATCGGAATGGATGAGGAATTACAACGTATATTGGAAGGAAGATAATATGTTATCAGGAAAACAAAAACGTTTTTTACGTGCAAAAGCAAATCAACTGAAACCAATTTTTCAAGTAGGTAAAATTGGTGTAAACCAAAATATGATCGAACAAATTATAGATGCCTTAGAAAAGCGTGAGTTACTTAAGGTCAGTATATTACAAAATTGTATGGAAGATAAAGATACTGTTGCGCGTTTATTAGCAGAAGGTACAGGAGCCGAAGTCGTGCAAATTATTGGCAATAATATTGTCTTGTATAAGGAATCTGAAGAAAATAAGCAAATTCATCTGCCGTAGGTGACACGATGAAACATATTGGTATTTTAGGTGGAACGTTTGACCCACCACACATGGGACATTTAATTATAGCAGAAGAAGTAAGGATAGCATTGCAGTTAGATGAAGTGTGGTTTATTCCTTCCTATACACCACCTCATAAAGCCCAAACAAAAACGAGTGCTCGTGATCGCTTAAATATGGTTAAGCGCGCAATCCAAGACAATCCTTTTTTTAAAGTGAATACAATCGAACTGGAGCGAAGCGGTAAATCGTATACGATTCAAACAATAAAGGATTTACAGGAACAACATACGGATACGACATTTTATTTTATTATAGGTGGAGACATGATTGAATATTTGCCAAAATGGCATCGAATAGAGGAGCTTATACAGTTAATTGAATTTGTTGGAGTACAAAGGCCGAATTATTCAATAGAAACTCCTTATCCCATTACTGTAGTGGATATTCCATTAATGGAGATTTCTTCGACTTTCTTGCGAGATCGTATGAGACAAAACAGATCGGTACACTACTTCCTTCTTCCATCCGTATATAACTATATGAAGGAGCATCAATTATATGAACATTGATCTAATAAAGGAGAAAGTAGAACCTCATTTAACAAGAGAACGGTATGAGCATACATTACGTGTGGCAGAGACGGCAATTCAATTAGCTATACGCTTTGATGCATCAAAGGAAAAAGCTCAACTTGCAGGTATTTTACATGATTATGCAAAATATCGCTCGAAGGAGGAATTGGCAAGTTGGATCGAAACATCTGATTTGCCCAATACATTACTCGATTTTCATCATGAATTGTGGCATGGACCAGTGGGAGCGCTAATGGTAGAACGTGATTTTGGAGTGGAAGACTTGGAAATTCGTAATGCTATTCATTACCATACAACTGGAAGAGCAAAAATGAGTAAACTAGAAATGATCATTTTTTTAGCTGATTACATTGAACCAGGAAGGAAATTTCCGGGAGTGGATGAAGTAAGGAAAACATCTAAACAAGATCTAGAACATGCCTGCCTAATGGCATCGCAGAATACAATTAGGTATTTAATGTCGAAACAAGCTACAATCTACCCGGATACATTTCATACGTATAATGATTTAACTAGAAGGGTCTACGGAGGTTAGCACTAATGGAAAATAAAAATATTATTCAACTTGTTGCGGAAGCTTGTGATGATAAGCGTGCAGAGGATATCATTGCCTTGGATATGAATGATGTATCTTTAGTGGCAGATTACTTTTTAATTTGCCATGGTAATAATGAGCGACAAGTCCAAGCTATTGCAAGAGGGATTAAAGATAAAATGGACGAACATGATATATCTTTAAAACGATTAGAGGGATTTGAACAAGCTAGGTGGATATTAGTTGATATTGGAGATGTCGTTTGTCACATTTTCCATAAAGATGAACGTCATTATTACAATCTAGAACGTCTTTGGGGAGACGCTTCCCAGGTCTCTATTCAATTGGAACAGGATTGATATCGATGGTCTACAAACGAATGGCAAATGTATATGATATCTTGATGAAGGATGCACCATATGATCAGTGGATACAATTTACAGAAAATCTAATTCAGGGAAGAAACATCCAGCAGATAGCAGATTTAGGATGTGGTACAGGAGAAGTTGCCATTAAGCTAGCAAAAAAAGGCTATCAAGTAACTGGAGTTGACTATGCAGTTGATATGCTTACGTACGCTGAGCATAAAAGTAGCAAAGAAAAACTTCCGATTCAATGGATATGTCAGGATTTACGCCATCTTGATGGGTTGCAATATCAAGATTTAGTGATTAGTTACTGTGATGTTATTAATTATATAACTACGGAATCAGAATTAAGGGATACATTTAAGCGTATTTATCATGCTTTGAAACCAGCTGGTTTATTTTTGTTTGATATTCATGCTATTTCATTTATAACAAATCATTATATCAACGAAACATTTGCTGAAGTTAATGACGAAGCATCTTATATTTGGTTTTGTAATGAGGGAGAGCAGCCTGGAGAAATGCATCATGAGCTTACTTTTTTTATGACGAATGATGATGGTATCAGTTATTCTCGCTTTGACGAGGATCATTATCAGCGAACATTTTCTATTGATTTTTATAAAAATTTATTAATGGATGCTGGTTTTAAAAATATAAAAGTCTACGGAGATTTTTCGGTAAAAGAAGATAATATAACGAAAAATACTGCAAGAATTTTCTTTTCAGTCGAGAAATCCTCAGAATAATTATGTCTTCTGAGGACTTTCTCGTAAAAAGGGATTAGAAGTGTGTTTGTCGAAGAATGTATAGGTAAATATCTTTCCTCACCTTTTCCCCGAACAAAGGAGGTGAACCCTTGTACTTCGATCGTATTAAAAAAATTCTCTTCTTAATCGGAATCCCTATCACTATTATTATATTACTGATTGTAATGAGCGATAGAAGTAACAACGAAGATGAGACACAAATAATAGATAAGAATGAACCGAAAGATCCAGATGATCCATTGTCAGACAAAGCAACATCCAATGAAGCGCTAATAGATGATCAGCAAATGGTGGTTGATGTTAAAGGTGAAGTGAATAAACCAGGAGTTTATGAAATGGAAGAAGAAGATCGTGTGATTAATGCTATTGAAATAGCTGGTGGTTTTACAGAAGAAGCGGATCAAACGCAAGTTAATTTAGCACAGCGAATTCAAGATGAAATGGTTATTTCTGTAGTTAAAGAGGGAGATACTGAAGCCCAAACCTTATCCGTAAACGAAAAGGATAAGCTTCATCTTAATCAAGCAACTTTGGAAGAAATTGAAGCATTAAATGGTATCGGTCCAACAAAAGCAGAAGCAATCGTACAATATCGAGAAGAAAATGGACTGTTTAAAAGTGTAGAGGACTTATTGAATGTTTCAGGAATCGGTGAAAAAACGCTTGAAGCATTTCAAGAAGATATTCAAGTTCCGTAATAATGTATCAACTTAAAAAGGGGAATAGAGGATGGAACGTATTTCTTGGGATCAATATTTTATGGCGCAAAGTCACTTATTATCACTTCGCAGCACGTGCACTAGACTAATGGTAGGCGCTACAATTGTTAGGGAAAAACGCATTATAGCTGGTGGTTACAATGGCAGTGTTTCTGGCAGTGTTCACTGTATTGATGAAGGATGCTATGTCATTGACGGCCATTGTGTACGAACAATTCATGCAGAAGCAAATGCATTATTACAGTGTGCAAAATTTGGTGTTCCTACACAGAATGCTGATATTTACGTTACACATTTTCCTTGCCTACAATGCTGTAAGCAACTAATTCAAGCAGGAATTCGTACGGTGTATTATGCAGAAGATTATCATAACCATGAATATGCTATTCAATTATTTAAAGAAGCAGGTGTGACAACGAAAAAAGTAGAGCTAAACTACTTGGCTGTTGATACCGCTTATACCGAAAAACAAATATATATTCAGGAGCTTTTTCGTAAATTGGAAACTACAGATATAGATACAAGCGAATTAGAAGCATGGAAAAAGAAGGCTACCCAATTATTTGATTTAAGCAAAAGGTGAGGCTGTGAGCGGAAATTGGCACTATCCAGCGCTTGCAGCTACTGTGAGCATCGTTGCTGTATTCGTCGAACAATTTAGTATCATCGTAGTTTGGTTTATAAGTTTGATGTTTTTATTTTATAGGAGGAGGATAGCTGCATTACCACTTATGCTATCTCTCCTATCCACTATCTTTTTTTACTTCTACATCCCACAACTGGACGTTATGTTAAATCCAGTGAACCAACCTCTAAATGAACGTAGAATTCTATCTGGTCAAATTATCTCTCCAATCAACCAAACCTCAGAAATGATATCATTTACTTTCCAAGAAAAAGCTTCTCCTTTCAGTATTGCTATTACGTATTTCCACTCCGGCCAGGATGAATTGAAACCTTTGGTAGAACTGCAGTTTGGAGCAGAATGTACGATCGATACATTAATTGAATTACCTAACACTGCAACAAATCCTGGACAATTTGATTACGCTAAATTTTTAAAGACAAAAGGGATTGCTTACGAAGCAACACTGTCTAATTTAGATGATGTAAACTGTCGGAAGACAGATGGGATCTTACATTATATTTTTCAATTTCGCATGCAATTACTTAGCTACATTGATCATCATATCAGTGAAGATGCCGCTGTATGGGTTCGTGCTCTGGTTTTAGGCGATGACTCTGGTATAGATGATACAACGATTGATTTATTTCAAAGGTGGGGACTTAGTCATCTCTTAGCTATTTCAGGATTGCATGTCGGTTTAGTAATCTCTATGTTGTATTTTATTTTTATTAAAATGAATGTAACAACGAAAGAAACAGCTCATTGGATCATGATGTTAGGTTTGCCGGTTTATGCCATTTTAGCAGGCGGAGAACCATCTGTATGGCGCGCCTGTTTAATGACTCTACTCGTTATTGTTATAATGAAATTAAAATGGAGAATTAATACTACCGATGTAATAAGTATGATTTTTCTCTTGCTCATCTTAGTTAATAATACAATTATCTATCATGTTGGTTTCCAATTTTCCTTTTCTGTAACATTTGGTTTATTGTTATCAAGGCGTGTTATCGCAAGAGATGAATCAAGAATTCGCCAACTATTATGGATTAGTTTTGTTGCGCAAATGACGATTCTCCCCTTCCAATTTTATTATTTCTACACATTCCAACCGTTATCCTTACTTTTAAATGTCATCATTGTTCCTTATTTCACACTCTTTGTTATTCCAACTATGTTTATATTGCTTATTACTTCACCAATATCGTTGCTTCAATCATTTTTTGATCATTCATTTGTAACCATTCACTCTATATTTATAAATTTCCTTGAGATCATTGATCACTACTTCAATTACCCATTTGTAATTGGACCTTTATCTGTTCTTGCAATCCTAATGTACTACCTTACATTTATTAGGTTTATGCAGTTTATAGAGCGTAAGAAACAAGCAACAGCTTTCTATTACGGGTTTTTACTTGTTGTTATCCTTGTTAGTGATGCATCAAGACCTTATTTTTCTCCTTGGGGATCCGTGACAATGTTGGATGTCGGCCAAGGGGATGCATTTGTCATTGAAATGCCATACCGAAAAGGTGTAATAATGATTGATGCAGGTGCAACCTTTTCCTTTAATGATCAAAAAGCAACGAATTCCGTTTTTAAACAAGTGATTAAACCATTTTTGCATGCGAAAGGAATTTCATCTATTGACACTATTTTTATCAGTCATGAAGATACAGATCATATGGGGAGTATTCCGTTTATTCTCCATGACTTTACAGTGAAGTCAATAATAATTAGTGATTTTTACGATCAAGGGAATCTGCCGGTTTCTAATTCGAAAATAAATTTATATAGGGTGAAACGTGGAGATACGATAAAAATGAAAAACCTTGTCTTTCATGTCTTATCTCCAACTAATGACAAGTCCTCACCAAATGAGAATTCATTAGTGTTGTATACAGAGCTAGGGGGTAAAAAATGGTTATTTACAGGCGATATTAGCAAAGATGAAGAAGCAGAAATAATTCATACTTATCCAAACTTAACCGTTGATGTTTTAAAAATTGCTCATCATGGTAGTCAAACATCTTCAGATAAGCAAATGTTAGACCAGCTGAAACCAGATATCGGATTAATCTCCGTCGGAAAAAATAATACGTATGGTCATCCAGCCCGAGAGGTGATTCAACTATTAGAATCACATGATATGTCAATACTTCGAACCGATCGTCATGGAGCTGTTCAATATCATTTTAAAGCAAATAAAGGAACATTCTTTCAAGTTTTGCCATAAGAATATATCATCATCGCTTAACATAATAAAAAGAGACTGTATAACAGTCTCTTTACTACGTTCATTTATGTAATGAACTTGGGAATTATGAACCGGCTACACTGACAATTACTCCAATAGCAAATATTACGAGAAAGAAAATAAAGGAGAACGCAAAGCCTTTAATGGAATCTACAACGTCATTATTTTTAGATTGAATCTCTTTTTCAAATTCGTTCACAAAAACCCCTCCTATATCACCATTAGTATAAATTAAATAATTAAAAAAATCCATACTTGCAGTTATTTTTTCGTCAAAGATGAATCATCCCAAATTTAGAAAGACTTAACATCTATACTTTTTACTTAGAAAGGAAAATCTATAGGTAAATCCAAATATCGCTTGGTCAGCTGTTTCTAGGGCAGGTGAGTCAGGCGTTGATATAGATTGGAGAGGGAAGAGAGATGCTTCCTCTCTTTCCCTCTCTTAAATTCCTTGCCATTCTTTGAATTGCGCTTTACCATTATATATAGTTAAAGAAAATAGTTGGAGTGAATGGCATGTCATACTTAGATGTAGCTAAACAAGTTAAAAAGAATAACATAGCTTCGGTATATTTAATTTATGGAAATGAATATTATTTTATACAGAACCTAAAGAAATATTTAACAAAAGCTGTAATTGGAGAAGAAACAGATAATTTGTCCACATATGATTTAGAAGAAACACCCATTCAGGAAGTTATTGCTGATGCAGAAACCTACCCTTTTTTTGGTGAACGTAAACTAATCTTCGCTACAAATGCATCATTTTTAAAAGCAAAACCAGATAAGCTTTCCTTTGAGCATAAATTAGAAGTATTGCAGCAATATCTTCAATCTCCAGTTGAATATTCTGTACTTGTTCTCATTGCTCCATATGAAAAGATCGATGAGCGAAAGAAAATAACCAAGCTGCTAAAAAAACAAGGAACAGTTGCTATTTGTAAACCCATAAAAGAATATGAATTGAAGACATGGATCAATCAACTTGCTGATCAAATGAAAGTGACTGTTGAAGATAATGTGTATGATATGCTCGAATCAGAGCTTTCAACTAATTTGAATTTATTAGAAACGGAATTAAAAAAATTGGCAATGTTTGTTGGTGAAAATGGGGTAATTACAAAAGAGGTTGCGTATGATTTACTATCCCATACTACTACTGATTCCTCGCTTAGACTCGTTGATGCAGTAATGAATCGAGACTTATATAAGGCGATAAGTATTTATAAAGATTTGGAAAAAATGAAAGAAGAACCAATTGCACTAATAGGTTTACTAGCTTTTCAATTTCGAACCATTCTTCGTGTGAAATTTTTGAAGCAAAGAGGATATAGTCAATCCCATATGCAAAAACAACTCGGAGTGCATCCATATGTTATTAAGATAGCCATGCAACGCGAACGAAATTTTACTATCGAAACGTTGGAATACTTCATTACGCAATTGGCTGAAGCAGATGCTACTTTAAAAAGAGGTACAATGGAAAAAGATCTAGCCTTTGAAATCTTACTTTATCAATTAATCAATGGGAAAACAGCTTAATGTGTTTTAAATAAAAAACGATCCTTCGAAGGATCGTTTTTATGATTATGCACCAAGCTGGTTCACTTTTTGAGCCAAACGAGATTTTTGACGGTTTCCAGTGTTTTGATGAATAATTCCTTTTTGAACAGCTTTATCAATTGATTTGATAGCAGTTTGTAAAGCAGCGTTCGCATTTTCTTTATCTTTAGACGTAATCAATTTTTCAACATGCTTGATTTGAGAACGCATTTCAGTTTTCTTCGTATTGTTGTTTGAACGTTTTTTGCTGTTTGTTTCAACACGTTTAATTGCAGATTTAATATTAGCCATTGTTCCTTCACCTCCTAAAAAACATCATCACAAATATCGAATGTATTTGTTTTATCCTAAAGTGAAACAGATTACATTTTGTCTCTGGACAAGAGACATTTTACCAAACGAAAGGAACCTTTTCAATAGCTTTAACCGTAAATGTATGAGTTTCGATATTTTGTTAACGCTATTATTAGTATCTTTCGGAAAGGATGATGAAACGATGAATGAGAATAATGACAAGTTAGTTCCATATCAAGTAAGGACAGATTTAGCAGTAGAAGCAAAGGATATGTATGTTGAGCAGCAAGAAAACCCTGATGAGCAGAAAGTGAAGGGTGTAACCATAAAGGAGAGAGAACAAGATGGGATTAGAATCTCTTATGTTGAGATAAATGAGACAGGAGCTGATTTATTAGGAAAGAAGCCTGGATCCTATATTACGATCCATGCGGATGGTGTCAAACGACAGGATACAAAGCGACAAGAATTAGCGGCAAAGGTGTTAGCCAAAGAGTTAGAAGAACTTATTAAAAATAACGATATACCAATTGAAGGGAAAGGTCTAATCGTAGGATTAGGTAATTGGAATGTTACACCAGATGCGCTTGGTCCAATGTCCGTTGAAAAAGTTTTAGTAACCAGCCATTTATTTGAGATGGAGCATGAATCAGTATCTGATGGATATCGCCCAGTAGCAGCAGTAACTCCTGGTGTCATGGGAGTAACGGGGATCGAAACGAGTAACATTATATTTGGAATTGTGGATAAATATCAACCTGATTTTGTGATTTGTATTGATGCATTAGCTTCTCGTTCTATTGAGCGTGTGAATGAGACAATTCAACTTTCTAACACAGGTATCCATCCAGGTTCTGGGGTAGGTAATAAACGTAAGGAGATTAGTAAGGAAACATTGGGTGTTCCTGTAATTGCTATCGGTGTGCCAACTGTCGTTGATGCTGTGACCATTGCTAGTGACACAATTGATTTCTTGTTAAAACATTTTGGTAGAGAGTGGAAGGAAAAAGATGATCCTTCTAAGTCACTAACACCTGCAGGCTTATCATTTGGAGACAAACGTTTAACAGATGAGGATTTACCAAATGAAGAAAAGCGTCAAACCTTTATGGGGATTGTTGGAACTCTACCAGACGAAGAAAAGAGAAAACTAATTACTGAAGTACTAACTCCACTAGGGCATAATCTAATGGTTACACCAAAAGAAGTAGACGGATTTATGGTTGATATGGCAAGTGTTGTTGCAAATGGGATAAATGCAGCGCTACATGAAACCGTGGATGTTGATAATTTTACTTCCTATTCTCGGTAGTATTTCTCTATCACGTCTTAAATTATTTAAGAGATTTGGTTCTAGTCTCTATTTTTACGACATAGAGTGAACTATAAAGAAGTCGTGAAATTAGGAAAGGGTGGAACCATGAACGTGAAACTCAAAAGCGGCGTAAACCTGTTTTATAAAAGAAGTGGTATCTACATTGCAGGTTTAATTATCGTTTGTATATTAATTGGTCTAATAACAACTGTTAAGCCGGCATATCGGTTATCCTCTGGAATAATAACGAGTTGGACAAGTGATATAAACAGTGCGACTTTTTTATATTTACTAGGGTTAGAAAATCACGCTTTCCAACAAGCTTTTACAAAGGATCAATCTTTTCCTGATTTTTCATCTACTATCTTTCAACTAGCTACAAGTGTTAAACCAGATGATCCAAGAAGCCTCATCGGAAATGAATTACCAGGTTTTTCAACATTTGATAACCAAATCTTAATTGCTGGGGAAGGGACGAATTATACAAACCTCCCGTTTGAATCCTCCCCACCATTAAAAGAGGTTTTAAAAGATAGGCAAGCAGTCATTAATGATGATGAAGAAAAAGAATCACAGGAAAGCGTAGAAAGTAAAAATGAACCTACTACTGGTAATAAAAATGTAGTATTCCTATATAATTCTCATAACCGTGAGTCGTTTTTGCCGCATCTACCAGATGTAACCGATCCTAATCATGCACACCATAAAGAAGTAAATATTACAAAAGTAAGTGAGCGGTTAGCTAAAACATTACAAACTAAGGGAATTGGAACAGCTGTTGATCATACAGATATTATGGCAGAACTAAATAAAAAGGGATGGGATTATGGAAAATCCTATGAAGCTTCACGAGAAGTAGTTTCTGAGGCCTTTTCAACAAATAAAGATATTCAATATGCATTTGACATCCATCGAGATTCAATCGGAAGAGAGAAGACGACCAAAGAAATCAACGGACAATCCTATGCAAGGATTATGATCGTAGTGGGCGCGGAACATGAATCCTATGAAAGGAATCTTGAGTTAGCTACTGAATTACATTACATGATAGAAGAACGATATCCAGGTTTAAGTAGAGGAGTTCTACCCAAAAAGGGTGAACTAACAAATGGAATTTTTAATCAGGATATTTCAAATAATGCGCTACTACTGGAATTTGGTGGAGTGGAGAATAATCTGGATGAACTTTATCGCTCGGCAGACGCTCTTGCAGAAGTCTTTAGTGAAATGTATTGGAATGCTGAAGAAGTGAATGCAGCTTCATAGGAGGTATGGGAAATGGCTCGAACTTTAATCGTACTATTATTACTTGCTGTATGTTTTTTAACTGGGGTTGTCTATGGAAATGGTCATACAGAAAAAAATACAGATGATATAGAAATGGCGAGTTTACCATCTGAAGCAAATTCTGATTCCAATCAACCAGAGTCAGAGGAGGTGGTACAACGAACGACCAACAAAACCACGGCTGATGGAACTGTGGAAACCGATGGGCCATCACCTGTAACGGAAAAAACAGCTTCCATTATTGAAGCTGGTGTAACGGGGCTATATGAAGTTATTGTAGAGGTTCTCTATCAAATCTCGCAACTGTTCTTCTAATGAGTTTAAACGAGGCAGAGGTAAAAGTGATATGCTCTCTTCAAAGTAGACAGATCAAAAATAACATCTGCTATTTTAGAGAGTTTTTTTCGGTTTTTAGCAGCTCATATTTGTCACTTCGACCGGTAACAATTTAAGTGATGTCTCATCCCAACTTTTTATTCGTTGTTGTAAGTAACGTCGTTGTTCTTGAACATCCATGCTTCTATTGCTATAATCAATGCTAGTCATTGTCGCTGATAATTTAACACTTTTATCACCAAATTACTGATAAAAGTAAGTAGGAGTGAACATCACTAATGGCAAAAATCAAAAGAAACGTGCGTAATTTTTCGATTATTGCACATATCGATCATGGCAAGTCTACATTAGCGGATCGAATATTAGAAAGAACGAAAGCAATTACACAAAGAGAAATGAAAGATCAATTGCTTGATGCGATGGATCTAGAAAGAGAACGAGGAATTACGATCAAGTTAAATGCAGTTCAATTAAATTATCAAAGTAATCATGGTGAGGATTACATCTTCCATCTTATTGATACACCGGGACATGTCGATTTTACATATGAAGTTTCGAGAAGTCTTGCTGCATGTGAGGGTGCAATTCTTGTAGTTGATGCAGCTCAAGGCATTGAAGCGCAAACGTTAGCAAATGTTTATTTAGCTTTAGATAATGATTTAGAAATTATCCCAGTAATAAATAAAATTGATTTGCCGAGCGCAGACCCAGAACGAGTAAAACAAGAATTGGAAGATGTTATCGGTATAGATAAAGACGATGTCATTCTCGCTTCGGCAAAATCAAATATTGGTATCGAAGAGATTCTAGAAAGAATAACCACAGACATACCAGCTCCTACTGGAGACACGGAAGACCCATTAAAGGCTTTGATTTTCGACTCCTTATATGATCCTTACAGAGGTGTCATTGCTTATGTATGTATTAAAGAAGGATCACTTAAAGTAGGGGATAAAATTAAAATGATGGCTACTGGAAAAGAATTTGAAGTAAATGAATTGGGCGTTTTTAGTCCAAAACCAATTCGTAAACATGAATTAACTGTTGGCGATGTTGGTTACTTAACAGCATCCATTAAAAATGTGGGTGATTCCAGGGTTGGAGATACAATTACATTAGCGAGCTGTCCAGCTGCCGAACCGTTACCTGGGTATAAACGTTTAAATCCAATGGTTTTTTGTGGACTTTATCCGGTCGATGCCAAAAACTACAATGACCTTCGAGAAGCATTGGAGCGACTGGAGTTAAATGATTCCTCACTACAATACGAGGCCGAAACGTCACAGGCATTAGGATTTGGCTTTCGTTGTGGGTTCTTAGGTCTTTTGCATATGGAAATTATTCAGGAACGTATTGAAAGAGAATTTAATATCGAATTAATTACAACAGCACCGAGTGTAATATATGAAGTGGAGCAGGCAAATGACGAAATTATTTCGATAGACAATCCTTCTGTTATGCCAGATCCGCAACAGATTAAAGATGTTAGAGAACCGTTTGTGAAAGCTACAGTCATGGTTCCGAATGATTACGTTGGGTCGGTAATGGAAATATGTCAGAAAAAACGCGGACAATTTATCGATATGGAATATTTAGATGAAATCCGTGTCAATATTACCTACCATATTCCTTTATCTGAGATCGTTTATGATTTCTTTGACCAACTAAAATCACAAACAAAAGGATATGCTTCCTTTGATTATGATATAATTGGTTATCGTTCCTCTGATTTAGTAAAAATGGATATTTTATTGAATGGAGATACCATTGACGCACTTTCCTTTATTGTACATCGTGATTTTGCTTATGAACGAGGAAAGCACATCGTCGACAAATTGAAAGAACTAATTCCAAGACAACAATTCGAGGTTCCTGTTCAAGCTGCCATCGGGAATAAAATCGTAGCCAGATCTACCATTAAAGCGATGCGAAAAAATGTTTTATCCAAATGTTATGGTGGCGATATTTCACGTAAACGTAAACTATTGGAGAAACAAAAAGAAGGTAAAAAAAGGATGAAAATGGTAGGTTCTGTCGAAGTTCCTCAAGAAGCCTTTATGGCAGTATTAGAAATGAATGATGATTAAATCAGCGTTTATAGACATTGATACCAAATAATAGATGCTCTGCCACCGTAATTAAATATTGGGTGGCAGAGCTATTTATTTTCGCTCACCATCCTTTTGAAGATGTCCACTGTTTGATTACGCATGTTTTTTTAGATGTAGGTAGGTATCAAGAGTAAGGAAGCTGCTAGGACCTCTTTCTGGATGTTTTTAATGGGATAAAAAAAGTCAGTCAAATAACTGTGGCTGTGGATTCAGGATGCTCTTAAAACAAATTGTAGAGCGGGTGTTCAGCGCGACGTTTAAATAGGGTGTTCCATCAGTGAGAAATGTACGGTGAACCATCATTTTAAATTTGATGAACTCTGAATATGCATATTAACATCAGGTGTAATCTCGATTTCCTTATACACTTTTTCCCATTCGTGATTTTTAAGAAAATCAGGGTACTTTGAGTTTAGTTGTTTTTGGATCGCTAATATATCGCTTTGTGCTTCCTTTATAATTTCTGTTACTTCCTTTGCATTTTCAGTTAAATATGTCGATGCCTTTTTATCTAGTTCTTGATTCGTCACTTTCTTTGGTGAGCCTGCCAGACTTTGGATTCTACCGTATAAATCAACTTTAATTGTTAACTGGACATTCCCAGATGATTTATCAACAATTAAATCCGAGTTCTGCTTAACTTTCTCAACGAACACACTAAATTCATCTTTTTTCTCATTGTCGTTAGTAATTTGAATTACGCGAGCCTTCTCAATTTTACCTTGCATAAATAATGCAAGAGAGGTTTGATCTACTGATAACACCTCGCCAGTATAATAGTCATTTTTAAATAGTGCTGTTCCTAATAATTCTACACGATTCAAGTCAGATTTTTGAATATAGGGGATCATTGCATCTCTTTCTTTATCTACTATCTCATTCCAAATTGTAAAGGTATTAGCTTTTGGTATGTGCGTTTCTTTTTCCGCATTTTCAAATAAGTTTAATATATAAAAAGCAATAGGACTTTTACTTATTTGGAGTGACAGAATTTCACTGGCCTTCCCCTTAGTAATTGCAACTTTAGACGTTAAATACCCTTGTTTGGATCTAGCAATGGGTTCAAATAAAGAGGATATACTTTTTTGTTCTGCAAGATCTTCTCCAACTAATATCAAAAAAGCCTTACTGATATCCATATCTCCAGAAATTTTATTTACTAATTCGGTATTGATGCTAGAAGTACTTACTCCATCAGCTTCGATTATTTCATCAGACAAATCAAATTGCCCACCACCACTGCCGCGAAGGTTTAATTCCCGAACAGATCCTCGAATGTTTTCATGATTTTGTTCATCGATATCAAAGCTGATTCCATTAATGATTCTTTTTTTGTTTAAATTGGTCTGATCCCAGCATCCGGTCATCGATAGTAGAATGAAAATGCAAGAGACAACTATAGTGAATTTTTTCATGATGGATGCTCCTTTTTTTTCAATATGTAGGAGGCTAGCAATAGAATGAATGGAATCATAAACATAACAACATAACTGATGATGTTAAGATACTTACCGTATAGTTCAAAAGATTGATCTGATTTACTAGCTAATAGAAAAAGAACATAGACGAGTGCACCATTGATATACACAAAGTAATTATTCTTCTTGGGGGTGGTCGTTTTCCAATGGCTTGCAAAATAGATATACACAGCTATTGACATTACAACAGGAATGATCCATAAAGGTAAAAAGACAAGGTCAAGTCGATCGATCATAGTAAAGTGTAAGGGCCTAAACATATATACGATCGGAAGTTTTAATTGATTAATCATTGTTGGGTTTAATATGACGAAAGCAATTACGGTTAGATATACAGTTGTCGCTACTACAAAGATATTAGAAAATGTAATAACTTTTAAAAATGCTTTCCCTTTGTATTTTGCACTTGAGTAAAGAAATAAAATGATTTCAAAACCGTATAATGCAAGAAGGGAATCCTTAAGCCCTTTAATTATATTCGACAAGCCGGAATTCCCAACCGGCGTTAAATTCCTTCCCTCCATTGGTAAGAGAAAAGAAAAAAATGATAGCACAATAATAAATATAATGGCTACAGATAATACAGTAAATACTCTCACAATAATTTGCAGATTGCTGCTGCATAAATAAATACAAATTGCTAACAGTAGAAAGCTAATCGCCCAATGAGGCGTCATTGTTAGTAACACATTTTTAACTAATTTACTCGATGCAATTAAAATATACGTTGAAGTCAGTATGAGGTATATATATGTGATTACATTAAAAATGTATCCCAGGTGTGTACCGAGAATTTTTTTAGTTAATTCAAAATATGGTAAAGATGGAAAGCGTCTTAATAACAACCAATACAACACAATTACTAATTGTACAGTGCATCCAGCTAAAATAATGGATATCCATCCATCTGATTTTGCGGATTGCTGTAAGGCGTTTGGCAGATAAAGGATACCGAAACCAATTTGAAGTTGAATAAGTAATAAGAATAATTGTGATTTTGTAATAGGTTCAACTGCACTCATTTGAATTCCCTTTCTATAAAGTGACATTAATCAGTTTTATCTTTTGGATCTCACAAAAGAATCTTTGATGCCATTGATATCAAGTGGAGATAATGGATAGAAATAAGGTCTGTCAAACGATTTTAAATTACATAAATGGATGATTAGAAGCGTGAACGATGCAGTTAGACCTAAAAACCCAAAAATATTGGATAAAACCATAAATGGAAAAGCGAGTAATCTAACTCCAGTCCCCATTTGATTAACGGGAGCAACGAAAGAAGCTATGGCAGTTAATGCGATAACTACAATCATTACATTGGAAACCAAACCGGCTTCTACAACTGCTGTTCCAATCACTAATCCTCCTACAACTCCAATTGTTTGTGCGATAGGTGACGGAAGTCGAATCGATGCTTCTTTTAATAACTCCAAAACAACCTGCATAGTAATAGCTTCCCAAAAAGGTGTTAAAGGAACAAACTCGGTTTGTACTCTCAATGCATATAGTAAACCGAGTGGCAATATTTCGGTGTGAAAGGATACAACAGAAATATAGAGCGAAGGTAGAATGATGGCAATGATGAAACTTACTAAACGAATAATACGAAAAAAAGTACCTAAGAACCAGCGGTTATTATAGTCATCTGGTGATTGATAAAAGCTGAAAAAGGTGATAGGTAATACCAGCACTTGTGGATTTTCATCCAGAATTAATACTATTTTCCCCTCTGATAAATAAGCCTGAGCTCTGTCAGGTCTTTCGGTAGTCAAAACTTGTGGAAAAACCGTATAGCTGTTATCCTCGATGTGCTCTTCTAACTCACCGGAAGATTGTATTTTGTTCGCTTTAATATTACGTATCCTTCTTATGACTTCTTTCAATACCTCATGGTCGACTAAGTCTTCAATATACAATAACCTTGCTTCGGTTTGCGCCTTCCTCCCCACTGTGAAATTTTTGATTACTAGGTTCTCGTGTTTATTTCTTTTTTGAAGCAGAAAAACATTGGTATTGAGATCTTCGGTAAAACCATCACGTGGTCCTTTTATTATTTTTTCATTCTCCGGCTCTGCTATTGCACGATTTTGTGTATTGGGTACTGGTATGATGATCGCTTTCTTTTCTCCTGGTATTAGCAGAACGAGGTTGCCATGTTTTAAGGATTGCACAATATCTTGTGTTTTCTGTTCGGTTTTAATTTCTGCAGATTGAATAATGGAGGAAATCCTATGAAAAATATCACTTTTATGTATTAATTTAAGATGTTCTGAGTTGAAAAAATGAAGAATCGGATCAAACACATTTTTTTCAAAAGAACTTTTATCTACCATTGAATCTAGATATATACAAATGCATTGCATTTCTTGAATGTATAGTGTTCTTGTCTTAATATCATCTGACTGGAACATTGCTTTTTTAATCAGGTCTACTTTAATATTTATGTCATAAGTAGAACTAGGGCGTTTTGAGGGCATAATAGGCTCCTTTAATATAAATACATTTATTTGTCAGTTTGTACAAAAATAGCTTTAATATACGAAGGGGGATACGTGTGTTACAATTTAGATAAATTGATATTGTTAGGAGGAGTTTTTACCGTTGTTCTACAATCCCGCCCCAATAATGAGTAAAGGATTTAAATCAAATTTAAGAAACTTAAACTTTGCCAAATAGCTTAGCTCAGAAAGAAAGCAATTATTGTTAAGATGAACAAGAGTAAGGAATTCTGCTAGGATCTAATCTTTTCCGAATATCTTTAATGGGTGCTTCTTGTTCTTTTTAAAGTACAACCTAGTGAAATAACACAATGTTCACTTCCTTTGACATTCGTTTTTCTCTTGGCAGGAAAAGCAAATCAGCACATGGTTACTTTGAATAATTCCATATAAAAAACCACTTCTGAAGTAAATTCTGTCGCAGCATAAATCACATTTACCAATGTACTCTTTTTCCATAAATCCTCCTTATCCACTTGCTTTTTCTATTATTTAATTTCTGTCATCTTAAAGTACTTGACAAAATAATTTATTTATGCTATAATTTACTTTCTGAATAACACGTTATATAATAGGATTCTCCTGGCCAGGTGAATCCTATTTTTATTGCTCTAAATGAAGGAGTGTTGTTGAATGAAAAAAGATGAGTCGAGCTTAACTTCATTAGTAGCAGCTTTTGGTCGAGCTTACCATAGTCAATTCGATACACCTAAGATTTTTGATGATTATTTAGCTAAAGATTTATTTTCGCAAAAAGAATGTAACGACATCAAAGACAATATGGTCCAAGGCATACAGTTCTTCAATAAAGAAATAGCGCAAAAGTTCGAAGGTAATACAGATGAAATATTAAAATGGATTACTCAGGTTCAACTTTCTCCAACGCCATTGGCACGAGCGGCATATTGTGAAAATGTATTACTTAATGAAGTCAGGTTAGGATTAAAACAATATGTCATACTTGGTGCTGGGTTAGATACTATTTGTTTCCGTCACCCAGAATTGAAAAACAGCTTAGAAATATTTGAAATTGATTATCCAGCTACACAGGCATTTAAAAAGAAAAAGCTGGATCAAGCTAATTTCAACATCCCTAGTAATCTTCATTTTGTTCCTATGGACTTCACCCAAAAGTTTTCCTATCAAAATCTAATAGATGAAGGGTTTGATAACCAAAAAACTTTCTTTAGTCTTTTAGGAGTTTCTTATTATTTAACACAAGAGGAAAATGCCAACTTGATAAATAAATTATTTACCAAAGTTCCATCAGGAAGCTCTCTAGTTTTTGATTATGGAGATGATAAACTTTTTAAAGAAAAAGGAATGTCTAATCGAGTTCAAAATATGATTCAAATGGCTTCGGCTAGTGGTGAGCCAATGAAATCGTGTTTTACGTATGAGGAAATAGAGGAAGTGTTAGCAGACGCAGGTTTACTCATTTATGAACATTTATCGCCTGTTACGATTAATCATCGATTCTTTCATAATCGTACTGACTATTTGTCTGCTTTCGAAACGATTCATTACATCCATGCTGTAAAAAAGTAATAGTTTAGGTTAATAAAAACTTACTTCCTAATCTTCTTTAAGATTGGGAGGTAAGTTTTTATAAGGTTTATATATTTTATTTATTCATAAGTACTCCACAATCTCGATTTTGTTTTATAATAAGGAAGAATAAATTTAAAAGGTATTTATAAGGACAGTAAAATTCAAAACTAATATGATTCTACCCTGCCGACCTCAAATAGGTGGTAATTATAATTAAAGCAAGATACATTTAAATTCGATTCACTAATTAAACACTTTTAAAACGTTGGTGTAACCATACTTGATAATTGCAACTTGTTATAATAAAATACACAAGAATATACCTTTGAAATAAGAAATCTTTATGGCATGATTAAAAATGAATGATTATTATCTGAAAAAGAAGGGGAGAGCTGTTTAATAGAAAATATAGCAGTTTCCCTTTTTCCATGTTTGGAAGGAGCAATAATATGAATGCAATTCAATCTGTATATATTCATATCCCATTTTGTCAGCAAATTTGTCACTACTGTGATTTTACAAAGTTTTTTTATAACGAGAAACTTGCTGATGATTATATTGAGGCATTGAAACACGAGATCAATGCTTATGTAACGGAGAATGGAAACGATGTAAAAACGATATTTATTGGCGGAGGAACCCCAACCGCACTAACGGTAAGCCAGTTAGATGCTTTGCTTTCGTTTATCAAACAAAAATTTGACATATCCCGTTGTGGGGAATTTTCGATTGAAGCAAATCCGGGGGATTTTACCGAAGATAAAGTGAAATTATTAAAATCTTACGGTGTGAATCGAGTGTCGCTAGGCGTCCAAGTTTTTGATGATCAAATGTTACAAGAGTTAGGTAGACTGCATAAAGTGAAAGATGTGTATCAGACTATTGAGTTATTGCAAAACAATGGAATCACAAATATTAGTACAGATTTAATCTATGCGTTACCAAAGCAAACCATTAAACATTTTGAAGCATCACTTAATCAAGCGATGGCACTTGGACTTCCGCATTTGTCAACATATGCTTTGCAAATAGAACCCAAAACGGTGTTCTATCAACGACATAAAAAAGGAAAGCTTCATCGACCTGCGCAAGATGAAGAGGTAGAGATGTATCAAATATTAAAGGATACGACAAAAAAACATGGATTAAATCAATATGAAATAAGTAATTTTGCAAAACCAGGATTTGAAAGCAAGCATAACCTTACGTATTGGGATAATAAATTCTATTATGGTTTCGGAGCTGGAGCTTATGGATATATACCAGGTGAAAGATATGGTAATATTAGGCCTTTACCCGCATATATAAAAAAAGCAATAGCTGATGGGAAGCCTGTATTACATGTTGATCCTATAAGTGAAAAGGAACAAATAGAAGAAGAAATGTTTTTAGGTTTACGTAAAATGCAAGGGGTCAGTAAGCGAGCATTTACGAGTAAGTTTGGTTTTCCTCCTAGTAGATTATATGCATCGTCCATTAATGAGCTCAAACGAAAAGATTGGTTAAAAGAAGCTGGCGATTACCTTCAACTAACTGAGGATGGCAAGTTGCTTGCGAATGAAGTATTTGAGAGATTCTTGCTGGAGGAAGAAGTTGCGGATATGAATTAAGAAATAATAATAGTCTGTCCTTTACAGGCTATTTTATTATGCTCTCGTGTGAGTATAAATGTAGAATTCATTTCATTGACAAAAAAAAGTGGATTTGGTACTTTAATAATAGCATTAGCACTCGAGAGGGATGAGTGCTAACAGAGGTGATCATCATGTTAACAGAAAGGCAGTTATTGATTTTACAGGTCATTATTGATGATTTCATCGAGTCGGCGCACCCTGTTGGCTCACGTGCTATATCAAAAAAAGACGATATTCCTTATAGTGCTGCCACGATTAGAAATGAAATGGCTGACCTAGAGGATATGGGATTTCTTGAGAAAACACATTCATCTTCAGGTCGTGTTCCTTCAGAAAAGGGATATAGATATTATGTGGATCATTTGATTTCACCTAGTATTTTACATGAAGATGGAGATGTCATTAAGCATATTGTTAATGACGGCTTCTTTGAGTTTGAACAAATTGTTCAAATGTCGGCGGAAGTATTATCACAATTAACGAATTATACATCGATCATTCTTGGTCCTGAAATTTTTGAGACAAAGCTGAAACAATTGCAAATT
This sequence comes from Virgibacillus sp. CM-4, assembly GCF_000445495.1. Taxonomy (NCBI): domain Bacteria; kingdom Bacillati; phylum Bacillota; class Bacilli; order Caryophanales; family Bacillaceae; genus Virgibacillus; species Virgibacillus sp. CM-4. Next base: position 269,911 of record NZ_AUQA01000006.1, read on the forward strand.
ATAACATTATCTTCAAATACTGCGGTAGCTATTCTCGTTACAAATACTGGTCATGTTGAACATCGATCCTTTACTATTCCGACTGAGATTAACCCTTCTGATTTAGAAAAGTTGGTTAACATTCTTAACAACCAATTGTCAGGAGTACCGATTATTCAATTAGCGGATAAGTTTAATACGGAGATTGTATCGATGTTAAATCAGTATGTTTCTGACATAGGAAAATCCTATCAATATTTGAATGAAGTGCTTTTTCATGAGCATCCTGTCAAATTATATATTGGCGGAAAAGCAAACATGCTCATGCAGCCAGAATTTAATGATGTTGATAAAATAAGATCCTTTTATTCAATGATTGAAAATGAGGATAAAATAGCACATCTATTAAAGCAATCAAATGGCGGAATTAAGGTTTCCATTGGACAAGAAAATGATGTGGATGCGATTAAAGACTTTAGTTTAATTACTGCTGCTTATCATCTTGGAGAAGGTCAAATGGGAACGATCGCTTTACTAGGACCAACAAGGATGGAATATCGGAGAGTAATTTCGTTATTAAATATTCTTTCTCATGAAATGACAGATGCATTATATATGTGGTATAAAAACAATGGATAAATAATTGGTTTTATACCGTCTTGCTGTAATTCGTATTGTTTCTTTCGACAGCATGACATGTTATAGTGAATGATGGTTATTTTAAAATGGAGGTGTCAGACGTGGAAGAACAGGATAAGCATTCAACATCCGCTACGCAAGAAGAGGAAAAAGCGGATGGTCAAACAGTGAAGGAAGCAGAAGCCGATGAAACTATTGAAATTATCGATTCCAATGAAGGGAACGATACGGCTGACAAGAATGAACAAGTCTCAGAATTGCAATCAAAAGTAGATGCTTTACAAAAGGAAAAAGATGAACTGCAACAGCGTGTCCTTCGAATTCAAGCGGAGTTTGATAATTATAAGAAGCGGACGTTGAAAGAAAAAGAAGCGGACCGTAAATATAAATCTCAAGACTTGATTCAAGAATTATTACCTGCCTTAGATAACTTTGAAAGAGCATTGCAGGTTGAAAAAACAGATGAAAATGCAGGTTTAATTGATGGCATTACGATGGTATATAACCAAGTGAAGGAAGCCATTGTTTCACAAGGAGTTGAGGAGATCGACACAGTAGGTGAAGAATTTGATCCTAATCTACATCATGCAGTGATGCAAGTGGAAGATGAAGAAAAATCCTCAAATACAATCGTAGAAGAATTGCAAAAAGGGTATAAGCTAAAAGACCGTGTTATCCGACCAGCAATGGTTAAAGTAAATAAATAATTGGTTTGGTAGTTAAGGAGGAAATAATGATGAGTAAAATTATTGGTATTGACTTAGGTACAACAAATTCCTGTGTGGCTGTAATGGAAGGTGGAGAATCTGTAGTAATTCCTAACCCAGAAGGAAATCGTACAACCCCATCTGTAGTTGCATTTAAAAACGGTGAGCGTCAAGTTGGTGAAGTAGCAAAACGACAAGCAATTACAAACCCAGACACGATTCAATCAATCAAACGTCATATGGGTACCGATTATAAGGTGAAGATAGAAGATAAAGAATTTACTCCACAAGAAGTTTCTGCGATTATCTTACAGCATATTAAATCATATGCAGAGGACTATATTGGTGAACCAGTAAGCAAAGCTGTTATTACTGTTCCTGCGTACTTTAACGATGCGGAGCGTCAAGCAACAAAAGATGCTGGTAAGATTGCCGGTTTAGAAGTAGAACGTATTATTAATGAGCCAACTGCTGCTGCACTTGCATATGGCATTGATAAAGAAGATGAAGACCAAACGATCTTGGTTTACGACTTAGGTGGAGGTACATTTGATGTTTCTATTTTAGATATCGGTGACGGTACATTTGAAGTAGTTTCTACCGCTGGAGATAATCGTCTTGGTGGAGATGACTTTGATGATGTTATTATTGATCATATGGTACAAGAGTTTAAAAAAGAAAATGGAATTGACCTTTCTAAAGATAAAATGGCAGCTCAACGCCTAAAAGACGCTGCAGAGAAAGCGAAAAAAGATCTTTCCGGTGTAGCCCAAACCCAAATTTCATTGCCATTTATTACGGCCGGTGAAGCAGGACCATTACACTTAGAAATGAACCTAACTCGTGCTAAGTTTGAAGAACTTTCTTCTGATCTAGTTGAACGTACAATGGTTCCAACCCGCAATGCTCTATCTGATGCAGATTTATCAGCTAGTGATATTGATAAGGTAATTCTTGTTGGTGGTTCTACACGTATCCCAGCAGTACAAGAAGCAATCAAAAAAATGATCGGTAAAGACCCTTCAAAGGGAGTAAACCCTGATGAAGTCGTTGCGTTAGGAGCTGCTATTCAAGGTGGCGTTCTTCAAGGTGATGTAAAAGATGTTGTTCTTCTTGACGTAACCCCATTATCTTTAGGGATTGAAACAATGGGTTCTGTAACAACAAAATTAATTGAGCGTAATACTACTATTCCAACAAGTGAATCACAAGTATTCTCAACAGCTGCGGATAACCAAACTGCTGTAGATATTCATGTGCTTCAAGGTGAACGCGAAATGGCTGCCGATAATAAAACATTAGGTCGCTTCCAGCTAACAGATATTCCGCCAGCACCAAGAGGAGTACCACAAATCGAAGTTTCATTCGACATTGATGCAAACGGTATTGTAAATGTTCGTGCTAAAGATTTAGGTACAAATAAAGAACAATCCATTACGATTAAATCTTCTTCTGGCCTTTCTGATGATGAAGTAGATCGTATGGTAAAAGAAGCAGAAGAAAATGCGGAAGCAGATAAGCAACGTCGTGAAGAAGTTGAACTTCGTAATGAAGCAGATCAATTAATCTTTACAACGGATAAAACGATTAAAGATTTAGGCGACAATGTTTCAGATGAAGAAAAACAAAAAGCAGAAGCAGCTAAAGAAGAATTACAAAAAGCAATTGAAGCTGATGACCTAGATCAAATAAAAGAAAAGAAAGAAGCTTTACAAGAACAAGTACAACAGCTTTCTGTTAAAATGTATGAGCAAATGCAACAAGAGCAACAAGCTCAGCAATCACAAGATGGTTCAGGTAATGACGACGATGTAGTTGATGCTGATTATCAAGAAGTAGATGATGAAGAAGATAAAGATAAAAAATAAACGCGATAACAGGATATCACCATATTAAGGATTCCTAGTTTCCTTATCCTGTAAACAAAAAAGTCAAAGTCAGGATCCTCTTGGCTTTGACTTTTTTACACGTTTATTGGTTTGTATGATCATTTGCCACGATGGTTAAGATGGTGGTAAGATAGAAGCTATGCAAAAGTGTGTATCGGGAGAGTGATTGACAAGTGAGTAAACGAGACTATTATGAGGTGCTTGGTGTTGAAAAGAATGCATCTAAGGACGAAATTAAAAAGGCTTATCGTAAGTTAGCAAAGAAGTACCACCCAGACTCAAATAAAGAAGAAGGCGCTGCGGATAAATTTAAAGAAGCTAAAGAAGCCTATGAAGTATTAGGGGATGAAAATAAGCGGGCACAATATGATCAGTTTGGTCATGCAGGTGCACAAAGCCAAGGTTTCGGTGGCTTTGGCGGAGCCCAAGATTTCGGTGGCGGTTTTGGTGATATCTTTGATATGTTCTTTGGGGGCGGTGGACGTAGACGCGATCCAAATGCGCCACAGCAAGGTGCTGATCTTCAGTATACAATGGTGTTAGATTTTGAAGAAGCGATTTTTGGTAAGGAAACGGACATTACCCTTCCTAAAGAGGAAACATGTGACACATGTTCTGGTTCTGGGGCAAAACCTGGAACAAAAACAAAGACATGTTCCCATTGTAATGGTTCAGGTCAACTAAATACGGAACAAAATACACCATTTGGTAAAGTGGTAAATCGTCGGGTTTGTCACCACTGTAATGGAACAGGAAAGATCATTCCAGAGAAATGTAATACATGTGGCGGATCAGGAAAAGTCAAAAAGCGTAGGACGATTCATATTACGATACCAGCTGGTATTGACGAAGGACAGCAAATCCGTGTAACAGGAAAAGGTGAACCAGGTGTAAATGGAGGGCCTCCAGGAGATTTATTTGTGGTTGTACAAATAAACCCTCATGAATTCTATCAACGGGAAGGTGACCATATTTTTTGCGAGCTTCCGTTAACATTTGCGCAAGCTGCACTTGGTGATGAACTCGAAGTTCCAACTGTGCATGGGAAAGTTAAACTGAAAATACCTGCGGGAACACAAACTGGTAAAACTTTTCGTATGAAAGGCAAAGGTGCTCCTAATGTTCGGGGCTATGGTTATGGAGATCAGCATATTAAAGTGAAGGTAATGACACCAACAAACTTAAGTGATCGTCAAAAAGAATTGTTACGGGAATTTAATGAAATTGGTGGGAATGAAGCTACCGATGAACAAGATAGTTCTTTATTTGAACGGTTTAAGAAAGCATTTAAAAGCGAGTAACGGTGCGGATTATCCCACCGTTTACATAATTTAATGAACAAACATTCAATAGTAAGAAGATAATTGATTAATGAAGAAATGGGTGGATCCATAATGAAATGGTCTGAACTCTGTATTCACACTACGAATGAAGCAATCGAGCCTATTTCCAATATTCTCCATGAAACAGGAGCAAGTGGGCTTGTAATTGAAGACCCGATGGACTTGGAAAGAGAGCATCCAACAACATTTGGGGAAGTTTTTGAATTAAATCCAGATGAGTATCCGGAAGAAGGTGTGTATATTAAAGCATATCTTCCAGTAAATAGTTTTTTAGGTGAAACGGTTGATGAGATTAAGCAAGCAATTAATAATCTCATGCTATATGATATTGATTTAGGAAGAAATCATATATCCCTAAGTGAAGTTCATGAGGAAGAATGGGCAACAGCGTGGAAGAAATATTATAAACCAGTTAAAATATCAAAGCATATTACCATTATACCAACATGGGAAGAGTATACTCCTGTAGACACGGACGAAGTAATTATTGAGCTGGATCCCGGTATGGCATTTGGAACCGGTACGCATCCAACGACGGTGTTGAGTATTCAAGCTTTAGAACAATTTCTGGCTGATGGCAACACAGTAATTGATGTCGGGTCAGGTTCAGGAGTACTTAGTATTGCTTCCGCATTACTTGGTGCAAGACAAGTATACGCATATGATTTAGATGATGTGGCGGTGAAGAGTACCGGTTTAAATGCGAAATTAAATAAACTTGATCAACAGATTCAGGTGAAGCAGAATAATTTACTAGATAACGTCAATATAGAAGCGGATGTTATTGTATCTAATATTTTGGCTGAAATTATCGTACGTTTTGTGAAAGAAGCATGGAATAACTTAAAACCGGGTGGATACTTTATCACTTCTGGAATAATTCAAAATAAAAAACAACTCGTAAAAACAGAACTAGAGAGTCAAGGGTTTCAGATTGTCGAAATGAATGAAATGGAAGAATGGATATCTATTGTAGCCCAAAAAGTGTAGTGTTATTTTTCCAAAAGTAGGTGGTGTAAGTGCAAAGATATTTTGTTCCTGCTGCAACATGGAGTGAGCAAACGATAAAAATCATTGGGGATGATGTTCATCATATCAAACGTGTGATGCGCTTCAAGGTTGGCGATCAGATTATATGCAGTCACCCTGATGGACATGCAGCAATTTGTAAGATTACTATTTTGGATAATAATGTAGTATATGTTGATATTGTAGAGTGGTTAGATCAGAATGTAGAATTACCTGTTGAAGTAACAATTGCTCAAGGGCTTCCGAAAGCAGATAAACTGGAAATGATTGTCCAAAAAGGGACGGAACTAGGAGCTTCCAATTTTATTCCTTTTCAAGCGAGTCGCTCCGTTGTAAAATGGGATGAAAAACGTCAGGATAAAAAATTAAAGCGATTGAGCAAAATTGTAAAGGAAGCTAGTGAGCAGAGTCACAGAAACAAAGTACCAATGATTTATCCAAATCAATCATTATCAGAACTTATTGATCTAGCCAGTAGCTATGACTTTAAAGTTTTTGCATATGAAGAAGAAGCTAAAACAAGTGAATATCATTCTTTAAGTAGTGTCTTAAAACAGGTAGGAGAACAACAGCGTATATTCGTTTGTATTGGGCCAGAAGGCGGATTTACAGAAGCAGAAGCTGTATCACTTAAAGATAATGGCTTTCAGGCAATTCGTCTAGGACCAAGAATATTACGTACAGAGACAGCATCCTTATATGCGCTTGCTTGTATTTCGTATCATTTTGAAGAAATGAGGTGTAATTAATGCCAACAGTAGCATTTCACACGTTGGGCTGTAAGGTTAATCATTATGAGACTGAAGGTATTTGGCGTATGTTTATGGATCATGGTTATGAACGCGTTGATTTTGATCATGATTCTGATGTGTATGTCATTAATACGTGCACAGTTACGAACACTGGGGATAAAAAGAGTAGACAAGTAATACGAAGAGCGATCCGAAAGAATCCCGATGCTATTGTGTGTGTAACTGGCTGTTATGCTCAAACATCGCCTGGTGAAATCATGGAGATTCCTGGTGTAGATGTAGTAGTAGGTACACAAGATCGAAAAAACATGATTGGTTATATCGAAGAACATAAAAAATCAAAAGAACCAATTAATGGTGTTTCAAATATTATGAAAAACAGAGTATTCGAAGAGATGGATGTACCAGAATTTACAGATCGAACAAGAGCCTCTCTAAAAATTCAAGAGGGCTGTAATAATTTCTGTACCTTCTGCATCATCCCATGGTCACGTGGATTGCTTCGTTCCAGAGAGCCGGAAAATGTCATAGCTCAAGCTCAAAAGCTTGTTGATGCTGGGTATAAGGAAATTGTTCTTACCGGAATTCATACAGCGGGTTATGGCGAAGATATGAAGGATTATAATTTTGCCATGCTATTACGTGACTTAGAGACAAAAGTAAGTGGTTTAAAACGTATCCGAATTTCATCTATTGAGGCGAGCCAAATTACAGATGAAGTTATCCAAGTGATGGATCAGTCTAAAAAGATTGTAAGACATTTGCATATTCCTTTGCAATCAGGTTCTGATTCTGTGTTGGCAAGAATGCGTAGGAAATATTCGACTGCTTATTATAAAGAAAAAGTTATGAAGTTAAAACAAGCTTTACCTGGTTTAGCAATTACTTCGGATGTTATTGTTGGATTCCCTGGAGAAACAGATGAGGAGTTTAATGAAACATATGAATATATAAAGGAAATTGGTTACTCTGAATTGCATGTATTCCCATTTTCACGTCGGACAGGTACACCGGCAGCCCGTATGAGTGATCAAATTGATGATGAAGTCAAAAATCAACGGGTTCATCAATTAATCGAATTATCGAATCAATTAGCCAAAGCATATGCATCTCAATACAATCATGAAGTTTTAGAGGTTATTCCTGAGGAACATTCAACTGATGATGAGAATCCAAATCGTTTAATAGGTTATACCGATAATTATTTAAAAGTAGAGTTTGAAGGAAATCCTGATATGATTGGTAAGCTAGTTCGAGTAAAAATAAACAAAGCTGGTTATCCTATTAATCAAGGTACTTTTGTCCGTGTACTTGATGATATCGTCTATTCAGAAGCAGCAAATTAATCAAAACCCGGCCATGGATGACCGGGTTTTCCTATTGATTAAAATAGAGATCATAGATTTTTTCCCCATTCCATGCTATGATACAAGAGGTACGTACAACAAAGGTAGGAAGGAAGATACTAATGATTGAGAATTTAGCTAAATATATTGACCATACACAATTAAAACCGGAAACTACAAAAGACAAAATTACTCAAATTGTTAATGAAGCAAAAGAACATGAGTTTGCTTCTGTATGTGTAAATCCATACTGGGTTCCATATTGCTATGAAGAATTAAAAGATACTTCAGTGAAGGTATGTACAGTAATTGGTTTTCCACTAGGGGCTACTTCTACGGAGGTAAAAGTAGCTGAAACGAAACAAGCGATTAAAGATGGTGCAACAGAAGTGGACATGGTAATAAATGTTGGAGCTTTGAAATCCGGAGATGATGCAGCAGTAAAAAGTGATATGGAACAAGTAGTAAATGCTGCAAGTGGCAAAGCGCTTTCCAAAGTAATTATTGAAACATCGTTACTTTCTAATGATGAGAAAATCCGTGCTTGTAAATTAGCTAAAGCATCAGGAGCTGATTTTGTTAAAACATCAACCGGTTTCTCTGGAGGCGGAGCTACAGTTGAAGATATTCGTTTAATGCGCGAAACAGTTGGACCTGATATGGGTGTGAAAGCTTCAGGAGGAGTTCGTGATCTTGCGACCACAAAAGCAATGATTGAAGCGGGAGCAACTCGTATAGGTGCAAGTGCTGGGGTTTCCATTTTACAAGGAGTGAAAAGCGACTCTGATTATTAATATATACTTGAGAAACGCTTGAAAATATCAGTTGACCAAAATAAAGGATTATATTATACTTTAAAAAGGCATGTGGAAAGTATGCCATATGCTAGTACAATCTGTTTTGTGCTTCGGAGGGAGGGAAATTAGCATGTCAAATACAACTCGCGTTCGTAAAAACGAGTCTCTTGAAGATGCTCTTCGTCGCTTTAAGCGTAGTGTATCAAAAAGCGGTACATTACAAGAATATCGCAAGCGTGAACACTATGAAAAACCAAGTGTCCGTCGCAAAAAGAAATCTGAGGCTGCTAGAAAGCGTAAATTCTAAAGAGGGTGCAAACGCATGACTTTACTTGAAAAATTGAATCAGGATATGAAACAAGCGATGAAGAATAAAGACAAAGATACGCTTAGTGTTATTCGCATGGTAAAAGCTTCGTTGCAAAATGAAGCGATTAAGCTTGGTAAAGAATCATTATCCGAAGACGAAGAAATTACAATATTGTCTAGAGAAGTTAAACAAAGAAAAGATTCCCTCCAAGAATTCAAATCAGCTGAACGCGAAGATCTTGTTCAAAAACTAGAAAACGAAATCAATATTTTGCAAGAATATATGCCGAAACAGCTTACTGATGAAGAGCTTGAGGCAGTTGTTCAGTCAACGATTCTAGAAGTCAATGCCACTTCTAAAAAAGATATGGGAAAAGTAATGAGCGCTATTATGCCTAAAGTAAAAGGTAAAGCAGATGGTTCTCAAATTAATAAACTTGTACAAAAACAGTTAAGTAACGAATAATTAAAAGCCCCTAATCAATACATTGATTAGGGGCTTTTTAATAAAATCTAAGAAAACGCTTAAGTTATTGCCATTAGTATCAATATAGATAGGCTTATGGTAAGATTAGGTGAGAAAGAATTGAAACCATTTTACGGTTTATTCGTATAAATAGTAATCCTATTGTAAGGGGGTGAACATATTTGCCTGGGCAGAAATTAATTACATATGTGATCTTGCTATTTGCTGTTTTACTTTTTGGATTTAACCAGGAAATGCAAGTAAGTGCAAAAGATGGGCAGGGTGAATCTGTCTATATCATACCGATTGAAAGGGAAGTAGAGAGAGGTCTCCAGGCTTTTCTGAGTCGAACAACAGAAGAGGCAGTGAAAGAAGGAGCAGACCATATTATATTTGAGATTAATACACCTGGTGGGAGAGTAGATTCTGCTAGTGAAATAGCTTCTCTTATTCAAGATCTTGAGATTCCCACTACATCGTTTGTTGTAAATCAAGCATTATCAGCAGGTTCATATATCGCTTTAAACACAGATTCGATTTATATGAAACCACAAGCTACAATGGGAGCAAGTGGCGTGATTAATTCTGATGGAACTGCAGCTGATCAAAAAGCGCAATCAGCTTGGATTGCCGCAATGAAAAGCGCTGCTGAATCAAAGGGAAGAGATCCGTTATATGCTGTTGCAATGGCTGACAAAAGCGTAGATCTACCAGAATTAAATGCGGGCGAAGGGGAATTCCTCACTTTAGATCCTTCATCAGCTTTAGAGGTAGGGTACTCTGAAGGGACAGTAGATGATCGTGTTGAATTGTTAAATGAGTTAGGACTTGCAAATGCTACTGTAGTAGAAAAAGAAGCTACGCTAGCAGAGGAAATTGCAAGGTTTTTAACGAATCCAGTAGTGATCCCAATCCTGCTATCTATTGCTAGTATTGGATTAGTAATCGAAGTATTTTCTCCAGGCTTTGGTATCCCTGGAATTATGGGGCTCATTTCGTTAATCCTTTTCTTCTATGGTCATATTGTTGCAGGACTAGCAGGTATGGAAGCAATTGTTTTACTCATACTAGGGGTTGTATTAATTATTGCTGAATTTTTTGTGCCAGGTGGAATTGTTGGGGTATTAGGTATCGGAGCCATTATCGTTTCCTTATTTATGTCTGGCTATGATCTTGGCCACATGTCAATGAGTATAGGAATTGCCTTTTTAGTTACTTTAATTATCGCGGTTATCTTATTTAGAAGAATAGGAATGGATAAAGGAGTTTTTCGACATATTATCTTAAAAGAACAAACCACTTCCGAACAAGGATATGTATCTGCTGAAAATCGGTTAGATTTAATAGGTTCAGCTGGAATAGTCGTTACGCCTTTACGTCCTGCTGGAACAGCTATGATTGACCAGGAGCGATTAGATGTGGTCTCAGAAGGTGGATTCATCGATGAAGGTCAACAAATCAAAGTAGTAAAAGTAGAAGGCGTACGAATTGTCGTCAGAAAAATCTAACGTATGTTTAACTTAGCACCAGTAGGAGGAACTATTGGGAAAAGTTTTTACATTATATAATTTACCTAGGAGGTATGGACATGGAATTACAAGAATTTATGCCGCTAATTATTATTGCGGTAATACTAATTGCTGTTGCAATTTTATTTACATTTATCCCTGTTATGTTATGGATTAGTGCATTAGCAGCAGGTGTAAAAGTTGGAATCTTTCAACTGGTTGGGATGCGGCTGCGAAGAGTAGTACCTAATCGAGTAATCAATCCGCTAATTAAAGCCCATAAAGCAGGTTTGAATGTGAAAACAAATCAACTAGAGAGCCATTATTTAGCTGGTGGTAACGTCGATCGGGTGGTCAATGCATTAATTGCAGCACATCGTGCAAATATTGAATTGCCATTTGAACGAGGTGCAGCAATCGACCTCGCTGGTCGTGATGTATTAGAAGCTGTTCAAATGAGTGTAAATCCTAAAGTAATCGAAACGCCATTTATTGCTGGTATAGCGATGGACGGTATAGAAGTGAAAGCAAAAGCTAGGATTACAGTTAGAGCGAATATTGACCGACTTGTCGGTGGTGCTGGTGAAGAAACGGTAATTGCCCGAGTTGGGGAAGGTGTTGTAAGTACAATCGGTAGCTCAGAAGCCCATACGCAAGTTTTAGAAAATCCAGACTCTATCTCTCATAATGTATTAAATCGCGGATTAGATGCAGGAACTGCATTTGAGATTTTGTCCATCGATATTGCAGATGTGGATATCGGTAAAAACATCGGAGCAATTTTACAAACAGACCAAGCAGAAGCAGATAAGAATATCGCCCAAGCAAAAGCTGAAGAACGTAGAGCAATGGCTGTTGCTCAAGAACAAGAAATGCTTGCACGTGTTCAAGAAATGCGTGCTAAAGTTGTTGAAGCAGAAGCAGATGTACCATTAGCACTGGCAGAAGCACTACGGTCAGGGAATCTAGGTGTCATGGATTATATGAATTACAAGAATATCGATGCTGATACAGATATGAGAGGGTCTATCGGAAAATTATCTGAAGACAATAATGAAGAAAATGATCATAAATAGATAAAGGTGGGGTTTGATGGATGCCTTGTCGAATTTAATTGAAGCTATTTTTAGTAATATCTTTATAATTTTTGTAATCATTGCTGGAATCATTGGTTTTCTTAGGGATGGCTGGAATAAAAATAGCGAGAAGGAAAGTAGCTCAAATCGGCCAAACCGAACTCCTCGTCCAATGAGAGATAATTCGAATCGTGACGCATCTTTCCCAACTACCAGTCAGCCACAAACCAGCTCGACGATTTCAGTAGAACAGCAGCATAAAGAGCAAATGGAAAGATTAGCTGGTCAAATGGGTGCTAATCGAAAAGTTGATCAATCGGAGAGTTACAACAAAGAGACAGCTTTTAATGATCTGACACGAAATGTTGAAAAAGAATTGACAGAACAACAGATTCGGTTGAAAAAACAAGTATCCAATAATTTGACGAAGAAAGGGTTAGTGAATGGCGTTATTATGGCTGAGGTGTTAGGAAAGCCAAGAGCATTGAAACCATATCAAAACGTGATATATGAAAGGAAAAAATAAACCGTCATTTTTTAATTCTCTTCACTCGTAAGTTTTTATACTTACGAGTGTTTTTTTGTTCATAATAATTGATCATTGAATATGAAATTGGCAAACGAACGTGTTTTTTGAGCGGATTATGTTCTTATCTCCTTCAAACTTTCATAAATATGAATGTGAGAGGGGGCTGCATTTGTGAAGAAACTGCAACAAGGAATCCGACCATGGTTAACAAAATATTTTGCACTTCCTTCAGATGTGGTACTTGAACTTCCTAGAATCACTGTGATTGGCCAATTGCATGTATATATTGAAAATCATAAGGGATTGGTTACATATTCGGATACGGAATTAAAATTAAGAGCAAATAACGGTTATATCCAAGTAACAGGATCAGCCTTTGTATTAAAGATGATGCTACCTGAAGAGATCTTACTAGAAGGAACAATAAGCGATATAAAATTCTTACCCGATGGATAAGGAGGAGGACATGAAGTATATCCAAGAATCAGCATTAACTGGTTATGTAACAATTGCAGTTACTGGGGAAAAACCGGAGTTGTTTTTCCAGCATTGTACAAGCTATGGGATACGTGTATGGGATGTCAGAAAAACCAAAAACGATGTTTGCGAGGGAAATATAAAGGTAAGTGATATAAAGCAAATTAAACAATTAAGAAGAAGAACACAATATAAAATCAGATTTAAACAACGAAAAGGCTATCCTTTTTTTATACGTAAATTACTTGGAAAAAAGGAATTATTGCTGGGATTCTTCTTAAGTATTTTACTGATTTTATTTCTATCCAATATTCTATGGGAAGTTAAAATAACGGGAGTACCTAAAGATATTGAAGAGAAAATTAATAAGCAGTTAAATCAATATGGAATTCATCCTGGAACATGGATATTTTCTTTAGAGTCACCGAAAGAAATTCAACAACAATTATTAGATGATGTTCCTGAATTATTATGGGTAGGTATTGATCAAAAAGGGACAACCTTCTATTTAGAGGGAGTTGAAAAGGTTGTTGTAAAAGAAGAAGAAACACCTGGTCCTAGAAATCTAATTGCCTCCAAAAAAGGGATTATCAAAAACATGTATGTAACAAAGGGTGTTCCTCAGGTACATGTTAATGACTATGTAGAACCGGGAGATCTTTTAGTATCTGGAAATATGGGTGTGAATGAGGAAGCAGAACGAGAAGATGATGAGCATAAACAAGTAGGTTATGTAGCAGCAGATGGAGAGATAATGGCCACAACTTGGTATGAAGTGAAAGTTTCTGTTCCTCTACAAGCTAATACGGAACAGTTGACGGGAAATCAAGAAAAGAAATTTCATCTAGGTTTTGGAGATTTCCGGGTGCCTATCTGGGGATTTGGGTCGACAGAGTTTGAAAATACGCACCGAGAAATTTCAGAAGAACCAATTCGATTTTTTAAGTGGGAACTTCCTGTTAAACTTATTGAAACCTTAGTAAGTGAAAAAACGTATGATAAACAGAAAAGAACAAAAAATGAAGCTGTCGAAGCAGGGATAAACCAGGCAAAAGAAGAATTGAGATTACGGCTAGGACCAAAGGCTCGAATTGTATCTGAAAAAGTTTTGCATGAATCATTAGAGAATGGTAAAGTTAAACTAAACTTATATATGACTGTAGAAGAAAATATTGTTGAAACACAACCTTTACGTCAAGGAGATTGAGTATGCCAGAAAATCTTACGGAGATTGATTTACAACTTTCAAATCCAAATGAGGCATTAGCATTATTTGGCACAAATGACAAGAATCTTTTTCAATTAGAAGAATTACTTAACATTTCGATTGTAACAAGAGGCGAACAAGTTCGGGTGTCTGGAGATAAAGAAGCAATAGATCTTGTTCAAGACATACTATTAGCGTTGCTTTCGGTTATTCGTAAAGGATTAAGCATAACTGAACGAGATGTAGTATATGCAGTCGAGTTAGCTAAAAAAGGGAAATTAAATCAATTTGAAACATTGTATGAAGATGAAATTACGAAAAATGCAAAGGGAAAATCAATACGGGTAAAAACGCTAGGACAACGCAATTATATAGCGTCAATAAAAGCAAATGATCTTGTATTTGGGATAGGGCCTGCAGGTACTGGTAAAACTTATTTAGCAGTTGTTATGGCAGTTCATGCTTTAAAAAACGGATTAGTAAAGCGTATTATCTTAACGAGACCAGCTGTAGAAGCTGGAGAGAGTTTGGGTTTTTTACCTGGAGATTTAAAAGAAAAAGTAGATCCATATCTAAGGCCATTATATGATGCGTTACATGATGTGTTAGGTGCAGAGCACACGATTCGATTAATTGAACGAGATACAATTGAAATTGCTCCGCTAGCATATATGCGTGGTAGAACGCTGGATGATGCATTTGTCATATTGGATGAAGCACAGAACACAACCCCTGAACAAATGAAAATGTTCTTAACTCGCTTGGGATTTGGATCCAAGATGGTAATCACCGGAGATATTACTCAAATTGACTTACCTAAAGGGGTTCAATCTGGTCTGCATGCTGCTAGCCATTTATTGAATGGGGTGAAGGGAATAGGATTCGTATATCTGGAACAAAATGATGTTGTACGTCATCCTTTGGTTCAACGTATCATAGAAGCTTATGAACAAGGAAATAAATGAACCAGAATGTAAGACCCTTTGTAGATGGGTCTTATTTCTGTATTTTCCTGGTTAAAAGGGGGTAGAAACAATTGTTTAAAAAGAGATTCAATGTTTCTGCATGGATAAAGAAAAGCTCTAATAAATGGCTGATGATTATTCTTTCTACTATATTACTAGCAGTATTCTTTTTTGTAATGACGATTAATAATGTACATACCGAAACGTATGAAATTGAGCGTTTTAGCAGAGCACAGGAGACTATTCGTTCGCCAGTTACGATGGAGAATGAACAAGAAACAGAACGGAAAACGAGAGAAACTGTCCAAGCAGTAGAAGACAGGTATGATATTGATCAAGAAATTACGGACGAACGAGTTGCTTATGTAAATGAACTTTTTGATGCGGTGAATAAGTTAGATCAAGATATTGGCGCTGGACAAGACAATTCAGAAGATGCTTCTTCACCACCTCTTTCAAATCAGGAAAAGGTACAACGATTAAAGCAAATCTTGTCACCAGAAATTACCGAAGGAATAAGTGATGATTTATTGTCTCAGTTAGTGGAAATCCCAGAAAATGATCGAAACAATGGAAAGAAGCTTTTCTTGGAATCGCTAACAGAAACAATGAACAATGGCGTACGAACAGAGAATACCCAGAGTGCGATCACCAGTATTAATCAAACTATTAAATATGAAGCGTTGAATACAGATATAAAAAACGTGTTAACGAGTTTAACGGAATTCGCTGTGGTTGAAAACTCCTTTTTCGATGTGGATAAAACAGCAAATGCTAGGAAAGAAGCTGCTAGTAGTGTTGACCCTGTAGTTATTAGAGCAGGAGAAATTATTGTTCGGGAAGAACAAATAATCACAAATGAGATTTATGAAAAACTGGACTTAGTAGGTGTACTAGATAAGGAACGTAATCTATTCCCCGGCATTGGCTTATCTCTACTTATTTTTCTGATTTGCTTTATCATTGCACATGAAATGAATTGGGTAGCTAAACATCATCAATTAGATCGAGGAAAAATAATTTCAATTGTACTAATTAGTATAATCATCCTTTCGTTGATGAAAATCGTTAGTATCTATACAACGCAAGTAAATCAATTATTTTATGTAATGCCAATAGCTACTGGGGCATTATTAATTAAGCAATTAATACATGAACGGTCTGCGATTGTCCTCAGTGGCTTGTACGCTATTTTAGGTAGTGTTATTTTTAATAATCAAATACCAGGATCACTTCATGTGGAAGCAGGAATCTATTTCTTTCTTTCCCAAATAGCAGCAATCATCCTCTTAATGAATGTGAAAGATCGACTTGCGATTGTTAAAGCAGGGTTAGGTATTGGTATTACTAATATGATTATTGTCGTATTATTTATATTTCTCTCGTTCGAAAAGTACGCCTTATCCGATATTTTTATCCAAACATCCTTTGCTGCGGCTTCAGCTTTTTTATCAGCCGTATTAACAATAGGGTTGCTGCCATTTTTTGAAACATCATTAGGAATCCTCTCGGACATCAAATTATTACAGTTATCGAGTCCAAATCAACCGTTATTAAAAAAACTGCTGACGGAGGCGCCAGGTACATATCACCATTCTGTTATGGTCGCAAATTTAAGTGAGACAGCATGTGAAGCTATTGGTGCGAATGGCTTGCTTGCGAGGGTAGGTGCATATTATCATGATGTTGGGAAGACTGTGCGTCCACATTATTTTATTGAAAATCAACTTGCAATAAAAAACCCTCATGATACCATTACTCCTGAGGAGAGTGCTAAAATCATTATTAATCATCCATATGATGGCGCAGAAATGTTAAGTAAACACCGTCTTCCAGAAGAAATCATTGATATTGCTAAACAACATCATGGTACATCCTTATTAAAGTTCTTTTATATCAAAGAACAAGGAAAAAACCCAGCAGTTACAGAGGATCAATTTCGTTATCCAGGACCGAAACCACAGTCGTCAGAATCCGCTATTATTAGTATTTGTGATTCAGTTGAAGCAGCTGTCCGTTCATTAAAAGAACCAACAGAAGTTAAAATTGAGGAAATTGTAACATCAATCATTAATAATAAAATGACTGACG
This sequence comes from Virgibacillus sp. CM-4, assembly GCF_000445495.1. Taxonomy (NCBI): domain Bacteria; kingdom Bacillati; phylum Bacillota; class Bacilli; order Caryophanales; family Bacillaceae; genus Virgibacillus; species Virgibacillus sp. CM-4. Next base: position 287,020 of record NZ_AUQA01000006.1, read on the forward strand.
GTCAACTTGATGATTGCCCACTAACATTAAAGGAAATAAATATAATACAACGAACGATATGTAATACATTGAAAGGTATTTTTCATTCTCGCATACAATATCCGATGAAGGAGGCAAAATAAGTGTATATTGATTTTCATGATAAAACCAACTCTGTACCGAGTGATTATATTGATATGATTCAACGCTTGGTAACCTTTGCAGCTGAAAAAGAAGGTATTACCCAAGAAGCGGAAGTATCCATTAATTTTGTGAGTAATAAGGAGATTCAAGAAATTAATCGAAATTATAGACAAAAGAACACACCAACAGATGTAATCTCTTTTGCAATGCAAGAGACTGGAGAAGGTGAAATAGACATTATTGATGAAGATTTACCGTTATTATTAGGTGATATTGTTATTTCTATTGAAAAAGCAAAAGAACAAGCAGAGGAATATAATCACTCATTAGAAAGAGAATTAGGTTTTCTAACGATTCATGGCTTTCTTCATCTTTTAGGATATGATCATATGTCAAAAGAGGATGAACAAAACATGTTTGCAAAACAAGATCAATTATTAGGTGAGTTTGGAATTGAAAGATAAAAAATGGTCGATTGGCTTTTCCTATGCTTGGGAGGGTATCGTTCAAGTAGTTAAATTGGAACGTAACTTTCAAATTCATTTAATAACGGCCCTTCTTGTCATTATTGCAGGGTTCATTCTTGGATTATCTAGAATGGAATGGATATTTATTGTAATAGCAATTGGTATTGTCTTAATTGCTGAAATGATTAATAGTACAATTGAAAGAATCATGGATTACATCAAGCCAGATATTCACCCAGCAGCCAAACAAATTAAAGATATGGCTGCTGGAGGTGTGTTGATCGCGGCAGTAGCAGCTTTTATAATTGGACTGTTTATATTTATTCCCAACATCATTGCTTTATTTTAGCTCCCTGAAGCCCCCAATTGTTGGTTAATATCCAACAATTGGGGGTAATTTATTATTGATTCACTATTTTAAGGAAAATACAAAATTTGCGTTTACAGGGTAATTATCCGTGAATTTTGTCTAGAGAAGTGCTATTTTAATAAAAGAACCAAAAGTTTTTAAAGCTTTTGTCGATTGCATGAAACAGAAGCTTATTTGTAGTATGATATGGATAAAACATTTGAAATACGTCGTGGAGGAAGCAACATGGAATATAGTTTTAAATCCGGATTTATAGCAATTATTGGTAGACCAAATGTTGGGAAATCTACATTTATGAATAGAGTGATTGGCCAAAAAATTGCAATTATGAGTGATAAGCCACAAACCACAAGAAACAAGATTCAAGGCGTGTTAACAGAAGAGCATTCTCAAATTATTTTTATTGATACACCTGGAATTCATAAACCAAAGCATCGACTTGGGGACTTCATGGTAAAAACTGCTGAAAATACGTTGAATGAAGTAGATGCTATTTTATTTATGATCAATGCTAGTGAAGGTCACGGCAAAGGGGATCAATATATTATCGAGCGTCTGCATCAAGTAAAAAGACCAGTTTATTTAATTATTAATAAAATTGATCTTGTTCATCCAGATGATTTGTTACCTTTAATAGATCAATATAAAGAAAAATATGCATTCGCAGAGATTATTCCCATTTCTGCTTTGCAAGGGAATAATGTGGATCATATGCTGGAAGTCCTCAAGAAAGATCTTCCAGAAGGACCGCAATATTACCCTGAAGACCAAATTACTGACCACCCAGAAAGATTTGTTATGCAAGAACTAATACGAGAAAAAGTATTGCAACTAACTAGGGAAGAAGTACCGCACTCGATAGCTGTTGTGCTGGAGCAGATGGAAAAAGCAGACGATCAGAAATTATATATACAAGCTACAATTGTAACCGAAAGAAAAACCCAAAAAGGAATACTGATTGGTAAGCATGGAAGTATGTTGAAAAATATTGGGAAAGCAGCTCGAGAAGATATTGAAAAATTACTAGGTACAAAAGTGTACTTAGAGCTTTGGGTAAAAGTTAAAAAGGATTGGAGAAACAAGCAAAATCAGCTATATGAATACGGTTTTCGAAGCGATGAATATTAAACATGGTAAATTTTTATACTAATTGTTTTTAGTGTTGTGGTGATTCTAAGTAGTAAGTTACATTTTCAAACATTAAAGAAAGGTGGGTTTTCTTGTGATTGATTTAACCTGGAAATTATTCAGCCAAACAGGAAACATTGAAACCTATTTATTGATGAAAGAGTTAGAAAATGAACGGAAAAATGAAGTAACCCAGCATGAAGGTCAAAAAATAACACCATTAGATACCAATTAGTAAAGAATTGAAAACGTGTAAGAATAGATGAGGCAAAGGTGAATCTATGTGCTTGAAAAAATAGAAGGTATTGTATTAAAGACAAATGACTATGGGGAAACGCATAAAATTGTCACGATATATAGTAAGAAATTAGGTAAACTTTCCGCCATCGCTCGTGGTGCAAAAAAACCGAAAAGTCGAATGGCTGCCGTAACGCAGCCATTCATCTATGCACAATTCTTTGTTTATGTTAATAGTGGCTTGAGCACTATCCAACAAGGGGAAGTTATTGATTCATTTCGAAAAATCCGAGAGGACATCATTAAAACGGCATATGCTGCATATATTATTGAACTTACGGATAAGTTACTGGATGACAAAAAGCCAGATCTAACTATATTCCATCAATTGCATGAAACCATGACTTGGATTGCTGAAAATGAGGAACCTAGTATTCCCATGATGATGTATGAATTAAAACTATATGCAAAAGGTGGGTTTGCGCCATTAGTAAGTCGTTGCAGTAATTGCGGCAATCGGAATTCTCCGTTTGTATTTTCGATTACTGAGGGTGGGTTGCTCTGCAGGGAATGTAGAAGAATGGATCCGGAAGCCATCCCGTTACCTAATGCTGTAGCTAAATTATTACATATTTTTGCAACAGTTAACTTACAGCAGGTGGGAACTATTTCGATTAAAAACGAGAATAAACGCTTGTTACGTCAACTGTTAGATGCTTATTATGATTATTATGGCGGCTATTTTATCAAGTCACGGAAATTTTTAAATCAACTGGATTTATTAAAATAAGTTGACATGACAAGGATAAATGACGTATTATTTGTACATAAAATGATACGATAACATTGCTGTGAAAAAGAAAAGTACCTTTTGTATCCTTGTAAAGCGAGTCCAGATTGGTGAGAGCTGGATGATGGAACAAAGGGGAAGGGCGCTTTGGAGCAATGCAAATAAAGTGGCTCTTTAAGAGAGCAAATAGGGTGGAACCGCGGTTGATCCCCGTCCCTATGTCCCGTTTAGAGACATAGAGACGGGGATATTTATTTGCAAAGAGCAGTTTCTCTAAGGGTTCATTCACCTTATAGGTGAAATAGCTGCTGAGAAGCGAATAATTCGTAATGGAGGATATGTGATTAATGACTATTCAAGAAATGATATTAACATTGCAAAAACATTGGTCTGAACAAAATTGTATTATTATGCAGGCGTATGATGTAGAAAAAGGAGCAGGGACAATGTCTCCAATGACATTATTACGTAGTCTTGGACCAGAGCCTTGGAATGTTGCTTATGTGGAACCTTCAAGACGGCCTGCAGATGGTAGGTATGGTAATAACCCTAACCGACTTTATCAGCATCATCAATTTCAAGTAATTATGAAGCCTTCTCCTGATAATATCCAAGAACTATACCTTGAATCCTTGAAAAAATTAGGTATTAATCCACTTGAACATGATATTCGGTTTGTGGAGGACAATTGGGAAAACCCTACTCTTGGCGCTGCTGGTCTGGGCTGGGAAGTATGGCTAGATGGAATGGAAATTACTCAATTCACCTATTTCCAACAAATAGGGGGCTTAGAAGCGAATCCTGTGGCAGTAGAGCTTACGTATGGCATTGAACGGCTTGCATCTTATATCCAGGATAAAGAAAATGTCTTTGATTTGGAATGGACGACAGGTGTAACCGTAGAGGATATCTTTTATCAACCAGAATACGAGCATTCGAAATATACATTTGAAGAATCAAATACAGAAATGCTATTTGACTTATTTACAAAATATGAAAAGGAAGCGAAAGAAACGATGGATAAGGGTTTAGTATTCCCGGCATATGACTATGTTTTAAAATGCTCCCATACGTTTAACCTCCTAGATGCAAAAGGTGTTATATCCGTTACAGAGCGTACTGGATATATAACTAGAATTCGTAATCTAGCTCGTAGTATAGCGAAAGCTTACGTTGCAGAAAGAGAACGTCTTGGTTTCCCGATGTTGCAAAAGGAGGAAAAATAAAATGACAAAAAATGCATTATTTGAAATTGGCTTAGAGGAATTACCAGCGCGGTTTATTGATGATGCAGAATCGCAGTTGAAAGAAAAGACAGAAGCTTGGTTACATGATTTACGAATTTCATATGAGCAAATACGATCATTTTCTACGCCAAGGCGATTAGCGGTTATGATTAAAGGTGTGGCTGAGGAACAGACAACGATAGCAGAAGAGGTTAAGGGCCCTTCCTTGAAAATTGCCAAAGGTGAAGATGGGAATTGGACGAAAGCTGCAATTGGTTTTTCGAAAGGGCAAGGAAAGACAACGGACGATCTATATATAAAAGAGCTTAATGGTACTTCCTATGTATTCATTAAAAAACATATCGAAGGTCAAACAACTTTTGATTTACTACCTGAATTTCATAAAATAATTGAATCGATAACCTTTGGCAAAAATATGCGTTGGGGTACGCAATCGATTAGGTATGCACGTCCGATTCGATGGCTTGTTGGCTTATTCGGAAGTGAAATTATTCCGTTTGAAGTAGCGAAGGTTACCAGCAGTAACCTGACTTTTGGTCATCGTTTTTTAGGTGATAATATAACGCTAGAAGACCCACTTAATTATGAGTCAGCGTTATTGAACCAATATGTTATCGTTGATCCCCTAAAAAGAGAAGAAAAAATCCTAAAGGGAATTCATACTTTAGAGAAGGATAAAGATATTCAAATACCTGTCGATAAACACTTACTTGATGAGGTTCGTAATTTAGTGGAATTCCCTCAAGTGTTTCTTGGATCATTTGACCAGCAGTTTTTAAAGCTTCCGGATGAAGTTTTAATCATTTCCATGAAAGAACATCAACGTTATTTTCCTGTAAAATCATTAGACGGAAAGCTGCTTCCTTACTTTGTTGGAATCCGTAACGGGAATGATTATGCGATTGATACGGTGATTAAGGGTAATGAGAAAGTCTTACGTGCTCGATTATCTGATGCTGCCTTTTTCTATGAAGAAGATCAGAAGCATTCCATTGAATATTATTTAGCAAAACTTGAACGGGTTGTTTTTCAAGAAAAATTAGGTACGATTGCGAATAAAGTACAGCGTGTTACAGCGTTAACTGAACAAATAGGTAAATTCATTCATCTAAATACAGATAAAATGTCCTTAGCAATCCGTGCTGCCTCTATTTGTAAATTTGACTTACCAACAAATATGGTCAATGAATTTACTGAGCTGCAAGGTGTAATTGGTGAAAAATATGCACATTTATATGGAGAAAATGACCTTGTTGCTCAAGCAATTCGTGAACATTATTTGCCAATTCAAGCAAATGGAGATCTGCCAGCAACAGAAGTAGGGGCAATTGTAAGTATAGCCGACAAGTTAGATACTATCACAGGATGTATATCTGTTGGTTTAATGCCAACGGGTTCACAGGATCCATACGGTCTACGAAGGCAAGCAACAGGTATATTACGAATAGTTAAAACATTTAAGTGGGATATGCAAATTGAAAACTTATTACGAATTGCCCAAGATGTCTTTAAGCAATCGAATGTTCCATTGTCAAATCATGACCAATCATTTGTTCATTTAAAAGAATTTTTCTCCTTACGTGCCGCCTTCTTATTAAAAGAAGCTGCGGTGGAGCAGGATATTATTCAAGCAGTCTTACATGATGGTGTTGGAATTTACGATTATACATTAGCTAAAGCACAAACGTTATCAGAGAAAAGAAATGATGATGCATTTAAGCCTATCCAAGAGGCTTTGGTACGTGTTCTAAATTTAGCTGAAAAAGCGGAAACGACGAGTGTAGACCCTCAACTATTTGAAACGGATTCGGAAAAAGCGTTATATGAACAATATCAATTTGTGGAAGAATCATATCAGGATACAGATCGAAATGCTGAAAAGAACTTACAGTTAATTGCTAAACTAGCTGAACCTATCCACCTTTTCTTTGATAATAATATGGTCATGACGGATAATGAACGAGTTCGCAACAATCGTTTAGGGTTGTTAGCTAATATAGCAAATATAATTAATCGGTATGCAGATTTGACACAAATTGAATGGAAACAACATTTCTAATTTTTCTTTCTGTAAAGCGATCCAATTCTCTTTTCAGTATATTTAGTCTATAATAGAAGTAACAGTTGATGTCACATCGTTTGTAGGTGGTGAAAGAGATGGAGTTATCAAATAGACAGGAAGAAATACTTCAAATAGTTAAAGAAAACGGACCAATTACTGGTGAAAATATTGCTGAACGGCTAAGCTTAACTCGTGCTACATTACGTCCTGATTTAGCCATTTTGACGATGGCGGGATTTCTGGATGCCCGCCCTCGTGTAGGCTATTTTTTCACAGGTAAAACAGGAACAGAATTACTTACAGAGCAAATTAAAAAGTTTAAAGTATATGAATATCAACATGTGCCAATTGTAGTAAAGGAAAGTGTATCGGTGTATGATGCTATATCAACAATGTTTTTGGAAGATGTGGGGACCCTGTTTGTGGTCGATGATTATGCTTGTTTAACAGGTGTTTTATCTAGAAAAGACTTACTACGTGCAAGTATTGGACAACAAGATTTAAGTACAGTCCCTGTACATATTATTATGACAAGGATGCCGAATATAACAGTTTGTAGAAAAGAGGATTTATTAGTTGATGTGGCTAAGAATTTAATTGATAAGCAAATTGATGGGATTCCAGTCATTAAAGATTCAGACCAAGGGTTAGAAGTAGTTGGCAGAATAACGAAAACGACAATTACCAAGGCATTTGTGGAATTAATTTTGGATAAAGATTTGTAATCAATTGATAGGAAGGGGTAGATTCATGTTTACGCAACCTGTCTATGTATTATCTGATTCAGTAGGGGAAACTGCTGAGTTAGTTATTAAAGCAGGCTTGAGTCAATTTAATGATGGAACCTATAAGATACAGCGCATTCCATATGTCGAAGATAAAGAAACGATTGATGATGCACTACAGCTTGCTAATGAAAACAACGGTCTAATTGGCTTTACACTTGTCGATCCAAGTCTTCGAAACTATGTAAATGAACGTGCAAAACAATTGAATATGGAAGCAATTGACATTATGGGACCAATGTTAAAAGCAATGGAACGTGTGTTTAATCGATCTCCGAGAATGGAAGCAGGGTTGGTTCATAAACTGGACGAAGATTATTTTAAACGTGTAGAAGCAATCGAATTTGCTGTGAAATACGACGACGGGCGGGATTCAAGAGGAATTTCCAGAGCTGATATTGTTTTAATTGGAGTTTCAAGAACTTCGAAAACACCCTTATCTCAATATTTAGCACATAAGCGTTTAAAAGTTGCAAATGTGCCCATTGTGCCAGAAGTGGATCCTCCTGAAGAATTATTTGACGTTGACCCAAGCAAATGCATTGGATTACGAATAAGCCCAGCAAAACTAAATGAAATTCGTAAAGAAAGGTTAAAAGCGTTGGGATTAGGTGATCAAGCGACATATGCTAACATGGAAAGAATCTATAAAGAGCTTGATTATTTTGATGCTATAGTTAAAAAAATAGGCTGTCATGTAATTGATGTTTCAAATAAAGCAGTAGAGGAAACAGCAAATAGTATCCGACAAATCATTAAAAAATAGTAGTTTTTAAGAGATAACTTCATAAAAAACATTCTATATCTAGTGTGTAGAATGTTTTTTCATGGTTAGGAATCAACACTGCTGGCAATAATATAAAACTAGAAACGATTTAATAGCTTTTTATAAAAAAGTATATTATAATGAGTCTTTGTGTAATGATATAACATACGTATCGTTTATAATGTATGTTTATGTAAAGAAACCTTATCTTTGAAGAAGGATTTTGTAAGACTTATGTAGAAGTATGTATTGGAAAGACAGATAACAATTAGCGTCTACAAGTCGTTTCTTATTGGAAGCTAGTTTTCAAAGTTTAGGAGAGCTAGTGATATGAGTGTCCTTCACTGATGATGTTTACACATGAAGAAGGAATTTTTTTCGGCTTTTTTAAAAAATATTGTCGAAAAATGAAGGATTTTTTTAATGAAAGACGAATATTAATTAGCATGGTGATTTTATGTCCAATCAAATTCCTGAAGAAGTGATCGAAGAAATTCGTAAAGCTAATGATATTGTAGACATTATTGGGGATTATATTCAGTTAAAAAAACAAGGAAGAAATTATTTTGGTCTTTGTCCTTTTCATGGAGAGAAAACACCATCATTTTCAGTGACCCAAGAAAAGCAAATATTTCATTGTTTTGGCTGTGGCAAGGGTGGAAATGTAGTTACATTTCTGATGGAAATGGAGAATTATTCATTTTTTGAAGCACTGCAGCATCTTGCGGATAGAAGTGGAATCCAACTACCTGAGACAAATTCAAAAACGACTGAAAGTTCATTGTCTCAAGAGAATCAGGATATATTGTCCGCGCATGAATGGTTAGCAAAGCTTTATCATCATCTTCTCCGTTATACAAAGGATGGAAAAGAAGGATATGGTTATTTACAAGACCGGGGTGTAAAGGATGAATCAATCGATGCGTTTCAACTCGGTTTTGCTCCTAATGTAAAGGACTTTACCGCTGAATTCTTAAAGAAAAAAGGATTTCATCAGCAATTATTAGTAAAAGCTGGTTTGATCAATTTACGGGAAGACGGTCAAATTAGTGATAGGTTCAGAGGAAGAATTATATTTCCTATTCGAAACCATTTGGGTAAGACTGTTGCCTTCGGTGGCCGAGCTACTATCGGGGATAGTAAGCCAAAGTATATTAATAGTCCAGAAAGTGAGTTGTTCCATAAAGGAAAACTTCTTTATAATTTTGATCTAGCCAAAAAGCACATCCGTAAGAAAAATGAAGCTATTCTTTTTGAAGGGCAAATGGATATTATCGCTGCTTATCAAGCGGGTATTCGAAATGTTATTGCAACATTAGGTACTGCATTAACTGAATATCAGGCGAAACTTCTCAAGCGTTATGTTAATACCGTAATTCTGTGTTATGACGGAGATCGAGCTGGCTTAGATGCTGCATATAAAGCAGCTGTTTTATTAAGACAATCTGGCTGTGAAGTAAAAATAGCACATCTGGAAAATAACATAGATCCTGACAGTTTTATTCAGACTTATGGAGGAGATGCATTTGAGAAGGAAGTAATAAAAGCAAGTGATACATTTATGAGTTTCTATATGCGATTTTTGAAGAAAGATTTTAATTTAAATCATGAAGGAGATCGCATAAACTATATAGAAAAAGTATTAAAGCAACTCGCAATGATTGATAGTCCCATTGAACGGGAATATTATGTGAAAGAATTAAGTAAAGAATATGGTATATCCATTGATACGTTAACAAATGAAATTTCAGGTTATCGCGAAAAGTTTGGCACAAATAAGGATAATCACCAAAAGAACAGATATACTAGTAATACGGTATGGAATGTTCGGAAATCGAAGTTGCTCCCAGCTTTTCAAAATGCAGAGAGACAATTAATTTCCTATATGCTCCAAAACGTGAGAATCACTGAAAAAATTCAAGACGAAATTGGAGCAGGATTTAATATAGATTCCCATAAAATCATTGCAACTCATTTATACGCATTTTACGAAGAAGGAAATGAAGCAGATGTCAGTTTATTTCTAGAAAGGATTACTGATTCGGAATTACAGCAACAAATTACGGAAATAGCTATGTTACCAGTACAAGAGGATATCAGTGATCAGGAATTGAATGACTATATTCGAATTATCCGGACTAAAAATAGTGATATGGATACAATTAAATCGTTGAAAGATCAGCAAAAAATGGCTGAACAACAACAGGACCCAATAAAAGCAGCGCAAATAGCAATGCAAATTATTGAAATAAATAAGCAACTAAAACATCCGAAATGATTTTTTATGCAGTATGGAAGGAGGGGGACTCATGGCCGATAACAAGCCTTCACAAACAAAAGAAAATGAATCTGAACTAACCTTAGAACAAGCCAAAGACCAGTTATTAGAAATGGGTAAAAAACGAGGTGTTTTGGCATATGAAGAAATAGCAGATCGTTTGTCTAATTTTACGCTTGAATCAGACCAAATGGACGAATTTTATGAGTACCTAGCAGATCAAGGTGTTGAAGTAATAGGAGAATCCGAAGAGGATCCTAGTATGCAACAAATTGCAAAAGAGGAAGAATTTAACCTGAATGACCTTAGCGTACCATTGGGAATCAAGATAAATGACCCAGTACGTATGTATTTAAAAGAAATTGGCCGGGTTGATTTATTATCTGCTGCTGAAGAGATCGATTTAGCAACACGAATCGAAAAAGGTGATGAAGAAGCGAAACGCCGCCTTTCTGAAGCAAACTTACGTTTAGTTGTGAGTATTGCAAAGCGGTATGTGGGCAGAGGTATGTTATTCCTAGATCTTATCCAAGAAGGAAATATGGGATTAATTAAAGCAGTAGAAAAGTTTGATTACCGAAAAGGATTCAAGTTTAGTACCTATGCAACTTGGTGGATAAGACAGGCAATTACAAGAGCGATAGCTGACCAAGCAAGAACAATAAGAATTCCCGTACACATGGTAGAAACGATTAATAAATTAATTCGTGTTCAAAGACAATTGCTGCAAGACTTAGGTAGAGAACCTACTCCAGAAGAAATTGGAGAAGAAATGGAACTAGCGCCAGATAAAGTTCGTGACATACTCAAAATTGCACAAGAACCAGTATCTCTAGAAACTCCAATCGGAGAAGAAGATGACTCTCACTTAGGTGATTTTATTGAAGACCAAGAAGCGGTCTCTCCATCTGATCATGCGGCTTATGAATTACTAAAAGAACAATTAGAAGATGTTCTTGATACGTTAACAGATCGTGAAGAAAATGTACTACGCTTGCGATTTGGTCTAGATGACGGTCGTACTAGAACATTAGAAGAAGTTGGTAAAGTGTTCGGTGTAACAAGAGAAAGAATCCGTCAAATAGAAGCGAAGGCACTTCGCAAACTAAGACATCCGAGTAGAAGCAAACGTTTGAAAGATTTTCTTGATTAATTCATGTCATTGGACAATGCTCGTCATTGTCCAATGATTTTCCTTTTAATAATAATCATCCTAATTTATTTTTGTTAACGTTTTCAATTTCTTGTTTTCATTTTACGCAATTTCAGACTATTTTGCAACTTGTATTTTAATGCTGATCATATATGTATGGATTATGATCAAGACGGCAAGGCTTCCTTAATATATCGTATTATTTATAAGTTGCTATTTTTCGTCTATTATGTCTATAGATTTAAATAGTTTTAATAAATTTTCATGTGTAAACACTTTAAAGAAAGCAGTTTTTCAAGTAAAATAAATATAGTCTTTTACAGTTAATAACGAAATGGGGATTACATAAGGAGGAAACGTAATGAAAAGAAACCCTGTTATCCCATATGCAATCATTGCTTTAGTAGGGATACTTGGCGTAATTATTCTATCATTTGTAGGATTAGATCAACGTAATGACATGCAACAAGCGGAAGAAGGTGGCGGTGAACAAGCCGAGTCTCAAGAAGGTGAGACAACCGATGATCCGGCAGCAATATTTGAATCGAATTGTGCAAGCTGCCATGGGGCAGATCTATCTGGAGGTATGGGACCAGATTTGACACAAGTTGGTAGTAGATTGTCTCAAGAAGAGATTCAAGATGTAATTATTAATGGTAAAGGACAAATGCCTGCTGGTATGGCCAATGAAGCCGAGGCTGAAGTATTGGCTAAATGGCTGGCAGAGAAAAAGTAATTAAACGTGATGAAATAGGTGAAAAGCGAAGCTTTCTGCTAATAAACAGAAAGCTTTTCTTTATATAAGAACATAACGAATAAATAGAGAAATGTGGAGGAAATAATGGCAGATGTAAAGCTTTCAAAACGATTAAAACGAGTAGCCTCTTTCTTACCTAAAGGGGCTGTATTTGCTGACATTGGTTCGGATCATGCGTATTTACCTTGCTATGTTTGTAAAAATGATCAAACAGCGAAGGCAATAGCAGGTGAGGTTAATGAAGGTCCATATAGGAGTGCGGTAGAAACGGTAAAGAGTCACAATCTTGAAGATCAGATTGATGTTCGATTAGGAAATGGTCTTCATGTATTATATCATCAAGAAGCTAGACAAGTGGTTATTGCTGGTATGGGTGGTTCATTAATCAAGAGTATATTGAATGAAGGAAAGGATAAATTGGAAATTACCGACCAAATTATTGCTCAACCAAATGTCGATGCTCGTGCAGTTCGTATATGGTTAATTACCAATGGATATACAATTACAGATGAAGATTTAGTTGAAGAAAATGGACATTTTTATGAAATTATCAAATCAGAATGGAATGCCAATCCTTCTACACCTGCAACATTGGATGAACAACAATTATTATTCGGACCAATTCTCCTTCTCAAGAAACCTTATGCGTTTTATAAAAAATGGAAGGCCGAAGCAAAAAAATTAGAGCGTGTTATTCAGCAAATGAAACAAGCAAAGCAATCGGATCAATTAAAGATAAATCAATTCTTACAAGAGAAAAAATGGATTGCGGAGGTTACAAATGAAACAAATTCAATTGACAAATCGTGATATTTTTAAAGTAATGGAGGCACTTGCCCCTACCTATCTTGCCTATGATTGGGATAATGTTGGGTTACAAGTTGGAGCTTACAATAAACCTGTTAGCAAAATTATGATTACATTGGATGTTTTAGAAAATGTCGTTGACGAAGCAATTGAAAAACATGTTGATTTAATTATTGCTCACCATCCATTACTATTCAAACCATTGCGGCAGTTAAATATGGATACACCTTCAGGCAAAATCATGCAAAAATTAGTGAACCATGGTATAACTGTATATGCATCCCATACAAATTTAGACGCAGCAATTGGAGGGGTAAATGATCAACTCGCTGATGCCATTGGTTTAACGTCTAGTCGTGTATTAGTAGATGAACAATCGAAGAGCCTAGTTAAATTGGCTGTTTATGTACCAATATCCCATATCGATCAAGTCAGAGAAGCGATAAGCAAGGCGGGAGCTGGGCATATTGGCAATTATAGTCATTGTACGTTTCACAGTCATGGTCAAGGTACTTTTAAACCGCTCGAAGGTACAAATCCTTTTATCGGAAATACGAATCAACTTGAAAAAGTAGAAGAGGCTAAATTAGAGACGATTGTAGAAGAGCATAAATTATCTTCTGTGCTTGAGCAAATGATAGATGCACATCCATATGAAGAGGCGGCTTATGATATATACCCATTAGGAAATAAAGGAGAGGCTATGGGACTTGGACGTGTTGGTCATCTCGAAGAAAAGATGGTGTTAAGGGATTTTGTAGAAAAAGTGAAATCCGCGTTTCAAATGGAAAATGTTCGCGTAACTGGAAATTTAGATAAAAAGGTAAAAACAATTGCTATTCTTGGTGGAAGTGGCGAAAAATATATTCATCAGGCTAAATTAAAAGGAGCAGATGTTTATATAACTGGGGATATGACGTTTCATATAGCACAAGATGCATGGCAAATCGGATTGGCAGTTATTGATTCGGGTCATTATGCAGAAAAAATAATGAAAGATGCTGTTAAAAATTATTTGAATGACAGGTTTAAAGATATGGGGATTGAAGTAATAACTTCAACAACGAATACAGATCCATTTCAGTTTATGTAAGTAGAAAAGGAGTACGAAAATGAATAAAGATGATTTTAAGGAATTTAAACTTCAACCAATAATGGAATCAGTTATTGAAAAGTTGGAATTCCAAACACCTACTGAAGTGCAAAGAAAGGTTATTCCAGCAATATTAGAAGGAAAGAGTGTAATTGGTCAATCGCGAACAGGTTCTGGGAAAACACATGCTTTTTTACTTCCATTAATGAATCAGATTAGCGATGACAAAAGTGAGGTGCAATTGGTTATAACAGCGCCCACAAGGGAGTTAGCCACACAGTTATTTGATGAGGTCAAAAAGATAATTACGTATGCCGAAAAGCAATGGAAGGCTAAGTTGCTAATTGGTGGTACAGATAAGCAAAAGATGATGGAAAAATTAAAAGAACCGCCTCATATTATTGTTGGCACCCCTGGGCGAATTCTTGATATGGTAAAAGAAGAAGCTCTTTCCATTTACTCTGCTAACTCATTTGTTATCGATGAAGCAGATTTGATGCTTGATTTAGGATTTATCAATGAAGTCGACCAATTATTAGTGCGCTCTCATCCATCTGTTCAATTACTTGTTTTTTCAGCTACCATTCCACAGCGATTACAGCATTTTTTCAAAAAGTATTTAGAACATCCGGTATATGTAAAAATAGAGGATCATTTCTCGCCTGAAACAATGGAACATCGATTAATTGCTTTAAAACATCGGGACGAGGCTTCGATTATATATGAAATATCGAAAGCCATAAATCCTTACTTGGCCATTATCTTTACCAATGGCAAAGAGCAGGCAAACGAATTATCCGCTGTGCTACAGGAAAAAGGTATACCTAATGGTCTTATCCATGGTGGCTTGTCCCCGCGCGAAAGGAAACGTATGTTAAAGGAGATTCAAAATCTCCGTTATCAATATATTGTTGCAACCGATTTGGCTTCTCGAGGGATAGATATCAAAGGTGTGAGTCATGTTATCAATGCTCAATTGCCTAAAGAAGCAGATTTTTATATTCATCGTGTTGGCAGGACTGCTAGAGCCGGAATGGAAGGTACTGCTATAAGCATATACCGAGAGCAAGATGAATTACTTATTAATAGACTCGAGCAAAAAGGCTTACCTATTATGTATACAGACGTACGTAATGGGACGTGGCATGAAGCGAAGCCTTGGAACCAACGCACTGTCCGAGGAAGAAATGCTACCAATGCTGATAAAGAAGCGTGGAAACGTGTGAAAAAGACAACGAAGGTTAAACCAGGTTATAAGAAAAAAATGAAGAAGCAGCAAGAAGCAATTAAAAAACAATTAAAAAAGAAAAAATATAAAAAATAATTGATATACTGGAGAGGTGATTAGGCATGGTAAAGATCGGATCTCATGTTTCAATGAGTGGTAAAAAAATGCTGCAGGGTTCATCGGAGGAAGCTGCTTCCTATGGTGCAAATACATTCATGATTTATACAGGGGCTCCTCAAAATACACGGAGAAAGCCAATTGAAGAATTAAATATTGAGCGTGGTATAGAACATATGAGGGAAAATGGTATTGGCGATATTGTTGTCCATGCGCCCTATATAATAAATATTGGCAATACAGTTAAACCTGAAACCTTTGAACTTGGGGTTAATTTTTTACGGAATGAAATTGACCGGACAGCTGCAATTGGTGCTAAACAAATCGTGTTGCATCCAGGATCACATGTAGGAGAAGGTGCCGATAAAGGGATTAAGCGAATTATTGAAGGCCTAAATGAAGTACTAGAGAAAGATAAAGATGTACAAATTGCCTTAGAAACAATGGCTGGTAAAGGTTCAGAAATTGGAAGAACATTTGACGAACTGGCAAAAATAATTGATGGCGTAACGCATAACGAAAAATTATCTGTATGCATGGATACGTGTCATATTCATGATGGTGGCTATAATATTGTAAATGATTTTGATGGCGTACTTGATCAATTTGATAAAATAGTTGGAATTGATCGTATTAAAGTGGTTCACGTAAATGATAGCAAAAATGAAATAGGTGCACATAAAGATCGTCATGAAAACATTGGTTTTGGTCACATCGGATTTGAAGCACTTTTATACGTGAGTAATCATCCTCAATTAGAACCGTTGCCAAAAATATTAGAAACTCCATATGTTGGAGAAGATAAAAAAAATAAAAAGGCACCTTACAAATTTGAAATTGACATGATTAAAAAAGGTGATTTCGATTCAGATTTGAAAGAAAAAATCATTCAAGGGGAAAAATAAGTCCAAAAAGAAGGAATAATACGAGTATTTCGTATTATTCCTATTCAAAAAGATGACTTAGTCCATAGGATTGAATGAGTTCATTAAAAAGTTTTTGCGCTTTTTTGGCTGTCTGAATATCAGTGATTTTTGCTAATTCCCTTAACATTTTTTCCCTGCCATTTGCCGAAAAAGGATCCACGTTGTTTTGTTTCACATACATGACAATTTGCTGCGCTTCCCTGGCATCTAATGAAAAACCGTATTGTCCTGCATAGTGTAAAAGCTCATCTGCAGATAATTGTGAGAGCTTTTTTTGAATCATTTCCTTAAGAAAATTGGACATGTATTCACTTACTCCCTTTTTAAGTATTGTAATGTACTATATGCAGCAAAGCAGAAAAAATAATCTTGTCTGAGGTAAACTTTTCCCTTCCATTAACTTACACCATTAAAAATGATGAAATTCCATAAGCTAAAGATGCACCTCAATATAAGAAAAGGGAGGTCTCTTTCATGAATCAATATCCAGGTCGCAATGGAATGAAAGATGTTGAAAAAGCACCGAATCATGGTGAACAAAGAAAAAATCAAGATTTTGTTGGGGTTGAGCCAGATAGTTCCCGTGACGAGGAATTCGCTGCTGAAATGACAGCAGATAATTATGAGCCCGATGTAGCAGGGGACGATGATGTAAATACAACATTTGGCTGGATAGGGATTGCTTTATCCGTTATTTCTTTCTTTATTTGGCCAGTAATATTTGGAGCTGCAGGGATCATTCTTGGCTTTATGTCCCGTAGCCGAGGAGCAGACACATTAGGAAATATAGCGATAGCAGCAGGGGCAATTTCTATATTAATTACCTTGTTTGTATTACCTTTCGTCTAGAAAAGGGGCTGTCATCAGCCCCTTTTTTTATTCATAGGCAGGGAAATAGTAATATTTTCCAACTTCGAGACGGAATGGATCAGTATGGGGATTAACGGTTTGAAAATCCTGGATGATTTTCTCTATATTTAAGTGATTCAACTTTGATTGGTTAATCTCCTCCATTATTGAAAGGACAGTCTCACCCGCTTGGACTTTTTTCGTTATGACATGGTATGATGAGAATATCGGCTGCTCTTTCTGCTGCTTTAATTGCGGGCCATCGTTTGTTATTGAAATATTAGAAATATCTTTATAAATAATGGATAACATCAGTATAATAAGTAACCATATAGCTAATTTCTTCAATATATACATAAGATCTACTCCTTATAATGAAACAATTCTCCGTTGTAAAACGTATATATTAGGGAGAAGGTGAGAGGGGGAAATTCTTTGGCGCTTTTAGAAATGGATTGGATAGGGCTTGTTATAACCGGATTTGCAACATTATTTTTAATTGGTGAAGTTTTGGTTAATATGCGTGGATTATTCGCTTTATTAGGTATCGGATTTATTACCGTGTACTTTGGTGCATATGTTGAAACAAGCTCGATTATTATTATGGTTATTATTTATTTTATCGGATTATTACTTATTGTTATCGATGGCAAACTATTAAATGATGGTACTTTAGCTACGATAGGTTTAGCCAGCATGTTAACAGCTGTAGCACTACCTGCACCGAATTTAGCAGCTGGTTTGTATGCTGTCTTAGGTGTATTAGTTGGGACTGGTGCTTCCTTCTTATTCTTAAAAGTATTTAAACGTAGAGACATGTGGAATAAAATTACCCTAAAAGATCAATTAACAAAGGAAGCAGGATATAATTCATTAAATAGCACATATGAAGCATTAGTTAATCAAGAAGGTGTTACGTTAACAGATTTACGCCCTGTTGGGACAATTCGCATAGCCGAAAAAGATTATAGCGCGGTTTCGAATGGGCAGTGGCTTCCCAAAAACACAACAATTAGAGTCGTTCAAGTTGATGGAACAAAAATCCTTGTTGAACCAAAAAATAGCTAATGCTTTCATGTGTAAAGATAATCGAAGTGAATTCGATTATCTTTTTGTTTGTTCTTTATCCTATCTGGAATGATTAAAATCAGCTCGTACATAATAAGTGTGACTCGAATGTAAATTTAATGTTAAATATACTCGATAAACCTTTACAAAAAGTTTATGTATACTTAATATTGATATGGTGCGACATGATTCAACATGAATGAAGGGTAGGTATATATTTTGGAAATTGATGTGCAAACACTGATATTTGAATTTATAGGTGGACTAGGGATCTTTCTTCTAGGTATTAAATATATGGGTGAAGGTCTACAAAAGTCAGCCGGAGATCGTCTTAGAAATATCTTAGATCGATTTACGAGCAACCCATTTATGGGAGTACTTGCTGGGATTATTGTAACGATATTGATTCAAAGTAGTTCCGGGACAACTGTTTTAACCGTTGGACTTGTTAACGCAGGCTTTATGACGTTGAGACAAGCTATCGGTGTCATTATGGGTGCTAACATTGGAACAACGGTTACTGCATTTATTATAGGTATTGATATTGGGGAGTATGCTCTACCAATTATCGCAGTTGGGTGTTTCCTATTATTTTTCTTTAAAAATCAGAAAGTTAGTGCTGTTGGACAAGGTGTATTTGGCTTTGGTGCTTTATTTTTCGGACTTGAATTAATGAGTAGCGGAATGGAGCCATTACGTAGTTTAGAGGCTTTCCATGAACTTACGGTAAGCATGAGTGATAATCCTGTACTAGGTGTTGTTATCGGTACAGTATTTACAGTTATTGTTCAGAGCTCTAGTGCAACAATTGGAATCTTGCAAGGTTTGTTTGCGCAAGGTGCTATTGATCTACAAGCAGCTGTGCCTGTATTATTTGGTGATAATATTGGTACTACCATTACTGCTGTTTTAGCATCAATTGGTGCAACAGTTGCTGCAAAACGAGCAGCATATACGCACGTTATTTTTAACTTAATAGGTGCAACGATCGGGTTGCTATTACTAGGATTATTCTCACAATTTGTTGAATTTTTACAAGGACAGTTTAATTTAAATCCAGAAATGACGATCGCCTTTGCACACGGAAGCTTTAATATTACAAATACAATTATTCAATTTCCATTCATCGGTGCTTTTGCATGGTTAGTAACAAAAATAATCCCAGGCGAAGATACTGTAGTAGAATATAAACCACAACACTTAGATCCGATATTTATCCAGCAATCTTCGTCCCTAGCTTTAGATCAAGCTAAATCTGAAGTTATTCGCATGGGTGAGTATGCGTACAAGGGTCTTGAAGAAACAAATAAATATCTTAATACACAAACATCAAAACATTCGGAGATGGCATTACAGATAGAAGGTGCTTTAAATAGCCTTGATCGAAAAATTACGGATTATTTAGTAGAGCTTTCAGCTGAGTCACTTTCCGAACAAGATAGTGCCAAACATTCAGCATTATTAGATTCGGTTCGAGATATAGAACGAATTGGGGATCATTTTGAGAATATTGTAGAATTAATTGATTATAAAATGTCGAATAAGGTACATTTAACGGACAAAGCTCACGAAGATCTAAATGAAATGTTCGAGTTAACTATTTCAACCGTAAAACAAGCTGTAAAATCACTTCAGGATATGGATAGAGAAGAGGCGCTTGCGGTAATCCAGAAAGAAGATCAAATTGATAAAATGGAACGTAATTTCCGTAAGAAGCATATTATTCGTATGAATGAAGGCAAATGCACGGGATCAGCAGGTATCGTTTTTGTCGATATTATAAGTAATTTAGAACGAATCGGTGACCATGCTGTAAATATTGCTGAAGAAGTATTGGGTGAATAGATAAACAGGCAGAGGATCTTTTATGATCTTATGATCCGGATTTGCCTCCAGGCTGTCGAGACTAATGTCTCGACAGCCTTCTTATTTATGTATAACAAAATCACTGTTTATTTACTTTACGCTGAAGGTATCTTGTATTAAAGATGTCAGACAAATAAGGAAAGCCGATACATAGCTCCACCAGCCGGAACTTCTTATTTGTTGAGAGAAAAGAGGAATGGTATTATTTAGGAATAAATAAGTTAATGAAATATGGAGGTGATTTAAAATAAAAATTTTCTAAATTTAAATTTTGTATTGAAATCCTAAATAGAAGATGCTATAGTAAATATTGTCGTTTTAACAACGGCATTTACATAATATATCGAATGCATGAAATAAAAAAACATTGACAGAAGATGTAGAACATGGTAAATTATATCTTGTCGCTATAATTACTAGATAGTTGATATAACAATATTCCACAGTAGCTCAGTGGTAGAGCTATCGGCTGTTAACCGATCGGTCGTAGGTTCGAATCCTACCTGTGGAGCCATTGTGGCGGTGTAGCTCAGCTGGCGAGAGCGTACGGTTCATACCCGTGAGGTCGGGGGTTCGATCCCCTCCGCCGCCACCATTATTTATAAACTATCGTATGGCGGTCGTGGCGAAGTGGTTAACGCACCGGATTGTGGCTCCGGCATCCGTGGGTTCGATCCCCACCGGTCGCCCCATTTAAAAATGAATAATAGCAAAGGACCCTTAGCTCAGTTGGTCAGAGCTATCGGCTCATAACCGATCGGTCGCAGGTTCGAGTCCTGCAGGGTCCACCATTCATTCTTATCGGAGGTATACCCAAGTCTGGCTGAAGGGAGCGGTCTTGAAAACCGCCAGGGGTGTAACAGCCCGCGGGGGTTCGAATCCCTCTACCTCCTCCATACATAATTACTAGCAAAACAGTGATAATGAAGATTCAAAATTTAGTAAAGGCTCGGTAGCTCAGTCGGTAGAGCAAGGGACTGAAAATCCCTGTGTCGGCGGTTCGATTCCGTCCCGAGCCACCATTTTATAACAAGCAACTGGCTTGTTTTTTTATTTGTCGAATAGTTGGTAATAAATGCATATAATTTGCATCGATAGAGGAGCTTTGATACCCTTGCATTAAAAGGGTGAATATTCAATCCTTTTTAATAAAAAGATTTATTAGAGGAGGAAGGAAAAATGGCAAAATTTGAATTACCTGAACTACCATACGCTTACGATGCACTAGAACCTACAATTGACAAAGAAACCATGAACATTCACCATACAAAGCATCATAATACGTATGTAACGAAATTAAATGGTGCTTTGGAAGGACATGCAGACCTTCAAAATAAATCGTTAGAGGATCTAATAAGTAATTTAGATGCTGTACCAGAAAGTTCACGTACTGCAGTACGTAATAATGGTGGGGGACATGCAAACCACAGCCTTTTCTGGAAAATCTTATCTCCAAATGGTGGCGGTGAACCAACAGGAGAACTTGCTGAGAAAATTGATACTAAATTTGGCAGTTTTGATAAGTTTAAAGAGGAATTCGGAAATGCTGCAACAGGACGGTTCGGTTCTGGTTGGGCATGGCTAGTATTAAATAATGGCGACTTAGAAATTATGAGTACGCCAAATCAAGACTCTCCATTAATGGAAGGAAAAACGCCTATTTTAGGTCTTGATGTTTGGGAACATGCTTACTACCTAAAATATCAAAATAAACGTCCAGACTATGTTTCCGCTTTCTGGAATGTAGTTAATTGGGATCAGGTAGCAAAAAATTATAACGAAGCTAAATAATATATTTCAGTGAGATAAAGGCATGTGAAGGTTTTCTTCACATGCTTTTTTGTGTTTTGTTTGAGCTTCTTTGCATATCCTCCACTCATTTGCTCACACTAATAAGGAACGAAAAAGGAGTATGGATTATGCGAAAAAGTCTTTCATTGAACCAAGCAAAAATGGATATTAATAAAGATCTCATATTTTTACTTGTAATAGGTGGTTTATATTCATTAGGAATATTCTTATCAAATACATTTGTTAATGTTTATTTATGGAAGCAATCGGAAGATTTCACGACGATTGCTGTTTATAATTTAGCTATATATATATTTCAACCGCTAACGTTTATTCTCGCCGGCAAGTTAGCGAAGAGAGTGGATCGGGTTATTGTCTTACGTTTAGGGGTAATTTTTTTATCTCTCTTTTTTTTGAGCGTATTAATTATTGCAGATAAGGCATCTTATTTTAACTTTATGCTAGGGAGCTTATTGGGAATAGGATATGGTTTTTATTGGCTTGCGTTTAATGTGCTTACCTTTGAAATTACAGAACCAGATACAAGAGATTTCTTTAATGGGTTTTTAGGTGTGTTACAATCTTTCGGCGGTATGATAGGTCCATTGTTAGCTGGGACCATCATTGCAAAAATGGAAGCAAATATTGGTTATACTGTTATTTTCACTATCTCATTTATCATGTTTATTTGTGCAGTTATTTGTAGTTTCTTTTTAGCAAGTCGAAAAGCAGAGGGGAGCTTTTATTTCCGTAGCGTGTTAGCCGAACGTTCAAATAATAAAAACTGGAACCGAATACTAAATGCACATATATTTCAGGGTCTAAGGGAAGGAATATTTGCCTTTGTTATCTCCATTTGGGTGTTTTTAATTACAAATAGTGAGTTTTCACTGGGAATGTTCAATTTAGTGTTTTCTGGGATGTCTCTTATTTTTTATTTTATTGGAACCAAGGTTATAAAACCTACCATGCGAAAAAAATCTATTCTAATTGGAAGTTTAATTCTTTATTTTTCCATTGCTATCATTTTATTCGAGATTAGTTATATCCAACTGATCATTTACGCAGTTTGTATTGGACTAGCTTATCCAATCATTACGATTCCGTATGTATCTTTAACTTATGATGTAATTGGAAAGGCTTGGAAAGCGAGGGACCTACGAGTAGAATATATTGTTGTCCGTGAGTTATTTGTAAATCTGGGTAGAATTATCTCGATTACAACATTTCTGATTGTAACTAGTCTCTTTCCAGCTGAACAATCTATTCCATATTTATTAGCGATCTTTGGCGCTGGACATATCATTATTTATCTTATCGTTAAAAATATTTATTTAGGAAGTGAACCAAAAAAAGAAGTACCAATTAAAGAACAATTAGCTGACGAAAAAAATAGGTAAATGGGTGAAATAATCATAAAAAAAATGGTATAATTATTTTTGGATTACATGCTACAGCAAGATCAATTTCTCATGGGGGAGAGGTAATGAGTAATAAGAAAAGAAAGAAAAAGGCGCAACTTCCCTTTCGAATTAACATACTATTCTTTGTGATTTTTCTAATGTTTACTGTATTAATTTTACAACTTGGTGTTGTACAAATTTTAAATGGAGAAGCTTTTCAAGAAGAAATCGATCGAACAGTAAAGGATACTACCAAAATACCTGTACCACGTGGAAAAGTATATGACAGTAAACACAATGTCGTTGTCGATAATAAACCACAATATTCGATTACATATACTCCAGCTAAAGGGACGCAAGCAGAAGATCGCTTGGAAGTAGCTGAAAAACTAGCTGAGTTTATTTCCATGGATAGCGAAGATTATCTAAAAGGTATTACAGAAAGAAATAAAAAAGAATACTGGTATTTGAAGAACAAGGAAGAGGCGGATAGTCGACTATCTGAAGAAGAGGCTGCAGATTTAGACAACGCAGAGCAATACAACACCATCTTAGAACGAATTACGGAAGAAGAAATAGCTAATTTCTCTAAACAACAACTAGAAGTAATAGCAATAAAGAAAGAGCTAGACAAAGCTTACTCGTTAACGCCACAAATTGTTAAGAATGAGGATGTCACTGCTGAAGAGTATGCTCAGGTTTCGGAGCACTTAGGTGTTTTACCTGGCGTGAATGCAACTACTGACTGGAATCGCGATTACCCATTCGGTGAATCCATCAACAGCTTACTTGGTTCAATTACTACACAAGAGCAAGGAATACCTGCTGAAAAAGAACAATATTACTTAACTAGAGGATATAGTCGAAATGACCGTGTAGGGAAAAGTGGACTGGAAGAATATTATGAAGATGTATTGCGTGGTCGAAAAGAACAAATTCAATACACAACTACAAAGTCAGGTAAGGTTGTTGGGACGGAAACAGTAGTAGAGGGTAGTAGAGGCAAGGATCTCGTACTAACAATTGATATGGAATTCCAGCAAGAAGTGGATAAAATTGTAAGGGAAGAGTTGCAAGCAGCGTATAAACAACACCCTTACGAAAACAAATATTTAACGGATGCACTTGCTGTTGTTCTCGATCCTAATACAGGTGAGCTGCTAGCGGTAAGTGGACAAACAAGGGATGGAAACGAATATTCCAATACGGCTTATAAAGCATTATACGATAGCCACCGTCCTGGATCTGTCGTTAAAGGAGCTACAGTGTTAGCTGGATTAGAATCAGGCGTTATTTCACCAGGACAAACCTTTAATGATTCACCCATTAAGATAAAAGGTACACCACCAAAAAGATCGCATACGAGTGCGATTGGCACGGTGGATGATCAAGCTGCATTAAAACGTTCATCGAACGTATATATGTTTTATATTGCCTTAAAAATGGGTGGAGAGAATCGCTATCCTTTCCCTAATAATGGTAAAGCTTCATTTAATACTGCGGCGTGGCAAGAAATGCGTAATTATTTCCAACAATTTGGCTTAGGGGTTAAAACAGGAATTGATTTTCCTTATGAGGCAATCGGTTATGAAGGTGAATCTATGAATCGTGCCGGGCTTTTAATGGACTTTGCAATTGGCCAGTATGATACGTATACGACCATGCAATTAGCTCAGTACGTTTCGACAATTGCAAATGACGGATACAGAGTCCGTCCTCATTTCTTAAAAGAGATTCGTAACCCAGGAAAATCAGACGAACAATTAGGTAACGTCTATCGAAGTGAAAACACAGAAGTATTAAATCGTGTACAAATGGATCAATCTTATCTCGAACGCGTTCAAGAAGGTTTTCGCCAAGTTTTCCAAGAACAGGGCGGAACTGGATTTAGATATTACGCTAGTAAGGACTATAACCCAGCTGGTAAAACCGGAACAGCTGAGAATGCAATATATGAAAATGGCAAAGAAGTTGCGGAAACAGAGAACTTGTCATTAATTGGGTATGCACCTTATGAAGAACCGGAGATTGCATTCGCGGTTATTGCGCCAAATACTGGTTTGGGTAATACGTACAAAATTAACCATCAGATTAGTTCAAGAATTATGGATGCATATTTCGATATAAAAGAAGAACGTGATGAAGAAAAAGAAAAACAAAACGATTAAAAAATAGAGAAGCCGTTGAGTATACCTCAACGGCTTTTTATGATGAATTGGTTGGTATCGTTCATGCTATGTTTCCACCTATGTTTCCACGAACAGACTTTTCTGTTTTTTGAAGCGATTCTCCGAAAAAGCTTGTATAATGTTTGAATAAAATTTACAAAAACTTAACATGCGGCCAATCATTAATTTATAGTACTCTGTTATTCTAATATTAAAAGTAAAGGATTGGAGGGGGACATATGCAAACAAGAGAACAGTTTCACCAAGAATTGCAGGGAATTAATCAAGCAATTATAGATCTTGCTAATCAAGCAGAACATGCGTTAAATCAATCAGTAGAAGCATTATACAACCAAGATATCAAGTTAGCTGAGCAAATAATTGAAGACGATAAATGGGTTGATAAAAAAGAATTAGAGATTAACGATCAAACAATCCTTTTAATTGCGAAACAACAGCCTGTGGCTACAGATTTAAGACGTTTAATTATTGCCTTAAAGATTGCAACAGATTTAGAAAGAATGGCCGATAATGCAAAAAATATTGCTAGGTCAACCATACATCTCGGAGTAAATGAGATAAGAATTATTCCAGATAGGATTAATGTCATGCGTGAATCAATTGTAAAGATGCTTCATACTGCTATAGAGGCTTTTACAAAAGAGGATATTATGCTTGCAGGTCAATTAGCAGAAATGGATGATTTAGTGGATCGACAAAATAAGCTAATGATTAGCGAATTATTAGGGGAAACTGCCACAAATTCTGATATGATTCAATACATTATGCAAGTTTCATTCTGTGCAAGGTATTTAGAAAGATTTGCTGATCATATAACCAATATTGGGGAAAATATTTTATATTTAGTTAAAGGTCAAAATTTTAATCTAAATTAAAAAAGCTAAAAAGCAGTATATACTGCTTTTTAGCTTTTTATCTAGTAATGGCTTCGGCGATTTCATACAAACTCATGTCACTGTTTACCTCGAACTCCCCTAATTGTACCCGTAAACTATAATCGTTCTCTTCCATGTAATCATTAAATTCACTTGAATCATCGATGATTTCATTTTCTTCTAGTGAAGAGCTTATATCAGAGGAAGCCATTCCTTCTTCAATATGTAATGTATAAGTCTTGGGCTTGTCTTCTTCTGCTTGATCCTTCTCTTTATCATTAGCACTGTCCTCGTCTTCTTTCTCTTGATCAGTGGAACTGTTGTCAGATTCAGCGTTCTTATTGTTTTCTTTAGATTCTTCCGACTGGGCTGATGATTCATTAACGGATGCAGCGATGTATTCGGAATTAGACAAGACATGGTATCCTTTTTCTTCGATAATGGAAACCAATTCATCATTAGTTAAATTGTCAACGGTATTTACAGAACCGCTAAAGAAAAAGTATGTCCCAAGCATGATCACACCAGCTGTAAGAAGGCCGATTCCAAACATACGTATAGGTTGTTTCATTTGATTTTCTCCCTCTATCCAACTATTTATTTTCTACTCGCTCGTCAGTAAAATCTTCTGTAAGCAATTCTTCTTCCAAGATCTTTATCTTTTTTTTCATTTGATATGTATCTTGCATTGTTGTAATTGAAAACTGTTCTAGCTGACTTTCAACCTCTTCAATTCGGTCATTCATGAAAAAGGATATAGCAAGTAAAACAATTCCCATGACAATAATGGAAATAATTGCATATATCATGTGACTACCTCCTTCGTATTCAATAATAGTTATAACATAAAACAAGGTATAAAAGCCATGGTCAAAGATAAAATTTTGGCGAAATTAATCGAATAGTCCCAAGTTATTTTTGATTTTCTTATCACCGATAGTATATTTGGGATAATTCCGTAAAGAATATGTTTTGTATAGCGACTTAGTGGAGGTGTTTTAAATGGGCGAATATAGCCACTTTCGCGTTGGACAAAAGGCGCCAAATAATGGTGTCTATATCGAAATTGGTGAGACAGGTAGTAGTGTGAATGAGCCGAAAATGGTAAAACTAAAAGCTGGTGAAAAATTTCCTCAAACTTCGAATCACAATCGTGTCTGGACCTATGATAAAAATTAACGGATACACATAAAGTGGATCATACGAAAATTACCCCCCTGACTTGTAGAGCAGGGGGGTAATTTATGATTGGATTTATTCTGTTTTATTTAATAGTTCTAATAATTGATCGGATGCCTTTTGATAAGCACCATCCATAATATTACTTTTAATGCTTTCAATTAAGTCTACTGCACCAGGTTCGGTTGCTGTTAAGATCTTTACATCACCATTAAAAAGTGTATTCATTTTTTGTTTGGCTTGTTCAAGGTTGTCACCTGAATTACCGCTTGTGTTGTTTTCAACGTCTTTCGTTTCACCCTTGGAAGACAAACCATCCGTTCCACTTAAGACATCCTTTTGCATATTGTCATATTGATGGCTTGTAGTAGCTTCTTCATCTCTAGCCAATACGACGGAATCGTCAACAACGAATACTTTTACTCCAGTAATTCCTTCGCTTTCTAATATAGATTCAAAAAAGGAAGAAACGCCACCCTCGTGAATCCCTGAACTTCCGATGGAACTGTAAAGATTCTGTCCCATTCCACTGTAGGTTGTCCCTTTTTTATTTGTTGTTCTCGTTTTATCGCTTGTTTCACTAGGGATAATATTTGGATCGTTTACATTATCATTGTTTGCATGGTCTGAAACATTAGCCATATTCATATCATTCGTGTTATCAGTATCACCGATGGCACCATCATTATTATCTGTACATGCAGTTAATAATGCTGCAGTTATTAAAAAGAGAAACAACATCATTCTGTTACATTTTCTTTTCATAGACCTATCCTCCATATATAAGATTTATGAATATTATGTCCCGATTTTTTTTATGTATGAGTGGTTATTTTTGGTGACATAATAAGATTACTAATTAAGGAGGTGAGTCTTTTGGCTGAAGATAACCATAATGAAGAAGAAAAATTGGACAAAGATAGTCTTTCAAGAAGAAAGTTTTTAAGAAATTCTGGTTTTGCAGTCGGTGGTTTAGCAGTTGGTGGAGTTTTAGGTAGCGTTATCCCGTGGGGGAACGAGGAAAAAGAACAACAACAAGCTGCTAATGAAACGAAAAACTTCAATCAAGCGTTAATGAACTTTAATCAAGTGGAATTTCAAGTAGTTGAAGCTGCCACTGAACGGATATTTCCAGAAGATGACCTTGGGCCAGGGGCTAAATCATTAGGAGTTGCCTTTTATATTGATCATCAATTAGCTGGGTCCTATGGTTTTAATGCAAGAGACTATATGAACCCACCATTCTTTCATGGTGAGAAGACACAAGGGTATCAGGGAAGATTAAAGCGCCGGGAAATCTTTCGAATCGGTATTCGTGAAATGCAGAATTATAGTCATGAAAAATTCGAAAAAGGATTCACGGATCTAACTGCTGAAGAACAAGATACGGTACTAACAGATTTTGCAGAGGATAATGTAAATTTAACAACAATCTCAGCAAGTGGATTTTTTAATCTGCTCAGAAGTATGACATTAGAAGGAGTTTATAGCGATCCGCTGTATGGGGGTAATCGAAATATGGAAGGCTGGAAAATGAGGGATTATCCAGGTGACCAAATGAATTATACAAAGGTTATTGAAAGTGAAGAATTCCAACAAATTGAACCTAGAAGTCTTCGCGATCATATGTAGGAATTAATGAAATGAGAGGTGATAAGAATGGTCAAGAAATTACCAAAAACAGATGTAGTAATCGTTGGTGTTGGTTGGGGTGGCGGTATTATAGCTTCTGAACTAACCAAACAAGGATTAAATGTCGTTGGTCTTGAAAAAGGACAAGAACGGGAGACGGAAGATTACTATATGGCGCATGATGAATTACGCTATGCCATTCGTTATGAATTAATGTCCGATTTATCGAAAGAAACATTAACATTTCGAGGAAATGAAAAAATGCGTGCGCTGCCGATGCGTCAATACGGTTCTTTTCTCTTAGGAGATGGTGTAGGGGGGGCTGGTGTTCATTGGAATGGACAGACATTCCGGTTTTTACCGTATGATTTTGAAATTCGTACTCGCACCATCGAACGTTATGGAAAGGATAAGATCCCTGCAGATATGACGATTCAAGATTGGGGAATCACTTATGATGAAATTGAACCATATTATGATAAATTTGAAAAAATGGCTGGTATCTCAGGAGAAGAAAATCCGTTAGGGGGAAAACGTTCAAATAAGTATCCAACGAAACCGATGTTGCATTCACCACAAATGAAAATGTTTAAACAAGCTACGGAAAGTTTAAATTATCACCCTTATACAATTCCGTCTGCCAACTTATCCGAGAATTATACAAATCCAGATGGAATAAGTAGAGCGGCTTGCCAATATTGCGCTTTTTGTGAACGGTTTGGATGCGAATACGGCGCAAAAGCAGATCCTGTAGTTACCGTTATTCCGATTGCTAAAAACACCGGTAAATTCGACTTAAGAACGCATTCTTGGGTACGAAGAGTTTTACATAAGGATGGTAAAGCGACTGGTGTTCTCTATACGGATGTTACAACAGGAGAAGAAATTGAACAACCAGCTGATATGGTGGTACTTACAAGCTATGTATTTAATAACGTAAAACTCTTATTAAACTCGGAAATTGGTCGTCCATATAATCCATCAACCGGAAGAGGAGTTATTGGTAAAAATTATGCATATCAAATAATTAAAGGTTCTGCAACTGGATTCTTCGAGGATAAAAAGTTTAATAACTTTGCGGGTGCTGGTTCTTTAGGTATGGTAATTGATGACTTCAATGGCGATAATTTTGATCATTCGGATGTTAATTTTTTACATGGTGGATATTTATCGCTAACTCAAACTGGAAAGCGACCGATCCAAAGTAATCCTATTCCTGCTGATTCTCCAACCTGGGGAAAAGAATTCAAACAGAATTCAATGAAATATATTAATAAAACGCTATCAATAGGAGCAATGGGAGCTAGTCTGCCTTTTAAACAACACTATTTGGATCTTGACCCAATGTATAAAGATGCATTTGGAGATCCGTTGATTCGAATGACTTATGACTTCAAAGATCAAGATAGAGAACTCGCGAAATTTACTGCGACGAAAGCAAAAGAAATTCTTAAAGAAATGGGTGCAGACCGAATTGACGCAATGGAAGAATTAGGACCTTATGAAATTAATACCTATCAAACAACTCATAATACCGGTGGAGTGATTATGGGGGGCGATCCAGAAACATCTGCAGTAAATAATTACTCACAGATGTGGGATATGGATAATTTGTTTGTTGTTGGTGCTTCTTCTTTCCCACATAATAGCGGTTATAATCCAACTGATACAGTTGGTGCTTTAGCTTACCGTGCAGCTGAAGGAATTGTCAAGTACAGCAAAAACGGTGGGCAACTTGCCTGATGGTAGAATAGGTTGATCCAGAGAAAGAAGGTGGAAAAATGCTCTCAAATATTGGAATACCAGGTTTGATTATCATTCTAATTATTACGTTAATCATATTTGGTCCAAAGAAATTACCCGAAATTGGATCGGCAATTGGTAAGACGTTAGCTGAATTCAAGAAGTCCACCAAAGAAATAATGAGTGATGAAGAGTCTACCGAGTCAAAAAATAGCTAAACCAAAAGCAGGTTGTCTGAATAGACAGCCTGCTTTTGGTTTATTTTGAATAAAAGTTGTTGTCTTACTTGATAGTTTAACAAACATCTGATATTATAATTAAGTCTGAAATGAATTAATCGCAGGTTATGGAGCAATATAGGTAAAGTTTGGAGGGAAAAACATGCGCGTAAATATTACTTTAGCTTGTACAGAAACAGGAGATCGTAATTATATTACTACGAAAAATAAACGTACAAATCCTGAACGTATTGAGCTTATGAAATACAGTCCACGTCTTAAAAAACACACACTACATCGTGAAACGAAATAATGAGTTGTAAAAAAGCCTTTATCTTTTTAGATAAGGGTTTTATTTTACGTTCTATCATGATTAACTTTTAACTATGATCTCATTACCTATGCTATGTTTCTTATAAGGGAAAGGTGGGGAACAGATGAATAAAGATCAATTGCGTGCACAAATGATAAAGAATCTAAAAACCATTGGTTTAGACGAGCGTCACGATATCGAAGCAAAGCTACATACCAATCTTTTCCAAACCGAACTTTGGAAAAATTCGAATTCAATTGGAATAACCATTTCTCAAGCATTTGAATGGGATACACGTCGAATTATTGAAACCGCTTGGGAACAAAAGAAGCGAGTATGTGTACCAAAATGTTTTCCGCAACAAAATGCCCTTAAGTTTTTTCAACTCTATGCATATGATCAACTAGAAGTGGCATATGCTCATTTACTAGAGCCCAAACTAGCAGAAACGGAAGAAGTAAACCTTCATACTATAGAATTATTAATAGTTCCTGGAATTATCTTTAATCGTGCTGGTTATCGAATAGGGTTTGGTGGTGGTTATTATGATAGACTCTTAAGTGCGTATTTTAATAAAACCATATCTATTTTACATAGTAGGCAGTTAGTAGATGTTATACCTGTAGAGCCATTTGATCTTCCAGTTGAAACACTGATTACAGAAAGTGAAATCGTTACAAACCGTCATGAATAAAATTGAAAAGGAAGCTCATAACTAATAACACCATGAAAAAAAGAGGTGTTACAATGCGTATTCTATTTTTATTGTCAGGCATGATCGCTGCTGTAAGCTTATTGTATAAATGGCGTTTTCGAATAATGAATACATTATTAGCAATAGGGTTTTTAAGAAAATTAGCAGTGAATCTTTCGATGAATATACCATCCATTCGTACAAATATGATACCTGGAATGTTTCAAAAGAAGAATCTTTCCTGAGAAAACGGAGACTTAAGTGAAAAAGAAGTTGTGCATATACAGCTTCTTTTATCATAATCAGAGAAAAGTCTAAGGGGATTTGGTATGATGAAAGTCTAAGGGGAGATTTTAAATGTATATCAATGAACAATATACAATGTACAAACTTGCATACCACTTCATCACCAAGCTGGAGTATGATGTATTATATGTAAGTGAACAAGAACACGAGATATGGTTGGAACAACATGAAGGGAGTAAATCGACAGTAATTCGATTTACAACAAAAGGATTTGATTGGAAAAATCATTTAAAAAAAGATATAGCGCTTGTGTTTCAAAAAGTAAAGGCAATGAAAAAATTGCTACAAGCAAAAACAATTAACATACATAATATTTACATATCGGAGCATACACCAGTAGATGATTGGGAAATATTAAAGAAACCGATGCAACTTAATGAAAAAAAACCAACGATGATGAACGTATATTATTTATCGAAAAGAAATTCTGAAAGCAGTTATGATGATGAAATGGACAGAATCACAAAGGCTATCGAAATGGACCTTCCGGCGATTGAGTTAGAAGATACATCCCTCGATGAGCAAGAAAAAGAAGAACAATTATCTTATTACAAAACATATGTTAAACAACGTGTTGTTAATTTTAAGGAACAAGCTCAAGCTGTTTTTTCTTTTGGAAAGCCACGATTTACCTATATACTATTAGTTATATGTATAAGCTTGTTTCTCTGGATGGAAGTAAGCGGTGGCAGTGATAACACGAATACTTTAATAGAGTTCGGAGCGAAATACAATCCAGCAATGATTGAAGATGGCCAATGGTGGAGAATTATTAGTTCGATGTTTCTCCATATTGGGTTTCTGCATTTAGCAATGAATATGATTGCTGTTTATTATTTAGGTGCGTTAGTCGAGCGCATCTTCGGATCGTGGCGTTTCTTAGTTATTTACTTTTTAGCAGGTATTGGTGGTGGAATAGCTAGCTTTGCATTTTCACCGAGTATAGCTGCAGGAGCTTCGGGAGCATTATTTGGGTTATTCGGAGCTTTATTATTTTTTGGACTACATAATCGAAGAATCTTTTTTCAGACGATGGGTACAAATGTGTTAATTTTAATTGGGATAAATGTCGTCTTTGGGTTGGTTGTTCCACAAATAGATAATGGAGCACATTTAGGTGGATTAGTAGCAGGGTTCATTGCTTCAGCAATTGTTCATCTCCCAAAACATAGAGAGCGCTTCAAGCAGCTTGCTGCATGTATAGTATATATTATACTGATCTTTAGCATAATCCAATATGGTTTTAGTAATAACTTAAATGATCAAGTATATCATGTGATGCAAATGGAACGATTAATTGGTCAAGAAGATTACCACACAGTTGTTTCACAAGGTGACCAGGCTTTAAATAGTGAAGGTGATCTAGATGCTGCTATTTTGTTTCATCGGTCCTATGCATATATTCAATTAAATCAGCCTCAAGAGGCAATTGAAGATTTAGAAAAAAGTATTGAATTGGATACGAGTTTACCGCAAGCTTTTCATAATTTAGCTATCTTGTATGATAGCAGGGGTGAAAGAAATAAGGCAGAAGCTATCATAAAGAAAGGATACCAAAAGCACCCTGACGATCCAGATATCAAAAGCCTCTACGAACAAATTATAGGAAATGCACCAAATTAAATGAAATGCCCATTAGCATAATAAGCTAGTGGGCATTTCGCATTTTATTAATTACTGATCTGTAAAGGAGTAGTTTTGGATTAATTTGTTCTTCTTTCCGTTCAGTTCATATAAAACAAGCAAGTGTTTTTGGTCTTTATCAAATAATACGATTGGAATGTAACTGTTTAATTCCTCGTTTTCAGTATTAACTACCGGAATAACGTAATTTTTATATAGTCCCTCCCATAATTGTCCCATAATCTTCTCTGTTTGTTCCATTGTCAAAGAGGGTAAGGGTTCTTCTTGATATTTTGCTAAGTCGGTAAGTGGTACGGTTAGATAATGATTGGAATCGATTTGAAAGTGGTGGAAGAGCTTGTTCCATTGATAAATTAATTGTTGTTTGGTCGTACGTTCTAATAAGTCCTTCCACTCTTTTTCATAATTATTTTCAGGTGTTTTAAACGATTCTAAAGAGGTTGTTGGAGAATCAATAACATATAAGTAATCACTAGATAATTGATGAATACTTTTTATTTGACTATCAGGGTAATGTACTTCCCCATGATGAAAGGAAATGGATTGAAACAAACTACTGTCTTCGTGATGAAGTTTTTCTTTTAATTGAATGGTATCTGTATCTTGTACCCATTTAGTAAGAGCTCCTCTTAATCGACCATTATCGTAAAGTAGAGAGACATCTTGTCGTAAGTATACTGAATTCTCTGTCCTCGATCCTGCTCTCCAATTAATTTCGTAATTATCATTTCCCTTTTCTGAAAATAATTGGATGGTTGTTTCAGCATTTGAAAAAGAACGATTCTTGTCAATGGGAAAATAGGTTATGGCAGGAATAGAATTTAGCCTAATTATATATATAATAGCAATAACACAAAGTGCAGCTATAACGGTAATGATTACGTGCCATTTTTTCATTAATCCCCCGCCTTTTAATGCTTGTCTTGTTTCAATATATGTCTGTTTTTCATATTTATGATTAAAACAAGCCTTGGACTCATAATGAATAGATAGGGTGGCGTTGCAACAAACTATACCTATCACAATTTATGAAAAGGTGAGCTAATGAATAATGAAAAACAGCCGATTTTTAAGGACTTTCAAAAAAATCGAGATTATATTAATGAACGATTAGCAGTAGATAAAAGCTTTGATATTATACAAAGAGATTTAGAATATGCTGGCATTAATATGTCTCTGTTTTTAATAGATGGATTTGGAAAAGATGATATTTTACTTTATATTATGAAGCTGTTTGCGAAGTTACAACAAAGTGACTTTCAACCAGATGTATTAAGTAAGTTAATGAAAACGTATATTCCTTATATCGAAGTGGAAGAAGTAGCCGATTTAAATAATGCTTCGGATCTGGTGTTAGGAGGACCGGCTGCTCTTATTGTTGAGGGCATAGACAAAATCATTATGATTGATGCAAGAACTTATCCCGCTCGCTCACCGGAAGAACCAGATTTAGAAAGGGTCGTACGTGGCTCTCGCGATGGTTATGTCGAAACAATTGTATTCAACACGGCGCTTACACGAAGAAGAGTTCGTGATCGGTCGTTACGCATGGAATATATGCAAATAGGTAGAAGATCAAAGACAGATATTTGTGTGTGTTATTTAGAGGATATTGCCGATAATCGAAGGGTAGATAATTTAAAAAAGAAGTTAGAAAAAATTGATACCGATGGACTTCCAATGGCGGAGAAAACAATTGAAGAATATATTAGTGGCCGGCATTGGAATCCCTATCCGACTGTACGTTATACTGAACGACCAGATACTGCTGCTTCTCATTTATATGAAGGGCATGTCATAATTATTATTGATGGATCTCCAAGTGTGATGATTACCCCTGCAACGTATTCTCACCATCTCCAACATGCTGAGGAGTATAGGCAAAAACCTTTAGTAGGTGCGTATTTAAGATTTGTACGATTTATTGCAGTTATTGCTTCCATCTTCATTCTTCCTTTATATTTCGTGTTTACAAAACAACCGGAATACTTACCTGCAAATTTACAATATATTGGACCTGATGAAGTTGGTGTCGTTCCATTACTTATTCAGTTTTTAATAGCAGAAATGGGAATTGATGTACTGCGTATGGCGGCCATTCATACACCGTCCTCTTTAGCTACCGCACTTGGGTTAGTAGCAGCCATTATGATTGGAGAAGTATCTGTGCAAGTAGGCTGGTTTTCGCATGAAGTCGTCCTTTATTTGGCAGTAGCAGCAATTGGAACATATGCCACTCCAAGTTATGAATTAAGTTTAGCTAATCGTTTAGCTCGGATATTCTTATTGCTTTGTGCAGCTTTATTAGGCGGCATTGGTTATATTATCGGAATTACAGTGTGGATATTATATTTAGCCCGTATGAAATCATTCCACATTGCATATTTTTGGCCATTCCTTCCATTTTCATATCGACCATTTCGAGATGTTTTTCTTCGTTCGCCAATACCATTGAAAAATCGGAGACCAGCATTTCTACATCCAAAAGATCCAGATCGTTAATCCGATTTGGTTCTTTTTATGACTTAAGTTTGTATTTCTATTTCTATATTAAATTTAGTATAATAATATAGGTGATAAAAATAATGGAAACGATTTATGATATTCAACAATTACTGAAGAAGTATGGTACATTTATTTATACTGGTAATCGTATGGGCGATTTAGAAATGATGGCAATGGAATTAGATGAATTATATAAGCTCCATTTTATTGAAAATGAACGCTATCTTCAGGCAAAATTACTTATAAAAAAAGAAAGAGATTGGATGCGGTTGAACAAAAAAGGGGGAACAGGTGAATGAAAGAACTTATTATCGGGGTAGATATTGGCGGAACTTCTGCAAAACTTGGTCTTATTAACGATCAAGGAGATATTATTGAAAAATGGGAAATACCTACAAATACAGAAAATGGCGGTATTCACATTGTTGATGACGTATGGGAAGCAATTAATAATAAGTTGGAAGCGAAAGAATTTACAACAAAACAAGTACTTGGAATTGGTGTAGGTGCACCCGGATTTATAGAAGGAGATACAGGATTTGTTTATGAAGCTGTAAATATTGGATGGAAAAATTATGATTTTGGAAATCAATTACGTAAACGTTCGAAGCTACCAGTATATGTTGAGAATGATGCTAATGTAGCTGTTTTAGGTGAAAATTGGAGGGGTGCAGGAAATCAGGCTGCCAACCTAGTTGCAATTACATTAGGAACGGGTGTTGGTGGTGGAATTATTGCAAACGGAGAAATTGTGAATGGTGAAGCAGGGATGGGCGGCGAAATCGGGCATATGACAATCGATCCGAATGGCTATCCATGTAACTGTGGCCGTAATGGTTGTTTAGAAACAATCGTCTCAGCGACGGGAATTGTTAGACAAGCCATGAAACAAATAGATATGGAGAAAACAAGTTTACTAACTAACGTATTAGCAGAAAAAGGGAGTATTACTTCAAAGGATGTTTTTCAATTAGCTGCTGATGGGGATAAAACTGCGATGCGTATTGTTACTCATACGGCAGATGTATTAGGAATGACAATTTCAAATATCGGAACAATGGTTAACCCTTCTAAAGTGCTAATAGGAGGAGGCGTATCGAAGGCCGGTGACCTGCTGCTGTCGGAGATTCGCAAAGCATTTAATACATATGCACTTGTTCGAGTAAGTCAATACTGTGAACTAAAAATAGCAGAATTAGGAAATGATGCGGGAATTATTGGTGCAGCATTCTTAGTAAAACAAAAATTAGAGAATGTTGTCTTTGCAAATTAAGGTGAAGGAAACTTTTTTGAATCAAAATCGTAATAACCATATATAAGGAAATAAAATAATATTAACAAAAACTTAATAAACCGTTTATAATAGAAAGAAATGACAGGTATGCAAGTGAATCGATAAGAAAACGGAGTGTGAAAATAGCAGGGGGAAGCGGTTATGGATGTAAGTTATAGAAAAATACCATTGTTTATTATAGCTACCTTATTGTTTGGTTTAAAGACATACATGGTGTATCGATTTGTGTTTTCCATCGATTTGGAAAATGCAATGCAGGAGTTATTATTATTTATAAATCCATTTGTTTCAGCTTTCTTAGTGTTTGCCATAAGTGTTTGGATAAAAAAACAAAGTAGACAGCTGAAGTTCATAAGGTTTCTTGCGTTGATCGGTACGCTTATTATATTTGCCAATTTGGTGTTTTATCGATCATTTACCGATTTTATCACCATTCCTCAACTATTCCAAGGAAGCAATGTTGCTGATTTAGGTTCAAGTATTTTATCATTAGTGAAGCCATTAGATATATTATTGTTTTTAGATGTTATAATCATTTGGTATTTAAGCAAGAAGCAACCGGATAGGTGGACGGTTTATTATCCTAGAAATGGAAAAGTATTTACTTTAGCAATGTCTCTTGTTTTATTAGCTGGTAATTTCTTTCTTGCTGAAATGGAGCGCCCACAATTATTCACTCGTGCGTTTGATCGTGAATATTTAGTCAAAAATATCGGACTCTTTAATTATCATATTTATGATATTGCTACTCATACAAAAGCAAAAACACAACGTGTATTTGCCGATGGCAATGAAATACCTAAGATCCAAGATTACATTAATGAGAACGTTAAAACAGATGAAAAGTCGGCATTATTTGGGGTTGCTAAGGGTAAAAATGTCATTTTTATTAATGCCGAGTCGATTCAAAGCTTCGTAATAAATAATGATGTAAATGGTCAAGAGATCACTCCTTTTTTAAACAGGTTGACAGAAGATAAGGATACGTATTATTTCGAGAATTTTTATCATCAAACGGAACAAGGAAAAACATCAGATTCTGAATTTATTGTTGAAAATTCGTTATACCCTCTTTCAAGAGGAGCGGTATTTTTTACACATGCTCAGAATGAATATCATGCAATGCCTGAAATATTAAAAGAGGAAAACTATTATTCTAGTGTTCTACATGCTAATAATAAAAGTTTCTGGAATCGAGACCAAATGTATCAAAGTTTAGGAATTGATCATTTTTACGGGGAAGAGTCTTATGAGGTAACCGAAGAAAATTCAATTGGATGGGGTTTGAAGGATAAGCCATATTTCGAGCAGTCCATTCCACTTCTCAAATCAATGGAGCAACCATTTTATGCAAAATTAATCACATTAACCAATCATTTCCCGTTCGAATTAGATGATGAAGATCAATCGATTGATCCCTATCATTCCAATTCGAAAACCTTAAATAATTTCTTTCCTACAGTTAGATATATGGATGAGGCAATTGAACAATTCTTTAGCCAGTTAAAAGAGACTGGATTATATGAAGATTCCATTATCGTAATTATGGGTGATCACTATGGAATTAGCGCGAATCATAATCGAGCAATGAGTATGTATTTGGATAAAGAAGAGATTACGCCATATGATCACGTTCAACTGCAACGTGTACCGTTCTTTATTCATATACCTGGACATGGAGAAGGAAGGGTAGAATCGAAAATATCGGGTCAAATTGATGTGAAACCAACGATATTAAGTTTATTAGGCTTAGAAACACAAAACGATATTCAATTTGGAACAGATTTATTTAGCCAAACACGAAAAGATTTTATTGCACTTCGAAACGGGAATTTTATTAGTGACGAGTATGTGTTTGCAAATAATATTTGTTATGACCGAAAGACTGGAGAATCGATTGAGGATCAAGAAAGTGATCGAACAGATGCAACTAATAAAACAAAATCTTGTACCCCCATTAGGGAAAAAGTAGAAAAAGAATTAGATTACTCCGATGACTTGATTTATGGGGATCTATTCCGGTTTATTGAATTTAATGAGCGATAAAATAATAGCGGTGAATAATTTACAATAGAGCTGTCCCAATAGGGCAGCTCTATTGTAACTAAAGAATGGTGCAAATGATGATTATACGATAATATAAACATAAATTAACCTATCAAACATACGCATAGGATGGGGATGTTTGATTCATTGTAAGGGGTTACAAAATCATTGAGAAAGGATAATGAATATGCGAGAAGTAGTCATTGTAGAGGCAGCCAGGACCCCGGTAGGGAAGAAAAATGGTGTTTTAAGTAATATTCGCGCAGATGAGCTAGCTGCTAAGCCTTTAAAGGAAGTTATTAAACGTGCGGGAATTTCAGCGTATGAAATTGAAGATGTAATTTTAGGCTGTGTTTCACAAACTGGCGAACAGGCGTTGAATATTGCAAGAATTGCTGGATTAATAGCTGGGTATCCGAAAGAAGTTCCAGGGACAACCATTGATCGTCAATGTGGATCGAGTCAGCAGGCAATACATTTTGGGTGTCAAGCCATTCTAAGTGGGGATATGGACGTTGTTGTTGCAGGAGGTATTGAGAGTATGTCGCGTGTCCCAATTGGATCGAATCGACAACACGTAACGTTTACTAGCTCACTTACGTCAAAGTATGAAGTGATTCATCAAGGTATATCCGCGGACCGGATAGCTGAACGATGGGGACTATCTCGAGTCGAATTAGATTCTTTTGCTTTAAATAGTCATCAAAAAGCAGTTCGAGCACAAAAGGAAGGCAGATTCGATAAAGAAATAATGTCCGTAGAGGTCACGCTAGAAAATGGGAAGACTGAACTTATAAAAGAAGACGAAGGACCGAGAAACAATACGAGTCTGGAACAATTAGCCAAATTAAAGCCGTCATTTAAAACAAATGGAAGTGTAACAGCAGGAAATGCGAGTCAAATTAGTGATGGAGCAAATGCGATTTTACTAATGTCAAAAGAAAAGGCTCTTAAGCTAGGGTTAAAGCCAAGATTCCGTGTGTTAACAAGATCAGTAGTAGGTTCAGACCCTACGCTAATGTTGACAGGACCTATACCTGCTACGAGAAAAGCACTCCAACAAGCAAGGCTTTCCATTACGGATATTGATATCTTTGAAGTCAATGAAGCATTTGCTTCCGTGGCTTTAGCTTGGCTAGAAGAAATGAAAATCGACGATGCAAAATTAAACCCAAATGGTGGAGCAATTGCATTAGGACATCCTTTAGGAGCAAGCGGCGGTCGATTAATGATTACAATGATGCACGAATTGGAACGAACTGGTGGGAGATATGGGTTGCAAACAATGTGTGAGGGTTATGGTATGGCTAATGCAACCATCATTGAAAGATTAGACAATTAAAATTAAAGAATATAAAGCGTAACAAGTAGAAATTCGGTTTCGTTTACAGATTTAGCTCCATCTTGTGGTTGAGCTTATGGGGATGCAAGAACATATGATTCAACGGATTATCCTCCCGGACCTATACACTGTGGAATAAGAATAATAAAAAGCTGAACGTCTCCATACGTCAGCTTTTTATTAGGAGTGAGTGATTATGCTACTAGCCTGTAATTTCTGAGATTATGGTTGCGATTGCAAAAAAACCAAAAGCTAAAGCTGTGATTGCTGAAAATCCTAATGCAAATATATTTTTGTATTTCAATTGACGAATCACAGAGATAATAGCTAGTAAAGCTACTGCCAGAAATAAAATTGCTAAGACGATGTGCATCATGATACGTATCCTCCTCGTTTTTCAATGTTGCTTAAGGAATTTCATTTGTATTATTATGTAACTAGTCCAGTTATAATATTTATTTTATAGTATTATTTTTCGTTTGTCGAGGTATATCATGAGGAATTTGTTACTCTAATCAATATAAAGGAGGGCATATCTTGAAAATCGAAATAATGTCACTTGGACCATTAGGTACGAATTGTTATATTGTTTATCAAGATAATCAAGCATTAGTATTTGATCCAGGTGGAGAACCTGAAAAAGTGAAGACATTTTTGTCTGCGAATCAGCTAGATCCTAAAGCAATATTATTAACACATGGGCACTTTGATCATATTGGTGCAGTAGATGCGCTACGAAAATTTTATGAAATTGATGTTTATATCCATCAAGCTGAGGCAGATTGGCTTGAAGATGCACAAAAGAATGGATCATTGATGTTTATTGGTGAAACGATTCAAACTCAAAAACCTGATCAATTATTAACTCCAGAGAAAATGACACTAGGCAATTTTCAATTTGAAATTATCCATACCCCTGGGCATTCACCTGGTAGTGTTACTTTTCTATTTCATGAACAGTTAATGATGATCAGTGGTGATGTATTATTTTATCAAGGGATTGGTCGTACTGATTTGCCAGGTGGCAATTTTGAAGAATTGAAGCAAAGTATTAAACAGAAAATATATACACTGGATAAAGATTTTGATATATACCCAGGTCATGGTCCCAAAACATCGATTGCAAATGAAAAAAAAGCTAACCCCTTTATTCCTTGCTAAAAAACAAGTCAATAAAAAACCCTTCTTGATATTCAAGAAGGGTTTTTTTGGGGATGTACTTTGCTCTTTTGTTAGTAGGGATATAAGTTAAGCTACTATAGTAACAACTATATAGGTAGTAAAATCACATGTCAATAGAATAAAGAAAATTAGTTTGAATTTAAACTATAATGAGCCTTCTGTGATTGTTGGTTATAATTCAACAAATATTCACGTAATATCACAAATTGAGTGTTGTGCATCATAAGTTCTTTAATTA
This sequence comes from Virgibacillus sp. CM-4, assembly GCF_000445495.1. Classification (NCBI taxonomy): domain Bacteria; kingdom Bacillati; phylum Bacillota; class Bacilli; order Caryophanales; family Bacillaceae; genus Virgibacillus; species Virgibacillus sp. CM-4. The sequence continues at coordinate 329,731 of NZ_AUQA01000006.1, forward strand.
CTATAAGAGTATGTTGATTATACTTAATCAATAAAAGGAGGTTGTTAAATGTGTTATAAAACAACAATGGCTGGAGGGCTGAAATTTGAAAAAAATAATTATAATCGTTTTTGGAGGTGGCATTTTTATGCAGCTCTGTTTATTACGCCATTACTTATAACCTTAACCATGAGCGGCATTGGGTATTTATTTTATACGGATATAGAAAATATTATATACGACGATTTATTTTTTGGAGAAAGCAATAATACAGACGAGTTAACGATTGATGAAGGTATAGCGAATGTAAAAGAGCAATACAAGGGCTATGATGTATCAAAAATTATTGTATTAGATGATCCTTATAACACTAGACTTACAATGACGAATGAACAGGGGGAAGAGAGATACGTATTTCTAGATAATAATAATCAGATAGTGGGGGAACAAAATTCCGAATATACATATTCAAACGTTATGAGAAATACGCATAGCTCCTTATTTGTTGGAGGAACAATCGTTAATTATCTAGTTGAATTAGCTGCCTGCTGGGCGATATTCTTATTACTATCTGGATTGTATTTGACATATAGGAGCAAGGCATGGCAGAAAAAACAGCATTCATCTCCACGTCAAAAATATAAAAGGTTGCATGCTTTATTAGGAACGGTCATTGTTATACCGATGATTCTTATTATATTTACTGGATTACCTTGGTCTTTTTTTATGGGGAATTTTATTAATACAGCAGCTCATGAAAATCCTTCTATTGGAGTTCCACTTTTAAAACAATAGCCGCCAACCTCTGACATGAATGAAATTCCTTGGGCAACTAGAAGCAATGCATTACCGTCTTCTAGCGTACCTAATTCCATGCAGACCATGAAGCGATGGATGTGAATTCTGATAAATCAAACCACCATCATAGCATTCAGGTTCAGTACTTAATGGAGAAAATTGAAAAACAGCAAATAGCTAAGCCATATTCCATTGTTTATCCGATAGGTGATGACGGTGTATATACGGTTTCCAAAGGTAGTAATACTGGTGTAACTGGATTGGATGTTAGTCCATATCAAGAAAAGACAAACTATTTTGATCAATATAGCGGTAATTTGATAGCGCAAGTAGGGTATAATGATTATGGAATATTAAAGAAGTGGTTTACTTGGGGGATACCATTACATGGGGGACATTTATTCGGTTGGCCAAACAAATTAATTAATGTATTGGTTTGTATCGGTTTCCTAGTTGTACTTTTCTTGGGAGTAAAGACATGGCTGTCACGTAAAAAAAATGGTCGTATTTCAGCACCACCGAAAGTATCAACTGGTGTATCAATAAGTTTTATTATGTTCTTCATAGGAGTAATTATGCCATTGTTTGGTGTCTCTTTATTTTTTATACTAATTGTTGAAGCAATCATTTGCTTGATAATTCGGAAGCGTATAAATGTCTAAATATGTTTGAGATTCTAAAAAAGAAAGCCCTGTTATTTCGTAAAATAATAGGGCTTTCTCTTTTTAGTGTCCGAAACCAGGTACGAGTATAAATTCTGAATACCATGTAAAGCCAATAAAAAATACAGTACAATAAGCTCCGAATAAATACATATACATGCGTTCAGATAGTTTTAAATAACTTACTGTTAGGAAAAAAGCTGTTTGAACGAGGAATAGTAATGAAGTTTTTGGCATCTCGCCCACGTAGAACATTACTGTAAAAATACCTGTCCAAAAAGCAAGCACACGAAACATTCGATCCATGCTTTCCCCCCCTTTGGTTACCTTATCATAGTTATTATAAACGAGGAAATCCTTCTTGTAAATGAAACCATTGAAACATTTATCGTTTACATACATATAATTTTTAATCTTTTTAAAATAAATTTTTCATCACGAATAGCTTCTCCATCCTATAATATTTTTATTCTTTTTTATTAGGAATGGCTAAATAACCAATCGTTGTATACTTAGATTCTTGAATAGTTACGATATATAGGATTCGGTAACTACTTTTCCCTATATCTGTTAATTGAACGCGAACATCTCCTTGAGGTAGATGAAACGTACGAGGGGAGATGTTATTAATATCCTCGTTTAGCTTCTCTTTTAATTTTTCCCTGGCAGTTTGTATTAACGTTTCAATAGTGATTTGCTGTAGCTGGTTTTTAGTCATTGAAATATTACTTTGGTACTGTTGCACGTTCGTGGTGATCAGCATAAACGTTAAGGCAATCACAAATAAAACGAATGGTAGTATAAAAGCCTGTTCATTATTCATAGAAAACAATATCTTTTTTATATTGTTCACCACCTAGAGTCGTTATCCTAATAGTAAATCCGTAGGGAAGAGGAGAAAGGTGAAGTTCTTTCACATTACGAAGATAAATTTCATGTCCTAATCCGTTTACTTGCCTTCGAATTATATTCCCATATAAGCTGAAAGTGGCCTCCGCTTTATTAGGTAACGCAAGATATAGCTTGTTTTGGCTAATCCGGTAATCTGTTGCTTGCATCACTTCATTTCTAAGAAATAAAAAAAACTGCTGGGCGGAAAGCTCATCTGGTGATGCTTGGAAATTATTTGCAGAATTAATGAGATAGCTTAAGAATGGCAGGCTAAAAGACAAGATAAAGATCATGAATAAGGAATGAATCAGAGTAAAACCTTTTTCATCATGGCTTACCAAATAAACAAAAAACTTCCTTCGTTTGCTTTGCATTATTCCATTTTGCACATCCTTTAAGCAGCGATGATTCAGTAATGGTGACCATAGAAAACTGAACTGTTTTTGATTCTATCTTTTTCTCAAAATGACTTGGCAAGTCTGAATTTACACCCCATAGATAGGGCTGTAATTCATCATGTAATTTGTATGCAATCATTCTTCGGTCACTTAAAACTTGCCTTTCTGTTTGTAATAGAGAGATTAATGGGAGTAAGATGACGATGGTACTAAATAAAATACTTACAGCTATAGTAACTTCAATCAATGTAAACCCGTTATGTTTCTTCAATACGAAATCTTCCTTTACCAAATGGAAACACAACTTTATATGTTTTATTTGGAGCCTGTATATAAAACGTACGTGGTTGTTTAATATTTCCATTCCTTTCAAATTCAATATTCCGAGAGATGGTACTGTCAATCTTCCAGCCAGTTGGCAATAATCTTGTTATTTTTATTGCTGAATTATGCAAAATCGCGTATTTATCTTCGTAAAGAAAAATACGGATTCTTGATTGATGTATTGCTGACATATGCTGAATTTTCATGACGTCTGTTTCAAAGGTTTGAAGTACATATTGGCTTTCGAGCTCCTCTAATATAGATAGTGCCGGGGGCACACTAATACCTAATAAAACCATTACGATACTAAGCACGACTAACATTTCTATCAGGGAGAATCCGTTTCGTTTAGCTGGCTGGAGCACGAACTTTTCCTGTGTCTTTATCATAGAGTAATGCCTCATCGTTATTACAGCTTGTTTGTTCTTCGTTAATGTATGCAGGTATCATCGATTCCAAACTAATAGGATAACTGTTATGTTCGGTGTAATATGCATCTACTTGCGCTTGAACTACAGCAAGAAGTGCATCGCATCCTTTGTTACTAACTTCTTGGCTCCGTTTACTTAAATTGGGCACGATCAGTATAATAAGCACGGATATGATCATCAGCACAATTAACATTTCGATTAAAGTAAACCCACGATTATTCTTAAGCATGTTATATTAACCTCTTTCTATATTGTTTTTACAAGCTGAAACATTGGCCACATTAGCGTTATATACACAAATAAAATAAAACAGGCAATGATAATGAAAAATACTGGCTGGATATATGTTAAATACTTAACAAGTTTACGTTGTATTTCTTCTAGGAGTATTTCCGCATATAGAAATAAATCTGTTTCCAAGGCTTGGTTATTATTGCTTCGTTGAAAGATGGCTGTTAATTGCATTTCTAAAAAAAAGAATTGGGAAATGAGTGTAGGAATTGGGTGTCCATTAGAGAGCTGTTTCCCCATTCGTCGACAATAGTAGGAGATAATCGGTTGTTTTTCTTGATAAATCATTTGATCTAAAACATCTTTGAAGGACATTCCAGTTTTTATTAACGTACTAAATTGACTGGCGAAGAGAAAGGAAGTTTGTAGTTTGATATACGTACGAAAAATAGGTATTCTCTGGTAAACACGAAGCTTTTTTTCAATGGAAAGACGCTGGTTATATATTTTCCATAAAATGGCGATTCCGCCAATACCAAGACAGGTCAAAATAAGGAGCAGACCAAGCCAATCGATCAGAAAGATAGAGAAGATAATTAGGGATGAGGAGCTGGGGCTTTGCTGGTACAATTCTAGGAATGATGGTAAAACCGACTGCTTAAGAATAAATAGAAGAGGTAGGAAAAGGCTAAGTAAGATAAGTGGATAACGCAAGAGGTGCTTGAATTTCTTTAAATTATTTAACCTTTGTTCAAACATCATATAGCACCGCTGGATATTTTCTTCAATATTCTGGTTTGTATTAGCAAAGGAAATATAGTTAACGATGGATGAATGAAAGGAACAATTGGAAAGTGCTTGTTCAAGGGAAAAGCCATTTTTTAACGAATTGATTATTTGTTCTGCTGTATTAGCCAATTGTTTATCCCATGTCATCACTTCAAGTGTATCTAGTAATGAATAGCCATTATCTAAGAGTCGGTGCATACGTTTTAAAAATTGTAATTGATCATCATCTGAGATACGATCTTTAGATTTCACTAGGAATTGTTTTAGGTATAAATCCATATGCAAATGCCTTCTTTCGTAAGTGATGAAATGTTTGATAGCCGGTGAACGAAAGGTCATTTTCGTTAAAGTAAATATCAAGCAGATGACGATCTAAAAGCTCCACTATAGCAGCTCTTCTTCTTCCGTGCTTGACTGTTTCAAATGCTAGTAGCTCAATGGCTGCAATTGCAACTAATGAATGCTTTAACTCCGAAGATGTTAAACCAAATTCTTTTAAGCGATGGATTGTTCCTAAAGCATGTGTTGCATGTATGGTACTTAAAACTAAGTGTCCAGATAAAGATGCTTCATAAGCGAAATGAGCCGTAGCTGCATCGCGTATTTCGCCTACCATTATTATATCGGGATCATGTCGTAAGGCAGCTTTAAAGCCAGTTTGATATGTTATTCCAGCTTTCTCATTTACTTGAACTTGCAAAATTTGAGCTATCTCTTTTTCAACTGGATCTTCTAACGTAATTGCTTGATAGGATTTTTCTTTTAAAATAGCTTCTAAAATAGCGTATAGCGTTGTTGTTTTACCACTACCCGTTGGTCCAGTAATTAGGATTAGTCCAGATCGCTTGGTAATCCATGTCATTATTTTATTTAATTGGCTTGGAAAAAGGAATAACTGATGGATCGGCAGGTTCTCTTCTTGCGGGAGTATACGGATAGCTAAACTTTCCATTTGTTTGACAGGTAGAGTTGATAGCCTTAGGGAATAGGTGTCGTTGTTTAATTGAAAACGCATGGTACCATTTTGTGGTCTTCGACTTTCGCCAATATCCATTGCTGAAGTGAATTTATAATACGTTAGCAATATGTTGTATGAAGGTATAGGAATTGATTTAAGGAACGTTCGTTTCCCTTGTGTACGAATAAAGATATCTATTCTGTCCGGAAGAGGAGAAAAGTGGATGTCAGAAGCTTCCTTCCGAATCGCTTGCTGAAGTATGTTATTGGAAATAGCTGCTGCAGCCTTCAATACATTGTCACCTCCTTTATATTACTTTATTCGACAATAGATTGCTAAATCCTGCATGCAATTTAAAATTTATTTTGTATTTTTCAGTAATATTGTTAACTGGATTGGCAAAGCTAATAAAAAATAAGAGGAGGCAGGATACATGTCAACGAATGATTACATTAAATTTATGACAGAGCAAGTAGTAACATATATCGATTTGCCTGCAGAAGAAAAGAAAAAACGTAAAACCAAAAGACAAAGAAAATCTGTTCTATTTGGGAATCGATGGCTAGGTTTGTTGCCATTTGCATTCCGAATGATGATAAACAAAAACAAGCAGGCTCAGAGTTGAGCCTGCTTATGCTATGTCTGAAGTTAAATAAAATAATCCTCCATTGATTACTTGGTATGTAATCCGAGGCTGATATCTTTCCGTAATTTCCTGAATTTCTTTTTCCATTTGTTTATCTTCTGTATCTTCTATATAAAAGTGTCTTAGTAACTCCGCTTCTGACTGTAACTCTCTAAGCGAATCTTCAGCCCATTTATGTTCCTGATTCTCTATATAGCTATCAAGAACAGATTCAATTCGCAGGTAGCCGCTTTTCAATTTAACAAGTGGGGAAAGCGTATAACAAAAATCAGATATAGTTGTTTGCAGTGGAACCTTATCTAATGTTTCCATCATATCTGATTTCATGGTTCCGTTAATCAAATTTAATCCAATGGAAAAAAGCTCATCCCGTTTATACTTCCCCTTATAACTGATTTTAAGATTTGTTACTAACCATGGATATAAGGGGGTATTCATCGTTGGATTTACTTGTTGAAATAACTTTGTGTATTTTTCCTGTTCTTGTAAATAATGTATGATCTGCTGTAATCTCGGACTTCCAAAATGAATCCATTCCCCTTGCTCATTCCGCATTTCAGGATTAGTAATTAACGTTAATCGCATCGGCTCCCCTGGATGGCCCATTTTTTTCATATAATGCCAATAGAATGGACGGTTCATTAAAGCTTTATCCATTTCTTCCGTTAATTGAACAGATAATATACCATTATCATCTCGTAGAATGGAACAATGATGTGCTTGAAAAAAGGATTTTAGAAAGTGATTCAAATCATCAATTACCATACTTTTGCTCCTCCCCATAATTTGTATCATGTGTCTGTTTAATTACAGCAGATAGGTTTTGAAGTTTGATTTTGGCTTCACCAGGAGTTGTCGATTCAGCATAAATTTCTTGTAATTCGCTTTCAATATCGGGAATAGACAGATCCGCTAATATATCATCTAAATGACCGATCACCTGTTCAAATAAATTAATCTTTTCATATAAAAGTTTCATAATATGTTCTTCCACCGTGTGTTTAAGTGCAAAATTGTATATATGCACATCTTTATCTTGGCCATATCGGTGAATACGACCAATTCTTTGCTCTAATCGCATTGGATTCCAGGGTAAATCGTAATTTATCATATAGTTACAAAATTGTAGGTTAATCCCTTCTCCACCTGCTTCGGTTGCAATTAATACTTGGGCATGATCTTTAAAAAGTTGACGCATCCAGTCTTTTTTCCCTCGTTTAAATCCCCCTCTAAATGGCACAGAGGATATTCCATTTTGTTGTAAATACCATTGCAAATATAGTTGAGTAGCTCTATATTCGGTAAATATAATCACTTTTTCGTCGCCAATCTCTTGAATTAGTTCAACCACTTTCTCTGCTTTTTTATGATTCGGTAATTGTTCGATATTTTCGGTAATTTGGTGAAATGTATCAAGTTCAGGTTGTTCTGACAGCATCTTCTTTAACGATAAATAACATGCTTCCCTTGACGAGCAAAATTCTCTAAGAAAAGTAATCTTTGAGAAAGAAGGGAGTAAGCCAGTACTATTCTCTAATTGTTGATAAACATCTTTTTCTTCATCAGAAAACTCTGTCCAAATCGTTTCGATATGACGCTTTACTTGATTCAACCCAGTTTCTCTTCGAGTGTTTCTTACCATTACTTTTTGTACTAATTGTTTTAAATAGATATCTTGCTTCATATTTTTTCGATCTTTTCCGTAACTCTCTAAGAAAGAGTCATAATTACCCAGATGACCTGGCTTGAGAATAGAAACTAAATTAAATATTTCTATTAATTGATTTTGCACTGGTGTTGCAGTTAGTAATAGGCAGTACTTCTTTTTTAAGGCGCGAACAAATGCATAGTTTTTGGTTTTATGGTTCTTTAATTTATGTGCTTCATCTACTAAGACAAAGTCGTAGTCCAAATCCAAAATGGTTTCACGATGAGGTTCCCTTTTTGCCGTGTCCATGGAGGAAATAATAATATTTCCATGTTCCCAGCTCATATTCTTCCGATGAGCAACAGCTGGAATATAAAATTTTTCATTAAGTTCTTTCTCCCATTGATTTACCAATGAGGCTGGAACGAGAATTAATGCTTTTTTGACTAAACCACGTATCATATATTCCTTTAAAATTAATCCTGCTTCTATTGTTTTACCTAAACCTACTTCATCTGCCAGAATTGCCCTTCCATTCATTTGTTCGATTACTTGTTCTGCTGAAGCGATTTGATGGTTAAGAAAATCAACATGGGGGAGGAATTCTAATGCTCGTAACCCTTTAAAACTTGGTGTCATCGTTGTTTTCTCTGCATGAAAAGCCATGGAAAACAGTTCCCAAGAGGACACCGGGTCATTCATATCTAAACGGTTTTCTAATTCATTAATAAATGTTGTATCTTTGTCTAGATGAATAGAATTCATTACATCCTTCCTTTTTCTATAGATTATTCAGAATAGCTATTTTATCTTTTATATTATGTGGTATAATAATTCACAATAAAATAGATTTTTCATTGGTTTTGTAACATAGTATAACCAATTATACATATTTTCATAAAAGCGAATGATTACAAGGGGAGAGTTTACTAGGAAGAAAAGCCATATGCTTCTAAGTAACGCCGAAGGAGCAAGCTACAGCGAATCTCTCAGGCAAAAAAGACTCTTGTAGGACGCAACTCTGGAGAGTGTTTACGTAAGAAGTAAACCACCCAAGAAGAAAATACAAATTACCTATGGCGATTTGTATGAAACTTTCTGGTAGAAGGACAGAGATTTCATTGACAACCAATGAAATCTCTGTTTTTTTAATTTTCAGATTGCTGAATAATTCGAAAATCAAGGGAGTGACTGAGATGAGTGAATTAAAACAGACGCCATTGTATCCTGCTTATTCAAAGTACGGAGCAAAAACAATTGATTTCGGTGGCTGGGACCTTCCCGTTCAATTTACTGGAATTAAGCATGAACATGAAATTACTAGAACAAAAGCAGGTTTATTCGATGTGTCGCATATGGGAGAAATTATCATAAAAGGTCGTAAAAGTTTAGATTTTCTGCAAAAAATGGTTACAAACGATGTTGGTAAACTTACACCAAATCGAGCACAGTATACGTTAATGTGCTACGAAGACGGCGGTACGGTTGATGATTTTCTTATTTATATGTTGGATGAAGACGAATATCTTCTTGTTGTTAATGCTGCAAATACGGACAAAGATTATCAATGGCTCGTTGATCATAATGATTTTGAACCAACTGAACTAGTAATTCAAAATATTTCAGAATCACTTGTTCAATTGGCTATACAGGGGCCTGTGGCAGAGAGAATTCTGCAATCATTAACCGAGACGGACTTAGCAGATATACGATTTTTCCGATTCAAAGATCAAGTGTTTTTTAGGGGGATTGAACAGCCAGCACTTGTGTCTAGAACAGGCTACACAGGTGAAGATGGATTTGAAATCTACATTGATCAGAAAAATGGAATTGATTTGTGGGAGCTTATCTTACAGGAAGGAAAAGAAAGTGGTCTTGCACCGATTGGATTAGGTGCTAGAGATACATTGCGGTTCGAAGCCAATTTGCCACTCTATGGTCAAGAGATTAGCAAGGATATTAGTCCAATTGAAGCTGGTTTATCTTTTGCAGTAAAAGTAAATAAACATGCTGATTTTATTGGCAAGCACGTTTTAAAACAACAGATTGAAAACGGAACGGATAGGAAGCTAGTTGGAATAGAAATGATTGATAAAGGGATTCCCCGAACAGGATATGAAATTTATCATAATGGCCAATATGCCGGCTTTGTGACTTCTGGTACACAATCACCAACGTTACAGAAAAATATTGGACTAGCATTAATAAATACAGATCTAGCTCAAGTGGGAACAGAATTAGTTGTCCAAGTAAGAAAGAGAAGCGCTGTAGCTAAAGTGGTACAGACACCATTTTATCAAAGGCAAAAATAGGGGGAGTTGCAAATGGAATTTCGTTATTTACCAATGACGGTAGAGGATAAACAAGAAATGCTTGCTAGTATCGGAATTGACAGTACAGACGCTTTATTCTCTGATATACCAAAATCGGTTCGTCTTAAGACAGAAATGCAATTAAAGAAACCAGCCAATGAAGTTGAGTTAAAAAGGGAGCTAGCAACACTAGCTTCGAAAAATGCTAATTTAAATGATTATCGTTCTTTTTTAGGTGCGGGTGTATATGATCACTTCATTCCATCCGTTGTTGATCATGTTATTTCTAGATCTGAATTTTATACAGCATATACACCGTATCAGCCGGAAATTTCACAGGGAGAATTACAGGCAATTTTTGAATTTCAAACGATGATATCAGAATTAACTGGTATGGATGTAGCCAATTCCTCGATGTATGATGGAGGCACGTCTTTAGCAGAAGCAGTTAACTTAAGCGCAGCGCAAACAAAGCGAAAGAAAATTCTTGTATCGAAAGCTGTACATCCACAAAGTAGAGCAGTTATAGACACTTATGCAAAAGGCCCTAATCTAGAGATAGTTGAAATTGATGTACAGAATGGTAAGACCGACATGAATCAGCTTGCAAATGAATTAGATGAACAGACTGCAAGTGTGGTCGTACAATACCCTAACTTTTTCGGGCAATTAGAGTCAATGGAAGAGATTCAGGAACTACTCGTAAACCAAAAGAAAACCATGTTTATTGTTTCTAGTAATCCGTTGGCATTGGGATATTTAACGCCACCAGGGGATTTTGGTGCTGATATTGTTGTAGGTGATACACAAGTATTTGGAATTCCAGCTCAATTCGGTGGTCCACACTGCGGTTATTTTGCCACGACAAAAAAACTTATGCGGAAAGTTCCTGGCCGCCTAGTAGGGCAAACAACGGATGAGGAAGGCGTAAGAGGATTCGTGTTAACCCTTCAAGCAAGAGAACAGCACATTCGTAGAGATAAAGCGACGTCTAATATTTGCTCAAATCAAGCGTTGAATGCATTAGCTAGTTCCGTGGCAATGAGTTCATTAGGAAAGCATGGTTTAAAACAAATGGCTGCAATTAATATGAAAAAAGCACGCTATGCAAAACAAAAATTCCAAGAAGCAGGTATGGAAGTGGTTTACAATGGTTCATTTTTTAATGAGTTTGTTATTAAATTGAACAAATCAATTGCTGATTTGAATGATCAATTACTTGACATAGGTATTATAGGTGGCTACAACTTAGAGAAAGATTTTCCTGAAATGACTGGACACATGCTTGTAGCTGTCACAGAAAACCGTACAATCGAAGATATCGACCAGTTTGTTAGAGAAATGAGGGAGCTCAATGTATAACCAAGATTTTCCACTTATTTTTGAACATAGTAAACCAGGCAGAACGAGTTATAGTCTGCCAGAATTAGATGTCCCAGATATAGACTTAGATGCAGAGTTGGGGGAGCGTTATCTTCGTGAACAACCTCCCGAACTACCGGAAGTAAGCGAGTTAGATATCGTTCGTCATTACACCGGTCTATCTAATCGAAATTATGGTGTTGATTCAGGCTTTTATCCATTAGGATCTTGTACAATGAAATATAACCCTAAGTTAAATGAGGACATTGCTCGTTTGGATGGTTTTAGTCATATACATCCAGATCAACCAGAGAAGAGTGTTCAAGGTGCAATGGAAATGATGTATGACCTTCAAACAGCATTACGTGAAATTACAGGAATGGCTGAGGTTTCTTTACAATCAGCAGCTGGTGCACATGGTGAATGGACAGCATTAATGATGATCCGTGCCTTTCATGAGGCAAATGGTGATTTCCGTCGTACAAAAGTAATTGTCCCTGATTCTGCACATGGAACGAATCCAGCATCAGCAACAGTTGCAGGATTTGAGGCTGTAACAGTTAAATCTAATGACAAAGGGTTAGTAGATTTAGAAGACTTAAAACGAGTCGTAGGAGAAGATACGGCGGCGCTCATGTTAACAAATCCAAACACCCTTGGGTTATTCGAAACGGAAATCGAGGAAATGGCAAAAATCGTTCATGAAGCTGGGGGCAAACTTTATTATGATGGTGCCAATCTAAATGCGATTATGGGCTACGCTCGACCAGGCGATATGGGATTTGATGCAGTTCATTTAAATCTTCACAAAACATTTACAGGGCCTCATGGCGGTGGTGGTCCCGGTTCTGGTCCTGTAGGAGTTACGGAAGAATTAAAAGCTTTCTTACCAAAACCTTTATTAATTAAAAAAGATGGCATTTATACGTTTGATAATGATCGCCCTCAGTCTATCGGAAGAATCAAGCCTTACTATGGGAATTTTGGTATTAATTTACGAGCATACACGTATATTCGAACAATGGGTGCAGAAGGATTGAAAAAAGTAAGTGAATACGCGGTACTAAATGCTAATTATATGATGAGAAAATTAGAATCAACTTATGAACTGCCGTTTAAGCAGCATTGTAAGCATGAATTTGTGCTATCTGGCAAACAACAGAAAAAATTAGGTGTGCGGACATTAGATATTGCAAAACGTTTACTCGATTATGGCTATCATCCACCAACCATTTATTTCCCTTTAAATGTGGAAGAGGCATTAATGGTTGAACCAACGGAAACAGAATCAAAAGAAACGTTGGATGGCTTTGTAGAAACAATGCTCAGAATAGCGGATGAAGTAAAAGAGGAACCGGAATTGGTTCAAGAAGCTCCTCATCATACCATCGTGAAACGGATGGATGAAACGACTGCAGCAAGAAAACCAATCCTCAAATACGAATCAAAATAAATCAGTAATAATAACAGCCTGGTGGCAAATTTCTTGCTACCAGGCTGTTGGCTATATAAAAACATAATTTATTTGATCTTACCAGTCCATTTTTTGAATCCGCCTTTTAAGACATTAATATCTTTATATCCTTTTTTATTGAGGAGTTGTGCTGCACGTGCTGCACGTGATCCACTTTGACAATAAAGATACACTGGTTTATCTTTGCGTAATTCAATTAACCGTTGCTTCATTTGGGTAACTGGAATGTTTCTGGCACCTAGTATGTGACCGCGTTTAAATTCTTGAGGTTCTCTTACATCAATAAGTTGCGCTTTTCGATAGCCTTCTTTAAATTGATCTTCTGTTAATGTTTTTAAATACATACGTTGTCTAAAGTATCGGAAAACACCGAAGACAACTAAAGCAACGATGAGTACTACTAAAAATTCCATGCTTTTTCCCCCGTCTATCACATTTATACATTATCTATTATAGTCGGTACACCATGATTTTTCAAAAGTTATTGCTGCAAAAGCAGTAGATAATCTTTTGTTAAACGTCTTATATTGCTTGTATCACTTACTTATTTCCTGTATCCTTTGTATTGAAACAGTTTTGCATAAGACTAAAATTTATTCTTGGAAGTGAGGAAAGCGAATGCCTACTCCTAGTATGGAAGATTACATCGAACAAATATACAACTTAATGGAAGCGAAAGGATATGCAAGAGTTTCGGACATAGCAGAAGCACTTGAGGTTCATCCTTCTTCCGTAACAAAAATGGTACAAAAATTAGATCGAGACGATTACTTAAATTATGAAAAATATAGAGGATTCATTTTAACAGCAAAAGGTAAAAAGGTTGGTGAACGTTTAGTATTTCGTCATGAATTATTAGAAGAATTTCTAGAAATTATCGGTGTAGATAATGAAAATATTTATGTAGATGTCGAAGGAATTGAACATCACCTTAGTTGGAATTCTATTGATCGAATCGGTGATGTTGTTAACTATTTTAAAGCAGATGGTTCACGCGTAGAGGAATTGAAAAAAATGCATCAAGAAGCAGAACAGTAACGTTTATTATAAATCATGTTCTAAATGCTCCTTTCTTTGCTTACAAATATAAGAGAAACTTCCTTATCCAGTATATGCTGGTTTGGAAGGAACAAGCGATAGAGGGGAAAGCATATGAAAATTGATGGTGTTTTTTCTGGTGGTGGGGTAAAAGCTTATGCTTTTATCGGCGCTTTACAACAAATCGAGCATGCAGGTTTATCGTTTGAACGTGTTGCAGGTACATCAGCAGGTGCTATTATCGCTTCGTTATTAGCCGCAGGGTACGATCATCAAGAAATAGAAATACTATTAGATGAATTAGACCTCAAGAAATTATTGGATCCGCCTGCATTAACAAAATTGTTTCCTTTTACGAAATGGTTGTTTTTATATTTTCAGTTAGGTATTCATAAAGGGAATCAACTGGAGAAATGGATCTACCGAAAGCTTGCAACGAAAGGTATATATACATTTAAAGATATTGATCCCAGTTACTTAAAGGTAGTTGCGAGTGACATTTCTTTAGGAAAACTTGTTGTAATACCAGATGATTTGGAACGTATTTACGGGATTAATTCAGCTTATTTCTCAGTAGCAAAGGCAGTTCGAATGAGCGCTGGATTTCCTTATTTTTTTATGCCCAAAAAAATGATAAGCAAGAATCGCAAAAAAAGTTTTATCGTAGATGGAGGGCTGTTAAGTAATTTCCCATTATGGGTGTTTGAAGATAGACACGGAAGAAAGAAAAGACCTATTTTAGGTGTAAAATTGAGTACTTCAGCAATTGATAAATTGGAACCAAGAAAAATATCCAATGCAATTGATATGCTACATGCGTTATTTGCAACAATGAAGGAAGCTCATGATGCAAGGTACATATCTAAATCACAGAGTAATAATATCATTTTCATTCCAGTTGAAAGTGTAACAAGTACGAATTTTTATATTAGTGAACAAGTAAAAGACTCCCTTATTCATGAAGGCTATGAAAGTGCAAAAGCTTTTTTACCCCATTGGCCGAAATAGTTACATATGAATGTAAAGAAAGGATCGAGCTTTAAAAAGAAGCTCGATCCTTTCTTTTATGTTTATTTCCATCAATAACACGTAAATGGGCAGCCTTTTTATTTCGTTTTCTTTTTGGAGAGGACGGTTGTTGTACTCTTGGCGTAGTCGTTGTATTTTTTCCTGGTTGTACTTGATGGTATTTAGCTTTTGATTGTTTAACAGCTTGTTTATATTTTTTCATCTCATTGGGAGATGTTCGTTTTCTTATAAATACAAAATAAAAGACAGCGAATATGGCAATACCAACTCCGATTGAAACGAAAAGGCTACTAAAGAAATTTGCTGTATTTGTAAACAATTGTGAGATTAGTCCAACTGCGGCTAAGCAAAGGATAATTAAAACAGGTATAGAGATCGATTTTCTAGTCATCACATATGTCCTCCTTCATCATTCACATTATACCCACCTATTATGTGTATACCACTCTGTAAAAATTTATATCAGGCTTTTACAAAAGATTTTCAAAGAATGCATATTACGCTTTTTTTAAGCTAGCTTAATATAAATTCTTTCCTGTTTTCTCAAAATTATTCCAATCGGAAAGTCTTTTCTTACATTTTACTGGAAATCAACTTAGATAACTAGATCAAATCAAGTGAAAATAATATTTATATCCGTGAACTATTCAGTTAGAACGCTGTAATAGTAGTATTGTCCTGATTATTAAACTTTATAGGATTGGTTGTAAGTCATATGGTCATAATAATAATTAGAGGTGGTTAGAATGAAACAGCAAAATCAACAACTTGAACAGAACAAACATGAAAATCCAATGACAATCCTGTCAAGATCATTACTTACAGGTTTTATTGGAGGCATTATATGGAGCATATTCGCTACAATTCTATACTATTTTAATTTTACGGAAGTTGCTCCGAAATCGTTTATATTAAGTTCATGGTTTCATGCCGAATGGATAGATACATGGCTGGGTACGGTGATTACCATTATAGCAATCGGCTTACTTTCTTTAGTAACCGCACTTGTTTATTATGGATTATTAAAAAAAGTCAGTTCCATCTGGATGGGGGTTGTCTTTGGTATCGTTCTTTGGATCATTATATTTTATATTATGAATCCAATATTCTCTACTGTTCCACAAGTAGCTGATTTGGACATGGATACCATTGTAACAACTTTATGCGTATTTATTCTATATGGAACCTTTATCGGATATTCCATTTCCTATGATTATCATGATCTGCAAAGAGCGAAAGAGGATAGTAAAAACGCGAAAGCATAATGACCTACTTCGTTTAGCTTATGTTATTCAAACGTGCAGGTTTATGATAAACTGAATACAGTCTGCGTTTTAGATAAATGAAGTGAGAATAACAGGGAAGGGATGAGGTCATGGAAAAGCTTACTAAATTGCGAAATGCATTGGAAAGTAATCATGTTGATGGCATTTTAATAACAAGTGCAATTAATAGACATTATATTACTGGATTTACTGGTACGGCAGGGGTTGTAATTATTAGCAGCTCTGATGCAAGATTCGTTACTGATTTTCGATACACAGAACAAGCAAGTGAACAAGCTAAAGGTTTTCAGGTAGTTGAACATAAACAAGGCATTGATCTCGAAATTCAAGATCAATTGCAGGAAATGGGAATTACACGTCTTGGATTCGAGAAAGATCACGTCACGTACCGGCAATATGAGCAATTTAAAAGCGTTTTTGATGCAGAGTTAGTACCTGTTAGCGGAATAGTTGAGTCGCTACGCCTAATTAAAACAAGTGATGAATTAGATATAATGAAGAAAGCGGCAAAAATTGCGGATGATGCATTTGACCATATTCAACATTATATTAAACCAGGGGTAAGTGAAATTGACATCTCTAATGAGTTGGAATTTTTTATGCGTAAACAAGGTGCTACTTCCTCTAGTTTTGATATAATTGTAGCTTCTGGTGAACGCTCGGCTTTACCACATGGGGTTGCCTCGGATAAGAAAATCCAGACAGGAGAATTAGTTACTTTGGATTACGGTGCTTTATATCAAGGTTATTGTTCAGATACAACTCGAACAGTAGCGGTTGGTGAAATAAGTGAAGAATTAACCAAAATCTATAATACCGTTCTTGAAGCCCAGTTACGAGGTGTAAACTACATTAAACCAGGTGTAACAGGAAAAGAAGTGGATGCTGTTACGAGAGATTATATTAAAGAGAACGGTTACGGCGACTATTTCGGTCATTCAACTGGTCATGGGCTAGGACTTGAAGTTCATGAAGGACCTGCACTCTCATTTCGAAATGATCAAAATTTAGAAGCCGGTATGGTCGTTACAGTTGAACCAGGTATCTATGTTCCCGCTGTAGGAGGCTGTCGTATTGAGGATGATATCGTTGTGACGGAAACTGGAAGCGAGCGGTTAACACATTCACCAAAAGAGTTAATTTATTTGTAATGGGAGGAATAGGAATTGATTTCGGTAAATGATTTTAAGACAGGACTAACGATAGAAGTAGACAATGGAATTTGGCAAGTAATTGAGTTTCAACATGTGAAACCGGGAAAAGGAGCTGCATTCGTACGTTCTAAGTTACGCAATTTACGTAATGGAAGTATTCAAGAAAAGACATTCCGTGCTGGGGAAAAAGTTAGCAAAGCCCATATAGAAACAAGAAAAATGCAATACTTGTATGCATCTGGAGATTCACATGCTTTTATGGATACAAATACGTACGAACAAATTGAGCTTACTTCGAGTCAGATCGAAGAAGAACTGAAGTATATAAAAGAGAATATGGAAGTATCTGTTATTACCTATGAAGGTGAAATCTTAGGAGTGGAGCTTCCGAATAACGTCGAATTGGAAGTTACTGAAACTGAACCAGGGATTAAAGGGGATACTGCAAGTGGTGGTTCTAAACCAGCAACCCTTGAAACAGGGCATATCGTACAAGTTCCATTCTTCATTAATCAGGGTGATGTATTAGTAATTAATACTTCTGATGGAAAATATGTATCAAGAGCATAATGATAGAATTTCAATCAAATTGTTAAAGCTGTCGGGTATTACTCGACAGCTTTTTGTTTATCTGCAGAAATATCGGCGGACTGCTTCTATCATCATTTTTTTCTTTCCACATCGTACTAGAAAGGCTCCTTCCACTTTACATTAGCCCCTTGTTGAACTCCCTTTTGAAGTTAGACTTCCATTTTTCTCCATTAGGCGTAAACCCCTCTTGAGTCTTCTTCTGTCTCAACTATACATTCTTGTTCCATTTTTAATTGCTTGTGCATTCCAAAAATACAGAGAATAGTCAATTAATTAACTGCTTTCTATTAATAATAGTAGGTTATTAATAAATGCTTCGTAATGGCTAGTGTAAATAGGTCATAATTTGTCCAAGCGAGCATACATTGACTAGTAAGTGATATAAAAAGTGAGGAAAATTTATGGAGGAAATAATTAGACTCTTCCCAGAAGGAATACAACATGAACTAAATAGTAGAATTGGGAATAGATGGGATCAGCTACAAGAAATCCGCTTACGACTAAATAGGCCCTTGGAATTAATCTTTCATACCAAACAAGAGTGGCTCAATCAAGCTTTACCAAACAAGCTTGATTTTGTACACATTATTAACCAACTTAGTGAATATTCTTTATATCGTATGGAAGAAGAGCTTAGAGAAGGATATATGACAATTGAAGGTGGACATCGTATCGGTTTAGCAGGAAAAGTAAATACATTAAATGGTGCTGTTAAAGCAATTCAATTCATCACTTTTTTGAATATACGTATTGCTAAGGAAAAAATTGGTGTTGCAACTAAAATTATGCCTTATCTCTATCACCAAGGGTATCTGAATACACTCATCGTAGGTGCACCACAAACCGGAAAAACAACGCTTATTCGAGACATCGCAAGAATTATTTCCACAGGTTGGAAGAACGTCCCTGCTAAAAAAGTAGGTGTTATCGATGAACGATCTGAAATCGCTGCATCGATTAAAGGAGTACCTCAACATGATTTAGGGTTAAGAACAGACGTTATGGATGCATGTCCTAAAGCCGAAGGAATGATGATGATGATACGGTCGATGTCACCGGAAATACTTATTGTTGATGAAATCGGCGGTAAGAAGGATGTGGATGCGTTATTGGAAGCTTTAAACGCTGGTGTGGTTGTTGTATGTAGCGTACATGGACAAACACTAGAAGAACTAAAAAAGCGTCCTACGATACAAGCACTTATAAATCAAAGAATCTTTCATCGTTATCTTATTTTAGACAGCACATTATCGATGGGACGTTTTCGAGGGATACACGATGCAGAGGGAAAACGAATGTCATAACAATACAATGGAGGTTTGATCCAATGCAATGGGTTGGTGCACTTTTGTTTATTTGTACAACGACGTGGATTGGATTTGAATGGAGTAATCGTTTAGCAAATCGCCCAAAGCATATTCGCCAGGTGAAAAATGCTTTACAGATTCTTGAAGCTGAAATGATGTATAGTCAATTGCCATTACAAGATGCTTTTCACACGATTAAAAATCAAACCCCGTTTCCAATACATGCTTTCTTCGATCGGTTGTATAAAAATATGAATCAGGAAAGTAAAGATTTTGGTATTGTTTGGCAGAATAGTTTAGATGAGCTGATGGATATTTCTTGTTTAGGAAATAACGAAAAAGAGATCTTACTCCAATTTGGACAAACGTTAGGGCAACATGATTTTCTTCAACAACAAAAGCATATCCAATTAGCTGCAAGTCATTTGGATCGAGAATTAGAAGACGCCAGCGAACAGTATCAGAAATATGGCAAGATGACAAAGAGTTTAGGGGTATTATGTGGATTATTTATTGTATTGCTGCTTCTATAGGGGAAAGGAGTTAACCCGATGTTTACAGATGCTACTATCTTGTTTCAAATAGCCGGTATAGGAATTATTGTAGCCTTAATTCATACGATTTTAAAACAAATGGGTAAAGAAGAAATTGCTCAATTTGCCACCTTAATTGGATTTATTATCGTGCTCGTACTCGTTATAGATGGTTTATCCGATTTATTTCAGCAAATCAAATCTGTATTTCTCTATCAAGGGTAATGCTATATGGATATTTTACAAATAGTAACATTGGGCCTTGTAGCTAGTTTGCTATTTATCATCTTAAAAGATGTAAATAGTACCTTTGCTTTTTTTGTAATTGTTATAACAGGCATCATTATTTTTATTTCTATTATCCAACAAATTGGCAGTATTTTTCAATTAATTCAAACACTAGGTGCTAAGGCTCAAGTAGATGGCATGTATTTGGAAACCATTCTAAAGATCATTGGGATTGCATATATTGCTGAGCTGGGTGCAAGTATTACGAAAGATGCGGGATTAGCATCCGTAGCATCTAAGATAGAGCTTGCAGGTAAAATATTTATTTTATTATTAGCGGTTCCAATTATTACAGCTGTTATTGAGGCAATTTTACGATTCTTACCTGCCACGTAAATTTCCAGAAAGGAGTAAATATTAGGAATGAAATCAACTAAAAAAATGGTATTCCTGTTATTCACTTTTTTCTTTTTCTTTCTGGGACAAGCATCGATTTCAGCAAGTACGGACGTTCCTGAAATACAAGATAGTATGCTCAAAGAGATCTCGTTGGAAGGTGTACAAAAATATTGGGGGGAACTGGTTCAAGAATACGGTGGTTATCTGCCTGAACTTGAAAAAACAAGTGTTTATGAATTCATTAAAGATCAAGGTTCTATCTCCTTAAAGAATATTCTAATTGGATTTGTAGAATTTTTATTTCATGAATTAATTCTAAATGGAAAATTGCTAGGCTCTTTGTTTATGTTAACTCTGTTTTCCATTATGCTACAAACCATGCATAATGCTTTTGAAAAGAGCACTGTAAGCAAGATTGCTTATTTTGTTGTTTATATCGTGTTAATTTTTTTAGCATTAAATAGCTTTTATTCAGCAGTTACATATGCGAAAGATGCGATTGATAGTATGAGTAGTTTTATGATCGCTCTGTTGCCACTGGTACTTGGTCTTATGGCATCATTTGGTAATGTCGTAGCTGTTTCTTTTTTTCATCCAATTATTATCTTTCTTATTCATGCTTGTGGTTTAATTATTTCTTCCTTCGTTTTACCCTTACTATTCTTATCTGCTTTATTAGTCATTGTTAGTAGCTTAAATGAAAATTATAAGGTTACACATCTTGCTAATCTATTCAAAACGGTTGGTTTAGGCACATTGGGTGTATTTTTAACGATTTTTTTAAGTGTGATGTCGGTTCAAGGTGCAGCCAGTGCAATTCAAGATGGCGTAGCAATGAAAACAGCAAAATTCATTACAGGAAATTTCATCCCTGTTGTCGGTCGAACATTTACGGATGCTGCGGATACAATACTTAGTGCTTCCTTATTATTAAAAAATGCAATTGGAATTGTAGGCGTACTCATTATCTTATTCATTGCACTATTCCCGGCATTAAAGATATTTGCTATTGCCATTATCTACAAATTGGCCGCCGCCGTCCTACAGCCAATTGGCGATGGCCCTGTGATAACGACACTAAATACCATTAGTAAATATATCGTATTTATTCTAGCCTGTCTTTTGGCAGTTTCGTTTATGTTCTTTTTAGCAATCGTTATTATAATTGTAGCAAGTAATCTTACTTTGCTATTACGATAGGGTGATAAGTATGGAAATGTTAATTGATTGGGTTACACAAATTATCTTGTTTTTACTCTTAGCAGCAATCATAGATTTAATTATTCCATCAGGATCAATGAAAAAATATATCAAATTGGTAGTAGGTTTAATTCTTATACTCATTTTATTAAAACCAATTTTTTTCCTATTTAATATTGATATTAAAAGTGCCTTGGAAGCTTCTATAGACAGGGTTGAGGAAGGCAGGATAGAAGAAGAATCAATGGAAAATTTAATTGAATCTCAAAAAAATGAAATAGATGGCACACAAGATGCATATATTTTAGAACAAATGGCTGTCCAACTAAATGATTTAGCAGAACAACCACTTCAAGAGGAATTTCAAACAGAGATAAGAGATATACAGTTTTTGTTTGCTAATGAACAGGAGATGACATTTGAAAATTTGGATGAAGTCATTGTTTATTTACGAGAATCAAATGATGGGGAGGGAGCAGTGAGTATAGTTGATGATGTTGTAATTAATACGGACAACCCTGATACGGCAAAAGAAAATGAGCAGAATGAAGAGATAAAAGCATTGCTTAAGGATGTATGGGAGCTCGAAGATAAAAAACTTACACTGCAATGGGAGGGAGGGGCATCTTGAAAGAAAAATTAGAAAAACTTTTCCAAAAGGCAGATGGCAGTAAGAAACCACCTAAAAAACTAGGATATATCGTTATTTTAGGATTGGTAAGTATAATGTTACTTATTGTAGGAAATATCTTTTCTTCATCCCCAGAGTCAATGGATGAACAGCAACCAATAGAACAAACACCTACCGAACAACCAGCTCAAGAAACAGCATCCAATAAAACGAATACAACTTCTAATATGGAGGAACTAGAATCCATTTACACCAAAGATTTACAAGAGTTATTAAACAAAATTAAAGGCGTTTCTGACGCAGAAGTAATGGTCAATCTAGAATCTACAAATATAAAAGTTTATGAGAAAAATCTAGTAAAAGGGCAACAAACAACGAAAGAAACAGATAAAAATGGTGGCACCAGAGAGGTAGAGGATTCAACAGAAGAAGCGCAAACAGTATTGGTTAGACAAGGTGAAAAAGAGGTACCATTGCTTATTCAGACAAAGAAACCAGAAGTAAGGGGTGTATTTATCGTAGCAAAAGGAGCTGATCATGCAACTGTAAAAAAATGGATAGTTGAAGCTGTTTCAAGAGTATTAGATGTTCCTACGCATAGAGTATCTGTAATGCCGAAGAATTAAAGGGAGGAATGATTTTATGTTAAAAAAGCAAACAGTTTGGTTATTAACGATGTTAAGTTTAATGATTGTATTAAGTGTTTATTATATGACTTCTCCAGACAATGAAGATCTCGCTTATATTAATGAAGGACAAGGAAATGGTAATGAAGCGGTACCAACAGATTCAGATACAACCGATTCAGATGGTAATGCAGAAGTAGACGATATTTCGAATGTTGGACAAGATCAGCTATTTACTACAATTCGAATGGAATTACAAGATGAACGAGACATGGAAAAAGAAAGACTCACAGATATTGTAGCGTCTAGTTCATCAACGCCTGCAGAAAAAGACAAAGCTTTAGAAGCAATCGATAGTATTGAAGACCGTTCATCGAAAGAAAAAATATTAGAAGAATCCATTATTGCTTCTGCGAATTATGAAGACGTGTTAGTCCGTTCAGAAGAAGATAGTGTGACGGTACAAGTTAAAGTAGAAGAGAGCTTACCTAAGTCAGACGCTGTTTCTATTATACAAATGGTTAAAGATGAATTAGGAGATAAGAAAGTTAATGTATCCTATGTTCCTTCTGAAACGCAAGCTGAAACTGAAAACAATGAAACGGAAGGCAGTGAAACTGAAAATACAAAAACCGAAAGCAATCAATAATTATTATTTGACGATCCGGGAACTTGAGTTACCCGGATTTTTCATTTACATTGATTGTTCAAACATTCGCTTTCCACTAGTAACATTGGTATAATAAAACGGAAAGCTATGAATACGGTGCATGACCTCTTCATAATAAATCTTGAAGTTTGTTATGTATTTATCGTAGAATATTAAGAGGAGTTATTAGTACCTAATAACAAGTTTAACGATGAAGGGGTGCCAAACAATCATGAATGTAAATGAAATACAAGAAATTATAAAACTGATTGACAAATCGACCATTGAAGAATTCACGTACGAATCACATGGAACTTCAGTGTCACTGAAGAAAACAAGTACAACGAAAAAACTACAAGATGCTCCCGCTTTACCGGCTTCACTCTCTCCTGAGCCAGCTGAAGCTGCAACACCAGCAGAGCGCCAAGTTGTGGAACGTAAGGTAGAAGAGCCTGTGAAAGAGGATCCTAGCAGTAAGCCTGCATACGATCATGAAATTGTATCGCCAATGGTAGGAACATTTTATACTGCACCATCCCCTGAAAAAGGTGATTTTGTAAAATTGGGAAGTAAAGTGGACAAATCATCGGTTGTTTGTATAGTTGAGGCGATGAAATTATTTAATGAAATCGAAGCCGAAGTTTCAGGAGAAATTGTAGAAATCCTAGTTGAAAATGGTGAGCTTGTTGAATATGGCCAGCCATTATTCCGGGTAAACACAAAGTAAGGGGATGTAAAGAGTGATTAAAAAACTGTTGATTGCTAACAGAGGAGAAATAGCAGTTCGGATTATTCGAGCATGTAAAGAGTTAGACATCGAAACCGTAGCTGTATATTCCCAAGCAGATAGTGAAGCACTACATGTACAAATGGCCGATGAAGCTTATTGTATTGGTCCAACACAGAGTAAAGACAGCTATCTTAACTTTACAAATATCATGAGTGTAGCAATATTAACCGAAGTCGATGCGATTCATCCTGGTTATGGCTTTTTGGCAGAGAATGCTGATTTTGCGGAGATTTGCCGTGCATGCAATATTACTTTTGTCGGCCCTACCCCTGAAGCAATACAAAAGATGGGGATTAAGGATGTTGCGAGAAAAACAATGGACGAAGCGAATGTTCCAATTGTTCCGGGCTCAAAAGGAATTATTGAAAATGAAGACGAAGCAATTTCGATAGCAGAAGAAATAGGTTATCCAGTTATTATAAAAGCTACTGCTGGTGGTGGTGGTAAAGGAATTCGAGTTGCTCGCTCAGAAGAAGAGTTGCTTAAAGGGATTGAACTAACCCAAAAAGAAGCAGAAACATCTTTTGGTAATGCTGGTGTATACCTCGAAAAATATATAGAAGATTTTCGACATGTTGAGATTCAAATATTGGCTGACAGACATGGAAATGTCGTTCATTTAGGAGAACGTG
This sequence comes from Virgibacillus sp. CM-4, assembly GCF_000445495.1. Taxonomy (NCBI): domain Bacteria; kingdom Bacillati; phylum Bacillota; class Bacilli; order Caryophanales; family Bacillaceae; genus Virgibacillus; species Virgibacillus sp. CM-4. The sequence continues at coordinate 354,727 of NZ_AUQA01000006.1, forward strand.
ATTGCAGTATTCAACGAAGGTTGCAAAAGTTGATTGAAGAATCTCCATCTCCTGCATTAACACCAGAACTTAGAGCGAAAATGGGAGAGGCTTCTGTGAAAGCTGCTAAAGCAGTTGGATATGAAGGTGCAGGAACAATTGAATACATTTTTGATCGTACAAGTAATTCCTTTTATTTTATGGAAATGAATACCCGAATTCAAGTAGAACATCCAGTAACAGAAATGGTAACTGGGTTGGATCTAATTAAAGAGCAGATTAATGTGGCCAATAATGAAGAGCTGTCTATTAAACAATCCGATATTACGCTGGAAGGTTGGGCGATTGAGTGTAGAATAAATGCTGAGAATCCATTTAAAAACTTTATGCCTTCTGCCGGAACTATTGACATGTACTTACCACCAGGAGGACTTGGGGTAAGGGTGGATTCAGCGGTATACTCTGATTATCGGATACCACCTTTTTATGATTCAATGGTGGCCAAATTAATTACGTATGGTAATACCCGTGAAGAAGCAATTAAGCGCATGAAACGGTCATTAGATGAATTTATTGTGGAAGGTGTTCATACAACCATTCCTTTCCATCGGTTAATCATGGAGAATAAAGTATTTATTAATGGTGATTTCAATACCAAATTTCTTGAAGAAAATCCCATCGTACAAGACAAAACGGAATAGAATCGATTATAAATAAAGGAGTGAGCACATGAGTGAACAACCTCTACTGAACGTTAGTGAAGATAATCTAGGTAAAGTAGAAATAGCGCCTGAAGTAATCGAAGTTATTGCTGGAATAGCTGCGACAGAAGTTGATGGTCTCTACGCAATGCGTGGGAATTTCGCGTCCGGCGTAGCAGAACGATTTGGAAAGAAAGCGCATAGTAAAGGGGTAAAGGTTGAATTAACAGAAAGCGGAATAAGTATCGATCTTTTTGTTATCTTGAACTTTGGAGTATCTATCCCCCAAGTAGCTCAATTGCTTCAATCCAATATCAGACAAACATTAAAGAATATGACTGCTTTAGATATTGATGAAATCAATGTTCATGTTGTCGGGATCCAAATGGAAGAAGGCTCCGATGAAATAGAAGCTTAATTCAAGAGGTCAAGCGGATTTATATCCGATTGGCCTCTTATTCATTTAGATACCTAGCCCTCCACAACAAATGTATGTTGCACATTGCCTTGGATTTGTTTGGTTCGGAGCAGGTATCAATAAGCTGAAATCCTTTTTTATATATGATACATTTGCTGATTGTAGCGTTGGGTTAATAATCGTGTTATTATTTGTAGAAGATACGTTAAAAGGAGTTACCAATAATGAACAGACACACGGCAAGAGAAAAGGCATTACAGATATTGTTCCAATTAGATATTAATGATAATCAACCAATCGAAGCAATGAATCATTTTTTAGAAAACGAGACAAAAGATGCTTTTTTAACCATTCTCGTGGAAGGGGTAGCAAAGTATAAAGTTGAGATAGACGATTTAATATCTGAGAAGCTTGAAAATTGGACAATTGACCGAATTGCCTCTGTTGAGAAGACAATTTTACGAATTGCTATCTTCGAACTAAATTATTTAGAAGATATTCCAACGAATGTTTCAATAAACGAAGCAATTGAATTAGGGAATACATATGGTGATGATAATTCAGGCAAATTTATCAATGGTGTACTATCTAAATTTGTAAATTAATTATACAGAGGGGGAAGTCTACGATGGCAGCAGAAATAATTAATGGAAAAGAATTAGCACAGCAACTCAGAACGGAAATGAAAGATGAGGTAGTGTCACTAAAGAACGATGGTATTCATCCACACTTGACCGTGGTTTTAGTCGGTGACAATCCTGCCTCAAAGTCCTATGTGAGAGGGAAGGAGAAAGCTTGCTTAGAAACAGGTATTTCTTCGGATTTAATTGAGTTACCTACGACCATAACGGAGGAGGAATTATTAAACCAAATTGATCAATTAAACGATGATCATTCCGTTCATGGAATACTGGTTCAACTCCCACTTCCAGAACATATTCGCGAACAAAAAGTAATTGAAGCAATTCGTCCTGAAAAAGATGTTGATGGATTTCACCCGGTAAGTATTGGAAGAATGATGACTGGAATGGATACGTTTTTACCCTGCACCCCATATGGAATTCTAACGATGCTCCAATCTAAAGATATTGAAATAGAAGGTAAGCATGCTGTTATTGTAGGAAGAAGTAATATCGTTGGTAAGCCAGTTGGACAACTATTATTAAACAATCATGCAACTGTCACCTATTGTCATTCAAGAACACAAAACCTTAAACAGTATACGAATCAAGCGGATATCTTAATCGTAGCTGTCGGAAGAGCTAATGGAATTGATGCAAGCTACATAAAAGAAGGTGCTGCCGTAATTGATGTTGGGATTAATCGATTAAAAGATGGCTCATTAACGGGTGATGTGGACTTTGAAAGTGTTGCACAAAAAGCATCATACCTTACTCCGGTGCCCAAAGGAGTAGGGCCCATGACGATAACGATGCTTTTAAAAAATACCATAAAAGCAGCAAAAGGAATCGAGAACAGTGAAGGATAAATATCTTACAGTAACCGCGCTTACGAAGTATATTAAGCGAAAAATAGATACAGATCCACATTTAAGTGAAGTATGGTTACGTGGGGAGATCTCTAATTTTAAGCATCATTCTCGAGGACATATGTATTTAACCCTAAAGGATGACCAAACACGAATACAAGCGGTTATGTTCGCTGGAAATAACAGAAGGCTTAAATTTACACCTGAAAATGGAATGAATGTCCTGATTAAAGGTGAAATTAGCGTATTTGAAGTATATGGGCAGTACCAATTATATATACAACAAATGGAACCTGATGGTATTGGAGCATTATATATAGCTTATGAACAATTAAAAGAGAAATTACAAAAACAAGGATATTTTGATGAACAATATAAGAAAACAATCCCTGTCTTACCCAAACATATAGGTGTGATAACATCACCAACTGGAGCTGCAGTTCGCGATATTATAACAACTATTAAACGCAGATATCCAATTGCCAAGGTTACTGTAATCCCTGTACTTGTACAAGGAACAACTGCACCTGCTTCTATAAAAGAAGCCATAGAGATTGCAAATGCCTCTTCAATATTTGACGTTTTAATATTAGGTAGAGGTGGAGGCTCTATTGAAGAATTGTGGAGTTTTAATGAAGAGATCGTAGCTGAAGCAATATATCACTCGACAATTCCAATTATTTCTGCAGTTGGTCACGAAACAGATGTAACGATTAGTGATTTTGTAGCAGATTTAAGAGCCCCTACTCCAACAGGTGCTGCTGAGTTAGCAGTACCATCGAAGCAGGAGTTAGTAGACAAACTTATAACAATGAAACGGATGTTGGCTAAAGATCTAGATCAGCAAGTAAAGCAAAAAAGACAACAAGTAGCTAGTGTGAAGCAATCCTACGCTTTTCGTTATCCAGAGCAATTACTTAAACAGAAAGAACAAGAATTAGATACAAAAACAGATCAGCTATCCAAGGCGATTACAACGAAGTTGGCTGAACACCAACAAGTATATCATCATCTGCATATCCGATTATTAACTCAACAACCGGATAAACAAGTTCAACGATCAAGAGATCAGTTGAAACAATTGGTAAAGCAGCAACAATATCTGATGCAACAATCATTCGTTAAAAAAACCGATCAATTAGCGAATAAAATAGAAAAGTTAAGTTTATTAAATCCATTAGAAATAATGAAACGAGGCTTTTCTATTCCGTACTTACAAGAAGGAACCATCGTTAAATCGGTAAGGCAGGTAAAGAAGTCAGATGAACTTATTTTAAAACTAACAGATGGTCAAATTAATTGTCGGGTAGTAGACGTAAAGGAGGAACAGAACGATGGCCGAAAATGATGAACTTTCATTTGAAGAAGCAATGGAAAAATTAGAAGAAATTGTAGGGAAGTTAGAAACAGGCGATGTACCTATTGAAAAAGCGATTGACTATTATCAAGAAGGGATGAAGCTCTCTAAACTTTGTAATGATAAATTAACCAATGTAGAGGAAAAAATGACGAAAATAATGAATGAACAGGGTGACCTTGCCCCGTTTCAAATGCAGGAGGAAGAATAGTGGAATATAGTATCAAGGAGTATTTGGATAACCAAAAGCTTCTTATCGACAACCTGTTACATGATTGCATAGACAGATTAACGATTCCTGAACAATTAAAACAATCCATGATTTATTCCGTTAATGCTGGGGGTAAACGATTACGACCAATCTTATTACTTGCCAGTTTTAATGTGTATGGTAAAGATAACAGTATAGCAATGCCAGCAGCTGCTTCGTTAGAATTCGTTCATACATATTCGCTCATCCATGATGATCTGCCTGCTATGGATGATGATGATTATCGTCGTGGTCAACTAACAAATCATAAAGCATTTGATGAAGCTACTGCAATTTTGGCTGGCGACGCATTACTAACCTATAGTTTTGAAATAATAGCAAATGATCATCAATTAAATCATGAGCAAAAAACAATATTGCTACAGCTTCTTTCACAGACAAGTGGGCCAAAAGGTATGGTGGCCGGTCAAATCTTAGACATGAAAGCAGAAGATCATCCGGTTACACTAGAAGCGTTAGAACAAATTCACGCACTTAAAACTGGCGAACTTTTGCGATTTGCTGTTTATGCAGGCGCATACCTAGGCGGTGCAACTGAAAAAGAATTACAATCATTAACCGAATTTGCATACTATTTAGGATTAATTTTCCAAGTTCAAGATGATATATTAGACATTACTGGAGACGAAAATAAACTCGGCAAACCAGTTGGTAGTGATGAGATCAATCAAAAAAGCACCTTTCCTAAATTGCTTGGTTTGGAAGGAGCGATTGAGAAAAAGCAATGGTATATTGAGAAGGCAAAACGTTCGTTAGCTAACGCGAATGCAGCCGACTCTGTATTGATGGATCTGACCATCTATTTTAGTGAACGAGATCATTAATTTTGAATTAGAAATTATGATTAAGATATGCTATAATAAAGATAACTAAGGAATGGTGCAGTATTCTAGTCAGTTCTCCGTATCCTGAAGGCGGGCCTAAAAATCCGCCAAAGGGCACATCGATGAAGTTCCTTGTGTAGGCTTGAGGCGCCCAGCCTTGGGTCTATGCTGGGAGTTAAGGTTTTTGGGCGATCCACAAAGGCATGTGGGCGTTGACCCGATTACCGCGGAGGCCCATCTCTGTAGTATTTGCTAAGCCTAGTAATTATTATGGAATGGGGTATGAACCTGCAGATATGGTAAGGGACACCTAATATGCAGCGTAGCCTGCCTTGAGTGGTGCTTGAGGGGATTAGAGCTTTAAATGGCAAGTTAGATGGCCAATAATTTGCTTATTTACATTCTATGAAATCAACACTGCAAAAGAGGCTAGGGGACGGTAAAGAACTGTTGAGGAAATCTCCTAGACTGTTCTATATGACGTGTAAAAGGGATTATAGTGCGGACTAAGTGGCAATCCAGTCTAGCTATTGGTGACAAAGCTAAGATGAATTTAAAGGGGAACCGCCTTTCATGGTAACATGGGGTATTCATTTGGGAAAACCTACTGGACCTAAGCCGCAGTTTTTACCTTTTAAATGACCATTCCTATTACATAATGGAATAACACTAATTTATATATAATAGAGGTAAGAAATGAATCCACATGTAAAACGATCGATTAAATTTAGTTTAACTATTGCCGTTATCACTTTTGTGTTAGCGGCTATTTTTTCAATAATCTCTTCTTCGATTTTAAGTGGAGTTATTTGGATTATTGGTCTACTTATTGTTTTTATGATTGTATTTGTAGGGGTTGTATTTGATATGCTTGGTATAGCTTCTACTGCAGCAGATGAAGCACCATTTCATGCAATGGCAGCCGAGAAAATAGCGGGGGCGAAAGAGGCCGTAATAATTATAAGAAATGCCGATCGATTTGCCAGTTTCTGTAACGATGTAATTGGTGATATATCAGGAATTGTAAGTGGTACAGCTTCGGCAATTGTTGTTCTGCAAATGGCTAACTTGTTAGGGCACGGCGAAGGTTCGACCGTTCAAATAACGATTTCAGTTATCTTAACAAGTATTGTTGCAGCATTAACAGTTGGCGGAAAGGCTTTAGGTAAATTCTTTGCTATTAATGCCTCCACTAAAATTATTTTCTTTGCAGGGAAGGTAATCTCAATTATAGAAAGAAAGTTAAAAATAAAAGTACTACCTAAAAATTAGAAATAAGGGAAAAGACGATGAGTAAAAAACGATTAGATGTACTATTAGTAGAAAGAGAACTTGTTGAAACCCGTGAAAAGGCTAAGCGGATAGTCATGGCAGGCCTTGTTTTTTCTGAACATGAGCGCCTGGATAAGCCTGGGATGAAAATAGATGAGCATACCCCTCTAACTGTTAAAGGTAAGTTATATCCCTATGTTGGTAGAGGGGGGTTAAAATTAGAAAAAGCACTTGACGAATTCAATTTAACGATGGCAGATAAAGTTATGGTTGATGTTGGTTCATCTACGGGCGGGTTTACCGATTGTGCTTTACAAAATGGCGCTACATTATGTTATGCAATTGATGTCGGGTATAATCAATTGGATTGGAAATTGCGTAATGACCATCGAGTGGTCGTAATGGAACGAACGAATTTTCGATATGTAACCCCCGATATGCTGCATTTTGATAAACCTAATTTTGCTTCAATTGATGTCTCTTTTATTTCTCTTCGTCTAATATTGCCGGTATTAAAGCAACTACTTCAGGCTGATAGTGACGTTGTTGCACTAATTAAACCGCAATTTGAAGCTGGCAGAGAACAAGTAGGCAAGAAAGGGATTGTTCGGAATAAAGATATTCACGTACAAGTGATTAAACAAATCGTTGCTTTTGCCGAAGCAGAAGAGTACCAATTATTCGATATCACCTATTCTCCTATAACAGGTGGAGAAGGAAATATTGAGTTTCTAGCTCACTTTGGCTGGAAAAAACAATTTGAAGGAAAGCGTATCACAGATGTAGAAATAGGCAAAGTAGTAAATAAAGCACATATAGACCTGCTTGATTCTAATAAAAAAGATTAAGAACGGATGTAAACTGAAATGGGGGCGCCCTATGAGTAAAGTTCAACGACATATTAAAATTCGAGCATTAATTACGGAAAATGAAATAGAGACTCAGGATGAGCTTGTCGATCATCTTAAAAACCTTGGGTACAAAATAACCCAAGCGACTGTCTCACGAGACATTAAAGAACTGCACCTAGTTAAAGTTCCAGCAAGCAATGGAAAGTATAAATACAGCTTACCTGCAGACCAACGCTTTAACCCATTGGACAAGCTTAAACGCTTAATTATGGATGCTTTTGTAAAAATCGAACATGCCAGCCATTTTATCGTTTTAAAAACGCTTCCTGGTAACGCTCATGCGGTTGGAGTTTTAATTGATAACTTAGATTGGGAAGAAATTATGGGGACGATTTGTGGTGATGATACCTGTTTAATCATTTGTAGAACAGAGGCTGATTCAGAATCGATTAAAGATCGTTTTATTCAAATGCTGTGATAAATGTGAGGTGAAGAGTCGCGTGTTAACAGAGTTATCCATCCAAGATTTTGCTATCATAGATAAAATCTCAATAACGTTTGATGAGGGTCTTACGGTATTGTCTGGTGAAACGGGAGCTGGAAAATCAATTATTATTGATGCTATACAATTACTTGCTGGTGGTAGAGGTTCTGTGGAATTTGTTAGGTATGGGGCAAAGAAAGCAGATATTCAAGGATTGTTTACAATAGATAATCCCAATCATCCCATATATGAAAAGAGTCAAGCATACGGAATAGAAATCCAAAATGACATTGTACTTCGAAGAACTATTACTGCTAATGGAAAAAGTATTTGTCGTGTCAATAGTAAATTGGTGACATTAGCTATTCTCAAAGAATTCGGAAAAACACTAATCGATATTCATAGCCAACATGAAACGCAATCATTAATGGATACAGATAATCATATCCATTTATTGGATTTATATGATCCAGAGCGTATTGGTCAAGCTAAAAAAGAATACAGCATTCTATATGAGCAGCTTTCAACTTTAAAGAAAAAGTATCGAAAATTGAGTGAAAATGAACAAGAAACAGCACAAAGGCTTGATTTACTTCAATTTCAAATGAATGAACTAGAGAATGCTAAATTAGAGCCTCATGAAGATGAAGTTCTAGCAGAAGAGCGGAATTCCTTAGCGAATTTCGAACGTATTCATGCTGCTCTGCAACATGCTTATAATGCTCTTTACGGAGAACAAAGAGGTCTTGAGTGGGTGAATAATGCACAAATGGCCTTACAAGATAATTCTAATATTGACCCATTTATTGCTGAAAAATCAGAGGAAATTGCTAATTATTATTTCGGTCTCGAAGAATTAACCCATGACATCGGACATCATATTGAAACATTAGCATTCGATTCTGAACGACTTAATGAGATCGAGTCTCGACTAGATGAAATAAACCGTTTAAAGAAAAAATATGGTGCTACCGTTGATGAGATCTTACAATATATGTCTCAAATTGAAGAAGAAATCGAAGAAATAAATAATAAAGATTCTCATTTATCAAAACTTGAAAATCAAATTAATGATAAGGCAAAAGATGCCTACCTTGAAGCGAAAGAATTACATGATTTACGTCAAAAAGCAGCAGATAGTTTAACCAAAGAAATCCATGAAGAATTAAAAGGCCTCTATCTTGAAAAAGCTACATTCTCTGTCTCTTTTTTGTTACAAGATAAAGATATAGGCGTAAAGCGAGATGACTATCAGGATATACGTCTTCATGAAAACGGTTTTGACCAAATCAATTTTATGATTTCAACGAATCCGGGTGAACCGATTAAGGAGTTGAGTAAAGTAGCATCTGGTGGTGAATTATCCAGAATCATGCTGGCTTTAAAGAAAATTTTTGCAAGGCATCAAGGTGTTACGAGTGTTATCTTTGATGAAGTTGATACTGGAGTCAGTGGAAGAGTTGCACAAGCAATCGCAGAAAAAATACATCATATATCACAACAATCCCAAGTATTGTGCATCACACATCTTCCTCAAGTAGCTGCAATGGCTGATACACATAAATTAATTGAAAAACAAGTGGATAATAACCATACTTCAACAAAAGTGATCGAGTTATCCGTTGATTATCAAGTAAATGAATTAGCAAGAATGATTACTGGAACAAAACTTACAGAGACAGCTATCGAGCATGGACGTGAGATGTTGGAAATGGCTGTTAACTTTAAATCAAAAAATAAGCATAATTATAAAGAAAAAGCCAGAAAATAAAATATCTGGCTTTTTTATTATATACTTCATTCCAACGTTAGTAATATCATACATGTATGCAACTGAACTTTCCCATTTTGCCGACATATACATAGAATACTGTCTTACTTTAAGGAAATGTTAGGTAGACTGCTTATGTTTCACCAGTTTAAAACGAACATGCTTCGGTCAAATTAGAAGTACAGAGAAACAAAAAAGGTGGTTTGGGTAAGGAACGAGGAGAGTGAAATAATTGGACGGAAAAAAATATAAATTACGATTCTGTATAGGATTAATACTCCTTTTAGCAGTGGTTACAATTCCTTTTTTAACCCCTATTCAAAAATATTTATCCATCCCAAATGATATTGTTACGGTTAATAGCCGGGCTCCGATTGACTTACCAACCTTGGGTGAAAATATAACAATTAATAGTTCGAACAAGACAGTACAAGCTGCAAAATCCAACGAATTTTATACGAAAGAATCGGGAAACAGCGAGCTTTTTTATGAATTTGCTGGACTGCCAATTAAGAAAGTAGACGTTAATGTTTTGGACGATATTAAAGTTGTACCTGGCGGTCAATCAATTGGAGTACAATTGCATACCAAAGGGGTCTTAGTTGTTGGCCATCATTTAGTTAATGCAAAAAACGGAAATACATCTCCTGGAGAAGAAGCAGATATTAAAGTAGGAGATGTAATTTTAGAGATAAATGGGAAAGAAATAAAAAAGATGAAAGATGTTAAGCCATTTGTTGAGGAGGCTGGAGAAGATAAAGAAGCTTTAGATATAAAATTAAAACGGGGCAAAGAGACAATTAATACGGAATTAAAACCTGCTTTAGACAATAACGAAGATGATTATAAAATTGGGTTATATATTAGGGATTCTGCCGCAGGTATTGGTACAATGACATTTTATGATCCGGAATCAAAAAAATACGGTGCATTAGGTCATGTGATTTCAGATATGGATACGAAAAAACCGATTGAAATTCATGATGGTTCCATTGTTCGTTCTTCAGTGACTTCCATTGAAAAAGGGAATAATGGAATTCCAGGAGAAAAACAAGCGAAATTTTCATCGGAACATGACAAAATTGGGAATATAACCAAAAATAGTCCGTTTGGTATTTTCGGTAAATTAAATAACGATATGGAAAATGGAAGAATGAAAAAACCAATGCCCATTGCACTTTCCCATGAAGTAGAAGAAGGGCCTGCCAAGATTTTAACCGTATTAGATGACGAAAAAGTTGAAGAATACGACGTAGAAGTGGTAAGTAGCGTACCACAGAAATTTCCTGCTACCAAAGGAATGGTAATTAAAATAACCGATAAAGAACTGCTCAATAAAACCGGCGGCATTGTACAAGGTATGAGTGGAAGCCCAATCATACAAAACGGTAAAATAATTGGTGCAGTGACTCATGTCTTTGTTAATGATCCAACTTCTGGATATGGTGTGCATATTGAATGGATGCTTCAAGATGCAGGAATTGACATTTATAAGGAACAGGAAGAAACAAATAAAGCTGGTTAATATCGAGACTTGTTTTGGAATCCATCCATTACAAGTCTCTCTTTTGTTAAATTTTATTTAAATTATTAGAAAACAATGCTTCTTTATGGTTAAATATGGTATAATTTAGTCAAATATTTTTCGACAAACCTGTCTATAATTATCGAATCATATCGTAATTTAGAGAATCTGAAAGCAAATTAAAGTAAATTTCAAAAAAACCAAAGTTTTTTAAATAAAAGAAGGATATTTGGGAGTTCTGTAGAATATGTAAAATAGTGATAAGTTTTGTATTACATAAAAGGAGGAGCTTTAGTGGAGAATATTTCAGTTTGTTTAGTTGATGACAATAGGGAATTAGTTCAATTAATGGAAGATTATTTCGAAGATCAGGGAGATATTGAAGTTATAGGCAAGGCATATAATGGTCGAGATTGTCTTGCAATGCTAGAAGAGTCTGAACCTGATGTGCTTGTTCTAGATATTATTATGCCGCATATCGATGGGCTTGCTGTTTTAAATGCAATTCGTTCATCAGAAGGTAAATCACCACATGTTATTATGCTTACAGCTTTTGGACAAGAAGAAGTCATGAAGAAGGCTGTCGATCTAGGCGCAGCTTACTTTATTCTCAAACCTTTTGATTTAGACAATTTAGCTGACCAAATTAGACAGGTACAAGGTCAGAGTGCAATTAGTACAGGAGTAACAAAGGTGAATCGGAAAGAAAAGAAAAAGCAGGATTTAGAAGCGAGCATTACTAATATTATTCATGAAATTGGTGTACCTGCTCATATAAAGGGATATATGTATTTAAGGGAAGCAATCACAATGGTTTTTAATGATATTGAATTATTAGGATCGATTACCAAAGTGCTCTATCCTGATATTGCTAAAAAATACAATACAACGGCATCCCGTGTCGAAAGGGCCATTCGACATGCTATTGAAGTAGCTTGGAGTCGTGGAAATATTGACTCTATATCTGCGTTGTTTGGCTATACGATAAGTATTACAAAAGCAAAACCGACCAATTCAGAATTCATTGCAATGGTTGCAGACCATTTACGTTTAGAACATAAAGCAAGTTAAAAAGAGCGGCATCTACAATAGATGCCGCTTACTTTCTATTCAAAAAAAGCATAATACAATGATTTTACAGCTTTATCTAGATCTTCTGCTTTAATACCAAACATCATAGACACCTCTGAGGATCCTTGGTTAATCATCTCGATATTGACATTTGCGTTTGATATCGCAGTTGTTGCCTTTTGGGCAACACCGATGGTTCTTACTAGACCTTCTCCTACAATCATAATCATCGCAAGATTGCGATGAATAGAGATAAGGTCAGGGTTTAATTCATTTTGTATTCTAGCCAAAATTCTTTTTTCTTTTTCGATGGGTAAACCATTTTCTCGCAGGATAACCGACATATCATCAATCCCAGATGGTGCATGCTCAAAAGAAATTCCTTCGTCTTCCAAGATATGAAATAGCCTTCTTCCGAAACCTACTTCACGGTTCATTAAATATTTACTGATGTAAATACTACAAAAGCCACTATCGCTAGCAATGCCAACGACACATTTTTCGCTTGGTTTTTTTTCAGATACAATATACGTGCCTGGTGCATCTGGATTATTCGTATTTTTTATACAAACAGGGATTTCTTCTTTGTATGCAGGAATTAGAGCTTCATCATGAAATACAGAAAAGCCAGCGTAGGATAATTCACGCATTTCTTTATAGGTTAATGTTGTTATTTCTTGCGGATTATCTACGAAGGTCGGGTTAACCGAATAAACAGAATCAACATCTGTGAAGTTCTCATACAGGCTCGCTTTTACTCCTGCTGCAACAATTGACCCTGTTATGTCAGAACCACCTCTAGAAAAGGTAATCAGTTTCTCTTCTTTGGTATAACCAAAGAAACCAGGGATAACCATAACTTCATCCGTATTTCTTAGTTCATATAATTTATCAAAACTCTCTGGCAAGATTTTTGCATTCCCTGGATTATTACTAACAATTATTCCGGCGACTTTAGGATTCATATAAGTTGCTTCTATTCCCGATAACGTAAGGTAAGCACTAAGAATTTTGGCCGAACTATCTTCACCGACTGCCTTTAATGCATCTAATTTTTCAAGAACTGTTGTATTTCTCTCTAGGATGGCATAGATCGTATTTTTTATATTTTCAAGAATTTCCCCCTCCAGGTTTAATTCTTCTACTATTTCATTAAAACGTTTCATAATCGGATATATGTATTCATCTATCGTTTCGTTCCGTTGATGCGCTTCTCCTAATTGAATAAGCATGTCTGTTATTTTTTCGTCATCCTTAAATCTTTTCCCTGGTGCGGATACTACTATGAATTTTCTTTGGGGATCAGTCTTAATTATATTTGCGACTTTTCTTATTTGTTCTGCACTTGCTACAGAGCTCCCCCCAAATTTTGCTACTTTCACGCTAAATTCCTCCCGATGATATTTTTAATTTAAATAATAACATAAATTCTGTTTTTTAGAAAAATAAAAAAAGGCCAAGCGGTACATATTACGACTAATTCGTTAGTTATTCTTCTTTATTTCTTCTCTGGTTCGTTGTCGCTTTCGGTCACGGTATATGATAAATCCACCAATAAAAGCAATTCCGGCAAGAAATAGAATCAAGCCAATAATAAACTGAATACTTGTGTGGAAAAATATCGGATAAAAGGAAGCGAATAAGGAGTCCCTCATTAACTTAATTCCGATAGCAGATATGATTCCAGGAATGAACAATAAAAGCGCTGCGATAATTCTCATTATGCTATTTCCCCTTATCTAGTGTCTCATTGTAGTATATCAAAACAATTCTAAAAAAGGAATGAAGTTACAATTTGCATTCAATTGCAGGCTATCGTATGATAATAGTATGCAAAATTATGCAAGGTGGGATGAGATGAAGCGAGTGCTTATTGTTGGCGCAGGTAAAGGTGGTAGCATACTTTTAAATATATTATATGCTACTGAAACCATGGAGATTGTAGCGGTAATTGATCCAAAAGATAATGCACCTGGTATTGAATTAGCAAAAAGATACAACATCCCTATTGATAATAGTTGGAAAAATTGGATAAATAAGGATATAGATATTGTTATAGAAGCTACAGGGAATGAAACTGTTCTTGATCATCTAATTGAATCAAGAAACCGGAAAACAGTCGTTATCCCTGGTAGTGTTGCTTATATTATTTCCGAATTGGTAGATGAGAAAGAAGCGCTTTTGGATAAAGTTAAACTACAAATGCGAAATCAGGAATTGATCTTAAACAATATTCGCGATGGTATGATTGTCGTAAATAATGAAGGTAGAGTAACTTTTGTTAATCACAGTGCGGAATCTATTGTCGGAAAGGCAAAACCGGAGTTCGAAGGTCAATCAATTGAACAAGTAATCACGAATACGAGATTACCACATGTGTTGCGAAATCGAAGGAAAGAGGTAAATCAAAAGCTTACTTTAGAGAATGGAAAGCAGGTTATTACGACTCGAATTCCAATTATTAGCGCTGATGACTTGCTGGTAGGTGCTTTCGCAGTATTTAAGGATATTACTGAGGTCGTGAAGTTAGCGGAAGAAAACACGGATTTAAAAGAAATCAAAACAATGCTGGAAGCAATTATTTACTCATCTGATGAAGCAATTAGTGTAGCAGATGAGAATGGGTTAGGAATCATGATAAATCCTGCGTATACTCGGATAACTGGTCTAGAAGAAGCAGATGTTATTGGAAAACCAGCAACTACTGATATTTCTGAAGGAGAAAGCATGCATTTGAAAGTTCTACAAACACGTCGCGGTGTACGAGGGGCCACGATGAAGGTAGGACCAAATAAAAAAGAGGTATATGTTAATGTTGCTCCTGTGATTGTGGATGGAAAAATGAAAGGGAGTGTAGGTGTACTTCATGATATTTCTGAAATACAAGCATTAACGAGTGAATTAAAACGGGCAAGACAAATTATTCGTAATTTGGAAGCAAAGTATACGTTTGATGACATTATTGGTAATTCTACGGAAATGAAATTAGCTCTTGAGCAAGCAAAGGTTGGTGCAAAAACACCAGCCACGGTACTTCTGAGAGGTGAATCAGGTACTGGAAAAGAATTGTTTGCACATGCCATACATAATGAAAGCGATCGTAAACATCATAAATTTATCCGAGTAAACTGTGCAGCTATCGCGGAATCCATTTTAGAGAGCGAGTTATTTGGTTATGAAGAGGGGGCTTTTTCAGGTGCTAAAGCTGGTGGAAAGAAGGGGCTCTTTGAGGAAGCAAATTTCGGCAGTATATTTCTGGATGAAATAGGCGAATTATCGTTAAATATGCAAGCTAAACTACTAAGAGTACTGCAAGAAAATGAAATAGTACGAGTTGGTGGAACCGAGCCTATTGCCATAAATGTAAGAATCATCACTGCAACAAATATCAATTTGGAAAAAGCGATAATGGCTAAAACGTTTAGAGAAGATTTATACTATCGTTTGAATCGATTGCCTATCTTTATTCCTACTTTACAGGAAAGATTGTCTGACTTACCTCTATTAGCTGATCATATTATATTGAAGATAAATCAAGATTATGGAAGAAATGTTCATTCTATTTCAAATGAAGTACTTGATGTTTTAAAACATTATCATTGGCCGGGGAACATTCGGGAATTAGAGAATATTCTTGGACGGGCAATGATTTATATGGATATGAACGAAGAAGTTATAAAACAGAAACATTTGCCAAATCTTTTAGGGAAATCGAATGAAAAAGAGATGGTACAAATGACAGAACAAAATAATTCCTTACAGACTGCTGTTGAGAACTATGAAAAACAATATATTAAGCGTATATACAAGAGCAATAATTATAATAAAACGAAGACTGCCAAAGATCTGAATATATCTATTCGAAGTTTGTATTATAAAATGGATAAATACGAAATTGAAAAAAATAGCATGCAATAATTTGCGATACCCGCAAAGATATGCAGGATAAACATTTAATAAATGAAGCGTTTTCAATAAGTTTATTTTGGCATGATTTTTGCATAGTAAGAATGGGAGCTAAGGAGGCCGATATGGGAACAATAAAAACATTAAACGAATTAAAAGATAAAACAAAGCAAGAAAGAAAACAAATGATTGCAATTGCGAATGCTGCTGATACAGGAATTCTTCAAGCAGTGAAAATGGCTCTTGAGGATGGTTTATGTCGATTTAAATTATTCGGAGATAAGAATAAAATGGAAAAGGATGCAGCTGAATTAGGGTTTGTCATGGATCAATGGCCATCCGAGGAACTCATAATCGAACACACAGAACAAATTGACGAAGCTGCAGTTGCTGCAGTTAGATCCGTTTCGAGTAAAGAAGCAGATATTCTCATGAAAGGCGATATCGCTACAAAGAATATTTTAAAAGCAGCATTAAATAAAGAATATGGCTTGCGAACAGGGAAAATCTTGTCTCATGTCGCACTGTTTGAAATCCCAAATCAAGAACGCTTGATTTTTCTTACAGATGCTGCAATGAATATTGCTCCTGATTTGCAGCAAAAAGCAGAAATAATAAACAATGCAGTTCAAATTGCACAAGGTATTGGTGTTGAAGTGCCTAAGGTTGCAGCAATAACGCCGGTAGAAGTTGTGAATCAAGCTATGCCTTCAACGATAGATGCAGCCGTACTTACACAAATGCAGCGAAGAAATCAAATAAAAGGATGTATCATTGATGGGCCACTAGCATTTGACAATGCTGTTTCAATAACAGCAGCAAACCAAAAAGGAATCGATTCAGAGGTAGCGGGTCATGCGGATATCTTACTTGCATCGTCTATTGAAGCGGGGAATGCCTTATATAAATCATTTGTTTATTATGCACAAGCAAAAGTTGCTGCAGTCATTAGCGGTGCTAAGGTACCAATCATTTTAACATCGAGGGCAGATACAGCTGAAAACAAACTGTATTCTATTTCATTAGCCCTTGTCTCATCGAAATCATTCTAGGAGGAATTAATAATGCAACTATTTAGTTATATGGAAGAGTATGATTATGAACAATTGGTTTTTTGTCAAGATAAGAATTCTGGATTAAAGGCGATTATCGCAATTCACGATACTACTCTAGGGCCTGCGCTAGGCGGGACAAGAATGTGGACATATAAAACGGAGGAAGAAGCAATTGAAGATGCTTTACGACTAGCTAAGGGTATGACCTATAAAAATGCTGCAGCTGGTTTAAACTTAGGCGGAGGAAAAACGGTCATTATCGGTGATCCCAAAAAAGATAAAAGTCCAGAAATGTTTCGGGCTTTCGGTAGATATATACAAGGTTTAAATGGTAGATATATTACTGCAGAAGATGTTGGAACAACTGTACATGATATGGATCTTATTCATATGGAAACGGACTTTGTTACAGGGATTTCTCCCGAATCAGGCTCTTCAGGTAATCCTTCACCAGTGACTGCTTACGGAGTTTATAAAGGGATGAAAGCTGCCGCTAAAGCAGCCTATGGAGATGATTCTTTAGAAGGTAAAACCGTTGCAGTACAAGGAATTGGAAACGTAGCCTATGCGCTATGTGAGTTTTTACATGAAGAAGGTGCCAAGTTAATTGTAACGGACATTAATAAAGATGCAGTTGAAAAGGCGGTAACTGCATTTGATGCACAAGCAGTTGAACCTGAGGATATCTATGATGTGGATTGTGATATATATGCTCCATGTGCTTTGGGAGCTACCATTAACGATGATACAATTCCGAGAATAAAGGCGAAGGTAATTGCCGGTTCTGCAAATAATCAATTGAAATCAACCAAACATGGTGACATTATTCACGAGAAAGGTATTGTGTATGCTCCAGATTACGTCATTAATTCCGGTGGTGTTATCAATGTAGCGGATGAATTACAAGGCTACAATCGGGATAGAGCGATGAAAAAAGTAGAAACGATTTACGACAGCTTACAAAAAGTATTCGAAATATCTAATCGGGATAATATTCCTACGTATGTAGCAGCGGATCGAATGGCTGAAGAGCGGATCGAATCCGAAAGAAATTCTAGAAGTCAGTTCCTACTTAATGGACATCATATTTTAAGCAGACGTTAAGGTACAACTAGATATTGGAGGTAATGTTATTGCAAGATCAATTTAGAAATCTAATCATTAATCCAGGCTCTACTTCAACCAAAATTGGTGTTTTTGATAATGATTCCTGTATTTTTGAGAAAACGATCCGACATCATCCAGATGATTTAGATCAATTTTCTACCATTATTGAACAATATGCGTATCGCAAGCGAATCATTTTGGAACAACTTGATTACGAAGGGATCAATATTTCAAAGCTAAGTGCAGTTTGTGGAAGAGGCGGATTGTTACAAGCAATTCAAGGCGGTACGTATCAAGTAAATGAACAGATGCTTTCTGACTTAAAAATCGGGTATAATGGGGAACATGCCTCAAATTTAGGTGGAATTATTGCGAATGAAATAGCTACTGGATTAAATATACCTGCATATATCGTTGATCCAGTCGTTGTTGATGAATTAGATGACATTGCTCGCTATTCAGGATTTGCCAAAATACCAAGAAAGAGTATTTTTCATGCGCTTAATCAAAAAGCAGTTGCTAGAAAAGTTGCTACAGACCTTCAACAAAAGTATGAACATATGAATTTAATTGTGGCACATATGGGTGGCGGAATTTCTGTTGGTGCACACAAACAAGGCAAAGTAATCGATGTAAATAACGGTTTACATGGAGAAGGCCCTTTTTCCCCAGAAAGAGCTGGAACTGTTCCGGCTGGGGATTTAATTGATTTATGTTTTTCTGGTGAATATTTTCGCGAAGAAATCATGAAAATGGTCGTGGGTCATGGTGGATTAATGGGGTATTTAGAAACGAGCGATGCCAGAGAAGTAGAAAAACGAATTGCTGCAGGCGATAATCGTGCAAAAGCAATTTATGAAGCGATGGCATATCAAATTGCTAAGGAAATAGGATCGGCTAGTGCAGTACTTTCAGGTAAAGTTGATGTTATTGTCCTAACTGGTGGGTTAGCCTATGGAAAAGAATTTACAGATATGATTATTAAACGAATTGATTGGATTGCAGATACGGTTGTTTATCCAGGTGAAGATGAATTAAAAGCCTTAAATGAAGGAGTATTGCGTATTTTGCGAGATGAAGAAGTTCCCAAAACATACCCTAATACGTTAATTGGCAAAGGAGTGTAAGAAATGGCTAAGGAATTTGATTTAGTAATACTTGGTGGGGGAACGGGTGGCTATGTTGCTGCTATTAGAGCATCGCAACTCGGTATGAGTGTAGCTATTGTAGAAAAAGCAGAACTAGGTGGTACATGTTTACATCGTGGCTGTATACCTTCGAAAGCATTATTACGAAGTGCTGAAGTATATAAACAAACAAAAAGCGCTAATGAATTCGGTATTGAAACGAAGGCGACTGCTGTTAATTTTAGCAAAGTACAAGAACGTAAGCATTCCATTATAACAAAGCTGCATCAAGGTGTACAAGGATTAATGAAAAAAGGAAAGATCGAGATATATCATGGTTTTGGTCGCATTTTAGGTCCTAGTATCTTTTCGCCTATGCCTGGTACAATTTCAATTGAATATTCAAACGGGGAGGAAAACACTATGCTTATCCCTAAGAATGTTCTTATAGCTACAGGTTCTTCTCCAAAAACATTACCTGGGTTGGAAATCGACCATGAATATATTATGACCTCCGACGATGCTTTAAAAATGACGGCATTACCTGAATCAATTATTATTGTCGGGGGCGGAGTTATTGGAATAGAATGGGCCTCCATGCTTGCCGACTTTGATGTTGATGTAACGGTAATTGAATACTTAGATCACATCCTTCCAACAGAAGATCTTGAAGTAGCCAAAGAAGTTGAAAAATTATTAAAGAAAAAAGGAATTTCATTTGTTAAAAATGCCAAAGTATTAGCAGATACAATTGAAAAAGAAAATGGAATTTCAGTGGAGGCAGAGGTAGATGGTGAAAATCAGCAATTTGCAGCTGATAAAATGCTCGTTTCAGTTGGAAG
Organism: Virgibacillus sp. CM-4; assembly: GCF_000445495.1. NCBI lineage: Bacteria > Bacillati > Bacillota > Bacilli > Caryophanales > Bacillaceae > Virgibacillus > Virgibacillus sp. CM-4. Next base: position 374,777 of record NZ_AUQA01000006.1, read on the forward strand.
AAAACCAAACACCACTAATATTGGTATAGAAAATACAGATATAATTGTTGAAAACGGTTCGATTCAAACCAATAGCTATTATCAAACGAAGGAATCGCATATTTACGCAATCGGAGATGTAATTGGCGGCATGCAATTAGCACATGTGGCATCACATGAAGGAATTACTGCAGTTGAGCATATGGCTGATAAAAATCCAACGCCTATTGATTATAATCATGTCCCTTCATGTATTTATTCTAGTCCAGAAGCAGCTAGTGTTGGTCTTACAGAAAAACAGGCAATAGACCAAGGGTATGATGTTAAAATCGGAAAGTTTCCTTTTCAGGCAGTTGGTAAAGCGCTTGTCTATGGGGAGGCAGATGGGTTTGTGAAAATCATTGCAGACAAGCAAACAGATGATTTATTAGGTATACATATGGTTGGCCCTCATGTAACTGATATGATTTCTGAAGCAGGATTAGCGAAGGTGCTTGATGCAACCCCATGGGAAATAGCTGATTCTATCCATCCTCATCCAACATTGTCAGAAGTAATTGGAGAAGCAGCGTTAGCCGTTGATGGAAAACAAATACATGGATAATTTTAAAGGAGGGAATTTGCATGTCACAAAACCGTCATAAAGAATTAGGACTAACAGATGAACAGGTTCTTCATATGTATAAAATGATGTTATTGGCTAGAAAAATCGATGAAAGAATGTGGCTTCTCAATAGAGCAGGGAAGATACCGTTTGTGATTTCCTGTCAAGGCCAAGAAGCAGCGCAAATTGGCGCATCTTTTGCGTTAGATAGAGAACATGATTATGTTGCACCATACTACCGTGATATGGGTGTGGTACTTGCATTTGGTATGACTTCAAAAGAATTAATGCTTTCAGGTTTTGCAAAAGCGGAAGACCCAAATTCAGGTGGTCGTCAGATGCCAGGCCATTTTGGTCAAAAGAAAAATCGTATATTAACCGGCTCATCACCAGTTACAACGCAATTACCCCATGCTGTAGGTGTTGCATTAGCAGCAAAAATGAGAAAAGATCCAATTGTATCGCTCGTTACTTTGGGTGAGGGTTCCTCGAACCAAGGAGACTTCCATGAAGGGTTGAACTTTGCAGGAGTGCACAAACTCCCGGTGATCACAATGGTTGAAAACAACAAATACGCTATTTCTGTACCGATTGAGAAGCAAATTGCAAGTGAAACAGTTGCTGACCGTGCTCAAGGATACGGAATGCCGGGTTATACGGTTGATGGGAATGATCCGTTAGCCGTTTACGAAGCAGTAAAGAATGCTCGTGAACGAGCGATTAATGGAGAAGGTCCAACATTAATTGAGGCTGTGTCTTATCGATTAACAGCTCACTCTAGTGATGATGATGATCGGACATATCGGGAAAGTAAAGAAGTAGATGAAGCGAAGAAGAAAGATTCACTGATTACGTTTGCTAAATACTTACAAGATGAGAATATATTATCCGAAGACGTTGAAAAACAAGTAAATGACGAAATTGCTAAAGAAGTAAATGAGGCTACTGATTATGCTGAAAATGCAGCCTATGCACAGCCTGAGGATGCCTTAAGATATGTATATGAAGAGTAAGGAGGGAGAATTGTCATGCCAGTAATGTCTTATATTCAGGCAGTAACCGCTGCTTTAAGAGAAGAGATGCAACGGGATGAAAATGTTTTTGTATTAGGAGAAGATGTAGGTAAAAAAGGAGGCGTATTCCGTGCTACTGATGGCTTGTTTGATGAGTTTGGAGAGGCGAGAGTATTAGATACGCCCCTTGCCGAATCTGCCATTGCAGGGGTAGGAATTGGTGCGGCAATGTATGGATTACGCCCAGTAGCAGAAATGCAATTTGCAGATTTTATTATGCCTGCCGTCAACCAGATTATTTCTGAAGCTGCGAAAATACGTTATCGCTCGAACAATGACTGGAATGTACCAATGACGATCCGTGCACCATACGGTGGCGGTATTCATGGGGCGCTGTACCATTCTCAATCCGTCGAAGCTGTTTTTGCGAATCAACCAGGATTGAAAATCGTAATGCCTTCTACTCCCTATGATGTTAAAGGTTTATTAAAGGCGTCAATTCGTGATAATGATCCCGTTTTATTTTTTGAACATAAACGTGCTTATCGTTTATTGAAGGGAGAAGTTCCTGAAGAAGATTATGTATTACCGATTGGTAAGGCAGATATAAAAAGGGAAGGTTCCGATATTACAATTATTACGTATGGCTTATGTGTTCACTTTGCTCTACAGGCAGCAGAAAAATTAGCTGAGGAAGGGATTGACGCACATATTTTAGACTTACGCACAGTGTATCCACTAGATAAGGAAGCAATTATTGACGCTGCAACGAAAACGGGTAAAGTGCTATTAGTCACGGAAGATAATAAAGAAGGAAGTATTATTGGTGAAGTAGCAGCAATTATTGCAGAGAATTGTTTGTTTGATCTTGATGCACCAGTGCAACGATTAGCAGGTCCCGAAATTCCTTCCATGCCATATGCACCAACCATGGAAAAATATTTTATGATTAACCCTGATAAAGTTGAAAAAGCAATGAAAGAACTAGCGGAATTTTAATACAAGGAGGGCTGTTATATGGCTGCTGAAAAAATTAACATGCCACAATTAGGTGAAAGTGTTACAGAAGGTACGATTAGCTCATGGCTCGTTCGTGTTGGAGATAAGATCAATAAATACGATCCTATTGCAGAAGTAATGACTGATAAGGTAAATGCTGAGGTACCATCATCATTTACTGGAACAATTAAAGAGCTAGTAGCTCAAGAAGGCGATACGATTCAAGTTGGAGATTTAATGTGTTACATCGAGACAGAAGAAAGTAATACAGCAAAGACTTCAAAAGAAACACATCAAGAGAGGGAATCAAAATTAGAAGACGTCCAAGAGGACACTGTAAAGGATCAATCCATGAAAAAACGTTATTCACCAGCGGTATTACGACTCGCTCAAGAGAATGATATTGATTTAGAACAAGTAGAAGGTTCAGGTAAGCATGGAAGAATTACCAGAAAGGACCTTGAAAAGATCATCGAATCAGGTACGAAACCGACGAAAGAAAAAACGACTACCATGGAATCATCTCCATCGGAAGAAAATAAAAAAACAGATACAACAACTGCTGCATCCAAGCAATCGGGACCTACGTCGCAACCTGGAGATGTTGAAATTCCCGTTACAGGCGTTCGTAAAGCAATTGCTCAGAATATGGTACGTTCTAAACAAGAAATTCCACATGCCTGGATGACTGTTGAAGTAGATGTAACGGATCTTGTTACTTACAGGAATCAAATCAAGGATTCATTTAAACAAAAGGAAGGGTACGGGCTTACGTTCTTTGCTTTCTTTGTAAAAGCTGTTGCTCAAGCTTTAAAAGAGTTTCCACAACTAAATAGTACGTGGGCAGAAGATAAAATCATTCAACGTAAAGATATCAACCTTTCGATTGCTGTAGCTAAGGATCAAGAATTATTTGTACCAGTTATTCATCATGCGGATGATAAAAGTATAAAAGGAATTGCTAAGCAAATTCATGAATTAGCTATGAAGGCTAGATCAGGAAAGCTAACAGGTGATGATATGAAAGGAGGGACGTTTACTGTAAATAATACAGGATCCTTTGGTTCGATCCATTCGATGGGGGTAATTAATCATCCGCAGGCAGCGATTTTGCAGGTAGAATCGATTGTAAAACGTCCTATGATTGTCAATGATATGTTTGCAGCTCGTGATATGGTAAACCTTTCACTATCGCTTGACCATCGTATATTGGAGGGATTAGTATGTGGTCAGTTCCTTGCACGTGTGAAGGAGCTCTTAGAAAATATGAATGAAAATACAATAAACATCTATTAGTATTTCATTATTAATGCTATCTCACATAAATGTATATCATTGAAATATAGGCAGGATGCTGGTATCCTATCTATAGGTGAGAGAACATTAAAATAAGGGGTTTGATTTGAATGGATTTTAATATATTTATGAATGATGTTGTAGATGCTGCGCGTAAGGATATTAGAGAGGCTGGTTATCAGGAATTAACAACTCCTGAAGATGTAGATCAAGCACTAGCTCAGGACGGCACGACGTTAGTTATGGTAAATTCTGTTTGTGGTTGTGCTGGTGGGATTGCCAGACCTGCGGCTGCAAACGCCATTCACTATGATAAACGCCCGGATCAACTTGTAACTGTATTTGCGGGACAAGATAAAGAGGCAACTGAAAAAGCAAGACAATATTTTGAAGGATATCCGCCATCATCACCATCTTTCGCTTTCTTAAAAGATGGTAAAATCGTTACAATGCTAGAACGTCATGATATTGAAGGGCATAATGCGATGGATGTAATCGGCAAGCTTCAAGCTATTTTTGATCAACATTGTAAAGAAGTATAAATCTGGGTAATTCGTATATGGGGCTGTCTCTATGTTATCGTAGGTCAGCCTTATTTTTTCGAAGTTTTAGCTTTCAACTTATTTTTAAGGATAATTGAGCAGCATAAAGGAGAATAGAGCGTGAAGATAGGTTATCGAACAATCAAAACTGCGATAGGCACACCTATTGCGATTTGGATTGCTCAATTATTGGGACTATCAAATTTTGTTTCAGCAGGTATTTTAACCATATTATGTATCCAGCCATCAAGAAAACAATCGTTTCTCAGTGCTTGGAATCGCTTTTTAGCATGCATCATTGCTAGTATGTTATCTATTGTATTCTTTCATTATATTGGGTACCATCCTGCGGTTGTTGGGGTCTTACTAATGGTATTCATTCCAGTAACGGTATTCTTAAATATTACCCAAGGTATTGCAACAAGCTCTGTCATCATTCTAAACTTATACAGCGCTCAATATTTAGATTATGCCTTTTTAGTAGATCAATTTTTACTCATTGTAATAGGGATAGGAACAGGTTTACTATTAAATATATATATGCCAAGCTTAGATAATAAATTAAAGGCAAAACAAAAAGAGTTAGAGCAAAATTTTCAAGTTGTACTGTATGAGATTGCTCTATACGTACGTAATCGAAATATTGTTTGGGATGGTAAAGAAATTACAAAGATCGGGCAGTTATTGGAAGAAGCAGCAGATTTAGTTGAGCGGGATAAAGAAAATCATCTATTAAGGAATAAGCATCCATATCGTGATTACTTCCGAATGCGGTCTAGGCAATACGAATTACTACAACGGATGCTACCCCTTGTAACAAAATTACCAAAAAAAGATTCCATTACTGAAAAGATAGCAGCATTTTTTGAAGGGCTGTCAGAAGCTGTTCACCCAGGAAATACAGCTGTTATTTACTTAGAAGAGTTAGAACAGCTAAAAAAAGAATTTGATAATGAGGATCTTCCTTGTTCACGAGAAGAATTTGAAACAAGGGCGAATTTATTTAGATTATTACATGATATAGAAGATTATCTACTTTTAAAAAAGAGATATAAAGAAAGTGATATAAATATAAGAAAAAAATTAACAAAATAAAAAGACTGGACTTTTACGTAAAGTCTAGTCTTTTTTTATGCTACGTTTTCATATACATCACATTGCAATTAATTATTTAAATAAACATAGCTAAACCAGCAGTTAATGTAGATAGGAGCATCGCAATTATCATAATGTAGACAATTAATTTTGTTGTACGTTCTCGTTTTGACTTTTTTGCCATACAAAAGTCCCCCTTTATTACCGTATCCTATATCCACATTTTACAGTGAAATCGAAAATTGGACAAGTACTAGCCTTAATTGTTGTTCTGTGCCTAGTCCGACAAAAATAGGATGTAACTATAAACCGATTAGGGGGAAAAACATGAAAGATTTTACACATTCAACAACAAATGAATTGTCTCATATAGGAATAGCGGTAAAGGATTTAGATCTAGCTCTTTCTTTTTACGTCGATCGCTTAGGTTTACATATTATTACTACAGAAACGATTTTAACAGAGGGTGTGAAAATTGTACTCCTTCAACATGGAACAATGCAAATTGAATTGTTGCATGCCTTAAATGAAAGCTCTCCAATTTATACTTATATTGAAAAATATGGGGAAGGGATTCATCATATTGCATTTACTGTAAACGATATTTCCTCACAATTAACTTCTCTGCATCAACAGGGCATTCAGTTAATTGATGACCACCCTCGATTTGGAGCTCGTAATACAAAGGTTGCTTTTATCCATCCAGCGTCTTCAAACGGTGTACTTGTAGAGCTTTGTGAAAAGGGTGAAGCTAATGGATATGTATGATAAAATTACAGAACTTTATGAAAAGAGACGTCATCTAGAATTAGGCGGAGGTGAAAAAAGAATTGCTACTCAACATCAAAAAGGGAAACAAACAGCTAGAGAGCGTATTCGTGAATTAGTCGATACGGATACATTTGTAGAACTAAATCCTTTTATGATGCAACGTTCCCCTAACAAAGAAGCAAATGGAGAAGGTGTTGTAACTGGTTATGGTAAAATAAAGGGGATACCAGTTTATTTATTTTCGCAAGATTTTACTGTATACGGTGGAGCGCTTGGTGAAATGCATGGTAAGAAAATTGCAAATGCGATGGATTTAGCAGCGAAAAACGGTATGCCATTTATTGGGTTAATTGATTCAGGTGGAGCACGTATTCACGAAGGAGTATCTGCATTAGATGGATACGGGCAAGTATTCTATCGGAATGTCCTATACTCTGGTGTGATACCACAAATATCTGTAATTCTAGGTCCAAGTGCTGGTGGGGCCGTTTATTCTCCTGCAATTACTGATTTTATTATTATGGTAGAGGAAACATCACAAATGTTTATTACCGGTCCAAAGATTATTGAGACTGTAACAGGCGAACAAATCTCTGTTGAAGCATTGGGTGGAGCAGCCATTCATAATTCCCAAAGCGGCAATGCCCATTTCCAAGCAAAAACGGAAATAGATGCTTTGAAGTTAGTTAAACAGCTTTTACAATACCTCCCATCGAATTGTAAAGAAAAGCCGCAAGAAACTGCAAATGATTATGAAAAGAAAAGAGAAAATGATTTAATAGATATAGTGCCCGTTAACAGTAGAATTCCTTATAATGTAAAGGACGTGCTCCATCATATTATTGACAAGGATAGCTTGTTGGAAGTGCAACCCTATTTTGCTAAAAATATAGTTATCGGGTTTGCGCGACTAAATGGTAAGTCAGTTGGACTAGTATGTAATCAACCGAAGTATTTGGCAGGAGGTCTAGACATACATTCAAGTGATAAAGCTGCTCGATTTATCCGTTTTTGTGATGCTTTTCAAATCCCTTTGTTAACATTGGAAGATGTAACAGGTTTTATCCCTGGAGTAAAACAAGAACATTCAGGAATAATTCGACACGGTGCAAAAATACTTTATGCTTATGCTGAAGCTACCGTGCCCAAAATAACAGTCATATTAAGGAAAGCATATGGTGGAGCGTATGTGGCATTAAATAGTAAATCAATTGGGGCAGATATTGTTTATGCTTGGCCGAATGCTGAAATAGCTGTGATGGGAGCAGAAAGTGCGATCAATGTCTTATTTGCAGAAGAGTTAGCTAAGAGTGAGAACCCTGATCAATTGAAACAGGAAAAAATGCATACATACCAAGAACGTTTCACCAATCCATATGAAGCTGCAAGTTTAGGGATGATTGATGATATTATTGATCCGCGTGAGACAAGGAGCAAGTTAATTGAAGCACTTGATATGTTAGCAAATAAACAAGAAAATCGCCCGTTTAAAAAACATGGTAATATCCCATTATGAGAACGAACTAGAATTTAGGAGGATTAAAATGGTACAAATTAATGAACAAAGACTCGTAGATGAATTCTTTGAGTTAGTTAAAGTGGATTCAGAAACAGGAAATGAATCAGAAATTGCAAAATTACTGAAGCAGAAGTTTTCTGAACTAGGGCTTGAAGTGATAGAAGATGACAGTAAAGCGATAACCGGTCATGGCGCTGGAAACTTGATTTGTAATTGGCAAGGAAATAAAGAAGGTGTTGAGCCAATTTATTTCACTTCTCATATGGATACTGTCGTACCGGGACAATCGATTAAACCGATGATAAAAGATGGCTATATTCAATCTGATGGCACTACTATTTTAGGTTCAGATGATAAAGCTGGGTTGGCGGCAATCTTGGAAACAATTCGAACTGTGAAGGAGAATAATCTGGAACATGGAGATATTCAGTTTATTATCACTGCTGGTGAAGAATCCGGTTTAGTGGGAGCTAAAGCTTTAGAAGCTTCTATGTTAAATGCGAAATATGGCTATGCTTTAGATAGTAACGGAGATGTTGGAGATATTATTGTTGCTGCACCTACGCAAGCGAAAGTGCATGCAATCATTAAAGGAAAAACAGCTCACGCCGGTGTAGCTCCAGAAAAAGGAGTATCAGCAATTACCTTAGCAGCAAAGGCAATTGCTAAAATGCCGTTAGGAAGAATTGATGAAGAAACGACTGCGAACATTGGACGTTTTGAAGGAGGAAAGCAAACAAATATTGTTGTGGATCATGTGGAGATTTTGGCGGAAGCTCGATCTTTAGTACCAGAAAAGATGGAAATGCAAGTTGCTAAAATGAAAGAAGCATTTGAAACCACTGCACAAGAACTTGGTGGATCTGCAGAAGTTGAAATCAAAGTGATGTATCCAGGTTTTAAACAACAAGCTGGAGATAAGGTCGTTGAAGTAGCTAGTAGTGCTGCCAAAACCATAGGTAGAGAAAGTAAGTTATTACAAAGCGGTGGAGGTAGTGACGCAAATGTTATTTCTGGCCATGGCATACCTACGGTTAATTTAGCTGTGGGTTATGAAGAGATCCATACAACGAATGAGCGAATTAAAGTAGAAGATTTAGTGAAGGTTACGGAATTAGTAACTGCGATTATTCAGGAATCAGCTAAATAGGATTCATGAAACCCTTTAAGCATAGTGCTTAGAGGGTTTTTATCTGTTTGTATGTTATAATAAATACGAAGCTATCTAGTTTATAAAGGGGTATAATTATGAAAGACCGTGTTAGTAGGCGAAGAGTCATCTTTCATATTGATATGAACTGTTTCTATGCTTCGGTTGAAATGGCCTATAATCCAGAACTGAAAGGGAAGCCACTAGCAATTGCTGGTAATCCCGAAGAAAGAAGAGGTATTGTCGTAACCAGTAGTTATGAGGCAAGATCGAAGGGTGTAAAAACAACAATGAACCTCTGGGAAGCAAAAAAACGATGCCCTGAGTTAATTGTTATGCGTCCCAATTTTGATAGATATCGTGCAGCTTCAAGAGAAATATTTAAGATGCTATCGGATATTACTCCATTTGTTCAACCTGTTTCGATCGATGAAGGCTATATGGATATTACCGAAAGTGGAGGAGACCCAATTAAAACAGCTGTCCAACTGCAAGAGAGGATACTGCAAGAGCTTGATTTGCCATGCAGTATTGGGATTGCACCGAATAAATTTTTAGCTAAAATGGCTTCAGATATGAAAAAACCACAGGGAATAACGATCCTAAGAAAGCGAGAAATTTCTTCAAAACTATGGCCCTTACCTATTCATGAGATGTATGGCGTAGGAGAGAAAACGGCAACAAAGTTGAAAGGTATTGACATAAATACAATTGGTGATTTAGCAAGGAAAGATGTATATTCATTAAAACAGGTGCTAGGGATCAATGGAGAACGGTTACGGAATAAAGCAAACGGTATTGATACTAGCCCTGTAGACCCTGATGCTGTCTATGAATTTAAGAGTATCGGCAATTCCAAGACGCTTCCATTTGATACGACGGATGAGAGAGAACTGCATTCACTTATCCAACAACTTAGTGAAAATGTAGAAAAACGGATGAAACGAAAACAAGCAGTAGGCAGAAGTGTTCAGTTAATGATCCGTTTCCATGATCGAAAAACGATTACGCGCAGCAAAAAACTAGGAGACTATATTGAAACAAAAGAGGATATTATGATGGTAGCCCATGAATTATTACAAAAGCATTGGAACTTGGAGCCGATTCGGTTATTGGGGATTACTGTTCAAGATGTTGAAGAAAAGCATTCCATCATCCAACAGTTGGATTTATTCACTTATGAAAAAGAAGCCAGTAAAGAAAAACTGTATGAAACAATTGATGAGCTAACTGAAAAATACGGAAAGAATACATTCGTTTCATGGGATTCCCAAACGATAGACGATCAAAAACCAACGACAAGCTTTCAAAAGGATTTTTTAGATGACTTTAGAAAATAATGAGACGCAAGGTCATTTGCCATGCGTCTCATTTGTTTAGAAAAGCCTCTTTTGCTTTATGTCATTACTTCATTATTTTATTTATAATTGTTTCTGATAATTTACTACCAGGGTATCGGAATGGAAAATCAAATTTAGTTGTTTGTTTCATAATACTTTTCTTATGAGAAAATGTATCAAAACTATATTTGCCATGATAGGCTCCCATACCACTAGAGCCAACACCACCAAACGGGAGATGTGGATTTGCTAAATGATAAAGGGTATCATTAATGCTACCGCCGCCAAAAGAGAGGTATTGCATTATTTGCTGCTGCGTATTGTCGTTTTCTCCAAAGTAATATAATGCAAGTGGTTTTTCTTTGGATCTAATCATACTAACTGCATCTTCAATATCTTTGAATGTCAATACGGGAAGAATAGGCCCGAAGATTTCCTCTTGCATTACAGGATCTTCCCAAGTGATCTTATCAAGAATCGTTGGTTCTATTTTTAAGGACATACGATCAGATTCACCACCATGCAAAGCTGATCCATTCGATAAGAAATTAGATAATCGGTCGAAATGTTTTTCATTAATAATTCGAATATAATCTTTATTAATTAGTGGATTCTTACCATAAAAACTTCTTATATATTTTTTCATCGCTTTTAATAATTTAAATTTAACCTTCTCATGCACATATAAGTAATCAGGGGCTACACAAGTTTGACCTGCATTGGTATATTTTCCCCAGACGATTCGTTTTGCAGCTAGATTGATATTTGCATCTTTATCTACTATTGCTGGGCTTTTCCCGCCAAGTTCAAGTGTTACTGGTGTTAAATGTTTACTTGCTTCATGCATAATGATTTTTCCAGTTTCCGTACTTCCTGTAAAGAATATGTTATCAAATCGTTCTTGTAAAAGTGCTTGTGACGTTTCCTTCGCACCTTCAACAACGGTTATGAAAGAAGGATCAAACGTATTTTCAATTAGTTTCTTTAATAATGAAGAAGTCGCAGGTGCATCTTCAGACGGTTTAATAACTACACAATTTCCGGCTGCTAAAGCACCAATTGCTGGTGCAAGAGCTAATTGTAAAGGATAATTCCATGGGGCAATAATCAGACATACACCATAGGGTTCTTTCAAAATCAAATTTTTAGTACCTTTATGTGTGATAGGGGCAGAAACCTTTGTAGGCTCCATCCAATCACGTAAGTGTTTCATTGTGTAATCTATTTCGGTTAATAAAAAACCAAGTTCCGTCGTTAATGTTTCATGTTTCGATTTATTTAGATCTGATCGCAGAGCTTGATATACTGCTGCTTCATTTTCCTTTAACATTTGCTTAAGTTTTTGTAATTGTTCTTTTCGAATTGTATAATCCATTGTATTCCCATTTAAGAAAAATGCGCGCTGATTAGAAATAATAGATGATACTTGTGTCATTGGAAAGCCCTCCTTTATTTAATTGTAAAAGTAGAAAAATCATGTGCTAAATCAGTTTGCGGGAAGATGGCTTGGGCTTCCTGTAAAAGTTGCTCATTTTCTTCCTTTTGATAGCGTGATGAAATATGAGTGAGAATCAAATGTTTGCAATTACTTTCTTTTGCAAGCCTTGCAGCTTGTGAAGTAGTAGAATGGAAATATTGTTCTGCAAGTGCTTCTTTATCCTCTCTAAAGGTAGATTCATGAACAAGGACATCTGCATTTTTTGCAAAGGAAGTAAAGCGTGATGATAGCCTCGTATCACCTAAGATAGTTATAATCCTTCCTTTTTTATTTTCTCCTATAACGTCTTTTCTGTAAATCCGTTTCCCGTTTGAAGTTTCAACAAACGCTTTTTCCTTAATTTCTTGATAAATTGGACCGGGTTCTATTCCCATTTCTTTTAATTTATGAACGAGTAATTCTCCAGGTTTATCATTTTCCACGATTCGAAAACCGAAGCTAGGAATGACATGATCTAATTCCTCTATATAAACCGTAATTTCTTCGTCTTTGATAATAGAACCATGACTTATTTCCATAACCGTTAAAGGATAAGTAAGATGTGTACCACTTATTTTTAGACTTGTTTCTATAAAAGACTTCAATCCTTGTGGGCCGTAAATTGTTAGAGGAGTATCTCCGCCTTGGAAGGATCGACTACTTAAGAGTCCAGGGAGACCATAAATATGATCTCCATGCAGATGACTGATAAAAATCTTCGTAATTTTTCTAGGCTTGATTGATGTATAAAGAATTTGGTGTTGGGTCGCTTCACCACAATCAAATAACCAAATACAATTCTGTTCTTGTAATAATTTCAGTGCAATCGCTGATACATTCCGTTCTTTGGAGGGAACACCAGCCCCTGTCCCAAGAAAAACTAACTCCATTGCCAAACCTCCAAATCATTTCCATGCTCTTACATATTGCTTGGGTGGATCAATATTATCACCTAATTGATCAGCTGCTTCTTTTGCCCAATAGGGATTTCTTAATAAAGCTCTTCCAATAAAAACAAGATCTGCACGGTCATTTTGTAGTATTTCTTCTGCTTGAATTCCAGTTGTAATTAAACCGACTGCACCGGTGTATATTCCTATTTGCTGTTTAATCCGTTCACAGCGTGTTAATTGATATCCTGGAAAAGTTTTTATTTTTGCTGGAACAACACCACCTGAACTACAATCTATTAATTCAACACCATCTTGCTTTAATTGTTCTGTAAAATAAAGGATCTCATCCAAGGTATTTCCTTTTGAATGGTACTCATCTGTAGAAATTCTTACAAAAATCGGTCCTTGCCACACGGTTTTTATGGAAGAAATGATTTCTTTTAAAAATCGATATCGATTTTTAACGCTCCCGCCATATTCATCATTTCGTTGATTGGTTAACGGAGATAAAAATTGATTAATTAAATATCCATGTGCACCATGAATTTCAATAATATCAAAATCTGCCTCAGAAGCTCGTCTTGCTGCCTGTTTAAACGCATCAATTGTTTGATGAATTGCTTTAAGGCTCATTTCAATTGGCTGTTGGTAATTTTCATTAAAGGCAATATTTGATGGTGCAAAAATGGATGTTGGCAGTTCTGCTTTTCTACCAGCATGTGCCAGCTGAATAGCTGTTTTTGTACCATAACTATGTAAAGTGGCGTTAAGGTCTTTTAACCCTTTGATATGGTGGTCATCCCAAATCCCTAAATCGTAAGGGGAAATTCGTCCTTCTTTTTGGACTGCTGAAGCTTCTAACATGATTAAGCCTACTTGGCCGATAGCACGAGACGTATAATGTGTAATGTGAAAAGGTGTGATTTTTCCATCTTCAGCAGTACAAGAGTACATACACATTGGTGACATGACAATACGATTCTTAAGTGTAACATGTTTAACGTCTATAGGTTCTAATAAAAGCGACATATGGTGTAGTAACCTCCTAGTTATTATTCTTTAATTATTTTCTTACAATGGATTGCTTGATCAGGAACATCTGTAATAATACCATTAACACTCGTCTCTAAAGATCTTATTATTCTTGCTGGCTTGTTCACCGTATATACGCGCAGTTTCATATTCCTTCGGTGGCTCTCTTCAACGAGTCGTTTGTTTAAAAGTCGATATTTAATATGGATCGCATTTGCTCCCATCTCTTCAGCAAAAGAGACAAGGCGCTTGTATTTTTTAGAAGTTAAAAAAGCAACACCGATCGTATCTTTTTTGTTTCTAAGTCTCCGAATGCTGTTTGGATTAAACGTTGAAATTGTGGTACGATTTAGTAACTGATGGTATGCAATTGCATCATAGACAATGGATTCAATATGCTTATAGTCTATTTTATAATTTTTTAACTCAATATTTAAATATAACGGCTTCGCTTTAATCCAATTTAGAAAGTCATCTAATGATGGAATCGTTATATGTTCAAATTCGTTCGAGTACCATCTTCCTGCGTCCAACTGTTTTAATTGTTCATAGGTAAAGTCTTTTACGTAACCTACTGTACCCGTCGTTCGTTTAAGCTGTTCATCATGGAATAAGACAGGAATATTATCTTTTGTAAGTTGAACATCTGTTTCAATGCCGTCTGCGTTCATGTTACAGGCTAACTTAAAAGCAGGCATTGTATTTTCAGGTGCATATTTACTTGCTCCACGATGTGCGAATATTTTGGTATTCATACGGTTCACCTCTTATAAATTGTGTTGGATGATTGATAAAAAGTCAATTTATCTTTCTTTATGGTGTTACCAATATTAAAGAATAGGTGGAGGGATTGTAGTGAAAAATTGGCAGACGAAAGAAGAGCTAACCGATTTATTATGTTCGCTTGTGAACTATCAAAGCATTACAGGTTCAAACGCAGAGATTGCTTTAGCGGAATATATGTATCATCTTTTCGAGCAAAAGCCATATTTTCAAGCTAATCCTTCAGATTTGAATTTACATCCGCTTAACGATGGCAGAAGATTACTTACGGCATTTGTTAGAAGCAAGATTAATACAGATAAAACAATTATATTATTAAGTCATTTTGATGTGGTAGAAGTCAATGATTATGGTTCCTTACAAAACCTTGCCTTTCATCCGAAGGAACTTACAAAAGAGATGTTGAAAATCAAAGACAAGCTTTCGGAAACCATACAGCAAGATTTAAATAATGGAGATTGGTTATTCGGTCGAGGGACGATGGATATGAAAGCAGGACTTAGTCTACATTTATCCATGCTTGAAAAAGCAATGCATGGTGAGTTTGAAGGGAATCTATTATTGCTTACGGTACCTGATGAAGAAGTCAACTCGAAAGGGATGTTAACGGCACTGCCTGTTTTGCAGGAAATAAAAGAAAAAGAGCAATTAACGTATCTTGCTTGCTTAAATGGAGAGCCAATGTTTAGTAAGTACCCTGGAGATTCCGCTTACTATGTATATACTGGCTCTATCGGTAAAATATTACCCGGGTTTTATTGTTATGGAAAAGAATCACATGTAGGTGAACCATTTTCTGGAATTAATCCAAATCTAATGATTAGTTTCTTATCTCAACAACTAGAATTAAATGAAGCATTTATTGAAAAAATAGGCGAGGAAATAACACCTCCTCCAATAAGCTTAATGCAACGAGACTTAAAAGAGAATTATTCCGTACAAACTCCACAAGCTGCGATCGCGATGTACAACATTTTATATCTTAAACAATCCCTTCATGAGATTAATTCGAAGCTGCTTCATGGTGCAATGGTTGCTGCAAGTCAAATTGAGAGTTATGTACTTGAAAAAGCAGATTACTTCTCCGAAATTGCAACTGATTTTAAGATGCCGCCAGTAACCGTAAATGTCATGATGTATGAAGAATTATATCAGGAAGCGGTTAAACGTAATGGAAAAGATGAAGTCGTTCGCAGACAGAATTTGTTAGTAAGTCAGCGCAATCAAGGGGATCGTGATTTCTCTACTCTACTTGTTCAGGATTTAGCGTCCATGTGTAAAGATTTAGCACCCATGATTATTTTATTTTATAGTCCTCCATTTTATCCAGCGGTTACTTCAGATAATGACCTGTATATACGTGGGGTAATGCAACATATCAAGGACTACACAGAGAAAAACTTTCAAGTTGCCTTAACTGTTTCCGAGTTTTTCACAGGCTTATCTGACCTTAGTTTTATTGGACCACCTTCAACAACCAGTCAAATGAAGCATTTAACATTAAATATGCCATTACAAAATAATGGTTTTAATTTGCCGGAAGATGTGATGCAGCAACTGACCATGCCAATTTTAAATATCGGACCTTTAGGTAGGGATCCTCATCAATGGACGGAACGTTTAGAATTGACATATAGCTTTGAATATTTGCCGAAAATCCTAACACAGGCTATCCATCATCTGTTTCATACGTAATGCTTTCATTGTAAATGAATCGACAATTAAATATAAAAGGGGTAAAATAACAGAAAATGAATGATCATTCAGTGGAGGAATTTTAGATGAAAGTAATCGATAAAACAATAAGTCAGATAACATTACCAACCCCTTTTGCAGTTGGAGATGTTCATGTATATATTTTAGAAGGGGAACTTCTATCTTTGATTGACGCAGGTGTAAAAACGAAGGAAGCATGGGAAGCCTTTCAAATACAATTAAAAGAAATAGGCTATGGTCCAAATGATATCGAGCAAATTATTTTGACACACCATCATCCAGATCATATTGGCTTAATTGAACAATTTCCACGAGTTCAACATATTATCGCTCATCACCAGGTAAATAGGTGGATTACACGTGATACTGCTTATTTTAAACATTATCGTCAATTCTTTAAGCAGTATTTTACATTATCAGGCGTACCAGAAGATTTATTAGCTGGGTTGGAACTACAGGAAAGTACATTGGCTTTTATTGGAGAAGGAGAATTAACGAATACGATAGATGATGGTGATATACTACCTGGACACCAAGAATGGACAGTCATTGAAACTAAAGGACATGCCCAAAGTCACCTGTCTTTTTTACGACAACAAGATCAGATATTATTAGGAGGGGATCATTTATTGAAGCATATCTCGTCCAACCCACTAATGGAGCCTCAAGAAGTTGGCCAAACTATCGATCAACGCCCTAAGCCGATGCTTCAGTATAGAAGAAACTTAGATAAGTGTATGGAACTTGGAATCGAAAATGTGCTCCCAGGACATGGCAGAGTCGTTCGGCATCCTATCTCCTTAATACAGGAACGATTAAAGAAACACGAGGAACGGGCAGAAAAAGTATACCATCTGTTAGATAATGGTGAAAAAACACCATACCAATTGTGTATGGAACTATTTCCAAAACAATTTCAAAGTCAGATTGATTTAACAATGTCCGTCACATTTGGACAATTAGACTATTTAGAGGATCAAGCTCGTATCTATAAGACAGTAAAGGATGGGCATTTGGTTTATGCAAAAACAGTTAACTGGTAAGAAAATCATTATTACAGGTGCATCTAGCGGTATCGGAGAAAAATTGGTTTGGCGTATTGCTGAAGCTGGGGGCACGCCGCTAATGATAGCACGATCTATCAGTAAGTTGACTGCTATCAAGAAGCGTATCTGGGAACACTATCAAATAGAAAGTTATGTATACGAAGCTGACTTGCTTGTAAAAAAGGATAGGGAAGCAGTTATCGAATTTATCCTCATTGAACATGAACAAATACATGGATTAATAAATAATGCAGGTATCGGTAAGTTTGCGCACTTTTTAGAAATGTGTCAGCAAGAAATGGATAATATGTTTGAATTAAACGTTCATGCATTAATTCAAATGTCAAAGCGGTTTCTAGCTCATTTTGACTCTTTTAATGAAGGACATATCGTTAATATCGCATCACAAGCTGGAAAAATAGCTACGCCTAAAGCAGCTATATATAGTTCGACAAAGCATGCAGTCATTGGTTTTTCAAATGGACTGCGGCTTGAATTAAAAAAAACCAATGTGTTTGTTACTGTGGTTAATCTTGGTCCAGTGCAAACAGACTTCTTTCAAACAGCTGATCCGAATGGAACATATCAAGAAAATGTATCACAGTACATGCTAAATCCAGATAAAGTAGCTATAAAAATAGTAAACCATTTATTTGAATCGAAACGTGAAATTAATTTACCATTGTGGATGGAAATAGGAAGCAGGTTATACCAATTATTTCCAGGTGCTTTTGAACGAATTTTACAGAAACAATTTACCAAAAAGTGAATTCACTGGAGTGTTGAAGCATGAAACTAACAATTTCAAAGGAAGCATATGATTTGCTGGAACCCCTATTAAGCTCAGAAGCTCCGTATTTATTATTATGGTATGATACGGAAGGATGTGGATGCGGGGTGAATGGAGTGCCAATTATTCGATTAACAGATCAAATTAAATCAACGTATCAAACAGTGAATAATCATTATTTCCAAATATATATTGAGAAACAACAAACTACTTTCTTTGCAGAGCAAATGTCGTTACAAGTGGTAAATAATAACATGTTACGCCTTTCAAGTCCGGAAGGTATATTAAATCCATTTATTGGTATGCAGCAAATTCAATATACAAAATAAGCGATGGCAACTGTTCTCATAAGTGCAACAGTTGCCATTTTTATAACAAACTAGATATGCTTTTTATTTTTTATCGATGTGTCTGATAAGTAATCGGCCTTGACAGATGTTGCAATGCAGAATAAATTTCATCTGGTAATTCGGAATGGAAATCGCCATCAATTGTTTCTTTTAATTGGTTTACCGAACTAGCTCCAAAGACTGCACTAGCTACAGCAGGATGTTTTAATACATATTTAAGTGATAATTCATTTCGATTCGTGGTAGGATTCCACTCATTTAGCTGCTCGCTGATTTGTAGTAATGCTTCTCTGGAATAACCCAAATAGCCATCCTTCCCTTTCTTTTCTATTTGTTGATTCGCATGGTTACTTAACATTCCTTTTGCTAATGGGCCTCTAGCTAGCACACTGATAGAGTGTTCATAGAGAAAATCTAGTATTTTCTCCTCCGGCCTGCGATCAAATAGATTGTATTGCATCATTACCCCGTCGATCGAGGAACGCCCCACATATTCACGAATGACATTTGGTCGTATGGAAGAAATACCGTAAGCACGTATTGTCCCCTCTTGCTTTAGTAATTCGAATGCTTCAATTGTTTCATCGATAGGATCATCTATAGTACCACCATGCAGCATATAAAAATCTATATAGTCAGTATTTAATCGTTGCAGACTTTCTTTAACACCTTGAACGATATGTTCTTTAGATGGATCCCAAAACCAGTCACCAGTCTGCTTATTAAAATGATTTCCTACTTTAGAAGTTAAAACAATTTCTTTTCGTTTCCCATTAATTGCTTTTCCAACAATTTCTTCATTTATTCCAAAATCATATAAATCTGCCGTATCTAGATGATTAATTCCTTGATCCAACGCAAAATCAATGATGTTCTTAGCTTCCTTGAAATCTGTTCCTAATGACATACATCCAAGGGTAAGCTGGGATACTTCAATTCCTGAATTTCCAAGCTTATTTTTGTTCAATTGTTACAACCCCCCAATTGCGAATATTGTACTTCTAATTCTATTGTAAATGGATATGGAACGATAAAGCAAAACAATCGATTGAAGTGTAAATGGAAGAAAATATGCTAAAATAGAATGAAAGTAAAATGTTTAAGGGTGATAATTAATGCGAAATTTTGAAGAGAAGACAACAAATACACAAGTTATTTATAATGGGAAGGTTGTTCATTTACAAGTAGATGACGTGCTTCTTCCTGATGGAAAAACTGCTAAACGAGAGATTGTAAATCATCCTGGAGCTGTAGCAGTAATTCCGATAACAGCTGATAATAAAATCATTTTTGTTGAACAGTACCGCAAACCATTAGAAAAATCGTTACTGGAAATTCCTGCTGGTAAACTAGAGCCAGGGGAAGATCCAGAAGTGACGGCTATTCGGGAGTTAGAAGAAGAGACAGGATACACAACGAATGAATTATCATTTGTTACATCCTTTTACACGTCTCCTGGTTTTGCAAACGAAATAATGTATATCTATATTTCTGATCAATTGGAGGTAGTAGATCAACCATTAGCAGGGGATGAAGATGAATTCATTAAGATACATGCGTTAACATTAGAAGAGGCAAAAAAGTATGTGGAAGCAGAGCGAATTCACGATGCGAAGACGAACTATGCTATTCTCTATTTACATGCATTGGGGATGAAATAAGTGTTATCTACGTATTTTGCTGATATGCACATTCATATTGGTAGGGATATATATAATCAACCAGTTAAAATAACGGCGTCAAAAAATTTAACCATTCAAGCTATACTAGAAGAATCCAGTCGTAATAAAGGTATTCACTTAATAGGTGTGATTGATTGTCAATCACCAGCAGTGCAGCAGGAAATTACTCAGCTTATAGAAACAAACAAAGCTATGGAATTAGAAGACGGAGGTATTCGTTTTGAATCCGTTACATTAATTCTAGGTTCTGAAATTGAAATATATGATGAGCACTGTCATGGTCCAATTCATGTTTTATGTTATCTTCCAACGTTAGCCCAGATTGCAGGCTTTTTCTGAGTGGTTATGTAAACGAATGAAAAATATAACTTTAAGTTCTCAACGGTATTATGGTTCTGGTATAGAATTACAAAGAAAAGTAAAGGAACTTGGTGGGGTGTTTATTCCAGCCCATGTATTTACACCATTTAAAAGTTTATACGGAAAAGGTGTTTACAATACATTAAAGGAAGTATTCGACCCACGTTTTATCGATGGGATCGAGTTGGGGCTTAGTTCGGATTCCCAAATGGCTGATCAAATTCAGGAACTGCACGACTTTACTTACTTATCTAATTCAGATAGTCATTCTTTAAGTAAAATCGCAAGAGAATATCAAGAAATATCCATGGAATTCCCATCTTTTCGAGAATTTTACCTAGCGCTGCATCGTTTAAAAGGGAGACAAGTTACAAGGAATTATGGTATGAATCCCCGGCTTGGCAAGTACCATACAACAGTATGCAGTACTTGTTTTAATAAAGTAACAAGTAAAAGCACTACATGTCCGTTTTGTGGTGATACCAAGATTATTAAAGGAGTTGTAAATCGTATTGATGAACTAAAAGATATAAAAAATTCATACGATTCTAGGAAAAATAGACCTCCTTATGTATATCAAGTTCCGTTAGAATATCTTCCAAAACTAGGAAAGAAAACGTATGAGAAACTATTGAGAAATTTTGGGACGGAAATGAATGTCATTCACCATGCACCATTAGAAGAGCTGAAAAAAGTTATCCCAGAACAAGTTGCCAGCAGTATTGTTGAGATGCGAAATGGAAAACAACGTATTGAGACAGGTGGGGGAGGAAGATATGGGTTTATCAAATAATTAAGTTTTCGATAGATTCATATGGAAAATTTGGTATTTTTAAATGGAATTCTTCATAGTTTTTACTATAGCAGTATATCGAATGGAGGATTCCAATGCATAAAAACAAAACGGTGCTACTCAATCATATAAAGGAACATGCTACGATTTATTTATTTATGGTTATTTTATTTTTAACAGGGATCATCTTTGGAGCAATCCTAGTTAATAGTATGAATTTTGTCCAAAAACAGGATTTATTTTTTTATTTAGAGCGCTTTTTTGGACAAATCGTTGATAATCAAGAGATGGAAAAATTAGCTATTTTTAAGAGCAGTTTTTTATACCATATGAAATATTTATTGCTTATTTTTGTACTTGGTCTATCCGTAATTGGTCTTCCCATTATCTGGATACTTATCTTTATTAAGGGACTTGTAGTTGGTTTTTCTGTAGGATTTATCGTCAATCAGCTAGGCTTTGACGGCTTGCTTCTTTCTGCCTTATCGATTGCACCGCAAAATATATTAATTATACCGATTTACATTATTGCAGGTAGCTTATCCATGATTTTCTCCTTGACGTTATTAAATAAATTATTCACACGAAAAATTGCTCAACCCGTCTTTCAGCCATTTGGAAAATATGTTGTGGTTTTCTCATTGCTCATCGCATTTTCATGTGTAGCTGCAATATTGGAAACCTTTATTGCAAATGAAGCCATGCAGCTCTTAATCCGATCATTTTACTAATAATCAAACTTAAACTATAATTATTATAAATATAAAATAATAATATTTTGTTTTGACACAGTTCATATAGGTGCATATAATAAAGATGGGATATGAGGGAGGGAACCTGCCATGGAACATCGAATTGATCGGATAAAAAAACAGCTCCACTCACAAAGCTATAAATTAACGCCTCAGAGAGAGGCGACTGTACGCGTGTTATTGGAAAGAGAAGATGACCATTTGAGTGCGGAAGACGTGTACTTATTAGTGAAAGAAAAAGCACCAGAAATTGGCTTGGCAACTGTTTATCGTACTTTAGAATTATTATCCGAGTTAAAGATCGTTGATAAAATTAATTTTGGTGATGGTGTATCGCGTTATGATCTGCGAAAAGAAGGAGCCAAACATTTTCATCATCATTTGGTGTGTACAGAATGTGGTTCAGTAGAAGAAATTGAAGATGATCTATTAGAAGATGTAGAACGGATTGTACAAAATGAATGGGGCTTTCAAGTGAAAGACCATCGTTTGACATTTCATGGAATCTGTAAACAATGTCAAACAATTACAGTCAATGCATCTAGCTAATAAGTTGCCTCTATTTTTGTGAGAGAATGTAAACTGTTCATCTTAAAAAAGAAAATCATTTACAAACCTATATAAAAACGGTACATTTTGATTACAGGATTTTTTTCTATAGAATGATAGGAATATGTATATTGTTCTTCTTTTCTGGCATATCTTTTAATAGGATATATTTTGATTAGGGGAGCAAAAGTTCATGAAGAGAATACTGTGGGATATGATAAAAGTATTTATCATCTTTATTGCGTGTACGTTTTTATTTTATTTTGGGTTACGTGTAATGCATACAGAATATGAACAATATCATCGGTATGATCCTCCTGAAGGACCAGCGGTGAAAGTATTTAACGAAGAGCCTAGTTTTTTTGATCGATTGAACTTATTTTTCCGTTTAGGAGAGTAGAACAATGCTCACAGAAAATGCAGAGGATTTTTTCCATTATTTAAAGATTGAAAGAGGTCTATCAGATAATACATTGACTTCATATAAAAGAGATTTAACGCAATATATCCATTATTTGAAAACTGTTGCTCAACAGACGAATTGGGAGCAGGTAACTAGGAAAGATATTACCAGCTTCCTTTATCAATTAAAGGATACAAATAAATCTTCTGCTACAATAGCTAGGCATATAGCCTCTATCCGTTCCTTTCATCACTTTTTATTACGTGAACAGATTGTATCGCATGATGCCAGTCTGCACATTGAAACACCAAAGAAAGAGCGGAAATTACCAGATATATTATCTGTGAAAGAGATAGATCGTTTATTAAATATAACCAAGGATAGTGCGTTACATATTCGAAATAAAGCGATGCTTGAATTACTTTATGCGACAGGGTTACGTGTAAGCGAAATGATTGCATTAAAAATTTCTGATCTTCATCTAACGATGGGTTTTGTTCAGTGTTTTGGAAAAGGAGCAAAAGAACGAATTGTTCCATTGGGGAATGCCGCTATACAGGCAATCGAAAAATATTTGCAGCATGCTCGAGGGAAATTGGTTAAACGACAAACAGATAGCCAAATCCTTTTTGTAAACCAACATGGTAAACCGCTAACAAGACAAGGATTTTGGAAGATCTTGAAGAAATCAGCGTTAGAGGCAAATATAAATAAACCGATTACTCCCCATACACTGAGACACTCCTTTGCAACACACTTGCTAGAGAATGGCGCGGATTTACGTCTAGTTCAAGAAATGCTAGGACATGTAGACATATCTACAACCCAAATTTACACGCATGTGACAAAATCAAGATTAAAAGATATTTACCAAAGCTATCACCCAAGAGCTTAAATTTTTTGATTTTAGTTGTCTGACATCATACAACAAAATGATTTCGTTAACATAGTGAATAGCTTTAATGGGAATATAATATTTAGGAGGTTATATAACATGAAGAAATTTAATCGTGTTTTCCTAATTGTAATGGATTCTGTTGGAATAGGAGAAGCACCTGATGCAGAAGATTTTAATGATAAAGGCGCAGATACATTAGGGCATATTGCTGCGCATATGAAGGGGCTTCGTATGCCGAATATGGCAAGCCTTGGGTTAAGTAATATTAGGAAAATCGCAGGTATCGCTAAAGCGGATGCACCAAAGGCATATTATACAAAAATGCAAGAAGCATCCAATGGAAAGGACACCATGACCGGTCATTGGGAAATTATGGGTTTGCATATTGAACAGCCATTTCGCACTTTTCCAGATGGATTCCCACATGAATTAATTCACCATCTTGAAGAAAGAACAGGGAGAAAAGTGATTGGTAACAAGCCGGCATCTGGAACAGCAATTATCGATGAACTAGGTCCAGAACATATGGAAACAGGAGCATTAATCGTATATACGTCAGCTGACTCTGTCTTGCAAATAGCCGCGCATGAAGAAATAATACCAATTGAAGAGCAGTATCGCATTTGTGAAATTGCCAGAGAATTGACTTTAGATGAAAAGTATATGGTTGGTCGGGTTATTGCTCGTCCTTTTATTGGTAAACCTGGTGAGTTTGAAAGAACATCTAATCGTCATGACTACGCATTAAAACCCTTCGGTAAAACCGTTATGAACGAATTACAGGAGAATGATTTTGATGTTATCGCCTTAGGGAAAATCTCAGATATATATGATGGAGAAGGTGTTACTGAAGCTATACGAACAAAAGATAACGATGATGGTATGACAAAATTAGTGGAATCCATGAAAAAAGATTTTAATGGAATCAGCTTCTTAAATTTAGTTGATTTTGATGCGAAATATGGTCATCGTAGAGATCCACAAGGCTATGGCGAGGCACTAGAAGCATATGATGCCCGTCTACCTGAAGTATTGAAAGAAGTACAGGATGATGATCTATTAATTATTACCGCCGATCATGGAAATGATCCTGTTCACCATGGTACCGATCATACAAGAGAATTCGTACCTTTACTTGTTTATTATAATGGCATATCAAAAGGAGAAGAACTTCCAATTCGTCAAACATTCGCTGATATTGGAGCAACAATTTCAGAAAACTTCGGGGTGGACATGCCAGAGCATGGAGAAAGCTTTCTAAAAAATATTCAACCAAAAGGGGAGTAGTATCATGAATTACAATGCTGTAAAACAAGCAAGTACTTATCTGCAAACGGAATTAGAGGAAAAGCCCGAAATTGGATTAATTTTAGGTTCTGGTTTAGGTGTGCTTGCTGAAGAAATTGAAAATCCAGTAACTATACCTTATAAAGATATACCCGACTTTCCTGAATCAACGGTGGCTGGTCATAAAGGTCAGTTAGTTGCAGGACAATTAAAGGGGAAACAAGTAATAGCAATGCAAGGACGTTTCCATTATTACGAAGGCTATTCCATGAAGCAAATTACGTTCCCGGTACGTGTATTAAAGGAACTTGGTATTGATTCTATTATGGTGACAAATGCAGCAGGTGGGATTAACGAGAATTTCCAAGCAGGAGATCTTATGATCATTACGGACCACATCAATAATATGGGGGACAGTCCGTTAATCGGTAAAAATGATGATCGATTAGGTGTCCGTTTTCCAGATATGTCTAATGTATATGATCAATCGTTGATTGCCCATGCAGAGGAATGTGCGAAGCAAATTCATATAAACGTACAAAAAGGGATTTATGTTGGAAATACTGGACCAGCATATGAAACGCCTGCGGAAGTGCGAATGCTTCGAACTTTAGGCGGTGATGCAGTAGGAATGTCTACTGTACCAGAAGTTATGGTAGCTGGACATGCGGGGATTCGCGTGCTAGGGATTTCCTGTATATCGAATATGGCAGCAGGAATATTAGACCAGCCTCTTACGCATGATGAAGTTATTGAAACCACAGAACAAGTAAAAGAATCGTTCTTAAAGTTTGTAAAACAAGTAATAGAAACACTACCACAAAGATAATAGGTGATAACAATGAGGATGTATGACATTATTGAAAAGAAACGAGACGGTCAAGCATTAACAACAGAGGAAATTAACTATTTTATTAATGGTTATACAAATGGAGAAATTCCTGATTATCAAGTAAGTGCATTATTAATGGCTATTTATTTTCAGGATATGAACAATGAAGAACGTGCTCAAATTACGAAAGCAATGGTTGAGTCAGGGGACCAAATAGACCTTTCTGATATTGCTGGTATTAAAGTGGATAAACATTCAACTGGTGGTGTTGGGGATACGACAACACTTATCCTTGCTCCACTAGTTGCTTCGGTAGGTGTGCCTGTAGCCAAAATGAGTGGTAGAGGATTAGGACACACTGGTGGAACAATTGATAAATTAGAGGCTGTGCCTGGATTCCATGTAGAGATCAACAACAATGAGTTTATTGATCTTGTTAATAAGAATAAAGTGGCAGTTGTTGGACAATCCGGTAATTTAACACCTGCGGATAAAAAATTGTACGGTTTAAGAGATGTTACTGCAACAGTGAATTCTATACCATTAATCGCAAGCTCCATCATGAGTAAGAAAATAGCTTCTGGGGCAGATGCGATCGTATTAGACGTGAAGACTGGTGCAGGGGCATTTATGAAAGAATTAAAAGATGCAAAGGCTTTGGCTGAAGCAATGGTTACCATTGGTAATAAAGTCGGTAGAAATACAATGGCCGTGATATCTGATATGAGTCAACCTTTGGGCAATGCTATCGGCAATGCATTAGAAGTACATGAAGCAATTCAAACATTACAAGGTAATGGGCCAGACGATTTAACAGAGCTTTGTTTAACACTTGGTAGTCAGATGGTTGTGTTAGCGAATAAGGCAGAGACGTTAGAAGAAGCAAGACTGAAATTACAAGATAATCTTAATAACGGGAAAGCACTGGAACAGTTTAAGGTATTTCTTAAATCACAAGGCGGAGATACGACAGTTGTTGATCATCCAGATTCATTACCACAAGCGACATATAAAGTAGAACTGCCAGCAAAAACTTCAGGTTCTGTAGCCAATATCATCGCAGATGATATTGGAACAGCAGCGATGATGTTAGGTGCAGGGAGAGCTACAAAAGAATCGACAATTGATCTAGCAGTTGGTATTGTCCTTCATAAAAAAATTGGTGATACAGTTGATGCTGGTGAGCCTCTGTTAACTATTCATTCGAACTCAGAGGAAGTGGAAGAAGTGAAAGAAAAACTCTATAAAAGTATTTCAATCACGAAAGAGGCAGTTGAAGCACCTACTTTAATTTATGATACAGTGACAAAATAGATTTATCTCATCCAAACGGTTTGAATGGCATTCAAACCGTTTTTTCGTTTATCAAATGCCGGGATGTTAGCCGGTGTTATCTTATCATATAGGAGTATATTTGAAGGAGGAAATGGTTATCCTAATCGTAGATAGTTTACTCACCTGAATAAGTGTAAATTCCCTTTTTATACTACTCAGTTTGCACGGGGGAAAACCTACTTCATGTGAAGGCTTATGATATAGCTTGGACTCATTTCTGGGGAGAGATCCTTATTGAATGAAGTTGCACATTAGTTTCAGTATCTATTGGAGGTAGAAGAATGAAAAAAGGTCTATTAGTTATAACCATTGTTGTCTTTTTAATGTCAAACCTTAGCTTCACTGTATATGGGGAGGAGAACAACCAAGCTGCACCCGATTCAGAAAATCTTGCTGAAAACGCAAAGTCAGCAATCCTTATGGAACGTGATACAGGGAAAGTGATTTTTAATAAAAATGAGCATGAGCAGTTATCTCCCGCTAGCATGACAAAAATAATGACCCTGCTATTAATTATGGAAGCAATTGATGAAGGGAAATTAAAATTAGATGAAACCATTCGTGTGAGTGAACGAGCTGCATCCATGGGGGGATCACAAATATTTTTAGAAGCGGGAGAAGAGATGAGTGTCAATGACTTACTGAAAGGGGTAGCAGTAGCATCAGGGAATGATGCGAGTGTTGCATTAGCAGAAAGAATTGCTGGAAGTGAAAAATCTTTTGTTAAAAGAATGAACGAAAAAGCAAAGGAACTTAATCTAAAGAATACAAAGTTTCAAAACGCAACTGGACTTCCAGCTGAAGATCATTATAGTACCGCTTACGATATGTCTGTAATGGCAAAAGAACTATTGAAGTATGAGACCATCACTAATTATACCTCCATCTACGAGGATTATTTGCGTAAAGGGGAAGATAATGAGTTTTGGCTTGTTAATACAAACCGATTAGTCAAATTTTACCCTGGAGTCGATGGATTAAAAACGGGGTACACAAATGACGCAAAATATTGTTTAACAGCCACTGCTGAAAAAGAAGATATGCGCGTGATTGCCGTTGTTATGGGCGCTGGTTCTACTAAGGATAGAAATGCTGATGTAACTCAAATGCTTGATTATGCATTCAACCATTTTCAAACCAATAAACTATTTGAAAAAGGGGATAAAATAACAGAGCTAAATATGTTAAAAGCTGAAAACAATCATCTCGATGTGGTGGCTTCCGAGTCGATAAGCACCCTTCATAAAAAGGGAGAATCCATGGATAAAGTTACTACAGAGATTAAACTACATGAAGATTATACCCTCCCTATCTCCAAAGGGGATTCAATCGGAGAATTATTGGTGAAAAATGAAGGTAAAATCATTTCTCGATCCGATTTAACAGTAGAAGAAGATGTTGAAAAAGCATCTTACCTGACATTATTCAAGCGAACCTTGCAAAGAATGGCGAAAAATGAATAATTCATGCTAATTTTTAAGAAAAAGTTCTTCTTTTGTCATGTAGCAGGAAATGACCCAGCGAATCCAGAAAGATTTATATACAGAAATGTAATAAAGGAGGAAAGGCCATGGGTCTTAGTTCAACGTTTGCTATCAAAGAAGAGGTGCTAATTGTTCGGCTTTCAGGCGAATTAGATCATCACGAAGCAGAACAATTACGGAATGAATGGAAAGAAATTATGTACAAAAACGATGTTAAACATGTGCTATTAAATCTTGAAGCAATGACCTTTATGGATAGTTCTGGATTAGGTGTTGTTCTAGGTAGGTATAAAGAAGTATTACAACTAGGCGGAGAAATGGTCGTTTGTTCCATCTCTCCACCAGTTAAACGGTTGTTTGAAATGTCAGGTTTATTTAAAATCGTGCGACTAGAGGAGAATGAGGAATTCGCATTGGAAACCTTGGGGGTGGCATCATGAAAAATGAAATGGCTGTAGCGTTTTCAAGTATCAGTGAAAACGAATCATTTGCTAGAGTTACCGTTGCTGCGTTTGTAAGTCAAGTTGATCCAACAATGGACGAGCTAACGGAAATAAAAACGGTAGTATCGGAAGCCGTTACGAATTCGATTATCCATGGCTATAATAATGAGCCTCATCATCAAGTGTATATTACTTGTACGTTAATAGATGGGGAAGTAGAGCTAACTATAAAGGATGAAGGTATTGGAATCAATGATATTAATGAAGCTCGACAACCCCTCTATACTTCCAAACCTGAACTGGAACGATCTGGTATGGGATTTACAATCATCGAAAACTTTATGGATACGGTTGAGGTCATATCTAATCCAGGAAAAGGAACAACGGTTCACATGACAAAACAACTTACTAATACGAAGACGGTGTGTTCCTAGTGAAGGGTCTTGCCTATGAATGTTAATGTGAAAGGTGATAATAAAAACGAGACGTTAACGGATGAAGAAGTAAAAGTATACATCGAAAAAAGCCAAAAGGGAGATAAAACAGCTAGAGATATATTAGTCGAAAAAAATATCCGTCTCGTTTGGTCCGTTGTGCAACGATTTATTAATAGAGGATATGACCCCGATGATTTATTCCAGATTGGAAGTATTGGATTAATTAAATCAATAGATAAGTTTGATCTATCTTATGATGTTCGCTTTTCAACTTATGCCGTACCGATGATAATCGGTGAAATTCAACGATTTATTAGAGATGATGGGACAGTAAAAGTTAGTAGATCCTTGAAGGAAACTGGTAATCGTATTCGAAAGAAAAAAGATGAGCTGACAAAAAAACTAGGAAGGTCACCAACTGTTAATGAAATTGCCAGTGAATTAGATATTTCACCTGAAGATGTTGTACACGCACAGGAAGCTGGTAAATCACCACAATCCATCCACGAGACAGTGTTCGAGAATGATGGGGATCCAATAACCTTATTGGATCAAATATCTGATCAAGACTCAAAGTGGTTTGAGAAACTTACTTTACAAGAGGCAATTCGAGGCTTAAGCGAAAGAGAAAGATTAATTGTTTACTTGCGATATTATAAGGATCAAACACAATCTGAAGTGGCTGATAGGCTAGGTATCTCTCAAGTTCAAGTTTCTAGATTAGAAAAAAAGATACTGCAAGAGATGAAAATCAATATAGATTCATAAAAATCATCACCTTGGTGATGATTTTTTTCGTTATGTTTGAAGTGGATGGCATTGTCGGTTAATCGGGGTGTGTTTCTGTGGTAATAGTATGAGATTGCTGAGACGAATTTTAGTTATGTCCAGCCCCAATATACTCGAACATGCTGCCAATTGTCTTGTAGGAAAGATTTCTTCGAAACGAAAGTATAGAATTCGTGATAATTAATGGATATTTGGCAAATACTATTTGATACATAAATTGTTTGAGGAGAATCATTATGGCTGAACAAGTTTATTTACGTATGAAAAAGAATATAGAGCTATCTGGATACCAAGAAATCAAATTAAAGGATATTGCTTTTATTTCAACTAACGGAAATGTCAAAAGGAGATTAGAAAACACGCCGATTTATCATGTAACCAAAAAAGATAAAAATATTATCATTATCGATAGCTTTTTGATTATCGATCACTTAATAAAGGATTATGCTGATTTAGAATTTCAATTAATCGGCCCGACGCAGACGATTATTCGGGTACAACCAAAAAAGAAATCCCCTTCTTTATTATTATCGATTGGCGTATGGATTTTATTATTTGTTGGTACTGCTATGACAATTATGAACTTTCATTATGATGTAAGTATGCAAGAAGTACAGCAAAAGATTCATTATTTATTAACAGGTGAAGTAAAAGAGTTTCCACTTTGGATTCAAATACCGTATTCATTTGGACTAGGTGTCGGTATGTTATTGTTTTTTAATCATTGGTTTAATAAACGATTTAACGAAGAACCAAGCCCCTTAGAAGTTGAGATTTATAATTATCAGCAAGACCTAGATAATTATGTCATTCAATACGAGAATAAATTAAACGATGCCAATACTTCTAAGTAACTTCATTGAGGTTATCATTGGTTTTTCTGCAGGTATTGCTGTAGGGGCTGGTTACGTTGCTTTTATCACGGTGCTAGGGATTGTTCCCAGGCTAATCCAATTAAGCAAAACAGAGATGTTTTTAAATATATATACTGCTTGCATTCTGTTCGCGAGTATCTTTGGGACGTATTTATCGTTTACCAATTCAACATGGAATTATTCGGTGATTTTTCTCGCCATTTGGGGATTATTACAGGGAATATTTAATGGCATGCTTGCAGCGGCACTAACAGAAGTATTAAATGTTTTTCCGATTCTTTACAAGCGAATAGGAGTGGACAAACATATGCTTTGGCTGTTGATGGCGATTGTCTTTGGTAAAATAGCTGGTTCATTATTTCAATGGATATACTTTGTTAAACAATGAGAGTGGAGGGATACATATGAAAAAGAAAGAACATGACCAAAAAATCCATGTCTCTCCTAATATTAAAGAAACAGAAAAATATATGGAGAAACGATTGGGCATTGGAGTCTCATTTGATTTGGGATTTCGTGAAGTTGTGTTGTTAAAGCGTAAAGTTCAAGTATATTATGTGACCGGGTTATGTGATTCCATTATTATTCAGGATTTACTTAAAGAACTGGTTAATTTGAATGACCACGAGTCAAACAGCAAAAAACTTCCAGAGATCATTGAAAATCGGCTGCTTCATCAGCAGGTGGAAAAAGTAAAAACAATGGATGAATCAATTGATCAAATGCTGTCAGGTCTCATTGTTCTTTTTGTTGATGGAGAGAAGTATGCATTTATCATCGACGTTAGGAATTATCCAGGCAGGACGCCTGAAGAACCTGATACTGAACGTGTTGTTCGAGGTTCCCGTGATGGGTATACAGAAAATATCATTGAAAATACAGCACTAACTAGAAGAAGGATTCGTGATCCACGTTTACGAAATGAAATGCTAAAGGTTGGTGAGCGATCAAAGACAGACGTATGTCTCAGCTACATTGATGATGTGGCAGATGAAGGTTTAATCAATCTTATTAAAGACAGGGTTGAACAAATTGAAATTGATGGCCTCTCGATGGCTGATAAAACAATTGATGAATTTATTATTAATCGCAAATGGATTCCGTTTCCACTAGTACGATATACTGAAAGGCCCGATGTTGCAGCCAACCATTTATTAGAAGGGCATGTATTAATAACAGTAGATACGTCCCCAAGTGTGATTATTTTACCGACTACTTTATTTCACCATTTACAGCATGCAGAGGAATATCGGCAAACACCAGCAATTGGTACTTTTATACGTTGGATTCGATTTCTAGCTGTTTTCGCTTCGATGTACTTGCTTCCATTATGGTTATTGTTTGTAATGGAACCAAATTTATTGCCAAAAGAATTAGCGTTTATTGGACCAAATGAAGACGGTAATATTTCGATTCCGATCCAAATCATAATGGCAATTGTCGGAATTGAGTTTTTAAGGATGGCTGCTATTCATACACCGACACCCTTATCAACTTCGATGGGGCTTATCGCAGCTGTGCTTATTGGTCAAATTGCAATCGATGTTGGTATGTTTAGTCCAGAAGTAATCTTATATGTGTCCATTAGTGCAGTGGGTACATATGTTACTCCAAGTTATGAGTTGAGTGTTTCGAATAAGATAGTTAATATTTTATTTGTTATTATTACTGGGTTATATGGGCTTTACGGATTTATCGGCATGTTCTTAGTACACCTCTTGGGTTTAGCAAGCTTAAAGTCATTAAGAACTCCTTACCTATGGCCATTTATACCATTTAATTCTAGAGCGATGCTGCATACGTTGGTAAGGATTCCGATGCCATTCACGAATAGTCGTCCGAGTATAGTGCATCCCAAGAATAATTACCGACAGCCTGAAAAAAATAATAACTAAGAGCTACTACTAAGGTTAGCTCTTTTCTTTTGTACAGCAATATGATAAAGTTTTAAAATATAATTGCGAAAGAATTGCTTGGAGGACATATACCATGATAATTGATAACCACCCATTTCAAGTTAATCAGCATGGACATTTGGAAATTGGTGGGGTGGATAGTATAGATCTTGTAAATAAATACGGTACCCCACTTTATGTTTATGATGTACATATTATAAGAGAGAATTGTCGCGCGTTTATTGAGACGTTTAAAGAATTGAATGTACCTGCTAAAGTAGCCTATGCCAGCAAAGCTTTTTCAACGGTAGCTATGTTACAAGTGATGAAACAAGAAGGTATGTGCTTGGATGTTGTCTCTGAAGGTGAGTTATTTACCGCGTTACAGGCGGATTTTCCAACTGAAAACATACACTTACATGGAAATAATAAAAGTATGAATGAATTACGGATGGCAATTGATCATAATATTGGCTGTATTGTGGTAGATAATTTTAGAGAAATAGAGCTTGTCGCTGAATTATTACAAGAACAAGACAAGCAGATGGATGTACTCATGCGTGTTACTCCAGGAATTGAGTCTAAAACACATCAATATATTATGACTGGGAATGAAGATTCTAAGTTTGGCTTTAATCTAACAAACGGACAGGCAGAGCAAGCATTTCAACAATTATTTCAACATTCTCACATACAGTTCAAAGGGTTACATTGTCATATTGGTTCCCAAATCTTTGAAACAGATCGTTTTTTAATTGCTACAGAAGTATTATTTCAAGAGCTTAAAAAATGGAAAGATACGTATCAATTTATTCCAGAAGTATTGAATTTAGGGGGCGGATATGGAATTCGCTATACTTCACAGGACGCACCAATACCATATGCAGTTTACGTTAAGGAACTCGTAAATGAGGTAAAGAAACAGGTGGAAGCATTAGCTATTCCAATGCCAGAAATATGGTTAGAACCTGGCCGAGCTATTGCGGGGAATGCGGGTATTACACTTTATACAGTTGGGGCTATTAAGCAGATCCCAGGAATCAGGAATTATATAGCAGTTGATGGAGGAATGACCGATAATTTAAGGCCTGCATTATATCAGGCAAAATACGAGGCAATCCTTGCAAACAAAGCAAATCAAGCTCCAGATAGTGAAGTCTCAGTAGCAGGCAAGTGTTGTGAATCTGGTGACATGCTAATTTGGGATCTCCCGCTCCCGCAAGTACATTCGAATGATATATTAGCTGTTTTTTCTACAGGAGCCTATGGTTATTCGATGGCTAACCACTATAATCGGATTGCAAAACCTGCGATCGTGTTTATTGAAGATGGTGAGGATAAGTTAGTATTAAAACGGGAAACATATCAGGACATTACGCGGAATGATTTGAGTTATGAATAACGACCGATAGTAACAATTCTTTTCTTCGTTGAAATTAAATGATAAAATAAACGATAGTCTAATAGAAAAAGGTGATTAATAGCATGGCAAAAAAAGGGTATATTTTAATGGAAAATGATAATAAAATTGAATTTGATCTTTTTGAAGAAGCAGCTCCGAATACAGTTGCCAACTTCGAAAAGCTAGCAAATGAAGGTTTTTATAATGGATTGACGTTTCATCGCGTGATCCCTGGGTTTGTTAGTCAAGGTGGATGCCCAGTTGGAAATGGAACGGGTTCAGCGGGTTATACCATCGATTGTGAAACAGAAGGAAATCCACATAAACATCAAGAGGGATCGCTATCAATGGCACATGCCGGAAAAAATACTGGAAGTTGCCAATTTTTCATTGTACATGAATCTCAACCTCATCTAAATGGTGTCCATACCGTATTCGGGCAGGTTACTTCAGGAATTGAATTTGCTAAATCCATGCAAAATGGGGATGTTATGAAAGAAGTAAACATTTATCCTGCATAAGCATGCTTTGTTTTCTTGAAGGATGACGACGTATATGGAATTCGTAAAGCTTGTATATTTATTATTGTTAGTAGCTCCAGTAAGTATATTCATACATGAATTTGGCCATGCTATTGCTGCATGGCTCATTGGAGCAGATCGAATCTACATATCTATTGGGGTTGGAAAAAAAGGAAAAACCGTTATAGTGGGTAAGGTCCACATGATAATTT
This sequence comes from Virgibacillus sp. CM-4, assembly GCF_000445495.1. Classification (NCBI taxonomy): domain Bacteria; kingdom Bacillati; phylum Bacillota; class Bacilli; order Caryophanales; family Bacillaceae; genus Virgibacillus; species Virgibacillus sp. CM-4. The sequence goes on from NZ_AUQA01000006.1 coordinate 410,121, forward strand.
ATCCGTTGTTCTTTTTGGGAGGAGTTGCAACAAGTGAGAGACAACCTTGCTACACTCGTTTAGAAATAATCTTCATTTCCATATTTGGACCATTTGTGAGTGGCGTCGTCGTCATTATCTGTTGGTTTTTCTATCAAATGAATGCTAACTCATTAATTCAGTTATTTTTGCTATTTAATGCTTGGTTATCTATTATTAATCTGATACCATTTCGCTATCAAGGGAAAAGAACAGACGGATATGTCGTTTTTAACTTATTATTAAAGCAAATAAAAGGTAATTGAACCATGTTGTATCTATAAAAAAGCTAAATTTGACAAACTAGATAAAACATGCATAAATATAATTACAAACTCCAAAAGTAGCTAATTTGATAATACATTAAATGATTAAACGAACATCAAATGAATTCAAGCTTTCGATGTATACGTAAGTTATTACGTTAATGAGGGGTATTTATGTTAATTCGCTATAAGAAGAATCAAGAAAAAATCGCAATGGGTTTATTATCTTTTATGCCAGAAGAAAAAGATGTAAAGAAATTGCAACAAACGATAAAAGAATATGAAACGAATCCAGATTGGCATCTATATTTGTGGAAAGAAGAAGATATACTTGGTGCTGTCGGGGTAAAGATAGAAGATGAAATAAATGCTGTTATTCAGCATGTTTCCGTAAATCCTTCTCATCGTAATCTCGGAATTGGCAAAAAAATGGTCAATGAAATTGAGAGGCTTTATCATAACAAATATGCTGTTTGTGCAAGTGATAAAATTCAGCAATTTTATATGAAATGCGATGGTGATTCAAAGGAAGAGAAGGAAAACGATGAATAAAAAGCCAGCCCTCTTAAGGGCCGGCTTTTATTTTCGTGCTGCTCCATGTAATAAATGACTTAGAGCCAAGCAGCACCGACAATAATTAATAAAATGAACAATACTACGATTAACGCGAAACCTCCGCCGTAACCATATCCACCACTCATGATGAAATACCTCCTTTTTCTTCTTTGCCTAAATGTCTTTAATAACATTTATCTTACAGTAATAACGTATGACGGGATATTCAATCGTGTATGGGCGTTTATAATTATTGCACTAATTTTTAGAAGGAAAGGGACGAAATAAATTGAATCAAGCATATCAGGTGAAATTAGATGCGTTCGAAGGACCGCTTGATTTACTGCTCCATTTAATTAATCAATACGAAATTGATATTTATGATATTCCTGTAGCACAAATCACAGAACAATACATGAATTATATTCACACCATGCATCAGCTTGAGTTAAATGTAGCAAGCGAATATCTTGTAATGGCGGCAACGCTGGTGGAAATTAAAAGCCAAATGCTACTGCCAAAACCGGAGATAGATGACGAAGTTGAAGAATATATGGAGGATCCTCGTGAAGAATTAATGTATCGATTAATTGAATATAGAAAATATAAAGAAGCTGCTGCACAATTACAGGAAAAAGAAAGAGAGGCTAATCAACTGTATACAAGGCCACCTGCAAACTTTGATAACTACCTAAGTGAGACAACAACGGTTGTCCAAGGCGATTTATCTGTATATGATATGATTAATGCTCTAGGAAAAATGTTTGAACGTAAGAAATGGAATACTCCTTTAGATACGAAGATTAAGCGTATGGAAGTATCTATAGAACAACGTATGAAAGAAGTACTTGAAGTTGTTAATCTGTCAGATGAAGGAATATTATTTGATCACTTATTTACGACGCAAACTAGATCCCATATTGTAGTAACCTTCATATCATTATTAGAATTAATGAAAAATAATCAAGTTTATTGTAAACAAGAAAAACAATTGGATGCATTATATGTGTTTCGTATGGAGGAATAAGGGTGGAAATATCAAAATTAAAAGCGATTGTAGAAGGATTATTGTTTGCTTCCGGAAATGAAGGGATTACCATAAAACAGCTTTCAAAAATAATGGAAGTAACGGAAGCAACAATTGAACATTTAATGGAAGAATTAAAATATGGTTATGAAAGCACAGACCGTGGTATCATGCTAATGCAAGCACATGAAGTATTCCATTTGACAACAAAACCAGAACATAGCGAATATTATAAAAGATTATTAGAAACACCTCAAACATCACGAATGTCTCAAGCTGCTCTTGAAACATTAGCAATTATCGCTTATCAGCAACCAATTACGAGAACAGAGATTGAAGATATTCGGGGTGTTAAGAGTGATCGCCCTGTTCAAACGCTCCTTTCCCGATTATTAATCGAAGAAGTTGGTAGAAAAGATACGGTAGGTAAACCGATGCTTTTCGCTACCACAAAAGAATTTTTAACATACTTCGGACTAACTTCTCTCGAAGATTTGCCTCCTCTACCTGAAAATCCAGAAACTGAAGGAGAACTGGAGTCAGAGGCAGATTTGTTTTTTGAACGATTTAGTGAAAATATAAATGAAAATGAACCGAAGTAAAGCTGGCAAACCGCCAGTTTTTTTAATTATGTCTTTTTAAACCACAGGCTCTGTTTGTGTGAAAATAAACCTTTAGGGGATGTAAAACAACTAATCCCAACGGCGTCGAGTGAAATCGTTTGGATTACTATAGGAACAAGATACTTTTGTACGAATGTAGCCTTTCTAAACGGGTTCTCGTGTCGTTTGCGCATGAAGAAAGCATAGGACTACATTTTTTTGATTCACATCAACCCGATATAGGCATATGCTACCTTGAGGTGATGATATGGATCGTTCGGTTAATGAATACCTAGATAATCTTATCCAATGGGGAAATCAAGCACGAGCCACAATCGAAAAATCAGAGATTGAAAATCAAGAACAACTGTTAAGTCAGCTGGATAATTGGCAGCATGATGTGAATCAATTGAAACAAATGCAGCAATTACGATCAGCAGAAAAATTGACTACTGTTCATAATGAAGGCGAAAGAATCTTATATCAGATCCATCAATCGCAACATAAAGGTTCTAAGGAGGATAGTATTGATTATGGACAGCATAAGCTGCCTCCATTACCATATGCATACAATGCGCTGGAACCTTACATCAGTGAAGAAATTATGCGTTTACATCATGATGTCCATCATCAAGGGTATGTAGATGGTTTAAATAAAGCAGAAAAAGAACTGTACGGAAAAAAGCTAAATAAGGATCTCATAAAATATTGGTTAAGAGAACAAGCATTTCATGGCTCTGGTCACCAATTGCATACGATATTTTGGTTTAATATGACACCTGATGCAGCAAAACGACCTTCTGGTATATTATTACAAACGATAGAATCAGACTTTGGATCATGGCATCGATTTAAAGCATTATTTACTGCTACAGCTAACTCTGTCGAAGGCGATGGTTGGGCTATCCTATTTTGGAATCCTAGAAATGGAAAATTAGGCGTACAATCATTTGAAAAACATCAATTATTCCAAATAGCTGACATTATACCTCTTCTCGTTTTAGATGTATGGGAACATGCGTATTATTTACAATATAAAACAGATAAAAAAGCATATGTTGATAATTGGTGGAATGTCGTAAATTGGAAAGATGTAGCTAATCGACTCAATAAAGCAATGAAAGTAAAGTGGGAATTATATTAATAAGGCAGGTTATTCTGCCTGTCTTATTAATTTGTCTGCGATCTATCTCTATTGATAGCGTACTTTTTGTTCATATCTTGTTTGTACATGCATAAACTATACAGACAACACCAATGTAGGAGGAACCTGCTCATGCGTATTGCAATTGTCTGTATCGCTATTTTTATATTTTCATTGATTTTCCCTTCCATAGGACAAGCTGATCCCCAGGTTTCGGGGCGTAATGCAGTTTTGATAGAACAATCAACTGGTCGAGTATTATTTGAAAAACAAGCTCATGATAAAGAATCGATTGCCAGTATTACAAAGATTATGACGGCAATAATTGCGATAGAGTCTGGTAAAATGCAAGAAAAAGCGAAGGCTAGTCGAAAAGCAATCTATACGGAAGGTTCTTCTATTTATCTAGAGCAGGGTGAGAAAATGACTATTAAAGATCTTGTTTATGGATTGATGCTACGCTCTGGAAATGATGCGGCAGTTGCTATAAGTGAACATATTGGTGGAAGTGAAGAAGGGTTCGTTTATTTAATGAATCAAAAAGCAAAATGGCTTGGAATGGATAATACACACTTTGATAATCCACATGGACTAGATTCAGAGAATCATTACTCGACAGCGTATGATATGGCAATATTAATGAGTTATGCCATGAAAAACGAAACATTTCAAGATATAACCGGTTCGCAAACCTATTTATCTGAAAATAGAACATATAGTTGGAAAAACAAAAACAAACTCCTTACACAATTTTATGAATATTGCACAGGTGGTAAAACAGGTTACACGAAGAAAACTGGAAGAACGTTGGTTTCTTCTGCGCAGAAGGACGGGATGAATCTAATCGCTGTAACATTAGACGCTCCGGACGATTGGAGAGATCATATTTCCATGTTTGAGTGGGGATTTGACAATTATAATATGGAAACAATTGCTGAGGAAGAACCGATTTCCTATCGATTTTCGCAAGACACAGAAGCAAAATCTGGATATATACAACATGAGATAACATACCCATTACGTGATGAAGAAGTCTCCCAAGTTACGAACCAACTCTATATTTTAGAAAATGCCAAGCAAAGGGAAGAGCAAATAATTGGAAAAAACGTTTTTTATTTAAATGGAAAGCAAATTGCTGAAACAAACATCTTGCAGGAAGATCATGGGCAGGATATAAATCATCAATCGATTATTGAATCGTTCCTATCTGCATTACAAGAAGTTACTGGCGTGAGTGCAACATGGTAAATATTATTTGGGCAGGAATGGCCGCTATTGGAATTATATATGCCATGATTAATGGAACAATGGACAAGGTCAACGAAGCTATATTCGAGAGTGCAAATGAAGCGGTAACACTGACAATAGGATTAATTAGTGTACTGGTATTCTGGCTAGGAATCATGAAGATTGCTGAAAAGGCAGGTATCTTAGAATTATTAGCGAAATTATTTCGTCCCGTTGTAGTCCGTCTCTTTCCCGATATTCCAAAAGACCACCCAGCAATAGGATATATATTATCTAATATTACTGCAAATATATTTGGCTTAGGTAATGCTGCTACACCGATGGGGATTAAAGCGATGGAGCAAATGAAACAAATAAGTGGAGGAGATACTGCATCACGATCAATGATTACATTTTTAGCTTTGAATACTTCTAGTCTAACGTTAATCCCCACAACGGTTATTGCAATTCGGATGCAGTATGATTCTGCCTCACCTACTGAAATTGTCGGTGCAACGATACTAGCGACGCTCATTTCCTCCATTAGTGCAATTCTAATTGATCGATTTTTCTATTATCATAGCAGGCGGAGGATTTAACTTATGGGATTTATAACTTCAATGAGTATTTGGTTAATACCTTGTTTCATTTTAGTTGTGTTAATTACTGCAACCGTTAAACGAGTACCATCCTATGAATTGTTTGTTGAAGGGGGGAAGGAAGGAGTCAAAATGGCCTTTTCTTTACTTCCCTTTTTAGTAGGTATGATTGTATCTATATCGATTTTACGAAGTTCTGGAGCATTAGATGCGTTTATAAATCTTATTTCACCATTTTTATCGTTTATAGGAATACCGCCTGATATTATTCCGCTGGCTATTGTACGACCAATATCCGGTACAGCAGCTTTAGGGATGACAACGGAGCTAATTGATGCATATGGCCCTGACTCATTTATTGGAAGATTAGCTTCTGTAATGCAAGGGAGTACGGATACCACTCTGTATATATTAACGGTTTATTTTGGAGCAATTGGAATTAGAAAAATGGGATATGCATTGAAAGTTGGACTATTAGCTGATTTAGTTGGTATAATAGCTTCAATCGTAATTGTATCCATATTATTTGGATAAGACTTTAAACTAGCGTTAACAGAGAGTTAACGCTATTATTGTGGTTGAAAATATAAAGGTAATGGTGATAATAATGACGAACACACAAGAACGTTTACAAAAAGTAATAGCACAAAGTGGAATAACTTCACGACGGAAAGCAGAAAAACTAATTCAAGATGGAAAAGTAAAAGTTAATCAGAAGGTAATCACTACATTGGGAACGAAGGTTAACCCGGATGATCAAATTGAGGTAGACGGTGTTCCTTTAGAAAAAGAAACCCCTGTTTATTTTATGCTTTATAAACCAAGAGGAGTTATTTCCAGTTTATCTGATGATAAAGGCAGAAAAGTTGTAACTGATTTACTCGGTGAGATCGAGGAACGTGTTTTTCCTATCGGAAGATTAGATTATGATACATCTGGCATACTGATACTAACGAATGATGGTGAATTTGCAAACCTTTTAATGCATCCACGATATCAAGTAGATAAAGTATATGTTGCAAAGATTAAAGGTACCCCGGAAAAGAGTGAATTGAATCAACTAAGAAAAGGGGTTCGATCCGATAATGACCTATTAAAGGCAGTTAATTACCGTATATTGTCTACGGATAAGAAAAAGAATCATACGATTTTGCAGCTGACATTACGAGAAGGAAAAAACCGTCATGTAAGAAGAATGATGGATGGATTAGGGTATCCAGTCATGAAATTAAAAAGAGAAAAATACGGTATGCTAACATTGGATGGGTTGAATTCAGGGGAGTATCGACCATTAACACCAAAAGAAGTGAAACAGATGCGAAATATGGCAACTAAAATTGTTGAAGAATAGTCAAAATTACATGAAAATCTTAATGGTATAATGACTCTGGGAGTTGATTCATTTGGGTCTAGAAGAAATGAAGCAAAAAAAGAAAACGAAAAAGCGAAACCGCTTAATTTTCAGGTCAATCATTCTTGTCGTTTTAGTAGGGGCAGTAGTTTTTGCTGTTGTTTCTAATTTGAAGGAGGATAAAATTGTCTATAAAGAAGGGGACGAAGCACCAGATTTTCAATTAAAACAAATTAATAGTAATAATGAAGCAGAGACCATTCGCTTAAGTGAGTTAGAAGGTAAAGGAGTTATGTTGAATTTTTGGGGGACGTGGTGTAAGCCGTGTGAGTCGGAAATGCCATATATGCAGAAACTTTATCCAGAATACAAGGAGAAAGGAGTAGAGATTGTAGCAGTTAGCTTGGATTCTACAGAATTAGTGGTAAACCGTTTTATAGAAAAATATGATCTTACTTTTCCAATACCTCATGATAAGGATAGCCAAGTGCAAGACTTGTATAAAGTTGGCCCCATCCCTAGCACAATATTTATAAATCCTGAAGGTGAAATTGTCGAAGTAATCAATGGTGCCTTAACCTTGGAGCGGTTAGAAGGATATCTTCAGGAAATACAGCCAAAGTAATGGACAATGGTTATGGAGAGGGATTTATATGAAAAGAATTAAATGTGAATGTGGTCATGTTAACCCAGAGGGTACAGTACTTTGTGAAGCATGCGGAAAACCGATTGAAGAAAATCAACATATCGATGGCAATGATAAGAAAAAATTACTTAATATGCGTTACGATGGAACAGCACGTCGATCTCAGACTTATAATAAGTCCATAGTGGACAAGATCTGGAGTTTTTTCTCCTCCGTAAAAGTGGGAGTATGGTTAATCGTTCTTGCATTAATCGCTTCTGCAATAGGCTCCATATTTCCGCAAGAACAATACATACCAGCAGATGCGGCTTCTCGCGATCCAGCTATCTTCTATGAGGAAAGATATGGAATATTTGGCTTAATCTTTTATCAATTAGGTTTTCATAATCTATATAGTTCTTGGTGGTATATGATTTTAATCGCACTGATAGGTGTATCATTAGTGATCTGTAGTTTAGATCGATTTGTACCATTATTCAAGGCGCTACGCAATCAAAAAGCCAAAAGGCATGAGACATTTTTAAATAGGCAACGATTGTTTAGTGAGACAGACGAGGTTACTAATGAAGATCTAGAAAGTGTTAAACAAGGTCTGAAGAATCAACGATATAAGTTGACGGAAGAAGATGGCCATATTCTTGCTGAAAAAGGTAGATTCTCCAGGTGGGGACCATATGTTAACCACATTGGTTTAATTATTATTTTATTAGCGGCTTTATTGCGAACAACTCCGCTTTTTTATATGGATGAGTATGTTTGGGTTCGTGAAGGTGAACAGGTGGTTTTACCAGGAACAGACCAAGCGTATTATATCGAAAATAAAGATTTTATTATAGAAAACCATAATCCAAACGATGAGCGGTTTGAAGAAGCAATCGCCGAAGAGGGTGGCGAAGTTCCTAGTAATTACCAGACTAATGTTGCTATCTACCAAGCTCAAGAACCAGAAGTAACAGGAGCAGAGCCAGAATTACAAAAGATTATTGATTCCAATATTCGAATGAATCAACCTGCGAAATTTGATAGTTATGCGGTTTATCAATCTGGATATCAATTAAATGAATTCTCCAGTATGTCATTTAAAATCCATGAAACCGATGACCCTGATGAGGATGCATTGGGTTCATTTACGGTAGATTTAACTTCCCCAGAATCAGAATATGAATTGGAGAATGGCTTTCGAGTAGAAGTAACGAATTATTATCCAGATTATTATTTAGATGATAATGGGGAACCTGCATCAGAAACTAACTATCCGCGAAACCCAGCATTTGTTATGATGGTACATCCACCTGATGGTAGTGAACCTGAGATCAGCTTTCTAGGTATTGGTAAAAATATAGATGCAACAGGTGAAAATGACTATAAAGTGGGCATAACAAATTTTGAAACACATGACGTGAGTGGTTTAAGTATAAGAAAGGACTATTCATTACCATACTTCCTAGTAGGTGCAATCATCTTTATGATTGGGGTAATTCAAGGAATGTACTGGCAGCATCGCAGGGTGTGGATTCGTCCGAAAGATAACGGGATTTTACTTGCTGCCCATACTAATAAGAATTGGCATGGCGTAACAAAGGATATTGAAAAATCAATCTCCGGAACAAATGTAAATATGGTAAAAGACCAGCAGGAATTGGATGAATAGCTTCACATGTTAGCTAATTAGGAGGGGTTTCATGAGTAGTAATAACTTAATTGAATTAAGCGGTACATTACTTTATACCGCTTTCTTTCTCTATTTAATTGCGACAGTATTTTTTTCTTTTACAATTGGCAACAAACGTAAGTCGGATGGAAAAGCAGGAAAGATTGGGATAACTTTAACGATTATCGGTTTCCTCTCTCAATTCGCTTATTTTATAACGAGGTGGATGGGGAGTGGTCATGCTCCAGTTAGTAATTTGTTTGAGTTTATGACCTTCTTCGGTATGGCAATTGTCCTAGGATTTATTATTATTTACTTTATTTACAAATTATCAGTTCTAGGTTTATTTGCGCTGCCTGTGGCATTAATCATTATTGCCTATGCAAGTATGTTTCCTACCGAAGTATCACCTCTCATACCGTCATTACAAAGTCATTGGTTATATATTCACGTAACTACAGTGTCGTTAGCACAAGGTATTTTAACCATTAGTTTTGTGGCGGGTTTAATTTATTTAATTAGACAAGTCGATCAAACCAAAACTACAAAACAGACGACTTGGCTGGAAATAACGATTTATTCGTTAATCCTGTTCGTCGGTTTTATTCTAGCTTCAACACTATTTAATGTGATGAATTATAACGCAACGTTCGAATACCCAACTACTGGTAATACTACCGTCGAAACGGAATATCATATGCCTGCTATTGCTGGGCCAACGGATGGTACGTTACTTACAGATGGGGTGATGGAGCCTTGGTTTGAAACACCTGGTTGGATGCATGGTGCAGATGCAGGAAGGAAGTTTAACACATTAATCTGGTCATTTATTTTTGGTACAGGTCTTTATCTATTATTAAGGCTTGTCTTTAGAAAACGGATTGGTGCGGCAATTCAACCGCTTGTGAAAAATGCCAAGCCTGATCTTTTAGATGAGATAGGGTATAGAGCAGTAGCTATCGGGTTTCCGGTATTTACGTTAGGTGGACTTATCTTTGCTGCGATCTGGGCTGAGGAAGCATGGGGGAGATTTTGGGGATGGGATCCGAAAGAAGTATGGGCTCTCATTACTTGGTTCTTCTATGCAGCGTACTTACATTTAAGATTATCAAGAGGATGGCATGGTGAAAAGTCAGCTTGGCTGGCAGTTGTTGGTTTCGCCATTATCATGTTTAATTTAATTGTTGTCAACCTTGTGCTAGCAGGTTTACACTCGTATGCTTAACCTATATTGAAGGCAAGGCATCATTGTTCGAAAGTGATGCCTTGTTTTTTCTTATACTTTTAACACCGGATAGTTTATACTCATAAGTGAATAGGTATGATTGGGGGTTCAAACATGGAAACAGAAGCAAAAGTATTAGTAGTAGATGATGAAGATAGAATACGAAGATTAATTCGAATGTATATGGAACGGGATAATTTTATTGTTGAAGAAGCAGAAAACGGTACAGCTGCACTGGATTTAGCGTTAAATAATGACTATGATGTGATCTTGTTAGACATCATGATGCCGGGAATGGATGGGGTTGAAGTATGCCAGGAGCTTAGGAAACAAAAAGATACACCTGTTATTATGTTAACTGCTAAAGGAGAGGAAGCAAACCGCGTACAAGGGTTTGAGATCGGAGCAGATGATTATATTGTGAAGCCCTTTAGTCCAAGAGAAGTTGTTTTACGGGTGAAAGCCCTTCTACGCAGAGTGACAAGCTCAACATTTAACGAAACTGACACAACAACCAAAAATATTATGGTTTTCCCACATATAACAATTGATAATGATGCACATCGAGTAACAGCGGATGGCGAAGAGGTAAGTTTAACCCCAAAAGAATATGAATTGTTATGTTTTCTTGCCAAATCGCCGGATAAAGTATTTAACCGAGAGCTCTTATTAAAAGAAGTATGGCAATATGAATTTTTTGGGGACTTGCGAACAGTTGATACACATGTAAAGCGTCTTCGCGAGAAATTAAATCAAGTTTCCCAAGAAGCTGCCAAGATGATTGTAACCGTATGGGGAGTCGGTTATAAATTCGAGGTGGATGATCAATAATGTTTTGGAGAAGTGTGGTGGGGAAACTAGCAATAACCATCTTATTGCTAGTTTCTTTTGTATTATTTATTTTAACAATATTATTGCTGCAGTTTTTTGAAGATTTTCATATACAAGAAGCAGAAGAAGATATGTTGCAAACTGCGACCAAGGTTTCTTTACTTGTTAATACGCATGATGATCGGCAAATTGTAAAAGAAATGACGGAACGAGTTAAAGATCCAGCTAGTAGGGTTGCCGTAGTATTTAATGATGGCGATCTATGGGTATCTGACGATGGAAAGGATAATCGTTTACCCGAATTAAAATCTAGTTGGATTGAGAATGAGGCGGGATTATCCGATGTATTAACAAATAACCAAGAAATACGGAAACAGATGCTTCTCCCTGGAAATCAGATGGAAGCAATGATTGTTGGTATTCCAATTGAAAATGAGGATGGAGCTATCTATGTTTATCAATCATTAGACGTTATTGATCAAACAAAAGCAGAAACAACGAAAATTATCTTTTTAGCAGCAGGAATTGCGATTGTTTTAACAACTATATTTGCATTTTTCTTATCGACACGAATTACTTCTCCCCTTATAAAGATGCGAGAAGCTGCATTTGATCTTGCAAAGGGAGAATTCAATACAAAAGTCCCAATATTAACGCATGACGAAATTGGAGAATTAGCTTTAGCGTTTAACCGAATGGGTAGGCAGCTTAAGTTTCATTTAAATGCGTTACGACAAGAAAAAGAGCAATTATCAAGTATTGTAAGCTCGATGGCTGATGGAGTAATTACGTTAAATCGAAGGGGAGACATGATTGTTACCAATAGTCCAGCAGATCGATTTATCGAAGACTGGTATTATGAGAATAATTTACAAAATGATACCGAAGAAAGGACACTTCCGTCAGAATTACTAGAAGTATTGCAAGAAGTGATTAATGGAGAAAAGGAAGCCATTCATGAAATCAGCTTGCAAGGTAGAAATTGGGTCATGCTGATGACCCCATTATATGATCAAAATTATGTGCGTGGTGCGGTAGCAGTTATTCGCGATATGACAGAAGAAAGGCGAATGGACAAATTACGAGAGGACTTTATTGCAAATGTTTCTCATGAATTACGTACACCGATTTCAATGCTACAAGGCTATAGCGAAGCCATTGTTGATGATATTGCAGAGTCAAAAGAAGATAAAAATGAATTAGCACAAATCATTCATGATGAATCATTACGGATGGGAAGGCTTGTCAATGAGTTATTAGACCTTGCTCGAATGGAAGCAGGTCACATCCATTTAAGTATGGAATCGGTAGATGTAGAAAAATATGTAGAAAGAATTATGAAGAAATTCAATGGTTTAGCATACGATAACCAAATTTCTCTTTCCTTAGACAAACAAATTATCCAATCCTATGCAATTTTTGACCCAGACCGAATCGAACAAGTATTTACAAACCTTATTGATAATGCCATTCGTCATACAAGTAAACATGGGTTTGTCCGGGTAAAAGTAATAAATGATCAACGTGCATTTCAGGTTGAGATTGAAGATAGTGGTAGTGGAATTCCAGAAGAGGATCTTCCATTTGTATTTGAACGTTTTTACAAAGCAGATAAGTCAAGGGTAAAGGATAAGAAGAAAAAAGGTACTGGGTTAGGGTTAGCGATTGCCAAAAATATTGTTGATTCCCATCATGGTTCAATTAATGTGAATAGTAAAGTAAACAAGGGAACTGCTTTTACTTTCCGTATTCCGAAAAATATGGAATCCTGATCCAGGTTATGGTATGGTTACGATGATTAGGAATAGAAAGGATGATCCGGATGAAAACATGGCTAAAACGGTTTGTTCCTATACTGGTTATTCTAGTCTTCATAACAGGTTGTGGAACAGAGGAACAAGGTGCTCCTGCAGAACCGAATCAAACGTCGGAGAACCAGCAAACCCAAACCGAGCAAAATGAAGAAAAAGTCTTGATAACAATCTCAAAAGATAATGGTGAGGAATACTTACATGAAAAAGAAATCCCTATTGAAGAGGGCGCCATTCTCATGGATGTAATGGAAGAGAATTTCTATATTGAAACAGAACAAGATGGTACATTTATAACCTCAATTGAACGTTTATCAGCGAAAGAAGGCGAACAAAAAGGGTGGGTTTATACTGTAAATGGGGACATGCCTACCGTTGGAGCTGCAGAATATAAATTAAAACCAGATGATAAGGTTGTATTTGATTTCCAGGCTTGGGAATAATTTGAGTGAACACATATAAAATAACGTTATTAGCAGTGTTAGCAGCTTTGGCAATTGTTGGTCGGTACTTCTTTGTCTTTATACCGAATGTACAGCCAGTGACTTCAATTATCATTATATCTGGTTTGACACTAGGGCCAATAGCAGGTGTATTATTAGCTTTAATTATATCCTTTGTCTCGAATATACTTTTAGGCATGGGAATATGGACAATATGGCAAACTGTATCTTGGGGAATCATTGGAATAATAAGTGGATGGATCGGTAAATTTTTTCCCCGGCTGCCATTTCTTTATATCCTGTTATTATCATTCTTGAGTGGTTATTTTTATGGATTTATTATTTCTTTAACTACCTATCAAATCAGTGGTGCATTTTGGCCGTATTATATTGCTGGAATCCCTTTTGATACTAATCATGCAATCGGCAATGTTTTATTTATGAGTTTCTTTTTTCCAATCATAAACTATTTAATTAAAAAATATAGGATGACGTGGATTGATGTAAAATAAGATGATGGACAGCTTGTGAGACTACCTTGTTTCACAAGCTGATTTTATTTGAATAGAGAATTAAAATTACTACAGGTCACTATTTGAATAAGTATTGCACTACTGATTTAGTCAATTTATAGTATGAAGTATAATTCACTATGTAACTTTTTTATGGAATCATCGACTATTTAGGTGAACGGAGGACCTTTATGAAGATCGTTTTTGATCAGTTATATGATAACTACCATCATGATCTTTATCAATTCATATTTTATATGGTGAAGGATAAATCTACAACGGAGGATTTGGTTCAAGAAGTTTACATTAAAGTTTTAAAATCACATAAAAGCTTTAAGGGAGAAAGCAGTATTAAAACCTGGCTGTTTTCCATTGCTCGTCATGTAACGATCGATTATTTTCGAAAACAAACCAGACGAAAAAAACGAATCTTATCCTTCTTTGACTGGTCAGTGAAAGAAGAGCTTGTGGAAGATCATGCTTTTTTACCAGAAGAATTAGCTATTCAGAATGAAGAAATACAAGCTATTTACCAGTGTCTTGATCATTGCACGTTCGACCAAAAAAGCGTCATTATATTGCGATACATACAATCATTTTCCATTAAAGAAACGGCAGAAATATTAAATTTTACCGAGAGTAAAGTGAAAACCACACAACATAGAGGGTTAAAAGAGTTAAGGAAACAATTAGAATTTCGTAGCAAGGGAGGGATCGTGGATGAATAAAGACGAAAAGAAGCAAAACTTAAAAAATAGGCTTAAGCACCTTCCTGAAGTTACGGATCATCGATCAAAAAAAGAGGTTTATCAAAAATTCTTATTACAAATGGAAAAGAATGAGAAAAACAAACGTAATAAACGATTATTACCGGTGACAGCTCTTATAACAGCTGCTATTATTTTAATTCTTATTGTTCCTGGTTTGTTTAATTCTTTTCAAACGAGTGAAGATAATACAAGTGAATGGACCGCCAATCAAGAAGACAGATCAAGTGTTGAGACTGATGCTTCCAGAGATGTTAACCGCATAGAAACGAAAGAGGAACATATGGCAGTTGATCCTGCAAAAGAAAATGATTCATATGTTCTCCATGAACTACCATCTAATCATCGTGTTCTTTATGCTTCCATCGCAGATGAACAAATACAACATACGATTCCCTTTGCTTTTGTTGTTTCAGCAAACAGGGAACTGGATACTGCTTACAATCATTTGGATCAATATATAGATAGACTTAAGATAAATCAAAACCAATATTTGTTTCATGGCATTACTTATCAAATAGATGAAGATGCAAAGCGTGTCACTTTGCAATTACCTGATCATTTTGCTTTAGGGGAAGGGTCTGCGGTGCCAAGGATGTTTGAACGAATGGTCGGCAACATGTTTCGACCTTATGGCATCGATATGGCTTATTTCAGTAAAGGAAATAAGGATCAAGTGGACCTAGGAGCTTTAGGGAACGTGAACTCACTTTCGATAGAGGATACAGTGAAGTATAGTTATAAGTTATATGAGAGAAACAACCAACGTCATTTAATTGAAATATCGAACAATGAATCTGAATCGATAGATGCTGCCATTCAAAAGTTGCAAACGAGGGGTAAAAATAAGTATATTAAACAAACGATACCAAAAGAACTTCAATATCAAGTGTCAACTGCTAATGACCTACTGCAATTTACACTTACAAATAATGTAGAGCTTACCAATAGGAACGGGATATTACTGATTGAATCTATATTAATGACTGCCAAAAGTTATGAATACAACAGAGTAAAGTTTAACAACTTTTCCAGCGAACAGATAGGAGAATATGACTTAACCAAGCCTGTCCCTGTTCCTAAAGCCGTGAACCCGGTAGAAGTTAACTAATGCGAATAAAAAAGTGTTTTAGACTTGATTCTGCTAAAACACTTTTTCTATGGATATGGATATTGTAGAATATAAATATATATATCACGCTTGATTATTACAAGAGGCAGCCTTAAACGGATGCTCCGAAATTTTTACTGAATCTGTAGGACATCCTTGGTAGGCTTCTATCATATCGTCTATATATTCGTTTTTAACTGCCGTAATTCCTTGATTATTATCGGTTTTTACGAATGCTATACACTCATCGTCATAATCGTATATATCAGGAGCTGCAGTTCCGCACGCACCACAAGCAATACATGTTTCTTTGTCTATTCTTGTATAATACGCCATATTCCTATTTCTCCTTATCGGTAAAGTCTTTATATCTTCTTTTAGTGTAAAGCTGAAATGGAATTCTTTCAATAAAAACAGCCCGATACGAAGAAGATGGTCATGAATATCAAGGAGAGTCGATTTTATGATACTTAAAGGAATCATTTTATATTGTGTTTCGCAAATTGAAACGGAACGATCCGTTTCGGCTGTTTATTATATTATAACAGGGAAACGATCGATTCAAACGGTACAGGATATGCACATTTATCAATTAAAGAATTTTTTTGGAATTGATACTAATATAGATAAGTCTGATTATGATCAACTTATTCAAGCATGTGAAGCGGAGCAATTACTTATAAAGGTAGATGATGAAAAGCAACTGTATCGAATATCGAGGCAAGGAGAACGCTGGTTAGTTAAAGAAAATGATCAACTCTATTTAAACCTATTTAAAGGGGCGCAATATGGAGCTAATTCCCATACTTATTTTGATCGATTACGATTGTTAATACAAACACTTACAAATAGTAAAATGGGCTACTTTCAATTTATTCCAGTCATTGAAAATAAAGATGTTGAGAATTGGGTAAAACGCAATTACAGTGCAATAAAGCCAGTTACCAATCAATTCTTATCTAAGCTTTATGAAGAATTACTTCAGGTATTACATCGATTTCCAGTAGAAGTAGCAGAAATGTTTGTGGATCGCTTGACGGGATATAAATCTTATGGAAAAAGTATAAATCAATTAGCTAAACAACATAACCGATCTACCAAAACGGTTCATTTAATCATCACTGGTTTTCTACACTTTCTTATGGATATAGTTATGAAAGAAGAGCCTTTTCCGATATTAAGGTTTATTGCAAAAGATTTAACTTCTTCCGTTTATTTAACCAATACGGCTCAAATAACACATCAATTCTTACATAATGGCAATACAATACAGGAAATAGCGAATGAAAGAAATTTAAAAGTCAATACAATCTATGACCATATTGTTGAAATAGCACTTTACGATTCAGACTTTTCCATAGAAAACTATGTCTCTAAAGCTGATCAACAAGAAATTATCGAAGCTTTCTATCAGACAAACTCATATAGGCTAAAAACGATTAAAGACTTCGTTGATAACCGTATATCGTATTTTCAAATTCGCTTAGTATTGGCAGTCTTACAAAATGAGGTAGAATCCAATGGATCAATTAGCTGAACAATATACTTTATTACAAAACCAATTAGATAAGTTTTTCGGCTATCCTTCTTTTCGATTAGGTCAGAAAGAAATTATTCAAGACATAATGGAAGGGAAGAATGTTTTAGGAATCTTGCCAACTGGATCAGGGAAGTCGATCTGTTATCAATTGCCAGCTCGATTATTAGAAGGTTTAACTATTGTAGTTTCACCGCTTATTTCGCTAATGATTGACCAGGTTAAACAATTAAAAGCGATGAATTTTAAGCAAGCGGTAGCGATCAATAGTTTTATGGACTATAGGGAGCGTAACGATGTGCTCCGTAACCTAAGTCATTATAAGCTGGTCTATGTTTCTCCAGAATTATTACAGCATGATCAGATACAACAAAAGCTCGGTGAGGTAAAAGTTAGCTTATTTGTGATTGATGAGGCCCATTGTATATCACAATGGGGCCATGAATTCAGACCAGATTATTTAAAGTTACACGAAATTATTCATGTGTGTAATTATCCAGCTGTATTAGCATTAAGTGCTACAGCTACTCCAAAAGTTCAAGAAGATATTATTCAAGCTTTAGGTAATCAAAAAATGGTAAAGCATGTATATGACATGGATCGGGATAATATTGCGTTTTGTATTAAGGAAGTGAACGATGATCAGGAAAAGAATGCGAAAATCATCGCTTTGTGTAAAAAATACCGCGTCCCAAGTTTAATTTATTTTTCAAGTAGACAGGCTGCTGAAAAAGTATCGCAGATCTTAATTCAAAATTTAGGTTATCGCATTGCTGTTTATCATGGTGGCATGGACCAACATGATCGAATAACTATTCAGCAACAGTTTATGAATAATCAATTGGATATTGTTTGTTGTACCAGCGCCTTCGGTATGGGGATTAATAAGCAAAATATACGTCTCATCATTCATTATCACTTAACTACTCAGGTCGAATCCTATATTCAAGAAATTGGAAGAGCCGGCAGAGACGGTGAGGCAAGTGTTAGTTTTTTACTATATTCCAAAAAAGATATCCATTTACCGAAGAATATTATTAAGAAGGATCTGCCAACTAAACATGATGTAATGGTTATATTTGAACATTTATATAATCTGTACATGGCAGATCAGCCGTTGCCAGTCAAGGAAGAAGCGATGAATCGATTTCATATAAATGAAGTACAGTGGCGTTTTATTTGTTATCAACTTGAACACCACGGGATAATAAAAGATAACACGATTTTTTTCAAAAATAATGTTTGGCTTCGTGCCAGGCAACAAATTAATGAATATTGTCAACATAGAATTACCATGAAACAAGCAAAACTAAATAAATTTTTAACTTGGGTACATCAGAAAGATTGTCTTAGAAAGTATCTTTATCATGAATTTCAATCAGGTTATAAAACGCCTAAATATCAATGCTGTACTAATTGTGGTTTCAGTTGGGATCATTGGAGTCCAGTACAAATAGTTCCAATGGAAGAAATGACAGAAACATGGCAAGACAAGTTAAAAGGAAAACTACTAGTTGGAGTTAAAGATGAAACAGAGTGAACAAATAAAACATATGGAAGATCATGAAATAAGAACACAACTCATTATTTCGCAATTCGTGTTAATTTTTATTAGTCTGGCAGGCAGCTTTATTTTATTTGATTCTTTCTTTCGTGATTGGCTGCGATTATTTGCGTGGGATAATCAAGATATCCTTTATTATGGTGTCTTACCTGGTCTTATCATAGTTGGTGTTGATCTATTACTGATTCGGTTTTTACCGCCTTCCTACTATGATGATGGTGGAATTAATGATCGACTTTTTCGTAATCAGTCAGTTACGTTCATTACTCTTATATCCTTAATGGTGGCTTTTGCAGAGGAGATTTTATTTCGTGGTGTACTTCAGACGTCATTCGGGTATCTCATAGCTAGTTTTATTTTTGCGCTTGTTCATTTAAGATACCTGAGAAAACCCGTATTGCTCATTGGAGTATTGTTAATAAGTTTTTATATTGGATATTTATTTCACTTAACGGAAAATTTAGTTGTAACGATTGTCGCTCACTTTATTGTAGATTGTTTACTTGGATTAGTTATTCGTCTGAAAAGCGAGGTTGGTAAAAATGAGTCAACAGGCTAAAAAATTAGAAGATCAAGCAGAAGAACTCAGAAGTTTATTAAATGAAGTTGAAAAGAATACAGATAAAGAAAATGCCTCCGATGAAAAAAAAGCAAACGAAGGACATCGGTCGCGAGAGGTAGATATCCTTAATTTACCCCCACGTAAGGAAATTCATAGTAATAAAAAAGCACCCACACATATTAAAATAAGTGTGCCATTTAAACGATTCCTTTTGATTCTTACAGTTTTGTTAATTCTTATGTTAGGTGCATATCTTTGGTTTGGTGAAGATTTAATACAAATGATTAATAATGCTCTACCATTAGAGGAACTTATATAAAAAGGTAAAGTAGATAAAGGGGTAAGTGTAGGTTGATAATTTTATGCAGCGCATTGTTGATTCTGATTATAATAGGTTCCATGATTTATTTAGCATATTTGGATACTACGCATTATCATTCCATACAGCATAATTGTTTACCAGAAGAATTTCATATGTTTCGCATCTTTTTCATCTCAGATATTCATCGACGTAGAATAAATAAGAAGACGATTGATAAAATAAAGAAGCATGTGGATATTATAGTGATTGGTGGAGATTTAACAGAAAAATATGTTCCACTAAGCAGAACAAGAAAGAATTTGCATTTACTTAAACAACTATGTCCTACGATTTATTTTATCTGGGGTAATAATGATTATGAAGTAAATACGAATGATTTAATCGAATTGCTGTTGGCTGAGAACATTACGATACTAAAAAATACAAATGAAGAATTAATGAACCATCAAAAAAAAATCACTTTACTTGCACTAGATTGTATGAAATACGGAGAACCTAATTTCGAGATGGCAAACAAAGGTATTACTGGGGATTTTAGAATATTACTGACACATGATCCAATGGGTTTTTATACATTATGTGATACACAAAAAGCAGCCATTCAGCTTGTATTATCAGGCCACACACATGGGGGGCAAATTCGATTCCTTGGATTCGGGCCATACGAGTCAGGAAGCTTTAAAAATGTGCAAAATACATCTATATTAGTAAGTGAAGGGTATGGTTTTACAACTTTGCCTTTTCGTTTAGGTACCAGATCTCAGTGTCATGTCATTACTTTAGAGAAAAAGACATAAAAGTAAGGTTGCCAAGTTCAAGAATAACATCCTGAGCATATAGTGTAGTAAGTGATGTTTAATATGAAGTGTAATATTACTGCAAAAATGATGCTTTGCTTCAGTTGTATATTCTAATGCGACTCAAAAGGAGGATACTATATGCGTATTGAAAGAGTGTCTAATAATCAATTTACGATATTTTTAACCTTTGACGACTTAATGGAACGAGGGTTTAATAAAGATGATTTATGGTATGATGCGTCAAGTGTCCGCAGCCTGTTTAGTGATATGATGTATGAAGCGAGTACAGAATTGGGATTTGAACTTGAAGGAGCATTACTCGTACAAGTTCATCTAATGCAAGCACAAGGAATGCACGTTGTTGTTACACAAAAAATAGAAGAATTTGACCCAGAAGATGATTTTATTGAAATGAAAGTCACGCTTGATGAAAGTAAAGAATTGTTGTTTTCATTTACAGATTTTGAGAATATTATTCAAGTTGCCTCTTACCTAACAGCACTATCAATAGATGGTGGTGAAGTATACCATATGGATGATACCTATTATATGTTACTAAATGATGATGATTTAAAAGGACAAAGCAGAGAGGATATTATCGCAGTAATGTCTGAATATGCATATCCAAGTATAATCACCTCTTATCGTTTAAAGGAATACGGTAAAGTGATCTATGCTAATCAAGCAGTGGAGCAGATTCATCACATGTTCCATTAAATTATAGTGTAAGTCTAGATGGTTTTTAAGGAAAATGTTACGATAGGTCTGGTGTTAAAATAAAGTTTTTTTAAACTGAAGACACCGATTACATGAGGTGATTTTCTTCAGCATAGTAAATATACATTTTTGTCTCATGAAGTTATAAAAAATGTAGTTATTTTATTGCATATTTACAGTGAAGGTGTATACTAATCTCTGAGTAAAGCTATTAATAAATATTTTAGAGATATTCTAGGAGGTAAATTCATGGTAGCCGATAACGCAGCAGACTCTACCAAAGAAACGAACAAAAAAATGGATGTATTGAGCTCAACACGAACTGTTGTAAAAACTGCATTGGAGAAATTGGGTTACCCTGATGAAGTTTTTGAATTATTAAAAGACCCGATAAGAATGATGACAGTAAGGATCCCAGTTCGAATGGATGATGGTTCTATAAAGGTTTTTACTGGATATCGTGCGCAGCATAATGATGCTGTAGGACCTACAAAGGGTGGCGTAAGGTTTCATCCGGATGTTACGGAAACGGAAGTAAAAGCACTCTCTATATGGATGAGCTTAAAAGCTGGTATTGTTGATTTACCTTATGGTGGTGGAAAAGGTGGAATCATTTGTGATCCTAGAGAAATGTCATTTCGCGAGTTAGAAGGATTGAGTAGAGGATATGTACGAGCAATTAGTCAAATTGTAGGTCCAACCAAAGATATTCCTGCACCAGATGTATTCACTAACTCACAAATTATGGCATGGATGATGGATGAGTACAGTCGTATTGATGAATTTAATAATCCAGGATTTATTACAGGTAAACCAATTGTGCTTGGGGGTTCACATGGTAGGGAATCTGCAACTGCAAAAGGGGTTACAATTTGTATAAACGAAGCTGCCAAGAAAAAAGGTATTGATGTAAAAGGGGCAAGAATCGTTGTTCAAGGCTTTGGTAATGCTGGTAGTTTCTTGGCTAAATTTTTGCATGACGCTGGTGCAAAAGTTGTAGGTATTTCTGATGCGTATGGTGCTCTCCATGATCCAGAAGGCCTTGATATCGACTACTTATTAGATCGACGAGATAGCTTTGGTACCGTTACAAAGCTATTTAACAACACTCTTTCCAATCAAGAACTATTAGAGTTAGATTGTGATATATTAGTGCCGGCAGCAGTTGAAAATCAGATCACGGAGAAAAATGCTGATAAGATAAAAGCAAGCATCGTTGTAGAAGCGGCTAATGGTCCAACAACAATGGAAGCTACTCGAATTCTGAGCGAGCGAGGAGTTTTATTAGTACCCGATGTTCTAGCTTCTGCTGGTGGAGTAACCGTTTCCTACTTTGAATGGGTACAAAATAATCAAGGCTACTACTGGACGGAAGAAGAAATTGATACAAAGCTTCATGAAATTATGATAAAATCGTTTAATTCCATTTACAACACCGCTGAGAACAGACGGGTAGATATGCGATTAGCTGCTTATATGATTGGAGTTAGAAAGATGGCTGAAGCTTCGAGATTCCGTGGTTGGGTATAATTAGAAATGTACGAAGCGCGAATTATGACGAAAAAACTCTTATCCTGTGTAGTAAGATAAGAGTTTTTTTGGTTATGGCGACTAAAAAGCAGCGAGTTTTTAGATAAGGAAGTGTGATGAAGCATGCAAGCAGAAAAAATAATCGTGGTTGGTGCAGGACCTTGTGGAATGTCTTGCGCAATCGAACTTCAAAAAAATGGATATAACCCTTTGCTTATTGAAAAAGAAAATATTGTTAATGCCATTTATAATTTTCCAACACACCAAACATTTTTTAGCTCTAGCGAAAAATTGGAGATTGGGGATGTAGCATTTATTACGGAAAAACATAAACCAGTTCGTAATCAGGCACTTGCTTACTATCGTTCGGTGGCAGAACGAAAACAGTTACGTATTCATACTTTTGAAGAAGTCACAGGTGTTCAGAAAGATGAAAAACAATTTTATGTTACTACAAATAAACAAACCTATACGGCTGCACAGGTGATTATTGCTACAGGATATTATGGTCAACCTAATATGATGAATATCCCCGGCGAAACATTGGAAAAAGTGATGCATTATTTTAAAGAAGGGCATCCTTATTTCCGAAAAGATGTTGTCGTTATTGGCGGCAAGAATTCAGCGGTAGATGCTGCACTTGAGCTTCACAAAGCAGGAGCAAACGTTACAGTAATTTATCGTGGGAGTGAATATTCGAAAAGCATCAAACCGTGGATTCTTCCTGAATTTGATTCTCTTGTTCGTAAAGAAAAGATTAAAATGCTGTTTGATGCGACCGTTTGCGAAATAACAGATAATAAGGTAATTTATCAGCAAAACAATCAGAAACAATCACTTCATAACGACTATGTGTTTGCCATGACAGGATATCACCCTGACTTATCCTTACTATCTTTTATGGGCGTTAAAATTGATGAAGCATCAGGCCAGCCATATTTTAATGAGGTAACTTATGAAACAAATGTTCCTGGTATATATATTGCGGGCGTTGTAGCTGCAGGATACAATAATAATAAAATATTTATTGAAAATGGAAGGTTTCATGGGGAAGCCATTGCGAATTCGATAAGAAAAAAAGGATGGTAGTGTTTGCTATCATCCTTTTTTTTATCGTCCTGTTTCTTCTAGACTTTCTCTATCACATTGACGAATTCTGTCAAAACAAATATGCTATTGTTGTATATGTTTCTGCATAGAATGGAACAAAAAATTTTAGTTAAAAAGTAGGTATTTCTAATGGAGAAAAAAAAAGTCGTTTTGATTGCTACTGGAGGCACCATCGCAAGTAGAAAAAGAGCTGACAGTGGCCTTTTAGAATCAGGTGTCATCAGTGGAGAAGAAATTGTGGAGTTATGTGACATACCAGGTTACATTGATGTTGAAGTGGAATCATTATTCCAAAAGGCTAGTATGCATATTCTCTTTGAAGATCTATTGGAGTTAAAGAATAGAATTGATTATCAATTAGCTAAAGATGATGTATCAGGAGTAGTGGTCACTCAGGGAACAGATACATTGGAAGAATCTTCATATTTCATTAATTTGATTACAAATCATAAAAAACCAATTGTATTTACTGGATCACAACGCTCACCTGGTGAAGTTGGCACAGATGCTTTTATTAATATAAAGCATGCTATTTTAACTTCTTGTAGTGAAGACTTGAATGATGTTGGAGTAGTGGTAGTATTTAATGAGCGAATCTTTCATTCAAGATATGTAAAGAAAGAACATGCCTCAAATATTCAAGGATTTAATTCGTTTGGCTTTGGATATCTAGGTATTATTGACAATGAAACCGTACATATGTTTCAAAAACCTTTAGAGAATGAATTCTATCCTATATCTATTTCAACTGCATTGCCTACGATCGATATCATTAAATGTTATATGGGAGCAAACGATAGATTTCTTAAAGCATCGAGGGAAGCCGGTGTTGATGGAATTATTTTAGAGGGAGTAGGAAGAGGTCAGGTTACACCGAATATGATGGCCGAAATAGCGCATTGCATTCAAAAAGGAATATACGTTGTGATTACAACCTCTGCTGTTGAAGGTGAAGTATATACAACCTATGATTATGAAGGCAGTACATTTGACTTAAAAAAAGCTGGGGTTATTTTAGGTAGAGATTATGACAGTAAAAAAGCAAGAATTAGACTAATGGTTGGAATAGCCAGTAAGCACATGAATATGGAGCGTCTGTTTAATCCAGACAGATAATAGCACGTAAGTTAATTAAAATCTGCTTGATTTGCTATTTTCAGAAGGTAGTACTTAATGGTACGATAATGGTATTGGATGTGAAAGAGGTTAAAGGCCATGTTTGCTATTTTCTCTGCTGGTATAGCACCAGCTTTAGCTTTAATGTCATTTTTCTATTTAAAGGATCGCTTTTCAGAGCCATTACCATTAATAATTAGGACATTCGTTCTTGGAATGTTGCTTGTTTTTCCTATTATGTTTATCCAATATGTGATACAGTCTGAAGAAATCATTACGAATAATTTCTTGGAATCTTTTTTAATTGTAGGTTTCTTAGAAGAGTTCTTTAAGTGGTTTATTTTCATGTATACCATATATCATCATTCAGAATTTGATGCTCATTACGATGGAATTGTTTACGCGGTAGCAATTAGCTTAGGATTTGCTACACTTGAAAATATATTGTATCTATTTACAAATGGAATTAGTTATGCATTCACGCGAGCTTTATTTCCAGTATCTTCTCATGCTCTATTCGGAGTAATAATGGGCTATTATTTTGGTAAAGCAAAAATGAACCCTGATAACCGGAGAAAGAATGTTTGTTATGCGTTTTTCTTCCCTTATGTTTTACACGGAATCTATAATTATATACTCATACAGGTATCAAGTTATTGGGCTATTATACTCATACCGTTTATGATTGGGTTATGGATTATCGGGTTGCGTAGAGTTAAAATAGCCAATGAATCAACGTACCATTTGATTATGGCTAAGACAAAAAAAGAAGGATAAAAAACCCTTGTACTGTTGTACAGGGGTTTTTTATTACGTAAAAGCTTTTAAGATAATATGATTTTCCAATTATAGCTAAATCCTTCTATATCTATTTATGAATAAAAACAAGATTTAATCAAAAAATAGGTATCATAATACATGTATGGCAGGAGGAAAACGTATGACCAATAAAAAACTACCGGTTTCACTTTTAATTATGAGTTTTTTATTTATTGGGTTTCATATTGCTCAACCACCAAAAACGGTTCATGCATTTAGTTCCCAAGTAATACAACAAGGTGCTGTCGGTGATGATGTAATTGAGCTTCAAGCGAGACTCCAATATATAGGATTTTATAATGGGAAAATAGATGGTGTATTTGGATGGGGCACCTATTGGGCTTTACGTAATTTTCAATATGAATTTGGTTTGGAAATCGATGGTCTGGCTGGTGCAACTACAAAGCAAAAGTTAACACAAGCCACTGAATATAACGAACAATATGTTAAAAATCAAATTAATCAAGGCAAAGATTTTACTCATTATGGTGGTACAGAGGGTACAGGTGGTACGAACCAATCTGGTGGTAATAATACTGGAAATACGGAGAGCAATACCGCAGTTAATGTCCCTCAAGGTTACTCACAAAATGATATCCAATTAATGGCAAATGCTGTTTACGGTGAAGCTCGTGGGGAACCGTATGTAGGGCAAGTAGCAGTAGCTGCAGTTATTCTTAATCGTGTAGAAAGTTCAACATTTCCAAATACGGTATCCGGAGTTATCTTTGAGCCTCGTGCATTTACAGCTGTTGCCGATGGGCAAATCTGGTTAACACCAAATGAAACTGCAAAAGAAGCAGTATTAGATGCGATAAATGGTTGGGATCCTTCGGGAAATGCACAGTATTATTTCAACCCCGATACTGCAACTTCTGCTTGGATTTGGTCTAGACCGCAAATTAAAAAGATAGGGAAACACATATTTTGTAAATAGAAAGGTGTGAAAATAATGATTCGCTGGATACTTATAGCTGTTTTATCTATTGGAATTGCAGGTACAGCATTTTGGGGTTATCAGGAACATCAAGAAAAAAACGCAGTACTGATCCAAGCGGAAAATACGTATCAACGTGCTTTCCATGAGCTTACGTATCATGTTGATTTATTAAATGACAAAATTGGGTCTGCTTTAGCTATGAATTCGGAACAACGCTTATCTCCACAATTGGTTGAGATTTGGCGTATTACTTCAGAAGCGTTATCAGATGTAAGTCAATTACCCTTAGGTCTATTACCATTTAATAAAACCGAGGAATTTCTTTCTGAAATTGGTGATTTCACCTATCGAACTGCAGTGAGAAATTTAGAATCTGAGCCGTTATCTGATGAAGAAACCAAATCGTTAGAGAATTTGTACAAACAATCCGGTGATATCAAAGACGAATTAAGACAAGTTCAGCATGTTGCGCTAGATAATAATCTACGTTGGATGGATGTACAACTAGCAATGGCAAATGAAGATGAACAATTAGATAATACAATCATTGATGGATTAAAAACGATCGAAAAAACGGTAGAAGGTTTCTCTGAAGGGAATGGCGATTCTTCTATATCGAATACAACAGTAAAAGAGCATGAGTATAAGTACCTAAATGGGGAAAAAATTAGTGAAGATGAAGCCCTGGCAAAAGCGCAGAAGTTATTCAATGTCAAGAATAGAGACAAGCTGAATATTAGCACAAGTGGTAAAGGTGCAGACGTACCTTTATATAGTATTTCTTACCGTAACGATAAGAAAAGTGCCTATATGGATCTTTCACAAAAAGGAGGGCACCCAATTACGTTATTGGTAGACCGTCCGGTGGGAAAGAAACAAATTAGTTTAAATGCTGGTATGGAAAAAGCAAAAAAATATTTGGAGCAATTCAATTTTGAAAATATGACGGTATTTCAAAGTAATCAGTTTGATAATATTGGCGCATATTCGTTCTTGTATTCGAAAGATGGGGTACGATACTACTCAGATGCAATGGAAGTAAAAGTTGCATTAGATAATGGCGACGTATTAGGGTTAACGGCAAATGATTACTTTATGAACCATAGCGAAAGAGAGGCACCAGAGCCAGAAATAAGTGAAGAAGAGGCAAAAAAAATGGTGAATCCTAATGTTGAGATTCAAGAACAGTTTCTTGCTGTTATTGACAATGACTTAGGTGAAGAAGTCCTTACCTATGAGTTCCTTGGAACATTGGGGAATGAAACATATCGCATATTTATAAATGCAAAAGATGGTAGAGAAGAACGTGTTGAAAAATTAAGCGGTTCGGAAATTAATTATGCAAGTGCAACATAACAGGAGAGAGTCACTTCTTTATATTGCTCGATAAAGTCACCCATGTGTGGCTTTATCGAGACAAGTGCTTTAAGTGGATAATAACGATAATAATTTAATGCTGAAAAAGGAAGACATACATCTGTCTTCCTTTTTTCGAATTTTTCTGTAATAATAGGTATATTGAATTACTTTTAGTTGATATTAAAAACCATATAGGGGGAGACAAATAGATGAAAATAGGGACATTACTTAATATAGAGCTTCGGAAATCCGGTGAATTTTATACAGAAAAGTTCCGCAGTAGAGTTATCGAACAAAATGAAACATTTTTATTTATCGATTATCCCATAGATATAAAGACACATAAAACTTCTTTCTTCCCTAAAGGGACATCGTTTTTAATAACCTACGTAGATGAGAACGAAAACATATATAGCTTTCTTTCAAAACTGGTTGCGAAAGTGAA
The DNA here is from genome assembly GCF_000445495.1 of Virgibacillus sp. CM-4. NCBI lineage: Bacteria > Bacillati > Bacillota > Bacilli > Caryophanales > Bacillaceae > Virgibacillus > Virgibacillus sp. CM-4. The sequence continues at coordinate 438,728 of NZ_AUQA01000006.1, forward strand.
ATTAAATGTTCCTGCACTAGCAATTGAATTACCATCTGATTTACAGCGTATACAGCGCAGGGAATTTGTTCGAGTGGATACTGCTATTGACGTGGCTGTTCATCCTCTGGATGATCGTCTTCAGCCCTTTACTACGGTTACACGGAATATAAGTGGAGGCGGTATCTCTGTGATTATTCCGAAAGACGTGGATTTAAAAGAGAATAACGTAGAAATCTTTTTATCATTACCTTTAAAGAATCATGGGTTTGCCTATCTGAAAGCAATTGCTGAGGTTGTTATTCTTGAAGAAAAGAAACATAAAAACCCTACTGCTGCTATGAAATTTCTAAACATTGCTAAGCAAGATCAGCAAATGATTATTCGTTATTGCTTTGAAAAGCAGAGGGAAGCACGTAAAAAGGAATTATCATAAAATAAAGTCAACGGGCGTTTTGTTGGAATAGACCATTTTTTATAGAATATGTTATTATTTATTATAGGTTTATTTTATCAAAACTTGGCTATGCCAAGTTTTTTCAATGGCCAAACTGAACTTTACGTATTGAGAGGAATGGAAATTATTCATGAAAAACTATACTGTAACAATTGCAATTGATGGGCCAGCGGCTGCAGGGAAAAGTACTGTTGCCAAGATAGTAGCAGAGAAACTCTCGTGTGTTTATATAGATACTGGAGCCATGTATCGTGCCCTAACATTAAAAGCAATCAATAATTCCATTAATGTAAATGATGAAAATGCGTTAGTAGGGTTATTATCTAATACGATAATCGAGTTACAACAAAGCGATAAAGGGCAGCTTGTTTTATTGGATAATCAAGATGTAACGGCTGCTATTCGTTCCATCGAAGTTACCAACAATGTTTCTTTTGTTGCCCAACATCCAGCTATCCGAAAAGAGATGGTAAAACGCCAACAGAACTTGGCAAACAAACGAGATGTAGTGATGGATGGTAGAGACATTGGTACCCATGTATTACCAAATGCAGAAGTAAAGATATTTTTAATTGCTTCGGTCGATGAAAGAGCGAAACGAAGGTATGAGGAAAACATAAATAATGGTATTTCATCTGATTTAAATGAATTAAAACGGGAAATAGAACAAAGAGATAAAATTGATTCTAAGCGAGAAGCATCCCCTCTAGTAAAAGCGAGTGATGCGATAGAAATTGATACAACTTCGTTATCGATTCAGGAAGTAGCTCAACGAATATTTAATGAAGCAGCAAAAATCAAAAAGAATAAAACGGAACGCTAAAGGGGATAGCTAATGAATCTTTATAAAATCGCTAAATCTGTGGTTGCATTGATTTTCTATCCTTTATATCGTATAAAAGTAATTGGAAAAGAAAATGTACCGAATAAGGGACCAGTTATTATTTGTTCTAATCATATTTCAAATTTGGATCCTCCTGTGGTTGGGATTACCTCTCCCAGAGATATCTCTTTTATGGCAAAAGATGAGTTATTTGAAAAACCATTTATTGGATGGTTATTATCCAATATTCAAGCTTTTCCAGTTAAGCGAGGCATGAGTGACCGTAATGCTTTAAGAAAAGGCTTAGCTACGTTAAAAGATGGGCATACCCTCGGTCTATTTCCAGAAGGGACGAGAAGTAAAACAGGAGAGTTAGGAGAACCCCTTTCTGGAGCTGGTTTTTTTGCACTAAGATCAGATGCGGTTATCGTACCTTGCGCAATCATAGGAACATACCAACCGCTTAAACAATTGAAAGTAGTATACGGTCAACCGATTCCTATGGAAGAATTAAGAACATCAAAAGCAACTGCTAAAGAAACAGCAGATGTTATTATGAGCGAAATTAAAAAATTAATTGATTTCAATAAATGAAACTACTTTACTTGACAAATATTTATAATTATTAGAAGTTATAAAAAAGGAATATTTTTTATTATTATTCTGTTAGTATTAGGGTTAATGAAAGAATCTTAAGTAACAATAGAGAGAAAGTTATTTGGGGTTTCGAATTGTATTTAGGAGGGCTATCGATATGAGTGAAGCAAAAAAAGAACTAACCAATGTGAATGTAGGCGATACACTAACTGGAACCGTGGTTAAAGTAGACGATAAACAGGTTCTTGTAGATATTGGTTATAAAACAGAAGGTATTCTACCAATAGGAGAAATTTCTAACCTTCATATTGAAACAGCAGGTGATGCTGTAAGTGAAGGGGAGACATTAACGGTAAAAATTAAGAAAATAGATGAAGATGATGTTATTCTGTCTAAAAAAGCAGTTGATGCAGATGCAGCTTGGGAAGCACTTCAAGAAAAATACGATAAAGGAGAAGTGTTTGAAACAGAAGTAAAGGAAATAGTTAATGGTGGGTTAGTAGTTGATGTTGGCTTGAGGGGGTTTATTCCAGCATCATTAGTAGAAACTTACTACGTAGAAGACTTTACTGATTACAAAGGAAAAACACTTTCGGTTAAAATTGTAGATTTAGTTCGTGAACAAAATCGAGTTATTCTTTCTCACCGTGCTGTGGAAGAAGAAGAGCTAGTAGAAAAGAAAAAGACATTATTACAATCTCTTGAAGCAGGACAAGTAATTGAAGGAAAAGTACAGCGGATAACTGACTTCGGTGTATTTGTGGATATTGGAGGTGTAGATGGGCTTGTTCATATTTCTCAATTAGCACATGAACATGTTGATCATGCTTCTGAAATTGTCAAAGAAGGTGACCAAATAAAAGTGGAAGTGCTATCCGTTGATCAAGACAACGAACGTATATCCCTTTCTAGGAAAAATGTGATTCCGGGCCCTTGGTCCGGCATTGAAGAACGAATCACAAGCGGTGACGTAGTTGAAGGTACAGTAAAACGCCTTGTGAACTTTGGCGCCTTTGTAGAAATAGAACCTGGAGTAGAAGGTCTTGTTCATATTTCTCAAATTGCTACTAGACATATCGGAACACCACAAGAAATTCTAGAAGTTGGTCAATCAGTTAAAGTAAAAGTACTGGATGTAGATGAAAATGACGAGCGCATTTCATTAAGCATTCGGGAATTAGAACAGGAACAAGAAACGAAAGAATATAAACAGTATGAAAAAGATGAAGAACAATCTGGATTCCAATTAGGAGACTTTATTGGAGATAAACTAAATAAATATAAATAAAGATACGAAAGCATCCCATAGATAAGATGGGATGCTTTTTTGTATAAGAAGTTTATGAACCAGCTATAATGCTAATGGGTGGTAGTGATGAGCAGTGGATTATTATTCTATTGGTTCAGTTGGATGCTTTGGATTATAATCGTATTTATGATGAAAAAAAATCAAATGAGAAGTTATCTCTCCTTCGCTATATTAATTATTATCATTTCGGCTAATGTTATCCTTTCTTTTCAGATCTATACCGTTTCACTATCCTATTTGGGTTTAGTTATTACGGCTGTTTTATGGATGATACAGTTGCAGCATTCAGCTTACCTTTTATTTGCTTCATTCACCCTTTCTATTGGCTATGCAGGAATCCTCCTATGGGAAAAAAATGCGCCTGTATGGATAATTATGCCTCGCGTAATTCTTATTTCTTTTGCAATCATTCTCTTAATCGTATTATGTACGAAATACACGAAAGAACGATTTGCTATTTGTTTGACGGGACTGACATTCGGTGAGCTAATGTACAGCCTTACGATGTCAAGTTATGGATTTCCAGAAATAATTGGAGATTTACAATTCTTTGATATTCTACTTTTTGTTATAGTAATAATCTTAATTCTAGACATACTACAAAGAGGGAGGAACAAATGGATATATTATAAAAAAAGCATGCATTGAGGTGACAGCATGAATGAATATACGTTACCAATTTTATTTGGAGTTATTATCGGGACAGTCGTACGTATTTTAATGTTACGAACAGATTATAGACAATACCCTACATATTTACATGGTAAAGTAATACATGTTTCTTTAGGTTTTATCGCTGCATCTCTAGGTTCTGTAGCTATTCCTGCAATTATGGAATTAGAATTTACCGCTGTAACTTTTTTAACTGTTGCCGCAACACAATTTAGAGAAGTTCGAAATATGGAACGTAATACGTTAACAGAAGTAGATGGTTTTGAATTAGTGCCTCGAGGAAAAACATATATAGAAGGTATTGCCATTTCCTTTGAAAGTAGGAACTATTTAGTTATATTTACTTCCTTTATTGGTACACTCGTATTTATCGTTTTCAATATTTATTTAGCAATACTTGCAGCAGTTGTATGTTTCATGATTTCTAAAGTTTTAATGAGTGGGAAAACAATGAAAGATATAGTTGAAATTGATCATCATGATCTTCATTTTGAAGGTGCAGGATTATATGTAGATAATATATACATCATGAATATTGGGTTACCTGAACGACAAGAAGAAATATTAAAATATGGTATGGGGTTTGTTCTAACGCCTAAAAATATGAATGTAATTACAACAATTGCTAATCTTGGTCAACGTCAAGCAGTTCTACATGATGTATCCGTTACACTAGGAGTATTTAGAGATTCTGGTACACCAGCCCTAACTCCGTTAATTAAACGCGACCTAGATGATGGCCGAATTGGAATTTTTATCTTACCACAGATTCGAGAGGTAACAAAAGCAAAAAAGGTGATTGGCGCAGTTCCTGTCTTAGAAAATGCCATCCGTATGCCTTCAGAATCAGGGTTTACAAATAAAAGGGGGCAGTACTAAATGAAAATTGAAAAGGCAATACTTGCAGTCATAACCACCAATAAGGCAAACATCGATGGCGGTGCTCCCATTTTTATTTGCGAAAATAGACAACAAGCAGAGGAAATCTCCGCAAACCTTGAAGCAATTACGGATGGTATAGCACATGAGCTTAGTGATGAATTATTTATCATTGTGAAACATTAACTCGTCTTGCAAATTTAATTGTGAATATGAACTAGTTTTGCTATTATAGAGGTTGTTCAAATAATCGGTAATTGTTTGTTTGAACCACTGAATAAGCTGTTTTAAACATATTTACTTTTAAATTGAATGTAAAGAGAAAGGATGTTCCTTTCATGAGGAAATCTGTTGTAGCAATTGTAGGTAGACCAAATGTAGGAAAATCAACTATTTTTAATAGATTAGTTGGCGAACGGATCTCGATCGTTGAAGATATTCCGGGCGTAACCAGAGATCGTATCTATGCACAAGCAGAATGGTTAACAACAAATTTTAATGTGATTGATACTGGTGGAATTGAGTTAGGAGACGAACCGCTTTTAGTGCAAATGCGTTATCAGGCAGAAATTGCCATTGATGAAGCCGATGTCATTATTTTCCTGGTAAATGGTCGGGAAGGAATAACTGGAGCGGATGAAGAAGTAGCTAAATTGCTATACAAATCAAATAAGCCAGTTGTATTAGGTGTTAATAAAATGGATAATCCGGAAATGCGGGAAACGATTTACGAATATTATTCATTAGGTTTCGGTGAACCATACCCTATTTCTGGATCACATGGACTTGGTCTAGGTGACTTGTTAGATGCTGTCGTTGATTATTTTCCCAAACAAGAATTGAATAATGAGGACGACGATACCATCTATTTTAGTTTAATTGGGCGACCGAATGTCGGCAAATCTTCATTAGTAAATGCAATGCTAAATGAAGAACGTGTGATCGTAAGTGAAATAGAAGGCACAACTCGTGATGCCATTGATACAAAGCTTCATAAGGATAATCAGGATTATGTTATCATTGATACTGCGGGAATGCGTAAACGTGGAAAAGTTTATGAAGCGACAGAAAAATATAGTGTTCTACGAGCACTAAAAGCAGTCGAACGCTCCGATGTTGTTTTGGTTTTAATTGATGCGGAAACAGGAATAAGAGAACAAGATAAGAAGATAGCTGGATACGCACATGACGCGGGACGAGCAATCGTAATTGTAGTTAACAAGTGGGACACAATAGATGCGAATGAAAAAAGCATGAAAGATTTTGAAAAGAACATTAGAGCACATTTTCAATATTTAGACTATGCTCCAATTGTATTTTTGTCTGCAAAAACCAAAAAAAGGTTGCACACATTGATCCCCGCTATTCAATTAGCTAGTGAGAATCATGCGAAGCGAATTCCAACGAATGTATTAAATGATGTCATTATGGATGCTATTGCAATGAATCCAACTCCTACATTGAAAGGAAAACGGTTAAAGGTTCTCTATTGTACACAAGTAGCTGTCAAACCACCAAGCTTTGTGGTGTTTGTAAACGATCCAGAACTCATGCACTTTTCTTATCAACGCTTTTTAGAAAATAAAATAAGAGAAGCATTTGGTTTTGTTGGTACACCAATAAAATTGTTTGCAAGAAAGCGACAATAAAGGAGGAGAAGACATGTCTAAAATAGCAGTATTAGGAGCAGGTAGTTGGGGAACTGCATTAAGTATTGTATTAGCAGATAATGGACATGATGTACGGTTGTGGACACATAGACAAGAACAGGCACAACAAATAAATGAAACGAGAAGAAATGAAAAATATTTGGATGTCGAAATCCCGTCACAAATAGATGCTTATAGTAACTTGAAAGATGCTTTATCCAATGTGTCAGCAGTTGTAATTGTGGTACCTACAAAAGCAATACGTGAGGTATGTCAACAACTTAATGAAGTAACCCAAGACGACAATGTCACAATTATTCATGCTACAAAAGGAATTGAACCACTATCGTTAAAGCGAGTTTCTCAAATGATTGGTGAGGAACTAGAAGGCTATCAAGAAGAAGATATCGTTGTTCTGTCTGGACCTAGTCATGCTGAGGAAGTCGCATTGCGTCAACCAACAACTGTTACTGTGTCTTCGATCAATCTTGAAAATGCTAAAATAGCTCAAGATTTATTTATTAATGAAGCTTTTCGCGTATATACTAGCCCAGATATATTAGGCATCGAGCTAGGTGGGGCCTTGAAGAACATTATTGCTTTAGGTGCAGGTATTTCTGATGGTCTCGGCTATGGAGATAATGCCAAAGCAGCATTACTCACTAGAGGTTTGGCAGAGATCGCAAGATTGGGCACGTCCCTCGGTGCAAATCCACTAAGCTTCTTAGGCTTACCTGGTGTTGGTGACCTAATTGTAACCTGTACAAGTGTACATAGTAGAAATTGGCGAGCAGGCAATTTACTAGGTAAAGGGCATAAATTAGATGATGTGCTTACAGAAATGGGAATGGTCGTTGAAGGAGTTAGAACAGTAAAAGCTGCATACCAGTTTGCCAAAGAACAACAAGTTGAAATGCCAATTACTACTGGGATTTATCAAGTTTTATTTGAAGATAAAGATCCAAAAGATATTGTTGAACAGCTCATGAATCGGACAAAACGAGAAGAGATGGATGATTTAGCTAAATTATTAATGGAGAGGTATTCCTGATAACACGTGCACCTCTTCCTGCATATAATGTGATGAGTTAACTTAGCAGGGAGGCGAGTACGTGAATAATTTTCAAAAAGGTCTTTTTGACAAAATACAACAAAAATCAAACATCAATGCAGATGACGTTTATAAAGTTGCAGACTCAGTAAAGCATGCTGATTTTTCTGATGAAAAAACAGTAAGAAAACTTGTACGTCATTTAAGTAAATTGGCTAGTAAACCAATATCTAAAGAAAAAGAAGACAAAATTGTTGAGTCAATTGTCAAAAACGATATGCCAATGGATATGAATTCGTTGAATAAAATATTTAAAAAATAAGCGTACTTGGGCAAGTGAGGATACAATCAACCGTATACTCGCATAAAATAAATCGCACAAGCATTCATGGATAGAGTTGCTGTGGATAATTATTTAGTCAAACCGAGATGGAGTAAGCCCCCTTCATCTCGGATTTTTATTTGCAATCTGCCTTGATACAAACTATTTCGAATTAATTCATTTTTAGACGAGAGGACAAGCCTTTATGTTATAATACATGATGCAATGAAAAGTTTGTCATACAGGAGTGAAGAGAATGTCACTATCCATGTTAAAAATGTATATTTCTTTTGCGGGGATGTTATTATTACTAATAGCCATGGGGTTGATTTTATTAGCTAGGTATAAACTTAATGGTTGGTTTGCGGGAATCGTGTCCATTTTAGCTTATCTATCATTAATTTCTGGTGGTTTAATTATTTTTTATATTGTGTTTAGTGGCCCAACAGGTTAAGTTAAGGAGGCTATCTTTTGAAGTATACATATTTAAATATAATGTTAGCGTTTGTATGTACAATGGTATTAAGTGGTTGCCTATACCCTCAAGATGAATTATCGAAAAATCAAGTACCAAATCAGGATCAATTGGAAACGGTTCAATCTGCAGTAGACCAATATAAAGAAAAAAATCAAGGATTGGTGCCAATTCGGACGAAACCAAGTGACACCCCTATTTTTCAAAAATACTTAATCGATTTTTCGAAGTTAAAAGAAGCGAATGTTTTAACAGAAATTCCAGGTAATGCTTACGAAAATGGCGGTGTATATCAATATACCTTAATCAATCCAGAGGAAAACCCGCAAGTTAAATTAATCGATTTACAAACAAGTGAAGCGATTCGAAGCGTCAATGTAAAACTAGACATGTATCGAAATGATCATATATATCCTCCATTTGGAGAAGAAATTAATCAAGGAATATATACGATCGATTATGAAAAGTTAGGAATGAAAAGTGCTCCTACAGTAAATAGTCCATATTCTAATCAGTCACTTCCTATTGTTATGGATGTTGATGGAAATCTCTATGTTGACTATCGAATTGATTTAAATAATGCGCTGTCTGACTATGAGCATCATTATCAGCCCGGAGATGATATTCGATATATACTAACAGATCATACACCATTTGTTCCGGTTTATTCGTTTCCTTATACGATAAAAGATGGTGAACCAGTATTTAATCCTGAAAATAAATAAAAATATATCATATTAAAACCCTTGTAACATATATTGTTTCAAGGGTTTATTTGCTTTTTCTTTTACGAACATATCAACAGCTATATCCATCGTTACCGTAGCCTATACGGTTTAGGGATGGAATTCGAAGGAACTAGTAATCCTTTTGTCAAACTACCATTGTAAATTGTCATCAAAATTATCTTTTTTAAATCTTTTACACATATTTAAGGCATATTTTGATAGGACAACATCATAGACTTGTAATGTCAATTATTCGTAGTTTGTTCGTAATGAAAAAAGAACGGAGATCGGGAGGGGATCTTTTGGAAAGAGTTGATATTTTTAAAGATATTTCGAAACGGACGAATGGAGATATTTATCTTGGTATTGTTGGAGCAGTTCGTACCGGAAAATCAACTTTCATAAAAAAATTTATGGAGTTGGTTGTGTTACCGAATATCGAAGAAGAAAGTGATCGAGCACGAGCACATGATGAATTACCGCAAAGCGCTGCAGGTAAGACCATTATGACAACGGAGCCTAAATTTGTACCTAATCAAGCAGTTACTGTCAATGTAGATGAGGGTCTCGATGTCAATATACGGTTAGTCGATTGTGTAGGATACGCAGTTGAAGGGGCAAAAGGGTTTGAGGATGAAAATGGTCCACGAATGATTCATACACCTTGGTATGAAGAGCCAATCCCTTTTCATGATGCAGCTGAAATCGGTACAAGAAAGGTAATACAAGAACATTCCACTATCGGTGTTGTAGTTACCTCAGATGGTTCTTTTGGCGAGATTGGAAGAGATGACTATATAGATGCAGAAGCTAGAGTGGTGGATGAACTGAAAGAAGTCGGAAAACCGTTTATCATGGTTGTCAATTCTGAAAGACCCAGTAGCCAAGAAACCGAGTTATTACGTCAAGATCTTTCTGAGAAATACGATATTCCAGTGCTTTCCATGAGTATTGAGTCCATGACAGAACATGATGTTAATAATGTGCTTAGAGAAGCATTATATGAATTTCCAGTATTAGAGGTAAATGTTAATCTTCCTAGTTGGGTAATGGTATTAAATGAAAATCATTGGTTACGAAAAAATTATCAAGAAGCTATTCAAGACACAGTAAAAAATATCAAACGATTAAGAGATGTTGATCAAATTGTAGGAGACTTTTCAGAGTTTGAATATATTGACCAAGCCAAGCTTGCTGGAATGGAGATGGGTGAAGGGGTCGCAGAAATCGATTTACACGCACCAGATCACCTATACGATGAAGTTTTAAAGGAAATTGTAGGAGAGGAAATTAGAGGCAAGGATCATTTATTGCAACTCATGCAAGATTTTGCGCATGCAAAACGTGAATATGATCAAGTGTCTGGAGCTCTTCAAATGGTCAAGCAGACAGGTTATGGAATCGCTGCACCTGCATTGGAGGATATGATTCTAGACGAACCTGAGATCATTAGGCAAGGATCAAGGTTTGGCGTAAGATTAAAGGCTGTAGCCCCTTCTATCCATATGGTTAAAGTAGAAGTGGAATCTGAATTCTCACCAATTATTGGAACAGAGAAGCAAAGTGAAGAGCTTGTTAGATACTTGATGCAAGACTTCGAAGAGGATCCATTGTCCATTTGGGAATCCGATATATTTGGACGATCATTAAGTTCGATTGTTAGGGAAGGAATTCAAGCTAAAATTGCATTAATGCCTGAAAATGCAAGATATAAATTAAAAGATACGCTGGAGCGGATCATTAATGAAGGATCTGGTGGTCTCATAGCAATTATTTTATAGCAGCTGATTATAAGCTGCTTTTTTATTTTCTAGAAGCATAAAACCTTTCAATCAATGCTGGATTGCGAATCAAGCAATGTAGCTTAACTGCTTCCGGTTTAAGTTCATCAGCGTCTAGTGAGGCTTCCTTAACTCCCGTGCGATAAAGAAAGACTAGTCGATCTTGAATATCCGAACATTCTTTTATTATCTCCCGCGGAAGTCATGATCAATGAAGTTCGCCATTGCGCTTTGTGTGGTAACGCTGATCCTAGTACAAGCCGAATTTAGTCGGCGTTTATGTAACGGTCGCCCCGATCCTTAATTCTTTACCAATAAAAAAGTTATGAAAATACCATTCTCCCAAAAAAAAATTGATATAACGGCAGGATATTTTTATAAGGTGTCGTATATCTTTAATAAAGCCGAAAAGTATTGCTGGCATTGACTTCAGCTTGCGCCTCTAATATTTGGTTAAATATGTAAATTTTACTTTAAAATCAAAGCAATTCATAAAGAAATAAGTAAAATTTGGGTGCTAACTGTTGAATTTTGCTGCAAACTCGGTTAATATAAGCCTTGTCACTAAATGAATTACGTGACATGAAGTATAAAAACTGGCAAAATGGTGAACAAATGATGATAGTTTCATTATTTGTTCCAATGTCGATTGATGATTAATGGGAGGAGGTGAATGTCATGAACAAAACAGATTTAGTGAATGCTGTAGCTGAGAAAAGTGAACTTTCAAAAAAGGACGCAACGAAAGCAGTTGATGCAGTTTTCGATTCTGTCATGGATTCACTACAAAAAGGTGAAAAAGTACAGTTAATCGGATTCGGTAACTTTGAAGTACGTGAGCGTTCAGCTCGTAAAGGTCGTAATCCTCAAACAGGAGAAGAGATCGAAATTCCAGCAAGCAAAGTTCCTGCATTTAAACCAGGAAAAGCCCTAAAAGACAGCGTAAAATAATATATTTTACATAGGGCCGGGAGGATACGCAACTAGCGTATCCTCTTTTTTAGTTTTGTGCGAAAAATTGACATTGGTTTGGAGATAATTCATTATTTATGTAGATATCGATTGAGGAGGGGTTAAATGGACAAAGCAACTATTCCATCAGACTTTTTTGTTATTAAGGCATTAGAAGATGGTGTTAATGTTATTGGTCTTACTAGAGGTAATGATACGAGATTCCATCATTCTGAAAAGCTTGATAAGGGCGAAATAATGATTGCACAATTTACGGAACACACTTCCGCAGTTAAAGTTCGAGGGAAAGCGTTGATCCAAACGAGTCATGGGGAAATAGAGAATGATGAAGTGTAGTTAGAAACAGGAATTATAATTTCTGCTTTTATCCAGAATGCTTGATTAACGAAGCTACATAAATTATGCTATAATAGCTAAAGCATGATTAGATTGGATGAAAGGGCTCAGGTGATTTCTTTGAATACTTCAGGTATGGACATTAGATACCTTAAACAACACATAGAAGATAAAATACAACATTCATTTTTAGAAAGATATATCAATAAGCCCGTCATCAATGAGGACAAACTGCGGTTATTAGTAGAAATAATTGCTAATACGAAATTACCTGATTATAAAAAAGAAAGGTATATCGTAACTACAATGCTCGTGCAGATTGCCCTAGATACACATGATTATGTTCCTAGCAATACAGATGAAAATGAGAATAAGGAAATAAAATTAAATAAACAGCTTCATGTCCTTGCTGGTGATTACTATAGTGGTCTTTACTATTTTTTATTATCGGAAATTGATGATTTTGATTTTATTCACCAATTAGCAACTGCGATAAAAGAGATCAATGAACAGAAAATGAAGCTTTATTATAATGAAGTATCCTCTTTTGAAGATTATTTGCAACTATTCCAGAGAATAGATGCTTTATTAATTATTCATGTGGCTTCCTACCTGCATGTTACGATACTTGGCAAAGTTGCAGAACAGTGGTTATTTGTAACAAAATTAAACGTAGAACGGCAGCGATTGACAGAAACAGGTTATCTCCTTATTTCGATTAACGGATTTGGAAATGAGTCAGCAACTGTGGTTAAGATAAGTCAGTTAAATACGCTTTTGAATAAAGCGATAAATCATTTAAAAGAAGATTTAAACAAGGTTAACAAAGATAAAACGGGCCTTATTCAATATATTCATCATCAGTTGCCAATAAATACATCTAATGTGGAAGAAGGGTAAGACAATGTCAGAACAATCGAAAGAAGAGCGTGTTCATCATGTGTTTGAAAAAGTCTATTCTAAATATGACTCTATGAATTCTATTATCTCTTTTAAACGTCATAAAGCATGGCGAAAAGATGTAATGAAACAGATGAATGTCCAAATCGGTTCAAACGCATTGGATGTATGTTGCGGCACTGGTGATTGGACTCTGTCCATTGCAGAACAAACCGGTAAATCTGGAGACGTAATTGGACTTGACTTTAGTAACAATATGCTTTCGGTAGCAGAGCAAAAGAGACAACAAGAAGGTATAAAGCAAGTAAGATTTATACAAGGAAATGCAATGGAACTTCCTTTTGAAGAAGGAACCTTTGATTATGTAACGATCGGTTTTGGTTTGCGTAACGTTCAAGATTATATGACGGTTATTAAGGAAATGTATCGGGTATTGAAACCGGGAGGTAAAGTTGTTTGTCTCGAAACATCGCAGCCAACATTACCAATATATCGGCAATTCTATTATTTTTATTTTGAGCATATTATGCCATTAATTGGAAAATTATTTGCCAAAAGCTATAAAGAGTATGCCTGGTTAAATGAATCAGCTAAGAATTTTCCTGATAAAAAAAGGTTGAAGCAAATGTTTTTGGAAGCTGGTTTTTCTAACGTCCAAGTCAAAAGTTATACAGGCGGAGTAGCTGCCATGCATATGGGTGTCAAAGGTAAGAGGCATGTTTAATAAGTTAAAAAGGTGACATACATGAAATTAGCTAAAGCTTATGGATATTTAAGAAAAGATTTAGAAGAAATAGAATCAAGTATTAATCAAATGATACAGGCAGATCATCCTGTCTTACGTGAAGCATCAACTGAACTACTTAAAGCCGGTGGTAAACGAATCCGTCCGGTTTTTGTCTTGTTATCTGGACAGATAGGTACGTATGATCTAGAGAGGTTAAAAATCGTAGCAGTAACATTAGAATTGATTCATACTGCAACCCTGGTACATGATGATGTAATTGATGATGCGGAAATCCGACGGGGAATGCCTACAGTTAGGCAATTGTATGGGAATCGGGTTGCCATGTACACCGGCGATTATATTTTAGCTCGAGCGCTTGAAGAAATTACACTTCTTCGTGATCCTAAGATCCATCGCCTACTCTCAAAAACAATTGTAGAAGTATGTAAAGGTGAGATAGAGCAAATTAAGGATAAGTTTGATTGGAATCAGGATTTACGAACTTATTTACGGCGAATTAAGCGTAAAACGGCGCTATTAATTGCTACCAGCTGTAAATTAGGAGCAATTGCTTCTGGTGTAAATGAAAAGGATGCGCATCGGCTTTATCAGTACGGATATAATATTGGCATGTCTTATCAAATCATCGATGATATTCTTGATTTTACTAGTTCTGAAAAAGAACTTGGCAAACCTGCTGGAAATGACTTATTACAAGGTAATTTAACACTTCCTGTTTTCATGGCAATGAAAGATGAATCACTTCGTAACAAAATCAAGAACTTATTTCATACAGATCAAACCGTCTCGGAAGCAGAAGTGAAAGTGATTGTTCAGGATATTAAAAATACAAGTGCAATCGAGGATTCCTATGCAATAAGTGAACGTTATCTCAATAAAGCCTTGCAGAAGTTAAATGAAATCCCAAATAGTCGTTCTAAAAACACCTTATTAGAAATTGGTAAGTATATCGGAAAAAGGCGTTCATAACTGTCTTGCCCCGTTGTAATTTTTACATAATTTTGATAGAATTTTATCGGTTAGATAAAATACATAATGATGAGGTGTGTTGAAACATGGAACAAACATTTTTAATGGTAAAACCAGACGGTGTACAACGTAATTTAATCGGTGAAATAGTTAAGCGTTTTGAGTCAAAAGGTTTTCAGCTTGTAGGGGCAAAACTAATGACAATAACGCCAGATCTCGCAGAACAGCACTATGCAGAGCATAAAGAACGGCCTTTTTTCGGTGAATTAGTGGAATTTATTACATCTGGTCCTGTTTTTGCAATGGCATGGGAAGGTGAGAATGTTATTGCAATCGCTCGTGAAATGATGGGGAAAACGAATCCGTCAGAGGCTTTGCCGGGAACAATTCGCGGAGATTACGGGATGACTGTTGGTAAAAATGTAATCCATGGCTCTGATTCTCCTGAAAGCGCAAACAGAGAGCTTGGACTATTTTTTAACAATGATGAATTGTCGAGTTATACGAAACAAGATACAGCATGGATCTATTAATGGGAAAGAACGCCTCCGTTTAAACGGGGGTTTTCATTTTATGTATGTTTGAAGATTATTTGGATGATGTGAAAGAGGCGGAACGGATGGAAAAAGATTATCATCTTTTTAAAGAAAATATAAAAAGAAAGCTAGATATTGATTTAGAATTATATAAAGAGTCCCAGATGAAACGAAGGTTAACTTCATTACGAAATAAATATGGGTATGCTTCTTTTGCCGAATATTATGAAGCATTGTGTAGAAATCAAGATTTGATGAGGCAATTCCTTGATCGTATGACGATAAATGTTTCTGAGTTTTATCGAAATCCAAAACGCTGGGAAGTGCTTCAAGAAAAAATACTACCTAGCTTAGTTAATAAGCAGTCTTTTACTATCTGGAGTGCCGCTTGCTCGACTGGGGAAGAACCGTATAGTATCGCAATGTTACTTGCGACTCACTATCCTAATGCAACGTACCAAATATTAGCTACAGACATTGATGAGACAGTTTTAGATAAGGCAAAGCAAGCTATCTATCAAAAAGCTGCTCTGAAAGACCTGCCCGAGGCATTTTTGTCTAACTATTTTACTGAACAAAATGATTTATTTTACCTTGATCAAACGATAAAGAAAAAAGTGTCGTTCAAAAAGCATAATTTACTTGCAGACAAATATCCAAATAATGTAGATTTAGTCATTTGTCGTAATGTCTTAATTTACTTTACTGATCAAGCAAAAGAAAGCATTTATCATAAATTCAGTAACACGCTTACAGAAAGCGGAGTGTTATTTGTAGGCAGCACAGAACAAATATTTAACCCGGAAAAGTATAACTTAAAATTAAAAGAAACATTTTTCTATCAAAAGGATCTTTCAAAACTCTTATCTCATCGATAGGAGTTTTTTACGTTGCTCATACACTATCCCGATAAATGCCAAGATTCTATGACAAATTATTTTTTTTCTGATTTTGTTGCCAAAAATACGAGAAGATATGATATAGTAATTAGAAAAAATTCATAAAGGAGAATGTAATGTGCGCTATTTAACTGCAGGAGAATCACACGGCAAACAATTAACAACAATAATAGAAGGCGTACCAGCTAGAATGCCTCTTTTAAAAGAAGATATAAATAACTCCTTACTTCGGAGACAAAAGGGTCATGGGCGGGGGAAACGGATGCAGATTGAAAAAGACCTCGTTGAGATTACTAGTGGAGTAAGACATGGTTATACCCTTGGTTCTCCATTATCTCTTGTTATACATAATGATGATTTTAAACATTGGATAGATATCATGGGAGAAGATCCAATAGAAGCCGATACCAAGATAAGAAGGGTTGTTACGAGACCAAGACCCGGACACGCAGATTTAAATGGTGCTTTAAAATATGGTCATCGTGACATTCGGAATATTCTTGAACGATCTTCCGCTCGTGAAACAGCTGCACGTGTGGCTGCAGGTGCTGTTGCAAAAACACTATTAAAACATCTTGGTATTGAAGTTGCAGGATATGTAAAAGAAATAGCTGGAATTGTAGCAGCAGATAAAGAGGAGCTGTCTATGGCAGATAGACAGACTCGTTCTGAAGATTCACCAGTCCGTATATTAGATAAATCGGTGGAAGAAAAAATGATGCATGCAATTGACGAGGCAAAGCAAGAAGGTGACTCTATTGGTGGTGTTGTAGAAGTATATGTCGAAGGTATGCCTGCTGGGATAGGCTCCTACGTCCATTATGATCGTAAATTAGATAGTAGAATAGCTGGTAGTGTTGTAAGCATCAATGCTTTTAAAGGTGTGGAATTTGGAATTGGATTCGAAGCTGCAAAACGAAATGGCAGCGAAGTACATGATGAAATTGCCTGGAATGAAGAGCAAGGATATTATCGAACAACAAATCGTCTGGGCGGTTTCGAAGGTGGAATGACTACGGGAATGCCGATTGTTGTTAAAGGTGTTATGAAACCAATCCCTACGCTAATGAAACGACCACTTAAAAGTGTAGACATTGAAACAAAAGAACCATTTAAAGCAAGTGTTGAACGTTCGGATGCCTGTGCAGTACCGGCGGCTTCGGTAGTTATGGAGCATGTCGTCGCATTTGAATTGGCAAAGGCCATTACAGAACAATTTTCAAGTGATCAATTTCCTATGCTGCAACAAGCGTTAGAAGTATACCGTGAAGAGATCAGAGGTTTTTAAGATGAAGGTGGATGAAATCGTAGTAAATTCAAGCTCGCATTCATACCGTATTATGATTGGGAATGGAATTCGATCACAGATTTCAACATTTGTAACAAAGGCATACTCTTCCATCTTTATCGTTACAGATGAGCATATTGCTGATTTATATTTGTCTGATATACAATCGGGTTTAACACATGAATACGTGTATACTTCGATACTACCTGCTGGAGAGAAAACGAAGTGTATAGAGTATTATTATCAATTACAAACGGAAGCAATTAAATATGGTCTAGATCGTAATTCACTTATCATTGCATTAGGAGGAGGAGTTATCGGAGATCTAGCAGGTTTTGTGGCTTCTACTTTTATGCGGGGAATCGACTATATCCAAGTGCCAACGACGATATTAGCTCACGATAGCAGTGTAGGTGGGAAAGTAGCGATTAATCACCGACTAGGGAAGAATTTGATTGGCAGCTTTTATCCTCCACAAGCAGTTATTTATGATGTTGAAACATTGCAATCATTAAGCGAACAGGAAATACGATCTGGGTATGCAGAGCTAATTAAAGAAGCATTAATCTCAGATGAACTTACATTTCGGGCTATGTTAAAAACAGATTTGACATCACTTTCGGCGGAGGAATTACAAGAACATCTACGTATGGGAATAAAGGTAAAAGCTAGTATTGTGGAAGCGGATGAAAAAGAATCAGGTATTCGTAAGTTTTTAAACTTGGGACATACATTAGGCCATGCTTTGGAAGCGGAGTTAGGATATGGATCTCTAACACATGGAGAAGCAGTAGCTATTGGTTTGTTATTCTCGTTTCATATAAGTGAATCCATACTTTCTACTCATTTACCGTATGATCAATTACATGAATGGTTTAAAAAAAATAGTTTTCCTTTGATCATCCAAACGGAAGATATCCAATCACTAATGATGAAAATGAAAAAGGACAAAAAGAATGTAAGTAAGATGATTCAAATGGTATTGCTGCAAGACATTGGTGAACCAACCTTACGTACGGTAACGGATAAGGATATGGAACGTCATTTAAATTCTTTTATAGGAAAGCTGGTGACCGAGTGACACGAGGAATTCGAGGGGCAACAACAATTTCAGAAAATAAAGCTGACATGATTATTGAGAATACGAGGCAGTTAATTGAAGAAATGGTAACAAAAAATAATGTAGAGCCAGAAGATGTATCTCATGTTTTTATCTCTGTAACGAAAGATCTAAATGCTGCATTTCCGGCAAAGGCGCTTAGAAAATTATCTGGTTGGACATATGTACCGGTAATGTGTATGGCAGAGATTGAAGTACCAAATAGTTTACCATCGTGTATTCGGGTCATGATGATTGTTAATACAGATATAGATCAAGCTGCTATTCAACATGTTTTTCATAATGAGGCGGTTCATTTACGACCAGATTTAGCGGGAAAGGTGGAGAAGCAATGATGGAAGGAAAAGCAGCACTTAAACAATTGGCTCCGTATCAACAAGGAAAACAGATCCAAGAAATCAAACAAATGTACAATTTAGACCGTATTGTAAAACTGTCTTCAAATGAGAACCCCTATGGATATTCAGATAAAGTAAAGCAATTTCTAAATGAATATATCCCATCATTTGATATTTACCCTGATGGCTATACGAAAGAATTACGTTCTGTACTTGCTGCAAAGTTAAATGCTCAAGAGACAGAACTGGTTTTTGGAAGCGGCTCAGAGGAAATTGTTCAAATGATTTGCCGTACGTTTTTATATGAGGGCGTAAATACCGTCATGGCTACACCAACCTTTCCGCAATATAAACATAATGCAATTATTGAAGGAGCGGAGGTTAAAGAGATTCCAACGGTAGAGGGTTATCATGATTTACCAGCAATGTTGGCCGCCATTGATAAGAAGACAAATGTGGTATGGCTTTGCTCTCCTAATAACCCAACCGGTAATCCTATGGCAAAACAGGAATTTATTCAATTTATGGATAATTGTCCAGATAATGTCTTAGTTGTATTAGACGAAGCGTATTATGAATATGTTGATCCAAATAAGGATATCCAAGCAATTAATGAAATCAATAAATACCAAAACTTAATCGTTCTCCGTACATTTTCCAAGGCGTATGGTCTTGCTGGACTACGAATTGGTTATGGTATAGCAAATGAAGCAATTGTTACACAATTAAACATCGTACGGGGACCATTTAATACAACTTCAATCGCGCAACAGATAGCACTGGTCGCCTTAGAGGATGATGATTTTATTCAGGATACGAAAGCAAAAAACCTTGAAGTAAAGCTCTCTTTTCAACAGTTTTTACATGATATTGACTGGGGGTATTATCCTTCTGAAACTAATTTCATGCTTGTTTCAACACCAAATAGTGGAACGGAGTTGTTCGAATATTTAATACAACATGGGTTTATTGTTAGACCGGGGGAATTATTAGGTATCCCTAATACCATTCGGTTAACATTGGGATTGAAAGAAGATATGGAGCGATTTCAACAGCTATTGGGAAGTTATAATAAAAGCTAAGGAGACGTCAGTGTGAAACGAACAATAATGATAGCAGGGCTTGGTCTTATTGGAGCTTCATTAGCAAGAGCACTTGTTACAGTAAAAGAGAATACAGTTATCGGATACGATGTAAATCCGTATACGGTTGACTTTGCCCAGAAAAACGAAATTATCCATGAATCATCTAGTGAATTTAAAACGGCTGTACAGAAATCGGATTACGTAATCTTGGCGGCACCAATTTCAGAATCGATTACTCTCTTAAATGAAATGGATAATATGGCATTAGAAAAGGACATCATCGTAAGTGATGTCTCTTCTGTAAAACAATCGATTATTACAACGGCAAACCGCTTAACGAATAAACAGATTGCTTTTATAGGTGGGCATCCGATGGCTGGTTCTCATAAAAAAGGGGTTGAAGCTGCTAAACCGCATTTATTTGAAAATGCGATGTATGTACTGACCCCGACTAATCGTAGTTCCGATCAAGATGTAGAAGAACTAAAGCAAGTATTATTGCCCACGAGAAGCAAGTTTATCACCTTAAATGCTGAAGAGCATGATGAGATGACTGGGGTAGTTTCCCATTTCCCTCATTTAATCGCTTCATCACTTGTACATCAAGCGAAAAATTGGGCGCGAACACATACATATTTACCTAATTTAGCAGCAGGAGGTTTTCGTGATATAACTCGTATAGCCTCAAGTAATCCGATTCTTTGGCAGGACATTTTCTACCATAATCGACAGAAAATGTCCCAGCTTTTAGAAGAGTGGATCACTGAAATGCAAACGTTAAAAAAGCTCTTAGACCAAAATGAAAAAAAAGAAATGATTCACTATTTAGAATTAGCCAAGAATTATCGGGATGGTTTAGGATCTGCTGATAAAGGAGCCATTCCATCCTATTACGATCTATATGTCGATATTCGAGATCAGACGGGTGCATTAGCTAATGTTACCCAATTACTTGCAACCCACGATATCAGCATTAATAATATACAAATATTAGAGATAAGAGAAGGAATTATGGGGGCATTACGTTTAAGCTTTTCTACGGAACAAGTACAAAAATCTAGTGAAGTAATACTACAGCAGCATGGATACGAAACAATGATCGAAAAATAAGGATGAACCATTGGTAGAATAAAGGACGTGATCAATTGAAGGAATTAAAATTATCAGCTGTGAATGCACCGTTACAAGGTGAACTTGAAGTACCTGGTGATAAATCTATATCTCATCGTTCTGTCATATTTGGCGCATTAGCTCACGGCGTAACTACTGTTAGTCATTTTTTAGATGGAGAAGACTGTATGCGTACAGTAGATATTTTTCGTGCTATGGGAGTTTCGATAGATAAAGAAGGTTCTCAATTAAAAATTGTTGGAAAAGGTCGTCAAGCGTTAACAGAGCCGACAGCTCCGCTTTATTTTGGGAACTCAGGTACTACAGCTCGATTAATGCTTGGTATATTAGCTGGACTTCCTTTTTTTACAACAGTTTATGGTGATGCTTCTCTAACCAAACGGCCAATGAACAGAGTCGTAGACCCACTATGTCAAATGGGAGCTCATATTGATGGGAGAAAGGATGGAAATTATCTACCTTTGGCAATTAACGGTGACACCTTATCAGGAATACATTATCATTTACCAGTGAAGAGCGCTCAAGTGAAATCAGCCGTATTATTAGCGGGTCTGTACGCAAATGGTGAAACTACAGTTGTAGAAACTTCCTTAACGAGGAACCATACAGAAACCATGTTACAAGCATTTGGTGCCGATATAGAGATTGAAGGGAAAGAAATTACTGTTAAAGGAAATCAAACGCTATCTGCTAATGATGTTTATGTACCAGGAGATATATCTTCAGCAGCATTCTTTTTAGCGGCAGCTGCAATTGTGCAAGGAAGCAGTATCCGCTTGTTGCATGTTGGTCTAAATGAGACGAGAACAGGAATAATCGATGTTCTAAAAGCGATGGGCGCTAATGTAATAGTAGAAGAAGTTCATTCTAAAGGAGGAGAGCTGTTAGGGAATATCCGAATTGCGCAATCTCCTTTAATTGGTACTACCATCGAAGGGGAAATGATACCTAGGTTAATCGATGAGATTCCTATCATTGCTCTACTGGCAACGCAAGCAGTGGGAACAACAGTTATTAAAGATGCAGAAGAATTACGCGTGAAAGAAACGGATAGAATCCTTGCCGTTACGGAAGTATTAACTCGTTTAGGTGCAGATGTTGAAGCAACAGACGACGGGTTAATCGTCCACGGAAAAACACCGTTAACCGGCAATGAAGTTGCTTCCTATCACGATCATCGTATAGCAATGATGGCTTCTGTTGCGTCTCTAATAACTAATGGCGAAGTAATCATTGACGACATTTCGCCTGTAGCCACCTCTTATCCAAATTTCTATAAGGACTTAGATCATTTGATCAAGTAAGAATGATCGCTTGTAGGGTATTGATCTTTTTTAATAACTAATCAGTTACTAAACAACTGAAAGAAATGAATAAATGGTTATGAATTGTGGGTATAGTGGTAAGGAGCTGTTTTTAATACAGCTCCTTTATTTGCTATGCCCATGCTTTTATTTTGAACATCATCTTTTTTTTCGTTATGATTAGGTTCATGATGATGTATGTGTAGAAAGGAAGTCAAATGTGGAAACAATAATGGAAGCTGTTCGACTAATGGAAGCAAAGCAAAGTGAGAAGGCGATCGAGCTATTAGAAGATTACCTACCTATGGCAGATGAAGAAGAAAGGTACACCATTGCTGAATTATTTATACAATGGGGATATCTTCATGAAGCCAAAGCGTTAATGGAAGAATTAGTACAACAGTACCCAAATGAAGGAGAATTAAAAGTAACACTGGCAGATATTTATACTGAACTTGAAGAGGATGAAGCTGCCATTCAATTGTTAAATGAAATAAATGATGAAGAGGACCCAGCTTACGTACAGACGCTTATCCAATTAGCCGACCTTTATCAAGCTCAAGGTTTATTTGAAGTCTCTGAACAAAAACTGCTAGCTGCGAAACAAGCGGAACCAAATGAACCAATTATTGATTTTGCATTAGGTGAATTATATTTTTCAACAGGAGATTATTTAAAAGCAACCACCTATTATGAAAAGATTCTCTCAAGAACAAAGGAAATTGCTAATATTTCCATTAACGATCGATTAGCGGAAGCTTATGCCGAATCAGGAGAATTTGAATTAGCCCTTACGTACTATCAAGATGAAGATAGCGAAAACCCTGACTCATTATTTAAATATGGGTTTACTGCTTATCAAGCAGGGCGCAGCGATATTGCAAGAAAAGCATGGGAACATGTAATTGAAATAGACACCTATTATCACACTGTATACTATCAGCTTGCGAGAGTTTATGAAGAAGAAGGGTTATTAGAAAAAGCCTATGATACAGCATTAAAAGGAATAAAAGTCGATGAATTTAATAAAGAGCTCTTTTTCATGGTTGGAACTTTAGCCCATCAATTGGATAAGGATGAAGAAAGTGAGAAATATATTAGGGAAGCAGTAGCAATCGACCCAGATTTTAAAGAAGCAATCTTATTCTTAATTGAATTACTAAAAAATAAATCCGATTTTAAAGGAATTATTGACTTGATTATCGAAATAAAACATACAGGAGCAGATGATCCCCTTTATGAATGGGAACTTGCTCGAGCGTATAATGAAACAGAATCATTCAAAGATGCATTAAAACACTATCATGCTGCATATAATAACCTTAAAGATGATAGCGACTTTTTAAAGGAATATGGTTACTTTTTAACAGAAGAAGGGAGGATACAGGAAGCAATTCCCGTCTTTGAAAAATATCTTGAACAGCAACCAACTGATGATGACATCAGCGAATTTGTACATCGGTTAAAGCAGTCAGATAGAGAAGATTTATAGATAGACTTTACTTGGATTATGAAGGGGGCTAATAAACATGCATACTCCAGTATCCGTAGAAGATAAAAAAAGCTTCATCCAGTGGTTTTTGAATCATTACCAGTTAAAAAAACGTGAGAGTGTATGGATCTTAAATTACTTGGTTAATCATGATGAGTTACTTGCAAATGTTCACTTTGTAAGGGAAGCAAAGTTTTGCCCAAGAGGTATAATTATGACAAGCCATTGTTCAGAAGAAACAGCATTTCGTTTTTATAAAAATCAATTGGTGACGACAGACGCTGAAAAATCATTTCATGATATTCGATTAAATAAGAATGAAGCTTTGTATTTACAATTGAATTTTAGTAAATCGTATCAAAATGAATTATATATCTCTGTACTGGAAGAGAACCCCTTTATCCCAGATGAATATTTTATAACGCAAAAGGATCAAGAATTAGCAAAGCAATTATTAGATATGTCATTGTTTGAATTTAAAAAGAAGAAATTGAATGAACAGATAGACCGTGCACTCGATGATATGGATCAAGTAGAATTCCTAAAACTTTCAGAACAACTGAAGATGCTTGAAGAGAATAACGATAATCAACCGAATTTGCTTCGGCAATAGGTTGATTTTTTTTGCATCTTTAAGATAAGATTTACTCAAGGTGTAATATTTTTGAAAAAGATGTCAAACATTAAGAGAAAGGCTGATTCGTACATGAAATGGAAGAAGGCAGATGTAGCACAATATTTAGAAGCGAAAGAATATATCGACACCATTCTCATTCCATTAATACCTTATCAAATGACTGGGGATACAGAACTTGAAAAAAACGCTTTTCAAAATGAGTTAACCTCGGTGCTAGCAAACGAACTGGAGAAAGAACTAACAGGTCGTATCATGTTAACCCCTACCTACAACTATGTGAAAGCTGCGGATAGGGAAGAGGAAGTAAATCGAATTCATTCGTGGATCGAGGAAATCCAGCAGCAGCCGTTTCCGCATATTTTCTTGTTAACACTTGATTCATCATGGAAAAAACATGAACAAGCTTTGGATGGCACACTGTTATGGTTACCCGGAATGAAGTCAGGTGATTTGCATTCAGCAGAGATGCATCGATTCATCCGAGATCAAGTAGAACAGGTAAGTGAATTAATCCGTTCATATTGGTAAAAATAATTAAAAATCTTTTGTTAACAAATGGCAATATTTATTGACCGGACAAACAGTTTGCGCTATCATGGTTAATGTCCTAGTAATCTGATTAAACTATTATTGTCCGTGATTATTGTAAAAAGAGGGGGGAAAATCATGAGTGAAAAGAAGCAGCAAGTATCCCGTAGACAGTTTTTAAATTATACGCTTACAGGGGTTGGTGGATTCATGGCAGCAGGCATGCTGGCACCAATGTTGCGTATGGCGGTTGACCCAGTTTTGCAGGAATCTGGTCATGGAGACTTGACAAACGTCAGTTTAGCTGTCGAAGATATTACCACGGATCCACAGCGTATTGATTGGAAAGTAAAACAAGTGGATGGTTGGTATGAATCTGAAGTAAATCGATCAGCTTGGGTATTTAAAGATGAAAATGACGAAATTCAAGCCTTTTCCCCAATTTGTAAACACTTAGGTTGTGTCGTATCCTGGGAAGGAAGTGATGAATATCCAGATCAGTTTTACTGCCCATGTCATGATGGACGATATTACAAGGATGGAACAAATGTGCCTGGAACTCCACCCTTACAACCTTTGGATGTTTATGAACAAGAAGTACGAGATGGAATGCTATTCCTAGGCGACGCAGTACCAAGAGAGGGGGCGTAATCAGTTATGCTGCAAAAAATTTATGATTGGATTGACGATCGCATAGACATTACGCCAATCTGGCGCGATATTGCAGACCACGAGGTACCAGAGCATGTTAACCCAGCACATCATTTTTCTGCATTTGTATATTGCTTTGGAGGGTTGACATTCTTTGTAGTAGTCATTCAAATCCTATCTGGAATGTTTTTAACGATGTACTATGTACCTGATATTGAAAATGCATGGAAATCTGTTTACTACTTACAGACAGAAGTAGCACATGCACAAATCGTACGTGGGATGCACCATTGGGGTGCCAGTGTGGTTATCGTAATGCTGTTATTACATACACTGCGAGTGTTTTTCCAAGGAGCTTATAAAAAACCACGTGAACTTAACTGGATGGTTGGAGTTCTAATCTTCTTTATCATGCTTGGTCTTGGATTCACTGGATACTTATTACCATGGGACAACAAAGCATATTTTGCAACCCAAGTCGGACTTGAAATTGCTGAACAAGTTCCTTTTATTGGGGAACAATTGAAAACGCTATTAGCTGGTGATGCAAATATTGTAGGGGCACAAACGTTGACACGTTTCTTTGCCATTCATGTATTCTTCTTGCCAGGAGCATTATTTGCGCTATTGGCAGTACACTTTATCTTAATACGTAGACAAGGAATATCTGGACCGCTATAAAAAGGAGGGGAAAGCATTGCATAAGGGTAAAGGTATGAAGTTTGTCGGAGATTCTCGGATCTCTGCTGAAAGAAAACCAAATGTACCAAAAGATTATTCTGAATATCCTGGTAGAACAGAAGCTTTCTGGCCCAACTTTTTATTAAAAGAATGGTTAGTAGGTGCTGTGTTTCTAGTTGGATTTTTATGTTTAACATTAGCACATCCCTCACCATTAGAAGGAATGGCTGACCCAACAAATTCATCTTACATTCCATTGCCGGACTGGTACTTCTTGTTCCTATATGAATTACTCAAATATGAATTTGCAAGTGGCGATTTCATTATTATGGGAATTCTAGTATTGCCAGGTATTGCTTTTGGTGCGTTATTAATTGCACCATTCTTAGATAATGGGCCTGGAAGAAGACCACATCAGCGTCCTGTCGCTGTTGGTATGATGTTACTTGCACTAGCTTCTGTTATTTGGCTTACGTATGAATCTGCTTCTCACGTGGATTGGGAGTCACGCGCAGAAGCCAATAAACCTATTCCGCCTGGCGAACAGGTGGAAATTGACACGGAAGATCCAGGATATGCAGTTTATGAAAATAGCTGTATGTCCTGTCACGGAGATGACCTGCAGGGTGGTGCAGCAGCTCCATCATTAATCGGAATCGATAAATCTGCTGAAGAGATTGCTCAAATTGCACAAGAAGGGATCGGATCAATGCCTCCTGGACAATTCAGTGGATCAGATGAAGAACTTCAACAGTTAACTGATTTTATTGTATCTGTTAATGAAGAGCAATCAGAATAATTAAAATGAAGAACACCTTTGCCACACTAGTTGGTGAAGGTGTTTTTTAAGCCAATGAACAATTTATGATGTAAGAAAAGAGGGATTTCTTGATCAAGTACATCTTATTAGGTCGCCGTTTTTTAATTCTTTTATTTGTTATTAATTTACTAGGGACGATCTATGGATATATGTGGTACGAAAGTCAATTAAGTGAGACATTACCGATATTTTTCATTTTTGTTCCTGATAGTCCAACAGCGAGTTTATTTTTTACCATATTCCTTTTATTTTTCATTTTTCGCAAGAATGTGCCATACATAGAAGCATTAGCTATGATTACACTATTTAAATATGGTGTATGGGCTGTAATCATGAATCTGCTTACTTTAATAATAGACGGTTCTTTGAGCTGGCAAGGGTATATGTTGATGGCCTCACACGGTGCAATGGCGATACAAGGGTTATTATATGCTCCTTATTATAAGCTAAAATTACGTCATATTGTCGTAGCTGCAATTTGGACATTGCATAATGACGTGATTGATTATGTCTTTGAACAGATGCCCGTGTATGCTTCGTTAACAAACTATATAAATGAAATTGGCTATTTCACATTTTGGCTAAGTATACTTTCCATTGCACTTGCTTATTTTCTAACAAGTGCATCACGGCAGAAAGGATAAAAGTATCAGAACTCCATTATCTCGCTGTTATATAATATAACTCCAGATCATACATTAGTGTTATAAGAAAAATATGAGGTGATCTCTATGAAAAATAATAAACAGCGTTTGGTAATGA
Source organism: Virgibacillus sp. CM-4 (assembly GCF_000445495.1). NCBI lineage: Bacteria > Bacillati > Bacillota > Bacilli > Caryophanales > Bacillaceae > Virgibacillus > Virgibacillus sp. CM-4. The sequence continues at coordinate 466,647 of NZ_AUQA01000006.1, forward strand.
CATGCCTAATTACGGTCATAGGGATGATTGGTAGTTTTTACATACACCCTGCCTCCACGGAGGCCGGAGTGTTCTTGCAAGCAAGTACATCATCAGAACAAAATAATGATTTGCTTCCGCTAATTTGGACAGTAGTGATTGTCGGGGGTTGTATTGGTGTTACATTAACTTATGTTAGTTGGAGAAAATATAGAGGGGAATCAAAAAAGGAAACAAAAACAAAAACGAAACAAGACAAAACAGTTGACTAATATTCATTTTTTGACTAAAATTGACCTTAAATAAGGAGGAATGCACATGCTAGGTGGCTTTGGTGGTTACCTTATCTATATTGCCTTGTTAATGATTATCCCAATTTGGGCACAGTCCAAGGTTAAAAACACGTATAAAAAATATTCTAAAAAAGCGACATCTTCTTATATGACAGGTGCTCAAGTGGCTCGAAGAATACTTGATGAAAACGGGCTTTACGATGTAAGTATTGAAGAAACGAAAGGGACCCTTTCTGATCACTATGACCCAAGAAAAAAAGTTGTACGACTTTCCACAGGAAACTTTCATGGACAATCAATGGCAGCTTCTGCTGTTGCCGCCCATGAAGTAGGACATGCTATTCAAGATGCTCAAGACTATGCCTTTCTAAGATTTAGAAGTGCCTTAGTACCTGTAGCTAACTTCGGCTCAAATATCTCCTTCTTTCTAATTATAGGCGGCATACTGCTTAACCTATCTGGTTTATTCCTTTTCGGAATTATCTTCATGTCAGCAGCTGTGTTATTCCAGCTTGTAACATTGCCTGTTGAATTTGATGCATCCAATCGAGCGATGGCCCAACTTGTTTCGTCAGGTGTCATACGAAATAACGAAGAAAGAGAAACAAAGAAAGTACTCAATGCAGCAGCGTTAACCTATGTTGCAGCTGCACTTGTAGCTGTTGCTGAATTGGTTCGATTCATTTTGATGTATGTTGCAGCAAACAACGAATAATAAGTAAAATGGGTTAGTCATCCCATCTAGGCTGTCGAGAAAGTAATCCGACAGTCTTTTTTTTCTGAAATTCCACCTTTCTTTTGTTATTCTTAAGATAGAATTTCTAAAGGCGCTGATGTTCCAATCAAGAAAAGATCAACAAATTGAATTGGAGATGTGACGATTGAAGAAACTTGTTCCTGAAGACCACTTACTCCGGAAGATTGACCACAACATCGATTTCTCCTTTATCCATGAAAAACTATGTCCCTTCGGAAAATAAGCCAGAGGGGTTCTTTTATCTTGATCACCGTACCACGGATTTGAAGTACAACAGTATTACGGATGTTCATGTTACACCTGCAAACGTCCATAGAGGTGTTTGTGGCTGCCAGAAATCATCTGGTAACTATAATAATAAGCGATTGGTATTTGTCCGCACTGGCGCACAAAAAAGCTTGTAGAAAAACACGGGTTTTCTCTACAAGCAAAAATGGGGTGGACCTTTAGTCCTGTTTTATGAAGAAGATGGTTGCCTGCTAGTGTTCGGAGTGAAAGGAGCGAATGCAGAAACTTATTCTTCAATCGGATTCTTATTTTCATCTAAAGTAAAACCTTCTCCTAATACATCATGAACGGTACTTACAGCAACAAACGCATGCGGATCTATACTGTGGATAATAGTTTTTAAACGGACAATTTCGTTTCTTGCTACTACACAATACAGTACATCACGTTTGTCGCCAGAAAAACTACCTCTTCCTTCTAATACAGTTACACCACGGTCCATTTCCTTAAGTATCTTGGCAGCTATAGCATCGCTATGACTGGAAATAATAGTGGTACCCTTAGCTGAGTAAGCTCCTTCTTGAATGAAATCAATCACTCGCGCCCCGATGTAAACTGCTACTAACGTATACATTCCTTGTTTCAAATCTAATATAGCAAATACGGATGTCATAATGACGACAAAGTCGAAGAGAAACATGGTTCTTCCCATACTCCATCCCACGTATTTATTAACTAATCGGGCAATGATATCAACGCCACCTGTTGTTCCACCAAATCGAAAGATAATACCTAAACCAATTCCGATAAACACACCTGCAAACAGCGCGACAAGTGTCATATCTGATTCAAGGTGAATAGCAAAAGGTTTCACTTGAAATATACTAAGAAATAATGATACCGCACCAGTGCCAATGATACTGTATATAAATGTATTTCGCCCTAGAAATTTCCATCCAATTAAAAACAATGGGATATTTAATATAATATTCGTTATAGCGGGATCCCACTCCCATAAAAAGTATAGTAATAATGTAATACCGGTAAAACCGCCTTCTCCTAAATTATGTTGCATGTTAAAATGAACGATTCCAAAGGAGAAAATGGCTGATCCAAATAGGATAAATGCTATATTTTTAATTTTTAAGCCAAAAATCAATTAATTACCTCCTATGTTTTTAATGCTATGTCTAGTATTAGTATAGTCAATCTATTTAAAAAGAACAATTTCATTTCATCCTTCAAATAAATGATTTGTCAAAACGGCAGGGATTAGCTAACATTATATTAGCAACTAATATAGATTAAGGGGGGGATGAAGCATGGAAAGTAACATATATACAACGAAGGAGATACAAGAACGGGTAGATACGTATATCTCACAATTTAAAGAGGGCTATTTTTCCCCATTAAGTCTAATGGCTCGACTAACAGAAGAAGTTGGTGAATTAGCTAGAGAGGTAAATCATTACCATGGAGAAAAACCAAAAAAGTCAACCGAGCAAGAAAAGACAGTGGAAGATGAGTTAGGTGATATTATCTTTGTGTTAACTTGTTTTGCGAATTCACTAGAAATAGATCTTTCAGAAGCATTTCATACATCCATATCGAAAATTGAAACACGTGATAAAGATCGTTGGACGAAAAAAGACTAGTTTTACATACAAAGGAGAATGACAAATTGGCAATAAATGTAGTAATTGCTGGACCTAGAGGGAAAATGGGTTCAGAAGCTGTTAAAATGGTTTTAAATGAGGAAGATTTTCGGTTAGTTGCATGTATCGATCGAAAAAATGATGGGAAAACACTGAACTCAATAATATCATCTGTAGATGCAACGGTACCAATTTACGATGATATTGAAACCTGTTTAGATCAACAAAAAGAAGTTGATGTTCTTGTTGAATTATCTGTCCCAGAAGCAGGGTATAAACATACGAAATGTGCGATTAATCATGGAATACGCCCAGTGGTAGGTACAACCGGCTTTACTGAGAATCAACTCGCTGAATTGGACGAGCTTGCTAAGAAGCAAAATATTGGATGTATTATCGCCCCAAACTTTGCTATTGGGGCTGTACTAATGATGAAATTTGCAAAAATGGCCGCTTCTTATTTTCCTGATGTTGATATCATTGAAAAACATCATGATAACAAGTTAGATGCACCATCCGGAACAGCAATTAAAACGGCGGAACTCATTAGTGAAAACAGAACTGTTAAACAACAAGGTCATCCAGAGGAAAAAGAAACGCTTACAGGAGCAAGGGGAGCTGATGTAGATGGAATGAAAGTTCATAGCATCAGATTACCAGGATTAGTTGCACATCAAGAAGTTATTTTTGGTAGTGCGGGCCAAACACTAACAATTAAACATGATTCAATTGACCGCGCATCCTTTATGGATGGAGTTAAATTTTGTATAGAACGCGTCTTAGAATCCAAAGGACTTACGTATGGTTTAGAAAATATATTATAAGGTGGGATACTATGAATATCGCATTAATTGCGCATGACAAAAAGAAACAAGACATTATAAATTTTAGTACGGCTTATCAATATATTTTAACACAACATACGTTATACGCTACTGGAACTACAGGAAGAATGATCTCAGATGCGACAGGACTTCATGTCCATTTATTTCAATCAGGTCCATTAGGCGGTGATCAACAGATTGGGGCAATGATTGCTAATAATGAAATGGATATGGTGATATTCTTTCGTGATCCACTAACGGCACAGCCTCATGAACCAGATGTAAGTGCATTAATGCGACTATGCGATGTATATCAAATCCCACTTGCTACAAACATTGCTGCTTCAGAAATATTTATCAGAGGATTACACAATGGTGATTTTCAATGGAGAGAGATTGTAAAACAGAAAGAGAAGGAAAACAAAGAATGAAGAAGATAGGAATTACGTGCTATCCTAGCGTTGGTGGCTCGGGTATTATCGCTACCGAACTAGGGATGCTTCTAGCGGAAAAAGGAAATGAGGTACATTTTATTACATCCAGCTTACCTTTTCGATTAAATCAAATTAATCCGCGAATTTATTATCATGAGGTGGAGTTAAACCATTACCCTGTATTTCAGTATCCACCATATGATTTAGCGTTAGCAGCTAAGATGGCTGAAGTGATTAATCGTGAAAAGTTAGACATATTACATGTACATTATGCCATGCCTCATGCAATTAGTGCTCTTTTAGCAAGGGATATCGCGGATCATGAAGTTAAGATTGTAACGACATTACATGGTACAGATATTACGGTGTTAGCTATTGATGATATTTTTAAAAACATGATTAAGCATGGAATCGAGCAATCCGATGCAGTTACTGCAGTATCCGAACACTTAGCCGAGCATACATCAAACCTACTGGACGTAAACCGGAATATCCATGTCATTTATAACTTTGTTAATGAACAGGTATATTATCCAAAGTCAATGCCCGCTATTAAACAAGAGTATGGAATTCATCCAGATGAGAAAGTCATTGTTCATATTTCAAACTTTAGAAAGGTGAAACGCCTTAAAGATGTTATCCGGACTTTCTATGAAATACACAAGCAGGTTCAAAGTAAACTACTGTTAATTGGCGATGGGCCTGAATATAGCTCTGCATTTCAATATGTGAAACAGTTAGGAATAGAAGATCGCGTATTATTTTTAGGGAAACAAAAAAATATCAATGATTTATTAAGTATCAGTGATTTAAAATTACTGATGTCAGAAAAAGAAAGCTTCGGCCTCGTATTATTAGAAGCAATGGCTTGTGGTGTACCTTGTATTGGTACAAACATTGGCGGCATCCCTGAAGTAATTGAACATGGAAAAACAGGATACATTGTTGAATTGGGAGAAACGGATCAGGCAGCTAATTACGCGATTGATTTACTATCCAACCAGAAAAAATTGCATGCTTTTTCTGAACATGCAATAAAACATGCAAATAACCATTTTCACTCAGAAAAAATTGTCGCACAGTATGAAAAGTTATACAATGATATTCTAAGTAGTCCATAAAGTTGGTGAATATAATGTTTTCTACACCGTTTAATAAAGCAATTAAAATTCTAGAAACAATTGAAAATCATCAACATCAAGCCTATTTTGTAGGTGGTTGTGTTCGAGATTATTTATTACAGCGACCGATTGGAGACATCGACATTGCTACTTCTGCTAAGCCAGAAGCTTTACAAGAAATGTTCCATTCCATTATTCCTGTTGGAATTGAACATGGAACAGTAATTGTTCGCTATGATAAGGAATCCTATGAGGTTACTACCTTTCGAGTTGATGGAACTTATACGGATCAACGTCATCCAGACGGGGTAACGTATATAAATAATATTGATAAAGACTTAGAGCGGCGTGACTTCACAATTAATGCGTTAGCTATGGACATAAATGGAAATATTATTGACTTATTTAATGGGCAGCAAGACTTAACAAATGGAATTATTCGAACCGTCGGTAATGGAAAAGAACGGTTTAAAGAAGACCCATTGCGAATTATTCGGGCACTACGTTTTAGTAGTCAGCTCGGTTTCACGATTGATCAAGTAACAATTGATCATATGGTACAAGTAAAAAAAGATATAGAGAGTCTTGCGATTGAGCGGATCACGAATGAATTCACCAAATTTTTTGCTAGTAAATACGTTGGCCATGGTTTACATTATTTATTTGAAACGAAAATCTACAAGCACTTACCTGTGTTTAAAGATCATGAGCAATTAATTTACAAATTACCAACAACTATAGAACCGCTATCTTCGTTTGGTGAAGTAATTGCTGTATTTCACCTTTTAGACCCTTCGATATCGGTGGTAAACTGGGTGAAATCTTGGAAGTGTTCGAATAAGTTGAAGAATGAAGCACAGTTGATTGTTCATAACATCGACAGATTTAAAAGCGAAGGACTAAGCCGATGGCTAATTTACCAATTACCTACTTCGTTATTTACTAGCTTTCAAAGAATCATTCATTTATTCTATCCCGAGGAAAATATAACAGTAGAAAAAATGAAAAGGATCAAGCAATTGCTCCCTATTCAATCACGTAAGGAATTAGCGATAAATGGTAATGACATTATACGGTTCTATCCGGATTATTCAAAAGGGCCATGGATGAAGCTATTATTAAATGAAATTGAAAAGCAAGTTGTTACAGGTGGAGTACCTAATAACTATCAAGCGATAAAGGAGTGGATAAAATGGAATCCACCCGAAATAAATTAATTCAACTTTTAGCAGAGAATAAAGAAACTTACATTTCCGGCCAAATGCTTTCTGATCAATTACATATATCGAGAAGTGCGATTTGGAAACATATGAAGGAACTTGAACGAGACGGTTATGAAATTGAAGCAAAATCAAAAAGAGGCTATCGAATCATTAAGTCCCCAGAAAAAATAACAGAAAACACTATTCTATGGGGGCTTAAAACGAATTGGCTAGGGAAAAAAGTAATTCATCGTGAAATGACCAGTTCCACACAAATTTTAGCGCATCAAGCTGCAAAACAGAACGAAGGACATGGTACGATTGTAGTAGCTGATGAACAAACAACTGGCAGAGGACGCATGAGCAGAACGTGGCATTCAAAAAAAGGAAGCGGCATGTGGCTTAGTATGATATTGAAACCTGAATTACCTCCTTACCTTGCGCCACAGTTGACCTTGTTAACAGCTGTAGCTTTGGCAGATACAATTAGTGAGATATCAAATACGAAACCGTTGATTAAATGGCCAAACGATATATTATTTTCAAATCAAAAGAAGTGTGCTGGAATTCTTACAGAACTACAAGCTGAACAAGATAAAATTCAGTATGTTGTTATAGGAATTGGGTTAAATGTAAATCAGGAGTTGTCAGATTGGCCAGATGAGATTCAAGAGCGAGCAACTTCTCTGTCTATTGAAACAAATAAACAATGGGAAATTCAATCAATCATGCAGCATTTTCTTTCTGAATTTGAACAGACATATGATAATTACATGGTGAAAGGTTTCTCAGAAATTAAAAAAAGATGGGAAGCTTATGGTTTTAAATTAGGTGAATTAATTACGATTCAAAACCTACACGAGACAAGAAGAGCCATTTTTAGCGGCATTGCTGAAGATGGGGCTTTACTAATAAAAAATGAAGATGGCAGTTTAGAAAAGTTGTATTCTGGAGAAATAGATTGGTTCAATAAAGGTGATCGATAATTATTAGTTAACATTTATCATTGGTTGACCAAGAGCAAAATCCTGTTATGATGTAAAGGGACCTGAGCAAATGCATGGAGAAGTGAGGTGGTAATTTATGAATAGATATGTAGTTATCGATCTAGAAACAACCGGAAACGCACCTGGTAAAGAGGATAGAATTATTGAAGTAGGAATTGTTGTTATTGAGAATGATTCCATTGTTGATAGTTATTCCACCTTACTCAATCCCAAAAAAGAAATACCATTATTTATTACGAATCTAACAGGAATTTCCGATAGCGATGTCGCATATGCACCATCATTTGAAGATAACGCTGATGAGATCATCCAATTATTTACGGACAGCTATTTAATTGCGCATAATGTGCCATTTGATCTTGGATTTTTAAACGTAGAGCTCGAAAATTGCGGTAAACCCAAATTGATCAATCCAGTACTGGATACGGTTGAACTATCAAGAATTTTATTTCCAACTTCACCAAGTTTCAAATTAAGCCAGCTAACGGAATATTTGGAAATTAACCACAATGAACCTCACCGTGCATTATCGGATGCATTTGTAACGGCAAAGTTATTTCTAAAGCTTAAAGAAAAAATGGAATCATTGCCATATGAAACCATTGTTCAGTTACTACATCTAGAAAAAACATTAAAGTCTGACGTGTATGAATTACTACATAATTGTCAAGAAAAGCTCATGTTTCAAACAGAAGAGGATCCTAACATGGACTCGTATCATGGGATAGCCTATCGACGTTCAAAACAAGATAAAGAAAGTCCAATGACTCCCGATTGTTCTTTTGGAGAGTTATTGGATGAAATTTATGAAGATAACGGTACCATGGAGCAAAAGATTGTAAATTATGAAAAGCGCCCAGGTCAACGAGTGATGTCTGAAACTGTATTTGATGCGTTTCAGGGTCACCAACATGCTTTCATTGAAGCAGAGACAGGAACTGGCAAGTCGCTAGCTTATCTTATTCCTACCATTTATGAAGCGATAACTGAAAATAAACGGATTGTTATTAGTACATTTACTACACAGCTGCAAACGCAATTATTAGAAGATGAGATCCCAATGATAAGACAACTCGTTCGTTTTCCTTTTAAAGCTACCTTACTGAAAGGAAAATCACATTATATTAGTCTAGAGAGACTAGAACAGGAGCTGTCTCATACACAGCATGATAATTATGATATTACCTTAACGAAAGCAATGATCGTTGTATGGCTAACAGATACTGTGACCGGTGATATTGACGAAATCCAGTTACCTTCTAGCGGTTATATGTTTTTCTCACGGATCTCTGCAGATATGGAAGATAATATCGATCCATCGTCGCCATGGTTTTCAAGATCTTATTATCAAAAGGCAAGAAGAAGAGCACAGCAAGCCAATATTGTCATTACAAACCATGCTCTTCTATGTACGGATATGTTTAATGATTATCAGCTATTACCCAGCTACCATAAAGCCATTATAGATGAAGCTCATCATTTAGAAGATACTGCATCACGGCACTATGGGTTAAAGTTGGATTATGTTCATCTGCAATATATGTTAAACCAATTAGGAAAAGTCGAAGATAATAAACTTATTAGTAAAATACTAAGTCATTATAATGGGGCGCGGGAACAATTACCTCTGGAAAATTGGGATATTGTGCTTGAAGAAGCAAAGCATGAAACAGATGATCTGTTTAGACACTTATTCCAGTATGTATTAGATCAGCATAAGTCAGATAAATCATTAAGCGATATCGGAAGAACGCAATATAGATTTGAAGATAGTAAAGAGATACCAGATAAATGGAATGTTATTAAGGAAATGGTAACGCGGCTTACATTTTATCTTCGTGATCTAATTCATGGGCTAGCTTTAATTGAATTCCATTTGGTTAAGCAATTCGATTTTCAGACAGAGGATAAAGAAGAGATTCAAGTTCATACGGAGCATCTTCAAGAATGTATCGACCGTTTAGAGCAACTATTTTTAATCGCACAAACAGATAAACAAATTAAATGGATTGAAATTGAAACCTATGGAGCAAAAAATGCAGTTTATTTATACAGTGAACCGACAGATGTAGCGCGTGTGTTAGCAGATCATTTCTTCCAAGTGAAAGACAGTATTATCTTGACTAGTGCAACGTTAACGATGAAGCAGTCTTTTGATTTTATTCAAGCTCGTTTAGGTGTAAGTTCAGAAAGACTTATTACCCAAAAGATAGCTTCCCCATTTTCGTATCAAGACCAGGTCCAATTAATGGTGCCAAATGATTTTCCCGACATTAAATACGGAAAAATGGATGATTTTATTTATGCAACTTGTGAAGCTATTTTATCATTAGCAGAAATTACAAAAGGAAGAATGCTTGTCCTTTTTACATCGTATGATATGTTGAAAAAATCACATACGATTTTAAAAGAATCTTTGGATATCGGAAAATATGCGCTAATTGCCCAAGGGATATCAAGCGGTAGTAGGACTCGCCTAAAGAAAAACTTTCAAACCTTTGATCAAGCGATACTGCTAGGAACTAGTTCCTTTTGGGAAGGGGTAGATATTCCTGGTGAAGCTCTTTCTTGCTTAATGATTGTTCGTCTACCGTTTCAGCCTCCTGATCATCCAGTCCATGAAGCAAAATCAACCTATTTAAAAGAGCAGGGAAAGAATGCGTTCATGGAATTTTCATTGCCAAATGCAGTTATTCGTTTTAAGCAAGGGTTTGGCAGATTAATCCGTTCAACCAGCGATAGAGGAATTGTATTTGTTTGTGACACGCGGATAATAAAGGCACGATATGGAAAGTACTTTATTGAATCCATACCGAATGTTCCCTTGTCCTATGAGACCACACCATTGCTTATGGAAAAAGCAAAAAAATGGTTTTAAAAAGGCTGATACTCTTTTTTAGAGTATCAGCTAAAAGAAAGTGGAATGGGGTAAGAAAAATTTGCCGAAATAAATAAAAACAAAACAATTTTTCGCTTAACCTTGTTATACTAAGATTATGGTTTTATTTACAACAGCATATATAGCTTTCGCATGTTTCGCATTTGTATGTCTAACAAAATTTGATAAAACAAGAAGTATTTTTACTGGAGGGGAAAAGATGGATAATAATGTTGAGATTTTATCAACCGTAAAGCTCCGCTATTCATCAGAAATATATAAAATTGTTGATACATTAAATAGAACATTAAAAGAACAGGATTTAATGTTCGGATTAGCATTGGATGATAACCATGAAGATCAGGCCATCTTCACTATATACCGGACCTAAATGGTTAACTTGGAGCTTACTAATTATAATAATTTTCCTTATTTCCTGTTTTATTTATATGATTTATTTATACATTGATCTAAAAGATAGTAAAACAGCTGGGTATGAAGAAACCAAACAACAGCTGTTAAAAGCAAATACCTTAACTGACATATCCAAAGTGGAGACATTTCATGGCGATGAAGCATATCATGTGGTGTTTGGGACAGATGATCAACAAGATAAAATTATCTTCTATCCATTAGAAGGAAAAGAGAAGAATCTCACAACCGTTAATCAATCGGAAATCATTAGTAAGGATGCTATTATTAATGAATGGGAACAACAGTGCAGTGATTGTGAACTAGTTAAAGTAACACCTGCACTTGTAGAAGATAATAAATTATGGGAACTTACATATATTGACGCTTCCAATCGTTACGTTCTTGATTATGTATCGATCTATGATGGTTCCCGTTATGAACAATATCGATTAAAAAGTATGTTTAATTAGAAAGGTGATCATAGTGAAATTAGCAAACAGAGTAAAAACATTAACTCCATCATCAACATTAGCAATCACAGCAAAGGCAAAAGAACTCAAGCAACAAGGGTATGACGTCATTGCTTTAGGCGCCGGTGAACCAGATTTCAATACTCCATCATTTATTCTGGAATCTGCTGAAAAGGCAATGAAAGAAGGTATGACTAAATACACTCCATCTGGCGGGATTGTAGAATTAAAGAAAGCAATTGTTAATAAATTTAAATCGGATAATCAGCTTACGTATACCACGGATCAAATAATTGTTACTACAGGAGCAAAACACGCTTTATATACACTATTTCAAGTACTATTAAATGATGGCGATGAAGTAATTGTTCCTGTACCATATTGGGTAAGTTATCCGGAGCAAGTGAAGCTAGCCGGAGGTAAGCCCGTGTTTATTGAAGCAAAAGAAGAGAACGAATTTAAATTGACCCCGAAAGAGCTTGAAGAAGCAATAACAGAAAAAACAAAAGCCATTATCATTAATTCCCCTAGTAACCCTACAGGAATGATGTATAGTAGGGAAGAATTGAAACAATTAGGGGAAGTTTGTCTAAAGCATAATGTTCTTATTGTTTCCGACGAGATCTATGAAAAGTTAATTTATTCAGACGATAATCATGTATCCATTGCAGAGGTATCCGATGAATTAAAAGCACAAACGGTGGTCATCAACGGTGTATCAAAATCCCATTCGATGACCGGATGGCGAATTGGTTATGCTGCTGGGCCTTCAGAGATTATTAAAGCGATGACCAGCTTAGCTTCTCATTCAACTTCAAATCCTACGTCTATCGCGCAGTATGCCGCTTTAGCTGCATACTCGATGAACGACGAGCCAGTTGAAAAAATGAAGCAAGTATTTGCAGAGCGTTTAGACATGCTTTATAATTTATTAATTGATATACCAGGCGTTACTTGCGTGAAACCAAAAGGCGCTTTCTATCTATTCCCTAATGTAGAAGAAGCTGCAAAAAGTAATGGATTTACAACTGTAGATGATTGGGTCCGTGCATTGTTGGAAGAGGAGAAGGTTGCGCTTGTTCCTGGATCTGGTTTTGGCTCACCAAATAATGTACGACTATCCTATGCAACTTCTACTGAGGCATTAAAAGAAGCTGCTCAACGTATCAAGCAATTTATTATAAGGCATCAATCTTAGGCTTTTTTGGGAGGTTATTTTTTTGAAAACAACTATTTCACAGGCACCAATATACAACGAACAATCAGTTACAATCGGAGCATGGCTTGCCAATAAACGCTCTAGTGGAAAAATTGCGTTTTTACAATTACGCGATGGAACTGGATTTATTCAAGGCGTTGTTGTGAAAAACGATGTAAGCGAAGAAACATTTCAATTAGCAAAAAATTTAACGCAAGAATCGTCTGTTTATATAACGGGGAAGATTGTTGAAGATACTCGTTCACCCTTTGGATATGAAATGCAAGTTACGAATATTGAACTGATTCATGAATCAACGGATTATCCAATTACACCAAAGGAGCATGGAACCGAATTTCTAATGGATCATCGTCACTTATGGTTACGCTCCAAAAAACAACATGCCGTAATGAAGATTCGTAACGAGATTATTCGTGCTACGTATCAATTTTTTAATGACAATGACTATGTTAAGATTGATCCGCCAATATTAACGGGTTCCTCAGCAGAAGGAACGACGGAATTATTCCATACCAAATACTTTGATGAGGAAGCTTATTTATCACAAAGTGGACAGTTGTATATGGAAGCTGCTGCAATGGCTTTTGGTAAGGTATTTTCTTTTGGGCCAACATTTCGGGCAGAAAAATCCAAAACACGCAGGCATTTAATTGAATTTTGGATGATTGAACCAGAGATGGCATTTGTCGATCATGACGAAAGTCTCGAAATTCAAGAAAACTATGTTAGCTTTATCGTGCAAAGTGTGCTAGAAAATTGCAAGTTGGAGCTAAACACCTTAGACAGAGATATTTCCAAATTGGAAAAAGTTAACGCACCGTTTCCGAGAATATCTTATGATGCTGCAATCGAATTATTGAAAGAAAAGGGATTTACGGATATTGAATGGGGAGAAGACTTTGGTGCACCTCACGAAACAGCGATAGCTGAAAGTTTTGATAAGCCTGTTTTCATTACGAATTATCCTGCTGAGATCAAGGCTTTCTATATGAAACCTGATCCTGACCGCTCAGATGTTGTATTATGTGCTGATTTAATTGCTCCGGAAGGTTATGGAGAAATTATTGGAGGTTCTCAGCGGATTGATGATTTAGAACTAATGCAGGAACGGTATCAGCAGCATGGATTAACTGGAGATGCATATCAATGGTATTTAGAATTAAGACAATACGGTAGTGTACCTCATTCAGGATTCGGACTTGGATTGGAAAGAACAGTTGCCTGGATCTCTGGAGTGGAACATGTACGTGAAACGATTCCGTTTCCTCGCTTGCTTAATCGGCTATATCCTTAAGTCTTTGTATAAAATCCCTTGCCAAAATAAGCAAGGGATTTTATCATTACGTTTGATACATTAAAAGAGGTGCTTAATCATGTTAAAGCAACAAGTATATATTCAGGACGTATTATTGAATCAATTATCGATTCCTTCAAGGTTACTTACATCATATACATCACTAGATCTTGATGAGAAAGAAGTGATGCTTCTATTACAATTGCAACGCTTTATACAAGATAAAGTTGACTTTCCAACCCCTGACCAGTTAGCCGCCCATGTAACAATGAATGAAAAAGAATGTGCAAATTTACTACGAGGTTTAATCCAAAAAGGAATGCTTACAATTAAACAGCAAGAAATGCAAGGCGAAAAATTAACAGAGGCATATTGTTTAAATCAACTTTGGGAAAAATTATTCCAAGACGAAGAAAACGATCATGCGGTTGAGCATGAAGAAGCTCCTACTGATGGGACCATTTTTATATTATTTGAACAAGAGTTTGGTAGACCGCTTTCTCCATTTGAAATTGAAACAATTAATGCCTGGCTTGATCAGGATCATATCTCTCCAGCATTAATCAAAGCGGGGCTAAGAGAATCTGTATTAATGGGAAAACTCAATTTTAAGTACATTGACCGAATACTGAGAGAGTGGAAGAAAAAGGGGATTCATACGGTGGAGCAAGCAAGAAATTCAAGTAAGCAATTCCATTCAAGACAATCAAGTACACAAGAACCAAGCAAAAAGAGGGATACCTCATTCTATTATAATTGGTTAGAAGGGGAAGAATAGTAGTATGCTGACAAAAAAGGAAATTAGATTTTGTTTAGATGAAATGAAAAAGATGTTCCCAGATGCACAATGTGAATTAGAACATAAGAATCCATTTGAACTCGTAATTGCTGTATTACTGTCTGCACAATGTACGGATACACTTGTAAATAAAGTAACAAAAGAACTATTTAAAAAATATAAAACACCTGAGGATTACTTAGCTGTAACCCTTGAAGAGTTACAGCAAGATATTAGATCAATTGGGCTTTATCGTAACAAAGCAAAAAATATCCGGAAACTTTGTACCATGTTGTTAGAAGAATATGGTGGGATTGTCCCTCAAACAAAAGCGGAGCTGGTCAAATTGGCTGGTGTAGGGAGAAAAACTGCCAATGTTGTAGCCTCTGTAGCTTTTGATGAACCAGCAATCGCTGTAGATACTCATGTAGAACGGGTATCTAAGCGATTAGGAATTTGTAAATGGAAAGATTCTGTAACGGAAGTAGAAGAAACATTAATGCGTAAAGTTCCAAGGGATGAATGGAGTGTAACCCATCATCGTATGATTTTCTTTGGACGCTATCACTGTAAATCAAGAAATCCAAATTGTCCAGAATGTCCTCTTTTAGAAATTTGCAGAGAAGGACAAAAACGGATGCGAAAACGAAAAGAGGTAAATGCGAATTAGCATTTACCTCTTTTTATTAGTATTGGCCATCATAATTTTATTGGTTTTCTTGACCTTGACCGGGTTGACTGTCTGGATTTTCTCCTTCTCCAGGAGATTCTTGTTCTTGCTCTTGCTCACCATCATCAGCTGGCGGCTCCTCTGGATTGTTTTCATCTGGTGGAGGGCTTTGATCGCCACCGCCGCCCTCATCAGGATTTTCTTCATTTGGCACCGTAACGCTGGTGTTTTGACTTTGACCTCTGACACCATCATTATTACCATTTTTTCCAACTGGTGTTACAGTAATCGTATAGCTTTGCCCAGGTGTGGCGCCACTGATTTCAAGGCCATTGGAATCTACCGTTTGTGTCTGCCCATTGACCGAGACTTCAAAGGAAGCAGGGGGACCATTGTAATTCCAATTTACATCAATAATTGAATTACCTTCATTGTATTGGGCGGATAGCCCTTCAACTGGAGGAATATTGCCTTCCTCGTTTTCATCTTCCTCTTCTGTACCAGATTTAACAGTTGCGGTCTTCGGTTCACTTCGTGATGATTCGTCTTCATTATTAACTGCAACTACTTGGATGGTGTAATTAGCTCCTGGTTCTACTTCAGTAATTTCCATTTCGTTTTCCTCTGTAGTAGACAGTGTTTGCATTTCACCATCATTTACCTTCATGCTAACTTCAAATGAAACATCCGCATCTGAATCATATTTCCAATTTACATCAATGGTATTGCTGTCTTCATTAAAGCTTGCTTCTAAGCCACTGACTGGATCTAATTGATCAAACTTCTCAGATGTTTCTTTAGGCTCTGTACCTTTTACAAACAGTTCAGTAATAATCGAAGCTGATGGTGTGTATTCACTTGGTTTTGCTGCAGGATTAGAACCTTTTTCTACTTTAGCTTCAACAACAGAGTCTGGTTTGACAAAATCTTTGGTCTCTATATCGTTGGATAGTTCTGCCATGGTATTTTTAAACAATGCATGCGGTACTTTTGTATCTGGTAATGTGCGTTGGTTATCATTATAACCCGTCCAAACCGATATAGTGTAGTTGGTTGTATATCCACTAAACCACGAATCCGGGCTTCCTTCTTTATCCGAAAGGTTTGTTGTACCTGTCTTACCTGCAACTGGTAAGCTTGGAATATCAGCTAGTTTACCGGTACCTTCAGAAATAGCTGATTTTAACATATCCGTCATCATATAAGCAGTATAATCAGCCATGACCGCTTCTGATTCTGGCTTTGTCTCCACCGTGCGTTCATCTGGGAATTCAACTTTTGTCACGGCGTAAGGTTCATTATAAATCCCTTCATTTCCGAAGGCGCGATAAGCCCCAGCCATCTGAAGCGGATTTACAGTTGTACTTGTACCACCAATTGCGTCACCTATTGTCATTTTATCATCGGCAAATTTAATTCCTAGGCTTTCAGCGAATTTCTTCGCATTCTCATAGCCGACTTCTTCTAACGTTTTAACTGCTGGAACGTTTAATGATTGGTTCAATGCATGTCTGGCAGTCATCCATCCACCATATTGTCTGTTCCAATTTCGAATAGAAGCATCGGTACCTGGAATTGGATATGGCTTATCATCGTTAATTTGATGGTAGGTTGAGATTTTATCATATTCAATAGCCGGTCCATAAGCTGTTATTGGCTTCATTGTAGATCCAGGTTGTCGTTTGGTTTGCAGGGCATAATTAAAGTCTCCTGGATCATTTCCTCTATTTCCACCGATCGCCCTGATCGCTCCGCTTTTCGTATCGAGCACTGCCATTCCTGCTTGCATTTCGTCATCTGGATAGGAAATTGGATTATCTTCCTGATTACTTAGCAAGAATTCAACATGTTCTTGTGCATCGGTATCAAGGGTTGTATGAATGGTTAATCCATCTGTATAAATATCCGCGCCATCCACTTTTTCCTCAACTTCCTTTTGAACTTGCTGTAAGAATGCTTCATATGGAGTGGAATCGGGACTAGATTTTTGTAATAGGGAAGGGATGTCAACTTCTCTTGCTTTATCCGCTTCCTCCTGTGATATCTTTCCATGGCGGACCATGAGCGTTAGCACAGTATTCATTCTTTCTTTTGTTAGTTCTGGATTTTCAAATGGGTTATATGCACTTGGTCGTTGTGGTAACCCAGCCAATATAGCTGATTCCGCTAATGACAATTCACTTAAATCTTTTTTACCAAAATACGTTTCAGCAGCTTTTGCTACACCATATGCACCGCTTCCGTAATAAATCTTATTCAAATACATCTCTAAGATTTCTTCTTTAGAATACTCTCTTTCTAATTGTAGTGCGAGCCATTGCTCTTGTACTTTTAGGCTAATCTTTTTTTCAGGTGTTAAAAATGACTTCTCTACTACTTGCTGAGTAATGGTACTGGCACCCTCTGATCCAAAACCATTAGTGATATTAGCAATAACTGCTGCACCAATCCGCCGCAGATCGATTCCAGAGTGTTCGAAGAATCTTGCATCTTCCGTTGCGGTAACAGCATCAATTAATCCTTGTGGCAATTCATCATAATTGACTTTCGTTCGTTTTTGTTCCCCTAAGACTGCGAATACTTCTCCATCTTTGTCCAGAATTTGGGAGGCTAATGGATCTGATAACTTCGCGTCATTAATATCTGGTGCTGTCGCAATCCAATAGGCTGCGGTCGCTCCAGCTCCAATTCCCATTACGATAAGAATAATTAATAAAGATAATACGATCTTCTTCCATAACGGTTTCTTTTTATTTTTTTTCTGTTTTCTTCTCGCTGAACGAGATTGGCTATTGTCTGCCATCGCTTCATTCCTCCGTCTCTAAAAATAAAGCTTATCGATGATAGCTAAATAATCAACTCTTGCCCTATATTGAAAAGGGATAGGATATCCTTCAGTTTGCAGGCTGTCAAAAGATATCGATTTTTTTCCACCATTTAATTTGACGTTCCAATACGAAAAAAGTTTCTCCGCTGGTAACAAAAATGTTTGGTCATGTGCAGCAAAGCGAATAATGATAAAACAAATTCCCCCGTGTGCATCAATAGCTTTCATATGCTCAATCTGATGATCATGAACATTTGCTAACGGAAAGAGTGTCTTATTTTTTGTTTCTTTTGCTTCAAAGTCAATATATTTGCCCCGATAGATTCCATTATAATCTGTCGTCGAAGCCTGTTTGAAATACGCTTCCGTAATCACAGCTGCACTTCGTTTAGGATAATCCACCTTGACAATTTGGACTGGGGTCGGTTTTTTATGAATAACTGCTTTATTCGATTGTCTATAGTACGTATTTGTACTATTGATATCTTCTTCTAATGTCATTCCTCGATTACTAAATATATTTGTGTTTTGTTTTGCGTTAATTGGTTGATTGGTCTTTACTTTCTTTCCATTTGGGTAATTCATCCTTGGATCCTCCTTGCCTATTACCATATCATAAAAGAAAAGAAAAACCATTTAAAATAACGCATAAATATTACAAAAGTCGTACATGTTAAAACAAAAATTTAAAACTAGGATGGTAGCCATGTACGATGACCAAGTTCTGCAACACTACATCCATTATATAACAAATCTTACCAAGACTCATAATGTAGATAATATTACACGTACTGATGCCTATTTTACATTCTACTTACAATTTCCTGAGATTAAATGGTCGTTCTTAGCAAGTCTTGTATCAAGAAATGCAGGGTATAATATGACCGATTTATATTTACCCCCATTTCAATTGATGCTAGGTGAACAGGAAAGGGAAAGACTATTCATGACATATGAACGTGCCAATTGGCTCATTTTTTCGGATGCTTATCCACAGTTACTCGTCTATCGACTTTCCTTGCAATTAAATCAACCATTATTTCATTTATTACCTTATTTTCACGTTTCTTCCTTTATGGTGAAAGAATGGAATTACTTTTGGAAGACTGCTGATACGAATCGAATAATGATAGCATTAATCATTAATGAACAAAATGTAATCGAGCAGCCAGTAATTAGACAATCCTTTTTCAAAAAACGTGTTTTTCATCAGGCTCCTTATTTTCTACAGAATTTACTCACGATGAATGCAGTATTGCTACCAACAAAATCGGCTCAACTTTATGGAGCGTTTGTACATCAATTCACGAGTTTAACAAAGCGTATTGAACTTGGAAAACAATTAGCATCCATTTTATATTCCCCATCCACTTTTAAACAAATATTTGCCTTTGCAAGACAATGTGAACATACAGGTTCACGCTATGATTATGAACGGTTTCTAAACCTCCCATATCCAGCGTCTCCATTCTTAAGAATGGTATACCCTGTTATCTCACATCAAGATAAAATTCGAAAGGACTGGTACAAATGGGGGGGTATCAAAAAGAAATGGTGGAACTCAGAAGAAAGGAACGGCTGTAATTGGATAGGAAAGGAATTCTATAAAAAGCGCTCGCTGATCTTTGCCTACTACTATGTAAAACGCGTGTTCAAAGGATAAGGAAAGGGATATGAAACTCATATCCCTTTTACGTTGATGGACGATTAGGCCCATCAAGTTTTTTATCTCCCTTTTTTAATGATTTTGAGCGAATGCTTTCCGTTTTTGCGGGTTTTTTCTTGGATTCCTTCATAGGTAACTACCTCCCTTATAGAATAGTTTGTCAAAAATCCTTAAAAAAATGAGCAATTTTATTCGTTTTGTAAGCTTTCTTCTAGTTTTGTCGAACGTGCAGGAGAGAAATTGATCCTCTCGAATAAATATAATAATGAAGTACGAACGAAAGGAGGGGAATTCATGAACAACGCAGCAAAGCAAATGGATGCAAGTGAGCAAGGGGCGGATCGACGAACGGTAGAAGTATCGTTACAGCATCTAGCTGATCAAATCCGTTGGATGGATCAAAAATTAATGATGAAAATAGAAAATGATATTTCTGATCATTACCATGATCAAATGAATGAGATAAATGCATTTAGAACAACATGGAAGAAAGTAAGTATTTAAATCGTTCGCATAGCTGTCTATATGTTAAAATATGCTTAATAACTAATCATAAAAAGGCGGCATTCAACATGAATTTAATTGAACAAACAGAAACGTTAAAACGCTATTTAGATAATTTAAAATACCATTATGAACAGAATGATCCTCCGGAAAACCGAAAAGATCGAGCTTTGTTTCTACAAGTTAAAGAGGAAACGACACCAATATACGACCGCTTACAACAATGGGAAACGTTAGCATTACAATTCGTTAAAGAACGTAAAGTAAATGTTCATCCACAACAAATCGTTTCAACGAAGGAAAATATGGAGCTATTACTTATGCATAGTTATTACATTGATGTCAGAAGAAAACGATATATGGAATTAAACCATTCTGTTATATATATTTTTGATCAACTGATGGACGAATTAAACAAGGTGGATCTGTAATCGCTTTACAAGTAGCGATTTTTTTCTTATAATATCCTTCCACAAGTTGGGAGGAGAAAATGAGATGCTGAATAAACAAGATTTATTAAATGAAGCACATACGATGTTATCGAAAGCTTACGTACCATATTCCAAATTTCCCGTTGGTGCAGCATTGCTTACCAAATCCGGAAAGTTATACACTGGATGTAATATAGAAAATGCAGCGTATCCAGTTTCTTGTTGTGCCGAACGTGTTGCTATTTTTAAAGCAATTGCTGATGGAGAGGACGAATTTATAGAAATGGCTGTTATTGCTGATACGGAACGGCCGGTACCGCCATGTGGTTCATGTCGGCAAGTAATGAGTGAATTTTTCAAAGGTGATATGATTATCCATTTAACGAATTTAAAAAATGAGGTAAAGACAGTCTCAATGAATGAATTATTGCCTTTCTCATTTCAGCCTTCCGATTTAAACAAAAATTAAATTATAATCTAGCAAGAGGTTATAATAAAATCCGAACGATGATCTGTCTATAAATTGGTGTAGTTCGATCGTTCGGATTATTCTTTATTAATATTATTTGACTAGCTCTTTTTAGATTGTTTCTTCTTTAGGAACGTTTGCGTCGTTTTGGTCTGGAAGAACTAAACTAAAGATAACCCCTAAACACCCAGCAATAAGGAAAGTAGTAAATTTAGAAGTAATCATTCCTTCCAATGGTGTACTAATCCATATAATCGTTGAAATCAGACCTGATACCACCGTTGCAACTACTCCAGCACTAGAGTACTTTTTCCAGAAAAACGTTAAGAGGATAGCAGGGGAAAGGGTGCAACCAACACCAGCCCATGCCCAACTTACAACTAAATAAAGCAAAGACTCCGAAACTAATGCGATTATCATTCCTATTACTCCGAATACGACTATAGTGAGCCGAGAAATCCAAACAAATTGTTTCTCTGAAAACTCCATTTTAAAGGTTTTATGGATAATATCCTCACTAATTGAACTCGTTATAACCATTAATTGGGAGTCAGCTGTGGTTATGATAGCAGCTAACACTCCTGCCAAGAGTAATCCAGCTATCCATGGAGAGAAAAGATCTAAAATCATGGTGGGTAATATAATTTCAACATCTTTAAATGAACCTTGGTCATACATAGTAATTGCTGCTAGTCCTATCATAAAGGCACCGCCGTATGCAAGAATTGTCCAAGTAATGGCTACAATGCTACCTTGTTTTGCCTGTTTATTATTTTTCAGTGCCATAAACCGAGCACTCAGTTGTGGCTGACCTCCTAGAAACCCAAAAAACCATGAAAAATTATTAAAGAACAATACTCCGATTGAAAAACCGGTGAGACCACCAAACCAGGAGTTAAAGGTTGGTCCTGCCTGATAAAGTGATTCTGTTATGGACAAACCATGTGATTGAATATAAAAGAATGCCATTATAGGCAGGGCAACTAATGTAATCACCATCATGACGCTTTGTATCATATCTGTCCATACTACCGAAATAAATCCACCAGCAAAAGCTATAATGATAATAACAATGGTTGCTAAGATTATTCCTGCAGCATGCGGGATACCAAATGTAGTGAATAACATTTTACCTGCTCCTGCCATTTGCGCACCTACATAAAACATAAGAAAACTGGCAATTAAAATGCTTGTCAGCCAACGAATCACTTTCGCTTTTTGTCCAAATCGTACAGCTAAATAATCTGGTAAAGTCAGTACATGATACTTATCTGTTTCCTGCATAAATTTCTTCGCTAAAAATAACCAAGCAAATATAATTCCAATAGCAATGCCTACCGCTACCCATATCCCTGATAATCCCGTCATAAATACAAATCCCGTATAACCTAGAAGCAGCCATGCCGATTCCCCTGTAGCCCGTTCCGAAAACGCAAGTGCCCATCCTGGTAACTTCTTTCCACCCAATAAAAATTCAGAATGGGTTTTACTCCGTTTGCTAAAGGCATATCCAATCGTAAGCAGGACAAGACAATAGATAAAAAATTCAACAGCAATAATATTCATAAATCCTCCTCATAATCAGTTCCGTATAGAAACGTCTTTATATACATTATCCAACTGAAGTTAGACAACGGCACCTTCAATTACTAGATCTTTCTCTTTAAAACGCTCAAATCTCAACGGACGAAGATCGAGTGTTTCGTATTGCCCCAATCGAATTAGTTCGGATATTCCTTTACCTATAGCTGGAGCTTGCTGCATTCCATGACCACTAAAACCACATGCAGTAAAGTAACCTTTTAACTGAGGGTGTTCGCCAATAATGGCATTTTGATCCATTGAATTAAAACTGTACATACCAGCCCAGCCGCTAATAATTTTAGCTTGCTCAAAATGAGACATCCTTTCGGCCAATATAGGCCATAGTTGATCTAGAAAAAAAGATCGTTTCCATGAAAAATCAATACCTGGTTCCACTTTTTCAGAATAACCAGTAATGATCTGTTTTCCTTCATGCCGAAAGTAAACACCCGTAGGATCAACTGTTAATGGCAATTCATTCGATAAAGGTTCGGCAGTATCAAATTGAATAATTTGCCGCTTTAAGGGAATAATTGGTAGCGGTAAATCTAACTTTGCACTTAACGCAGCAGCCCAAGGACCAGCACAGTTTATTACGATAGGAGCTTTGTATATATCTCCAGTTGCTAATCGGACCCCAGTTACTCGATGATTTTCTTTCAAAATCGAGTCAACTTCTTTATATACATAAGATGCGCCTAATTGTTTGGCCTTTTTTATATATCCTTGCATTACTGAATAAGGGTCTAGATAACCATCTTCCGAACAATAAAGTCCACCTATTAAATCAGAAATAGTTAATTCTGGAATAAGTGTTTTTAATTCATATGGGGATAGGAAATCGGAAGGAACACCAAAATGTCGTTGTAGAGCACATTGTCTTTGTAATGTTTCGGTATTTTCTGCTTTTGCAAGAAATAAATACCCTCGTTGCTTAAAATCAATTTCTGCTTTTTCTCCACGAATAGCCATATCTGTTGGAAATGTTTTGTATTTTTGTAAGCTATAGCGGCTAATTTGAATATTAATAGTTGTGGTGAAAAGTTGCCTTATTCCTCCTGCGCTTCTTGAAGTTGATGAAAATTCGTTAAGGGAGTCTTTCTCGAAGACAACAATTTCCCCTGTATACCCATCATTCAACAAATTGTAAGCTATACTTGAGCCAATTACTCCGCTACCGACAATAATAATGTCCGATTTGTACATTAGCATTCACCTCATATGTAAATTAGTAACCTATACATTGGTTATAAATTAAAAACAGATTGTAAATCTAGGGATAAATTCAACAAATTTCTGGAGGTAAACTAGATTATTTTAAATAATCTAAATTATGTTAAAATAATAAAAAAGCATGTAATAAGGCAGGGGATTAGGGTGGAACGTTTTGTACAATTTGCACAACAAACAGTGAAAACGGTTTCAAAAATATCTCCATTTCCAATAAGTCTGAGTGATAGACAGGGGTATATAATTGGAGATACCAACTCAGATCGAATTGGTAAAATACATAAACCATCTGTAGAAGTCATCAAATTAAACAAGGCTATTTTATTTGATGACAATACGGTTTCAACGATGGAAAATGTGCTTCCAGGCATTGCTTTACCTCTTTGTTTTGAGCATCAAACGGCTGGTGTACTAGGAATTATAGGTGATCCACATCAGGTAATGCCGTATGCAGAATTAATCAAAAACTATGTTGAAACAATGTGGCATGAAACGATTCATTCCCATATTGAGGAATTAGAATCAAAAATTACAGAATCATTCATACAATATATCCTGTTGGAAAATAAAAGGAATATCGAAAAATTAAAAGAGTACTGTTCTATTTTGCATATGGAATACTTGTTACCGCGCTGCTGCATTGTCATAGATATCGGAAATTCGTTAATCACAACGGTACAGGCAGCTAAAAACCATGCTTTTTCAATGGAATATTTAAGAAGGGAAATTTTATATTGCATACGAAAGGCATACCAAGCTGAAACGGCTGCTTGTGCATTCTTAAATCCGCAAAAGATTGTCCTTTTAAAGGCCATTAATGATATAACTGACTACCATTCATTTATGGCAGATTTTAAAAAGAATAGCTTAAAGTTAATGGAAATGCTTAACGTTTATCATTTGAATGCTTTTACGGTTGCCGTTGGTAATAAATATGAATCGATGGATAAACTATGCTTTTCTTATGAAGAAGCGGAGAATTTAATAAAGTTGGGGAAACAAACGACAATTAATCCTGCAATTTACTCTTTTTATGATTGGAATGTACTTGCTCAACTATTTCCTTTTTATGATACAAATGATATTCACTCAATTATTCAATTACGGTTAAGAAATTTATACCATCAGAAGAATTTCCTTGAATTAAAGCAGAATTTCTTAACCTATTGTGATTGCAACCTAAATCTAAGCAAAGCTGCAAAATTACTATTTATCCATCGAAATACACTAATTTATCGGCTGAATAAAATTGAAGCATTAACTCAAATTGATTTAGGTTGTTTTGCGCAAAGTATGTTATTATATGTACTATTAAAAAGGGAAACTTAATTGAGGGATGGAGGATGAAATGGAGATTCATTTTTCAGGTTGATCATTTAATGCTATAATAAGTGAAAAGAAAAATAGACATAAAAGGAATTAGAATTAATACAATGGTAAATAAAAGTGGTACAAGTATAATGAACCATGTAAACATGACGAGGTGATGAAATGAGTTTAAATCGAGTACAGTTAAGTAGTAAAGATATACTTGAGAAAGATTTTAAAACGGCTATGCGTGGTTATAATCAAGAGGAAGTGGATGAGTTTTTAGATCTAATTATCCAAGATTATGATGTATTTAAACAAGAATTGGAACGATTACAGCAAGAGAATGATCGCTTGAAGAAAACAACGACAGAACAACCTAAAACACGATCTGTTCAACCAAATCCAAACCCTCAAGTGAATTATGATGTATTAAAACGGTTGTCTAATTTGGAAAAAGCAGTATTCGGTAAAAAATTCGCTGAAACAGAAAGTTAATCTATTTTGTTGTAGCTAACACTTGAAAGTTTTAATTGTTTATGGTATTATTTATAAGGTTATTCGTTAAATACTCATGTGATCGCTGTATTTAATACAGAGGAAAGTCCATGCTCACACAGACTGCGATGTCTGTAGTGTTCGTGCTTGACGAAATCATAAGTCAAGGTAACCAGTAGGTTAACGGCAGGTTTATTTCCTAAGTCTTAAAAGATATGGAAATATCCTTGAAAGTGCCACAGTGACGTAGCTGAGAAGGAAACTTCTTGGGTGGAACGAGGTAAACCCCACGAGTGAGCAACCCAAATAATGGTAGGGGCATCCTTTAGTAGGGAAGTTGAACCGAAAAAGGGACAAGTTATTACTTGTAGATAGATGATCGCAACCGACGTACGAGGTTTGACCACCGTTTGTAGTACAATGGTACAGAACATGGCTTATCGAGTATTTAATCGGTCCCATAACAATATTATTTGTATTAAAACCTTTCTGAATCTCATCTGAGGTAGCAGAAAGGTTTTTTAGTGTAACAGAAAGTTCATATTCTAGCACAGGATATGATAAACTAATGGAAAATAATCTACACGGTAGAAAGGAATTATTACATGCGCACAGTAACATTGATTGCAACGGCTGCTATGGGTTTAGAATCGATTGTAGCCAATGAGGTAAGAGAATTAGGATATGAAGCAAAAGTGGAAAATGGAAAAGTACTATTTGATGCACCAATCTCGGCAATTCCACGATGCAATTTATGGCTTCGTACTGCAGATCGAGTCAGACTACTTATAGGTACGTTCCATGCTACGTCCTTTGATGAGTTATTTGAAGGGGTGAAGGAGTTACGATGGGAGGAATATATACCAGAGGATGGCCAAGTTCCAGTAATTGGTAAATCTGTTCATTCCAAATTATATAGTGTACCAGATTGCCAAGCAATTACAAAAAAAGCAATTGTAGAAAGGCTGAAATTAAAACATGGAATTGTATCGAAATTGCCAGAAACAGGACCTGTATATAAGGTAGAAATTGCGTTATTAAAGGATATGGCGACATTGACCATTGATACATCCGGAACAGGCTTACATAAACGAGGATACCGGGTAGGTCAAGGAGAAGCGCCATTAAAAGAAACGCTAGCTGCAGCCTTGGTGAAATTGACGAATTGGAAACCGGATGAGCCGTTAATTGATCCATTTTGCGGTTCGGGAACAATTCCTATTGAAGCGGCACTAATTGGACAGAATATCGCACCAGGATTTAATCGGGAATTCGTTAGTGAGGATTGGGGCCTCATTAGAAGTAAATATTGGGATCAGGCCTTTGAAGAAGTAGAGGATTTGGCAAATTACGATCAAGCATTAACAATCGTGGGTTCAGATATTGACCATAAAATGGTAGAAATATCAAAACAAAATGCAATTGAAGCGGGTTTAGGCGACTTAGTTTCATGGAAACAAATGCAAGTTCGTGATCTGACCATAAAAGATGCTAACGGCTATCTAATTGGTAACCCTCCTTATGGGCAAAGATTAGGTGACAAAGAAATTGCGGCAGCGTTAGCGAAAGACCTTGGTTCAATTATGAAGAATCACCACAGTTGGAGTGTTTATATTTTGACAGCATTTGAACAATTTGAAAAAGAATATGGTCAGAAAGCTACAAAAAAGCGAAAATTATTTAATGGTTTTATACGTACAGATTATTATCAGTACTTCGGAAAAAAAGAGAAAGGGGAATTATAATGGGGGAAATAACACATGTCATAGAAAAATTTAAAAAATATTTGGGTAACATAAGTGCTTATCAAGAAGCACTTATGTTAATTCATTGGGATATGCGTACAAAAATCCCGCAAAAAGGAGTAGAACAAAGGTCAGAAGTAGCTGGATTATTAGGTGAAAAAATACATAAATTAGAAACTTCTGATGAAATGAAGTATTATATTGACGCTGTAAAAGAAAGCTCTACTGACCCTCTCTTATTGAAAATAGCGGAAGTTTGTGAAGAAAATTATGAGCGAAACCGAAAAATTCCTACAGAGGAATATCGATTATTTATAATGGCGCAAACAAGGTCAGAAGCGGTTTGGCAAGAAGCTAGGGAGAAAGCGGACTTCCGTTTATTTCAACCCGATTTAGAAAAATTAATGGACTTTAATCGTAAATTCGCTACGTATTGGGGGTATGAAGATAACATCTACGATGCTCTTTTACATAATTTTGAACCAGGTGTAACAACCAAAACGCTAGACGAGGTATTTCCACGTCTTCGCAAATCGCTACTTAACCTATTAACGAAAATTACAAACAGCTCAAATCAGCCGAACCCAGCATTGCTACAAAACCATTTTCCAAAGAAAGACCAGGAAGCTTTTACAAAGAAAATCTTAGAACAAATGGGCTATGATTTTCAGGCTGGACGTCTAGATGAAACGATTCATCCTTTTGCTATTGCATTGAATAAAAATGACGTTCGAATAACGACTCGGTATGATGAGCAGGACTTTCGAATGGCTGTTTTTGGTACGATTCATGAAGGCGGACATGGGCTATACGAGCAAAATATAGATGATCGTTTGATGAGAACTCCTTTGGCTACTGGAACTTCTATGGGAATACATGAATCACAATCATTATTTTGGGAAAACTTTATAGCAAGGAGTCAATCATTTTGGGAAACAAATTATGATCTTTTTTTACAGTACGCACCAAAAGCTTTTCAACAGGTAGATCGGGATCAATTCTACCATGCTATTAATGAAGTAAAACCATCGTTTATTCGAATTGAAGCAGACGAATTAACGTACTCTCTTCATATTATGATTCGCTATGAATTAGAAAAGTCACTGATAAACAATGACATTCAAGTTAAAGACTTACCTGCTCTATGGAATGAAAAAATGAAAGACTATCTAGGAATTGTACCTCCTTCTGATAAAGAAGGAGTTCTACAGGATATTCATTGGGCTGGTGGAGATTTTGGGTATTTTCCAAGCTATGCGTTGGGCTATATGTATGCTGCACAAATTTATCAAACGATGAATCAACAGTTAGATATTGAATCAATTGTAAAGTCGGCTGATTTTACAAAGATAAAACAGTGGTTAGGAACATCGATTCATCAATATGGTAAGGTGAAAAATCCATTAGAGATCATACATGACGTTACCAAAGAACCATTGAATCCCGATCACTTAATTTGTTACCTACAAGAAAAGTATGCAACCATCTATCAATTTTAGGGATGTGATGTTTACTTGGTAAGGAGGACTAAATGACGTATATTTGTTCAGCAGGTGTCGGTATTCCTAAATATCATATGGAACAAGCAGAAGTGAAACAGATTGTTCAAAAAATCTTTAACCAATCAAAACGTCATGTTTCACGCTTATTACCTGTTTTTGACAATGCGCAGGTTGATGAACGTCAGTTTGTCGTACCTCCAAATTGGTTTTTAGAAGAACATTCCTTTAAAGAAAGAAATGAGTTGTTTATTAAATTGGCCAAATCATATATCATCGAGGCGATGGATGATTGTTTAGATAATTCAGCCTTTCTAACAGAATCTGTTGCCTATGAAGATATTGATATGATTATTTTTGTATCTAGTACTGGAATTGCTACGCCGTCCTTAGATGTACATGTCATGAATGAACGACCTTTCAGACAAGATGTAAAGCGGATGCCTTTATGGGGGCTTGGTTGTGCTGGTGGAGCCATAGGATTAGCTAGAGTACATGATTGGTTAACTGCAAATCCGGATAAGTCTGCATTAATAATTTGCTGTGAACTATGTAGTCTAACCTTCCAAAAAGGGGATATTAAAAAGAGCAATATTATAGGAAGCGCTTTGTTTGGAGACGGGATTAGTGCTGTATTAGCAGTTGGCGAAAAATCAACACTGATTCAAAACAAAAAAGGACCAATTCCACGCCTTTTACATTCTCACTCCTATACAAAGAAAAACAGTATATCAGTCATGGGCTGGGATATTACAGATAGTGGCTTTGAGGTGATTTTTTCCAAAAGTATCCCCGCTTTAGTGGAAACGTTCTGGCGGGAACATCTGGAGAAATTCTTTAGAGAATATCATCTGAGTCCCGAGAACATTGATCATTTCATTGCACATCCAGGTGGAAAAAAAGTGATCGATGCTATGGGCAATGTACTTCAGGTTGATTTAAACAAATTCAAACATTCGATTGGTATTCTACGAAGACATGGGAATATGTCTTCTGGTACCGTTCTTTATGTGTTAAGAGAGTGGATGCAAGAACCTATTCAGGAAAATACGAAAAGTATTATCTCTGCACTGGGACCTGGATTTAGTTCGGAATTACTATTAATGGAGTGGATAACATAATGCCGATTTATATGTGGCTCATTCTTAGTTGTA
Source organism: Virgibacillus sp. CM-4 (assembly GCF_000445495.1). Lineage (NCBI taxonomy): Bacteria > Bacillati > Bacillota > Bacilli > Caryophanales > Bacillaceae > Virgibacillus > Virgibacillus sp. CM-4. Next base: position 496,785 of record NZ_AUQA01000006.1, read on the forward strand.
TAGTACTTCAACGCATCATTGAATTAAGAATTGCCAGAAGTAATGAAAAATGGATGAAAGAGCATGGTGGAGTAGAAAAAGGGAGGGACCATTACAAATGGTTTCTAATCGTTCACACATTGTTTTTCGTTTTTTTAATAGCGGAGGCATTATGGAGAAATAATCAGCCGTTCCAATTTAGTTATTCTTTATTTGTATTATTTATCATCACTCAATGTATTCGAATTTGGTGTATTACTACTTTAGGAAAATTCTGGAATACGAAGATTATTATTTCTCCTCAATTTTCGATTGTAAATGAAGGACCCTATAAGTTTGTGAAGCATCCAAACTATATTATCGTTGGGGTTGAATTATTTGTCATTCCCTTGTTATTTCATGCTTATTTTACAGCGATGCTATTTCCACTGTTGCACATCTTTTTGCTATTTGTCCGTATTCCAATAGAAGAAAAAGCATTGAAAGAAACGAAGATATAAAAACGGAGCTGATCTTAGCTCCGTTTACTTTTGCTCATTTGAATGCATTCGTTTTGCAATATACATAAATGGTGTATCAATTACTGCAACTGCAAATTTGATAACATACGTTGTAATTACGATTTCCAACCACACGCTTGTTGGATATTCTCCATAAAAAGCGATTGTACAAAAGACCATTGTATCAACAAGTTGACTTATCATTGTACTTCCGCTGTTTCTTATCCAAAGTTGTCGATCACTTGGAAATAAACTTCTTAATTTATCATAAATCCAAACATCAAAATACTGACTGATCATATACGCGGCCAGACTGCCAAGAACGACCCGAGGGATGATACCAAAAAGTGTAGCAAGTGCCTCATGAGCAATATCGTCGGCGCCAGGCTGGAAGGCTAGAGCAATTTGCATCATAACTGTCATTGATAACAATGTAGCGAAACCAAGCCAGACTGCCTTTTTGGCCTCTTGTTTGCCATGTTTCTCGTTGATGATATCGGTAGCTAAATACGCAGTACCATATAATATATTACCTAAGGTTGCTGTTAAGCCAATAAGTTCTACAGTTTTTAATACTTGGATATTAGCAATGATGGTCGCCATACCGATCCATACGTAAAGACCAGTTCGTCCAAATAATCGATAGAAGATAAGAAGTAATGAGAAATTTACAATTGCAAATAATAACCAAATCAGTTCGTTTGGCATCGAATTCCTCCTTAGTTTTGGTAACGCGGGAGTTCTCGAACCGCGAAAAACACAAATGTTATTATACTTAGGCTGGATGAAAAAAGCAAGAACTTATAGAAGGATATCAAAAAAAGCGGTAATCTGGCAAAACAGATTACCGCTTTATATAATTTTGTTTCTAGTTATTTTTTAACAACATTAGCTGCTTGTGGTCCACGTTCACCTTCAACGATATCAAAAGAAACTTCTTGGCCTTCTTCAAGGGTTTTAAAGCCTTCTTCTTGAATTGCTGAATAGTGTACAAATACGTCGTTTCCTTCTTCTTGCTGAATGAAACCGTATCCTTTTTCAGCGTTAAACCATTTTACTACTCCATTTTCCATGAATTAATCCTCCTAAAAACCTTCACGTTTCTTTTTTGAAAACGTGGTAATACAAAGCAGATAACAGAACATAAAAATAGGCAGTTCCTATAGAAGAGTAGGATCACTAGTGCATCCACTTCTATAGAAGCCGCCTGAGTCATTAATGAATCCGTACATCTTCTTTGCTTGTGTCTAATATAGCTCATTTCACTTTTAGAGTCAAGAATATACGCTGTGGTAATTCGACATTTTTAATAATTCAAGCTATTAATTTAATTCATGAAAAGGTATAATAATAGCTGTTGAATGATCATCCATCTGAAACTTTTTGAAATAGGAAAGGAGCAGCATCATGAAGAAAGACATTCAAATTGCACAAGAGGCAATAGTAGAACCTATACATAAGATTGCAGAGAAATTGAAACTAAGCTCCGATGATTGGGAGCCTTATGGACGTAATAAGGCAAAGCTATCCGATCAACTATTAACCAAACTAGAAAATAAGAAGAACGGGAAAATTATTCTAGTCACTTCTATAAATCCAACTCCTGCTGGAGAAGGGAAGTCTACGGTCACTGTTGGACTTGGACAAGCATTTAATAAACTAGGGAAAAATGCAATTGTCGCTTTACGGGAACCATCTTTAGGACCAGTGATGGGCCTTAAAGGCGGAGCAACAGGTGGAGGCTATGCTCAAGTATTGCCGATGGAAGATATTAATCTTCATTTTACAGGAGACATTCATGCGATAACATCAGCTAATAATGCATTATCCGCTATTATCGATAACCATATTCATCAAGGCAATGAATTAAATATAGATACTAGACGGGTGGAGTGGAAGCGTGTTATCGATATGAATGATCGGTCCTTAAGAGAAATTGTAATTGGCCTCGGCGGTACAAAACAAGGCATACTAAGGGAAGATGGATTTGCGATATCTGTAGCTTCAGAGATCATGGCCATTTTATGTCTTGCTACTAATATTGATGACTTAAAAGCGAGATTGGCTAAAATTGTAATAGGATATACATATAGCGGTAGACCTGTAACGGCCAAGCATCTTCAAGCAGAAGGAGCACTGACATTGCTTTTAAGAGACGCGATGAAGCCAAATCTGGTACAAACAATTGAAAATACGCCTGCAATTATTCATGGGGGACCATTTGCTAATATTGCCCACGGTTGCAATAGCATTATTGCTACAAAAACCGCGGCAAAACTAGGGGATTATGTAGTTACTGAAGCTGGTTTTGGCGCAGATCTAGGTGCTGAGAAGTATTTTAATATTAAATCACGGATTGGCACTATCGACACGGCTGCCGTCGTCGTTGTAGTTACCATTCGTGCTTTAAAAATGCATGGCGGAGTACAAAAAGGTCATCTTGATACGGAAAACTTAGCTGGATTAGCGGACGGTATGGCAAACTTAGAAAAACATATAAATACCATTAAAGCTTTTCAAGTTCCTTATATTGTAACCATTAATCAATTTCCAACCGATACGATAAAAGAAACGGAATTTGTTCAACTATGGTGCGAAGAAAGAGATATTGATGTTGCCGTAACTACTGTACATGCAGATGGGGGAGAAGGCGGGGTACAATTAGCCGATAAATTAATAGCAAAAGTGGAAGGTTCAACGAAATCCTATCAGCCATTATACGATCTAGACGACCCTCTGGAACAAAAGATGAAAATAATCGCTCAGACAGTGTATGGTGCTAAAGATATTGAGCTGACAAAAACGGCACGTGAGCAAGCTGCATTCTTTACAGAACAAGGGTGGGGGAACCTTCCAATTTGTATGGCTAAAACACAGTATTCTTTGTCAGATGACCCAACATTATTAGGTCGTCCAAATGGTTTTACAATAACCATTCGTGAATTACGTGCATCTATCGGTGCTGGTTTTATCATCGCTTTGACTGGGGATGTCTTAACCATGCCTGGATTACCAAGTTCACCAGCGGCATTAGAAATGGATGTTACGTCAGATGGAAAGGCGGTTGGTTTATTCTAATGGAAGAATTAAGTCAATTAATTGAAATCCAGAAATTAATTCGTAATTTATTCAGCGATGATTACACTGGCCATGATTTTTTTCATATGGAGAGGGTAGCAACAACTGCGGGTGAGATTGCTAAAATAGAAGATGCAGACTTGTTTATCTGTGAAGCAGCTGCATGGTTGCATGACGTTGGCGATGCGAAACTATTTACAGATCCAGAGGAAACCATTAAAGAATTAGATCTATTTTTACAACGTATTGCTATGAACGAATATCAAATTAACAAAGTGAAAGAAGCTATTCAAGACGTGTCATTTAGTAAGGGTGGCAATCCCACAACGCTCGAAGGTAAAATTGTGCAAGACGCTGATCGGTTAGATGCTATTGGAGCTATTGGAATAGCACGAGCATTTGCCTATGGTGGAGCAAATCGGAATTATATTAATCATGATACAAATAAAAATAATACAATACAGCATTTTTATGATAAACTTTTGAAAATCAAAGAGCTGTTGCATACGGAGGCAGCTAAGAAAATCGCTGATGAACGTCATCGGTTTATGGAGGTCTATCTCCTACAATTTGAAAAAGAATGGTCAAAGACAAAGAGTTGCTAATGTAGCAACTCTTTTCAGTTACTAATCGTATCATAAAGAACACTATTGCTGCATTACTCGTTTTGCACCAATGTAACGTTCTTCCCAATAAGGATTAGTTAATTTGCTTATTTCCACACCTCTTGATTCACCAGCGTGAATAAACTTTCCATCTCCGACATAAATTCCCATGTGAGACGGTCCAGGTTTATAGGTCTCAAAAAAAACGAAATCCCCGATAGAAGGATCAGAAATAGGGGAGGAAAAATTCCAAATTTCATTAACGGTACGAGGAATTTGGATCCCTTGTTCTGTAAACACATGTTGAATAAAACCGCTGCAATCGAAACCTCCTGGATCTTCTCCTCCCCATTTATAGGGAGTTCCAAGCTGCGCTCGAGCCTCTTCTACAATTGATGCTGCAGTATTGCCTTGTACAGTAACTTTTTTCACTTCATTTGATTCAACGTCCTTATTGGGTTGTTCTTTTACAGAAGCCGGGGAGGTATCCTTAGCTTTTACTTGTTCTGACTTCGTTTGTTCGGTTGGAGCAGGAGAAACTGCTTGTTGATGGTCATCAATTAATTCCATGTGATGCTCTTCTTCGGCAATTTCTAATGCTTTTTTGGTTAATGGTCCATAAATACCATCTAGTTCTCCCTCATAATAACCAAAATATTGCAGTGCTTTTTGGACAATTTTCACTTTAGCATTATACATACCGGGTTCTATTTCATCAGAAAAGTTTTCTAATTGCTCTTTATATGCTTTTTTCTCATCTTTTACCATGGCACGTAATGTATCTTTGTTTACTTTTCCATTAATGGTTAAATTATGTTCAGCTTGAAAATTTTTAATTGCCTGTTCGGTTAAGACCCCAAACCTTCCATCTATTTCTTTGTCAAAATAGGATAGCGTATGTAATTTTTGCTGCATATGCCTAACAGCTTCTCCATGTTTTCCAAATTCAAGCTGATCCGACTCAAACAATAGCTTATTTTGCAGTTCAGGATGTGCATCGACATAGTTAACCAATGGTTGACTTAGCACATAACCATAAAGTAATGAACGCTTTGCCATATGTTCGACAGTCTGATTCATCAAGCTATCCCCTTTCTTTTTCTGACTCTTTATCAGGTTTATGTCGGATTTAGGTGTTTATGAGTTACGATTATGTTACAAATTTAGAGCCAAGCTATGGATTGTGGTACAATAAATAGAATGGAAGAAGAAATCTGGAGGGATACATATGGTTACTGGAGAAAAGGCTTATTTAAACCTTTGTAATCAAATTTTAAACAATGGTGTGAACAAACATGATCGGACGAATACGGGAACTTATTCCATTTTTGGTCATCAAATGCGCTTTAATTTGGAAGATGGTTTCCCATTACTTACAACGAAAAAAGTCCCTTTTCGATTAATTGCGAGTGAACTGCTTTGGTTTATAAAAGGCGATACAAATATTCGTTATCTGCTACAACATAATAATAATATTTGGAACGAATGGGCATTCGAAAACTGGGTGAAGAGCAATGAATACACAGGACCAGATATGATGGATTTTGGGCATCGCTCGCAGATAGACGAAGAATTTAATGAACAATACCAGCAACAAATGGAACGATTTAAAGAAAAAATTCTGAGTGACGATACTTTTGCTGACAAGTTTGGCACACTTGGGGATGTTTATGGAAAACAATGGCGACAATGGAAGACTTCTCAAAATAATACGATTGATCAATTAAAGAATGTCATTGATTCGATCAGAAACAAACCAGATTCTAGAAGGCATATTGTATCTGCTTGGAATCCTGAAGATGTTCCAACAATGGCCTTACCACCTTGTCATACATTATTCCAATTTTACGTTGCTGATGGTAAACTTTCATGTCAATTATATCAACGTAGTGCAGATGTGTTTTTAGGCGTTCCGTTTAATATAGCAAGCTACGCATTGTTAACGTTACTGATTGCACATGAATGTAACTTGAAACCTGGGGAGTTCATTCACACTCTTGGGGATGCACATATTTATTCCAACCATGTCAATCAAATAAAGACGCAGCTTTCTAGAGAAATAAGAGAAATGCCTCAATTACAAATAAACAAATCAAAGTCCTCTATTTTTGATTTTGAGCTTTCTGATTTTGAAATAATCGGTTATTATCCGCATCCTTCCATTAAAGCGCCTATTGCTGTTTAATTAAGAGAGGAGTGTAGCAATTGATTTCTTTATTACTAGCGATGGATAAAAATCATGTAATTGGATCAAACAATGATCTTCCGTGGCGTTTGCCAAAAGACTTACGATTTTTCAAAGAAAAAACAACGGGTCAAACCATTATTATGGGAAGAAAAACATTTGATTCAATGAACGGACCTTTACCTAACCGAAGAAATGTCATACTTACAAAAAGTGAACTACCTACTTCAGATAATCTAGAAGTTATCAAAGACATTCATACCATCTATGAATGGAATGAGGAACATCCGGATATCGAATATTTTGTGATTGGTGGCGGGAACATATTTGAGCAAGTCATACATCATGCAGATCGAATGTATATTACATGGATCGATCATCGTTTTCAAGGAGATACTTACTTCCCAAGTTTTTCAACGGAAGATTGGATACTATCTTCAAAAGTAAAAGGAGAAAGAAATGAGACCAATCCCTATGAATACTATTTCCTTCAATATGATAGAAAGTAATTACTTCATGAATAAGGGGAAATAAATGGAACAGGCTATAGAAAGAGGCTTGTTTCTAGAAAAGGAAACATGTTACACTATAAGCGCTTCATTAATAATTGGATGTTCTATGAATTTTAAATGAAATAAATTTATGTTTTGGTAAAAGTTGCTTATAATAAAATTATTAATTCAAAGAAGGTGCTACCATGTTATCTAGTATTGGTTTTCCAGGATTGATATTAATTTTAATCATTGCCTTAGTGATATTTGGTCCTAAGAAATTACCGGAAATCGGAAAAGCTGCTGGACAAACATTAAAGGAATTTAAAACGTCTGCTAATGAACTAACGAGTGATGTTAAAGATGAGATTAACGAAACAAAAGATATGATTACGGATGAAAAAAGCAGTAAATAATCATAGGGAGTGAAGGGGAATGTTTTCAAGTATAGGTGTTCCTGGATTAATCCTAATTCTAATTATTGCACTAGTTGTCTTTGGACCTTCGAAACTTCCGGAAATCGGAAAAGCATTTGGGAGTTCGTTAAAAGAATTTAAAAATGCTACAAAAGGTATCGTATCGGATGAAGATTCTTCTGACAAAACAGAAAAGAAATCGTCTAATAAAAACTGATAAGCGAAGGTGTAAGGTACAACCCTTGCATCTTCTTTTGTGTTAAAGCTGTTATAAGATGTTAACAGAATGTACATGCTTTGGTAGTAGGAGAGTGACAGAATGACTGACAAATCTTTTGAAGATAAGGAAATGAATCTAACGGACCACCTATCTGAATTAAGGAATCGAATTATTATTACGGCGGTTTTCTTTATCGTTTTTTTTATTGTTGGGTTTATTTATTCGAAAGAGATTTATGCTTTTTTTCAACATGACATTGGGATGAAGCTGACTGTAATTAGTCCGGGTGAAATCATCTGGATTTATTTCACGCTTGCTGGGATTGTAGCTATTGCATGTACAATTCCGATTTTTGCATTACAAGTATGGTTATTTGTAAAACCAGGATTAACAAATACAGAGAGAAAAGCAACATTGGCATATATACCTGCTGTATTTATATTATTTATTGGTGGGCTTGTGTTTGGTTATTATATGTTCATTGAACTAATTCTACCTTTTTTATTATCGTTAAATGATGGTATGTTTAATGAAATGTTTACCGTGGACAGATATTTCAAATTCTTAATACGTGTAACGTTGCCATTTGCTGTATTATTTGAAATTCCAATCATTGCCATGTTTTTAACAGCCATTGGCATCTTAACTCCTGATTACATGCGGAAAACTCGAAAATATGCCTATCTTATCCTAGTCATAATTGGTACGATTGTGACACCACCAGATTTTATACTTCAACTCGTTGTAGCAATACCTTTAATTCTACTTTACGAAATAAGTATCTATCTGGCTGCTATTGTTTATCGAAAGAAACAGCGTAAGCATAAGGAGTTTATGGAAAGTGATACCTTTGATTAATCGGGAGGAGAAGAGGATTGCGATCATTTTATCATTTTTTAATGACTTATCGTGGAAGTAAACAAGTAGATGATGCAAGTCGCTTAGCAGAATGGGCTTTTGCAGATCATTATTTTCCAAAGCAATCAAAAGATTATGACGAGCTTAGTAATTACTTAGAGTGGAATAGTCCATTTCCAACCGCCTTAATGGTGTTTGATGATCTTTGGGATACATATACAATGCACGAAGATTAAAAGACGCTTCTGAGAGTATCTCTGGCGTCTTTTTTATATAAAAAGAACCATTTGTATGGTGACTTGAATACAAAAGGATATCTGATTTATAGCTATTCCAGCAAATGATTTGTTAAACTATGTGTTATAGGAGGAAAACGATGAAATTCATACACACTGCCGACTGGCATTTAGGAAAAATAGTTAACAATATTCATATGACCGAAGAGCAAGCTTATGTATTAGAACAATTTCTTGATATTGTTCGAAGGGAGGAACCAGATGCTATTATTATTGCAGGTGATCTTTACGACCGAGCGATCCCTCCTAAAGAAGCAGTCGAACTATTAAACCGAATATTTACAACAATAATTACAGAACTCCACATCCCCATCTTAGCAATATCAGGTAATCATGATAGTCCCGATCGACTTGAATTTGGGAGTGATCTGTTTCGTAAACAGCATCTTTATTTAGAAGCTAAGTTTAAAGGGAATTCTTCGCCAGTAGTTCTTCATGATGCACATGGACCTGTTTATTTTCATTTAGTTCCTTATACGGAACCTGCTGAAGTACGTAGTGTATTTGAAGATGATTCTATTCAATCGCATCAGCAAGCCTTGGAAGCAATTATCGAAAAAATGAACAGAAAATACGACTTGAGTGAACGTCATATATTTATTGGACATGCCTTTTTAGCTGGGGGAATGGAGACAGAATCTGAAGAACGATTATCTATGATTGGAGGTACTCCATATGTTGATGCTAGGCTATTCGAGCCTTTTTCATATGTAGCAATGGGGCATTTGCATCAACCGCAGCGAATACATCGTAAGACGATAAGATATAGTGGCTCCATCTTAAAGTATTCTTTCTCTGAGTCTAATCAACAAAAATCAATAACCGTCGTTGAATTAGATCAGGAAGGTGTCTGCCAAATTAATCGAATTCCTTTAATTCCTAAACATGATATGCGGATCGTAGAGGGCTATTTTCATGCGTTACTTGAAGATCCTTTAGAAAATAAGGAAGATTTCTTACATATTCAGTTGTTAGACGAAGGTCAAATTATTGATCCAATGAATAAATTAAGAAAAATTTACCCAAATATTTTACGGCTAGAACGAAAAGTACAAACTTCACGAAATAGTTTACTAGATCTACAAAAAATACGCGAGAAACAGTCTCGCTCTCATACCGAATTATTCGCTTCTTTCTATGAAGAAATTAAAGGAGTACCAATACCTGAAAGCAGTATGAAACATATCGATAAAGTGGTTGCAACAATCATAGATAAGGAGAGGAGGTCATAATATGCGAGCAATTTCACTAAGTTTTAAAGCATTTGGACCATACTTAGAGAAGCAGACGATCGATTTTAGACAGCTAGGGGACGAATCTATCTTTTTGATAACCGGTCCAACTGGTTCTGGAAAGACTACGATTTTCGATGCCATTTGTTATGCCCTATACGGAAAAGCAAGTGGTTCCGATAGGGATCAGGATACATTACGTAGTCATTTCGCTGGGATGTCGGATACAACGGAAGTAGAGTTTTGTTTTTCACTTAACGAACGCATGTACGTAGTACAAAGAAATCCCAAGCAAGTTAAACCAAAAGAACGTGGCGAGGGATTTACGGATGAACCTGCTAGAGCAGAACTATACGAGATGATTAACAACACAAAATCATTAATTACTTCTCGTATTAAAGACGTAAATGAAGCTATTGAAAATCGCCTCGGATTTGATTATGAACAATTTCGAAAGATGGTGCTCATCCCCCAAGGTGAATTTCGTAAGCTGATTTCAGAGAACAGTAAAGAGCGGGAAAACATCCTTCAAAAAATCTTTCATACTCATCTTTATGAGCAAATGACAGAACAACTCAAAGCAGATGCGAAAGATATGAAAGAAGAAATCGGTAAGCATGAACAGTTGATAGAATTTGAATTAAATAAAATAGAATGGACACATCATGCACCAGGGGAAGAAATCCATCGGTTTCGTGATCATCTGCTATATCTAGAAAATGAAATCAACCAAAACCTTAGAGTAATTGAACAACAAACCCAAAACAAAACGATCAAGCAAAAAGAGTTAATAGAGGCTCAAGAAAGATTGGATGCAGCAAAAAGATTGGAAGAAAAGTTTATTGAGTTAGAAAAACGTAAACAGGAAAAAGAAGAATTAAACCAACGTGTGGAAGCAATAGAAACAAACAAAGAAATACTTTCTGAGGCAAAGACAGCACAACATATTATCCCTTTTGAGGAACAAAAACAGGCTAGAGAGGCAGAATGGAACAAACAGAAGGAAGAATTGAAGAAACAACAGGAGAGAATCAATCATATTCAAGCTGAGTTTGAACAAGTAAAATCGAAATATAATCAAGAAAAACAAAATGAAACGCAACGAGAGACGCTAAAGGAAGAGGTTAATCAGACAAAAAAATATCGTGATCAAGTTACGCATTTAATTCAGTTGAAGCAGGAAGCCTCTCAAATGAAGCAAGAACGAATGAACAAAGAGAAAAAACTCGCTTCTTATAATGATCAACTAAAACAAATATCAACAAACATCAACCGTGCAGAAGTATCCCTAAAGGAAGATGAAAACATCACGGAAGCCTATTATAAAAAGAAAGCAGAAACGGAAAGTATAGCAGATCACTTGTTTAAATTAGAAAAGCTTCAAATCGAGTATGAAAAATTAGTGAATTTAAGACAAGAATACCAAAAATTGAAAGATATTTATCGGTCAAAGCACAATCAATTAACGGCAATTAGAAATAAATTAGAGAAAATGGAACAAGAACAGCATGAGCATTATGCATCCATACTGGTCCATCAGCTAGAACCAGGTCAACCATGTCCTGTTTGTGGTTCTGAAGCACATCCGCATAAGGTAGAAACTGTATGGGCGAAGGAAGATCCAACTACTGAAATAGATCAATTAAAACAGGAAGTAAAAAGAAAGGAAGCAGATTTCCAACAAGAACAACAACGCTTTATTGCTTGTCAATCAAATGGCAAATATCAAAAAGAGCTTGTAGATAAACTGTATGAAGAGATAAAAGAATGGATCCCAACATTAAACATACAACAATTAAAACAAGCGTATCTAGAACAGACGGAACTTCATAAAACACAATCAAAAGAACTTGCTGTCATAGAGAATAAATTATTGAAGAATAAGCAATTAAAAGAAAAAAGGGATCAGTTAAAACGGCAATATGAAGAATTCAAACAAACGTTTGATCAAATTTCTTCAACCGTGCAACAGACGGTTGAAAAGGATGTGAAGCTATCAACAAGTATTGATGAGTTATCCAAGCTTTTACCTTCAACCATGAGCGACCCAGAATCGGTTGAAAAAGAATTACAGAATAAAGAAGCGATTCTTTCTCAGTTAATGGAGACATGGTTACAAGTAGAGCAGCATTACCAAAAGGTATCTGAGCAATTACAACGAGAGAATACAATTATGGAACAGCGGATTCAATTTGAAAAAAACACAAAAGAAAATTTCGATTATTATCACCGCCAATTCCTAACAACGATCGAAGATAATGGGTTCGTATCTATAGAAGCTTATCATAAAGCGAAACGTGCACCCGATGAAATAAAAGAATTAGAAAACGAGATAACTACTTTTGAAAACCAAGTGATGCAACTAAATTATCGTATCGATGAATTAAACAATGAAATTAAAGGAAAAGACCGTCCTAATTCTACGTATCTAGAGAATGTGGTTTCAACCTTACAAGAGGAAATTCAAGCGTTAAATGACCATATATATGCGCTTCACATGAAAAGAAAAAATGATTTAGCAATAAAAGAGCAGCTTGATGAACATTTACAAGCGAAAGAAGCATTAGAAAAGGAATACTACACTATCGGTGAATTGGCAGAATTAGCAAATGGAAATAATCAATTAAAGCTTTCTTTTGAAAGGTACGTACTTGCATCCTTTTTAGATGAGATCTTGCTACAATCCAATTTACGTTTAGATCGTATGACAAATCATCGATATCAGCTAATTCGGAGTGGCCAAGTTGCTAAACGTGGAGCTCAAAGTGGATTAGACCTTGAGGTACTAGACCACCATACAGGACAGCAGCGATCTGTTAGGACATTATCAGGTGGGGAAGGTTTTAAAGCCGCACTCAGCTTAGCATTAGGATTAGCAGATGTTGTTCAAGCACATACAGGCGGGGTGAAACTTGATACGCTGTTTATTGATGAAGGCTTTGGAACACTCGATGAGGTATCCTTACAACAAGCGATTGATTGTCTGAAAGATTTGCAAGATAGTAATCGGTTGTTAGGGATCATTTCCCACGTCCCACAATTAAAAAATGAAATACATGCAAAACTTCAGATTACACCAACGCCGCAAGGATCGAAATTAGGCTTTCGTTTTGACACACTTTAGCAATTTTTTGCCATTACATTGTTTGAATTTAAGGGATTCTGTTGGTTCTTGCGGTTGCCCGGGAAATAATCAATTTATTTTCATATATGCCTACACTTTTTGGATGGGTTTACGTACACTATTTACAGATGATTTGTTATAAGAAGGGGGTAAATCGGGATGGTATTTCCACCAAATCAACAAGGGCAATTCCCATTTGATACGCCGCCTCAGGGGAACCCGGGTAACTTCATGCGTCCATTTAGTAATCAATCATTTTCTAATACTCCATTTCCTAATCGGCCATTTTCAGGGATGATACCACAACAACCTCAGACTAGAGGAGGTAATTTACGAAATCTTTTAAGCTTTCTACAGCCTCAATCTGGTTCCGGAACTGGATTTCTGAGCAAAGGAGTGGGTGGTCTCTCTGGAACATTAGATAATGTTCAACAAGTGATTAAAGTAGTTCAAAACGCAGCTCCTATTGTACAGGAATATGGACCAATGGTAAAAAACCTGCCAGCAATGTATCGTATGATGAAGGCCTTTAATTCAATGGAGAGTACGAATGATGAACAAAAAGATGAAATAGAGGAAAGTCTAGATGCAAAGGAAGAAGAAAGCAGCTCGGAATGGATAGAGTCATCAGATAGTGAACCTTCTGATATCGCAGAACAAAAAAAAGGGCAATCCGTACCGAAACTGTTTATTTAACTTTTAAGACGCCTAGCTTGATTTTTTCTTCTATAAAGGGAAAAATAGAAGAAAATGCTCAGGAGGGATGTATAGCATGAGTGAAACAACAAAAGAATTCGCAACTTTCGCTGGAGGTTGTTTCTGGTGTATGGTTGAACCTTTTGATGAACGACCAGGTATTATTCGGGTGACTTCGGGATATACAGGAGGAACAGTAGAAAATCCAACTTATCAACAAGTCTGCTCGAATACTACCGGCCACGTGGAAGCAGTACAAATTGAATTTGATCCAACCATCATGCCATATAAGAAGCTGGTAGAAACGTTTTGGCAGCAAATCGATCCAACTGATCCGCATGGTCAATTTAATGACAGAGGAGAGTCCTACCAAACAGCGATCTTCTATCATAATCCGCAACAGAAACAAATTGCGGAACAATCAAAGCAAGACTTAGAGAATAGCGGTAAATTTTCCAAGCCAATTGTTACTGAAATTCTTCCTGCAAAGCCTTTTTATCCAGCGGAGGAAGAACATCAAGATTACTACAAAAAACAGTCCTTCCACTACCGCTTATATAAAAAGGGATCTGGAAGGGAAGATTTTATTAATCAGAATTGGAAGAACGCAAAAGATAACACAGATTTAAAACAAAAATTATCGCCAATCCAATATCAAGTAACACAAGAAAATGGTACGGAGCGACCTTTTTATAATGAATACTGGGATAATGAGCAAGAAGGTATTTATGTAGATATCGTCTCTGGAGAACCGCTGTTTTCATCCAAAGATAAGTATGACGCCGGCTGTGGTTGGCCAAGCTTTACAAAACCAATTGATAAGTATCAATTAAAAGAAAACACAGATACTTCCCATGGGATGGTTCGTACAGAAGTAAGAAGTAAGGATGCAGACTCTCATTTAGGACATGTATTTGATGATGGCCCTAAAGATGAGGGAGGACTCCGTTATTGTATAAATTCCGCTGCTATGCGATTTATCCCAAAAGATAAATTAAAGGATGCAGGCTATGGCGAGTATCAACGATTATTTGGCGGAAACAAGTAAACGATAATCATATTATGTAAACTATAGAGGAGAAGTGAAATGATTCATTTAGACTGGGAAAATAGAGAAACCATCAAACAATTAAAATGTGTACATGCTGATGCAAAGAAATTCGTAGTAAATAATAAATTGACACCAGGTAAAATTTACGACGTAAAAAATGAAACAGAAGAATTTTACTTTATTATTGACAATAGTGATCGAATCGGTGGATTTCATAAAGACTATTTTGAAGTAGTATAAAAATTACTTGTTGAATGGAAATACCAGGGGATAAACTACCCTGGTTTTTTTATGCATCGTACTATTTCTTTACTAAAAATGGTATACTAAACATGTATTAGTCAATTCGTATTATTCTGTTTTAAGAATGGAGGTTGGGTAATGGATTATTCCGTGCAAGTACAGAAACAAATCTATTTCGTAAGGCATTGTCATGCTCATGGTCAACATCGAGACTCTCCTTTAACAACAAATGGCTTAAAACAGGCAGAACAATTAGCGTATTATTTCAGCAAATTGGACAAACGAATTGATTGTATTATCTCTAGTCCTTATTTAAGGGCAATCGACAGTATTAAACCGTTTGCGATGAAGCAAGATCTATCTATACATATTGATGAGCGACTTCAAGAACGTATGTTGAGTGTGCAGCCAATTGATGACTGGTTAGAGGTGTTGGAGCATTCTTTTCAAGAACCTGATTTTGCTTTACCTGGTGGGGAATCATCAAATGATGCATTTAAAAGAGCGTATCCAATACTAGATGAAATAGTGCAGCAAAATGATTACCAAAATATTATTATCGTCAGTCATGGGAACTTAATTGCGTTATTACTAAATCATTTTGATCATACGTTTGGTTTTGAACAATGGAAGACGATGCGAAATCCAGATATTTACGCATTACAGTTTTGCGAGGAATTGGAATCGCCTCAACACATAATTTGGCAAGATCTTTATAAATAAAGACTTGCCAATAAAATTCCTCGTGTCTTTTGATAAATAATTGGATACTGTTCAAAAGGTAGAGGATTTACTCCCAACCCTAATTCCAACGTAAAACCAGGTCTTTGGAATTCTTGAATAAACCAATCTTTATAACCAGCAAAGCTATCGAGATAACGAACCGGTTGATAACCACTAACCTGCGCATATTCATTAACTATTTTTTGGGAAATGGCTGGTTCAAATCCCTCGAAACCCCAGTATATTTCTTCTCCTTGCGTATGTAGAGCAAGAAGCCGCATAAAATGACGTTGCTTCGCTAAATTCGCCATCGCAATCGCTTCTGACTCTGTTAATGCCATGTAGCCAGGGAAGTCTCTGGGCTGAGGTGAAGTTGGCTTTCTGTTCGCTTCCACATTCCAACATGCAGGGAATTGCTTATTCAAATCCACCCCTCGAATATTTGCTTTCCAATTAGAAAAATCATCCTGATTATGATTTATATCTAATACATTCGCTTCATATTTTGCTGCAGATGCAGAACCTTTTATAACAAGATTGACTCCGTCAGGATTAACCATAGGAACAATCGATAGGCGAGCTGCTTGATAAAGAGGTAATGTGGCAATGGCTTGCATTGGTAACTGATTCGTCAAGGATATGGCATATTCATTAATAAATTTTAGAATAACCGATGTCGTAATCCACTCTGTTCCATGAAAAGAACCATTTAAATGAACCTGTTTTGAACCATTTCCAATTTGTACCTCAATCAAATCTTTGCCCATTACGGATGAGCCAATGGATTGCAGCGTAATAAATGGATAGAGTTTTGCAATTTTATGTAGATCTTGTTGCATTTTTTCATAGGTGTAATCATTAAGGTCTGTTACGATTAGCTCTGTTACTTTTTTAGGAAGACATATGCTATGCCCAACAGTTAAACTGTTGTCAATGCTGGTTTGATTAAGTAAGGCAATCCGGTCGACAGGGATATTTCTGTTCGTAGCAATTGTTTGAAATGAATCATCGGATTGAATTATATAAGGAATGGATTGATACCCTGGTATATACACCGTCTCTTCAGCAAAAACTTGTGACCTTTGATTGGCATCTTCTATTAATGGTAACGGAATATCAAAAAGCTGACTATAATAGTGTAATGTGTCTCCTTGCCGTACAGTTATTTCCATTGTATTTCTCTCCCTATATTACGAATACTAAATTATATGGCTATTTTCATGAAAAATGTGTAGAATGATGGAATTAACAAGTGCTATTTCAGCAAAATGGCTTTTATTTTTCATTGTAAATGCGTTATAATTACAATTAAATTATTATATACACTTAACATAATTTAACAGAACGGTAAAAGGAGGAGAACCACTTGGCATTTATTATTACATCACCTTGTAAAGATGAAAAAGCAGGAGAATGCGTTGAAGTATGTCCTGTTGATTGTATAGAAGAAGGAAAAGATATGTTTTTCATTGACCCTGACATTTGTATCGATTGCGGGGCGTGTGAAGCTGTATGTCCGGTAGAAGCAATTTATATGGAAGATGAAGTACCAGAGGAAGAAAATGAATATATCGCTCTTAACCGTAAGTTCTTTGAAGAGCAATAAGAAGAGCAATAAATAGAAAGGATCGTTGGATCAACCAACGATCCTTTCTATTTAGCTTATTTTAAAGGAATTAAAATTCGTTGAACTTTCAAATTTGCTTTGATCTACCTCTTGAACCTTTATAGCTGGATTTAATCCTTTTGATAAGTCTTTTAAGAATTGATCTAATTGCTTATTCTCTCCTTGAGCTTCCAATTCAACCGTTCCATCCGGATTATTTCGAATCCAGCCAGTTATTCCTATTTCATCTGCTTTCTGCTTAGCAGAAAAACGGAAGCCAACTCCTTGAACTTTTCCACTTATCTTAGCATGTACGTTCATTGCATATCACCTCATTTAACACAATATCCGATTTATTTGAAAGGTAAACCTGATTTAATCGGTTAAAATAACGAGGAGTGTTTATACTACTAATAATAGTATAGTTAATAAAAGGAGTGGCCATCCATTGGATAAATCACAAATCCCTTCTGAATCAACCTCGTTTTGGAGAGATACGTTATCATTACCCAAATTCCGGCCTTTAGATACCTCCATTAAAACAGATGTCGGTATTGTTGGAGGGGGAATAGTTGGAATTACAGCAGCATACTTACTTTCGAAGCAAAATATTAAAGTAACTTTAATTGATGCAGATGAATTATTAAACGGAACAACTGGACATACAACAGCAAAAATCACCGCTCAACATGGTTTAATTTATGATGAATTGATTAGGCATATGGGCATTGAAAACGCCGGTCTTTATTTAAAGGCTGCCGATGAAGCTAAACAACTTATTGAAGAGATTATCAAAACACACCACATTGATTGTAATTATAAAAAAGAAGATGCATTTATTTATACCAACTCCGATAAATGGTTAGATAACTTAGAAAATGAGTATAACGCCTACAGGCAACTAAATATTAATAGTACTTTAAGTGAAACAATGCCTTTAGATATTCCAGTGAAATCTGTACTACAAATGAAGGATCAAGCACAATTCCATCCGTTAAAATATCTATTAACATTAATTGAAGAAAGTTGCAACCAGGATGCAGCCTATTACGAACACACAACTGCAATTGATATCGAATATAACAAATATCCTTCAATTGTAACCAAAGAGGGACATCGCATAACTTGCAAATATGTTATCTGTGCAACTCATTTTCCTTTCTATGACCGAGATAGTTATTATTTTGCAAGAATGTATGCCGAAAGAGCCTACGTTCTTGGAATCCAATCTCGAAAGCCTTATCCTGGTGGTATGTATATTAATGCGGAAACCCCAACCAGATCAATTCGGTCAACGAAGTGGGGAGGGAGTGACTTATGGTTAATTGGTGGAGAGAATCATAAAACCGGCCAAGGAAAATCCACATTGCATCATTACAAAGCACTTCAACAATTTGCTGAGCAAAATTTTGACATGAAATCTTGTGATTATCGATGGTCAGCACAAGATTTAACTACGCTTGATAAATTGCCGTATATTGGACCAATTAAAAAATCAGAAGATGCAGTTTTGGTTGCAACCGGTTTCCGTAAATGGGGAATGACAAATGGTACAGTCGCTGCTAAAATTATTTCTTCGCAAATTGTTGAACAACATAGTGACTATACAGCATTGTTTACACCAACACGATTCCAAGCCGATCCATCGATTCGAAAGTTCGCTCAAACAAATATGGATGTAGCGAAACACATGATTCAAGGAAAATTGGATAACACGGAAAATCAGCTTAATCAATTAGCGCCAGATCAAGCAACAGTCACTAGGATTAATGGTAATCGAACAGGTGTTTATAAAGATAAAGAAAATCAGCTTCATGTTGTTGATACGACCTGTACACATTTAGGTTGTGAAGTTGAATGGAATTCAGGTGAACGCAGTTGGGATTGCCCATGTCATGGTTCACGTTTTTCTTATACAGGTGAAGTTATCGAAGGACCAGCAAATAAATCATTAAAGCAAATTGATCCAGCTAAATTAAATAAATAGATCGCAAAAATCACTATATTGATCAAATCATATAGTGATTTTTTTTATTCCGTCTCACTATCAAGAGTATACTTTTATTTTGAGATAAAATTCACCTCTTTGCTTTAACTTCCTATAATATATATTATGTAAACTAGGAAATATAAAACAATCGGAACCATCCATTCACTTTATCCCATTCCCCTTTTCTATTATGATTCATTTAATGTGATGGCTGCTTTAATAATTGAAGTGAATTCCTCTGATTGAATGTCTTCGAGCTTTCGGATTTTAATACTCCTCATGGTTTTTCCTGTACCTTGTAACAAATGGTACTTGTCCTGAAGTTCATTTCCTTTATGAAAACCAAGATTAACATGTTCTTTTGCGGTTTGTATATAGCAAACCAATCCATTATACATATAATTTGGCATCGACCATTTCCATACTTCCACAAGTTTCGGTGAAGCTTCTAAAATCATTTTCCTTAACGTAATCGTAATCGTAATCGTTTGAATATTATCTGGCAAATCATCTATTAACTGATCGACTTCCTTCATCGTTCTTTGCTTATCCATCATTAACTCCTTTTAACTCCGTCTTTTTGTAAAAGTTTGCATTGAAATTTATTTAAATAACAAAAAATTCGTACTGTTTTGTGTAAATTATCGAGATTTTTCCTGGAACGCAGCTAAGGTTGAGATTATGGAAAGATTAAGATGGACAATCTACACTCTCCCCTGCTTCATTTACCACTCCGTACAAGTTTAGATTAAGTCAACTATATTCCCAATAAGTCTTCCGATTCCCTTTATTAGCCAATAGATTAATCGTAAAGGGAAAAATAGCAGCTCAGGTATCCAGAACAGTACATCTAGTACGAAGTCCCAAAAAGTATAATGATCATTATCTTTCTTCCTCTTTCTTGTTTTTCCTTTCTTTTTCTTCCACCATTCTTTCATTTATATACACCTCTAAATTGAATACGGATTTTTCATTACTATAATGTACCTTTGAATCGATTTGGTTTTTTGACATATCCTTCGATAATATAGCCGCATTCTGTGCAAACAATGTACTCAATTGCTGATCCTAAAACCTTTCCTTTCGGAGTAATATCGGAATATCCTCGTTGATGGCCAATCCCTATTTCTCTTTCACCACACTTAGGGCACTCTTTTATTTTTGTAAAATTCCCCATTGCTTCTCTTCCTCTCATCTGAATATATCATCGACCCAATTCAATGATTATAATACGTATATATATGTTATCGATGGCCTTTATAGATATACGATTAAATCTGGAATTTGTTTCAGGTGTACGGTATAAAATTATATCGTTGCTAATTCCTCAACGTAAAAAACAAAAGCGACTCTCTTTTCTCAAGAGCCGCTTTTGTATTATTTTTCACCATCGTTTAATTTCCTTGCTTCTTCTGGACTCGACATTTTCGTAGAACCTTTATAGCGAAGGCCAACATCTCGATCAGACTCAACACGTCCACTTTCTTTTAATTTCTTTTCTTGACGATCTTTACCCATTTTATACACCTCCTAATTATAAAATGGGTTAATTTAAAAAATTCTATTCTCCCCTGCTTTTATAAGCGTAATATCCATGCATTCGTTTCTTAACCTTTCTCCTTTTCTGAAAAACAGTTATAAATGCAGAAAATAAAACAAGTATAATTCCAATTATTTGTAATAAGCTTAATGAATCACTATAGATGAATACACCTACTAAGATAGCTACAATCGGTTCCAAAACACCTAATATCGCTGCTTTACTTGATTCGATATACGTTAGTCCGAAGGTGTAGAGTGTATAGGCGCATATGGTAGAAATGATAGAAATACCAATAATACTTAACCAAACTTCAGATGATTGGAAATGCTCAGCTTTTTTCCACAAGCTACTTGTCGGAGCGATAAATAGGCTTCCCATGAATAATGAGTAAACCGTAATTGTAATAAAATTATAATGTGCACTAACCATTTTCCCTATCACACTATAAAGCGCACAGAAAAAAGCGGAAAGTATTCCCAATAACATACTATGAAACGACATATGAAAATCGCCAAGTGGTATAGTTGGACCGCAAACGAACACCCTACAATTGTAAGAACGATTGACAGCAGTTTTTGAATGGTGAATTTTTCTTTAAAGATTATCTTTGATAGAATAGCAACAAATACAGGTGATGTGTATAGGAGAACGACAGCTATAGAAATAGAGGTTTGTTCCATTACTTTAAAATAAAACCAATTAAATAATACAATTCCAAACACACCTAACCCGATAAAGTGCGGAATATGTTTCCACTCGATTTTTAAATAGGATCTAGAGAACAAAGCTAAAATGGCAAGTAGAATCATGGAAGAACTTAAAAGTCTAATGGTTACGATTTCCCAAGCAGTAAAGCCATAACTATATAATGTCTCCACAAATAAGCCTGTTAATCCCCAGAAACTTGCTCCGATCATTGTAAGAAGATATGCAATAGAATGCTTCATACTTTCACCTTCTCTCTCTTTTTTAAAGGTTTCCGTATTAAACGAAACATTGCGATGATATAATAAGCTTTTTAACAATCTTGTAGTATGGGTATTGTAACACATACATCATTAAAGTAAACCATGTATGAAAGAAAGGAGAATACGAATAGAATGACGATCTTCTTTAAAACGTTATTAAGCAGCTTGCTCATTTGTTTCATTTTAAGTGCTTGTAATGGCACAAATGTAGAGATCGAGGAAGCAGCTTCATCCGATCTCACACCAGAGTACAAAGATAATGAACTTCGAATAGGTAATTCAAAAAATAACCTACAAGCTACCATAAAAGATATGAATTTAGATGAAAAAATTGGACAACTAGTAATAGTTGGGGTTGATGGAGATACGATGGATCAAGACATTAATCAATTAATTAAAAAACGGAAAGTTGGCGGCATTATCCTTTTTAGTAAAAACCTATTATCTATCCATCAATCGAAAATGTTGATTAATAAATTAAAACAAGCAAATACAACTAATTCAGTTCCCTTATTTATGGGGTTAGATGAAGAAGGAGGTCGTGTTACTCGTCTGCCAAACGATTTTCTTGCTACTCCTTCTAGTGAAGAAATCGGGAATTCTAATAATCTTGACTGGGCTTATCACACCGGTCAATCCATTGCCAAGAAAGTGAAATCACTAGGTTTCAATATTAATTTTTCTCCAGTACTTGATATCAATAGTAACCCTAATAACCCCGTTATTGGAGATCGATCATTCGGATCGACTCCAAATAAAGTGATTGAATTTGGGTTAAAGCAAATAGAAGGAATGCACTCACAAGAATTAATTTCAGTAACAAAGCATTTTCCAGGTCATGGAGATACAAATGTTGATTCTCATCTTGAAATACCAGTCATTCAACATAATAAATCCCGATTAGAGGATTTCGAATTAGCGCCCTTTAAGGCTGCGATTAAACAAAATGTAGATGCGATAATGATTGGCCATTTACTCGTGCCAGCATATGATAAACAATATCCTGCTACCCTATCAAAGCCAATTGTAACTGAATTATTACGCGGAAAGCTCAACTACGATGGCCTCATCGTAACGGATGATATGACCATGGGTGCAATCAAAGAAAACTATGATCTAGGGAATGCTGCAGTGCTTTCGGTTCAAGCAGGAAGCGACCTAGTTATGGTAGGTCATGGCTATGATGAAGCTAATGATGTATTAACAGCATTGAAGCAAGCAGTTCAATCGGGGGAAATATCGGAGGAACGGATTAATCAAAGTGTGAAGCGTATTCTGGATTTAAAGGAATCTTATCGGCTCACTGATCAACCTATAAAAGATATAAACGTAAAAAAAATCAACAAATTTATTACGGAATTCAATTCTAAGTGAAAACCTACTCACATTGGATAAACATTTTTCAGCTTTGACTGAGGTTAGCAATACGGTTTATAGCTGATGGCTTCGATAGGTCGTTAAGTTCGAATTGAATGAATAAAGCGGCTTCATTTGGAGAGTAAACCGATGTATCTATTTGTAAATCGTAAATACCAACTTTATGAACAGCTTCTTGCCAACGTTTAACGTTAGGAGGAATCGTTCCATCTTCTTCATATTTATTCTGCCAAGTGTTTATTCGACGTTCCATGATGGTGTCAATTGGACAATAAATCCCTACAAGTAACACCGGTAATTCCTTTATGATATTGGCGCAGATAGGTAACAGTTCCAGTGAAGTTGAATAACTATCATGATGACCTACATCAACAACGACATTTAGCCCTAACGTGCTATGCACTCGAATTGACTGATACATGGCTTGATACATGGATACGATAGCTGCTTCTAAATCCGGACGTTCACCTCCAGGGCGTAATCCAATGCCTGGTTGCAGATCATTTGGAATCATTTGCATATATGTATCTACACCGATATTTATCCATATACCGTCAAAGCTATTTTGTATAGCTTTGACGATACTTGATTTGCCTGATCTTGGCGCTCCATTAAGAATAATGATCTTTCCACATTTCGTTTGTTTTTGCATAGGTCCTCCCTCCTTCCATGCATCTTTCTTATTCCACTCTTAGTAAAATAACGTAGTTCCGATCATAATAATCATTATGTCAGCACATATATGAATGATCCACGATGACCAAATGGTTTGTTTTTTTTCATTTACTTTGTGAAATATAAATGCGATAAGCCAGAGTCCAATAAAACAAGCGCCGATTAGATAGGGGCTGAACCATAAAGCGATCATTGGGATATGGTAGGAAGCAAATAATAACGGACTGAATATATATCCTACTTTTCGTGGAAGCTGAAAGAATACAAATCCACGAAAAAAATATTCTTCTAAAAAAGAATTAACAAAAGTGATATATACACCAACAAAAATAAATCCCGTGGCTGTGATACCTAAGCGATCTGTTAAATCATGCTTAATTTGTTCTATATCAAAGAAAGGCTGTAAGAAAATATATGCTAGCAATACAATACTTGCTGAAGCAATCCCCAAAGCTAAAAGACGAAATAAATCCTGTTTTTTTAGTTTCTTTAAGCTCAAAACCGATTTTAAATGATAATCTTTAAAAATTGCTTGATAGAACCAAATGGTTAAAAAGAACATTCCAATTTTGCTAAACGACTTTATCGCATAATTTATTTCTAGTGTATGTTCAATAACGGCTAGTAAGGAACAGGTTATGATTGTACTGCTTATGATAAAGAAAACTTTTTGTCGCACAGTAATTCCACCACTATTTCTTGTTTGTTATGATTTCCTTTATCTTACCATATAAAAAACCAATCATCTAAATGAAGATGATTGGTTTTTTACTATTCGTTGTCAAACAAATTCATGCTTAGGTAACGCTCCCCAGAATCCGGAGCAATACAGACAACTTGTTTTCCTTTGCCTAATTTTTTAGCTACTTGTATCGCGGCATAGACGGCAGCAGCTCCTGAAAGACCAATGAAAATGCCCTCTTGCTTAGCGATTTGCTTAAACATATTCACAGCATCTTCATCGGCTATTTGCATAATTTCATCATAAATATTTGTGTTTAAGATATCTGGAACAAATCCAGGACTCGTACCCACTAACTTATGTTTTCCGGGTTTACCACCCGATAGTACTGGTGATCCTTTTGGTTCGACAACAGCGATGTGAAGATCGGGTATTTTCTCTTTTAATGCTTCTCCCGTGCCAGTTACTGTACCACCTGTTCCTGCCGTACAAATAAATGCATCTAACTCGCCACCCATTTGTTCAAAAATCTCTACAGCCGTTGTCGTACGGTGGATAGCAGGATTCGCTTCGTTTTCAAACTGTTGTGGTATATAGCTGCCTGGATGTTCTTTCTGTAATTCCAATGCTTTTTTTATTGCTCCAGGCATTTTTTCTTCACTTGGAGTTAACACTACCTCTGCCCCGTAGGCACGTAATATATTTCTTCTTTCTTCTGTGCTGTTATCAGGCATAACAATAATTGCTTTATAGCCCTTAGCTGCTGCATTCATCGCAAGTCCTATTCCTGTATTTCCGCTTGTTGGCTCAATAATCGTATCACCCGGTTGAAGTAAGCCTTTTTCTTCAGCAGTTTTGATCATACTATATGCTGCACGATCCTTTACACTTCGACTAGGATTATAAAGCTCCAATTTGACATATACATCTGCAGCATCTTCTGGCAGAATTTTATTTAGTTTAACCATTGGTGTATTACCTATTAATTCACTAACATTATTAACAACTCTCATCTTGTAAAACCACCTTTAGTTGTTGTTTCATTCATACTAACCGTTTATCTATTTCGATCTCAGGATTTATCTCTAATACCGATTTCAGAAATTCCTCTTGATCTCGAGGTGAAATAGAAGTTACATCAAACTTGCCGCAATGTAAAACGATACGATCCAGTGATAATGAAGGAGCAGCGGCGAAAGGATTTTTTCTCGCTTTTATAATCGTTTTAATATCTTTAATTAGAACGGTTTGTCGAATCGGTCCATAACGAATTTTGATTTTATCTTCTTTAATACAGTAGTCCGTTCGAAACCAGAACCATAATAAAAATAATGCAAATGGCAGAATAACGAATGCGGATATAATATCTCCATTAACTAATGGAATGAAAAAGCCCAAACCGGCGATCACCCATAATAAGGTGGATAGCCATCGATCTTTCTTGGAAGGGAACACCATTACAGTTCCTCCTGTTAATAATATTTTACTTCTTTTATTATAAAAGCATCGCTTATTTTTTTCCAACTTTACCTATCAGGATAAACGTAATTATGCTTGAAACGTACGTCCTTTGCATAATCAGTCATTTTGTTTTGTTTCTTGTAATTGCGCGCGATGGTTAAAGAAAGTTTTATAAGCTAAATGCAAAAAGATGATAACAGTAATAGACACCGTACCTGCAACACCAAGCATGATAGCGATTTGATATTTAACAGCACTCACCGGTGAGGCACCAGCGATAATTTGGCCAGTCATCATCCCCGGTAAAAATACAATACCCATGCCAACCATGGAGTTAATAGTTGGCAGCATGGCCGAATCAAAAGCTTCATTTATAATCGAATGGGATGCTTCCTTCGGTGTCGCTCCAAGCATTAATGCTCCCTCTACTTTTGCTTTCTGTTCTCTCATTCCTATTAATAGTTGATTAACTCCTAATGTGATCCCCGTCATTGCATTACCAATAATCATTCCCCCAATCGGGATAAAGAGTTGAGGATTATACCATGGATCTAGTTGTAATACGACAAATAAAAAATAAATCATACTAATCGAAATACCTAGAACCATTGCTACTGCTACTGTTTTCTTCACAGATATATTAATAATGACATTCGCTCGCTTAAACACATTATAAATTGCAAATCCCAACATAAACAGTACGATGACAATCGTAACAATCGGGTGTGGATGTTCAAAAACTATCATTAATAAATAACCGACTAAAATTAATTGTACGGTCATACGTAACGTGGAGATAATAATTAATTTCTCTCTCGGTATTCCCTTTACTCGAACAATGATCCATAAAATAACAATAAATACATAAGCAAAGAGTAATTGCCAAAGTGTAAGATCAATTGCATCTGACTCACTCATTCGAATACTCCTTTCGATCAAGCGACAGAGAGTATTGATTCATATCGATCGTTGCATCAGCAATTCTTTCAGCTAATTGCAAATCATGCGTAATCATTACCATCGTTTTATTTGATTCTTTTACAAATGCTGTAAAGGCATCAATGACTTCAGTCGCAGTCGTATTATCCAATGCTGAAGAAGGCTCATCCAATAAAAACACTTCTGCACTCAATAACATGGCTCTAGCTAATGCCAAACGTTGCTTTTCTCCTCCAGATAAATCATCGGCAGGCATGTCAAGTGATTTATTTAAAAACATCCGATTGAGGACCTGCATTAACTGACTATCTGTTGTTGGGTCCATTCCTGATAAAGTCTGCCCAACTAATAAGTTGTCTCTCACAGTTCCGGGGAAAATTACAGGTGTTTGAGGAACCATGGTAATCATCCGACGTAGTTGAATTGGATCCAACTCAGTAATATCTTGCTCCTTAAAATAGATGTTTCCTTCATCAGGAGAAGTTAACTGATTTAGCAACCTTAGAAAAGTCGATTTACCACTTCCGCTTTTGCCAATGATACATGTTACTTTATTTGCTTCTATTTTAACTTGATCCATCTCTAAAATAGCGTTTACTTTCAAGTTTTCAACTTGCAGCAATTTACCCGATACCACCTTTAATTATCTTATTGCATAGTATTCCTGATTAACTATAAATTATTTTTGATGATTTCGCCAACCCTTCATTACATATGGTGCAGAAGTACCTTACGGCGTATAACCAATACCCCCAGTCCTTCCACTTATACCCTAAAGGGGTATGCGATATACCCCTAACCATTATGAGTTATACCCCCTTTTGTGATGGATTCATCCATGCATAAAAAAATAACTCACAACATCGTGAGTTATTAAAAATTACGATTATATAAAATTAAACTAATTTTTCTAGGTTTTTAAATTCAAGGGACTGAAACTTGTCAGTAATTTTTGTCTTATCATACTTCCAGATTGCATCATCTAAAGTACAGCTTATCGGCACATCACATTTAATTTCAGCTAATGTTCGAGATAAATGGAGCATGTCCAAATTTGCATTTATTTTGGTTTGGACACCTTTTGGAAGCTTGTCTATATTAGTAAGAATATCGTCGATCGTGCCATGTTCTTGAATTAATTTGAGTGCTGTTTTTTCCCCAATACCTTTTACGCCGGGATAGTTATCCGATGTATCTCCCATTAACCCTTTTAAATCGATTATTTGTCTTGGTGTTATTCCTTTCTTTTCGTAAAAGTTCGTATGATCGTATAGTTCATAATTCCCTTGACCCTTTTTCATGATTGCTACACGAATGCCATTATCAACTAATTGTAAAATATCCTGGTCACCTGTTAGAATCGTTACTTCATTATCGATCGCATATTCTCTAGCTAATGTTCCAATGCAATCATCTGCCTCATAATTTTCCAATCCGATATTAGGCATATCAAAACTTTCAACAACCTCTTTGACCAAATCAAATTGTGGTATGAGTTCCACTGGCGGTTCATCGCGATTGGCTTTATAGCCTTCATACATCTCTGTTCGAAATGTTTTACTACCCATATCCCAACAGCAGATGGCATGGGTTGGTTCAAAGGTTTGTACTGCATCTAAGAAGTATCGTAAGAATTGATAGACGCCATTTGTAGGTATTCCTTCACTTGTCTTCATGAAATTTCCACGAAATGCGGTGGCGAAGAAGCCACGGAATAACAATGCCATTCCATCAACAAGCAAGATTTGCTGCTTTTTCATGATTCCCCGTCCTTTTTCTTTATATTGTCTACAATGATTTTAAGTTCTTGTTCTTTCGTAGATAATGTCTCTATCGATATTGTAGAAGTTATCATTGCTAAATAATTTGTTACATGCTGCTGTAACTCTGACCAAAGGTTGTCTTTCATCTCTTTTATTATACCATGCCATTGCCCTTCATAAAATGATTCCATCATCGATTGATTGTCTTGAATATAACGCTTGGCAAAAGGTTGGAAGTTTTCGTAGATCGTTTCTTTCATAACTTCCTTTTCATTCTTTTCAAAGAAAGATTTGGTATTTTTAAACGATCCTAAAGGACGTTCAAATTGTTGAAAGTCAATATCGTCATGCAAAGTACCCTGAAAAGCTGGCGTTTCTATCTCCATTATTTCTGCACCAGGAAGAGAAAAGGAACGATCTATCTGTTTACTTGTTTGGCTGATTTCAGCATAAACAGTCTGAGCCAATTCTTTCATCAGGGACTCTATACGGAGAGAAACGGCTTGCAATTCTCGGATAAGTTCAGATTCGCAATAATTAATTAGGTTTTGTAAACTATCCCATAATTGCCGCTTTGCTTGTTTTCCTGATTCGGTAATTGTTGTTGGATTAAATGTCTCCTTAAACATGTCATGGAAGCGAATGCGAAGTCGTTCCATCACATAATATAGTTGTTTTTCAATTTTTTGATTGATTTGTGTCAAATATGTTTTGGTATGGTAATTCGTTATCACCTCTTGGATCTGCCTTTGTTTGTCATCCTTCTCTTGTTTTAGCGTATCTTTTTGTTGCTGATCGAGTCGCTGTGATTCGATATAGTAGGTCAATTGATCATAGGTTCGTACTATATCCCACTTTGCCGAAGCAATCGTCAGTTGAGTTAAGTCATAGTGAATAAATTGATGAAACGCATCTTCAAAATGCTGCATCTCTGGATTCAGTGGTTTGTTGTTTTGTTTATCACCTAGTGAATTTCGGCTAGATATCGGATACAATCTGGGAAAACGTATCCCTAGTTGTTCTAGTTGCCCTTTTACATAATTCATAACAAGTTCTAACTCTTGTTGATCTTCCGCTAAATCCGAAGCATTGACGATAAAGAACATCTTATCCAATTGGAATGATTCTTTGACTCTTCCTAGTTGCATCAGGAAATCTTTATCTGCACGATTAAGTGCATGGTTATAGTAAGTAACATAAAGGATAGCATCCGCATGTTTAATGTATTCAAAAGCAACATTCGTATGACGAGCATTAACTGAATCTGCACCTGGTGTATCTACCAATCGAATACCTTGACGTGTTAATTCACAGTCATAATAAAGATCAATTGACTCCAAATAACATGCTTTGGTTTCATCCGTTACATAAGAAGGAAAATCATCTAGTCTCAAAGCAATCGTGTCATTTATACGGTGTTTCATATTTTGATAACCGGTAACAACTGCTTTTAAATATGCTTGGTACATATAATCTAAAGAATCATCAAGATATAACTCCTGTTCTGTAATCCAGTCTATTAATTCAGGAAGTTGATCAACCTTCGGAGCGAATTTCTGCGTAATGGTTTTAATATCTTTTTCCAATGATTCTTGTGATTTCACCTTTACTTGAACCGTGCCGTGTTCAAATTCTTGATTAACTGGGTTAATTCGGTTTACCGTTGCTGTTGTAGGATTAGGTGATACAGGAAGTACACCTTCCCCTAATAATGCGTTAGCAAACGATGATTTCCCAGCACTAAATGCCCCAAATAATGCAATTGTATAAGAACGATCCTGGAGCCGGCTTTTTTTAGCATGTAAATCTGAAACAAATGAATGAAATCCAGGAAGATGATAAATTGTGTTCGTTGTACGTTCGAGTGCATCAATGATTCCATCTACCGTATTCGTTGACTGAATAGATGTGCTTGCTTCTTCCTCCTTATCATTCCCTTTGTTCGAAGCAGATTTTTTGGTTGATAATTTCGTTAATTGTTGTCCTTGAATAATGGATTGCTGCAATTCACTTAATTGATCTTCCATCACCTGAATACTCGATGTCATGGAAGGCTGTTCTTCCGTCCATAATTGTTTAATTTCTATTTGCTTTTTCTCCAGTTCCTCTTCAACCATAGCATAATTTTGTAATCTGCTGCGGACTGCTTGTAAATTTGTTAATTGTTGTTGTAGACCATCTATCGTTTGTTTATTTGTATGCTGAATATGTGTCGCTATTTCTTCCCATAAATCATTTGCTTTTTGTTTATATTTACTTTTGATTGTAGCTGCAAGGTCATTGGTGTAATGAATCACATAGTCGCCGTTTAAAGTAGCTCCTTGTTTCATAACCTTGTCAATATCTTTTTGATCGATGGAAATAACAAAGTGCTGTAATACCTCGTGTAATTTAGCATCATCTAGGTGATATTGCTTAAGCATAGTCATCCATTTATCGCGAAGCTTCCATTGCAGCGAAGTATCTGCCGTTTGCTGTAGATGATTTAAAAAATATTCTGTTCGTTGTCTTTTTTCTTCTTCGGTCTTTTTCTTTGACCCAAACAATCCGACCTTAAAGTCTCGTTGTTTTGATTCTAAATAGGAAGCAGCTTTATCTCTTAAATCGGCTGGCATTAGATACGCATTCTTCAATGATTGATTTAATTCTTCAAAGAATACATCCTTTACGTGATCTTCTTTATTTTTCCAATCGTTTATTTCGCGTTCCAATGCTTTTACCTTGGATAATTCTTGCTGTTGTTCAGGCTTAATCCGATACATGGCTAGTTGATCTTCGTATTGAGATTGCAAATAAGCACTATGTTGGTTAATGATGTTATCTACTGCGTGAATGGAATGTAACAGCTCTTGTTTGTTATCGGTTAGCAATAGTTGTAATTGCTGCTTTATTTGATGAAATTGATTATGAGGTACATCCGCATCCTTTAAAGAAGAATAGAAAATTTTCTCTGGCATAATATGCCATAAATCAAACGTTTGTTTAATACTGGCGACAAAATCTTTAAAAGCCAGCTCCTCTTCCTGATGTTTATCAATTTGATTAATAATAATGTAGAAAGGAATCGATTTTTGTTGTAGATCCTTTAAAAACTGCAAATTGACCTCTGATTGTACATGATTATAATCCATGACATAAAACAAAGCATCCATTAGATGTAAGGATGCTTCTGTCATCAAACGATCGGCATCATCCGCTGCATCTATCCCTGGGGTATCAATTAATGCTGTTCCCTTTGGTAATAACGCTTGTGAAGATCGAATCTCTAACTTACGGATCGTATCTTTATCCGTTGAATATTGTTTAACCATATCCATATCATATGGCTCTTGATATTCTACAGGTTGTTCATGATGATAAAATACACGAAGTGTCCCATTACCAGACATAACTTTAACAATATTAGCGCTTGTGGGAATTGGACTATTGGGTAAGATTTCTTTTCCTAATAATGCATTAATCATGGAAGACTTTCCAGCAGAAAAATGTCCGGCAAAACAAATCATTAGTTCCTGCTTTTTATATTTATCATAAAGGTCAAGTATTTTCTTTGCACGTTCCGTATCCTTATTATCAAGTATTTTTTGATATAATGCTGCTAATTGATGTAATAATTTTTCAGTCGAATCCATTGTTACATAACGGCCCATTTTTTCCTCACGCATCCCTTATCCTTTTTACTAGCGTCTATTATACGAGATAACTGTATATATTTCTACTGGTTATATCTACGATTCATCATGACGAACTAATTGATCTGTAATGAACCGAATAACATCCCCTCTACTAATAACTCCTTTTACTACATCGTCTTCTGTAACAACAGGAATCTTTTTAAATGCATGGCTGGAGAATATCTTAACGGCCTCTTCAAAGTTTGAATCTGGATGCACCGTAATAATCTGCTTGTTTCTCATTAGCTCCGTAACATTCATCGTTAAAGCAGCATCTAACTTTTGCTGGAAATTTTGAATTCGATCAATCATCACATGTGCATATAAATCGTACACTGTTCTCCCATTTGGTTGTAAATACCGGATGACATCTCCATCTGTCAGCATACCAATTAATTTCTTATCTTGATTGATGACAGGTACGCCGCCTATCTTATTTGTTGAAAGAACGGTTAAAAGTTCCTTTATCGTTGTTGCAGGTGTCACATATATGACATCCTCTATCATAAAATCGCTAATCTTCATGTAAATCCCTCCATTATCGCTTGCATATATTACTGTTATTGACTTTCAGAGGAAAAATATACAAGTCAAAAAATAACTACCGCTATCGCATTTAGCAAGTAGTTATGTTTATTTAAGTATTTCACTTAGCTTGCGATAGTTTCCTCCGTAAAATATAGATGGGTTCCCTTCATTTTGGTTTATTGCAGTCACTTCCGCAATAAATATCATATGATCTCCTGCTACAACTTTTTCGTTTACTTCACAAGATAGGGTAGCTAACGAACCGTTGATGACTGGAACATCTGCTTGTTGCACAAATGGGATAACTCGGTTTCCTTGATCCAGCTGTCTGGCAAACACCTTTGATAGCTCTGCCTGTTCTTCTGCTAGGATACTGATGCCGAATGCCTTTGTTTCTTGCAGTTTCTTATACATACGTGCATTCTCATCAATGGAAATAGCAATTAACTTAGGGTCTAATGATACAGACATAAATGCATTTACTGTCATGCCGATTATTTCACGATGGTAATTTGCCGATACAACAGTAATACCAGTTGCAAATTGTCCCATCACTTTCCTGAAACTTCGATTATCCACCATTTTGCTCCCCCGTTCCTTCGTGATTCTACTTCTAGAATACCATTTATATAGATAGAATTAAAAGTTATCATTAGTTTACATAATATTTTTATGGTTAATCAAAATAGTTGATGATAACATAATGTATGTTGATTTAGTTACTTTTGATACAAAGTATAAAAAGGTAGCACCATCAAGTGCTACCTTCTTATTATACGGGATATACCCCATGTTTACGTTCTGTGAATGTAACGCTTTTTGAATCATAAAGGGAATATCGTTGAATTAACTCATCTCGTAATTGCTCCGGTTTAATGACTCCGTCAATTACCATTTCAGATGCTAATCGATAAATATCAATGTTTTCTTTATATTCCTCTTGTTTTTCTTTAATAAATGCTGCACGATCTGCTTCCGGTAATTCCTGTATTTTATTGGCATATACAGCATTTACTGCCGCTTCTGGACCCATAACAGCAATTTGAGCAGTTGGTAAAGCTAAGCAGCAGTCCGGCTCAAATCCTGGTCCGGCCATTGCATATAACCCTGCTCCATAGGCCTTACGGACAATAACAGAAATTTTTGGAACGGTTGCCTCGCTCATTGTTGCAAGCATTTTGGCTCCATGCCGAATGATACCAGCACGCTCCACCTTTGTACCAATCATGAATCCAGGTACATCAACTAAAAACAGAAGCGGGATATTAAATGCATCACATAGTTGCACAAATTTTGCTGATTTATCAGCAGAATCTGGAAAAAGAACGCCCCCTTTCATACGTGGTTGATTAGCAATAATCCCAACAGCTCGACCATCCATTCGAGCAAGTCCAGTAATTAATTCAGGAGCAAACTTTTTCTTAATTTCACAAAAACTTCCTTCATCAATAAGTTGATCAATGAGATCATACATATTAAATGGCACATTTTGATTAGTAGGGATTAAATCCGCCAAATTTTTCTCTATTTGTTTAACCCCTTTTTTATCTTTAACTGTAGGTTTTTCTCGGAAATTTTTTGGAAAATAGTCTAAGTATTTTTGTGTATATGCAATGGCCTCTTGTTCTGTTTTAACTAGTACATCGCCAACGCCAGACACAGAACAATGCATCATTGCTCCACCCATTTCTTCCAACGATACTTTTTCACCAATTACCTTTTCTGCCATACGGGGGGAGCCCAAGTACATCGATGCATTTCCTTCAACCATAATAACAATATCACAAAATGCCGGTATGTACGCACCTCCAGCAGCGGATGGGCCGAACAATAAACAAATCTGTGGTACACGACCAGAAAGCTTGATTTGATTGTGAAAAATTCGACCAGCACCTCTTCTTCCTGGAAACATTTCTACTTGATCTGTTATTCGTGCACCAGCTGAGTCAACTAAATAAATCATTGGTATTTCCAATTTCTCGGCAGTTTCTTGGATGCGTAAAATCTTTTCTACTGTTCTTTTTCCCCAAGATCCTGCCTTAACCGTGGAATCATTCGCCATTACACAGACAGATTGGCCATTAATCTTGCCAATGCCTGTAACTACGCCATCAGATGGTAATGATTCGTCCATACAATTTGCAAAGAACGCATCTTCTATATTCATGCTTTCATCAAATAACCGGCGAAGTCTCTCACGAACAAATAATTTACCTTTTTCTTCATTTTTTTGATGGTATTTTGCTTGCCCACCTTGGCTGATTTTGCTCACTCTATCTTGAAATTCTTCCAAATAAGACATGTTGCCCAAGCCTCCTGATTCTAAATTCCCTCATAGTTAGGCATTCGTTTTTCACGGAATGCAAGTAATCCTTCTGTTCTATCTTTAGTAGAAATGGTTTGCTGATAAGCTAGTTGTTCCAATACTAGCCCTGTCCTTAAATCAGTCTCCATTCCTTGATTAATTGCTGTTTTTGCTTGTTTTAATGCAACTGGACCATTGTTAGCTATCGCTTTTGCAAGCTGTAGAGCTGTCTCGTCTAACCGTTCTGATGCACATAACTCTTCTATTAGTCCAATGGATAAAGCTTCATCAGCTGTAACCCGTTTTGCACTATAGATGAGGCGCTTTGCTTGCCCAGTACCGATAAGCCTTGGTAATCGTTGTGTGCCGCCGGCTCCTGGAATAATTGCTAAAGAAGTCTCCGTTAATCCCATTTTTACATGGTTGGCAGCTATACGGATATCACAAGCTAATGCCAATTCTAAACCGCCACCGAAAGCAACCCCGTTTAGAGAGGCGATGACTGGCATCGACATATTCTCAACCGCAGTTACTGTTTCTCCTATGGATGTAACTGCTGCAACCACCTCTTGGTCAGACATCCCTGCTCTTTCTTTTAGATCAGCTCCGGCACAAAAAGCTTTATCACCAGTGCCAGTAATTATGGTACAAATTACTGATGGATTCTGTTCAATTAGTTGAATAACTGAATAGAGTTGTTCTAACAGAGATTTAGACATTGCATTAGCGGCTTCCGGCCGATTTAATGTGACAATGGCAATTGAATCAATATATTCCAATTTTACAAGAGAATTCATTCAAAACCTCCCCCTAATTATTAGATAGTCGATTTATTCAATAACTGCGATGACATCCCCTTCGTTGACGAAATCCCCTTCAGCAACTTTCAGTTCCTTAACTGTACCAGGTGAGTCTGCAGGGATAGGAATTTCCATTTTCATCGACTCTAGTATGACAACATCCTGACCTTCTCCAACAGATTCTCCTTGAGCTACTGCAATTTTCCATACACTTCCAGCCATTGTTGCTTTTATTTCCATCCTCGATTTCCTCCTATTTAGTATTTTCTACTTCCGTTAAATAATATTTATCTACAAAATTAGTAGCCGTATTCCCTCGTTTAAACTGTTCATGATCAGCAATTACTTTTAACATCGGCAGATTTGTTTTAATTCCATCAATTCTGTAGTTCATAAGCGCTTCTTTTAATCGTTTTATAGCTTCTTCTCTGGTTCTGCCATAGACAATTAATTTTCCTATCATCGGATCATAAAAAGGGGTAACATCGTAGCTATTTTTTACAGCAACCTCATTTCGTATATAGGGACCCTCCGGATATTCGAAATTGGTAATATGTCCAGGAGAAGGGAAGAATGTATTCGGGTCTTCCGCATAAATACGTGCTTCTAATGCATGCCCATTCATTGACAAATCTTGTTGATAGATAGATAATGTTTCCCCATTTGCGACTTGAATTTGTTGCTCGACAATATCTAATCCCGTAATTTCTTCAGTAACAGGGTGTTCCACTTGGATACGAGTATTCATTTCTAGAAAGTAAAAATTCTCTTCTTCATCTACTAGGAATTCAATCGTTCCGGCATTGGTGTATTCTATGGCTTTTACAGCCTTTACTGCGGTTTCTCCCATTAGATTTCTTGTATGCTCCGAAATAAAAGGGGATGGCGCTTCTTCAATGACCTTTTGATTCCTCCGTTGAATTGAACATTCTCGTTCAAATAGGTGAACTGCGTTTCCGAAATGATCTGCTAAAATCTGTATTTCTATATGTCTCGCATTTTCAATCTTACGTTCGATAAACATGGAACCATCACCAAAAAAAGTTAAAGCACGTTTTGAATTATGTTCAAAAGCGGTCTGCAGCTCGTTTTCTGAATGAACCACTTGCATTCCTATGCCGCCTCCGCCCGCAGATGCTTTTAACATAATTGGATACCCGATCTCCCGGGCAATGTTTTTAGCTTCTTCAATTGAATTTACTGCTTCTTTCGTTCCTGGTACAATCGGAACTCCTGCCTGCTCCATCGCAGTCCTTGCCGCAATTTTACTGCCCATTTGTCTAATAACTTTACTATTAGGACCAATAAATAATATCCCAGCTTGCTCGCATTGTTCAGCAAACGTTCCGCTCTCACTCAAGAAGCCATACCCGGGATGGATAGCATCTGCCTTTACTTCCTTTGCAACCGTTATAATTTTTTCTACATTTAAATAACTTTCATTTACTCGTGGAGGACCAATCAAGTAGCTTTCATCAGCCATATCCACATGAGGAGAGTTTACATCAGCCTCCGAATACACACTTACTGTTCGTATGTTAAGTCGTTTGCATGTGCGAATGATTCGAGACGCTATTTCACCACGATTAGCAATTAGTATCTTTTCAATCATTTTCAAATCCCTCCTACTTCTGAAATTGCTCTATAGCCATTTCTTTCAATTTATACTTTTGAATTTTACCACTCGCTGTCATCGGATACTCCGAAACAAATTCAATATACTTCGGTATTTTATGCTTTGAGATATTTCCTTCACAAAATGCTTTTATTTCATCTGCGGTGATCATGTTATCGTTTCGCTTCACAATCCAGGCCATGACTTCTTCACCGTATTTTTGGTCAGGAATACCAACAACCTGAACATCTAATACATCTGGATGTTGATATAAAAATTCTTCAACCTCTCGTGGATAAATATTCTCACCACCGCGAATAATCATATCTTTTATTCTCCCAGTAATTTTTAAGTAACCATTTGCATGTTGAACAGCTATATCTCCAGTATGAAGCCAGCCTTCTTTATCTATTACTTCATTGGTGGCTTGTTTATTATTATAATAACCTTTCATTACATGATATCCTCTTGTCAGTAATTCTCCCGGTAACCCAACCTCTTGTTCTTCATTCGTACCTGGAACAACCACCTTTACTTCAACATTTGGATGTGCTTTCCCTACTGTACTTACCCGTAATTCAATTGGATCGTCGGTTTTGGTTTGAGTAATTACAGGAGATGATTCAGTTTGTCCATACGCAATGGTTATCTCGTGTGCCCCCATCTTCTCCATTACATTTTTCATAACTTCCATTGGACAAGCTGAACCCGCCATTATTCCCGTTCGTAAGTTGGATAGATTATATTGGTCAAAATTTGGATGATTCAATTCTGATATAAACATCGTTGGCACTCCATGAAGCGCTGTACATTGTTCAGCAGCTACTGCTTCTAGTACCTTCTCCGGCTGAAATTGTTCTAATAATACCATCGTTGTTCCTTTTGATACAGCTGCTAAGACACCAAGTACACAACCAAAACAATGAAAAAATGGTACTGGGATACAAAGTCGATCATGATTGGATAATTTCATACAGTCTGCGATTTGGTTGCCATTGTTTACAATATTATAATGTGTTAACATAACTCCTTTTGGAAAACCTGTTGTACCAGATGTATACTGCATATTGATAACGTCATGAACATTCAGTAATTGTTTGCGTTTACTTAACTGTTCGTCACTCACATATTTACCAAGCTCAATGACTTCATCCCAGCTATATGCAAACGGCTCGTTTGTATCACTTAATATAATAATATTCTTTAAGTATGGTAAATTTGCAGAAATAAGCTGTCCTTTTTCAGCAGTTTCGAGTTCTGGACAGATTTTCTTTAAAATGTCTACATAAGATGTACCTTTAAAGCTTTCGGCTAATATCAGTGTTGTTGCTTCCGATTGTTCTAATAAATAGTGAAGTTCACTTGCCTGATAACTGGTGTTTACAGTTACGAGGACTGCCCCCATTTTTCCAGTTGCGAATTGGGTAGTTAACCATTCAGGTTGATTATCAGCCCAAATTGCCACATTTTCTCCTTTTTCAATTCCTAGAGACATAAATCCTTTAGCTGCCTCATTTACCATTTCATTGAATGCATGATATGACTTACGTAATTGTAATTCTGGATAGATAACTGCTTCATGATCAGGATATAAATCTACTTGTCTTTCTAATAACTCGCCAACAGTTAAATTTAATAAAGCCATGAACGTTATTCCTCCTTTATTTCAATTAACAACCCAATTGTCTTGCAATCACTAATCGTTGAATTTCTGACGTTCCTTCTCCGATTTCTAATAGTTTGGCATCACGTAAATAACGTTCCACTTCATATTCTCGCATATAACCATATCCACCATGAATCTGTATTGCTTGGTTAGCAGCACGAAATGCCGTTTCAGTTGCATAAAGTTTCGCATAAGCTGCTTCCTTACTAAACGGCTTATTATTATCCTTCAGCCAAGCAGCTTTATGTACCATATTCCTAGCTAGCTCAACCTCCATCGACATATCTGCTAGCTTAAATTGGATCGACTGAAAGTCAGATATTGGTTTCCCGAACTGCTTTCTTTCTTTCGCATAAGCCAATGCCTTTTCAAGTGATGCTTGGGCGATCCCTAATCCTAATGCACCAATTGAGATTCGCCCTCCATCCAATGTATGAAGAAATTGTTTAAACCCTTTTTCTGGGTCGCCAAGTAAATTTTCTTTTGGTACACGAACCCGATCAAGCACGATTTCCGCTGTATCAGAACCTCGAACTCCCATTTTGTCATAGTTACTTGTAATGGTAACCCCTTCTGTGTCTGCAGGGACTATAATGGCAGAGATAATATTTCTTCCTCGATCATTCTTACCTGTGACAGCGGTTACAATTAATGTTTTAGCAAAACTTGCATTTGTAATAAAGCATTTCTCACCAGTAATAATATAATGATCTCCATCTAAAGTAGCGGTTGTTTTTGTACCACCTGCATCTGAACCAGCATTTGGTTCAGTTAGACCAAAAGATCCTAATGCTTCCCCTTTTGCTAATGGCAGTAAAAACGCCTGTTTTTGTGCTTCCGTTCCAAAATAATAAATAGGGCTAGCACCTAGTGAAACAGCAGCTGCATAGCTTAGTCCGGTACTTCCACAAACTCTCCCAATTTCTTCTACCGCTAGCGCATACGAGAGTGTATCTCCACCTGAGCCTCCATATGTTTCAGGAAAAGGAATTCCTAATAAACCAAGCTCGCCCATCTGTTTGAAGATATTGAGGGGAAATTGTGCTTCCTTATCAATTTCTATAGCTCTTGGAAGGATAACTTCTTCAGCAAAGTCTCTTACCATCTTTTTAATCATTGCTTGTTCTTTCGTTAGTTCAAAATCCATGTCACTCCTCCTTAACGATATAGACCGACTGGTTGGTCTGTAACTCAACTAAATTACCCTTTATCAACTAATATTGATTCATACGCATGGCTATTAATGTCTTGTTGGAGAATCGCATGTAGAATCAAGTCGACGAAAATGTCGCTAATTTCTTCAATGGAGTATTTGCCAGTTTGTTGATACCATTTATATGTCCAATTCACCATTCCTAATATTGCCATACCAGTTATTTCAACAGGTAAATCCTGGCGAAATTCCCCATTGGCCTTTCCCTCCTGAATGGTTTGAAAGATAAGCTGTTTAAAGCGGTCGCGTTTCTCTTTTATTAACGATTCATATGTTTGCTTTAAATAGATGTTCTCTTGATAAAAGACTGAGATTTGTGGTTTGTAAATATCAAATACCTTTACAAAATCCTTAATGATAGCTTGTAATTTGTTAGTTGGCGATTGATACATATTATTTGCTTGCATTGCCTTATCCAAAACATAGGTAATGAATGTATCATGAATAAGGTAAAGTAATTCATCTTTTGACGAGAAGTGGTGATAAAATCCCCCTTTTGATGTACCTACATCTTCTACAATTTGGTTTACTGTTACTCCATGATAACCGTATTTTTCAAAAAGTAATAAGGACGTTTGTATAATTTTATCTCGTAATTCCGTTTCAATCCCTCCCCCTGTATTTCTTTTTTAACATACCATAGTTACCTGAAAATTTAAAGTGTTATTACTAGTTATAAAGGATGTCAGAATGGTATTCACACAATCATACAAAAAAACCTGTAGAGAAACCAACTATCCGTTCTCTACAGGCAGTTAACAGAAGCTAACTTTTATTCTTCTTTTTCTTCAAAAGGTTTTTGGT
Source organism: Virgibacillus sp. CM-4 (assembly GCF_000445495.1). NCBI lineage: Bacteria > Bacillati > Bacillota > Bacilli > Caryophanales > Bacillaceae > Virgibacillus > Virgibacillus sp. CM-4. The sequence goes on from NZ_AUQA01000006.1 coordinate 538,091, forward strand.
ACTGCGCATGCTTCCATACCTGAATTACTTCACCTTGTGTATCTGTATCAACAATAAACGAACCATTACTGTATCGATCACTATTCGATAGCTCTAATGGATAAACATGATGTATTTCACCATTTTTCGTTTGAAAGTTAATCGTATCGTGTTCATTTGCTAAGAAAAATCCTCGAATCCGATGGGCTTTTGTTTTGAGTTCACGAAGCATAACAACGCCTCGTTTTGCACGAGTTGATTTCTCAAACTCCTGCAGTTTCATTCGTTTACATGCACCCCGCTGTGTAAGCACTACAAGAGAAGGCTCCGATAAATCATCAAATACTTGTCCATTTACAACGTGCTCACCTTGCTTTAATTGAATTGCTTTTACACCAGCAGCCCGTTGGCCGACTAATGATATATCCCCTTCGTGATACCACAAGCCATATCCTTTATCCGAGGCAATAAACACATCTGAATAGCCTGAAGTACGATGTACATTGACGACTTCGTCATCACCCTTTAAGTTTAATGCAATTAATGCCTTCGAGTATCGTTGGGCATCATAAAGCTTTAGCTGACTTCTTTTTACCATTCCATTTTTCGTAAAGAAAAGTAAATAGTTTTCTTCTTTAAAATCTCGAACGGGAATACACTCAATAATCCGTTCATTTTTTTCAATGGATACAATATTGGAAATATGCTGCCCTATATCTTTCCAACGAATATCTGGCAATTCATGCACCGGTAAATAAATATACTTCCCTTTATTGGTAAATAACAGAATTTTATCTGTCGTATTTAGCTCAATTAAACGAACTAAATGATCGTCTTCTTTCATTGCAAAATCTTCGCCATTCGAAGCACTATAGGATCGTAAACTCGTTCTTTTTATATAACCATCTCTTGTTACAGAAAGTAATACGTCCTCACTTGCCACCATAACCTCGATATCAATCTTCAATTCTTCAATTTCATCTTCAATCTCGGTTAAACGAGATGTGGCAAACGTTTTTCTTATTTTTCTTAGATCTTTCTTGATTGTTTGTAGTAGTATTTTCTCATTTTGTAAAATGTTCTCTAACTCTCGAATTCGTTTTCGGAGTGTCTCTGCTTCTTCCTGTAGAGATGTAATATCCGTATTTGTTAAACGATATAACTGTAACATAACAATTGCTTCTGCTTGAGCCTCAGAGAATGTAAAGTTAGTAATTAATTGCTGCTTTGCATCTTGCTTATCCTTTGAGGAACGTATCGTAGAAATGACTTCATCCAAGATAGAGATTGCCTTCATTAACCCTTCAACAATATGCGCACGATCTCTCGCCTTTGTTAAGTCATATTTGGTTTGACGAGTAACTACTTCTTTTTGATGTGCTATATATGCATCTAGTATTTGATTTAAAGAGAGCAATTTTGGTGTTTTATCTTGTATAGCAACCATATTAAAATGATAGGTGATTTGTAAATCTGTATTTTTAAATAAATAGTTTAAAACACCTTCACTATTTACATCCTTTTTAAGTTCGATGACAACGCGCAGGCCAGTACGATCTGTTTCATCACGTACTTCTGCAATGCCTTCTACCTTCCTATCAATACGAAGCTCGTCCATTTTCTTAACCATATTTGCTTTATTTACTTCATATGGGATTTCGTCAATTACAATTTGTTGACGATTGCCTCGTATTTCTTCTATCTTAGTCTTTCCTCGTACAATTATTTTGCCACGGCCTGTTTCGTATGCCTTTTTAATTCCTTCAACACCTTGAATGATTCCGCCCGTAGGAAAATCTGGTCCTTTGATAACATTCATTAGCTCTTCTGTTGTTACAGAAGGCTTATCAATCTTAAGAATGACTGCATCCAAAACTTCTTGTAAATTATGTGGCGGAATGTCTGTGGCATAACCAGATGAAATTCCAGTTGAACCATTCACAAGTAAATTAGGGAATTTAGCTGGGAGTACAACTGGCTCTTGAATCGTATCATCAAAGTTCGGAATAAAATCCACTGTATCTTTTTCAATATCCCGTAATAATTCAGATGAAATACTTGACAGCCTTGCTTCCGTGTAACGCATGGCAGCAGGAGGGTCTCCATCAATACTTCCATTGTTCCCATGCATTTCTACTAAAACATTACGAACTTTCCAATCCTGACTTAAACGAACCATTGCATCATAAACAGACGAATCACCGTGTGGATGATAATTACCAATTACGGTACCTACTGTTTTAGCCGATTTTCGAAAATTTTTATCATGTGTATTTTTTTCTTCATGCATAGCGTAAAGGATTCTACGCTGGACAGGTTTCAACCCATCTCTCGCATCTGGTAATGCTCTATCCTGAATAATATATTTACTATACCTTCCAAAACGATCGCCAATGACTTCTTCTAATGGAAGGTCTAAATAAGCTTCTGGTTGTGACAATCCAACCCCCCCTAAAAATTGATATTTTATTGTTGCTCTTCTGTATGGATTCTCTCATTTTCTAATATATTACTTTCGTCGTCTAAACCAAATTCAACATTGCCTTCAATCCATTTTCTTCGCGGTTCTACTTTATCTCCCATTAACGTGGTAACTCTTCGTTCTGCTCGAGCTAAATCGTCAATCGTAACGCGGATAAGTGTCCTCGATTCAGGATTCATAGTAGTCTCCCATAATTGATCCGCATTCATCTCACCGAGTCCTTTATAGCGTTGGATAGTATATCCATTTTTAAACGTTTGGATCGCTTGCTTCATTTCCTCTTCATCCCAAGCATAAACGACCTTTTCTTTCTTCCCTTTTCCTTTGGAGATTTTATATAGAGGTGGAAGAGCAATATAAATCTTACCTGCTTCAACCAATGTTCGCATATAACGATAGAAGAATGTTAGCAGCAAGACTTGAATATGGGCACCATCTGTGTCAGCGTCAGTCATGATAATAATTTTGTCATATTGTACATCTTCTAAATCAAAATCTCCTCCGACTCCAGCACCGATGGTATGGATAATCGTAGAAATCTCTTCATTTTTGAATACATCCTGCAGTTTCGCTTTTTCTGTATTTATTACTTTTCCTCGTAATGGTAGAACGGCTTGAAACTTTCGATCTCTACCCTGTTTCGCAGAGCCGCCAGCTGAATCCCCTTCTACTAGATACAATTCATTTCGTTTTGGGTTTTTAGATTGAGCTGGAGTAAGCTTCCCGCTTAACAATGTATCTTTTCGTCTCTTTTTCTTCCCTGTTCGAGCATCTTCTCTTGCTTTTCGAGCTGCTTCTCTTGCTTCTTTCGCTTTTATCGCTTTTTTAATTAATTGACCGGATATATCCGGGTTTTCTTCAAGAAAGTACGATAGTTTTTCGGAAACAATGGCATCAACAGCGGACCTCGCTTCAGGTGATCCTAATTTCCCTTTGGTTTGCCCTTCAAATTGCAACTTTTCTTCAGGTACACGTACAGAGACAATCGAAGTAAAGCCTTCCCTTATATCCGTTCCTTCCAAATTCTTATCTTTTTCTTTTACTAATCCAGCACGTTTCGCGTAATCATTAAACGTTCTCGTAATCGCTGTGCGTGCTCCAGATTCATGGGTTCCTCCATCTTTTGTTCGTACATGGTTAACAAATGACAACATATTTTCTGCAAATCCGTCGTTAAATTGGAAAGCAAAATCAACTTCGATACCTTGTTGCTCTCCTTCAAACGATACAACCTGGTGCAGCGTATCTTTCTCTTCATTTAAGTAATGAACAAATGCTTTTAAGCCATCAGGAAATTGATATTCTTCCGTTTGATTTTTTCTTAAGTCAGTTAACTGTATTTTTAAACCTTTTAAAAGAAAAGCGGCTTCTCTTAACCGTTCGGATAATGTTTCAAAATCATATATAATGGAATTAAAAATAGCTGGATCTGGTTTAAAGTGTATAATCGAACCTTTCTTTTTCGTAGCCCCTTGTTTTTCTAAAGAACCTACTGGCTTACCACCATTCTCAAATCGCTGAAAATACGTGTGGCCATCTCGATGAATGGTAACTTCCAGCCACTCTGAAAGAGCGTTAACTACAGAAGCCCCAACCCCATGTAATCCACCACTTGTCTTATAGCCACCTTGACCAAATTTCCCACCAGCATGCAGCACAGTGAAAATCACCTCTGGTGTAGGTTTTCCTGTCCGATGCATACCAGTAGGTATACCTCGTCCATTATCCGCAACAGAAATACTATTATCCTTATGTATGGTAACTTTTATAACCTCTCCATAACCAGCTAAGGCCTCATCTACAGCATTATCAACGATTTCAAAAACGAGATGATGAAGCCCTCTAAGATCTGTACTTCCTATATACATACCAGGTCTTTTTCTGACAGCTTCCAGACCTTCAAGTACTTGTATCGAGTCATCGCTATATTGAATGGGTTGTTGCGTCACTCCATACCTGCTCCCTTCTACGCTCTCTTGTATACTCTATAATAGAACGAATGTTTGTTTGTGTAAAGTTTCATCAAAGGCGTTACTATCCTATTTTATTACTTTTTCAACGCTATTTGTCAACATTAACCATAAACATGTACCTAAGTATACTACACTTAAGATTAACTTTCATTGATATTCCGCATGGTAATGCGAAAAGGATGACAATCAGTTGCCATCCTTGTGTACAGATCATTATTTTACTAGTACTGCATGGACTACTTTAATGCAGAGATCCATAACTACTGTAAAATCTCGCTGTTTCAAAAAATCAAACGCTTCTTGATTAATAATTCCTTGTTGTGCCCAAAAGACTTTACAATTGGTTTGTGCAGCTTCGTTTGCAATCTCCGGTAAGAATTCCGGTCTTCGGAAAACGTTTATAATATCAATCTTATCTGGCACCTCTGTTAAGGAAGCATATGATGTTTCTCCTAATACTTCCTCTACAGTCGGATTTACTGGAATAATCCGGTATCCCTGCTGCTGCATTATTTTAGCTATTTGATAAGAAGTCCGACCCGGATTATTAGATAAACCAACGACAGCAATTGTCCTGGCATTCGTTAGTATATCCTTTAAAGTTTCATTTGATGGATTTTCCCAAACCATTATACACACCCCTTTATTCTTTATCAAGTAAACCTTGTTCCTGAAGGTATTGTTTTGCTACTTCATGTGGTGTTTGATCTTCGTAGTCTACTTGGTAATTCATCTGTCTCATTTCATTATCGGTAATTTTTCCAGCAAGTTGATTTAAGATTTCTTCTAATTCAGGGTACTTCTCAAGTGTTTCATTACGCATAAGCGGTGCCCCCTGATAAGGCGGAAATAGATTTTCAGGGTCGTCCAAGGAAACTAAGTCTAATTCTACCATATAACTATCAGTCGCATAAGCATCAATGATGTCAACATCTCCTGTTGTTAGCGCATCTTGTCTTAACCCAGGGTCCATTGTCCGTACATTTGCAATATCTAATTGATATACATCTTGCATTCCTACATAACCATCATATCTGTCTTTAAATTCTAATGTAAATCCAGCTGTTATTTGGTCTTCGATTTGTTTTAAATCACCAATGGTTTTTAATTGATACTGATCTGCTAAGTCTTTCGTAGTTGCAACCGCATAGGTATTGTTAAAAGCCATTGGCTTTAAGTACGCCATATCATATTGATCATCCATTCCTTTTTTTGCCTGTGTATACACTTCACTCGCTTCATTACTTTCTGCTTGTTCTTCTAAATGCGTTACGATTGCAGTGCCTGTGAACTCTGGAAAGATATCGATGCTTCCTTGCTGAAGTGCATCAAATACAAAAGCAGTTTTCCCTAGACCTGGTTCTAATTTCACATTTAAATCGGTTTCTTCTTCAATTAATAATTTATACATATTGATTAATATTGCTGGCTCGGCACCTAATTTACCCCCAATAACTAGATCCGCTTGCTTTGAATTATTAAAAATTAATGGGGAAACAACAATTAAAACAGCGATAATAAGCATGGAAATAAATGATTTAAATCCTGCTCTTCTAGATATACGTTCGAAACCTCTTAGAATAAAATCAAGAATAATTGCTAATAATGCCGCTGGAATAGCACCTAGAAGTATTAAATTAACATCTGCCCCTCGATCCAGTCCAAGTAAGATAAGTTCGCCTAGTCCCCCAGCACCAATTAATGCAGCCAAAGTGGTGGTGCCTACAATTAGAACCATTGATGTACGTATCCCAGCCATGATAACAGGCATTGCTATTGGTAACTCTACTTTTGTTAACCGCTTGAGTGAGTTCATTCCCATTCCAGTAGCAGCCTCTTTTAGTGCTGGATCGACTTCTTTAATTCCAGTATAGCTATTTCGTAGAATAGGTAATAGTCCATAAGCTGTTAAAGCTATAATTGCTGGTAATGTACCAATCCCAAAAAAGGGTATAAGGAAGGCCAACACAGCAAGACTTGGTATCGTTTGTAAAACAGCAGATACGCCTATCATGGGTTCCGCTATTTTTGGATACCTTGTTAACATGAGCCCCAACGGTACAGCAATGATAATCGCAATAATTAAAGAAATCAACGATATCTGTAAATGTTCCCAAATGGTCTCCAACAACATACCTTGTCGATTTTGGAATACCGTAATAAAATCACTCATGATTGGACCACCCCATTTTCCATAGTGGTCTTACTCTTTAAGTACGCAACAATGTCTCGATAGCGAATCACACCCACGAGCTTACTTGATTTGATCACTGGGTAGATTGTTTGCTCTGAAGCTTCAATTATTTCGACTGCTTTATAAAGAGGGAGATTATTTTCTAACGTAACACCTTCTATGAAAGATCCATTTTGTACAATTCCCTCATACATGTTATTTTCATCACGTACGATATAAGTAGTCATTTCATTGCATTCGCCTTTTTCAAATACAGATTTCGATATCACAAATTGCTGTGTCTGATCGGCTATCACATCTACCGCTGTTTGCCATGGCGATTTTCGTTCTCCTATAAATGTTTGAACAAATTGAGTTTGAGGTTGAAGAATTAAATCTTGTGGTTTATCAAATTGGACAATTTCTCCACCCTTCATTAAGCATACCCTATCCCCTAAAGCCATTGCCTCATCAATATCATGTGTAACAAACAGAATTGTCTTTTTAATCTCTTTCTGTAATGATTGAATATCCTGCTGTAATTGCTCTCTGCTGATAGGATCTAATGCACTAAAGGGCTCGTCCATCAAAATAATATCTGGGTCAGCTGCCAATGCTCTAATTACACCGATTCGTTGTTGTTGACCACCTGATAATTCTCTAGGCATCCGTTTTTTAAATGTACTTGGTTCAAGTCCTACCATATCCAATAATTCACTCGTGCGTTTTTGTATATCCTTTTGTTTCCATTTTTTCATCTCAGGAACAACTGCAATGTTCTCTTCAATTGTCATATGTGGAAAAAGTGCAATTTCTTGAAGTACATAACCAATATTCCAGCGAAGTTCATGAATATTAAAACCATTAATCCTCTGATCGTTTATGGATATCTCCCCCGATGTTGGTTCAATTAATCGATTTACCATTTTCATCGTCGTTGTTTTCCCACAACCACTTGGTCCAATCAGGGTTACCATTTCTCCTTTATCTACCCGAAAAGAAATGTCTTTAATCGCTTCGGTTCCATCTGGATATTTTTTCTTCACATGATTAAATTCAATCATAACTTCCTCCTTAGCCTCTCCTTTTAACACTATCATAGAGCATTATAGTGATTTCCCACAATGAAACGATTCCAAACATATTTGAAATTATGGTTCTTAAAACCTTGACTTCATGCTAAAATAAGAAAAGCCTATTTTTTATAGTTTTAAACAGAGATTGATTCACATATCGTTGATAAATTATCATAATTGGGAAAGTAGGAATGCATATGGAATATATTATTTTTGCTATTATTGCTTACTTATTAGGATCCATTCCTTCTGCACTTATAGTTGGAAAAGTTGGTTATAATAAAGACATTCGGTTGCATGGAAGTGGGAATTTAGGAGCAACCAATACCTTTCGTGTACTTGGAATCAAGGCTGGAATAATTGTGACTTTAGCCGATATATTAAAAGGTACAGTAGCAACTCTAATCCCTCTCTTCATGGATGCGGATGTTTATCGGCTTGTCATCGGGCTATTTGCTGTATTAGGCCATACGTATCCTATTTTTGCTAAATTCAAAGGCGGTAAAGCCGTTGCCACTTCCGGCGGGATTATACTTGGTATTAACCCATTATTGTTTTTAATTATGATCTTAACTTTTATTATTAGTCTGTATTTGTCAAAATATGTTTCACTTTCATCCATCATTACTGGAGTCGTTTCAATTATTGCTTCGATTTTCTTTCATAATATCGGACTTTTTATTGTTATTACGGTACTAACTATTTTTGTCATTTATCGGCATTGGGATAACTTAAAGCGAATTAAAAACAAAACAGAACCAAAAATCACATGGATGTAGGAGCACCAAGCCAGAAAATTGAATCTTAAAATGCGGTAAAGTATACTTTTATTATTGAAGAGAAAGGGGACGATGTTATGGAAAACACAAAAACATTCCCACAGAAAAAATTACCTAGCAAAGCACAACGTCATAAATTATTTGGTTCTGTAATGCCGGTCCCAAGATCAAAACCTGTTGATAAAGTTCATATGGCAGATTTACAGAATACAAAAAAAGACTTTTTGTTTGATTTGGATGCCGTCGGAATTACGAAAGTTAAACATCCAATTACGATATATAGTTCAATAGCACCAACTGTTCAAACAAGTATCGGTGAGTTTACTTTTAGTTCTAGCTTAAGCCATTCCAATAAAGGAACCAATATGAGTCGATTTAATGAACAATTAGCTAAGTATCATCGACAAGGGTTTTCCACTGATCTAACGACATTAAAAACCTTTACAAAAGAGTTAGCTGAACGTTTGGACCAGCAAGATGCGTCTTTAAGAGTCGATTATACTTGGTTTTATGAGCGCAATGCTCCAGACACACAACTTGCGGGACTAAACCATGCCGATGTTTCGATTAGCGTAAACTACGACAAGCAACAAGGTTATGATATTCGTTTATCTTTATCTGTTTCTATTACAACACTTTGTCCTTGTTCTAAAGAAATAAGTGAATACAGTGCACATAATCAGCGAGGCAATGTAACGATGGATGTGAAGATTATTGAAGATTTTGATGAAACAACATCCGACTGGAAAAAAATCTTACTAGAAGCTGCTGAGAGTAACGCAAGTGCAAGGCTGCACCCTATTCTGAAACGTACCGATGAAAAAATGGTAACAGAACAAGCTTATGAAAACCCCCGGTTTGTGGAAGATATGGTACGATTAGTTGCTGCTGATCTATATGAGGTCTCAGAAATTAGACAGTTCAAAGTAACTTGTCAAAATGAAGAATCGATTCATATGCATGATGCAGTGGCTTCTGTTACCTACGATAAAGATAATGAATGATAAAAAGAAGGGTAAATATGAAGTATATTTTCATTGGCTTAATAAAATTTTATCGTTCGGCGATTAGTCCTTTTAAGCCTCCTACTTGCCGATTTTATCCGACTTGCTCTGAGTATGGTTTAGAAGCTTATCGGCGATTTGGTTTTTTTAAAGGAAGTTACTTGACAATAATACGAATCAGTAAATGCCATCCTTTTCATCGCGGTGGTGTAGACTACGTACCAGAAGAAAAAAAGAAATAAGGTACTTCCAGTCATAAAGGAGCTGTTTTTCATGAACATACAAATTAGCAAAGAAGCTGCAAAATGGTATAAAAAAGAATTTGATATCGAGGAAGATGAATCTCATATGCGCTTTTTCGTGAGATATGGCGGTATTGGAGGAAATGTGCCTGGGTTTTCATTAGGGGTAAGCAAGGAACAGCCCGTTGATATGCATACTTCTACGGAAGTAGAAGGGATTACATTCTTTATAGAAGGAAAAGATGCTTGGTATTTCGATGATAAAGACCTTAAAATTAATCTTAATCATAAGCAATACGAACCAGAAATGAAATACATTCAAACTAAATAAGCCTATATATTAAAAAGAGCTTGAAACAAGCTCTTTTTAATATAATTGAAACCGATTTATTTGTTCCCACTGTTGTTCTTTATTTAAGATAAAACGCTGTTTCTCTCCAAATAAATCGAAATGTGGGTAATTGTCCTTTTGATCAATCCATTGTGGTGACAGATGATAATTTCTGCCCCACGCCTGTAATTTATGTATATCCTGACACCCCACCTTTGTTACGGTTGTACAATCAGGAAATCGCTCATCCAACCAGTAATGCGTTAAAAAAGCAATTTCTCCAGCTTCTACTTGTTTTTTCCAATTCCTTAGTTCCTGGCGATTGATTCCAAATGCCATATTTATTCTCCTTTGAGTTGTTTCATATATGCTTGATGCCAAGCTGGAAAAGTTTTTCTTAAAGATAAAGGGCGAAATGAATCTTTCTTAACAATTACATGCTCAGTAGTTCCACTTACCGCTATTTCATCTTTTTCGTTTCGTATACAGTAGCCGTATGTGGTTCGAATGCCATTGTAAGCTTCCAACCATGTTTCTATACAAACTTTTTCGCCATAACGAATAGGTCTTTTAAATTGAACATTCGCATTGGTAACAGGAGAAACAATGTCATGCTTTTCCATATCTGTATATTGAAATCCAAGACTTTCAATCAGTTTTGTTCTGCCTATCTCAAACCAAACTAAATAATTTGCATGATAGACTACTCCCATTTGATCTGTTTCTTGATATCTTACTTCAATTGGTGTCTTTACTTTTTGCACGATATTTCCTCCCGTAGTCGTTCTCCCTAATTAGCTTAACATAAATGGAGAAGATCGTAATTTAGAAAGACTCAAAAAACCCGAATGCATGCTGCATTCGGGAATCAAGTTATTGATTATCTCGATGTTCGTCTTTGATTTCTTCTCTCATTCCTTCTATCGCTTGTTCTCTCCGTTTATTCTTTGCTTCTATTGCTTCTTTCTCTTCACCTGATGAAAATTGCATGGTTTCATGTGCTTCTTCTATATTTTGAATTGTATTCTGAACCATGTCTTGCAATTTTTCTTCATTATCACTACGATCATCCGGCTTTGCTCGGTACTTATCTTCGGCCATTTGTTTCACTCCTTTCAATTATCTGCTCCTATTTTTTCAAGTATGCTGTTCATTATACCTAGAAAAAACTTCCACAAAAAAATAACCGCTCCCTTTTGGTAACGGTTAACTAATTATTGTGCTTCTTTTTGTTGGTTCGATTTTCGTTTGCGTTCCAACTGATCTTCAATTCGATCTAATAAATACCTATCTTTTAAAATCTGTTGTCTATTCTCTTTTACCAGTTCATCAAATGTTCGTTTTTTCTTTAAAGAAATGGCTACTCACTCCTTTTTAAAAGAAGCATTTCCAATTCTTTAACAATCTATACGTGTTAATTAAATGAATTAACCGTATCTTCCATAAATTCATAATCCATTGGGCCAGGCTTAATCTGCTGAATATTGCCTTCACTATCAATAAAATAAGTGGTAGGAACAGTTACTACTTGGTAAGCGTTACGAGCATCGGACTTCCGATCCAATGGAATTGGATACGAATATTTATATTTCTCATTATACGTATGTACATCTTCTTCCTTTTTTTCAGAATCTGTTAAATTAACAGCTACAATCTCTACTTCTTCTTGATGATCATTATAAAATTTTTCCATAGCAGGCATTTCTTCACGGCAAGGTGGACACCAGGTTGCCCAAAAGTTTAAGATTACTTTTTTACCACGTAATTCAGACAGTTGCAGTGTTTCTCCATTTAATGTTTCTAATGTAAAATCAGGAGCAGTATTACCTACTTTTAGCATGTTTTCTTCATCCACCGAAGAAATCGAGCCTCCCTGTGTTTCTGAATCACCACTATCATTATACGCATTGGATTCGTCTGATGCGGTTTGATTTTGTTGCTCTATATAGTTAAAGAGAACAATACCAGCCAATACTACAATTACTACAACTCCAAATATCTTTTTATACATATGAAGGACTCCTTGCTTTTAATAATACCTCTATTCAGATATATAAATGCTAATTCAAATAGTATGGAAAAATCAATGCTTTGTAAAGCTCACTACATTAACTTTCGAAAAATAGTCATGTTTTCCTGCTATTTTCATTCTACAAAAAAGTCTCTGTGAGTATGACTCAACAGAGACTTTTTTCCAGATATATATTTCTATACTTCTAACTTATTACGTAGAACCATTTGTAAAATACCACCATGACGATAGTAGTCAACCTCTACCTCACTATCAAAACGTGCAACAGCATTGAATACCGTTGTTTGACCATCTTCATCTACGGCAGTAATTTTAACAAGATCATGTGGTTTCACATTTTCATCAATATCAACAGTAAATGATTCTTTACCTGTTAGACCTAGCTTATCTGCGCTTTCCCCATTTTCAAATTGTAATGGCAGTACACCCATCATTACTAAGTTGGAACGGTGAATTCGTTCAAAGCTTTCAGCGATAACCGTTTTAATACCTAAAAGATTTGTTCCTTTAGCTGCCCAGTCACGTGAAGATCCCATACCATAGTCTTTTCCACCAATAACGATGAGACCTGTACCATCTTGTTGATACTTCATCGCTGCATCATAAATAGGCATGATTTCTTCTGTTGGCCAATACGTTGTATAGCCACCTTCTGTTCCTGGTGCAAGTAAATTACGAATTCGGATGTTTGCAAAAGTACCACGCATCATAACTTCATGATTTCCTCTACGAGAGCCATAGGAGTTAAAGTTACGTGGAGAAACACCTTTATCTTGTAAGAATTTTCCTGCTGGCATATCTTTAGCAATTGCACCCGCTGGAGAGATATGGTCTGTTGTTACTGAATCACCAAACTTACCAATTGCACGTAAATTTTCTAATGGCTTTACAGAATCAGCATTCTTTGCCAGTCCTTCAAAGAACGGTGGATTTTGAATATAGGTAGATTCACTGTCCCAATCAAACAATGGTTCATCTGTTGTATCAATTTCATTCCAACGCTCATTCGAGCTAAATACATCTTCATATTCTTTACGGAAAATTTCTGGTTGAACCACTTTCTCCACTTGTTCTTTAATCTCATCCATTGTTGGCCAGATCTCATTCATATGAACAGGCTTTCCGTCTTTATCTGTGCCCAACGCATCCTTCGTAAGGTCAATATCAACTGTACCAGCAAGTGCGTAAGCCACAACTAAAGGAGGAGAGGCCAAATAGTTTGCTTTCACCAATGGATGGATCCTTCCTTCAAAGTTACGGTTTCCTGATAGAACAGATGACACTGTCAGGTCGTTATCCATAATTGCTTGCTCAATTTCCTCACGTAAAGGTCCGGAGTTACCAATACAAGTTGTACAACCGTACCCAACTAAGTTAAAACCTAATTTATCTAAATACGGCATTAATCCTGCATCTTCTAAATAACGGGTAACTACCTTTGAACCTGGTGCTAGTGAGGTTTTCACATAATCAGGAACCAATAATCCTTTTTCTACCGCATTTTTTGCAAGCAAACCTGCTCCAAGCATTACATACGGATTGGACGTGTTTGTACATGAAGTAATAGCTGCAATTGCTAATGCACCTGTTTTCATAACCGAAGAATTACCATTCGGATGCTCAACTACTGCTTCTTTCTTAAATTCTGATTTATCAAGACCGAAGCCTTGGTTTCCAGAAGGTGCAGTAACTGCTTTATTAAACTCTTTTTTCATGTTAGATAGTGCAATTAAGTCCTGAGGTCGCTTTGGACCAGATAAATTTGGTTCGAGTTCTGATAAATTAATCTCTACTAACTCTGTATACTCAGGATCTTTTTCTTCAGAAGAATACCATAGGTTGTTTAATTTACAATACTTCTCTACTAGATTAATTTGATCTTCACTTCTACCAGTTAACCGAAGATAATTTAATGATTCTTCATCTACAGGGAAGAATCCGCAAGTTGCTCCATACTCTGGCGCCATATTTGATATCGTTGCTCGGTCTGCAAGTGGCATATCTTTTAATCCAGGACCGAAATATTCGACAAATTTACCTACCACATTCTTTTCGCGAAGTACTTGGGTTACCTTCAATGCTAAGTCTGTAGCAGTCGTTCCATTTGGGAAGCTCCCAGTAAACTTAACACCAATAACTTCTGGTGCAGGGAAATAAGAAGGCTGTCCGAGCATACCTGCTTCAGCTTCAATTCCTCCAACACCCCAGCCAAGTACTCCAAGGCCGTTAATCATCGTAGTGTGTGAATCCGTTCCCACAAGTGTATCTGGAAAAGCATCATATTCCCCGTTCTCATTCTCCAATCCGTGAACTACATTGGCAATGTACTCTAGATTTACTTGATGCACGATACCAGTTGCAGGTGGAACAGCACGATAATTGTCAAATGCTTTTTGCGCCCAATTCAAGAATTCATATCGTTCTGCGTTTCGTTCAAATTCTAAATCCATATTTGCTTTAAGTGCATTTTTTGTACCATATTGATCAACTTGTACCGAATGGTCAATAACCAAGTCTACTGGAACCTCTGGATTAATTTCATTCGGTTCGCCACCCATATCAACCATTGCTTTTCGTAACGAAGCTAAATCAACTACGGCTGGTACGCCAGTAAAGTCTTGTAAGATAACACGAGATGGTTTAAATGGTACATCTACTCCATCTCCCTCTTTGCTACCCCATTTGGTTAGTTTTTCAATATGTTCTTCTTTAATTTGATGCCCATCTTGCTGGCGAACAAGGGATTCTAAAAGGACGCGGACTGAAAATGGCAGACGTCCAATTTCCCCTAATCCAGCTTCTTCCAATGTTTTCAGTTGATAATAATTGTAAGTTTTTCCATTGAGTTCAAATTGCTTTTTTGCATTAAATGAATTACTCTTCCCCATGTTTGTACCCCTTTCATCATACGTTGTCGCAAATTGTAACAATCGGCAATACGTATCACTATCTTTGAAACTATAAAAATCAAAAAACTCTTACTCACTTCTTCTATATTAAAGGATATGGCAACATAAAACAAACCATTAACCCTTTAATCCCTATAGCAATAATTTATGAGATGCGATAAGTATTACTTATACATAATTCTGCATCTCCTCATAACTTATTATCAATGAAACTTATATTAATTCATAATCACAGGAAAAAGGATGCGAAATGTACTACCCATTTGTTCATTCGCTTTAATCTCAAGAAATGCATGATGTCTTTCTAATATTTGTTTTGTAATCATGATACCCAGACCAGTACCGCTTTGTTTTGTTGTAAAAAAAGGTTCTCCTAATTTATGTATAATCTCTTCTGGAATGCCCGGACCTTCATCAACAATATTAATCTCTACATGGGTATCTGTGGAATGTGTAATTAGTCGAATCTTCCCACCATCATCCATAGCTTCAATTGCATTTTTCACTAAATTTATAAGTACTTGTTTTACTTGTGATCGATCACAGAATATCTGTTCTTTCTTAGATATCGTATATTCAATTTCAATATTCTTCATTTTTGCCTGGGGTTGCAATAAGACAACGACATCGTGAATCATCGCAGCTATGGATTCCATTTTCTTATTATCTGTTAACGGCTTTGAAATGAAAAGCAGCTCTGAAGTGATGGTTTCCATCTTTTCTATTTCTTCTATCATAATGTTATAGTATTCTTCTTTACGTTTTACACCAGCCTGCAGTAATTGTAAAAACCCCTTTAGCGAAGTTAGCGGATTTCTGATTTCATGAGCAATCCCAGCTGCTAGTTGACCAGCAACTGACATCTTTTCAGATCGAATCATCATCTCCTCTACCTCTTTTTTATCACGAATATCGGCAATTGTGGCTAAATAATAAGTTCTACCATTCTCCTGATCTACGATTTTTGCAGCAGAACACTCAGACCAAATATACTTTCCATCCCTATTTACTACGTTCATTGTAAAACTTTGCGTCTGAGTATGTGTTTCATCAAAATTGTCTTTCATATAACTTGCGTCTTCAGCAGAAATCAACTCATGCCATAACTTTCCCACTAAATCAGATGGGTGGTATCCAAGGATCGATTCGACTGTTTTAGAAACATAAGTAAGCCTCCCTAATGCATCCAAAACTAGAATGATATCATGACTATTATTTTCAACCCATGCAAGCATAAATGAAGGCAGTGAGGATAATTGTGGGTTATTCAGCTGCGTTGGTTCTGTTTCAGCAATATGGATAGTCTCCTTATCATCCCTCATTCGGTTATCGTACCCCATCATTTTTCCCCCTTTATTCGCAAATTTCAACAATTCCTTTCTTCTACAGACTATGATATGATGTAATCTTTGATAGTATGACACTTGTTTGTAAAGCTTTTTCAACTTATAATAATATTATCTACGTACATAACTAAACATCCAATTATTAGTAATCTTACTATAAGTGATCAAAAAAATAAATTAAATAATTAAAAATTTTGTCACATTCCTGCGAATTTTTGGGAAAAAATAGAAGAATAAGGTGAAATTATGTCGGTTATTGTTGATTATTTAATAATTATCTGGTGCTTTTTGATGATTGGGCTTATGACAATCGGTGGTTTTTTCATGTTCCGAAAATTTCTTAAAAAACTCCCAAAAAAAGATGGTAAATCAACGATGGATTGGGAGGAATACTATGTTAATAAAACAAAGGATATGTGGAATGAAAAGGAGAAAGATTTATTAGAAGAATTAGTAGCTCCGGTTCCGGAATTATTCCGTGATGTAGCTCGACATAAAATAGCTAGTAAAATTGGAGAAGTTGCGCTTATGAAGAATCAGCAAGTGATTAATCAAGAAACATTAATTGAAGGCTATATCATTGCAACTCCTAAGCGTGACCATAAGTTCTTACGAAAGAAATTAGCACAGAAGAACATTGATACTGCCCCTTATGAGCAATTTTTTCTTCAATCGAAGGAAGATTACCAAAATAACTGGGAAACCAATTATCGCAAATAAAAGCGCCAGGATTATCCTGGCGCTTTTTATGAATTTATTTTCATATTTAACTGCTTCTCCAGTTGTAGATATTTATAAAGCATAGCCAGCCTCCAAGTTACAATCATTCCGAAAGCTAACATGAAAAACATTCCGCTCGTTTCTCCAACTGATATATGGCTTCCAATCGCAACTTTAACAGCAATTCGAAAAATAAGTAGACCACATAGAATAAAAATAAACGATTTTGAAGGGATTAAATAGATATCTTGATCCCTTATTTCAAACTTGGATGTTTTTATTAAAAAGATAGAACAAATCATTCCAACTGCAATTGCTTCAACTACCTGATACCAGCTTATTTGAAATACGGGAAACAAAAACATTAGCGCACCTGTACTCATAAAAAATGGAGGTAGAATAATTTTCTTTACGGAAGCAGGTTTCTTAGCAGCTTTTAGCCGTATAAAAATCATAGATACCGCCATAATAGCAGCACCTACTGTCGTTGCAATGAACCAAAACATTATGTAATCACTCTTTCTATTGCCTAATTACTCGTCATGGATTCATCCTGTAAATTCAGCACGCGATTGACTGTATCAATTACACGATTCTCATCAAAAGGCTTCATAATAAAGTCTCTGGCACCCGATTCTATCGCTTCAACGACAACCTTTTGTTGACCCATTGCAGAGCACACAATAATAATTGCGTTTTCATCCATATTCATAATTGCTTTAATGGCGTCTATGCCGTTCATGACTGGCATAGTTATATCCATCAGTACTAAGTCTGGTCGCAATTCTTGATAGAGACTGATCGCTTCTTCTCCATTTTCTGCTTCCCCAATTATTTCATGTTGTTTATGCTTCAATAAGGTAGAAAGGGTTGTTCGCATAAATTTAGCATCATCCACAACTAAAATCTTGCTCATCGCCTTCCCTCCTACTATTTCTTATCATTGGCTATCGTTAAGATAATTGTCATCATAACACCCACGACGGTTAAATAAACTCCTACATCAAAGATCATTGCCGTTGCTAATTCTATCTCCCCAAAAATAGGAAAGTGAAAGTAATCAAATGTTTGTGATAGAAATGGAACATCAAATAGGAAAGATCCTACTCCAGTACCAACAGCAATAGCAAGCCCTATTGGAATTAATTTTGTAAAATTAATTGGTAATACTTTCTTAACAACGTCAAACCCATAAGACATATTCATTAGTAGGATGGCACCTGATGTCATTAAACCACCTACAAATCCACCGCCCGGAGAATTATGACCAGCAAGCAGTAAATAAACAGCAAATCCTAGTAATATAAAGGCAATTAGAGATGTAGTGGTGCGTAGGATAAGATCGTTCGTTTTGTACATAGTGTGTTGCCCCTTTTTATAGCGTATATATTATTTATTTTAATATAAAAATAAAAGAAAATCCATTAGAAACCAGTAAAGCCAAATAATCCAGCCAAATAGGAAGTTAAAGCGGTCATCCAATCAAAGAAGAGAGCAACCCCCATAAAAATCATAATATAACCACCAATCTTTACTAGGTTTGAGCTATGTTTCTTGATCCAAGTAAGTCGACCAATAAAGAAAGACAAAAGAAAGAAAGGTACAGAAAAACCTAAGATATAACTGATCATCATGAGCATACCCGTATCCGGATTAGTAGCTGCTAACGATAGTACAATTCCTAATATAGGACCAGTACAAGGTGTCCACCCTAATGAAAACGCTAACCCAATTAAAAAGGAACCAGCAAACCCGGCAGGCCGATTTTTAAAAGTGATTTTTTTATTTTTCATCAAAAAATCAAAATTTAATACACCAATAATTACTAATCCGAAAAAGATAATTAGGATTGCACCTATTTGCCGAATAATATCCTGATACATTAATAAGAATTGCGAAAAGCTGGAGCTTACAAAGCCCATCATAATAAACACTGCAGAAAAACCTAATAGAAAGAACAGTGTATGTAAGATACTTCTAACGTTAAGCATTTTATTATCATCTTTTAATTCACTTACACTCATCCCTGTTATATAAGAAAGAAAAGCTGGATAAAGCGGTAATACACAAGGAGAGATAAAAGAGAGAAATCCTGCTCCAAAGGCAATAAATATATTTATTTCAGACATTGTCCCCCTCCTTCTATTTTGATGTGTTCATTGTATCAAATGACAAGCCTGCTTACGTTATTTATATTTGACAATAAACCAAAAATTCATTATTTTTTTCAATAGAATACCCCTTACTTCATAGAGTTACAAAAGTAAGGGGTATATTTGACGCTATGAACGCTTCTAAGTATATCAATAAGTGCCTATTTTCCTGATTGATTGTTCATTGCACGCATCATTTGATTAATTTTCTTTTGTGATGGCTTTTGCCCCATTTGCATCATTAACGTACGAAGCATTTGCTCATTAATTGGCGGATTCTTTTTTAAATAGCTCATCATATATTTTCTCGCAATGAAAAATCCAAGAGCAACACCAGCAATTAATGCTGCTATAGCAATTAGTACGACCCAAATCGTGTCCATGTAAAGCTTTCCTCCTTCGTGTTGTCTCCTATACAGTATAGTAAATCAAAGAAAAGAATACAATACTTGTTCCCTTCCTGTTTTACTGTATCTCAGAAGTGGTGCTATCCAACCAAAATTTTGAATATTATCTCCAACGATGAAGAGTAATGGCTGAAATTGGCGTAACATCGGGAAAAGCAACGCTTCTGCATCCTGTAATGTTTTACAACGAAATTTTAATTGTTTTTCACTCATATGTAAAGAAATATAGGTTTCTTTGTTATATATTTTTAAAGTATGATGGTTATCTTGCTTCATCATAGTAAATGTTTCATTTTTTTTGAGGTAATCAATGACTACATTTTCATTAAATTCATACGTAATAAATTTAAACTGTTTAGATAAATCCTCTCTTTCTGGATCTGTTTGATAATCTTTGAAGAATCGATATAAGATGCCACTTTTATGGAAGTAATGGGTAGCTACTTCTTCTTTTATCCAAAATATAGAATACGTATACATAGTCTTTTCCTCCTCTATAAAAACTATTATTACGTATTCTAATTTAAAAATCTGTCAGTTTGTATTACAAAAAACCACTTCTTTTGTCGAAGCCAAAAAAAGATGGTCTAAACAATATAGACCATCTTTATATATGCATTAATCTACGTAAGATTCTACCTGTTTAACAACATTATCTACAGTAAATCCATATTCTTCTATTACTTTTTCTCCTTTAGCAGAAGCGCCAAATGTATCAATACCAATTACTTTTCCATGTTCACCTACGAAACGTTCCCAGCCAAATGGAGAAGCCATTTCGATTGCAACACGGTTCTTCACTTCTGCAGGAAGGATCTTTTGCTTATACGTATCATCTTGAGAATTAAAACGGTCCCAAGATGGCATGCTTACAACTCGTACATCCATACCTTTTTCTTTTAATGCAGCTTGAGATTTAATTGCTAATTGAACTTCAGAGCCTGTTGCAATTAAGATTGCATCTGGTGTCACTTTTTCAGCGTCACTTATAACATATGCTCCTTGTTTTACACCTTCATATGCATTGTCTTTCGTTCCTTCTAAAGTAGGAAGATTTTGTCTGCTTAATACAAGCGCTGTTGGCGTATCAGTTGATTCTAATGCTAAGCGCCAAGCAGCTTGAGTTTCATTCCCATCTGCTGGTCTGATTAGCGATAGACCTGGCATTGCTCGTAATGAAGCTAATTGTTCAATTGGTTCGTGTGTTGGACCGTCTTCACCAACTGCGATCGAATCATGAGTGAATACATAGGTTACTGGCATATTCATAATAGAAGATAGTCGTACTGCAGGTCGTAAATAATCACTAAATACAAAGAATGTACCAGCATAAACATTCAATCCACCATGCAATGCCATTCCATTTAATGCAGCGCCCATAGCATGTTCACGGACACCAAACCAAATATTCCTTCCTGCATAATGATTACGTGAGAAATCATTTTCTTCATTAATCGTCGTCTTATTTGAACCTGCTAAATCAGCACTGCCGCCAAAGAAGTTTGGAACTGTATCAGCAATGGCATTAAGTACTTTCCCAGATGAAGCACGAGTAGCTAATGTATCCTGCTCTGGTTCAAATACTGGTAATTCTTTTTCCCATCCTGCTGGTAAATCACCTTTTAATGCTAATTCAAATTCTTGTGCAAGTTCCGGATATGTTTCCTTGTAAGAATCCAATAACTTGTTCCATGATGCTTCCGCTTCAGCACCATCTTTTACAATTTTTTCATTAAAATCTTCATAAACTTCCTCAGGGACATGAAACTCATCATGGGTCCATTTATAGAATTCTTTTGTTAATTTTACTTCATCTCCACCTAATGGTGCGCCATGAGATGCAGCTGATGCTGATTTATTCGGTGAACCATATCCAATAATGGTTTTCACTTCAATCAAAGTAGGCTGTTCTGTATTTTCTTGAGCTAATTTGATGGCATTTCGTATAGCATCTAGATCATTTCCATCTTTTACTGTTAAGACTTGCCATCCATAAGCTTTGAAACGCTCTTCTGTATTATCAGAGAAAGAACGATCTAAATCACCATCAAGTGAGATATCATTCGAATCATATAAGGCAATTAATTTCCCTAATCCTAAATGGCCTGCTAAGGAAGCAGCCTCATGGGAAATACCTTCCATCAAATCACCGTCACTTACAATAGCATAGGTGTAGTGATCAACAATGTTGAAGTTGTCTTTATTGAATTTCGCTGAAAGATGCGCTTCAGCCATTGCCATTCCAACAGACATTGCAATACCTTGTCCAAGTGGACCTGTTGTCGCTTCTACCCCATCCGTATGATGTACCTCCGGGTGCCCAGGAGTTTTAGATCCCCATTGACGGAAGCCTTTCAGATCATCAATGGTTACATTATACCCTGATAAGTGCAACAGACTATAAAGCAGCATTGAACCATGTCCAGCTGAAAGAACAAAGCGGTCGCGATTGAACCACTTAGAATGCTTCGGATTATGATTCATAAAATCAGTCCAAAGTGTATAAGCCATAGGTGCTGCACCCATTGGCAAACCTGGATGACCAGAATTAGCATTTTCAATAGCATCAATCGACAACGTACGAATTGTATTAATAGATTGTTGCTCAATAGTATTCGACATAATAAACCCCTTCCACTTTTTCATCATTGTACTCTTATCATTTTATAACGAAACATTAGTTGCCACAAGCAAAAACAACATTTTCGTTAATTTGTTTTTCTTTTCCTTTATTTTTATTCTTTATCTTTTTTTTGCATATCCTTTACTTTTTGAGGTGTTACATCGTTCCCTTTTGGATCTACCACCTTCATTGATTTAAATTGGTTTTTGAAGGAACTTCGTACATTTTTTAAGTACTCTTGGCGTAATGTTTGTTGTTCCTTCTTCTCCTTATCGGTTAGCCCATCAGCTTTTGCCTTTTTTGCTAACGCATTAATACGTTCGATTTTTTCTTTAGAAAGCATATATATAACCTCCATTAGAGTTTATCAGTGACTTCCGAATTCTTAGTGTTGTTCAACATAAAAAGGCAAGAACACAAACGTTGCTCTTGCCTTTATATCTTACCTATACCCTATCATATATTCAAGTATTTTGAAACTCTTGGTACCTGCGATGAACCGTTGCCTTGGATACAGAATAACCTAAACCATTTAAAGTTGTGGCTATTTCTTTGAAGGTTAAGTTATTTTGTCTTAATCGTACTACCTCTTCTATTGGGAATGTTTTTCTTTCTCTTCCTGGGGCTTTATTTTGGTTAGCTAGATTTTTAGTTGGATCATAGCCATCTTGAATTGCTTTATTCATCCCTCTTTTTATTTTTGCATTATGTATTTTACGTTGGTATTCTTCTACAATCCCAACAATTTGTAATACCATTGAATCCGCCTCGGATAATTCCAGTTTTCCTTCATGATAAGAGGTATAGATAGGTATCTCTAATTTATGTAAATGATGGAAAAGCGCAATCTTGGTGTTTCCCCTTCCTAAACGAGTTTCATCTTGAATAAGTAAGCAATCTGCCTTCCCATCAGAAATTAATTCAAGTATCTCAAATATACCTTCACGATCTACTTTATATCCACTTTCTTGTTCCTGAATACAAGTTACCACTGTAAACTGATGGCTTGCAGCCAATTCTAATAACTCATCTTTTTGTCTTGCTAATGATGTTTCTTGTTCCTTTTTATCTGTACTTACTCTACAGTATATAATGGCGCGCAAAATACCAATCTCCTATCCAAATTCCTTAACTTGTAATAATAGAATAATATAAGAAACCTAAAGTTAGTGCAAAGGCTATGAGGTAAAATGCGTCTGTTTTTGTCAGTTTCTGAAACATTGCAAAAATCCCTCCTCATCATTTAGAACAGTTGTTCGTTTTCCTGTTTATAGTATTACACGAACATATGATCTTGTCAACCGATTTTTCGAACGAACGTTTGCATTTAGAATTACCCGATGGTAAACTAGTAATAATTAATTCTATGCGCGAGGTGATCAATGCATGACCAAACTATCAAAAAGACAACAAATGATACTTGATTATATTAAAGATGAAGTAACGAAAAAAGGATATCCGCCTTCTGTCCGTGAAATCGCTGAAGCTGTTGGTCTAGCATCTAGTTCAACTGTTCATGGACATTTATCAAGAATAGAAAGTAAGGGGTATATTCGCAGAGACCCTACGAAACCACGAGCAATTGAAGTGATTGATCTTTCAGACGATAGTCAAATTCCTAGAGAGGAAGCGAGGTATGCCCCAGTTATTGGTAAAGTTACGGCTGGATTACCGATAACAGCGGTAGAAAATATTGAAGAATTTATTCCGCTTCCAACTACTAGTGCCAATCCAGAAGATAATTTATTTGTATTGGTGATTGAAGGTGAAAGTATGATTGAAGCGGGAATTTTAGATGGGGATATGGTTATTGTTAAGCAGCAAAACACAGCACAAAATAGTGATATTGTTGTTGCGATGACAGATGAAGATGAAGCAACTGTGAAACGATTCTTTAAAGAAAAAGACCACATACGTCTCCAACCTGAAAATGCAATGATGGAACCATTAATTTATGATAATGTTACCATCCTAGGGAAGGTAATTGGATTATATCGTACTATTCATTAAAAACTGCCGCTTGGCAGTTTTTTTGCTACAACAGTAATCAAGTGGTAAACAAAAACCGCATCTTCAAATAAGGAAGACCAAGTATAGGAGAGCTGTTTATGAAAGACAAACTATTGCTTGTCGGTCCATGTCCGACCTACAAGCTATTATCATTGAAGGTATTAATTAAGACAACTGCCTTTTTCCTAACAGCTGTTTTACATATTTCCCTTATCTGAATGCCTATTACGGGCTGGTCATCTTCGCTAGTTTCTCCTCTATTACCCATAAATGAGCCAAATACTTCCTAGACAGTTACCTTATTTTCAATTACCAAAACCTTGTATTCTATGGATTTACGTCATCTTTTCTAGTAAAACAAACTTTTGACATAAGACACAAGCCATTTCAGCTTCTCGTTGCTTGAATATAATAGCATTATCTCAACGAAAAGGAGGAAAAGATGATATGTGGAGAAAGCATAACTGTGGAAGAAACAACCGCGTTTTTGACAACTCTAATGACGATGTAGAAGGTGTAACTGATGCTAATGGTGATAGCTTCGACGGAGAATTCTTCTTTAACGAAAACGATAACGACAATGATAACGACAACGATTTAAAGAACAAAAATCGTAATTTTAACTTTGCAAAAGTCTCTAATAGCGGTAATTCCTATGTGAAATGTGGTTCAGATTCTGATGAAGAATCCGAAGCTGGTGATTCAGATAGAAAGAAGAAGAAGAAGAAAAAGAAGAAATGTGACTATTAAGCATTAAGAAAGTGGGATATGTCTCATATCCCACTACCTTTATTTAGAAAGTGAGGGAAACTCATTGCCAAGAGCAAACAATTTATTTCCAATCCGGCCGAATGAAAATGGTCACTCCGATAATCAAATTTCAAACAAATCTACCGTAAGACACAGCGGTAATTCCGATGTAGATGTAAATGTAATTGTAGATACAACACCGATGGCTTATGCTATGCTTTGCTCAATGTTAGCTTCAAAGCAGATATCCGATCGTGAGTTTGATGATGCTGTGAAGAAGCTAGACGATTTAATTTCTAAAAGAAAAAAACCATCTGTCAAAGAAGTTAATGATATCATCCGACCAAATCAAACAAATCGATGAAATTAAGAAGGCTCCCTTCTTAATTTCTACATATATCTACACTTTTAAATTTTTGTAAAAAATAGGTTATATAGCTATTTTATATGCAGCCACTTTGCTATAATTACTTGGTATTTACATCGTAAGAGAGTGATTAAATGATGGAAAGATATTTAAAAAATGCTATACATATGAAATGTTCTTTAATTGAGATCAGCTTACTTATTGAACTAAACAAGAATTATCCCAAATTTATTGCAATAGATGATGTACAAAGCAATGAGGATCGACATCATATTGCCTATTATTTAAAATGTTTAAAAGAAAAAGGATTCGTGGAAGAAAGAATAGGTGAATTATATAAAATAAAAAAAGAAGAAAATTGGTATCTTTGGAAATGATGAAAAACTATTATTTCATACTTGGTCCGGGCGGATCATCAGATTTACGAAGCGCCCACAGCGGTGTATCGTAAATATATGGTGGTGCTGGTTCTAAATGAGGTACTCCTCCAAAAGCAATTGGTCGATCTACGTAGTTGAATGTACCATATCCGTCCATACTCGGGCCATGAGCCCAGCGTCCCTCGGCGCTTGCGTCTCCCTGAGATAGATTAAATAGCGTATAGGAAACTTGTTGTTTCTCTAATTCTCTAGGAAACGTGCTTGGTACTACAATGTTTTCTTTTTCTTCCAATTCACATATAGCTGCATACCATTGATTTTGATGCATCGTATCGCGGGCTAACAACCAGGAGAGCATATCACGAACACCAGCATCATTCGTCATTTCATATAGTCGAGCTACTTGCAGGCGGCCTTGAGATTCTGCATTTAGATTTGCTCTGAAATCAGCTAACAAGTTTCCACTTGCCGCTACATAACTAGCCGTCCATCGGTTTCCTACACTATCTACAGGCATAGCACCTAACCCAGAAACAATAGCTTGCTGCGGATTCGTTCCACCTATAATCGCAGCAACTACCGGATCTTTCACTGCATCTTCCAATTCTACATCTGGAGCACCATCTAATAACCTAGCTATCATGGTTGCAATCATCTCAACATGAGCAATTTCTTCCGTTCCTGTATCCATTAATAAATCTTTATACTTCCCATCCCCTCTTGTATTCCAACCTTGAAATAAGTATTGCATCATAACCGAAATTTCGCCAAACTGCCCTCCTAAAATTTCCTGCAGTTTCTTGGCATATACAGGATCAGGTCGATCTGGTTTAGCATGGTATTGTAATTCCTTCACATGATAAAACATGCGGTACACTCCCTTATTGTAAATTGTCATTATACTTCCAACTTACAATATGTCGTATAATAGTTGTCTTATGTGTTATTTATATAAATCAATTTTTCACCATCGTCTGACCTAATACTCTTCCTTTGAACTGAGTAATTCGCCTGTCAATAAGATGGCAATCTAATTTAAAAACCTTCGATTTACTTTGAATACATATAAAGGACTTGACAATAATAAAAACAACTTTGCTTATGAGGGAGATTCATATGGTTACCAATGAAGAAATACTTCAAAAATCTAAAGAATTGAACAACTTAGACTTAAATAAATGGCTTAATCAGGAATTATTTTCCCTTCAGTGGTTTTTAATTGTCATTTTAGTACTTGTTTGTTATGTCTTATTTTTTTACTTTGTGGACAAACAGCGATTAATAGAGATACTCCTTTTTGGTTCTTTCGTGTCCGTGTTATTTATAGTTTATCATTCAATTGGAGATTACTTTGGTTACTGGGCGAGTTATATAACTTTGTCTCCTGTTAAACCAGATTTTTTCGGAGATGTCTTTACAGATGTCCCCTTAATTACTATGTTAATATATCAATTCTCATCTTCATGGAAAAAATTTCTACTTATATATATAGGTTTTTCCGTTTTACTTATATTTGGATACTACAATTATGTCTTAGTGAACATAAATGCTTTTGCCTACTTAAAACCATCTGCGACAACCCTTGATTTTATTTCCATGTTACTAATTGGTATTGTTCCTCGTGGCATTATGGTCTATCTATTTAAAATCGAAGCGCGAAATGGAAATAGGAATGCAGAACATTCATTATCAAATCTTATAGCAGAACCCATTACTAATAGAGAGAAATAGAGGGTTGTCGTTTTTTCTGAAATCCTATATTTTAAACGCGTTTTACCGTAACACTACCTGCTAGTTCTAACCTACAATTGTATTATCTATAGCTAGATCAAAAAAGGTAATTCTTTTCCAATGTTTGTCCCTAATATGGTTTGCTATTTTTGTTAGTTGATAGCTTTATTAATTCCTTTAGGGTAAACAAAGAAGTAACAGCCATAGAGATGCCGTATATATAATGCTGTCCTGAAAAATTTAAAAATGCTACGAAAATGCAAAGAAAAACCGATATAATACATGGTACTGGTTTCAAACTTTCACCACTTTTATTAATTACTAGGATTAACAGCTTCTTTCAACAAAACTGTTTTAAATCGATTGTCGAAACTATTATTTAGAATAGATGCTACTTACACCATAATTTGTAACCTATATGTAAGATTTTGTCTTCCATCGGCTCTTACGTCTAAAGAATTCTGTGTTGAGGGTGTGGCAGTTCAATATACGCTTTTTTGTACCCTTCACATCTAATCCGCAAAAAAAACACCGCTTCTTTCTATTTCTATTACAGAATCAGTGATCTCTGGTTTATCATTAGTTTCGTAAAATCTTCTCCATCGCTTTACCTTTCGCTAATTCATCGATCAGTTTATCTAAATAGCGAATTTCCTGCATTGTTGATTCTTCAATGTCTTCCACTCGAACACCGCAAATTACACCTTTGATTAAAGTTCGAGAAGCATTCAGTTGAGGAGCTTCCGCAAAAAAGTTTTCAAAGCTTATCTGCTTTTCCAGTTGCGCTTCTAACTCTCCCTGGCTATATCCTGTCAACCAACGGATGATTTCATCGACTTCTGCTTTCGTCCTTCCTTTTTTCTCCACCTTTGTAACATAATGCGGATAGACACTTGCGAAACTCATTGTATAAATCCGATGTTTCGTCATGATACACATCCTCGTTTATGGTTTTCTTCATTTTATCACAAAACTAATCAGGCAACACCTAACACAGTGTCTGATACTTGTCCTAAATATTAATTGTTCTACTCTTTTTTAATGCATTTTTTATAAAAACTATAGCTCTGGATAGATACAACCTCTCTTATCAACTACTAAAATCCTTAAATGTAATGATTCAAGAGGATCATTATTCTAAAAGAAAAGGCTATTTCGCTAAAGCCCTCCTTCATTGAATTGTACTGTCAACATACCAAATTCTATTATTACACCAACTATTTCTTCTATTCTCTCCAAGTCCTTATTAGTTTTTAATGATTTGACTTAACTGAAATATACCTATTCTAATTTCATCTAGCGAAGCAAACCCAAAGGACAATCGTATAAACTGTCCTGAGTGTTCTGCATAAATACTACCAGGATTAAGAAGCAGACCTTTGGATAATGCTTTATCAAACAGTCTTTTCACTTTAAACATAGGTTTTATTTTAATCCAAATGAAGAACCCACCTGTTGGGATATCCCATGTAGCATAAGACCTTAAATGTTTGTTCAAAGCTTCTAAAGCCGTACCTCTTCGAACTTTAAGCTGTTCTCTTACAGTTTCAAGATGTTGATCATATAATCCACTAGATAACCACTCTGTTGCAACGTGCTGAGACAACGTACTTGATCCATAATCCGACTGCATTTTTAAATCAGCTAATCGGTTAATAACTGATTCTGAACCAACTATCCAACCAATTCGCAAACCAGGACTCAATGTTTTTGACAAACTCCCTAGATATAATACATTCCCATGACAATCCATTGATTTCAATGATTCTGGCGGTGAGGAATCCATCCATAAATCACGATACACATCATCTTCAATAATGGGAAGTTGTTCTCTTTCACAGTATTTAATGAGTTCCTCCCTTCTTTTCTTCTGCATTAACGTACCTGTTGGATTATGAAAGGTTGGAATAGTATATAAAATACTCTTTCCTCTTTCCTTTGTCTGATAAATTGAATCCACCTTAATCCCTTCCTTATCCATTGGTAATCCCTTCAACTCCATACCCACAGATTGAAAAACAGTCAACGAATAAAGGTACGATGGCACTTCTAAAAATACAGTTGACCCTCTTTGTAGAAGTCCTATTGAAATAAGCTGTAAAGCTTGAAGTGCACCTGAAACCACAAGAATGGATGAGGGGGAAATGTCCATTCCTCTCATTTTTAGATAATTACTAATTGCTTGGCGTAACTTTATATTTCCTTTTGGTTCTTCATACCCAAAGGGTGTCAGTTGATTCGAAACCCTTTGTACAATGGACCTCATTTCTTCTAAAGGAAACATCTCTGGAGATAATTCTCCTTTACTTAATTGAATCAAATTATTATTAGATTCAGCTTTATTGATCTCCTGTACCGTCGAAACACTCGGTTTATGAATACCTAATGTGACATTTTCATTCCAATTGGTTGAGGTTCGGTTTCCCATCAACGTCCACGTGTTATTGATTACGACAGTCCCCTTTCCTGTTTTTCCTTCTATCAGTCCGTCTGCCATTAGTTCTTCTAGTGCTGTTATGACTGTACTTCGATTGACATCAAACATTCTTGCTAGATGACGTTGACTTGGTATCCGACCGCCTATCGCCCACTCACCCTTGGAAATTTTTTCTTTTATAAAATCAACAATCAATTGGTATTTTGGCTTTTTCATTAGTACTCCTTTTTCGTAATCCAGTTAAAATTGGTTGGTATTTTTCTGTTTAACCTGTTGAAGACATTTTACCAAAGTGATATTAAGATGAGAAATATCTGAATTAACTGGTTGGATTAAAATATAAGATGAGGTGTATTGATGACAAAATCTATAAATTTTAAACTCACTTCTGCTCATTTGCTTACAAATATATTATGGGCGTCAGCATTCCCTGGGATAAGAGCTGCATTGACTGCTTATTCACCTGAACATTTATCCCTTTTACGACTATTAATTGGATCATTAACATTGGTTCTTGTAGCAGTTATTCAAGGAATTCGTTTACCAGAACGAAACGATGTTCCAATAATTTTATTACTTGGTTTTTTAGGCTTTTCAGCCTATCAGACAGCACTAAATTATGGAGAACAAACAGTTAGTGCAGGAGTTGCTAGTTTATTGGTGTCAACAACACCTATATTCACAGCTTTGTTGGCTTTTCTCTTTTTCCGTGAAAAGTTTGGATTTTTGGGATGGATAGGTTCGTTGACTGGATTTTGTGGTGTTGCGTTTATTTCTTTAGCTGGGACAACTGAAAATTTTTCTTTAAATATCGGAATTATTCTAGTTTTAGTTGCATCCCTTTCAGAAAGTATTTACTTTGTTTTTCAAAATACTTATCTAAAAAAATACGGTTTTATTGCTTTTACGATGTACACGATTTGGTCAGGTACGATTTTCATGATGATATTTTCTCCAGGTCTTGGAGAGGCAGTTATTCATGCGCCCATAGATATAACACTAACAGTGATTTATCTAGGCGTTTTCCCAACCGTTATTCCTTACTTTACTCTAGCGTATATTACCTCACGAACTGGAGCATCAGAAGCAACAAGTGCACTTTATTTAACCCCTGCTATTACTTTTCTTATAGCATGGATCTGGCTTGAAGAACTTCCAACTACTTATACATTAATTGGTGGACTTATCACGTTAGTTGGAGTCATTTTGTCAAACATAAAAAAGCAGCAGAATAATCAACCTACCTCTACTAAATCTGTTGATTGTATACTATGAAATAAAAGATAGAAAGAGGGCTTGCGTTTCACAGAACCAAGCCCTTTTTCTATCTTCTCTTTAATTAAAGCCCCCGTTTCTGGAATAACTTATTGGTCATCAAGACCTTCTTGTAGAATCCTTAGATCTTGCTCAATTCATGCTGTATCTATTCTTTCGAATAGCGGTTTAATCCTCTAGTTTGAATCAGAAGTAATTAATAATGAAAAACAATCATATTTAAAACGCCCACACCGTTCATTTCTACCGTATAATTTTAACCCGATAATGTCTTGATAAAATCTCAAAGATTCCTCAATGTCCTTTACATACAAATAATCTAAAAAGAACATTCATATTTCATTTTCCCTTCTAATTTGTTCTTCAAGAATTCTTCTTTAAGTCCATCATAATTAACAACATCCTAGGAGACCTTACTTTTTTAGAGTTATTCCGTAATTTTTCCCGTTTCAACAATACTAAAGCATATCCTTCCTCCAGAAATACATCCGTTTTTGAAATATATCTAACCTAATAGTTGGAGCCATTCATGCTTTGGTTCATGCATTTCTATTGCTTCTCGGAGCCAATACTTCTGCTTAGCGTGA
This sequence comes from Virgibacillus sp. CM-4, assembly GCF_000445495.1. Taxonomy (NCBI): domain Bacteria; kingdom Bacillati; phylum Bacillota; class Bacilli; order Caryophanales; family Bacillaceae; genus Virgibacillus; species Virgibacillus sp. CM-4. The sequence goes on from NZ_AUQA01000006.1 coordinate 569,857, forward strand.
AGAATATCTTTAACAGATAAAAAATCAATATGGTCTTTTTCTCTTGTGTTTCTTACCTTATATAATAAAACTATTTCCGGAGCCAAATAAGGTAAGCCTGTTTCAGAATACTTCAACACGGATTTTAAAGGATATAAAATTCTTAAATCTCTTCTAAACCTCCAATTAACGGTGTCAGACTCGTTTAAGAGAATTTCTAATTCATGCTTATCCATTTTATTTATAGCATGTATTTCATGAACAGGTAATACTAAATATTCGTTGTACCAAGGTATAAATTCACGATGTACAACTTTTTTAAATTCCCAGCTGCTTAGAAAATGTTTCAATTCAATTTGATCTTCTCTAAATATACCAATCTCAATATCATGGTGAACTCTAGTTTCTTTTCCTAGAAAAAGATCAATTGCCCAACCACCTACAAAGAACCAATTTTTGCTGAAACCTGACATTACGGTTTTTATGTGCTTACATTGTTCAAACGGCATATAAAATCTCCTCATTTAGAAATGATCTTCCATAACTTTGCAGAATAAAAAGCAAATAAGCTTAGCTATATTAATATTGTTACTAATTGCGCTCATATTGAATAAAGTATTATTTTTAAAAGTTAAGAGTAAAAACGCATATTTAGGTTATATAAATATGCCGGCTATATTAAAGAACCTCACATATTAGCTATTTAATATGGAAAATAAAATATCTTAAGTTGAACATCTCCTAATGTACGCTTCCTAAAATTTAAATTATGGAAGCCGCCATTTTTCTTCTTGTTAATTCGTAAAAAGTATCCTCTTCTACAAGCATCGTTTTGACAAAATTTTCAAACAAAAATCTTTATATTGAATGCTAAAATATAGATGTCATTTTTTTCACCCGCATATTGTCTACTTGATTACTGTACAATTATTATAGAATGTAGCATTTTTCATCCAAAATCCCTCTAAGGGTCAGAGAGAAAAGCGGCCAATTATTTAAAGAATTTATTCGCTTAGTTCCCTTCACTTTGTTCTTATTACCAACTATTTTTGTTTCTCCTCAATGTATAGATTCCCACCTGTGTAACTGCAAATAAAAATAGATGATAAATCTGTGTACCCTTTCTGTTCTAACTGTTGGATTAACCACATTTCGTTCACTCCCATTATTTTAACTTGTTCTGTCTGAACCACACCGTCAAGTATTAAAGGTAGACTAAATTTGGTTTGATCATCAAAAACATTTAAGTCTCCGGAAGATTCAAGTACTGCAAACTGAACTTTTGAAATATCAGCAATGTTATTATTCCTAAGTTCAGTATATAGGTCATCAAGGGTGTACCCGATTTTTTTCATTTCAACTTGGTTACATCGACCATTTTCTATAATTAAGGAAGGTCTGCCATCCATAATATCCCGTGTCTTTTGATTTTTTAATGTAACATACGAGAGTATATATTGAATGATAATTAGAATTACGATGGGGACGAGACCATTTAAGATAGATAATTCCGTATCTTCAATAATAATCACGGCTAAATCTGTGACCATTAATGTTATGGCAATTTCTAAGACACTGACCTCACCAACGTCTTTCTTTCCGGTTAATCTAAAAAAGAGAAGAATAATCAGAAACATCAGTGGTGTACGGAACAAAGTAGCAATTATTTCTTCCATATAAATCTCCTAGTTCGCTTAGTGAATGATTTATATAATAATTTGTTCATTTAGTTTAGTTTTATGCTTAATGAGGGTTTTATCGAAAATGACTCCTTAGTAAATGGGTACATGTAAAACCCCCAAAAAAGTAGGTTTCACACTACCTTATGGGGGTGCAAGTATAAAAAGCATGTTTAACCACTATAAACACTGTCACAGGATCCGGCTGCTGGTTCGTAATAACAATGGTTTTTAAATTGTCCAGAAAAGGGTTGATCATACCATGTCGGAGGACATGGAGCATATGGGTTGAAATACCACAGAGCATATTTCCCGGGATGTTGTCTCCAATAATCTAAATTCTTTTTAGCTAATCTTTTTTCAGTAGATCGTGCTCTGTTATAAAATAAGTTGCCTTTTTGAACTGCTTCAAAAGAATAATTACCGCCTTGTACCTGAAAAATGACATCGCGAATGTTTCTCACATCTTTAAAGTCTAAGCAATCCGCTATCGCACGATTAACAATGACATTCCCAACATACAACATACCTTGTTTTCCTTCACCTTCGGCTTCTGCTCGCATCATCCTTGCCATTAAGGCAACATCTGAATCTTTGTAATTAATTCTTGGCATTTTTCTCACCTCAAAAGCATTGTATGAATTGAACATGCATTAAAGTCATTAATTATGAAGTATTTTGTATATTTCTTATCTTTAACCAGTAGTTCATTTCATTTCAGTGGAGTTTAATTGTTTTTCTAAACTGTAGAATTGATGACCTTCAAGCATTCTTTGATCGTATGTTTTAAACCCTAACTTTGTCCAAAAAACGAATGCTTTTTTATTTACAGCGTGGACTGCAATTTGAATACGATCAATTTGTCTATCCTTCATTTGGTTTTAAAAAGTGTTATAAGCCTCTTTTGCCAGCCCTTCTCTATGGTACTGTTTATCAATAATTAGCAAGCTTAACCAAGGTTTTCTTGTACGGGGGCTTACCATCCCGTATTCTAATATACCGATATAAATACCATCTTTCTTTACTAAGTATCTTTCTGTTTTTAACTTTTTTGATTCAGAGTACTGGTCTAAAATGTCTTTTGTTTTTAATTGTTTTTTACTGAATGCGATTAAATTATATTCCATATTTGAATTGAAGATTTTCTTTTCTATTTCTATTTTATTCTTATCATTTTTAACAAATGAAATCATATACATTAACCACCTATAAAAAATCGTTACTTTTACAACGCTTAGGGATCGTTTTTTTTAGCTTCCTAAGCAAAGATACGCTGCTTTACCTTCATAAAATTATTCTTTTTACAGTGGAAGCATGAAAATAACCTCCGATGTTTACCGCTCATGTTTCCAAAAAAATCGCACAAAAAATATCGCCCAACAGAAAGCTTAATGGGCGATATTTTTAAAATATTATTATCTTGTAGTTTTCCAGGGAAGTAGAAACCTTAATCAGACGAAGATAACAACTCGCTTAAACACCACTATGAGGCTAGTCTTAGTACGTGCTCAAGTACTGTTCTCTTTCCCAAGGATGAACTTGTGTCTTAAACATATCCCATTCGATTTCTTTTGCTTCTACAAAATGTTCAAATAAATGTTCACCAAGTGAATTCACAATAACTTGGTTTTTCTTCAATTCTTCTAAGGCATCTGCAAGGGTGCTAGGTAAGTCTTGAATACCGATTTCTTCACGTTCTTCTCTTGTCATCACATAGATGTTACGATCAACTGCAGCAGGCGGAGTCATAGACTTCTCAATACCATCTAAGCCAGCAGCTAATAAAGAAGAAAGCGCTAAGTACGGGTTGGCTGATGGATCGACACTACGAGCTTCTACACGCGTACTTACACCACGAGAATTCGGGATACGCATGAGGCAACTGCGGTTGGAACCAGACCATGCAATATAACTAGGTGCTTCATAACCTGGCACTAAACGTTTATAGGAATTTACCGTTGGGTTTGTCACAGCTGTAAAGCTATTCGCATGTTTGATTACTCCAGCAATAAATTGATATGCTGTTTCGCTTAATTCCATATCTCCTTTTGTATCATAAAATGCGTTCTCGCCATTTTTAAATAGAGACATGTTTACATGCATTCCTGATCCATTAACACCAAATAATGGTTTTGGCATAAAGGTTGCGTGTAAATTATGCTTTCTAGCAATTGTTTTAACTACTAATTTGAATGTTTGAATATCATCTGCATGTTTTACTGCATCGGAATATTTAAAGTCAATTTCATGTTGTCCAGGTGCTACTTCGTGATGTGATGCTTCAATTTCAAAGCCCATTTCTTCTAACTCTAAAACGATATCTCTTCGGCAGTTTTCACCTAGATCAGTTGGAGCTAAATCAAAATATCCACCATGGTCATTTAATTCAAGAGAAGGATCGCCTTTTTCATCTAGTTTAAACAAGAAGAATTCTGGTTCTGTACCAATATTAAACGCATCAAATCCTAGCTCTTCCATCTTTTGAAGATTTCTTTTTAGATTGTATCTCGGGTCGCCTTCAAATGGTGTACCATCAGGTTTATAAATATCACAAATAAAACGTGCTACTTTTCCTTTTTCTGAGGTCCAAGGGAATACAACAAACGTATCTAGGTCTGGATATAAGTACATATCTGACTCTTCAATACGTACAAACCCTTCAATCGAAGATCCGTCAAACATCATTTTGTTATCTAGTGCTTTATCCAACTGACTTAGAGGGATTTCAACATTCTTAATTGTTCCTAACATATCCGTGAATTGTAAACGAATAAATCGAACATTCTCCTCTTTAATTCGTTGTAATATTTCTTCTTTCGTTAAGCTCTTTCCCATTGTTTCTCCTCCTATGAACTTTATTTATTTGAATAGAAAAACAGGTCTATAACATTCAAGTTAAACATCTTTGTTTTCCTAAACGTCACTAATGATTAATGAAAAATCTGGAGAGTTCGCCTTGACGCAAATTTGTCTTACCGTATCTCCCTGGCTCTTTTAGCTCGTTTCGCAAGATTCTTCGTAATTCTTTGTCGGATAAATCGGATGATTCAGACGATTTATTGCCTAGTACCCTTTTTTCTTCTTCCCCACTAAGTAGGAGCTTAATTCCAGCAATATTCAAACCCTTATCCAATAAATCCTTAATTTCAAGCAGCTTATCTACATCATTAAATGAAAATAGACGTTGATTTCCACTGGTCCGTTCTGGATGTATTAACGCATGCTCTTCATAATACCTTATTTGCCTAGCAGTCAATTCTGTTAATTTTATGACAATTCCAATTCCAAATAAGGGCATTGAACGGCGATCTTGATCATTCAATTCATGACCCCCTCATATTTAATTCACTACCATTATATGTTATGTAAAATAACATGTCAATAAAATGTTAGGTTTTCTTACATAAAAAGAGCGTGAACCGCTCTTTTGTCTATATACCCTCATTTATATAGGAATAACCTTGTTCTATCAATTTTTTTAATGATTCCGTTACAGCAATTTTTACGTGCGCATAGGTCAACCCACCTTGAACAAAAGCAATATAAGGAGTACGTAATGGCCCGTCCGCTGATAATTCAATACTAGCTCCCTGGATAAATGTACCTGCTGCCATGATCACCTCATCTTCGTATCCCGGCATTGGACTTGGATATGGCTTCACATAGGAATTTACAGGAGAATATTCTTGAATAGCCTGACAAAAGGCAATCATTTGTTCACGGTCATTAAAGGTAACCGATTGAATTAAATCGGTGCGCTTTTCCGAATAAGCTGGCGTCGTTTTGTATCCAGTCAGCTCCATAATTCGCGCTGTAAATATTGCGCCCTTCAATGCTTCTCCAACTACATGGGGGGCAAAGAAAAATCCTTGAAACATTTCTTGGAGTGTATGTAAGGTTGCTCCTGTTTCCTTCCCTAGGCCAGGTGCTGTTAGTCGGTTGGCGCATTGTTCAATAAGATCTTTACGACCAGCAATATAGCCACCAGCTCTAACTAAACCTCCGCCGGGATTCTTGATAAGTGATCCTGCTATTAGATCTGCCCCTATATGTAAGGGTTCCTTATCTTCAACAAATTCACCATAACAATTGTCCACAAAAACAATTAACTGTTCATCAATTCCTTTAATAAATTGGACCATCTCTTGTATTTCATCGATGGTAAATGAAGGGCGATCATCATACCCCTTGGATCGTTGAATACCGATCATCTTTGTGTTTTTTGTTATTGCTTGCTTAACACCGAGAAAGTCGATTATCCCATCTCGTTTTAATTCTACGTGCTTATAATCGATTCGAAAATCTCGTAACGATCCTGTATTTTCGCCTCTAATTCCAATTACTTCTTCTAATGTATCATAAGGCTTTCCAGTAATATACAGTAATTCATCATCAGGACGTAAAACGCCAAATAAAGCGGTTGTGATTGCGTGGGTGCCTGATACGATTTGAGGACGTACGAGCGCATCTTCGCCACCAAAAACTTCGGCATAGATGCTTTCCAATACTTCCCTACCAAGATCGTCATAACCGTAACCACTTGTCGATTGAAAGTGAGAATCACTGACTCGATAGGTTTTAAAAGCTTGTAGTACCTTTCGTTGGTTTTTCTCTACTGTGGCTGTTATTCGTTCGTGCTGTGCTTTACAATCTATTTCTGCTTGTTCTATGAATCGTTCTATCATTGGCTGTCTCTTACTCCTCTATTAACCGATTTAATGGGATGTGCTTCCGCATATATCCTTTAATTTGGTACACTTGATCCGTCTCATCAAATTGTTTTGACTCAATAATGGTTTGTTGTTCTAGCTGAAGTAGTAATTTGCCCTGATCAGGATTAATGGAAACAGCGTAATATCCCCATTCCGTCTTTAGTAACGCTTCTATTTTTTGTAATAGTCGATCAATATCGTTAGGTTGAAGCGCGCTAATTAATATATTTGGGTGATTAATTGGAATCATAGCTGTATTCATCTGATCTTTTTTATTATACACGGTAAGCATTGGAATCGTATCCGCATCTAATTCTTCCAATAATTTTATTACGGTATCTTGCTGTTGATGTAAATCAGGATCCGAACCATCCACCATATGGATTAAGAAATCTGCTTCCGTGACTTCCTCTAATGTTGATTTAAATGCTGCAATTAAAGATGTTGGCAAATCTTGTAGAAATCCAACCGTATCGGTGATTAGTATTTCAAGACCTGATGGCAGCTTTATTTGTCTAGTTAAAGGGTCTAACGTTGCAAATAACTGATCCTCCTCTAAAGAACGACTGTTTGTTAAGCGATTGAATAGAGTAGATTTACCTGCATTGGTATACCCAACAATTGCAATTTGGAAAACATCATTGGTTTTTCTTCTTTTACGATATTGCTCTCTTTGTTTTACCACTGTTTGTAATCGTTGTTTTATTTCATAAATACGCCTACGGATATGACGTTGATCGGTTTCTAACTTTGTTTCCCCAGGTCCTCTAGTCCCAATTCCAGCACCAAGCCTTGACATCTCTGTCCCTTGTCCACGTAATCTTGGTAGCATATATTCAAGCTGTGCTAGTTCTACTTGAAGTTTCCCTTCCTTTGTTCTAGCTCGTTTTGCAAAAATATCTAAAATTAATTGACTGCGATCAATGATTCGAATGCCAAACAAGCTCGCTAAGTTTCGTAGTTGTCCCGGTGATAATTCATCATTAGAAATAACTAAGTCAATATCCAATTCATCAATCACTGTATTGATTTCAGTCACTTTTCCAGAACCAATGTATGTAGCAGGATGGATTCGTTCTCGTTTTTGCGTCATCACTTCAATGACCTCTCCACCAGCTGTATTGCTTAGAGATTTAAGTTCTTCAATGGATGAAGTGAATCGTTCTTCATTTTGATCTGCTTTTCTTACGGCAATAATTACAATTTTTTCTTTCGTCACAAACAGAACCTCTTTCTTCTCTGCATCTTCACTTACTACAACATGTTTATCTTTTTATCATACCAAACATGTACCAATTCTCAAAAAGAATCGCCAAAAATTCATAGGAAAGAAGGCAACGGTGCATTCTTTGTTTAGAATACACCGTTGCTATCTTTAGCGTAAGATATATTATAATCGTAAATCTTTTGCAGTTAGATGGATTAAATCATCAGCAGTAAAGTGTTCGTTTTCTAATAGTCGTACTGCATGCAAACGGATAGCTCCTTCAATTATATTTCTGACATAGCGAGCATTCGCAAAGTTCCGATTATACTCCTTGGTTTTCTTAAGTAAATGAGCTTTCAACTCCAATTCTGCCTCTCTCGTTAGTTGATACTCCCTTTCTGCAGCCATTCGTTTGGCAATAGAAAGTAGTTCTTGAGAATCATAATCTTGAAAATCCAAAATAAATGGAAATCTTGATTCTAATCCAGGGTTCAATGTTAAAAATCGTTCCATTTCATACGGATAGCCAGCAAGTATTAATACAAAGTCATGTTGGTTATCTTCCATGTGTTTGACCAACGTATCGATAGCTTCTTTTCCGAAATCCTTTTCACCACCTCGCGCTAACGAATACGCTTCATCAATAAATAAGACACCACCCTGTGCTTTTTGAATGATGGCGCGCGTCTTTTGAGCTGTTTGCCCAATATATTCACCGACTAGATCCGCTCTTTCTGCTTCTATAAAATGTCCTTTTGATAATAAGTTCATTTCAAAGTACAACTTCGCTAATTTCCGAGCGACTGTTGTCTTTCCTGTTCCGGGGTTTCCTTTAAATAACATATGAAGTACCTGCTTGTTATTTAATAAGCCAAGTTCCTTCCTTTTTTCACTTATCACTACCGTAGCATATATTTCTTTAATACGCTCTTTTAGGTCTTTCATTCCCACAAATGATGAAAAAGCTTGATCAATATGTTTAAAAGGATTCTTCTTCGTCGGAGCTTTCGCATGCGAATACGATAAATGTGAGGTATGTTTATTGTTTAAAATAATGTTTACTTGCCCATTCTTATTCTTTACCATTTGTGTTTCCATGTCATCACCCCTCTGTCATTGTTAGTATACGTATAAAAACAAAAGGTGTGACATCTGCCTAAAAAATTTAAAAAGATATTGGATACAACTAGCCAAGAATATTAAAAAGAAGGTACTTGTATTGACCCCCCCAGTAAATTACTTGTGTATCTTCATTTAATTTGATGTAATTTGCACCACCTTTTTCTTGGCCATATAATTTTGTGAATAACGTGAGGAATAACGTGAGAACCAGTTCAATTCACCTACTGGAGGTGGTTCATTTATGTTTGGTATAAGCTGGCTCTTATTACTAGGTTGAGGGGTTATCTGGAGAATCCTCACTGATACCATTCTTTGAGACTTGTATTAAGTTTGGGCGGGGGTAGTTCAACTGTAATGTTAAACAATGCTACAAAATTAGATAATTAGCAGGGAATGAATAAATATTTTATTTTCCACTTTAAAAACCTACTTTAGAACTACTAACTCATATAAGTTTTTTAATTCACAGATTGAGAATATCTTCTAGAAAATCAGTAAAAAAGTCGAATTAACCTAGTTCGACTTTTTAATGTCCTTCATTATTCTTGAATCAAATGAGGACAAAAAAGAATACACCGGCAATTAATATATAAGATCCGATGAGTATAAGTCCTAGCTTCCTAAAAAACGATTTGTTTTTGAGATTCTGTTGATACAGTTTCCAAACTCCATACGTACCTAGTAAAAGAGCTACAAGATAAAAAAAGATAGCCATTTTTCTTCCTACTGATTAAGGCGTGTGGTCATATGTTTCTCCATCTATTTCTCCACGTACCACCAATTTATTTCTTGTTTATTAACACCAGAAAAGTTCGTTACCCTAATAGTAATAATTAAGTCTTCATTAATTTTCAAATTCATTAATTCTTTTCTTGTTTGTTGCGGTATAGATGAGAGTATGTAACAGGAGAACGGTCACCCCTATAATATTTTAAAACGAGACAATATGATGTCTCGTTTTTACCATCTTTTCACACCCTCTATTAAGGCGCCCATGGACCAAAGAAGATGAATAATAGAAGATAAAGGATGAAAGTCAAAGTATTTGCTAGTAATATACTTATTCTTACATCACCCTTCATCCCGTACCACCCAAATATAATTCCCAATACTCCTGAAACAATTGGTAAAAATGGGTTTATATCCATGACGAACACAAAGATTTTTTCATTCCATAACAATGAATTGAATGCGAAACAGATCACAGCCAATAACGAAAACACTTTAAGTTTTAGCTTCGCCCTTTGCTTTATAATAAATAAATAACTCAAGCTAAAACAGACAATTAATATGGCCCACGCCATAAACATTCCTCCTCTTTAATGAGAAGTCTGTGCTTTCGTAGGATAAGTGGTGTTACTTCATTCAAACTGCTTTGCTTTTTAATATGTATTGTTCCATATCATTAGCTTATCAATAGATCTGTAGAAAGCAATTAGGGACCTACTAATCATTTGATTTAGTACGACGTAGCATTAGAGACACAATATTTAATATAAACGTAACGATAAGAAGAATTGTTACTGCTAGCACAACACTTGACCTTATATCCATTAGTGCGCTCCAATCCTGAATTGTTACTAGCAAACTTCCACTTAAAATTTGTATATATAATGATATAACACAAAAAGCTAATACTTATTTTAAAGAAACTATAGCCCATTTCTGAAAATCGTTATTATTATATTTTGCCATATTTACAATAGGAAGTATCCATGCTATAAGTCCTAACAATAAACTTCCAATATTAAGCATATGATGCCCCCTTTTATATGTACCTTCATTTAACGATTGAAGCATTATCTATTTTCTATAGACATATAAAGTAACAGAAAAACCGATCAGTTCACCTACATACATTGTAATAATTTCTCCAGCCAACCCTTTCATCAGTCGATAGATGGTAGACAGCTTTCGCTTGAGACCAATATTCCAGCCTATAAAAGTTGTATAAACCGCATACAATATTCCCGATAAATCGTATAATTCTACTTTTATGTATCCCGTACATTGGTTTTGATCTTCTTTTTCTCTAGTACATGTAGATTAATTTCTCTTTTTTATTTGGTACTGTAAATATGCTTGGAATAACGAAATTGATATACCTACGACAATAAGTACATTGATTAGATTTATTGAGTATTCTTTACTCAAATTAATTATTAGGAGTATGCTGAATATCAGAATGCAATAGGATACCTGACAAAGTAACAATAATTATTTATTCGTTCCCCCTCCTTCAAATAAACTTGAGTTCACCAGATAATTTCTTATTGCATTAAAAATTTTACCAGTACATTGTATCAGAATTTTCCTACATGGAAACAGTGATATTGGGATTTTTATCCAAATAGTTATACTTATTCTTTCATTTCCTTCGATTTCAGGCTTTACTTCTTCCTCAAGTTCCTTTATAGCCAATTCATTGCTTTTATATAGTTTAAAATTAGATGAAGTGGATGACATTCTGAAATAATTACATTCTAAAAAAACAAACCCTGATTTTATCACTAAGTTAAAAAATCAGGGTTTTTTCAAAACAAGTTTATGTATAAATTCGGAAAAGATTATTTGTTTTAAATTGATTTTCAGATACAAATCAATATATTCAAATCAAAAGTGCAATATTATTGTCGCTTACTTTTGTAGGGATGAATAATCCTTATCTTAGGATATTCCTTATAAGTAACAAAAGTGGGGGTTTTTAATGAAAAAGTTTCGTATAGGTATTTCCATATGTATTATTTTTAATTATTTTTGATTTGATTAAATATGCAAATCCCAATACTGAAGCTAATACAAATATGGATAAAAAAAACATTGATCAAGCCTATGCGCCGATTTTAAAATACCTAAACGCTATTCAGTTTTTTAGAACTTTTACTCTCTCCTCTCTCAAATTGTCTAATTCAGCAATACGTTTATAAATATTTGATACCTTACCTACAACTTCTAATTTCATTTTATCCCCGCCATCTCCAGTGGTTGCAGTATTTCAAAGCCATAAATTATTTTTAACAATGATTTAGCATCCTCTCGTCTCGGTAAGGTTATTAACAGCATCTAACGTATTTTCAAACTCATTAGCAGCAGTAGTTCCTTTCAATAAACCTCCTCCTCTTTGTTTTTCGGTCAACAAGGACTTCCTCAATGAATATGTTATTCGTTATAGCCCAGCCCGGTTGCGAAATAGCTGAAATGATCCGTTTCCTAATTCTTCTTAGCTTAATTTGTAAACAAATTATCAACTGTTGTATTAAGCACAGTGGCTATTTTAAAAGCGAGCTGCAAGGTAGGATCGTATCGATTATTTTCGATGGCATTAATTGTTTGTCGTGTTACTTTACATTTTTTTGCTAGGGCATCTTGTGTAAACCCTTTTGCCTTTCGAAGTTCTTGAATTTTATTATTCATTGCTGCTCAACCGTCTACTGTAAATCCGATAGTAAATAAAATAGCTAACGACCAGAATAATCAAATAAAATATTTCCGGATGATTAAACGGTGCGCCTTTAAGTAATCCAGTTCTTAAGCCGAAAAAGTTAAAAATAATATTTATAACTAACATTATCAATAAAAAAATCCAACTCCCTACGATAGCCCTCTGTTTGATGAGTTGAGATCGTTCATCATCTTTTGCGCCATACTCCTTATTTCCAGTGAACCAGCCAATTATCAGGAATATCACTAGAGCAACAAATAACGGAACAATCCATCTGATTATATCCAATGCTATCACCTCGTTAAAAAGTCAAAAACTCTTTCCATTTCAATTTATCATAAGGCTTTATTAATGTCGTTTAGATGCTGATTTTTATTCAGATTACAGGCCACTATTAAAAACCCTTTACCAAAATTGGACACAGTTACTTATTTAAATAAGCTTCTGCTGTTTGAATGTACGAAATGTAACAAAACAGCTTCTACTACTTAAACTTTTTCCTTATTAACTTTCACTAACTCTTTTAAGGTGGAATGAATATTTTGAAGACTAATCAAAATAAACCCAAGCATAATAAAGGTTACTATTTCACCTGTAAATATAGAGATCACCGCTAATGCTACTGCATAAAATACATATAGCCATCTTCCCATTTTATCACCTGCCTTATCTAAGAAGATTTTTAACCATAAAGGACGCACGTCTGTTAAAATTTCTTCTTTTGGTAACTAATTGCATTTAACTATTATTGAAAGTAACTCATCCCCTACCGTCTTCTTTTTATAAATAAATATAATAAAATAATAACGCTTAAAAATAGTATAGCGTAAATCAGTCTTGCGTAGATTTCCATATATTCTACAATCACTTCCCAAGAGTCCCCTACTAAAGCACCTAGATACACGAGAATTATATTCCATATCAAAGTTCCTATTGTGGTAAATAACAGAAATAAGCCAACGTTCATATTTGACATACCAGCAGGAATAGAAATTAAACTACGAATTAAAGGAACAAAACGACAAAAGAAGACCGTCCAAGGACCATATTTATCAAACCAAGAATCAGCCTTACGAATATCATTTTTTGTTATACGAAGAATATGCCCCCATCTACCTACAATCTTCTCTAGCCTTGCTACATCAAGTTGTAAACCAATCATATATAGTACAATAGCTCCAATAACGGAACCTGCTGTTGCTGATGTAATTACACCGATAATGCTAAGTTTAGATGTGGTTGTCATAAAACCTCCGAACGTTAGTATTACTTCAGATGGTATTGGAGGAAAAATATTTTCGAAAGCAATTAAAAACATAATTCCCAAATAACCAAACTCACTCATAATTTCAGTTAACCAATTCCCCATACTCTTCCCCTTTTGTTTTTTATTAGAAAAGCACTTTTATTCCACTACCTTACTTCTTTAGCTCAACAGAAAATTTAACATAAAATCAGTATAAATATGTATTTAAAACCCTAAACCTTTTCAACAAAATGGCCTTACTGCTGAACATATTCTATTCCTTTGAAGGCATAAATGAAGAAGAATTTAATTCCTCACTTAATAACTACAGCGGTCTTTTAAGCAACTGTCATAGAATCCAATCCTACTTATTATTAGATATTCGAATTATCTTATCAGCAAACTCTTCTTGAGTTGACATTTGTGTAAATGCTGTATTTAGCTAGTAGCTTATTAGAATTGTGTTTAACAAAGTGTTCATTAAGTTTATACGTATCTTTGTTAGTGGTTACATCTTTTTAATCTTTTATTTAGAACATTAATGGATTCCTTTTCATTTAGACCTGGTAGCATAAGAATACATTTTCGTAGTTATTTAGGACACCCTTTATTTATTCCTTAAATAAATGTTCATCTTCGTAAACGGTATGTCCCGCACCTAAATCATGAATACAATAGGGATGATCCTCTAACGCCCTTTTAACTGCATGTGCTTCAAATAGCTTCCAATACTCATACATAGCCATATAACCATAATTTTCACGTATTTCATTTTGCTTTTCTTTACTAAAATCCATTACTTTATAATAATCAAATCATCCATTGGCCGTCGATGAATTCCGGTTTTTTGAAAGCTCTTCAGCTACCGTACTTTTTCTCGCACAAATTGGTCCAATTAATATAATAGTATCTATCAAAATATCCTCCTTTTCTCACCGTTCCGGAATATTTATTTCGACTTACCATAAAAAGTCTAATCTAGCCCGATTGATCAAGTTCTTATTCCAGAAAATCGCCCTTTTGTTTAATAATACAATTCATTTTTTCTCAAGTTACTATCCACAAGAAAAAATACAATAAGAGCTATTCCCGTCAAAAATGAATTTAATGTATTAGAAATTATTCCGTACTGAGATAGTGTTATTATACTTAGGAGTATAATAGTTAACATAATTTTTGAAATTAAAAATTTCCCTTTGAAATACTTTGACATACATACTCCCCTTTGTATGCTTATTCAATAAATTGGCCTATTTCCGCAAGGTTGGATGCCAATCTTTATTCCGTTTTTACGGCCACTAACGGTATAACTGACTTTTAATAGCTGGTTATATAAATTCACGCATCAAAGTCAGCATATCACTTAAATCAATGTCTATTCCATTATCTTGCAGCCATTCTTCAAACTGATGTTAAGTTGAGTTCAATCGCTGCCTTTTTATCAGGAAAAGACGTTTGAAGTGTGTTTTATAATATCATTTAATTTATTGTTCAGTTCCTTAGCAAAAAATCTAAAAGTTAATATCAGTATTAGGTACCTTATTCCTTAACCAATCACTAGTAGTTCGATGCCGCAATTTAGACCAAATTATTGGAAACAGTAGAAAATAACCTAAAAGTATAACTTTTGCTTTGCCTTTTTACCCCATCCTTGTTCTGTGAAAATGGCCCTATAAAGAAATTTAGCGTCCATCCTTATTCCTGATTTGCGCCCGTTTTTTTAAACAGATCATTACTAAAGCAGCTATCACTCCCCCAACTTTGACTATTAGCTCGTCTCGCAAAATTGCCTTTACTATCTTTTTTCTTTTTATTCCAATCGTATGGTTTTTTCGACCATTCCCAAAAATTATAAAATAAAAAACACATAATAGAAATGCCTATATTATGTATCCAATTAGTATTATCATGTAAGATTAATTGCTTTACTGTTAAAAAAACAAAAAAATAATGGTACTTCAATATTCAATTTAAACATACTAGCCTCCCAGAAATACTGTGACATGCCAAATACTGATGTACTACTTTCTATCCGCTACAGAGTCCAATAACTGAAACCGAGAGTCAAAATTTAAATACTTATATCTTCATAGACTTCCTAGTAGATATATCTTGTTTGAAATGTAATGCATTTTCAATTGAATTTTTTTCAATCATCTCATAAAATAGAACTCCTACAGCCACCCAACTTATAATCAAAGACATTACGAAAACAATCCACAAAATAACATCCCATTTATCAAGTATTTTTACTCATCTAAACACCCTCTTACTCTTTTGCTTAATAACTATTTTTTAAGATTCCCTCCACGTTTACATTAATTTGCATGTATTTATTCTATTAGCGCCTTCTCACTTAGAATATAATTAGTTATAAAATATATAAAAAACTCCCAAAAAGCGTTAAATGAAATGTGAAAACAGAAGCTCCATGTTATCTACTGAATTTTTCATAAAGTTTCATTACTGATTGTAATTCTAAAAAATATTAAAGCAATTTATTATAATAACATATATATCAACACATTTATCCGTCTGTTAAGATATCTACGAGTAGTCCCTATATGCCCTAGAGTTCAATAATACTTATTCTTTATTAGAACCAGTTTTTGGAAACAAACAAAATAAATTTCATTTCTTCACTAACCATAAGGGTATAAATAATTCCCCTTCTATTACTTACGTCAGTTCTTAATCATGGTTTCATTTTTTCCATAAAATGGAACTTCAAATAAAAAAAGAGCGCAATTCTTGCTTATCACGCCTGTTAAAACATCAAGTTTTATCTTTTAATAGCTAAGTAACTATTTTTTAAATCAGTTCACTCATCCTTTTTTGTAATTGTTGACGGCAACAATAGATACACAACAGAAATCCCCAAAAAGTAGTCCTCAAATAATAATTTAAAAGCAACTTTGCTAAATTAAAAACAAAAACTGATTATATATTTAATAAATATTAAATATAGTTCATTAGAACAAGAATATTAAATAATCAGCCATTCTTCAATTGAAGAATGGCTTTATTTCTATCATACATTATTAAGTTGTGTGACTCTGTTGGTTGGAATCCTTAAAGTTTCCAAAATGTCTACAATTAAAACAAATGCATAGATTTCAACACCCAAAAATTATTTTCTCGAATTTAGATTCTTGCATAATTGCGCACTTTAACTTATTAACGGTTATTTCAGGGTTCCCTATAGTCACCAAAGGTTACTTTTTATTTAATTATAATTTAAATCTTGTCGTTTTGTTCTTCGGTAATAAACATAATGGCTGGCGATTTTGCACTTAGGTTTATTAATATAAGGTAATTATAACGATTAAGCTGATAATCGTATAAAGAACAGATCCATAGAACACGACACCAAGATTTGCTCTCATTTCATTCTTTTCTTTCTGGTTTTTCCATTCAAACTCGCTTGTCTCCAAAGCCGCTCCTTTTGAAAAGGCTCCTCCACTACTACTATTAAAAAAGAAAATTATCACTGATAAGGCTAGACCAATAAAAAAACTCCACTCACTATATGAAAAAGTGAAAATGATACTTGCAACCCACACAGCTATAGCAATTATTATTGATGATATTATCGACCAGCTAATAATTTTTTTCATTGACCGCTCTCTCCCTTAACACGCTTTTACGTAGCTATTACTGATTAAGTTCCATATTCCTCGGAATTTTCTAACAAAAGAATTAAAATTACTTAAAATCTAAGTAGTCTAGCAGTAGGTATAAAGGTTAAAAACGTTTCGAAAAAATCAATATCCGTATTAGATAACCCTTTATCTTATAACCAATCGCTACCAGTTTGACTCGACATATCAATCCCCCATTGCGTATTGAACAAGTTGCCCTTATTGTGATACTGACACGTATTAGGTGAAAGCGCTTTAATGGAACGAAGTAGCGTAAACCGCAATGCCTAATATTAATACAAGAATAATTATTCCAGTTACCTTCCAATTCAATCCGCCAACTATCAGAAAGATTACTTCCGCGAATACTGCTAAAAGATTTTTTCAATTCATGCTGTCTTATTCTTTCTCGCCTTAATTCAGGAGTTTCATTATCTCTACCCATTTCTCCAACCCCAAAGTTCTTATATGCATAATACGACAATCGCACCCGATTGTTGAAAGAATATTATAGAAGAAACTTCAATATATGAGATAACAAGGTTGTTGGTTGATCTTCCTGCACAGATGTCCTGCTACAAATGAAGATGTTGAAACCCTCTCATGCAATTTCTGACCCCTCTCTAAGGGAATCCAAGTGTCTTCTTCGCCCCATAAGATTAACACTGGCACGTTTATTGACTTGTACAGTGGCTCTACCTCATCTGTATATTTTTGATTTGCTTGTACAATTTGTCGATAAAAAGCTTCTTGACCTTGTTTACCTAACCAAGGTCTCTTTATACCTTCAAGCGTTTCAACACTTACTTCTTTGTGCATTGCTCCTTTCACATAAGTCGATACGATCTCCTCGTGAATATATTCAGGTATACCTTGAAAAGCATCCTCATAGTTCTTTACATGACGGAAGAATGTTGATCCCCACGGTGCTACAGCGACAGGATCTACAAGTATTATTTTACTGAATGAAACTTCATTTAATAAATGGGTTCTTAAAACTGTTGAACCGCCGAAATCATGCCCAATGATGTAAGGGTTTTCTAGCTTCCAATGAGATAGAAGTTCGCTAAGTGCTCCATTTTGGATCCTAAAGAAACATCGATATCTCCTTTTTCTGACTCTCCATCCCCTATAAGGTCATAGTAGTAAACAGTAAACCAATTACTCAAGGCATTAATAATATGTCTCCAATTAAATGTAGATTATGAAGTACCATGAACGAGAACAATATTCGGCCCTTGTCCCTGTACATCATATTTTACTTTACCAAAGCTAGAATCCAAACTTTTTGTTAGCATATCACCTGTCATAACACTACCTCACTAAATATCTTTTTTTAAAATTATATCTTAGGAGGATAGGGTGTTGCAAAACTCATAAATATTCAAAATTGAATGCATAAAGAATCCGGCTTCTAGGAATAATGACCGTACGGTAAACTATCTCCAGAAAGGAAGGACTTAATAGGGTAGCGTCAGGAAAATGCGGATTTACAACGTTAAGGAAATTACAATATAAAAAGTCCAATTTCTCAGTAAAATTGAGAAATTGGACTTTTTTTCGTTACTCTGGTAAAGCGCCCAACTGTTGAAGAAACTACAATCAAGATTGATTTATGTTTATTTCTTGATGTAAAATCTCACAAGACCTCCATAATTAAATTGGTAATTTCTTAACATCAATTCCATATGCTTTTTTTGTATAGAACTTCCTTAGGATTTATAACAATTAATATAATTGCGGTAACAAAATAAGTAAGCATAACATATACCAAAATGTCTAATAAATCTCCTTTAATCAACACCAGAGAAAAATTAAATAGTTGGTGAATAATAATAGGTATCACCAGGTTTTTATTTAGGTTGTAGAACAGCGTCACAATAATCGAAAAAGATATAATTCCAATCAAAAAAAGCGCAATGTACTTGATTAAATTCATTCCGGTATAGCCCGATGCAAACCATAGTGGCGTGTGCCAACCCCCCCATAAACCACCTGTTATTAGGGCTGATTTTAAAGGAGAGTACTTCTTTTGAAGTTCATTTAAAGCATATCCTCTCCAACCTAGTTCCTCGCCTAAAGGTCCTCTTACTAAAGTATCTAGGAATGCAAAAAACAATAATCCAAGACCTGTAAATGACAAAGCCAAGTTTTGAGTATCGTTTGTAATAGATAGAAGAAATATAGTCACAGCGATGATTATTACTTGAATAATTACTGCTATGCTAAGAACTGAAAGCCTAATTTTTGGAGCAAATTGCTCTTTTACAAAATCCTTTAATCTTAATCCCGGATAGATCTTTTTGAATAATATAACAAATGCTAAGGTTGTTGACCATGCAGAGATGATTTGCAAGATGTTTGTTACGCTCTCAGGTGCACCTAAAATGATACTTATACCGATTACCATAAAAAACACAAAAAATATTACATAACTTGTGATAACAAAACTTATTAATGGTCTTTTTAATGCTTTTTACATTTATAATGATCCGCCCCCATAAATATATCGTTCATAATAAATTGTATTATTAATTGAACTCAAATTCCTCAGACTAGAGGCTGAAACATTATTTTACTCAATATATCATTAGCACTTATTCCACAATCTGGCCCGTTTCAGAAGGAAGCACTTAATTGTTCGCACGACCATTATGAAATGTTTATCAACACGGAACGGTTATTAATTCAATTAAGCAGAACGCTGCGATTCGACGCTACCCTCTGACTGTTTACTTTTTAAAGTAAGCATAATAATAAAGGATAGGCAATATAAAACTGCTAAGTAACTCATCGCTACTGCCATATCATATTCTTGCAAAATATACCCAACCAGGATTGGAGACAAGCCTCCTAAAGCTCTACCAAAGTTAAAAATTGCATTTGTAGCAGTACTTCGAATTTGAACTGGATAAAGACTACTAATTAAAGCTCCATACCCGGCGAACATTCCATTTGCAAAGAATCCTACGATGGCCCCACCAACTAGTACGCCTACACTTCCTTCCGCATACGAGTATAAATATACAGCTGATGCAGAAGCAAGAAGGAACACTCCATAGGAAAGTTTTACCCCAAATCTATCCATAAATCGTCCAAAGGTTAGCATTCCAATAATCATTCCAGCTGCAGTAGCAACTGTCCAAATCGCGGAGCTTGAAACTGATAATCCTTGTGATTGTTGCAACATGGATGGCAACCAAATCATCAAACCATTATAACCCGCAATCTGAACAGTTGCCATGATCGCTAAAGAAATTGTCGTCGCTGTAGCTCTAGGTGTATCAAATAACTGGATTAACCTGCCTTTTTCTTTCCTGTTGTCTAGCTTTTTTTGTTTTTGAGCAGCTACCCATTCTGGTGACTCATCTAAATTTCTTCGCACAACGAATGCAAAAATCACCGGTACTAATCCAACAAAAAACAGTGCTCTCCATCCAAAGGCTGGAAGGATCATAGCGCTTAGCAGCGCTGCGAGAATGACACCGTATTGAGCACCTAGACTTACATATGAAGATGCCCTACCTTGTTTATTCTTTGGCCATGCCTCTGCAACCAGTGCCATGCCAATTCCGTATTCTCCACCAGCACCAAGACCTGCAATAAATCGATAAGCGTAAATCTGTTCAATATTTGTGGCAAACCCAGTTAAAGCAGTACCGATTGCAAAGAGAAAAATACTATAAGTGAAAATTCGTACTCGACCAAATTTATCTGCTAAAACTCCAAAAATCACTCCACCAGCAAGCATTCCTGTGTTTGTAATAGAGGATATGAGTCCACCTGTTGCTAAATCGACATTAAAATGTGTAATAATCATCGACATGGCAAAAGAGATAAACATAATGTCCATACCTTCTAATGTTAAACCTGCTACAGATGCTATTACTGTTTTTTTCTGATAATTCATACGTTCCCCTCCAATTTTTTGAAATAAATTTTGATCCTTGCTTTGAAGGGAATGGGGTGTGAATTTTTCTACCATTCTCTATCCAAGCCTCACAAGACTAAGTTAATAATAAATACCCCAGCCAACATGCAGACATAAAAAATGCCCTATTGTCATAAAGGACAATAGGGCATAAATATCCATCGATATACCATAATCAGATGTTTAGCTTATATCACCCTTTTCAGCCTCTCTGGACTGCATTAAAGGAAATATTCAATTAAAGTTATGTTAGCATTATAGTAAAAATGTTTCAATGGAAAATTCCTGCAATAAGTATTTTATTATAACAATACAAAATACTACACAATAGGTGATCTAATTTCTGAAAGATTGTTTGTTTCGATTGTTTCCCTAAGGATCACGTAAATTATCTCTGAAATAATTAAGAAAAAACGGGCCGATCCGAGCATTAAAAAGTTCAAAAAAATATGATTTCCGGTGCGATGAGACAATAATAGATGTGTTCTTATTCCTGATAAGCGCCCGTTAACGGAAGATCGTTCTTCTACCTTTATAATCAGAATTCTCGTTTATTTAATAATCC
Source organism: Virgibacillus sp. CM-4 (assembly GCF_000445495.1). Lineage (NCBI taxonomy): Bacteria > Bacillati > Bacillota > Bacilli > Caryophanales > Bacillaceae > Virgibacillus > Virgibacillus sp. CM-4. Next base: position 591,381 of record NZ_AUQA01000006.1, read on the forward strand.
TGCCGTTCTGTTGCACTTTCCCAATCCTCAAGTCATCGCACTTGACGGTCTCTAAGGAATAATTGAAAACTATATTTTGTTCATTAGTTAATAGGAATTTCTATTTTATCATTTTTATGAATATCTTCCGTCCCGGCATCCAAAGCTGTCTTGTAATACCAGCATTTATGCTTGATGAGTTCCATAGTCTTGTTTAATTCCTCCAGTTGTGATTCTACCGTAGCTTTTCGCTCCATAAACATGTCAAATCTCTGTCGCAAAGTGGAATCTCCTTCAGAACACCAATCAATAAAATTTTTTATTTCCTTAATAGGCATTCCAGTGGCTTTTAAACATTCAATTACTTTTAAAGCGTCAATATCGGATTCTTTAAACGCTCTTGTTCCACTGGCTGTACGCTCTACAAAAGGCAGAAGTCCTTCTTTGTCGTAGTAACGCAAGGTATATACGGTAAGATTTAATTCTTTAGCAACCTCGCTTATAGAATATGTCTTCATCATTTCTCCCCCTTTTCTTTTTCACAATTTAGATTTCGAGTTAACTCTAAACATAAAAGTGATTATATCAAGGTACTTGCTAATAGTCAAAGCCATCTGAAAAATGCATAAACTTATCTATTGACCTAGAGTTAACTATAAGGTTTAAACTTTTTTTAAGAGAAAAACGGAAGGGGTGAAATGAATAGAGGATATTTTTAACTTAAATTCTTATTCAAATTTATACAAGCGTATTCTCTTGGAATTATAGCTAAAAGGGAGAGAGAGTATTATGGCAATCAAAGACAAGGTAATTATTATTACAGGTGCTTCCTCAGGAATTGGCGAGGCTACCGCAAAATTATTAGCATCAAAAGGAGCGAAAGTCGTATTAGGGGCTCGTCGTGAAGATAAATTACACGAATTAGCGGAAGCTATCTCAAATAACGGAGGAGAAGCCATTTACCAGGTAACGGATGTTACAAAAATAGAAGATAGTCAGAAGTTAGTTGAATTAGCCAAAACGGAATTTGGCAAAGTCGATGTCATCTTTTTAAATGCCGGTTTAATGCCGAACTCCCCATTGTCCGAACTGAAGAGCAATGAATGGAATCAAATGGTTGATGTAAACTTAAAAGGTGTTTTAAATGGTCTTGAAGCAGTTCTTCCGGAATTTAAGAAACAAAAATCTGGTCATGTAATTACAACTTCTTCAGTAGCTGGACTCAAAGCTTATCCTGGTGGTGCCGTCTATGGTGCAACGAAATGGGCTGTTCGCGATTTAATGGAAGTGTTGCGTATGGAATCCGCACAAGAAGGAATCAATATCCGAACAGCAACCATTTACCCTGCTGCCATCAAAACGGAGTTATTGGAAACGATCACAGATGAAGAAACCGCAGAGGGGACAAATGCAATGTACAATCAGTATCAAATCGGTCCGGACCGTGTTGCCAATGTTGTTGCATTTGCAATCGATCAGCCGGAGGATACCAATGTGAATGAATTTACGATTGGGCCGACCACACAACCTTGGTAATAAAGAGGCTATCAGATTTAATTAACGAGAGGAAGGCAGCGATGACTAGATGGACAGATGAACAATTAGAATTTTTTAGTAATCAAGACGATTTTCATGTCTCCCTTTTATAGTGATGGCAAAACGTATAGAACACCGACATGGATTTGGTCAGTTGTAGTTGATAGCAATTTATATGTTCGCGCTTATAACGGACAACGTTCCAGATGGTATCAATCCGCCATTGAATAAGGCGTGGGACAAATGGTTATCAAAGAAGTTTCCTATTCCGTTTACTATATACCGATTGAAACGGGCGCATAATTAACGGAAAATATTAATCAAGCTTATCGAGAAAAGTATGGGGAGAGTCCATATGTACCTCCAATGATGACTCAGTGACCAATCAGTCCGACAATGAAAGTCACACCGCGCGAAGAAGCATAATTGGCGATTAAAAAAGCCAAATAGTGAATAAATAGATGGGAATAATCATCGATTCAGCACAAAATTCCTATCTACTCAGCGGGTAGCGAGCACTTATTTAAGTGAGAAATACAGACTAGAAGGGAGCGTATAAAATGGAACTAGAAAAGCTTTTATTCAAAATGAGAAATGAGGGTGTGATCCATGCTGGTTCAGAAGTAAATAAGGCGATGGTAGCAGTATCCGATGAAGCGAGACGTTTGTGTACACACTTGAATAATGGTGTTTATACAAATGAGCAGATCAGGCAACAAGTTTCACAAATTGTCGGTCAGGAGTTAGATGAAGACTTTTCGTTGTTTTTACCATTCACGACTGATTTCGGGAAAAATATTAAAATAGGGAAAAACGTGTTCATTAATTCTGGATGTCGTTTTCAAGATCAAGGCCAAATCTTCATCGGAGATCAAAGTTTAATTGGCCATAATGTTGTTTTGGCAACCATAAACCATAACTATAATCCATTAAATAGAGGAACCATGTATTTGAAACCAATTATATTGAAGGAGAGAACCTGGATCGGCTCTAATGCAACCATTCTTCCGGGAGTTACAGTTGGTGAAAATTCCATTGTTGCGGCTGGGTCAGTCGTTACGAAAGATGTCGAACCTAATACCATTGTCGGCGGAAATCCCGCAAAATTCATAGCACATTTAGAGGATAAAATAAAATAATAATCACTACAAATACTGTCGCTTTAAATAGTAAAGATAAAGGAGAACTACAAAATGGGCATGATTCAATTACATTAAAAGTAACAATGCCGCTACGTGAGCTCAAATGTTTTTCATGCTTTAAATACCAGCTATTTTAATTGAACAGCTGCCAGTTACCGAAATGAAAAATCCGTTGGAAATGCCGTTAAAAACAGTGGGGATTAAGGATTGCCACCAAGGCAATCCTTTTTTAGTACAGCAGCGATTCCAGTAAAATAGTATTTCACAATCTAGTCCTTTTACGACACCAACATTTGCTATCATTGCATCCTCTTCTTTCTGGATTTTCCATCCAAACTCGCTTGTCCCCTACCCTTCTTCTTAGCCACCAAATTTGGATTTATCTTCATTAGTTAAAAGGGTTGAAATTATCGTACATATACTGAAGAGATTGTTGACTTTCTAGTTGATATGAAATCACTTTTATCTGTAGGCTTTTCTATTGAAAAGTTAAGTTTACTAATAAATCAACAATCTAACACATCTTATCAGGATAAGAAAAAATTAATTGTAGAAAAAATCATCAAAATTAAAAACAACCCGAAGCGGCTGAAAAAGTCGGATAAGTTCTTGAAATGAATTTTGGAAGGAAAAGCAAATTTTCTAACGTGTTAAAAATTATTGTAGAACTGTGGTAAACAAATGGTACTTCCACAAACTGGCCCTTTTATGAATGGTGATTATTTATAGTCCAATTGCATGCTTCTCAAACTAATTAATTTTAATAAAAATTGTAATATTTAGTATACATTTCAAATAGGAAAGTACCATCTTTTCAACTGCGCCCGTTTCTGGAAGAAAGCTATTTATGAATAATTCTCTTTTTCTTTGCTATAAATCTCATAAGCAAAATACCCCAATAATAAACCTATCCCTGCTCCCAAGCCAATTGTAGATAGTAGGGAGATTGAGAAAAATAGGCTGAGAAGTATAGCAGTAGCACAGCCGACCATCATTCCAAGTGGTACTAAACTATCTAATAAATATGGAGTACCTTTTGATTTTTTCTTACCCAGCTTACCTATCTTATATTTATGTTTCACCCTGATACCTACAAATACTGCAATCCCACCTGCTATTAAAACAGGTAATAAAATACGCATAACTTCCAAATTTGGGCCCATATTAGAATGCTCCTTCTTCACTTTTCAATTATTTTAATTTTAATATAATTTACATCATTAAATGACCCTATTGTTCAAGTTCTTATTCCAGATTTGTGCACAATTCTTGATAGTCTTAGATTTTATTAGCTGATAAAATGTGTTTCAACTTGACTTTCACGTTAACGTTAATGTTAATAATAACAATAATCGCTATAAAATAAGAATGATGGATGAGGAGTTGAATCCTATTTATTCGATTGGAGAGATCATAAATAGAGTAAATGTGAGCAGAAGAACATTGCATTATTATGACCAAATTGAACTTTTGAAACCGACCAAAGTCAAAGATAGTGGTTACCGTTATTACGATACTAAAGCGTTAATAAAACTTCAGACTATTCTAGCGTTAAAATCAATGGACTATACGTTAGATCAGATTAAAGAATTACTTGACAAAAGTGAAAAAGCAGCTCCTATAAAACCGGAAGATGCTTGGATTCATTCATTAAGTGAACAAAAAAAATTTTGCATCAAACAAGATTGATGAATTAAGACGAAAACAATTTATTTTAAGGAGTATGTCCCAAACAATTGAAATGTCTGGTCACTATAATGAAGCGCATATTTTTGAATTGATAAAGAGATTGGATAGAACTGATTTTACTGATGGTGAAATACCAGCAACTTTTCCACAAGATATATTTACTGTTGATGAAATAAAAATTCTTGAACAGCTACCCTTAATAGGAAGTGACGACTCACGTATACAATGGACAATCGAACTTATTAAAGAAACACGTAAGAATATGCATGCCCACCCCAGCTCACCTATCGCGCAAGAACTTGCAAAACAATGGAAGCATTGTATATCTAGTTGGTTCAAAGGAGATGTAAAACTACAAGAAAAATATTTTAACTTTATTGATTCCACCAACAAAAATAACCAAATTATATTTGGATTAGATGAAAAGCTCATTAAATATATGGACCAAACTTTGTATTACTTAAGTCAAGAGGAGATTGATAAATCATGAGTTTACCAAGAGAAACGAGCGCTCACAAGGATTTTATAAAACATATAACGTTGTTTATCGTTATTCACATCATCATCAATATGTTGTTACGAACGGAATCTATGCCTCAATTTTTTTCTAGTATACAACAATCTATTTTGGAAGGTGAAATATGGTTTTACCAGGAGCAAACAGGGATCTTTATCACATTTATTTGGTTTGTTATTCTAATAGGACAAGGGTTCTATGTATTTTTTATTAAAAATACAATTAAACAAGAGGGCAACGATTGGTTATCGATTTCATTCTTGATTACAAATGGTATTTTTTTGTTGCAGGGGAAATTATTTTTTGGGGCAGTATCATTGGATTTTTATTGTTAAGATATGTGTTCAAACTAAACCGGCTAAATAAATATCTTATTTTACTATGGTTGCTAAGTGATTTGTGGCTATTGACACTCGGTATTCTCGATTTTATGAGAACAGGACATTTTAATACGTTTCAAATTATAATCATTATTGCCGTTATTTATGCGTTTACCGAAGGTAAAAAAGATATAAAAAAGATTGACGGTTTTGTCAACCGAACGATAACAAAATGGCAAAGCTAACCTCTATCAGAAACGAAATAAAATCGAACAGAGGAAACTTTTGTTAGTTTAAAATAGGGCTGTAAAGTCTGATTCAATAAAAAGATCAGAACCTGTTTTTGAAAAAAGATTGATCAAAACAGGTTCTCAAAATATTTCGTTCCGGAGAATTTTCATAAAAAAGTTTGATCATTTTCTGCTTGTGTTATTACGTTAAAGCGCCCGATTGCTTAACTGTAATTTATCCAAATACGACTGGTATCACAAGAACTACGACAAACCTTGTTTATAGTCTTTTTGAAGCATTCCCATAAGAATTTCATCAGAGTATGTATTGTTCATATATAGTGATTGCCTTAGTGTCCCTTCTTTTTTAAACCCTGCTTTTTCATATGCTTTAATGCCACGAATGTTGTGAGAGAACACCTCTAATTCTAAACGATTTAAATTAAGCTCCTCAAAAGTAAACTTTTGTGCAAGCTGAGTTGCTTCAGTACCATAACCTTTGTTTACAGTATTTCGACTATGTAGCGATATTCTAAACCCTGCTTTTTTATTATCTGAATCAATTTCTAAAATGGATAAATCACCTATAATCTGGTCATTATCTAGCAGACAAATGGCGAAATCATAGCGCGTAGGGTCTTTGCTGAACTGTTTATACTTTTCTGTGATTTCATCAAGTGTAAATGTCTTACGAGTTCCAGTCATATAAAGGAACTCTTCATTCTGACAAGAATTATAAATACTTTCGAAATCTTCATCTTTGATTGGTCTTAAGTACACCACTTTTCCCAGTATTACCATACGACTCCTACTTTCTTTTTCTCTTTGTTAAGAATAGTTTTATATTGTAGGGTTCTCCATCATAAGTAAAAACTCCTTTTTAGGCCCTTATGCACAATACAGGAGCAAATTCTTATTCCATTTTGCGCCCTTATGGAAGACTTGATTTCAAGATAATAGTAAAAACAATCTACTGCTTTTCCCCTATAGCTTACGTACACTACTTCTCAACCTTATTATCTTTTTCCCATTCTTCTAAAGTCATCATGTTAAATTGTTCTTCGAAATCTATCCTCAAAGGAGTAATTAATTCAAGACTATTACCATCGGGGTCTTTAAAATAAATAGCTGCATGAGCCTGAGGATTATTCGGTAGTACCAATGGCTGTTTTTCAGGTGGAAAGCCAAAATTAGTTGAGACAGTTATTCCTCTTTTTTCTAACCACTCTTTAATACTCTTTATATCTTCTCTATCTATTTGTAAGGCTAAATGTCTTAATGAGGGATGGTAAGGTGTATTAACTTTATCTGTCTCCCATAACCCTAACCAGCTTCTCCCTTCTCAATCCAGAAAAATACTAAGTTTTCTTGTTGGTATGCAATTTCTAAATCTAATTTTTTATAAAACTCAATAGATGTTTCAAGATTACTGACAGGTAAATGTGCTTCATAAATTCCTTTAATCAATTTCTTCCCTCCTTTCGTTTCCTAATTTAATTATAAATAATATTCAGTTCATTTAAAATTAAACCGCAACTTTAATGGCATACTTACAAATTCAAGATGAACTATCTATTATCTTTCTTACTCCAGAATATGGATTCAAAAAGTATGCCTTGTTCGACAAGCGCGCCTTTTGTTGAACACTGATCGATACTCATTAGAATGTGAAGAAAACAAATTAAAAGACAAAAAATATTATAACTAAACCACCAATCTGATATATTTAAATAAAGACGGTGATTCTTTTTATTTGCAGGTAATAACGGTAGTGGAAAAAGCACTTTTTGTAATTTGATTATCGACAAAATTGGTATTGATATCAACATTGATGCGATGCTGATGCTAGTGCATGCCTATCAGGGAAACACTGTCACAATCACACCATCCATATTGTTGCCTGATATCTCATAATGAAGTTTGGAAGGCACATGAATGGTCGTATTTTTATTAACAGCATAATAAGAGATCTGATATTTTTCCCCTTTCACACTAACAGAAATGGCTTTTTCTTCTTTTAAGTAATCCAAATATTCTTCTAGAGCGAAATTCTTTTCTTTCATAATCGCACTGTGAGGCAAACCAACATAGCGGATATGCCACGGTTCATATTGAATGCCAGTAATGTCCGTTTTATCCTCTGGATAGCGTAAAATGAACCCGTATTCCCAAGCATTTTCTTCTATCCACTTCCCTTCAGGTGCTTTAGCCATCGTCGTTTGAGTGGTTCCTACATCAAGCGATAAGCCCAAATTGTGTTCGCTATATCCGGCTGGCAAAGCAGTACCAGAGCCCTTTTCTTGATAAAGTTGCCTTTGATCATCAAAATTCCGATAGCCACTAGTAATCCAAAAATTATCAACTCCTTCTTTTTCTGCGGCAGTAATCATTTCTGAAAATTCACGTGCTATATCCACTGACAAATACGTATCGTTATATAACAATCCGAATCCCTTTACCAATTCATTGTGCGTAAAAAGATTGACGACATCTGATTTAATACCTTCTTGGCGAACAGGATATTCACTATTGACTAAAAGCAGATTTCCTTGATAGATTTGTTCTTCTATAATCTTTATTTTTTGGATATTATCATAAACCTTTCTATCCTCTTCTTGATCATACTCTTGTACTTCTACGTTTGCTATATCTTCTTTTGATTCAAAAAAAGAAACATTATTTGCGAAAACGAAACATGAGCACACTAGTAATAAAATTAAAAATCCCCACTTCTTCATATTTTAGCTTCCTCCTATTTTCTCTTTGCTTAAAAGGATAGCGAAAACTTCTTAAAAAAAGAGTGGGGTAAATTTTAAATTTTTCTTAAATCAGGTATCTGAAGTTATTCTATCTTCATTATTTCGTAAAGCTTCACTTTCCTTTTGGTAATCGAACTTTAAAAACTGTCTGTGTTAAGCTGCTTTGAACAGTAATTGATCCGCTGTGTTGCTCTACAATATTCTTCGCAATGAACAATCCAAGACCAGTGCTATTTTTGTGTTGAGTTCTTGCTTTGTCTCCAGTATAGAACATATCAAAGAGATGCGGGAGTTCCTCCGCAGGAATACTATCTCCATAATTCACAACTTGTACAACCACTTCTCCCGACTCAATATAGCCATTAACATCTACAAATTGACCATCGTATCCATACCGAGTCGCATTGATCAAAAGATTTTCAAACACACGTGCTAACAGCTCTCCGTCACCGGTAATAGGTAAGCTAGGAGTCATATTCATTCGGGCGATCAAATCATTTTTCGTAAAGACAGGATATAATTCTTCTTTCAATTGATTAAGGAGGTCACTTAAATTAATATTTTTTTGTTCAATTGGCAACATGCCATAGTTCATTCTCGTTATTTCGAATAATTCATCAATAAGACCTTCTAAACGCTGAGATTTAGTATAAGCAATCGTTAAAAAATGTTTAACTTGGTCTTTCGTCAAATTTTCATCCTTAAGGATTAAATCTAAATAGCCTAATACAGAGGTGAGCGGTGTACGCAGATCATGAGCTAAATTTACAACTAACTGATCTTTACTGCTTTCCGAGAATTCTCCTTTTTCAGTTGCCTGTTTCAATTTTTCACTAGCTAAATTAATATCTTGCGCAATATCTCTGAATTCATCATCTGAAAGGATTTGAACACGGTGATTAAAGTTGCCTTGAGCGAGATAGTGAATTCCGTTAGAAATATTATTAAAATAGGTCACGTAGCGCTTCGTGAGTAAGAAGAAAAACAATATCGAAAGTGGGATAAATATTAGTAAAAAAAAGTTAATGTCTCCAATTTCTCCAATGATTTGACGGAAATGGGCTAATGGACTTTTATAATCAACAACCGTGTAATAAAAATATTGAAGGGTTTTATAAATGATATACGTGATGGTACCTGACAGTAGCATACTTAAGCCAAATATTATAATCATTTTGGAACGAAAACTTCTTGAGAATTTAACCATTGAATGTATACCCCACGCCCCACACAGTTTTAATCCATTTGTGTGTTCGATTATCTTCTTTAAGCTTTTTCCTTATTGTACGAACATGGACCATAACGGTATTCCCACTCTCAAAATATGCTTCGTCCCACACCTGCTGAAAAATATTTTCTACACTGTAAACCTTCTTTGGATGACTGGCCAGTAGATACAAAATATCAAACTCTTTTGGTGTTAGCTCAATGTCCTCATCATATAGAGTAACCGTGCGTTGGTCAGGGGAAATCAATAACCCACCAAATTCTAGTTGCGTTTTATTATCCTTTTGGGGATGATTCAGGTTTATAAAGCGTCGCAATTGAGCATTTACACGAGCAACCAATTCAATGGGGGTGAATGGTTTAGTCATATAATCATCTGCTCCAATTACCAGCCCCTGTACTTTATCAAAATCAGAAGTTTTAGCACTCAAAAATATGATAGGCATATTATGCTGTTCGCGAATGCGACGAGTTACTTCATATCCATCCATTTTCGGCATCATAATATCCAAAATCAGCAAATCAAAGACCTGAGTCTCGACAAAACGAACAGCCTCTTGTCCATCCGATGCTTTAAAACACTGGTACCCTTCTTTTTCTAAATGAAAAGCAATTAAATCAGCAATTTCCTCCTCGTCATCAGCAATTAATATGGAAATATTTTTCATATTTACACCCCTACATAAAGTTTAGCATATAGATCCTATTCATTTTCTATTGTATCTTAACTTTTTCCAAAAAAATGGACGTATTATTGGGCTTAAAATTAACACAGCTCTTCAACTAAACTTCCCTTATTTCCATTAAATCCTTAACCATATCTTTGAAAAATACTGTATTTTCCTTTAAGCGCTACTCCACAATTTGGCCCTTTAGTTGAACTGTTAAGTTCTACGTCTCCTCTTATTGATGATCAGCCTCAGCTAGCATAATGTTATGTGTTTTTGTGTTTAGATAATTGCGTTTCAAATATCTGATCCTCTTGTTTAGTTTAAAAAATCTTTTTTATATCGAAAAGCTAGATATATTCCTGAAGCGATGAATGCAAATGAATATTTAAATAAGAAGAAAATTTGCCACATATATTCTTTTGGGAAAATGATATCGCATAAAATTACTCCAAATAACATAATAAGGGTACTTTTTAATTGTATTTGAATTGTTCTTTCATCAGCTTTTCCCATTTTTAGTAGAAATACGAACGTTAGAGCCAATCCGATTAAAAGCATTACAAAACCGATGCCAATAAGCATATTCCAATTAGCAGTTGATTCTTCCACCCAGGTTTTTAAAGGATTAAAAACAGACTCAATTTTCATTTTGATCACTGCCTTTCACATAAGTAAAAATATCGTTAACATCTACGTTAAAGAAATCAGCTATTCGAAAAGCTAAAACAAGAGAAGGGGAGTAATTATTTTTTTCCATAACAAATATGGTTTGTTTAGACACGCCAACAGCATCCGCCAACTCTTTTTGTGACATTCTCTTTAAAACCCTATGTTCGTACACTTTGTTTTCAATATAATCTTCAAAATCCTCCTTCAAAGTCGCTAACCTCCTTTTTCCTCTATAATCGCATCATAAATTATTTTTATATAAAAGTAAAGTAAAATTATACAAAATTAAAATAAAATATAATCGTATAAAAGTTTATATATGTGTGTGTTTGTTTGTTGGTCAATATTAAAAACAAAAAAAGGGCAGATTCAAATTAGAATCCAACCCACTGCTTAAGCCTTATTCAATAAAACGGTTCTATCCCAGCATACAGTTGTTCGATTATCGCGACCGTCTGGTTAAGGGGGGACTTTGGCAAAGTTCTACTTCGCATACTGATAAACATCCGGTCTCAGGTTTTTGAATATTTGGGGTTATTGACAAATAGCCTATCCACCGTAGTATCTAATGCATTTGCTATATTAAAAGCCAATTGTAAGGTAGGGTCATACTTGTCGTTTTCGATTGCATTAATTGTTTGCCGGGATACTTTGCAAATTTTAGCCAATTCTGCTTGAGATAATTTAGAAGAACTTCTTAACTCTTTAATATAATTTTTCATTTAACCACCGTACTTCTTTTTGAAAAATAATAATGAGATCAAATACACAATTGATATTGTCACAAGAAAAGTAAATGGATTTATCCCTTCGTATGCCCCTTCTATCTCAATGTTCAAATATCCTTTTCTAAAAAGCTCGATTAATACATATCCGATAACTACTGCAAACGTGTAAGATTGGGTTTTCATTTTGATAAAGTTTTTTCTTTCGTCTCCCAAAGGCGTCAAAGATACAAGCGTAAAAATAATTAAAATCACACTAATCATCAAAGCAATGATGAATAAAGTGAAAAAAATCCAATCCATATTTCATTCCTCCTCATCCGAAATGTCAAAAATATTTTACATATTTTCATCATATCATATGTACTTAAAATGTCAAATATACTTTACATCATCAGCAAAAGAGAATCCTCTTTAACGAGGATTACTAACTGTTTATATCCGATGAAATGGCCCAATTGAAGTAAAAACGTGATAAATATCGCCATAATAATAATTACAACTATTATTAAATTTAGAACTTCTAATAAATCCATTAAATAAATACCCCTTTAGTGTGTAATTTCTAAAGTTTTATATTATTATTTAAATCTTAATTATTCAGCATTACGCCCCAATGATAAACACCGATTTTATATTCAACAAAGGTTCCTTGTCTGTCAGGAAACCTTCTTTATAGTTACTCCATCAATTCGACAGAAAGTGTATTAATTTTAGCGGGATGCGATTCTAAAATAATGCCATCATATTCAACATTTATCTTGTCCCCAACTTGAAATTTATCAACTTTATTCACGGAAAGATCCACAAATACATTACCTTCTGTACTTCCTAATTTACCGTACACGAGCGCCGTGTTACCTGTAATTTCATTGATTGTCCCATTGAAATAGACACTTCCTGTATAAATGTCATTAGTTTTTTCATCACTTCCATTAATTGAACTTGAACACCCCAAAATAGGTAACAAGAAAATAATAGCCAAGCCTATACGTAATCTAAGCATCGATTTCTCCCTTCTTTATGGCGTAAGGAATCCTTATTATTAAGGAATGCACCCTTTTATTTATGGATTAATATTAAAAACGTATATCTAGTAACCGCTTGATATCTTTAAATCGTTTCTTATGTTTTTTCAGTAAAGATTTAAGGCTTCTGCAAAGAATTGAAATCTTTGTAAGGAAAAAGGATAGAAGTTATATCACTTAATACATAAAAAGCATTGAAAACATTTACTTATCCCATTCCTCCTTTAAAATAGCATAGGAATATTCATCCCACCATTGATCACCATGAGGGATGCATTTTTTAAAATAACCTTCTCTTCTCATTCCAATCTTTTCCATTACACGATAAGAAGGAATGTTTTCTGGCTGACATGTAGCTACAATTCTATGTATCTTTAAATCCGAAAAGCCATATTTTATTACTGCAGATGCAGCTTCGGATGCGTAACCTTTATTATAATATTCAGGATTAAATACCCACCCTATTTCATAAGAATGATTACCAAAATAGTTAAAAAACTCTAAATGCCCGATTAAACTATCTTCATCAGCTAGTATTACTGGGAACTTCTCAGCTGAATCACCAAGATTTTTCTTAATAAGCTCCTTTGTTTCTTCTTTCGTTAATACACCTTCTGGCATATATTTCATCACATTCTTTTGGGAAGTATACGTATGTACTTCTTCCCAATCAAGTAATTCAAAATTACGTATAATTAATCTTTCTGTTCTTATGTACATTCTTTCTCCTTTAAAAATTGAAGTTTGGAAAAAAACACGTTATTAATAAACGAGCCCTATATGGAACAATTACTTTTTCAGCTAACTTTCTAATAATTGATTACAAAGATCCCCACAAAGGCCTTGTGTTTTATATCTATTTACCATTTCTTTTAAATCAATGAATAAAACATTATCTTTTAGTACTTTCTCAAATTAGTAATATGCTAAATTCGGATTAATCGCTACCTCTGTGCCATCCATACATTTTGGTCTTTAAATTCCACTGGGACTTGTTCTAACCTTAAAATTCAGTTTAATTTCATTTTTTATCTTTCTCAATCACACGTTGAATGACATAAGCAGTACCAATTGTCGGATGGCCTGCAAATGGTATCTGTGAATCAGGGGTAAAAACCTTTACATTATATCCCCCATTCTTTTGTAATCCTAATATTATATTCAGAAAAGTTCATCTCCTTTGCAACCTTTTGCATTTCCTCTTGTCTTATACCCCCTTCAGGGAGGAAGACTGCCAATTAATTTCCTTGGTATTTGTTCCCAGCAAAGACATCAAAAATATAAAATTTCATAATAATCCTTCTCTCTAGGCGAATTTGAATATTTTCCTATTCCACAAAATGGCTTTGTTCTAACATAGAGCATAGATTCCTATCCGGGAAAAAGCGCCTGTATGCAGAACTTTTAAGGTGCTACGAGTTCTACTTTTATTCTGTCTGGGTCTTCAAAGTAAATGGCGTAATGTTCATCTCCCCCGGCGAAAGGATGCTGCTCTGTATAAAGTATGGTAATTCCTTTATCCTTCAATTTCTTAGTCATCTCATCAACGTGTTGGCGTGAGTCCGCATAAAAAGCCAAATGATTTAAACCTACTCTACATCTATGATATGGAACGTCAAGAAATCGTTCTTCTGTTTGGACAAAAACAATGTAGGTATCCTCTATTTTCCAACTCTGTCCACTTTCCCATTTTTGAAAAGGTTCGTATCCTAGTTCCTCAAGGTACCAACACCAAAAATCAATTGACCTTTTTAAATCGGAAACATATATCTCAATATGATGAAGTAATCCGTTTGACAAGAAATAACCCTCCTTCCCCTTATTCTGTTCTTGCGCTCGATTGCGAAAGTTAGATATAAACTTTATTTACCATCCGTATAGAATTTAAAAAACTTTTTCGTTGAGTTGATTTCATAAGGATACAAAGCATACTCAGTAGGTGAACTCGAATAACCATGTTGACATATCATATCCGTAAGATTTCTGCGATGATATGTGCCGTGGCTGACAATATGCTGAACCAATTCGGAAAGATAGGCTAAGAGGGCCCCTTTAAAGGTATTCTCTTGACTCTTAGAGTTTGGCTCGATAGCATCTTGATATACAGGTTTTAAAGCATTCATCTATAGATGGACTAAAATATTGACAAGCTTTCCGAACGGATCCCTAACGAAAAAACGGCGTACATCCCATGGCTCATTAGCCGGTCCATACTCAACTGGAATACCTGCTTCTTTTATGCGGGCTAATGCATCATCAAGATCATCAACTTCAATTGACAAATCGGGCACCGGAGTGCCGGAACCACCTTCTGAAAAGAAACTAATTTGCGTTTCCATTTTTTCATGTGATCCGTATGTTACAATAAAATCCATATTCATTAATTGATCAAGTCCAAGAACTTCCTCGTAAAAGTGCTTAGCTTTTGTAAAATCCTGAGTTTCCACATTGGCAACAATCCGTTTAATCTTCATCCTTATTTCCTCCAGCGCTATCATAAATTTGTTCTACAAATACAGAAGAAAGGGCGCCTCTTACCCCAGATAGGCGCCCGTTAATGTAAAGAGTTATACATTAGAATTTCCAGCAATTAAATAACCAAAGTAAAAAACTAAAAGTCATAAGTACATTTGAAATAATACCAAACTGCAAACTGATTCTCCCCTAATATTCCAAACACAATGACAGGCTGTTCTTCACTACCCATGACCGATGACTCAAAGCCTATATCCCGATAGAACCTAAGTAATTTTCCAATTTTCTTTTAACAGAGATCTTCCTTAATTATTATCCTTAGTAAGAAATTCGACAAATGAATAAAATATCCTTTAAGATGCTATCTTTCCGTCAAATCGGATCGATTGATCAAGTTCTTATTCCAGATCTGCCTCCATTGTGGAGGATTAAATGAAACATCTTGAAGAGAAGCTAGATTTGATTACTCTAAACAAATCAAGTAATACAATGACGTTTATAAGCAATAAAAAAGACTTTTCCTGGTGGTGATCCCTGAAAAGAGCCTTTTTACTACTTATTATTAATTTGTGCTTGATGTTAAATCATTAACTTTCCAGTGTACATCGGTAGGGTCAATAGAACTTACAACATAAAACATGTATTCATCTGCAACATTTGGAACTTCAAAAGAAACATCCAATGTCACTGATTCGTTTGGTTCGATTTGAACGTTTAAAGCGTTTTTGTCAGGAAGAACTTGTCCTTCATAAGATTTGTCCCCTGGTTCTTCACGCAATTCAAACTGTAATTCCGAAGGGTTAACTGTCTTCCCATCATCACGAACATTTTTCACAGTAAAACTAACAACGACAGAATAATTATTGTTAGATGTTGATTCTTCTGGTTTTATTTTTTCAGAATAAGCACTATTTACTGTTGTGCCATAATAACCACCTTTAGATCCTTCACCATACAACATAATCCCCTTTTCTAATCGTTCCATACGCTCTTGATCACCGTAAGGTTTTGTTGCTGGCCCTTGTTCATTATCTTCGTTCATTTTGTTATCCATGTTATTTTCTTCTTTTGCTTTCGTTACGTTGGATTCATTTTCTGATGTACTAATCATTCCATTAACCAAAAATAATCCCATAATTATGATACCTATACATGAGAGTCCAAATATTTTTTTCTTCATACAACCACCTTGATAAAAAAGTATTTATCCAAAATTTAACATAAAATCAGATAAATATGTATTTTAAACCCTAAGCCTATTCCAAAACTTAGCCCGATTGATCAAGTTCTTATTCCAGAAAAGCATCGTTTGTGGCATAGTCAAACCAAGATTCTCAAAATCGGACCTGTTTTATAGCGCCCTTAACGACGCTAATTTTCCCCACAAAAAAGACAACCGCAACAATCTGCGATCGCCTTACTTCGATCTATTTTTCCTCTTTTCAATTTCCTTTTTAATCATCGGTACACCTTTTTCTTTAACTGCTTTTTTCACTTTGGGGTTGTTCAGCAATTTTACAACCTTCGTCAATTTTGACATGGTTCATCCTCCTATTTATCATGACAAGACAAACATCTCTCTGATTTACTTTTATTATAACCTATTACCTGTCCAATATAAAACATTTCCCTTAACCGCCTCTTTAGATATAAAATTGTGTTTGTAGTATTTGATAAATCCGACAAACATTAAAATGGAACCGATGATGTTATAGGCAACGCGGAATCCGTGAACGATAAGGAATTCTTGTGCTGTTCGTTTTAAGAATTCAACAGAATGAACATCTACCCCTTCGATGAACAGAATCTCGTTACGTGACCATGCAAATACAATGGATGTCGCTCCTTCTAACACAATCATAAGGATACTGAATAAAATCCAATATCGGACTGACTCGGTCTTCCAGGCTAGCATCAACGCCAGAATTCCTGTTAAAATACTTGCTGCTCCTAAGGGTGGAAAATAGGTATGCGGGCTTGCCACTGCCATAAATTCCATTCCGAGCTCCAACGACTTGGGAATGTTATGAAAAATATTCGGATACAACAAGAACGTATCCACCAAAATACTTCCCAACAAAAGCCATTGAACCCAGAGGTGGACTAGTACTGTTCCAAACGTAAATTTTATTAACATAATCAAAGCTCCTTTATTTGAGACTCAAGGATGTGTCCCTTTGTTATTTTTCTAAAACCATCATAATCAATAAAGCTTAAATTCTTCTTATACAATTCTTAACGAATCCTTAATTCATTTTAGGTATAAAAAAACGAAGCTCTCGATGAACTTCGCTCTTATAATTCCTTATTTATTTTTTAAACCGGTAGCCTACTCCCCATATTGTTTGTATATACTTTGGATTGGAGGGATCTTCCTCTACTTTCTCCCTTAATTTTCTGATATGGACGGTTACAGTTGTAATATCTCCGAATGAGTCGATCCCCCAAATCCGTTCAAATAATTCTTCTTTCGCAAACACGCGGTCTGGATTTGAAGCAAACAATATTAATAAATCAAACTCTTTCGCACGTAACTCTTTTTCCTCTTCGTTAACAAAAAGCCTACGTGAATTCAAATCGATGTGCAGACCTTTTATACGAATTTCATTTGGTTCATGATTCTTTCCAACGAGCCGTTCGTATCTGGACAAATGGGCTTTCACCCTAGCGACAAGTTCACTAGGATTAAAAGGCTTCTGGATATAATCATCAGCACCACGATCAAATCCGCGTATTTTATTAATATCTTCTTTTCGTGCAGTGACCATTAAAATAGGAATATCCAAGCAATCTCGCAATTGTCTGCAAATGTCAAAACCATTAACACCTGGCAGCAATAAGTCCAGGATAATAAGGTCGTAATTGTTTTGTAAAGCTAGTTTTATTCCTTCTTCACCAGTAGTTGCAATATCAGAGAAATATCCATTTACTTCTAAATAATCTCTTTCCAATTCAGCAATATGCATTTCGTCCTCAATGATTAGAATCTTTTTCAAGACGACACCTTCCTAAGTGTAAAATAAATACTTGTCCCTTCCCCTTGATCGCTTTCAGCCCAAACCTTACCACCATGTTCTTCGATTATTTTTTTAACAATCGCTAACCCAAGTCCACTGCCCCCTGTAGAGGAATTTCTTGAAGTGTCTGTTCGATAAAAGCTTTCGAAAATACGGGGAACATCTTGCTTAGCGATCCCGCTTCCATTATCATTAATCTCAACTTTGACCTGTCGGGACTCAGATTTTAAGTAGACCCCAATCTTCTTATACTCTTTATCCATATATTTCAGGCTGTTTTGAACAATATTGGTCACGATCCGCCTTAATTGCTCACGATCTGCTTTCACGATATAATCATCATTTTTATCAGCCCTCAGAGCAGCTATCCCCTCTTCTTTTTCCAGGTCAAAAGCCAATTCATCAATAAAATCTGTGAAAAAAGAATATAAGTCTACTTCTTCAAACGTAAACGGGATTTGTTCGATATCTAATTTGGAATATCGAAATAAATTATCGATAAGACCATCCATATCGTTAGCCGTTTTATAAATGATATCCATATACCGTTCCAGTTTCTCCGGGTTATTTGCAACTCCATCCTGAATTCCTTTTACGTAGCCTTTTATCGATGTTAATGGCGTCGATAAATCATGTGAAATACTCGCAATCAGCTCCTGGCGGTTGCGTTCATACCTTGCTTGATTCTCTTTTGCCTGTTTTATCCTTAACCTCATCAATTCAAACGTATTGGAAAGCTCACCAAGCTCATCTTTCTTATTAGTTACAATTCTATATTCCAAATCGCCTTCACTAATCTTCCTCGCCGAAAAGATTAGTTGCTTTATCGGTATAATAATACTCCTGGACACGTAATACGTCAGTAAACCATTCGTAACAATCAAAATGAGTACAATCGAAATCAATCGCAAATTAAAAAATAACTGTAAATCCGAACCTTCTATGCTGCCATTAAGAATAACAAACATAACGTATCCTAATACTATTTCTACTAATAAAAACCCAACAATCGGAAGCATCACCATCCCTATGTTAGATAATATTAATCGTTGCTTAATGGACATGACCTTCACCTACTTACATTTACTGTTACTATCAACTATGAATTTAAACTAGTCGTTAAGATGAGTTTAGCATATCACTTATTTAATTTCAGATTGTTTTTTGTCAATAATCGGTACGATAACTGCACAAATAATGGTCGTAAAATACGAAAGATACTTAATACCAATTGGTTCGTTAAATAATATCATTCCCAATACTCCAATAAAACTTGATAACGCAATTCCAAGAACAAATCCTCCGATTAAGCCGACAAGTATTCCTAGAAATATTCTCATATTACGCCTTTCCCTTCAGATTATTTTTGTTATCGAATGTGAATTTCCATACTTTTGAAACCATTGAGTAGGACATTACAAAAAATAGAACACCAAAAACGGGATGCATCGCACCTAACAATGGTAAGTTAGCTGAAATATTCGCGGTGAAATACATTAGGAACATCGAAATTAGAATCCCTAACACTTGCCAATACGCCCAGTGTGGTAAGGCACCGATAAATGCAAAGACCAACATGAAAACCGGTATATTAAATCCAAATAAGTGAACGAATGTCATATGCTTCATCCAATTCGCCGGACTTATAAAAATAGCCATGCCTGCCAAAAAGATTTGAGTGACTACACTTAATGTAAAAATAATGGCTAATACAAGGTAGACAATCCTACCTATACGAACTCTCTGATTTATTTTTCGCAAATTGTTTCCTCCCTGTATTTGAACACTGTATCAATCATACAAACCAAATATAAAATCACTCTTAGGTAATTCTTAAATAATTCTTAAATAAAAACAGGATATTTCAACTAAAATAACGGTAGCTCATTTGGAGCTACCGTTGGTTTCATTACACTAATACTCTTTTCCGTTCTTTCCATTCAACCAAATATTCCTATATGAATAAATTACTAAGCATTATGGTGATCGAGAAATCATTTTAATAATGGGGCGTATAAGACTACTTCTACCTAAAGAATAAGCTTTATTATGCTGCGCTATTTTATCAAATAGTGACAAAATTTTTTGAGTCTTTTCACCTCTTTATTCTAATCTTGCGCCCGTTTAATTACCCTTCATTTATTTTCTTATTATCTTCACTTATAACATAAATTTTTTGAGTGCCGGGAAACGATTTTCTTACATTGTCGTATTGAAATAATCCTTTCACGAGCTTCTCAATATGTTCTCCAATTTCCTTGGCACTTGGATCTGAGCTGTTTATCGAGGTATTAATAAAGACAGGATCATTAGGAGTTAATACGGTCGTAGACGTAATTTGAAGACCTTCTATATCCTTCAATCCCTGGTTGATGGCTGGAATAATTTTCAACTCCCAGTTTCGTTTTATACCATCAGTAAAATATGTTGGGAAGTCCTTAACATTAAGCCCTTTTTCTTCAGCAAGCTTGATAAATTCTTTATGATAGTTGTTAATCTTTTGAGGGTCCTTAATCTTTTTATGTTTTTTATAAAAAGACAAATTAAGTGTTTCATGGCGGCCATCGGTGGATGTAATCCCACCTCCTGCGTGAACCTGTATTTGATGGATCTGTTCCATTTTCTGTGCAACTTCCTTCATCATTTTTTGCTCTCGTTTTAACCTTTCTGTCACATTGGTGTCATTGGCATAAGCAAGAACTTTAACATCATAACCCTTATATTTTTTTGATTTCAGGACCTGTTCAATACGTTGTTTAAGGTCATATAAATAATTTAAATCACTCTTGGCATAAGGCCTATATACAAAAATAATTTCTTTTTGGGCATGGGAAATGGTTAATTCACGGCCATCTGGAAAGCCTTTTTTCTTAAATACCTCTTTTAAAGAGTCGTGTATAGCATTTTCCAATTTGATGTTTTCGTTAATCATTTCATAATGGGTAATTAATTGATTTGAACTGCCTTTAACTTTTGCTGACGTAACTTCACTGAATCCGGTAAAGTCAAGACCAACGAAGCCTATTAACAGCAGCACTGTTATTTTCCTAACAATTCGTTTATTCAACCGTAGACCTCCTAGGTACATTCACTTTATTTATAGTTATATTTACCCTTAGTTAACGATTTATTCGGAGGTTCTATTTCGATTCCAGATATGCAGGCTATTGCGGTACACCTATGGTAACTCGTAAAATCCGTTTATAAGAAGGTACAGTATTATTTGCCTGATGTCCTTCAGCTACGATTTAACTTTGAGAGGATAGTAAACATTTTCTAGAAATCTACTTCACTTAGCTCTTTTATTTCACCTAATAGTTCTTTGTGTTTTTTAATCGTAATTAGAGGTTCTTGTAGTGAATTAACATCACTATATGGAAATATAAAGGTTCCATCTTCTAATACGTAAAAAGCATACGAAGCTTTCTTACCTACTTTTAATTCTTTGCCTTCAGAAAAGGCAAACGTATAATTATCCTGTGTTTTCATTTTCTCAAATACCTTCTCAGAAGTTGTTCTTTTTACCTTAAGTCCCTCTATAATAGTTAATATTTGTTTTATCTTTTGTTTTTCATTCACCATTTTAGTCAATTCTTCAGATGATGAATTATTTACCGATTTTTGAATCAATAACGACCCCGATAAATCTTTATCCTTTACTTGTTTAACTTTTTCATTATCAGAACAGGCACTTAATATAATTGCAAAAAGGATTAGAATTGAAACTAAATATTTAATAAAAACACCCCTAATTTTTCCAAGATTATTCCTGATTCGCGCCCTTTAATGAAAGACTAATTTCATTATTACACTTCTATGTCTAAATTTTTATGGACCATATTTTTTAATAATTCGATGTCTTTATTAGTCTTAAAAAATCTCTTAGGTAAAAGAATGGCTTTATTCCTAGAAACATATAAACGAAACATTTTCTTATGTTCGTATGCTTTAAAAATATCTCCCCATTCAAAATATGTATTCGAACTTCCTCTTTTCTGATGAATTCTTTGTTCACTAATCAAATAAGAAAGATCGTGTCTTATTTGTGTATCGCTTTGAAATTCTTTACGAACTCTTATCCGTAGTATGAATTTAAGTATCAATATTAACGGAACCGTAATAAAAGAAGCTGTAAGAGAAGATAATATTATAGTAATCCAAGCCACGAAAATTGAATACCCAAATAAGAAAGATAAGAAAATCCCTATTTTATAAAAAAGTAAGACAATTATAGCACTTAATATGATTACCTGAAATATAAAATTCCCCATAAGATATTTTCTTATATGTTAAGCATTATGCAGTTTAAAATCCTCATATGTAATGTTCCCCGTTAACAAGATCTCTGCATTTTCTCTTTCCATTTACTTCTCTGCCTCTCTATCATGGTTTTATTCTTAATAATAAGTATCCACAATAACAAACTATATCTCCCTTTTCAA
Source organism: Virgibacillus sp. CM-4 (assembly GCF_000445495.1). Classification (NCBI taxonomy): domain Bacteria; kingdom Bacillati; phylum Bacillota; class Bacilli; order Caryophanales; family Bacillaceae; genus Virgibacillus; species Virgibacillus sp. CM-4. Next base: position 613,807 of record NZ_AUQA01000006.1, read on the forward strand.
AATAATTCCATAGCCTAATTGCGTTAACGCGCCCTTTGTTGAAGAAATCCATTTTGTTTTTAATTAAAAGGTACTTTTCTTTTCCAATTGTGGTTTGAATAAATAAATGACAATACAGTCGCTCCAACAACACTTGGTAGCAAAATAAATGATAAAAATTGAAGTGTGAACATCCCACTCACATCAAAATGTCCGTGAATAGGTCCTAAAATTTGTGTTGCTGTCATAATTGCAGCATGAAATCCAATTGATGTCCACACACTTCTAGATACAGCCCTAAACACACCTAAAATAATTGCAAAACCTGGGATAAATTGAAGCTGTTCAACAGAATACATCGCCCCTATAAAAGAGGCAAATAAGGAAAACAACAAAGCTTGTAAGATGATTGTCCCCCAATGAGGGAATAACGCATTTAAGTAACGATAGATATATCCCCTAAAAACAAGTTCTTCAGGCAAGGCTTCTAAAAAAAATACAGTTATGAATAAAATCAAAATACTCATCAATAGGTAACTCAAATCTGTATAAACTTTTATTTCAACCCACCCAAGCATTAAGCAAATATATAAGCCAATAAATGCAGGAATTGTCCAGAGAAAAAAACCAAGAAGAAATGAAAAAATATTTGTTCTAACAGTTAACTGCCCAAGTTGGTTCCATGAAGTTTTGTCAGTTTTTAGTGCAATCTGTAAGAGAATAACGGTTAAAACAGTTGTGATTAGAGCAATTATGAAGTGGCTAAGAGGACTATATTGTTGAGCCATAAACGTATCACTAAGATAGGTTATAAAATTCCAAATGATAATACTTGAAGCCGACACTGCAGCAATCCTTATTATTATGTCTTTCATTTTATAATTTTTCACCCAATTCACTTTCCTCTCCGCTCTCACCCTTTAGATTTTAATTTCCTAATATTCAATTCTCCTTTCGCAATCCTTCCTCGTTAGTTTAAGTTCATGTCTCACAATGTAACTATGATCTTAACATAAATATCAAGCTTCATATTCCAAAACCTGGCCCGATTGTTATGCAATCATTAGACCAACCTTTGCACCAAGATCTGTTGCCCAAGAACATAAAAATTTTACCATAATGAGAAACCAAGAAATCGCCAAGTCTTTTTGGGGTATTTAAATTGAATAATATAAAAGATGACTAAGATGCGAAAGAAACTTCAGTAGCATATACATCTCGGAGCCAATTCCCCCTTCACTCATTCCAGTCCCGAATAAGCCTAATACGATATACGACAATAATAAAAGCAAAATAATAATGTTATATAATGAAATGCCTTCTTACTCAACTATATCAATCCTAATATTTAATATTTTTATCCTTTTGCTATTTCTTCCACTAACTGATCCTATTGTTCAATTTCTATTCCAGATTTCGCTCAATAGCTGAAAGATTATCGAAGTAACTTAAATTTGTTTATATTTGTTTGTAAAGCAAATTTCACAATAAATACTCCCATTTGTGGATTCCACCCATTAATTAGTGATCGACTCTGTTATTCCAGAGCACCCTTTTCCGGCGATTTTGCGATTGCTGCCATGAACTCATCAAGTTTAATTTCTTCACAAGTACCACAAGTGTTTTTTCAATTTTGATAAAAGCCCATATTATCACCCCGAATTATTTCATGTAGTGTTATCCTACACAAAATCTTCTCACACTCTTGCTTCCGATTGTTTCTTTATTTCGTTCTTTTTTTTAATGCGGTTATTATAATCGCAAATAAAACTATACTTAATACAGAACCCAGAGCAAAACCTAAAGAAATGAAATCAAAAACAAGATATACAATTAACATACATAAAAGATATCCTGCCACAAAAGCCAGCAAAAAACGCTTTAGCTTCATCACTAATCCCTCCATAAACTAGTCTTTATAAGCAATTTAAACGCATCTCTATATTAAGAATAGCACCTGATTTGAAGAAGATTGGTTTAAAGATTAGAAGACTTTTAAGTGGCGTTTTATTCCAACCCACGCTTATACCTAAAAAACATCACACCGGAATAAACCACTGTGAAGGTTATTGAAGAAATAAGAAAATTGGATAAACCTCCAGAAAATAAAACGAAATCTATTATAAAAAATGTGATGTTCACCAAAAGTAAGACTATTGCTGTCCTCAACAATAAATTATAATTTTTCCATTTGGGCGAACGATCCAACATCAAAGCAAATATACCCAAAACTAACACAAAGAAGAATCCAAATAAGGATACAATTAGACTTTTTTGCTCCACGACATAGGTAGAATAGAAAACAACAGCAGATAAAACAACAAAAAATAAAATACCAATCCACATCTTAACTCCGATTGTCCAGTTCATATTTTCCCTCTCTTTTCCGCAAAATGATCCTTATATACGATATTGACGCTAGAGAACATTGCATTCCTCCTTTGTTGCGTATAGAAAAGAATAGCATGAAAAATTTCAAGTATTTTTTGCTCGCCAACTTGTATATTTCAATCAGCTATTAATTTTTCTCCTAAAATAGTTTTGCTGGATCAGGTGTTAGAGTCAAACCTTTTTTCAATGACCTCTTTTTGTATAATATATAATGTTTATCACTGTACTTAAAATTTACTTTATTGGCACCGAATGTGACAGCCTTACTGTTTCTCATGAGAATTTCATATTTACCGCAGTCACCGTCAGAGTAAGTTACAGCAATTTGTCCTTTAAATGTTCTAGGTTTTTGTACATAGGTACATCAGCTACGAGCCCATCTATCACTTTCTTTAATATATTGCCAAAATATCCTTGAATGACGCCAATTTACTGATCCCTCTATTGATATTATTTTGTAGAGAAACCATTTAATTTTATTGCATAATAATATTCCTGCATTTTAACCACTTTCTGTCGTTATTAACTTTTTAAACGATTAAATAGTTCCAGTAATTAATTTAGGGATTTTTATAAAATTATTGTTTCCTCATCTAAATAACTTGATGGTTGAATTCAAAGTATTCCATGCACCACACATAAATTGTATCAAATTTTTTCCAAATCGCTATCCATCTTTTTTTAATTACGCCAAGAGTAACACCTGCAAGCATGAAAAATACCGGCACGATGTACGCGCGTACGTGCCGGTTACTAATACCACTTGATTGGGTAGTAATAATTAGACTCATTCTTTTTATGCCACAAACGCGCCCGATAGTTGAATATCCTATTGTTATTTTTCTGTGACCGGTATCCATATTTCACTCTTAAATTTCGGCGAGCTTGTATTCTTATTTTCATTCCATAGAATTTCAGGACCTTCTACTTGCTCGTAATTAGAAGACGGGAACCATTCGGAATAAATACGCCCCCAGATATCCTGTAATGTTTCAGGAAATGGTCCAACAGATTCAAATACAGCCCATGTTAGAGCAGGAACATCAAGTTGGATAAAGTTATTAGGACATTCATTTGTTGTTGCAACACCGATATAATGATCAAGTTCCCCTTTTTCTTCCATTCGACCTTCTGAAAAGTTTACAGATCCACTAAGCAGTCCCACAGGTTCAACATTAGAAAGTTTTTTAAGTTCATTTATCGCTTCACCATCTAAACTTTCCCACATAGAGGCGATTTCTGGATTAACTCCGTTGAAAATAATAGGGACTCTTTTTTTAATTCCAATGATGCTAAATGCCTCTTTTTCTTCAATTCGATAGTCCATTGCAATTCCTCCTTTAATTGATAGCTGGAAGGTCATTCGTGGATAGGCTTTTATTGTGTGACCATTATTTCTAGCTTCTGATGGTGTTATCCCATGAAGGCTATGAAAAGCCCTCGTAAAAGAGTCTGGAGAATTGTATCCGTATTTAATGGCGATATCAATAATCCTGAAATTGCTATTGTTCAGCTCAAAAGCTGCAAGAGTGAGACGCCTTCTCCGAATATACTCCGACAACGTTACACCTGCCAGAAACGAAAACATTCGTTTGAAATGATACTCTGAACATAATGCCCGCTTTGCTACTTCACGACTGTCAATTCTATTGGCAAGATTTTCTTCAATAAAGCTCAAAGCATCATTCATGTTTTTAAGTGAATTCACTTTAATGACCTCCCTTACATCAACAGAATAGCAAGAAGTGAAAGATTCTATCCGACTTTTCATGCACACTTATGCAGGGTCAACTTATTCTTCCGCAATATGGCCCCGATTCAGACACAGTGCTTCTTCAGCAACTGCGCCCGATTATTGAACGAGTATTCTATTTTGTAAAAAGCTGATTTACTTTACTTTCATCTTTCAGTTGTTCTTGAACAAAGGTTTTCAATCCTTCTTCATTAGTGAATTCATTTAACTCTTTACCGTACCAATCCTGTAATTTTGATTTAGTGATTTTATATGTATGGTCTCCAAAATTAAAGATAGTCCATTCTGCATTATCAATTAACGCAAACAGGAAAGTAGCATTATAAATTGTTGTTTCTTTATATTCCTTTTCTATCATTGTTGCTTCAATGTTTTCATACTTTAAAGTCATTCCATAGGGCTTTGCTTTTGTTTCAAGTGAAACTTCTTGAAATTCCTCATTGTGTTGCAATTGCCCAATTATATTGGTTACTGCACTGTTATCTCCAATTACAGATCCCTTGTATTGAAATATATCCTCACTTGTATTATTGTTTCCGCCACTATTTGAACCACAACCATTTAGGAACAGTAATATTAATAACGAAAAGAAAATATAACTTATTGTTTTTTTCATTTCAATCCCCCCTCACATAACATTATTTCTGCTCTTTAGCTTAACAATAATTATTTCAAATTCCTATAATTTCTCTAGAAGTTATTCCGCAAAATGGCCCTTATATTTGATTTTGGGGCGATTCTTATTAGTTAATCGCGCCCTTTTCCGGAACAATTTTTTACTTCGTTTTTATAGTGCCTCTCACTCTTCAAATTGTTTCTTTATACCTGTAATTCATTATAAAATCCGTATTAATGTGAATACTAAACTTATCCTGACATATTCTCAAGGAGGTTGCTTAATGAACGAAGTGAATGAAAGGAATATCCCCCTAACATCCGCAGAAATTGGTTCTCTTTGGACTGGGTATATGAATGACAGCATGTCGAAATGTATTTTGGGTTTTATGCTGGAGCACATTCAAGATGCGGATATAAAATCTGTTGTACAGCATGCCTATGATCTTTCGTCTAACCATTTGAACACATTAACAGCTATTTTTGAAAATGAACAATTCACCATTCCAAATGGGTTTACCGAACAAGATGTGAATATGAACGCACCGTGGCTTTTTTCAGACATATTTTGTTTGGTGTATGTGAATCATATGGCGAAGGCGGGAATGTTAATATACGGCGGTTTTGTTTCGATGAGTTACCGGGATGATGTATGTAACTACTTTGTACAGGCGTTAAATGAAACCAGTAACCTTTATAAACAATCACTCGAAACTGGTCTTTCCAAGGGGATAGTTTCCAGACACCCGTATATTGACGTTCCCAAAGAAACAGACTATGTTGACAGTAAAAAGTATTTAAGTGGCTTAAACCCTTTCAGTGATAAACGTCCATTAAATGCTGTTGAGATTTCTCATTTGTATCAGAACGTCCTAACAAATTCAATAGGAATGCACTTATGCATTGCATTTGCTCAAACATCACCATCAAAAGATGTACAGGATTTCATGCTTCGCAGTAAAGACATCTCAAAAAAGCATTTGAAAATTTTTGCAGATACACTTATGAAAGATAATATTGAATCTGCACAGACGAATGTATATTTAAGTGACTCCACAACTCAGACTTTTTCAGATAAATTAGTGATGTTTCACATGGATTTGCTTGTATCTGCGGGAATGGGGAATTATTCTACTGCAGCATCTGCAAGCCAACGAAGTGATTTGATGATTAATTATGAGCGATTATCATTTGAAGTTGCTCGGCTTGCCAAAAGCGGAGCAGATATCATGATTAAACATAATTGGCTGGAACAGCCACCTGGAGTAAAGGATTCTAAAAAATTAGCGAAGAACAAACAAAAAGGATGAACTTAAAATGGAAAAATAAATAAGAAGGTGACATTATGCGTTATGTTCCTATTCCTATGAATGCACAAAATAACCTTTTAGATCGATCACGGATAAATATCAAGGGAAACGTTAGTATTTGAAAGCGGTTGAATCCCTATTATGGAGCATCGCATTACCGGGATTTGGTCAACTATTAAATAAAATGTATATCAAAGGATTGGTATTAATTTTATTAGAGTTTTTGATTAATGTACTGGGAAATTTTAACGAAGTTATTATTTTAAGTTTTCAGGGGAACGTGGAAATGGCAGTTGAACAGGCAAATTATCAGTGGCTTATGTTTTATCCTTGTTTATACTTTTTTGCGATGTGGGATGCGTATAAAGATGCAGGTGGAGGAAAAGAGCCTTATGCCTTTTTACCATTTGTTTTTTCAGCTTATTTTGTGACGGTGGGAACGATCTATTCATCAAAAATATCGTTATTCGGTCAATTATTAGGAGTTATTTGGCTTCCAATGTTGAGCGTACTCCCGGGATTATTTGTAGGATTATTATTAAAAAGAATACTTACAAAAAAGCTGACCTCATAATCAGCTTTTTTCCGTGGAAATGTTTAACACAAATAAACTTATTTTCTCTTAATTATAATCCAAATATCGGAAAAATCAGTGACAATTAAGTTGTTCTTTTATTCAACAAACTGGCCCTATTCTTGAATAGGAGTAAGGGTTACAAGTTTATATGTCTCCAGATTTTTCAGCGCATATTACATCCCATTCCTTTGCATATAGCTTATCCTTAATTATAATCTCCGTCATTCCTGCATCAGTAAATTTATCATCATAATAATCCTCATACATAATAACACCCCCTTATAACTACTATCGAAACAAGTTAGAAGAAGGTGGCATTGTTATCTTAAATTCTTAAAAAATTCAGATTTATTGATAATATCTAGAAAATTTAAGTTAGATAATATCCTTTCAGCAGGAGTAGTAAGAAGGAAGGTAAGTGCTTAATGGTTAATGACAGAGGAACAATTAAATGGACATCGATGATGATGGCTGAACATATTGTTAAAAGAAATTAACGATCAGCAGGACTGGAAAGAAAAGCCCATTATCTCTGATTTTCAAAAAGAAAAAATGAACCTGGCTTTACAACTTGCCTTGAAAGATGACCTTACCATTGAGTTAGAGTATTTTAAGAACCATGTCTACCATAAGATTAAAGGTAAGCTGTTAGGTGTAGGTGTACTTAATCAATTCGTAACAATAGACGATCAGACATTACCGTTAGATAGTTTAACTGGTGCCTGGATAGATTAGAGCCTAAACTTATATCAATCTAATCTTGAAGTGTTAGGATGTAATAGTTTCTGATATATTATTTAATAATTGAATTAGATATGCTAAAGTAGATTTAGTTAAACTTTACTTGAGGTGTAAATATGGAAATTTCTTTAGGTTTACTTATATTTCTTAGTATCATCTTTTATTTCGTGCTTTATATTGTTATTGAAACAGCAGTGAGAAGAGGTATTGATGCATCAAAGACAAACGAAATACTTAAAGAAGTTTATAAAAAAATTGAAAAGAAAGATTAAGGACTAAAATAAAATGAAAATCTCCCTTATTGGTATAGAAATAAGGGAGATTTTCATTAATAACAGAAAAAATGAATCTTTAGTAATAATCATCTTGTGCGTGAGTAGTTATTGAAGTTATATCAGTACTAGATACACCTGACCAGCTTATAGATGGCGCCCCATATGTAAGGCTATACGAGAAATTAGTCTCAGTACTAGTTGCTTGGTGAGAATAATTCCCATAAGCGTTTATGAAGTTTGGTCTTGTGCTAGAACTTCTAGCAATCCAAAAATAAGCATATCCTTCTAATTCGATTACCTCTTCTGCAGCATGGGAATTTTTCAAATTCATTTTTACTCCATAACCTGATCCTTGTCTATTCCATTTGGAACTTGACGAGCTATAATTGGCACTTCCGTAATCAACAACGTTTTCAATAGGATGTATAGTTTTCCAAGATTGTTTCCCGTACTCTGATTCAGGTAACGGGGTGTATAAATCATCAATGGAAGTACTAAGAACATCGATACTACGAGTTTTGGGCATTATGTCCCATACAAATCTTGAATGTAGCCTAATACCAGAAGGGTACTTTTCTATTTGAGTAATAAGCCTTCTGTAGCTAGTTGACGTAGAGTCTTCATCGTCGAAAGTAGTAACCTTGTTTTTTTGTTCTTTTACTCTTTTAAAGTACTCTTCTTTACTAAGTTCTGTTACTTTAGGTTTAAGATTACTACTTATAAATGCATTGCTAGTTTCTATACTAGAATCTTTTACTTCAAAGAATTTAGAATCTCTGGACATTGATTCGGGGTCCAGTTCAATTAATTCATTAAATTCACTTTCTTCCATAGTTCTAATAGTCAAATCAGAGAAACCTAAATCTATTAATTTCTCATATTCTTCATCACTAATATTAATTCCATGAGAATTAGTTAACTTTGCTTCCTCTGCAAAAACAGAAGTCTGAAACAATAATAATACACCAAGTAAAAGTCCTGAACTTAATAAGATTTTTTTAGCCATAGTATACTCCCCCAAGTTTAAATTAAAACTTAATCCTTAACGTTTCCCCCTCCCCAATCGATTAAGTTCACTGAAAGTTTAGCATACATAAAATGATAAAAGAAGGGATTTTTCCCATAAAGGTAAAAAAATGTCTATTTTTTAACTTTTATAGTTTTTCCATGTTTTTCTATTACTTATCTCTCGTTTTAGTTTGAAAGGATTCATAAAAGAATCTTGTTTTTACCTTACCAGACAACTCCGCACCCAACAGACAATGGCGACTAACAAAGATAAAATCAAGAAGTATAAAGAAGTGAGTAAAGTAATATTTAATCAATATTACTTTACTCACTATAAGCATCATCCGATATTAATATGGTATACGATATCTGATTTACGAAGTGGAAAATTAAAAGAATCTTGTGAAACTGTAGGCTTAAGATATCGTATTTATGGTAATATGTAGAAAAAATATTAAGAGAAGATATTTTATGGAAGCAGAAGATATAACGAAAGTTGAAGTACGGTCATACTTTGATAAACAATACTTAAGTATTTTATCCTGTTCAAATACCTTCACTGCGAAGGGAAGAATGATGAAATCTTTTGCTAACTGTTTTAATTCCTCATTCATGGAATCACCTCAAAGAACGTTTGTTCTATTCTTATTATATGCAGTGATTAAGTTTTTATCAACTTTTTGTTCCACAATCGCGCCCGATTGTTTTACAATTCACTTCCAAAACCTAATTATAATAAATCCCTATTTTTACGATAAGAACGGTTTAAAGATATGAAACTTGCAAAAAACCAAACGATACCAATGCTAACAACTAGTCCTAGAACCCCGCGCCATTTATCAAATCCATCTATGGCTAAATACACGAACATCAATACAAAAAACGTGAGGATACGCATCATTATTTCTTTTAACTTTCTTTTATAGCGCTTATCAGTTGCCACATCAGTATATTCAATACCAGCTATGATGTATCTTACTAAGATATAGAATAGAGAAATGACGATTGGTATTAATAAAGCATTTACGACAGACATATCGAAATAATTACTGTATATAATCATTCCGATAAGTGAAAGCAATAGAATTACTACGCCTTCCGAATAAAAGTACAGCATCATCTTTTCTTTATATTCGTCCTTTGGCAATAAAAATGGTATCCAAGATTTCACCATTATTCAACCTCCCAAAATAATTCATCTAACGTTTTGTTTAGTGCCTTGGCTATTGCTACGCATAACTGAAGACTTGGATTATAGGTTCCTTTTTCAATTAAGCCAATCGTCTGTCGCGTTACTCCTGTTTGCGAAGCTAATTGTTCTTGCTTAAGAGAAGCTTTAATACGAGCAATCTTCACATTATTTTTCATAAGTTCACCTACGTTTGAGCAATATATATTTAACATATGCAATTTATATATTACACCATTGGTGAAAAAAGTCAAATTAAAAAGAGGTTTTTACAACCTCCTTTGATTTTTTATTATTAGTGAAATCACAATTCCAGATACCAATGCACCTAATGCTACAGATAGTGCTTGTGAAAAGATTGATTTTGTAAATATACCCCTATAAAAGTTCCAATAGTTAAACAGATAGGAAGTACCCAATTTAAATAAACACACCCGGGTCAACGTATTATGAAAGAATTGGGCTTAAAGTGTCTTGTCCGTTAGTGAAGCGGTAGCCGTGATGAGCGTTGCTATCGCTTCTGTTATTTTTGTAAGACCTTCTAACATTTACTCCCTCCTTGTCTATACTCCTTTTATACTATTAATAGTATAAATTAACAAGAACTTTTTACCATTTTTTCTATTTTCTTTATAAAAAAAGTCTGTAATATACAGACTTTAAATAGCATCATTCACTTCAAAGTCCGTACCTTGCATATATCGCTTCATTGTTTGGTTAGTCATTTTTTTAGATCTTCAGAGAATGTAAACATACCCAAAAAAAGAGGCAGCTAACCTATACAAATTATTCACTTTCAGTTGCTTTATCCTTACGTATCGAACCAACAGATTCAATGACCGCATTTGTAGATACATGTATATTACTTTGCGTAAAGGAGTTTCCCCCTCTAACCCAATTATCCTTTATCTCATTCCAAAGATCGTAGTGTCTCTGATAAAGAATGTCACTAATCCCTAATATATCTACCTTTAAATCTTTTTGGGCTTTTTCGATTGTTTTTTCAGCTAGCTCTTTAACCCTATTTGCAGTTGCTTCTTCTACTTTTTTTAAATATGATGTATCCATAACATTTTCTGCCTGTCCAAACCTTTCACCAACGTCCCCTTCTATGTTAATTGCTACTTCAACACTAAGATTTTCTCTGTTTTCATCCTTAATTTGTATAGTTTGATTTATTTTTGATATCTCAACGGTAAGTTTTTGGCCATCTACTTCTACTTCTATGACACCACCCTCATCCTTTTCCGTCATAAATTCTAAGCCTTTTGTTTCGTCTTCTGAAAGAGAGTCGATTTCATTACTTATCCCCCGAAATACAACTGCTCCTTTATACTGAAGAAATTTGTTATTATATATGTGTAGTTCTGGAACAACATAGCTTATTTCACTTAATAGTTTCTCATGAATATCTTCTATATGCATAGTTTTTAATGCCCCGAAATTTTTATAATTGTTATCCATCAACGAATGGATATATAGAGCAGGTATTTTTTCATTTTCGGGTTTGATATTCAAAGCCTTCCTTGCTTCTCCTTCTACAACTACTATCCTCAAATTTCGACGCATTTCATGATCACGAAGATGAACATCCATGATATTTTCAAATAATCTCGGTTCTTTTACAACGTCTTCCGAAAGAAGAAGTAACTTTATATGGGCAAAAAATAGGGATTGGCTTGTTAATGAAGACATCTCTCGAGTAATTTCAAAAAGACTACCTCCGGTGGCTGATATATTCATATAAGCTTCTTGGTTTCCTTTACTTTCCATTGGTGTTCCTACCCCAGAAGGAACAACTGCTTGATTTGTGAGCATAAGTTCATATGTACCATCCGATTTCTTATCTACTAAATCTATGGCAGAACCAACAACAAAGCCCCGATCTTCAATTTCTACACAATCCCAGCATCCAGATAAGAATGGTAAAATAATTAAGATAAAAAGAAGAAATTCAAAGTAGTGGTATTTCCTCATTTTATTTAACTAACTCCTTAAAGCTATATCGGCTTTATAATTTCAGAAATATATAAGTTATTATCTTAGAAATTCCCTAAAATGAAGGAAATATAATTATTAATTTGATGGTTACGACAGCAAGGTAATTAATTAGAAAATAGTATGTGAGCTTATAACCCAGAAAGAAAACTAGTCGATTATTATTCCAACACCCCCATTAAAAGGGGGGGATTGAAGTAAAATATTTAAAGTTTAATTGTATTTATTTTATTTTGAGGATTGATAGCTTACAAAGTGTTAATCAATGACTAACTTACACGTTATTCCATAGTTGGTCCTGATACCGTTTGTGGTTATCGGTTGTTTTAAAGGGAATTGAGATACTTTAGGCACTTTAAGGCATTTAAGCATTTAAGTAGCATTCCTGGCTACTTTAGCTCCTATAAGTAGACCTTTGGACAACCGCCGAGAGAGTGTTTTTTTAAAACTTTCTTTCTGGTTTATCAACTCTCAAATTTCTTTTTTATATAATTCTTTTTAAAAAAAGCTGACCGTTTAAGTAATTAGCTTTTTCCTTAGAATCCATTGTAATAGAAATCCCAAAAGCAAACCCGGAATCACACTTAATATTGGAAGCCAAATTGGCCCCAACAACAGCCCAAATAAAGTCAGCCTAGACGAATATATGGTTCCAACGGCCACAAAATAAGCTGAAAATACAAATGGTAAAGAAGAATATGGCTTTTTCCCACCGCCTGCATCTTTATAGGCATCCCACATAGCAAAAAAGTACAAACAAGGATAAAACATGATCCAATGGTAATTGGTTTGTTGAATCGCTGCTTCAATTTCTCCATGAAAACTTAGAAGTATGACCTCGTTAAAATTTCCTTGTACATTGACCAAAATTTCTAAAAGAAACAATAAGATACCTTTAAGATATTTTTTGTTGAGGATTTGTCCAAACCCAGGAAGGGCAACACTCCATAATAATGCTTCCAATTTGTGGCTTTTTTCTTTCATACGACCTGACATAACGTGGCCTTATTTCGTCAGGTTTTTTCTATCAGCTGCAATTGGTGGTTGTTCCATCCAAGCATTATTAATCATAATATTTGCTCCTTGATTGGCATACTTAGAAATTTCAGCAATTAGTCGCCCGTAATGAACACCTAAATCATGTCTTGGACTAATAGACATGAAGGACCCATATTGGCCCATACCTGAAGCAATAAGTGTTGTAACTAGAAACATCATTAATTTATCCGAAAAAGGTGCAGTTGTTGAGTTAGTTACTTCGGATGTCAAGATACGGGATCCATCAGAGATAAATTCTTCGTTTAAGATGGATGAGAAAATTTCTAGATGTTTTGCGGCAATATCACGTCCTTTTTCAAAATACTTTTTAACCTCTTTTGACTGTGCTACTTGAGCGAATCCAGCAACAAGTGCCTGGCCAAGTGCATTACGCCTGGTGTTTAATACAAGTGCTGTAATCTCCACACCCAGTAATGGCCTGCGTTCACCCAGCCATCCTGCCAAAAAGCTATCATTCGTTACAAAGTCGATTTGCTTCGCCTTTGGAATTTGCGGATAACGGATATAAAGGCCCTTTGCTTTGGCTGTATCTTTTGTTATTTTGTACATTCTCTGTGTTTCGTCTACAGCTTCTATATAAAACTGAATAATATCATCTCGTTCAACTTGAGATGAGGCTAATCCGTAAATAGCCATACTAAAATTAGTTACATTTAACATTAAATCAAGATATATGCGATCGGAAAAAAGTCTTGGTGCTTCCGAATTAACATCTTGTTCTGTAAAACCTTGAGGAATTGGATAGTTTTCAGCATTAAATATATCAGTAATTTTCTTTTGATGTTCCTCCGATATTGCTAAAAATTGTTCTAGTATGGAACGGATTTCTTCATCGGTAACATTTGCTAAAAAATGACGCAATCCACAAATTAACATGGTGTCATTTTGATAGGATGTCCAAAGGGTTGAAACCTCTGCTACTGTTAATTCTTCTTGATAGTAATAATTAGTTTCCAACTTTAAAACCCCCAATTAATTTGCGTAAAGTGGTTTATATGCAATAAATGTATCTTAACTCTTCCATTCATTTTTTCTTAGCTAATTCGTCACGATCACTTGCACGTGGAGGTTCTTCCATCCAACCGTTATCAATAAGAATGTTCGCACCATCTTCTGAATATTTAAGGATTTCATGTATCAATCGATCATAGTGTGCTGTTAAATCACGCCTTATGCTAGTCGATATACTTGTTCCATAATATCCAATCCCCAATGCGATTAAACCAGTAATGATAAACATCATCATTCTATCAGAAAATGGGGAAACTGTGGATTCTGTCACATAAGTATCTGAAGTCATTGGAACTGGTAGGTCATCTTCTCGTAATATTGATCCAAATACTTCATTATGCTTGGAAGCGATTCCTTTTCCACGAATAAAGAATTGTACTACTTTTTGTGAATTCGCTACTTGACTGAAACCAATCAAAGTAGCGACCCCCTAAAGCATTACGCTGGAAATTAGCATAAAGATTGGTCATCTCCAGTGATAATAGTGGCCTTCTCTCGCCAAACCAACCTGTAAGAAAACTTTGCTTCTTAACAAGGTCTACTTTTTGAGGGTAAGGGATATACGGGGAGCGTACATAAAGTCCCTTCTGCAAAAGAACTTTTTTTACCATTGTATCCATTTCATTCGATTCTGTCAGACATTGCCCAAAATATTGGTCAATATCTGAACGTACGGCTAAAGACTTTGACACACCGTAAGCATTTAGAGATATTTGCGCCATCTGATTCATAAACTGCAGCATATAATTATCGGTAAACAAGCGTGGAGCATTCACGTTTAAGTCTTGATCTTCTGAAAATCCTTTTGGCAATGGGTAATTTTCTTTAGTGAAAATGGCCGTTAGTTTTTGGATATGAGTTTGAGATAACTCCAAAGCATGTTCTAAAATTGGACGAACATCAGCATCTTCAACGTTCTTCAAAAAATGCTTTAACACGCATATGGAGCCGGTGTCATTTTGGTATGAAGCCCAAAGTTGGGATAGCTCTGCAGAGGTTAGTCTTATGTTCTTTTCGTTTTCCATTATTTCCCATCCTCCATTACAGCGTTTTACTCTCCAATATTATTTGGAATTATTGAATAGAATATTCATTTTACATCTTATTTTTTCTAATGAAGCTAGCATCAAAAAACAGTATTTTAGAGTTACCTTTCTCTAAGTTTATAAAGAGCTTTAGTTAATTTTTATTAAACAATCTGGCCCGTTTGTTGCATTGTCAAAATCCATATTGTCAACTGTCTCGATCTGTTCTTCCTTTTTATTAATCAAAATTTTAAATGTCTCGTCTGACTCAAAGTTTGTGGAATCAAGGTTGGCTTTGGCTAATGCTGGAGGTATTATTAATGGGGGGAAACACATGGCTATATTTTTCCCATCTTATTTTATAAAAGCTGGTTTCCAAACAGAAAACCAGCTTTCCTATTTTATATTTAGGCACTTACATGATAACCTTGTTCTTCAATAGCTTCTTTCATGGCATCAACATGTACTTTTGATTCATCAAAAGCAACTTCTACATTACCAGTATCTAAATTAACTTCAGCTGCTGATACGCCATCTAGTTTTTTTAATGCGCCTTCAACTGACATTTTGCAATTACCGCATGTCATGCCTTGCACATTTAACGTTTTCTCCATGACTTTTTCACCTCCTTTAAATTTGTCTATTTATAGTTTCACTCGTTTTAAGCGAAGGGAGTTCGAAACAACACTTACCGAACTTAATGCCATTGCCGCACCTGCAATCCACGGTGCAAGTAGCCCAATAGCTGCAACTGGAATCCCTGCTGTATTGTAGCCGAATGCCCAGAAGAGGTTTTGACGAATATTTCTAATCGTTGAATGGCTGATTTTAATTGCTTTCGGTATGAGTAATAGCTCACCACCTAGAATTGTAATGTCAGCAGCTTCAATTGCCACTTCTGTACCGGTCCCAATGGCGATTCCTATATCTGCAGTAACCAATGCAGGTGCATCGTTCACACCGTCACCTACCATTGCCACTTTTTTATCTAGTGACTGAATTTCTTTGATTTTATCTGCCTTTTCTTCAGGTAATACTTGCGCAATTACATGGTCGATTCCTGCTTGTTTTGCAATAGCCTGCGCTGTTCGTTCGTTGTCCCCTGTTAACATGATCACTTCTAAGCCTTGTACCTGCAATTCTTTAATTGCTTGTGGTGCGGTTTCTTTAATGGTGTCAGCAACCGCGACAATTCCACGATAGTTTCCATCAATGGCAATTAACATCGCTGTTTTTCCTTCAACTTCGTAATCAATCAATTCTTGTTCCGCACCACCAACGTCGACATGATGATCTTGCATTAATTTTCGATTTCCAACAAGAACGTGTTTTCCAGAAATTTTAACTTCAATACCATGACCAGGTATAGCATCAAATTCCTTTACTTCCACA
Source organism: Virgibacillus sp. CM-4 (assembly GCF_000445495.1). Taxonomy (NCBI): domain Bacteria; kingdom Bacillati; phylum Bacillota; class Bacilli; order Caryophanales; family Bacillaceae; genus Virgibacillus; species Virgibacillus sp. CM-4. The sequence goes on from NZ_AUQA01000006.1 coordinate 630,130, forward strand.
AAATCAACATCATGCTCTGTTGCATAAGCAACAATGGCTTCAGCAAGTGGATGTTCTGAACCTTTTTCCGCACTCGCAAGCAACTGTAATGTTTCCTCATCACCTGTAAAGTTTGTTACTTCAGGTTTTCCCTTTGTAATCGTTCCAGTTTTATCAAGAACGATTGCCTCTAACTGATGTGTTTTTTCTAAGTGTTCTCCACCTTTAAACAAAATTCCACTTTCAGCAGCCTTTCCTGTACCTACCATAATAGAAGTTGGTGTTGCAAGCCCTAACGCACATGGACAAGCAATAACAAGTACAGCAATTCCCGCAACTAAGGCAGGCTCAAATTGACCAGGCTGGACAAATGAAATCCAAACGATAAATGTTAGGATGGCAATACCTACTACAATTGGAACGAAATAACCTGAAATAACATCAGCTAACCGTTGAATTGGCGCCTTTGACCCTTGAGCTTCCTCCACGACTTTGATAATCGATGCAAGGGCGGTATCTTTCCCTACTTTTGTCGCTTCCATTTCAATCGAGCCATTTTTGTTTATCGTTGATCCGATAACAGCTGCGTCCACGTCCTTTTCAATTGGAATGGATTCCCCCGTAATCATCGATTCATCAACAGAAGTTTTCCCCTTTATAACCATACCGTCTACCGGTATTTTTTCGCCTGGTTTTACAACTAACCGATCACCGGCGACAACCTCCTCAACTGGCGTCATGATTTCCTCTCCATCTCTTATTACGCGAGCTTCTTTTGCCTGTAAATTTAGCAAAGAGGATAGTGCATTCGTTGTCTGGCTTTTGGCTCTTGCCTCCAAATATTTACCAAATAAAATCAACGTAATTAATACAGCACTCGTTTCAAAGTATAAATGCGGCATATATTCAGGATTACCGATAGTCTTAAATGCTTCGTATAAACTATAGAAATAGGCAGCACTCGTACCTAATGCAACAAGTACATCCATGTTCGCTCCACCATTACGAAGGTTCTTATAGGCGCCAACATAAAATTGCCATCCGATGATAAATTGAACGGGTGTTGCTAAAGCAAATTGGAACCACGAATTCATGAATATATCTGGTATCGTCATATTAAATAAATGAACCAACATTGTTACTAATAACGGTAAAGCTAACACAGCTGAAATGATTAACTTCGTCTTCTGATGTTTTAGTTCCTTTTCTTTGTGTGTTTGCTTTTCTGATGCTTCAGCTTTAGGTTTTGCATCATAGCCAACATTTCGGATTTTCTCAATCAAAGCCTTTTGATCGACTAATCCAGCGTTATACTCAACCGTTGCACTTTCCGTCGTTAAGTTTACAGTTGCAAGCTTAACACCATCCTGTTTATTCAAAACTTTCTCAATACGGTTAGAACAAGCTGCACAAGTCATCCCAAAAACATCAAATTCGGCTTTTTCCGTTAGTACATCGTAACCAGTATTTTCTATTTTCTTTGTAATCTCTTCAATAGAAGCCTTCTCTGAATCGTAATCGACGGTCGCCTTTTCTGTTGTTAAATTGACTTGGGCTTCTACTCCATCCATTTTATTTAAAACTTTTTCAACGCGATTGGAACAAGCAGCACAGGTCATTCCTGTTATACCAAGTGTTGCATGATTTGTTTCGCTCATCATCGTTCCCTCCCTTAATTACTTGGAAAACTGCTTCAATACACTCATTAATTCCTCAATCGTTTCTGTACCTTCACCTTCTCTGATCGCATCACTGACACAATGATTGATATGTCGTTCCGTGACAGAGAAACCTACATTTTTTAATGCGGATTGAATGGCGCTAATTTGTACTAAAATATCTACACAATATCGATCCTCTTCCACCATTTTCTGTATTCCACGAACTTGACCTTCAATTCGCTTTAAACGGTTAATGGTTTTCTCCTTTTCATCTCGTGTTCTTGGTTTACTTGGTTGATTACGTAAGAATTTATCCAACTCAATCACTTCCTTTTTGTTTATACTTATACTATACCCCCATATGGTATATTTGTCAACAAAAGCTTCATATTTTGTAAAATAACCTAGAAAATTCTTTAATATTAGATTGAAAGTACAGGCTTAATTTACCACTTTTATTTCAAGGTCAAGTCCCGGCTATATAACTCTGGGACTTACCCTATTTTTACCTATTAGATTCTTCCTGCTTTGGTGAACGGGTAAACAGAAGTGCTAATACAGCACCTAAAAAGGCTATGATACCGCCTAGAAAAATGCCTGCTGAAAACCTTCATTCAAAGCAACTAACTGAGACCCGGCTGTACTGGAAGCAGTTGCTACTCCAGCAATAGCCACCAGTATAGCTAGACCAATTGCGGAACCAATTTGGAAATTGGTATTGTATAAACCGGAAGCAAGTCCTGATTTTTTCGGCTCTACTTCCGATACAGACGCTGTCGTAGACGCTAAATAAGCAAGTGCATTACCGAGTGCTGCTACAAATGAAGGGAATAATACACTTATGACGTAAGTACCATCTACTGTTGCAAATTGCGAAAATAAAATATTACCTAAGCCGAGAATCACGAAACCAACAACCATAGTCATTTTTATACCCAATTTGGCCAATACTTTTTCTGCCACGACAATTATGAAGAAAGCCATAAACAAAGGTACAGGCAATACTGCCATTGCGCCGGCTGTCGGAGAGTATTGTAACACTTGTTGCAGATAAAGGATCAACATATATATTAATGGGAACCATGCTGCCTGTGTTAAAAAGACACCGACATTACCGATACCTAAGTTAGGTGTTTTAAATATATTGAGTGGTAATAGCGCTTCTTTCATTTTGGATTCTACGATAAGAAAAATCAGAAATAGAACAACTCCGACAATAAGAGAAATCACAACATTACTTGATGTCCAGCCACTGTGTTCCGCTGATACAATGCCGTAAACAATTAACATCAAAGATGCTGTGGCTAAAGCAGCACCAACATAATCAATACGTCCTTTAAGTCTTTGCCCGGATTTTTGTAATAGTTTAGGGCTAAGAATCAAAACAAGAATACTTAATGGTACATAGATGAACAATGTCCAGCGCCATCCGAAGAATCCGGTTATGAGTCCGCCAAAAACAATTCCGAATGCACCACCTGCTGCACCGGATAAGCCCCAAAAAGCAAGTGCTTTTTCTTTTTCGGGAGTGCTGAAATTGAAGAGTCGCATTACCATAGACAAAGCTGAAGGTGCAATTAATGCTGAACCCAATCCTTGAATCCCACGGAATATATTTAAACTTATCTCATTCCAGGCTAAACCTGCAAACAAGGACGAAACAGCCAAAATAAAAACACCTAAGTTAAAAATACGGCGATTACCATATAAATCGGCTAATTTACCCCCTAATAACAGGAAACCTCCAAATATAAGAAGGAAAGCGCTCATCACCCATTGTAAACTTTCTTGGGTATATCCGAGTGATTCTTGAATTGACGGTAATGCGATTTGAATAATAGACGCATCCATTATTACGAGAAAGTTTGCAAAACATAATAAAAACAGTGCCTTCCATCTTTTAGGGTCAGGTTGCGAAAGTGTCTGTGAATGTGTAGACATAATGATATTACCTCCAGTGTTACAGTTTAATCTTTGTTTTAATATTAAAATAATTGTTTGTGAAAAGGTGAATTATAAGTCCTTACCTATTATTAATCCACAACGGATAAAGCATTTTATATTAACTTATCAATTGATCCTTACCTATCCTTTTCCAAAATTTAAAGAATGATTCCCTTTTTTTACCCAGATGTGAATAGGCAGAAATAATCTTATCTACGATATCATACAATTCCTCTGGTGTTAGATTCTCCCTCAGCAAGAAACCAACCGCAGCGTCTTTTCCTTTTGCTTTTCCACCAACATATAAATTGTAATGATCCTTAAATTTCATAACACCTATATCGCTTAGCATAGGTTCTCCGCAACCTATTGGGCAACCTGTATAGGCGATCTTTAGGGTAAAGGGTACAGGTTTTCCAGCAAAGCGTTTATTTAATTCTTTTGCTACTGGCATCCCTTCCCGTTCTTCTCCTTTACAGAAATTGCAGGTTCTCAAGCTTTTTACAAAGTTTCCAACTGGATAACATGCCAACCCAACACTTTCAAATTCTTCTATGGTTTCCTCTTTTCTATTCTCCGGAATTTCTATATAGAGTTGTTGAAAAGTAGTTAACTCAAGTTCATCATCTTCACTCATATATTTTGAGATTGTCACAAGTTGCTTGGGATTTAGTTTTGCCCCGAACCCTATTCCACCATTTACCGCGATTTTCGTTTTTTTGACATCGGTATTCATATTTCTCCCTCTTTTCATTAAAATTACCTTACATAGGAAGGGTATAATTTAATAAAAAAACCTCCCCAACATACCTAGTTATTAAATGTCAGCTATCTTACATTTAATAACTGCTTAATTTCATCCTTATTTCTCTCAAACCCTATCATGCTCTTCGGTTTTCTCCTCAAACCCAAAAGGGACGGCTTAGAAAATACGAGCCCCGGAACGATTCTATTTCCTGTTATCTTTATAAGATCCTTCTCTTTTAATGGTTGTTTTGCTAAATCATATTCTTTATGAGGAATATGATGAACTTGCAAGAATTTCTTCAAGTCTTGGCAATCAGAGCAAGTGGGCCTGGTGTAGACTTCAAGGTGAAAGTTTTTCACTCTACCCTTACCTCCCTTTAGTTTATAAAAATGCGCGTTAAAAATAGCCCCAGGTCAATTGCTATTGACCATAAAGGTACAAAATTTTGTTAAAAGGGGATCGCTCTGCGTAAGCACGATCATCCTACTTAGGCAACATCGTATCCCTGTTCTTCAATAACCTCTATAATATCTTTCAAATTCACTTTATCTGGATCAAAGATTACATCGACTTTTCCATCTTGCAAATGAACCTTTAGCGTTTCAACACCGTTCAGTTCTCCTACACTCTCCTCAATAGAGTTCACGCAATGTCCGCAAGACATGCCTTGTACGTTAAGTGTTTTATTTGTCATTTAAATTACCTCCTATTTTTAATTCTTTTTTACCTTACCATACCCCAGTTAGGTATTGTCAAGTGTAAAATTTATTTCGTTATCTCGAAGTTCTTTTGGTACGACTACCATTCCTAGTTCATCTAATTTACGGGGTAGCGTCAGGAAAATGCGGATTTACAACGTTAAGGAAATTCCCAAATTAAAAAGCCCAATTTATAACATATATATACGCCTTTTTCGTTACTCCGTTAAAGCGCCCGATACTAAAATATTATTAAAGCTACTTTTTACTTTAATAAGAACTTTCCTTTACCTTTTAGGCGAACTTATAAAATAAACAAAAGTCCGAACCCTGTTGCAGTGACGTAAGGTTAAAGCGTATAATATATATTACAAAATGAGTGAAATATATAAATACACATAATTTTAAAATTAATTAGAGGGTTTTCGAAATGAAAAAGCATATTTTTACTGTTAAAGATATTGTACGGATAACAGGTGTCACTGCTAGAACACTACATTACTATGATAAAATAGATTTATTAAAACCAATTCGCTTGTCTAATAATGGTTATCGAGCATATAGCCGTGAAGATTTGGAAAGCCTTCGAACTATTTTATTTTTTAAAGAAATGGATATTTCTTTAAAAGAAATATCAGATATTATGCAGCTATCGAAACAAGAACAACTACAAATTTTAAAAATACATGATCAAACACTGATCGAAAAACAACAACGTTTAGGTGCAATTATTAGTGACTTAGAGGATTATGTATCAGGAAAAGATATATTTAATTTGAATATCTTTAATAACTCACCAATTTTGCCACTATCAGAACAATATAGCCGTGAAGCCAAAATGGTATTTGGTGAAACAGAGAAATATAAAGAGTATGAGAAGAATATAGAAAAACTATCTGATAAGGAAAAAGAAAATTTATATGATGAATTTGCAAACAATATGGAAAAAGTATTTAAAAAATTAGCAGAACAAATACATAAACTTCCTTCTTCTAAGGATATACAGAAACTAATAGTAGAATGGAAAAATTACATGGAACAAAATATGACTTGTGATACAGAAATTTTAAAATGTATTGCTAATACCTATAAATCTGATAAGAGATGGAAAAACTATATCAACCAATTTAGTGATGAAGATTTGAGTGGATTCGTTTATCGAGCAATTATGTATTATTGCAAAACTATTAGGTAGTAATAAAGCATGCTGCACAATCAGCATGCTTTATTACATTAATTTAATTTTCAAAATAGCCAGATGCCTTTATGATTTCATCGCCATCAGTAATCGTAGCCTTTTCTATTGAAATACCAGGCTTTCTCAGATATGCCTGTACTGCATGATATCCTACAGCATAGCCTCCACAGAAAGGCATTCCGAAGTCTTGAGTCTCTGGCATCATTGGGTGCTCCCCGAATATATATTTACGAACTTCCATAAACCCTCTGACATCAAGTGATTTTGAAATTATTCTTCTCGCGGTTTCCAAATCCGCTCCTTGTACACCTGTTACCCAGGGGCCAATATGCTCTTCTCCAAACATACTAGCTGCAAAGCTTTCAGCCAAGCCTTCAATAGCAGGTATCTTCCAACTGTTATGTCAGTCATAAAATTCCAATTTGTATTATGGAAAAGCACATTGTGATGAAACTCGTGGGCAATACATGCATTCAGCTTTGGAAGATTCTTTTCGTTCGGATCTATCATTATTAATATATATCCAGGTATAGATCCCATACCCGTGTATCCTTCAAACATTGCTAAGTGTTCTGGGTCTCCTAAAAAGATTCCTACAACAACTTTTTCCGGTAAGGGAATGCCGGCATTTTCAAAGCGAGATGCTGCAGCTTCAATCGTCCTTTTTGCATTATTCCATGCATCAGTCTTTTCGAGCTTATCTAACATTTCTATCATCTTGGAATCGCGTCCAGAAATCTCAATACATCCCATGGCTTCAGGCATCTTAGGCATATGCATGATTTCAAACATCCTATTAAAAGGTTTAATTAACTCTTCGCTAAAAAATTCACTTCTCTCGCCTTCTGGTAACTTAAGCATGTCTTTATAAAGATTTAATGTATCTTGTATAATTATTTCCATTCAAATTATCTCCTTATTATTCAATTGAAAACGTGATATCACTTAGAACAATTTCGATTATAAGCTATGACGTTACGTCAATGTCAATTGTAATTAGAGGAGAAATATTATTCCACAAACTGGCTCTATAACAGAAGGAGCATTATTCAAATACAATCATTTCTCCAACATCTATAAACTCAAATGTCTTATAGGTTTTCTTCCCATCACTGAAGCCTGTAATACAACTGGTTTTTGTTTGATCCTCTGGTATTTAAAAGAAATTGAAACATTTCGCTGCCAAAGCCTTTATCTCTAAACGTTTCCTTTGTCATCACATCATAAATACCGAACTATCTTTGGTTTCTATTAATAAACCAGTACTTACAGTCATTTCATCAATGCTTCCAATAAACATTTGAACTGCTGCACCTAATTTTGCTTGTGAAAACTTGTTAACGCATCTTTTTCAGGTGAACCTGGCCCAACAATGGTGATTGGGACGCTGCTTTTATTCCAGAACAGCACCCGTTAACGGCATAACCGACAGCTTGTAAATTGCGTGTCACATAATATTAACACTGTCACCTATTTCACATTCAAAAAATTAATCCGTTATACCTGTCATGTCATTTATGATAAATTATTAACTCTTATGATCTATCACTGTACCTAAACCCGGGTAAGCTTATCTGGGTTTCGTACAATATAGATCTTGGCAAGTTTTCCGCGATGGAGTTGTAGAAATATTGCGGCAACAATTTCGTCCACCGAACGAAGTATTATACCAGTCTCACCATTTAAAGGGGCGACCTCGAAGTGAAGCTCATGATAATAGGGCTTTATGCTGTCGAACGCGCTGGCCAGGATGCGGGAAACATAATCGCGCGTTTGTATCGGACGCTTAAACGCGATTGTTTTTCCGCCTCCGTCGGAGACGAGCGTGACATCCTCGCTCAGCAAAGACATCACATGATCAACGTTCCCTTGCTCAAGGGATGTGATGAATCGGCTAACCCATTTCAAATCGGCCGTTTTGGCCGTGACTCGCTCCTCCTCGGATATTCCCACCTTGCTTCTCGCACGGCTCATCAGCTTACGGCAATTCGTCTCTCTCTTGTCAAGCAGATCGGCGATTTCGGGATAATTGAAACCCAGTGCCTCACGCAAGATGAAAACCGCCCGTTCTGTTGGCGTCAGCCGCTCCAGCAGTACAAGGATAGCGTAAGACAGCATATCGTGGCGTAAGACCGTTTGGAGAGTATCCGCTTTGGGTGTCCGAATCGGTTCGGGGAGCCACGGACCGATGTACACTTCCCTCCTCTTCCGCGCCGATTTCTGCAGATCGAGACAGCGATTGGTTACCATTTTGCACAAGTATGCCTTTGGCTCTTCCAAACGTTCGAGATGTATGTCATACGCCTTTAAAAACACGTCCTGTACCGCATCTTCCGCGTCAGTAGCAGAGCCTGTAAACTGATAAGCCAGCGTGAAAAGCAGTGCTCTATATTGATCGTACAGTTCTTCCATTCGCCTGTCTCTCCTTTTCCTGGCTGTTAGAAAGTATTGCAAGCTTGTCTCTTTGTTTCTATCGTAGCATGCTGGCGTAATCCTCTACCAGGTTCTTAATTTTCCCCGGAACCTTACCTGTCATGGTCATATCAAGTCCCCATTTGCGTATCCAAAAAAACCCGTTTTGCCCCAAGCCAATATTGAAGTAGTCCATATTTGATTTGACCGATTTGTGAATTGGCGCGGGACGGTCTTCCAAATCGGCCATCACGATTTTCCCCAGTCGAATCCCTTGCATTCCAGCTTCAAGACACGTCATCTGATCCGCTTTGTCCGTTCTTGGATCGATGATTCTCGCACAGTCACCAATGCTGTATACGTCCGGCATTCCCTGGACACGGTAACATTCATCCACCAGTACCTGGCCTTCAGTAGTAAGCGGCAAGCCCATACCTTGAAGGACCGGATTCGGCATCAGACCAATCGTCCATATACATAGGCCAGCCGCCAGGTAATCGCCATTGTTCAACATCACGATTCCTGTTTCCTCCCGCATTGCCTTACGATTGTGAAGCACTGTCACTCCACATTGGCTGAGCTTTTGATCCAACTTTCGTCCAACTTTCTCCGCCCCTTCTGGGGGGAGTCGTTCCTGTGCATTCAGCAAATAGACGGAGATATCAGCCGAATTCAGCCTTAGCGTCGCTGCTTCCTTCCGCATAGCGAGTGCCAGCTCGGCGGATGTCTCGATGCCACTGATGCCCGCCCCCGCGACCGTTATTGTCATCAGTCTTTTTCGTTCCTCAGGGTCCCTTTCGTCAACAGCCTTCCGCAGATTGGTACGCCAGTGTTCCCGGATGTCTTCTGCTGCTTGCGGTTCGATCAAGGCGATGCCGCCCTGCTCGGCATTCAATCGCCGAACGGTGCTACCCACTGCTACGACTAAAAGGTCATAACAAATTCGGGCTTCATTTCCTATTGCATTCGTATATCGAATTCTTTTTCCCCTACTATTCACGGACGTAACCGTACCTTGCACGAATTCGAATCCTTCTAGAAGCAATTGCTTCCAGGGGATCATAATCTCTTCCTCGGCCGTGGTCGGACGGAACAACCTTAATTTGCGCAAGTGACCGGGCTGCTTGTCGATCAAAACAAATCGAATCCGCCGTCCTTTTTTCTCCATGCCCCGGAATTTTTTCTTTATTGCCTTAAGCGCGGCAAGCCCCGCATAACCGCCTCCGATAATAATACATGTCAAATCCTTCATCGTTCCCCAGCTCCTTTTTACGTTTTACACTTATAACGATATAAGGCACTGATTTGTGACAGATGTCATAAACATAATGTCTGTTGGCACACTAGTCTGGGGTTGTCCTTTTTATCCATAATCTGTGTTGCTTTAAAATAAAGCTTATCGATCATTTACTGCATGAGTTATTCAATTTTTCGCGCCCTTTTCTTGAATAGTCTTTTCTGATATTAGTTGCTATTGTTAAAGTGCACGCTACAGCCATGCTGCATAAAAACCCCGACGGGGAAGTCTACAACCGCCTTTTATTATCATCATCAGCGATTATGAGATTAAATATATAAAGTTGGCCGCCTACACTTTGATGTTTTAACGATTGAAGCCGATGTTTAAAATTAATGTCAATTGTCCTATGTTCATTAGCATCAAGTTTTAATTGGTGGTCTTTCAGATTAATTATGTCCATTACATTGAAACTACTGTGATCATATTTTTGGTCTATTGAAACACGAAAAGAAACAGGATCGCTACTACACAATGGAGATTTTACAATTGCCTTCAACAATATCTGAATCATTTGTATCATATTCACAATTGCTTCCGTCCTGTTGGAATTCTAACGCATAAATACCATTTGCAAAGTTTGATTGCTACACGGTTGCAAACAAGTTAGTGGGTATGAGTATCATTGCAAGAAAGAAAACGAAAAATCATTTTACCGCTGTATCGTTTGACCAGAAAAAACAGACCTACGAATAATAGTATAAGAGAAATAATTCTAATATGAAAACCACTATTACCACCATTAGACCACGCAGTTACACCAATCAAGCCAAGCAACCGATCAACAACAGGTTCGCTATATATGAATTTCCACCTGAACAAAAAAGCAAAGGCGAGCAACACAAAACCTGTGATAGTAAATGGTCTTGTTTGCTTTTTTTTATCCATTCTTATCCCTCCTCTTTCTCAATTAAATGGCCCTATTGCTGAAAGATTAAGCACCCCACATACATTGCAGGGTGCATTCATTTACTTAATATATATTTCATTTGCATTTGAAGGTAATTTTCTAACATGTTTAAGGTATTTAGTCATGTTTCTATCATCTTTAATTGGATATGTGAAATTAAAATGTTCAGCAACATCTTGAGATAGAATTCTAAACAATTCACAAGTAACAAAGATTGATTCCCACATATTTGTATAATCAGAATTAGAATAGTTTCTTTGTACAACTTCCAAAAGATTCTGGAAGGTATTCTTTAAAATATTTCCCTAAATTTCCTGTAGTAATTTCAAAATCTTGCTGTATGCCAATCCACCAAGAAACCATTTTAACTAAAGAAGCTCTCATAGTATTTTCATACATTTGTTTTGCATATGGGAGTTCATCACGTCAAATGCTTTTCGCAACGTTTTGTGAACACCACCAGAAATCATTCGTAAAATGATCATATTCCTCTTTAGTTGGCTTGTCGACATGGTAATCTAAATCGGTAGTACTAGGGATTGAAGGTAAAAGATTGTCTTTATCCACTATTGGAAGAGTAAGCATATCTTCTCCATACCTATCTAACGTCATTTCTTTTGTTTCAAGAGTAAGATTTATTCGGTTTCCATCTATAAAGAGCATTAAAAAACCATAAGACTTAGTGAAATCGACATTCATCTCCCTGTTGACATCATTCTTGTCAGGTTCTTGCATCATGAGTATCTCTCCAAAAGCATGAACCCAACTCTTATCTTGTATAAAAGATGCTGTTTCTGTTACCACATAAACGATAACATAGTCCTGAAAAATATCTTTTGGCACATTAGAATTGGTTCGGGAACCGTTCATATATACGGCCCTAATTCGCTCATTATCCTTCGCTGTGTTTAAGATTAAGTTCATCATTTCTTGTTCATTTCTCATATTATATCCCTCCGAAAATTAATAATTTTAATAGATAGTTGATTCATGCTGGAGGGCCCTTGAATGATGTAAACCTAACCTTTCACATTGAGTTTATAATTTATCGAATCTCTTTTTCATGCTATTCTTCCTTTCTAATTAGGAATACTCCTTATTTACATTATTCTATATATAGACACCGATTCCTCCTAGGTAGTGCCAATGGCCACAATTCGTTATTCAACAAATAGCGCTTTTTTCAATATCGGGCCTCAATCCTTGTTCCACAATTTCTCCCCGATTGAGGAATAAACTAAATTAGTTTTTTCACAAAACAAATACACTCGTGAACTCGCTTAAATTTACTCTTCACACACTCTCTATCTTCACCAAGATAATGTGCGAATGCTTGGACTGGATACAATTTTGGAACCTCACTTTTTAGAACTGACTTTAATTCTTCTTTTTGATCCAAATATACATGCAGATACGATTCTACTTTTTCAAACTGATTAGCCTCATACCAACTATTTACCCAGTAATCTCTTGTCCATGCTTCAAGACGATTCAGGCCAATATCCTTGGACATTTCCTCAGCCTTTAGGAGTAGTTTTTTACCTATTCCTCTCCTGCGGAAATCTGGATGGACTGCTACATGCCATATCATTCCACCTATTCCATTTCCTCTTGAACAGACCGCCCCTTCTTTTGTCTCATATTCAATATCTATTAAACCAACAATTTCGTTATCAATCACCGCCACTAATTCAATTGATGGATTTTCATACTTTTCCTTTTCACTGAAAACGTTATCATAATATGCTGTATCCAAAAAAGAAAGCACTCTACATCGAACCCATCCCAATTCATCATCTACACTGTATTTCCTAATCTTCATAATTACTTCTCTCCTTAAATTGTTATTTTTTGTTAGATACTCTTGGAATAAATAAAGACCTCCGTTAATACGAAGGTCTTTTTAAAAAATAATTTTAAATTTTCAATATTATTAACTTCTTAATGAGGGGGCATAAACCATCGTATGGATTTTTGTTATAATTTTATAGTTTTTCATTTGAATCCCCTCCCTCACCTAATATCCAACAAATTTAATTATACAAATAATTCTTAAAAAAGGGAAGGAATGTCCGAATAACACATTTTCTAACTTGCAATTTCCATTTTGCTCATTTACTTCATGAAGCTAAAATATATTCTACGGGCACGATTGTAGAAAGTCAAAAATGATAATGATTGCTACTCTATCCTGTCGAACTAACTTACCGTTAACTCATTTCTATAAATGTATCTTCTATAAATTGGTATTCTCTGTCTAAGATACTCATAAATACATCTGTTTCATACTTACCTCAATTAAAGCTCCTTCTCTTTCTACACCTTCTTGAATAAAACCACACTTTTCGTAGCACTTTATTGCATGTTTATTATATTGAAGCACCCGCAAATCGACTCGATGTAGGTGAAGTTCTTAAAAAGCATACTGTAATACTAATTGTGTAATCTCTGTTCCTAATCCTAAATTCCAGACGGAGGGGTCAAATAAACCCACAGCATAACGTCACGATTATCAGCTTTATTAATTGATAGCCTTGCTTGTCCAACTAATCGTCCTTCAAATTCTACACACCATTCCAGCTTATTTGATTTTATGGCATCTATGAAATTTTTCGCTAGTTCCATAGTCTTTGGGGATATATTTTTTGTATCTCCACCGTACATTTTGACAAGTTCTTTGCTTACCTCAACATTAAAAAAATCCTCAACATCTTTCTCTATTGGTTGCCGTAAAAACACTTCATTTCCTTTAATTAGTGGAGCTACATTTATATTTCCCCTCCAAAGATTAGACTTTTCTTCAGCAACTGCGCCCTTATATTGAAATAAATGTATATTATGCTTTCTCCAATAATCTTGCAGCCTCAGCAGCTGTTGGAACTTCAAGCACGTTCTTTTCAGCAAACTCCTTCCCCTGTGGGTCTCCGCTTCTTTTGATCCATTTTGCAGCCATTTCAAAATCGTATGTCGTCCGACGAAATTCAACTCCCATTGGACTAAGTAGAAGCCAGTATGCTCCTGGTTCATCAGCGAATGGCATCCCTACACTACCAGCATTTAAAATACGTATATCACCTGCTTGTCTCTCAAATTGCATGTGAGTATGACCACAAACGACAATCTTTTGCTGGACATCTGAGAAAATATTGGTGATCCGTTCCTGCGAGGTAGGCGGCGTAAATATTTCTTCATCACTACTCGGCGTAGCATGACAAAATAAAACGTCGCCTAATCCACCAACGGGAAGCGTTATCGTTGTTGGTAATTCTGATAGAAAATCCCTTTGAGACCGGGTTAACTGACTAGCTACCCATTGTTGGTTTTCACGTCCCTTTTCCGACATAGCAGAGGGGGGTGGTTTACCATCAAAAGCCATCACCACTTCCCTGTCTCCATTTCCACGAATAAAATTAACCGTATCAGCCAATGATAAAACCCGTTCTAAAGACCGCCTAGGCATAGGTCCAGAAACTATATCCCCTCCAACGACAATTGAATCTGGTTTAATTTCTTTAAGTTCCTTTAGTACCGCACTCAACGCTGGTAAGTTCCCATGAATATCATAAAGTGCAGCAATTTTCATACTAAGTCCTCCAATCTAATGTTTTCGTTTTTTTTCGCTTTACTTATGTAAACGAATATTTCAAATAAAAAGATACGCCTTTGTTAAAATTCTCAATGAGGCCGCTGGAATCCTCTTTCACCAATCTAGCTCTACCCTTGAATAAGCAAATGAAATTATCTCTTTGGCTATATTTCAAGCAACAATATGCCTCTATTCAGGAATAACTACGACTTTGATTTAAAGTATATGATTTTAAAATTACCTTCATCCAAATCTTCAATATTAGCTTTAACAAGAGTCTTCATCTTTCCTTCTTTTTAGTTTTTCTCTAAATCCAATAGTCTTAATCTTTTTCTTTTACAGTTAGAAAATTCACCAACTCATCTAAGGTCCCAGTAAACTTTAAAACTTCTGATAAATGATAAAAAGTGCTTGACTATGCAAAGTCATTCCTTTGATCATTTGGTGAATAGAGAATAACTTTCTTATTTAGTCCTAGGGCTATCCCTAACTCAATATGGCTACTTTTTCCTGCTGGTAATAGAATCACTATAAAATCAGATTCAATCACAGCATTCTTTTCTTTTTGACCAATTTGTTTTAATTCTTTAAATGTCGAAGCTCTTTTATTTTTAGTCCAATCATATGTATGGATATAACCCTTATTTTTCAACTGTTCACTAACGTAACGTACTTTATCTATATTTTTGAAACTTGATGCAACATAAAACTTCATTTTGTTCTCCTCTCTTAAGAACAGCATTAAAATTTTATGATTCCCCACAATTAGTTATTCCAGAATCCCCTATTGCAAAATAACCTCCTTTTAGCAATCTGATTCGTTTCAACAATACTGAAAGCATATCCTTTCTTCCAGAAATGTACCCGCCAGACACAACGATTACCCAACAAATGTTAAAGCCAGCAAACTAACAGCAAGTGTAAGAATTGCAACCCCAATGATTATGTACATGACAGACTCAAAAGATGAAAGATTCCTATGCTTCTTCTTATTTGTCAAATCTCTTAAATACATAAAGGAGCTAAAAACTAATATTGCTAAAGCGACTACCAGCAATATTTCTGCAAAGAATATCAAACAAACTCCCCCTTAAATATTCATGGATTACATCTAAAGTTAGAAAATTGATTTAATTTATGAATCGCATGATTGTTTGATTTAAATTGCACCCTTCTTAGGGTGTTACCTATTTGCGATTCGTCCATTAATTTAAATTAACTCTAACAACATCCTTTTACCAATAAGGCTCTTCTTCATTAGACAAACTTAAAACAAATGGATACAAACCTAATACTAAAAATGAAATAAAAATGGCAATAATTAATGATGCGCTTACAGAAATTTCTAACCAAGCGTTTATAGGTAAAAACACTATAGGAATAAGCACGAACACGCCAGCTCTTGTTCTGGATGAAGCGGATTCGTATTGTTTTTTACCACAATATGGACATTTTAATCTAAAGGTAGTTCTAATGGTTTGTTTCCAAGACCATTTTTCACCGCAATTTTGACAAATTGGCATTTTTAATCCCCCTTTATATTAATCTTCACAAAGGAAATGACTGATTTCTTCCGCACGTTTGCTTAATAACAATTGGGCTTTTTTAGAAAGGAATATTTAGCAATTACAAATCATAACGACATTTCCGTCTGGATCTTTTATATTAAACCAGGCTGTATCGCCTACACGCTCTATTTCTCTCACAATTTCAATGCCTTTGTCTTTAATATATTTATACGCTTCCTCAATATTTGGAGCATATAAATTAAAAATTGGGCTTGGGCTTATACTATGTTTGAATTCAGGATCAAACGTATGGTCATCTAGAGTTAGAGAAGTTGTCCCGACTAAAGGTATATTATAGACTGGTGAAACGACTTTATCTAAATCAACATCTAACCCTAACAATTCCGTGTACCATTTTGTTGAGATCTTCAGATTAGTTACGTGAACAAACACCCCATTCATTTGGTTCTTAACTGGTAATGCTTTTTTCATTTTAAACTTCCTCCTTTTCCGCTCTTATTCAAGAAAGGCGCAGATACATAGTCGACGTTTAGCTGGTCATCTTTTCTTCCCTGACTCTTCGTATTGTAATAATTAGTCAGCATAATACCAGAATACTTGAATATTTTATGGTTCACTAATACCTACCGCAAGCAAAAGAAAATAAGCCACTGCTAAAATTGCGCTATTCAGTACGATTCCTGTTATCACAAACTACCATTTTTTAGATATTACAGCAAAAATAATCCCAAATACTGAAAGTCCTGCTTAATACATAGATAACTAGAATCAAGTTTGCATTAGGACCTCTTATTATTAAGAAGAAAAAAACACTCACTACCACTGTTGATAGTGATAGAATCCCCTATACATTCTTTGCTTTTACCTTATGCAAATTTGCAACCTCTTAACTTTGATAAAATCATCTAATCGCGTTTTAAACCTGTTTGTATATATCTAAAAACAGGGAATAAATCGCTCACAAATTCATTCTAATCCTAACCTACATTCTTGGTCTTTTATAAACACTAAAGATTACCAAGCAGATGGTTAATAATAAAATGGTCAGTACCAAAGGGTTATCTTTTCCGAATACACTCGCTAACAGATAACCAAACGTAGGGATTCCAAAGAAGGATAAAATGGACGGAATAATAAACATTCCTAATAAAATGCCAAGAATAAATATCAAAGAAGTTACCTTTTTCCCACTCAAATACATCCCCCTAGATATTCAAATTTATTTAGCAGTCTGTCCGCTTCTTAAGAAATACATTTTTCAATAATTTCTATCTAAAAAAAGAAGCAAATAACTTGCTGAGCAGAGAAAGATTGCAGCTTGAGTTAGGATATAAATAGATAATTCAATGAAAGTTAGCTTTCTTTCTCGCTTTATTTTCTTAAAATGTCTATAATAATAGAAAGAACATAGGAGTAGTAGTATCGCCGATAGTTGAAATATATTCTCCAACAGATTAATCAATAAACCATCTCCTCTGATTAGTCACATACATACCCCACTTTTAAAATAATTTTATAAATTAGCCTTTATCTAAAAACAAATTATTTTAAAATTCAACGTAAAAAGGGTGGCTTTTCTCATTTAAACTATATTGAATTCTCTGCTTGAAATTTTTCCAAGTTACTATTTCCAATGCTTTCTCGATAGGGAAGAAGTTGACTTCCAATGCTTCTGAAGTCGCAGTTAATTCTCCTCCTATTGGTTTACCTAAAAATAATGTATTACATATAGAAGCAGTGACATTTTGAAATACACCACAAAACTGTGTAACCTCAATATCTAAACCGCATTCCTCCTTTGTTTCCCTAACTGCCGCATTCTTTAAGGATTCACCTACTTCAACTTGTCCACCAGGTATTTCCCATCCTCTTTTAGGTCCTTTAATTAATAGTATTTCTTTATGGTCATTTAATACAATAACTGCTGCTGATATAATATGTTTCGGCGATGACATCTTTGATCCCCCGTTCTTAAATTTTAACACTCGATATAGAAAAGTAGTTATTTATCAATGATTATTTCTTGTTTACTAAACATCTCATAAGCAAAATATCTAAATAAATAACCTAATCCAGTTCCTAAACTAACTGTGATTAGTAAAAATACAGGGACAAATATGCCTGAAATTATGCTTATGCTACAACCGCAGAACATTCCTAAAGGTATTAAACTATCTAATAAATATTGAATGCTTTTTAATTTTTTCTTACCTAGGGTACCTTGGTTATATTTATATTTAAGTCTTTCAATTACAAATACTCGATTCCTCCAGCTATTACAACAAGTGCAATTGCCATAAAAAACCCCATTTAGAATCTCCTTCATTAAACTTTATTCTTTAAAATGCTATTTAGTTTAATAGTAACGTTTCGCTTAAAAGATAAATAGCCTGAATAGTAAAAAAGACTAGAAATATTCCAATAAATCCTAGTAAAAGTAAGATGCTACTGATGATGTATTCGCTTGCTAATATTATCCTCTTCTTTCATAACCTAGGCCAACTGAAGAAGGATGTTTCTTTTGCCAGAAAAAATGCCCAATTGCGACTTTATTTAGTTCGCTTTCTTAGATAACGTTATTATAAGCGCGAATAAGATTAAACCGAGTATAGAACCCAAAACAAATCCCCAAGAAAAATAATGAAAAATAAAATATAATAGCAACATCGTAATTAGATATCCTACTAGAATAGCTGGCAAAAACCTCTTTAAATTCATTGCTAATACCTCCTATAAAAAGCATCACTCTATTTCTGACGAAGGTTATTCCAGATATACGTCGATTGTTCTGTTTTAATTTGATTTTTCATCATATTATTGACCAATTTTTAAGTTATTCCACGATCTGTCCCGAGTCTTGAACAATCAAATAGCTTTTTAACATAGGATGCTAAAAGGGAGTACCAAAAGCTGCAACTAAAACATAAAAAAGCTGAACCAATAAAGATTACACTATAACCTATAGCCCAAACAAAGCTAATTATATATTCTTTTTCTTCCTCTATACCTTTTTTATATTCCATCACAGTACGAATACTCATCAGGATTGTTAGAAAACAAAACAATAATACATAAATTGCTATATAGGAAAGAGACAAAGCTGCTATAAGAACACTAAAGATAAAAACAATCAACAAAGTATTTTCTATCCATTTATGGGTATTATTAACCGGTTTATATAGACGGATACCAAAAACAATGTTATGTTTTTTCCTGATGAGTATGTCTAAGCTAAGAGTACCAACCAACCCTACAAGGATAAAGACCCAGCAAGTAATTGCTCATTAAACCTCCCCTTTACAGTTGAATTAATGAAATGTACCTTAAAAAGGGAAACGCTAAGTCGAAGACGAATTCAATAGAGGAGACAAGAAATTCTTCAAAAGATATTTTGAATCAGTTCCTAAAATTAAGTCTCGTATTCATTCAAACAGAAAATAAACCTTCATGTACAAGCCCATTATACTAGATCATCATCACTTCCAATAAATCCCAAATCTCTTTAGATATTTCACTTCTTACTTAACCTATTTCATATAGAAATGAGTAACCTTATCCTATGGTCGAGAACTCTCTAAAATGGACGACCAATTTATTCTGTTCCCTCTCTATTTTATAGCACAGCAGTTGATGAAAAAGGGGGTATTCCTAAAATTATTGTTTAGTATATCGAATCGAGGGGATATCACATTAAAAGAGTGGCACTTGCGCACCGATCGCAGAATAATATTACGCTTCTAACTTAACTGATATGGCTAATGTCCCCCATTCCTTTTCTTTTTCTGGAGTATATATTTTATATGTATTTTCCACCATTTCTTCAACAGACTCGCCAACCGTATCTAAATCGCTAGGGGAAATGTCTTCGTACATTTCTTTGAATGTATTATAATTTCTTAGACCTGTAACTTTCACTGTTACAGCATCGTTTTTGTCAGGGATTTGTACAAATTCAATTTTATCTCCAATATTTAACTTTCTTCTTTTTTCATCATATAAACGAACTTCAACAATTTTTCTACCTAATTTAATGGAGTTAAATGGTATTTCAAATAATCCCATCTTGTGAATCACGATTTCTTCACTCCTTACTAATTCTTGAAAAATACCCATTACTATATTTCAAACACAATCCTTTACCTGGTTCGCACCTTATTCTGAAACACCTAAAAATCGTGGAATAGCATTATTTAAGTCGGTTTTCCAAGGATTCAGTTGCCAGTTTAAGTGCAGTTAAGCGACGCTCATTTATTGTTTTTTGCGAACTGCCTTCTTTTGCTTTTGCTATCTGTTTTTCGATAGATGCAATAAAACCTTGTAAAGTATCCTTAGGGGCCAATATGATTTCTTCGTCATAAAAAAACGCTTCCCCTTTCCAATCGTCTTTGAAACTTTCTAAACCAATTTTTACTGCGTTTCGCCTTTTTTTAACAAGACTTATATTTGACACTTTTTCAGTCATGCTTTTATAAGCAGTTGAAAGTTTATTTAAAGTTGAGTCCAAGGATTTAATGGATAAATCTTGGATTTCTATGCTAGCAACCACCATATACGAACCTCACTTTCTTTTTTTAGTAATTCAAGAATCTGACTGTAAAGCTAATGAAGCTTTTTAAGAGCTGGATTTTCCTGCCCAAGCTCCTTGCATTTTACTTAGGAATACAATTTGCCCTATATGATAGGCGTCGTGCATTGCTAAACTCTTCAGTTCAAGCATTAATGAATTATCTTCTCCTGGAACCTTTCTATACAAATCCTCATGTTCTGATTTTGCTAATATTTTTCCAAGCTCACGATGAACATAAAAGTATTCTTGTTTTGTTTTCTTCCAATTATCTACCGTCTTCGTTGGTAATCGAAAAGTAGATTCATTGTTTTCTGCCTGTGGTTCATTCGCAGTTTCACCAAGAAATCGCATCAGAAATCTCTTTTCATAGAAAAGTAAATGACACACTAATTCCCAAATGGAATTCATTGCCCCATCAGTTGGTTTCCAAATTGCCTGTTCAAAAGTAATATCCTCTAGCGCTTTTTCAAGTGGCGGAAACCAGTCTCTTTCATCTAAGCAGCTTGCCCATTGTTGTAACAAAAGTGTCTTTGCCTCCATTTTCTATTCCCTCCAATTTATTCCTTTTAAAGATAATCCCTCAGGAAATCTCATTTTTGCAAAAATTCATTTTACAATGACTTACTCCAGAATATGGCTCTGTTCTCAAAAATCAGGGACAGTTCTATAATCGAGCATTGTACCCGATTACTTAAGATCGATCCTATTTATAAAGTCATAATGATTTTTATAGTATGTCATTCGGTAAAGATAGCGAGATTCTCCAGTGTGGACATTAAACCTGCATCGTGATCCTCCTTTCGTATTCCTTCAGGTACGTTTTCGCAAACGATAGTGACCTTTGTACCTTCTGAAATGGTTTCCAAAAACCATTTTTGTGTCATCTTACCTGAGAACTCTGGATCCTCGGAATCGAACGTTACGGATTGAACAATTCGCTTGTCTGGAACTAGTTCCAAAAATTTCCCTTGGGCTACATCGGTGTTTTCCGAAGTTTTTCCAGAATTTGAGTGATCCATTTCGTACGTAAGGGTTACTCTATAAGCTCCGCCTTCACGGGGGTCAAACATGTCAATATGACCCGCCATTCCTTTCGGTGGAAGCCAAGAAACCAATGCTTCCGGGTTTATGAATGACTGATAAATGGTTTGTGGTGAAGCCATAATCACTCTTGAAGCAGAATCTATTCTCTTATTATTGGATGGATTCGCCATGATGAAATCCTCCTTTTTTTCGTTATGTCACTGAGTCTTTTTTAGTTTATCACATATAAATGCTCGAAATTTCTTCTCGATTGCTTAAAAATTATCCATTAATCATCAAAATAGCCGTTTGACCCAGTTCTTATCCGAGGGAAGCACCCTATTACAGAATATAGATATATGTTGTAGCCAATAGAAAAGAGCGGCACCTTTACCGACTAATCCAGCAGTACGTGCCACCCTTTTTATTTACTGGGCTATTCCCATATTCTCAATATTATTCCTTTTCCAGTTCAACGTTCTTGACTGGGGAAAAGGTAGAAATCGCATGTTTAAAAATTAATTGTTGCTTCCCATCTGTTTCCATTAACACTGTGAAATTATCAAAAGCCTTAATAACCCCTCTTAATTGAAAACCGTTTGTTAGAAACATGGTAACCGAGATATGGTTCTTCCTTAGCTGATTTAAAAATTGGTCTTGAATGTTAACGGTTTGCGCCATCATACTTCCTCCTCATTTCTGTCTATATATATTAGTTTCTACCTATCTTTTAAGAATCCTGCAAGATCATACAAAATTTTTCTAAATTTTTCATTAATTGTTTCAGGTATGATTGAATACCAATCAACATTCATCTTGTTCCTAAACCAAGTATATTGCCGTTTTGCATATCTTCTGGAATTCTGTTTCAATGTTTCGATTGTTTCAGAGAGGGAGCTCTCACCTTCAAAATAAGGGATAAACTCTTTGTAACCAATTGCTCTCATTGCCTGTTCCTGTGCATACCCAGCTTGGTAAAGGGAACGAACTTCTTCAACTAATCCCTTTTCAATCATCTCGTTGACCCGTTGATTAATCCGGTCATATAACATGGTCCGATCCATTTCTAAACCAATCAGTTTTAAATCGTATGGCGATTCGGTTTGCTGTTGTTTTTGATAAGCTGTCATCGTCTTTCCTGTTGATTCATAGATTTCTAATGCTCTAATTACTCGCCGATGATTGTTTGGGTGAATCCTGCTTGCCTGTTGTGGGTCAATTTGCTGTAAACGCTGATAAGCAGGTTCAATCCCCATCATTTCGATTTCTTTTTCGATTCGTTGAATTATTCTATCATCCTTTTTATGCGTTGGGAAATTATAATTGTATAGAGCTGCTTGAATGTATAAACCACTTCCGCCAACAATAATCGGAATTTTATTTTTACTTGTTATGTGATCAATATACTCCATAACATAATGCTTAAAATCAGCAGCCGAAAAAGACTCATCTGGCTTTTTTATATCAATCAAGTAATGAGGCACCCCTTGCATTTCTTCGTGGGTAATCTTTGCTGTCCCAATATCCATTCCTTGATAAACCTGCATAGAGTCTCCGCTGATAATTTCCCCATTGTATTGCTTTGCAATTGCAATACTTAATTTTGTTTTGCCTACAGCCGTAGGCCCTACGACTGCAATAACCTTTTTTTTCATGAGTATTCCCCTATTTTTATCTCATTATTCATATGCAATGTAAGCTTTTAACATCCAAATATATTTCTCTAATTTCGCTTGAATACCGATAAGTAAATCCTCTGATGGAGCATCATTTAGTTGTCTCGCTTCAGGCAATCCTTGATTTCGAATTTCCGTAATTATTTGTTCAAAATCATGAATTAATTGGCTCATCAGCTCATTCTCTTTATCATCCGCACTGGCTTCCACTAGTGTTGCTTCTTTTAAATACTTTATCATCGTTGCAAATGGCTTCCCATTGATCATTAGAATTCGCTCAGCTACTTCATCAAGGTCTTTCGCCATTTCTTGATACATTTCTTCAAACTGGGAATGTAACTGGAAGAAATGACGACCTTGAACAAACCAATGATAACGATGGAGTTTCACATATAGTACAAATTGATTGGAAAGTAATTGATTCAGGAATTGGATTAATTTTTGGTTTTCCATAGCGTACACCTCACTTATTTTCTATTAGTGTTTGGAGGTGAAGCTATTTTTATACTTTACATGACACGTTTAAACATTTTTTCCAATTCATAGGTTGTAAAATGGACGATAATTGGTCTCCCATGCGGGCATGTAAATGGATCACTGGTTTTCCTCAGATCGTCAAGTAAATGGTACATTTCATCTTGATTCAGGTAGTGATTTGCTTTAATGGATCGTTTACATGACATTAATGTTGCAGCCTCTTCACGAATGGTTTCAACATTAATCTTCTCTTCATTCATAATTTGATCAACCATTTCTCGAATGACTTCTTCTTCAAATCCAGTTGGAAACCAATTAGGATGGGAGCGAATAATATATGTTTGTTGCCCGAATGACTCAAAAAATAAACCAGCAGCTTTTAATTCTTCTTTATACTGATCGATCCATATTGCTTCTTCTTTAGAAAAATCAAAAGTTAACGGGATAAGTAGCTCTTGTAATTCATTCGCTGGCTTTCCTAGTTTCTTTTTAAAGAATTCGTACTTTACCCGTTCTTGTGCTGCATGC
This sequence comes from Virgibacillus sp. CM-4, assembly GCF_000445495.1. Lineage (NCBI taxonomy): Bacteria > Bacillati > Bacillota > Bacilli > Caryophanales > Bacillaceae > Virgibacillus > Virgibacillus sp. CM-4. The sequence continues at coordinate 654,363 of NZ_AUQA01000006.1, forward strand.
TGATCAATCATATATAACCCATTTTCATTTTGTGCCAATATATAGGTCCCTTGTAATTGTCCAATGGGATACATGATAGGTATCCGTGGATCATGTGTATCTTGTATTGAAGGACTATCTTCTTGCTGATAAGTGAAGTCGTTTACCTTATTCCAATTGACATTGCTTTGCATTTCGTTCTGCGCTTCTTGACCATCCGTATACGTTTCTTCTTGAGGTTCTTTTATTATTGGAACTTCGGATTGATTGATCAACGGTTCATTTTGAACGAAAGAAGGTTGAACTGAATCAGTTGAAACATTGGATGCAGCATAGGAGTCATGATCATCAAAATGCATCCGGTGCTGTACGGATTTTTCTTTTGGTTCCGGCCTATGTTGAACCTCTGGAATTAAGGTCTGCTGTCTGAATTTGGAAATTATGGTATGTTCGATCGCTTGAAATAACTCCTTATCTTTACTAAAGCGAACTTCCAGTTTGGTTGGATGAACATTTACATCGACCAGTATTGGATCCATGTGGATCGATAAGACGACAATAGGCGAACGTCCAATTGGTAATAGCGTATGATATGCCCGCATGATCGCCTGGGTTAACGGGATGCTCTTAATATACCTTCCATTAATAATCGTAGAAACATAGTTCCTTGATGCTCTAGTCACTTCCGGCTTTGCAATATAGCCTTCGATTGTAAAATCCAATGTTTCATGTTTTACATAAAGCATTTGGCGCGCAACATTCATTCCATAAACTTGTGAAATAACCTGTAATAAATCGTCTGTTCCTGCCGTCTTAAATAATCCTTTTCCATTATGAGTCACTTCAAAACGAACCTCAGGATGAGATAAAGCCAATCGATTCAGTAAATCTGTAATGTGACCTAACTCGGTATGAATGGTTTTCATATATTTTAAACGAGCAGGTGTATTGAAAAACAAATCACGTATGGTGATTTCTGAACCTTGTCTGGCAGTGGTCTTTTGTTTCTGAGTAATTTTGCCGCCTTCCAATTCCAAATACGTACCTGCTTCATCACCAGTAGAAGTCTGGACCGTTAATCGGCTAACGGAAGCTATACTAGCAAGTGCTTCTCCACGAAAACCAAGTGTTTGAACATGGAATAAATCATTTTCGTTCTTTATTTTACTTGTGGCATGCCTGAGAAATGCATGTTCACAATCTTCTTCCGACATCCCTTCACCATTGTCTGTTACTTTAATTTCTTGTAAGCCTGCTTCCGCTATGTCAATTTTTATCCATGTACTGTTTGCATCTATACTATTTTCTACTAGTTCCTTTACCACAGAAGCAGGTCGCTCCACTACTTCCCCAGCAGCAATTTTATTAGCAAGTGCATCTGGCATCTGCATAATTTTCATGCAAACAATCCTTTCTACTTTCTAAGCTTCTTCTGCAATCGGTACAATTCATTCATGGCGTCCATCGGTGTCATATCAAATAAATCAATATCTTTTAAATCACGTACAATATCAGATTCTTCGGTTGTATGCTGTTTTGGTTTTTGTTTCCCTTCTTCTATAAAAAAGGATAGCTGTCCCGATTCCTCGGTTGCAGCTGTCTCTGACTGTTGAACAGATAGTTGTGACTTAGCTGTACCTTCTAATTCTTGTAATATCGAACTGGCACGTTCAATTAATGACGGTGGTAGTTCAGCTAACTTAGCAACATGAATGCCATAACTTTCATCAGCCGCTCCTTCTTTAATTTGGTGTAAGAAGACAACATTCCCTTCATACTCTTCAGCACGAACATGAATATTTTTCAACCTTGGCAAGGTTTGCTCCAGATCAGTTAATTCGTGATAATGTGTAGAGAAAAGCGTCTTTGCATGAATATGATTGTGGATATATTCAATAATTGCTTGTGCTAAGGCCATACCGTCATACGTACTAGTCCCTCTGCCAATTTCATCAAGCAAGATAAGGCTGCGATCTGTCGCATTCGAAATAGCATGATTTGCTTCAAGCATCTCTACCATAAAAGTACTCTGTCCAGCTACAAGATCATCAGCCGCTCCAATCCGCGTAAAGATTTGATCAAATAAAAGTAAATCAGCGGACGCGCAAGGAACAAAACAGCCAATTTGACCCATAATTACCGTTAGCGCCAATTGACGCATGAATGTACTCTTTCCGGACATATTTGGACCAGTTATTAATAGAATACTTTTATCCTCATTTAAGACAATATCATTTGGAACAAAGGTACCTTCTTTCATTACTTGTTCAATAACTGGATGCCTACTTTTTTCAATGGATAACTGATTCTCTACAAAAGTAGGACGTACATAATTATTCGCTTCACTTACCGTAGCAAATCCTTGTAAGACATCTACATAACTTACCGCTTCGGCTAATTGCTGTAATGCAGGGATATGTTCTTTCATCTTTTCACGAATATCAATAAATAATTGGTATTCTAACTCGACACTCTTTTCTTCCGCTTCTAATATTAATTGTTCTTTTTCCTTTAATTCTGGAGTAATATACCTTTCTGCATTTGTTAGGGTTTGTTTTCGTTCATATTTCCCCTCAGGAAGCAGATGTAAATTGGCTTTAGTTACTTCTATATAGTAGCCAAATACTCGATTATATCCTACCTTTAATGATTTTATATTTGTTTCTTCTTTTTCTTTCCGTTCGAGTTCCGCTATCCATTGTTTTCCGTTTCTCGAAGCATCACGATAAGTATCAAGTTGTTGGTGGTAGCCGTCTTTAATGATCCCTCCCTCTTTAATAGAAATGGGAGGATCCCCTACTAAACTCGTTTCTAATAAATCAACAACCGCTTCCGGGTAATTAAACTGATCTGCCAGATTTTGGACAACAGGCTGTGAAAATTGTTTTAAAATCGTTTTTAATCGAGGAACCTTTGATAATGATTCCTTTAATTGTAGGAGATCACGTGCATTCACGTTGCCAAATGCGATTCTTCCTGCGAGTCTTTCTAAATCATACACTGACTTTAAGGTCTCCCGTAAATCATCACGATCCATAAACTGCTGATAAAAACGATCGACGATTTCAAGTCTCTCTTCTATCAGCTGTTTGTTCAACAATGGGCGCTCTAACCATTTTTTAAGCATTCTTGCTCCCATTGCTGTTACCGTCTTATCCAATACCCATAACAAACTCCCGTATTTTTCTTTCTTCATCATTGTTTCTGTAAGCTCTAAATTCCGTTTGGAATACATGTCCAATGATAAATAGGAACTCAAATGAATTATTTCTGCTGGCTGCATATGTTCAAGTGATCGTTTTTGCGTATACTGTATATAATTTAACAGTCTACTTAGTGATGTTAACAGACGATCATCATGTAAATTCTCACAAAGACTGCGATATTCAGCATTAAAAGTTACTTCATCTTGATAAGATAGGGTGACATGAAGCCGTTCACGCAATTGGTTCTGCAATCCCTCGGGTAAATTGGAGGATATTACAATTTCTTTAATTGGCTGATGATATAATTCATGAAGGACGGCATCCCACCCATTTTCGAATAGAACCAAGCGATTTTCCCCCGTTGATAAATCACTATAAACGATCACGTAGGAATGATTAAAATGGGATAGGCTCGCTATAAAGTTATTTTCCTTCTCATTTAACATATTCTTTTCCATTACTGTTCCAGGTGTAATCAATTGAATAACTTCTCGTTTAACTACGCCTTTTGCAGACTTGGGATCCTCCACCTGTTCACAAATAGCAACCTTATATCCTTTATCAACTAATACTTTTATGTAATTCGCTGCAGAGTGATATGGAACACCACACATTGGGATCGGTTCTTGCTTGCCTGAATCTCGCTTCGTTAAAGTTATCTCTAGTTCTCTAGCCGCTTCAATCGCATCATTAAAGAACATTTCATAAAAATCGCCTAATCGAAAGAAAAGAAATGCATCCTGATGCTCCGCTTTAATTTTTAAATATTGTTCCATCATTGGTGTATTCTTTGTCATGTTTTATCCCCCAAAAATCCCAAGTATTCTTCTGCTATTATAGCATATAATATCGCAGACATTCGATGAATCGATACGATCGATCATTCACATTTCACAAAACAAAAAAATTACGAGGAATAGAATCCCTCGTAATTTTATTTAATCTTTATGAAGAAAATCTGGTTCTACTTCTTCGAGTTCATCATCGGTTAATTCATAATCCCAAACATGGTCATCGTCATCTTCAAATTTTTCCCGTTTAGGGTCTACACGAACGGCTATTTTCGTATCGCCAATTACTTGCACAATAAATTCCCGCTCAATTTCCGCCACAATTTTATGCCCTTTATTTTCAATATTACAGTTTAGACAATTAGGCTGTTGAATCACTTTCGCAATCACATCAAAGTCATCATTTAAACAGTGGTCATCTTTTACAGACAATGGAACCTTTTCGCAATAAGTTACACGCTCTGTAATTGCCTCTGTTTTTGTATTATCATTATACGAATACCAAATATTAATATCGTAGCTGCCATTGATTTCAACTGTGTCTTTGGACTTTTTCTTTGCATTGTATAAATGATTAATTACCCAGCATCCTAGAATACTTGAAGGTCTATGTGATGGCGAAATGGAATGTGTTTCTTGTGAGAATTTGCGACCTTTGCCACATACCGCTTTCGTAATGATCTCTCTATATTCATTATCTAGAAAACTCATAATTACCTTTACCTCCTCTTTTTTCATAGTCATTTTATGCAAGACAAATACCTAAAGTGCATAGCTATTTATGAAAAAGGAAGAAAGGATGGAAAAAAGACAGGAAATTATTTTCCTGTCCAATTGTTAATGGCTGCAGCCGGATTTGTTTTTTAGTTTAGACCCTGTTTCTCCAGCTAGGATATCGCCACCAGTTGATTCTATAACATTATTCGTAACCTCTCTTGCGATGGTTCCAGAAACAAGCTGCAATACATCATTTACTACCACTTGTGATTCTTTAAATTCCTGAACTACTGGAATAGCATCAATCTCAGCTTGAAAAATATCTATTTGCTCTTCTACTTGTTTTAAAGCTTCTTTTTTTCCATAAGCCTGTAAATTAACTGCTTGTTTTTGCAATGCTTTTATCTTTGTAATTAACTGCTGTACTTTTTTGTTTTCATTAATTTTAGCCTCGACTTGCTTAAAGCGGTCAATTTCTTCTGTGCTTGCAAGCATGCCTGCTAATTTCTTGGCCTCATCAAGTACTTGTTTTCGTGTGTATTCAGCCATACTACTCCACCTCAACTGTTTTTTCTACCATTATACCATTTAATGACCACGTTTTCGCTTCTGTTACTTTTACTTCTACAATCTTACCAATTGAAGACGTTGGTCCTTTAAAATTAACCAATTTGTTCTTCTCTGTATAACCGGCTAAAATATCTGGATCTTTCTTACTTTCACCTTCCACAAGGACTTTAACTACTTTATCTTGATACTTCTTCATTGATTCAGCAGATTGTTTGTTTACTAACTCGTTCAAGCGATATAACCGTTGTTTTTTTACTTCTTCTGGAACATCGTCTTTTTTACGTGCTGCTGGTGTTCCTTCACGTGGAGAATAAATAAAGGTATAAGCAGCTTCAAAACCTACTTCTTCAACTAAACTCATTGTTTCTTCAAATTGCTCTTCGGTTTCGTTTGGGAATCCGACAATGATGTCAGTTGTCAAGGTTGCATTAGGCATGGCTTCTCTTATTTTGCGAACGAGTTCCAAATAGGATTCTCTGGTATATTTTCTGTTCATTTTCTTCAATATTTCACTGCTCCCAGATTGGACAGGAAGGTGGATATGATCAAGAAGATTACCACCTTTGGCTAACACTTCGATTAGTCGATCATCAAAATCTCTTGGATGAGAGGTAGTAAATCGAATTCTTGGGATGTCAATCCGGTGAAGATCTTCCATTAAATCACCAAGGCCATATTCCATATCTTCTAAATCTTTTCCATAGGCATTTACATTTTGTCCTAACAAAGTGATTTCCTGATAACCTTGAGCTGCTAAATGACGTACTTCTTGAATAATATCTTCTGGTAAGCGGCTTCGCTCTTTTCCGCGAGTCATTGGTACGATACAATATGTACAAAACTTATCGCAACCATACATAATATTTACCCAAGCTTTAATCTTTCCTTTTCTAGCTTTCGGTAAATTTTCAATAACATCGCCTTCTTTTGACCATACTTCAACAATTTTTTCTTTACCGAACATTGCTTCTTTTACAAGGTGCGGCAGGCGGTGAATATTATGTGTTCCGAATATAAGATCAACATGTTGGTGTTTCTTCATAATCCGGTTTACAACGGATTCTTCCTGCGACATACAGCCGCACACTCCTAAAATCAAGTCAGGTTTTTCTAACTTTAGCGGCTTTAAATGACCAATTTCACCGAACACCTTATTCTCAGCATTCTCTCGGATTGCACAAGTATTCAATAAGATAATATCTGCCTCATTGGTTTCAGAAGTAGGTTCATAGCCCATTTCTGTTAATATTCCCGCCATTACTTCCGTATCATGCTCATTCATTTGGCAGCCATATGTACGTATTAAAAACTTTTTGCCTTTACCGATATTTTCCATATCTTCAGGAATACCAAAATCATAATGAACATTTACTTTATCGCGACCACGTTTTCTAGCTTTGTTTAAATTTGGTGGTTCATAGGTAGTTTCAAAATACTTCGCAAAATCTGCACTAGTCTTTTCACTTAAAGGTTTATCTTGACTGGATCTTTTGTCCATTGGATCGACCTGTTTAATTTGCGCTTGATGATTACGCTGTTCTTCGTTCATGATATATCTCCTTTCTATTGATTGGAAGATAATTTTCCCATTATTACAGTATAAACGTTTCTATTTATTTTAACAATATTAATCTGATGCCTTCCAATAAAAAGACATCTATAGATAAGTTATATCTCCTTATTGTCATAAAAAAAGTGCTACGATTAGTCGTAACACTTTTATTTTCTATTCTTCCGTCATATCTATCTAGGTTCTACAATTAATTTGATTGCGGTACGTTCTTCATCATCAATTAAAATATCAGTAAAAGCTGGAATACAGATAAGGTCTACTCCACTAGGTGCAACAAATCCTCTGGCGATTGCTACTGCCTTCACAGCTTGGTTTAGTGCACCAGCTCCGATGGCCTGAATTTCTGCTGATCCACGTTCTCTTAAGACGTTCGCAAGTGCACCTGCTACTGAATTGGGATTTGATTTTGCTGACACTTTTAATACTTCCATTACTAGTACCTCCTTCATTTACTATTATAGTTCTATACCTACTATATTCCTGGAGATGTTAGCTTATTACCCTATTATGCATTAATAATTCAAAACATTCAAATAATCAAATGAAAAACGGATGGTCATCATTAATTAAAATACGTTCTACACTTTTTGCCCTTCCCGTTTTATCATCAATGGTAACAAAAAAACCATTTAATTGACTTCTTCCCTTTTTTGTAATTTCAAAACGTACTGGCATAGAAGTTAAAAAACGGTTCATTACCGATTCTCTATCAACTCCCAGTATACCATCATACGGGCCTGTCATTCCTACATCAGATATATATGCGGTTCCTGCTGGTAATATACGTTCATCTGCTGTTTGTGTATGGGTATGGGTACCTACTACAGCACTTACTCTACCATCAACATACCAGCCCATCGCTTGTTTCTCACTGGTTGCCTCACCATGAAAATCGATAAAAATGATGTTTGTTCTTTGTTTTGCTTCTTCTATTAATTCATCAGCCTTTGTAAAGGGATCGTCAATTGGCGGCAAAAACGTCCTTCCTTGTAGATTAATTACCGCAACTTCCACACCATTAATATTGATATAAATGATTCCTTTTCCTGGATTGTTTTCAGGGAAGTTTGCTGGTCTAATCATATTCGAAGCATCATCGATGAAGTCATATATTTCCTTTTTATCCCAAGTATGATTACCCATAGTTACTACTTGAGCTCCCCAATCTAATAACTGTTTATATATTTTCTCGGTAATCCCTTTTCCTGAGGCTGCATTTTCTCCATTTACGATTGTTAGGTTTGGTTTGTATTTTTCTTTTAATTTTGGTAGGTATTCTTGTACCATATTTCTTCCTGGAGATCCAACGATATCTCCTATAAATAATATCTTCATTTATTCAATCATCCTATCTATTATAGTACTTTCAGTTTTCCACAATGGGTATGTATTGTCAAAGCATAGCTTGATTCCACCGCAAAATAAAAAGCGGCCCTCAGACCACTTTTTATTTTGCGTATTCAACTGCTCTCGTTTCTCTAATTACAGTTACTTTGATATGACCTGGATAATCAAGTTCTCCTTCGATACGCTTACGAATATCTCGTGCGATTCGAACAGATTCTACATCATCAATTTCATCTGGTTTCACCATAATTCGAATTTCTCTACCAGCTTGAATAGCAAATGATTTCTCTACACCTGTGAACGATTCCGAAATTTCTTCTAATTTCTCTAATCGTTTAATATAATTCTCTAGCGTCTCACTTCTAGCTCCAGGTCTAGCCGCAGAAAGCGCGTCCGCTGCAGCTACCAACACGGAAATAATCGAAGTAGGCTCTTCATCACCATGGTGAGAAGCTATTGAATTAATAACAACCTCATGCTCCTTGTATTTAACAGCCAACTCTTTACCAATTTCAACGTGGCTTCCTTCTACTTCATGATCGATTGCTTTTCCGATATCATGCAGTAAGCCAGCTCTTCTTGCTAATGTTTCATCTTCACCAAGTTCAGCAGCAAGCAAACCTGATAAGTATGCTACTTCCGTTGAGTGCTTCAAGACATTTTGTCCATAGCTTGTACGATATTTTAAACGCCCAAGAATCTTAATCAAATCGGGATGTAAGCCATGCACTCCCACTTCAAATGTTGTTTCTTCCCCGATTTCACGTATATATTCGTCGACGTCGCGTCTTGCTTTATCCACCATCTCTTCAATACGAGCCGGGTGAATACGCCCATCTTGTACGAGTTTCTCTAACGCTATACGAGCAGTTTCTCGACGAATTGGATCAAATCCAGATAGTATTACTGCCTCCGGTGTATCATCAATAATTAAATCAATTCCTGTCAGCGTTTCAAGTGTTCGAATATTACGACCTTCACGACCAATAATACGTCCTTTCATCTCATCATTAGGAAGATTAACAACCGATACGGTTGTTTCAGCAACGTGGTCAGCAGCACAGCGTTGTAAAGCTAATGATAGAATGTTTTTAGCTTTCTTATCTGCTTCTTCTTTTGCACGATTTTCTGCTTCTTTGATTAATAATGCTGATTCATGTGCAACATCTTGTTCAATTCGTTCTAAAATAATCTGCCTAGCCTGGTCTGTAGTATATCCCGAAATGCGCTCAAGCTCCGTTTGCTGCTCTTGTATCATAGCTTCCACTTTGCTTTCCATTTCTTCAATTTGTTGTTGTTTTTCTGTTAGAGACTGTTCTTTCTTTTCTAACATAAGCTCACGCTTATCTAGTGACTCACTTTTCCTGTCTAGATTTTCTTCTTTTTGCATCAGACGATTTTCTTGCTTTTGAACTTCATTTCTCCGTTCACGAAGTTCGTCTTCCGTTTGTTGACGAAGCTTATGGTTTTCATCTTTTGCTTCAAGAAGCGCTTCTTTCTTGGAAGCGTCAGCATTTCGATGTGCTTCATCAACGATTTGCTTTGCTAATGTTTCTGCACTAGAGATTTTTGCTTCTGCAATAGATTTACGAATCAGATAACCAACAACAATACCGACGATTAGGATTACAAGCAAAATGGAGATGAGTATAAGACTGTCCATGATTTCACCTCCTATTGCTATAAAATTGTACAATTCATTATTGTCGGCATGTAACAGTTTTAATGCGTGTAATAACAATAAATTATATCATTGATATGATAAATCTATACAAATTTAATTTTAATTGTGTACTATACGAATGTCAAGGAAACGTCACAACTTCACCTCATATTGATTGAAAATATTGGTAATACATTATTCTTATAGTAAAAATCCCCTTGCTTCTATCGCAAGGGGATGTAAATAGCATTATACATCTAAGCTTTCTTGACCAACTTGTTGTTCTTCTTCTTTCGGCTCTTCGTCTAAACCATAGTGCTCTCGAATTGCTGCATGTATTTCTGCCATCATATCAGTATTTTCTTTTAGGAACTGCTTGGCATTTTCCCGTCCTTGACCAAGACGTTCTTCATTATAAGAATACCAAGCACCACTCTTGTTTACAATATCTAAATCGGAGCCAATATCAATAATTTCGCCCTCTTTAGATATCCCTTCACCATACATGACATCTACTTCTGCTTGTTTAAATGGCGGGGCAACTTTATTCTTAACTACTTTTATTCTTGCTTTATTTCCTACCATTTCGTTCCCTTGCTTCAACGTCTCTGCTCGTCGTACTTCTAATCGAACGGAGGAATAGAATTTCAGCGCCCGTCCACCAGGTGTAGTCTCAGGATTTCCAAACATAACGCCAACTTTCTCACGAATTTGGTTAATAAATATCGCCGTCGTTTTTGATTTATTAATTGCTCCAGATAATTTACGTAAGGCTTGTGACATTAACCTAGCTTGTAACCCAACATGGGAATCACCCATTTCACCTTCAATTTCAGCTTTTGGCACAAGGGCAGCAACTGAATCCACCACAATAATATCGACTGCACCACTACGCACAAGTGCTTCAGCAATTTCTAAGGCCTGTTCGCCAGTATCTGGCTGTGAAAGTAAAAGTTCTTCTATATTAACACCTAAAGCACGTGCATAAGTAGGGTCTAACGCATGTTCCGCATCAATAAAAGCGGCTTGTCCCCCTTGACGTTGTGCTTCAGCTATAGCATGTAACGCTACGGTTGTTTTACCAGAGGATTCCGGACCATAAATCTCAACAACTCGGCCACGAGGATACCCACCAATTCCAAGAGCTACATCTAATGCTAATGAACCACTAGGGATGGTTGCCACTTTTTGTTCTGCTTGTTCGCCTAGTTTCATAATAGACCCTTTACCGAACTGTTTCTCTATCTGTCTTAACGCCATATCTAAAGCTTGTTTTCTATCACTCAAAGCGTCGTCCTCCTTTAATAATCTAGTTCTATCATACATGCTTTTTCATCGTTTGCCAAGCAATAAATCGAATAAATGTTCCCTTTTTCTGAAGCGGAAATGAGATAAAAATAGATTTACAGCTAACCCAAGTAATGAAATTATTTAAAATGATAATCATTTAAACTTATATTTTATGATTTTAGCCATTTGTAGAGAAGTTCCATTCCCTTTAATACGGCTCTATTTCTAATCGTATTACGATCACCTTGAAACATCCATTTTTCTACTTGTTCTTTTCCATCATCATAGATAGCGATATACACGGTCCCTACAGGTTGTCCCTCAACCTCATCCGGTCCAGCAACACCAGTAAATCCTATTCCAACAGGCACTCCTAGCTTAGCAGCAACATTTTTAGCCATGGCAAGTGCACATGCTTCACTAATGGTACCCTTGTCGGTCAATGTCTCTTCCGAAATATCTAATACATGTTGCTTAACATGCGCAGCATAACTGACGATTCCACCTTCAAAAACAGAAGAAACGCCAGAAACAGAAGATATTTTCCCTGTAAATAAACCTCCAGTTATACTTTCAGCTACTGCAAGTTTTTTCTGTTTCTTTATTAGAAGGTCGATCACTTTCCCTTCTAACGTGTCTTGATCAGATCCATAAAAATATGAGCCTACTCGATTTATTATCTGGTCTTCTGTATGTTCAATTAGTTGACTAGCTTGAAGATCTGACTCACTCTTAGCAGTTAAGCGAATGACAATCCCATCATCCTGAGCTAGCGGGGCAATCGTTGGATTTGTTTGAGCTTGAATAATATCTTTCAATTCATGCTCCAATTTAGATTCTCCAATACCAATAAACTTCAACACTTTCGACTTAATAATTTCATTTTTTCCTACTAATTGTTGAACGAGCGGGAACAGATGCTCCGTTGCCAATGCTTTCATTTCTCTTGGCACACCAGGTAAGAAGATCCATGTTCTATTTTGAAAAGACACACACATCCCCGGAGCCATACCAGCATTGTTTAACCAAACCTCAGCACCTTCAAATACTCTTGCTTGTTTCCGATTATTTGGCGTCATTGTTGCTTGTTGTTTGGCAAAATATGCTGTTATCTTTTCCATGGATGGTTGATGTTCGATCATGGAAAGTTGGCTGATGTTTTGAAAAGCTTCCCGAGTTAAATCATCATCGGTTGGTCCAAGACCACCAGTTACAATAATCAGATCAGATCGCTGCTGTGCCTGATAGAACGATTCCTCCACACGCGTGAGGTTATCACCAACAACCACATGGTTATAGACATTAATTCCATAGTTGGCTAATTGCTGAGAAAGCCATTGAGCATTCGTATTTGCAATTTGTCCAAGCAATAATTCGGTTCCAACCGCAACAATTTCTGCTTTCACTTGTTTTATCATTTAGAATCCCTCATCACATGCCAATTTTTCACAAAATAGTCAACACCAGATATGACAGTGAATAGAAGACTAATATATAGCATCACTTCTCCAAAAGGGAAGCCAATATAGGAAAATGGAAAATTATGAAGCAGTAAAACAGCAATTGCCACCATTTGTGTAGCTGTCTTTAATTTCCCCATGCTACCCGCTGCTAACACAATTCCCTCACCCGCAGCAACAAGTCTGAGTCCAGTTATAGCAAATTCTCGACTAATAATGATGATAACAACCCATGCAGGGGCTACCCCCACTTCAACTAAAATAATTAGTGCTGCGGATACAAGTAATTTATCTGCTAGCGGGTCTAGGAATTTCCCTAAATTCGTTACTAAATTATATTTTCTGGCATAGTGACCATCTACCCAATCTGTTGCTGCTGCTATAATGAATAACAGCCCAGCTATAAAATGAGATACGGGTAGCTCTGCTTCTCCAATATTCCATGTTCCCCAATTAAACGGTACACTCATAAGAATGATAAAGATTGGAATTAATAGGATACGAGAAATGGTAATTTTATTCGGTATATTCATTTGTTTTTATCCTCCTAGTATTTCAACGAAAAGTGATAAACCCTTCCAAAAAGTTGAAAGGAAGGGTCAATTGATTTATTCAGCTTCTTGATTCAATTCTATCCAAATATTTTGTCTTACAGTACTTGAATCCACAGGATATTCCATCTCAACCCCATTAACCGTAATCGTTAATACAGAAGCATTACCGATTTTGAAAAATACACGCTCTTGTCCTGTTAGATCGATTTCAAGTGGTGACTTTTCTTCATTGAACATAGCTTCTTCAAAGAAAATTTCATCACTTTCCGATTTCACTCCAAGCCAAGTATCTCCTTCTGCTTCTAAGGTTGCAGTAACTTCTTCACCTGCATAATTATATGCTACAATTGATTCAGGCGTATTTCCTGTTCCCTTTTCTACAGTAGAAAATTCACCCTTCGGTTCTGTTTCCTCTTGACTTGCTTCATCATCAATAGATGCATCCTCCGATTTTTCATTCGCTGCACTGTCCTTGTTTTCTTCGTTTTCGTCACTAGCTGTTTCGGAGTCCTGCGTTTGACTTGTGTCATCATTAATAATGACATCCTCATCCCCATCTTGATTAATAGGCTCATTTTCTCCCTTACCAGACATACTTTGAGAAATAAAAAATACGGCAACAAGAATAATACCGACAATCAATAATACTACAATTACGGTAGGAAATAAGGAAAAGTTAGATGATGGCTTATCGGTATTGTTATTTTTACGCGATCGCTGCATCCGACTGTAATGCTCCTCCGTCGGTTCTTCCGTTTTTGGAACTTCTTCTTTGAATTCTTCCATTAGTTCATCTGGATCTACCCCTACTGCATTGGCATACTCTTTTATGAAAGCTCTTGCGTAAAATTTTCCAGGAAGAATATGTAAATTGCCTTCCTCAATTGCAATTAGATATCTTTTCTGTATCTTTGTTGTTTCTTGTAGGCTTTCCAAAGAGAGGTTTTTTGCCTCCCTTGCCTCTTTTAGTCTTGCTCCAATTTCCATTCCAAACACCATCCAATTTAAAAATCAAACATCGAAAAACCATCTTCTTGACCAAATTGTTGTCTTTGAACAGGTTCATAAGTAATTTCTTCTTCTTCATGACTTCGTAATTCAATAATATAGTCAAAATCATCCATTTTGTATTCTGTTGATTGTACAAATATATCTGGATGTTCTACCACTTTAATAGCAGGAAGCTGCATGACTTCCCGAATTAATTGCCAGTGCTGCTCATTCGCTCGTCTTGTCGACACCATTCCATCGATAATATAAATATTATCAGGGTTATACTCCCCTTCAATTAATTTGCTACGGACGGTCTGTTTTAATAAGGTACTGGATACAAACAACCATCGTTTATTTGCACATACACTTGCGGCAACAATTGATTCTGTTTTACCTACTCTGGGCATTCCTCGAATACCAATTAATTTATGACCATCTTTTTTATAAAGTTCTGCCATAAAATCGACCAACAGGCCAAGATCATCTCGTACAAAACGAATCGTTTTGCGATCATCTACGTCTCTATGTATGTATCTTCCATGACGTACTGCCATCTTATCTCGAAGCTTAGGCTTCCGCAGTTTTGTGACCTGAATCATGTCCATGGTTTGCAAAATGGATTTTAATCGTGTTATGTTTTCGTCATACTTGGAAAGTAAAAGCATTCCTCTACGAGCATTTTCCACACCGTTTATCGTAATAATATTAATGGATAGCATACCTAATAAAGAAGATATATCACCTAATAGACCAGGTCGATTAATTTGAATTTCATATTCAAGATACCACTCTGTTTTTTCCATATAAAGCTCCTTTACCGAGACTTTACTTATGAGCCTTCTTTTTTGATACTATCTAAATATATAATAAAGGATTTTCCCTAATGTGAAAAGTGATTATCCAAAAAATTAAAAAGAAGCTGCTTTTGAACAGCTTCTTTCAGCGTATCGACATATTGTTTACTGTTGGTTTCCTTGATTTTGAACAAATTTAACCATTGTGTTTGCGATCGCTTGTTGCTCATCTTCAGATGCTGCATTCCATAAATCACGTAACACTGCTTCTTCATTATTTTTAGCATCTACATTCTGTGCAAGATAATCGCCTACTTCTTGGGCTACATTTTGAATGGTCTTGTCGCTCATTCCTTGCTGCTGCGCCTGTGTAAGTTTGCTGGAAAGAAAGCTTTTCCATGAATCAAAGTTATCAAGAACTGACATACTTTTCTCCTCCTTCTCAATTTATACATGCATAGTATTTGAAATACTTCCTAGTTTATACATGTAGGCAGAAGAAAATTACCAGCCGCCTGTAATATTAATTACTTCTCCTTGGATATAATTGCTTTTATTCGATAATAGGAAAGATACCATGTCAGCAATTTCTTGCGGCTTTCCAGCACGGTTCATTGGTATATCAGCAAATATTTCGGCTTTTTCTCCTGGCAATAAATGCTGATTCATCTTCGTATTTATAAAACCTGGACTAATTGCATTAACAGAAATACCACTAGGTGCAACTTCTTTTGCCAGTGCTTTAACAAAACTATTTTGACTGCCTTTTACAGAAGAATAGATCACTTCATTACTAGCGCCCTGTTCACCCCATATAGACGTTATAAATATAAACTTCCCAGCCTGCTGCTTGATCATTGCCGGTAAAACTTGTTTGGTAATCATCCATGGGGATTTCACATGCAATTGTATCATGTCGTCCATAACGGTTTCATCTGTGTTTTGAAATAACCCGTATTCTCCTCTGCCACTTGCAAACACTACCCCATCAATTGTAAATACAAGGTGGTTAAGAAAATGTTTACAACCTGCTTGAGAGCTTAAGTCTGCTTCAATCATCGCTACAATTGAAGTCGGATATTCTGTTATAATCCGATCTACTTCTTGTTTATTACGATGATAATGAAGCAGCAATTGATAACCTTCCATAACTAATTGGTTAGCTATTGCCATTCCAATATCACCGCTTGCCCCAACGATTAAAATATTTTTCCCCATGACTTATTACTCCGGAGCAATCGTGCATACTGCCAAACGCTCTTCATCTATCCATTGCTTCACAAATTGCTGAGCATCTTCTAATGTTAGATTTCTGACTGCTGGCAGAATGGAGAAAAAATCGATTCCTGCTGCATGATAATGTGTAAAAGCATTAGCTACATTTTCTAAGCGGTTCATGGAACGAAGCAATTGACCGATTTTTTTCTTTTTCATACGATCAAATTCTGCTTGTGAAAGTGTCGTGTTTTTCATTTCTAGTAACATTTTTTTCAATAATGATGCAAATGCTTCAGGTTGCTCGGTGTTACTACCAATTAAGGTATAACCAAAGTCACGATCTAAATTGGTTTCAAAAAAGAAGCTATCATCAATTAGTTGCTCGCTATAAAGCTGTTGATAAAATGCGCCACCTTTCGAAAAGAAGTGGTCCATGATCATGTCTTGGAGGATATCTTTTTTTAAGAACGCATCACTTGAAAGACCATTAGCTAGATTTTTAATGCCCACCGTACATTTAGCAATCGAGACAGGCATCGTAATTTTCTTCGTTTTCGCAGCAACTGCAGAAGGTTCCTCTGGGAACTCTCGTTTTAATGATTCCATTTCCTTAAATGATTTTTTCGCTTGATTTCGCTCAATTAACTTCATCATATCTTCTGGGTTAAAATTCCCAGCAACAAACAAAATCATATTTTCTGGATGATAAAACGTATTGTAACAGGTATACAAATCATCTTTTGTAATCTGATTAATTGAATCTACTGTACCAGCAATATCAACATTTACTGGATGATTCTTAAACATTGCTTTAATCGTTCCCATAAACGATTGCCAATCTGGCTGATCATCGTACATTTTTATTTCTTGTGCGATGATTCCCTTTTCTTTTTCTACGGATTCTTCCGTAAAATAAGGATCTTGAACAAAATCGATTAGCGTTTCTACATTCTTTTCAATTTGATCTGTGGCCGTAAATAAATAAGCCGTTTTCGTAAATGATGTATACGCATTTGCAGAAGCTCCTTGCTTTGAAAAATCAGCAAATACATCCCCTTTCTCACTTTCAAACAGCTTATGTTCTAAAAAGTGGGCAACCCCTTCTGGCACAGAGATAACCTGTTCTTTCCCGATGGGAGTAAAATGTAAATCGATGGAGCCATAATTTGTTGTAAATAATGCATGTGTTTTAGCCATTTCAGGTTTTGGCAGTAAACACACGGTAAGACCGTTATCTAATTTATTCGTATACAAAGTTTCATCCATATCTTGATACGTATGTTTATTCATGGGTATCTCCTTTCGCAGAAGTTAATAAGTACAGTGTATCCTCTTGGATTTGCTGGGCAACATGAAGGACATCTTCTTTGGTTACTTGTTTAATTTTTTCAATAAATGTTAATGGCTCTACTTGCTTGTCGGATAATACTTGCTGGTATAAGAATTCAATTGTGCCTTGTGGATGATCCATGGTTTCTAATAATTGATTCGTTATTAACGCTTTCGTTTCCTCTAATGCCTCTGTTGTAAAATCCCCTTGTTTCATCGCAACCATTTGTTCTCGAATAATTTCTCTTGCTTTTTCAAAATCACTAGGAGCAATGCCGCTAAATACAAGTAATAATCCTTTATGACTTTCCATTCGAGAAGCAGCGTAGTATGCTAGACTATTCTTTTCACGTACGTTTATAAATAGTTTTGAACTAGGAAAACCGCCGAAAATACCGTTAAATACATGCAAGGCGTAATATGCCTCATCTTCAAATGTAACATTCGTGCGATACCCAATATGCAATTTCGCTTGTTGAATCTGATCGGTTTCGATGACTTCCTTTGGTTGCTTATCACTAGAAACAGAAGATGTCCTTGTCTTTTTAACGATTGAATTATTTGATGTTAAGCGTTCAAAGACTGTAGTTATTTTTTCTTCCATCAGCTGCTCATCCATATCACCTTGCATATAGATATCTATTCGGTCGGATACGAGCATCTCTTGATAGTAAGTATAAAGCGTTTCCGGAGTAATATCCTTTAAGTCTTCTAAATAACCATGTACATGTAATTGATAGGGTTCACCCTCACACATTACATCCATTAATCGCATATTTGCATAACTCATCTTATCATCTTTAATTGCGTGTATTTTTTGTTTTAGTGTATCCTTTTCTCGATTAAAAATGGTTGGTTCAAATCCTGAGCCTTCGATATTTGGATTAAATAAGACTTCGTGTAATAAATGAATGCCTTCATCTACAATCGTAGACGCATCTTTGAGAAATTTAGGATTCGCTATTTCCAGACGCAGACTTATAATATGATTCTCACCTTTTTTGGCACCGTCAATGGAAATAGAAGCCCCGTATAATTCATCAAGCTTGAGTTGCAATTTTTGCTTGGTAGGATATTTCTCTGTTCCCTGCTTGAGAATATATGGAAGCAGCGCACGTTTAGTTATTGTTTCTTTCGTTAATGGTGCTTTTAATTTAATCACTAAAGTTATGGTTTTATATTTTTTATTGGGAATAAGATGAAGCTGTGATCCATCCATGTCCTTTACAATTTCGGTGATTTCACGCATAACCATCCTCCTGTATACTTGATAATTTTTTACTTATTTATTCTTCACAAATTTTCCATTTATCATCCATTATAAAGTAAAAAAAAGCGGCTTGCGAATATAATACGCAAACCGTAAATGTAATAACTTATCTACTTCCCTTAATATAAGGTACTCCATTCCCTCGCGGTGCTTCTGCCCGGCCAATAAAACCGGCTAATGCTAATATCGTTAGGACATATGGTGCGATTAACAGAAATACTTGTGGTACATCTGCAAGGAAAGGAATTCCGGCTCCAATAACACTTAGACTTTGTGCAAACCCAAAGAAAAGAGCAGCGCCCATTGCTCCTAATGGATGCCATTTTCCAAAGATAACAGCTGCTAACGCCATAAAACCTTGCCCTACAATAGTAGCATGAGAGAAATTTAGAGCGATCGTTAAAGCAAACACAGAACCGCCTAGTCCCCCCATTGCACCAGAAATAATCACGGCAATGTACCTTATTTTATAAACATGAATACCGTTTGTATCCGCTGCCATCGGATGTTCACCTACTGCTCGAAGTCTTAAACCAAAAGGCGTTTTATACAATACATACCATGCAAAAAAAGCTAGGATGATCGCTACATATGAGGTAATATATATCCCTTCAAAGAAAATCGACCCAATAATTGGAATATCTGCTAGTAATGGAATGTCAGTTGTATAGAATGGTTGACTTACCATATCTGTTTGTCCCTTGTCATACCATTGCTTTGTTAAAAATACACCCAATCCCAATGCGAGAAAGTTAATTGCGACCCCACTAACTACTTGATCTGCGCGAAATGAAACAGATGCCACGGCATGAATAATAGAAAACAGTGCGGAAACGATCATAGCGACTATAATCGACACCCAAGGTGTCCAAGCTCCCAACACATCCGCAAATGTCAGATTAAATACAATTCCAACAAAAGCCCCCATGACCATTAATCCTTCTAAACCGATGTTCACGACGCCGGAGCGCTCACTAAATACTCCGCCTAAAGCTGTGAAAATTAAAGGTGCAGAATAAAATAATGCAGTTGGGATAATCGATTGCAATAATTCAATAACCCCCATTTATTTCTCCTCCTTTTTAAAGCGAAGTATTATCCACCGAATAATATAACTAGATGCTACAAAGAAAATAATCAATGCAATAATAATATCTACTAATTCATTTGGGACGCCAGCATGTGTTGGCATATTAAGCGCTCCAACTTTTAATGCACCAAATAAAAATGCTGCCAGTACCACACCAATTGCCGTATTTGCTCCTAAAAGAGCGACAGCAATACCATCAAAGCCAATATTGGAAAAACCAGAGCTAACGGTCATATTACCATAAGTACCTAACCCTTCCATTGATCCTGCTAAACCTGCAAAAGCCCCTGAGATAACCATTGCTAATACGATATTCCGTTTTACACTCATCCCTGCATATTTAGATGCATGTTGATTATAACCAACCGACTTAAGTTCATAACCGATATTTGTTCGTTCTATAATAAACCACATAATCACTGCTGCAAATAAAGCAATCATAATTCCATAGTGCATGCGAGAAAAGTATGTTAATCCTTCTAACCATTCAGATGCCAATGATGCACTGGAAGCAATGGTCTCAGTTTTATCTGCACTATCTGTTAATACACGACGAATAATGGCATTGGCGCTATATAAAGCAATATAATTCATCATAATAGTAACAATAACTTCGTGAACACCTAAGCGTGCTTTTAATAAACCTGGGATGAATCCCCAAAATGCTCCGGCCAATGCTGCTACGAATAAGGCTAATGGAAGGTGAATATACATAGGTGCTTCCATTGAGGTACCTATCCAAACAGCTGCTAACCAGCCTACTATTACCTGGCCTTCTGCCCCGATATTAAATAACCCCGCTCTAAAAGCAAAAGCGATCGCAAGTCCAGTTAATATATACGGCGTTGTTTGACGAATTGTCTCTCCAAAGAAATACAGGTCACCAAATGCCCCATTAAATAAAGCGACATAGCCTTGTATCGGGTTATATCCGGAGACAAGCATAATAATTGCACCAGACAATAGTCCAATGATGACAGAAATAATTGGAACCAAAATGTTAAACCATTTATTCGAATGCATGATGATCACCTGCCTCTTTGGTTTTACTGCCAGCCATTAATAAACCTAATTCCTGTTCGCTGGTTTCATCAGGATGAACATCTGCTACTATCTTTCCATCAAAAATAACAGCAATCCGATCACTCACATCTAATATCTCGTCTAATTCAAAGGACAGTAGCAAAATTGCCTTTCCCTTATCCCGCTCTTCAATTAATTTTTGATGAATAAATTCGATAGCTCCTACATCAAGGCCCCTAGTAGGTTGGGCGGCGATCAGCAGATCGGGAGAACGATCCACTTCCCTTGCAATAATAGCTTTTTGCTGATTTCCCCCGGATAACGCCCTTGCTTTCGTATACACACTTGGCGTACGTACATCATATTCAGCAATTAGTGTTTTAGCTTTTTGGTAAATTTCTTTATAATTCAGCACCTTATATTTGGAATACGGTTTTTGGTAATACGTTTGCAACACCATGTTCTCACCAATTGGAAAATCAAGTACAAGTCCAAATTTATGCCTGTCTTGAGGGATATGGCCAACTCCGCTTTCTGTTACTTTTCGAGGTGAGAGGTTCGTTATTTTTTTATTATTTAATTGAATGCTACCTGAACTAGATTTTGCTAAGCCAGTAATGGCTTCTATTAAATCCGTTTGACCATTGCCATCAATTCCGGCAATACCTACAATTTCCCCAGCTCGCACATCTAAATTCAGCCCTTTTACCATTTCTACTTTCCTTGTATCTTTTACAATTAAATTCTTAATTTCAAGTACCGTTTCCTTTGGTTCCGCGGGTTTTTTTTCTGTTTTAAAAGAAACTTCTCTACCAACCATCAATGATGCTAACTCATTAACATTGGTATCTTCGACATTGACGGTACCAATCCCTTTCCCTTTACGGATTACAGTGCACCGATCACACACTTGCATGATTTCTTTTAGCTTATGCGTAATTAGAATAATCGATTTACCTTCAGCCACTAGAGCATGCATAATTTCAATAAGCTCGGTTATTTCTTGAGGAGTTAACACCGCCGTAGGCTCGTCAAAAATTAACACATCTGCTCCTCGATAAAGTGTTTTTAATATTTCAACTCGCTGCTGCATACCTACCGAGATATCGCTTATCTTCGCAGTCGCATCGACTCGCAATCCGTATTTATCGGATAATTCTTGTACTTCTTTTTCTGCTTTTTTTAGATTAATTTTCCCTTTTTTTGTTGGTTCACTTCCTAAAATAATATTTTGGGTGACTGTGAACGGTTCTACCAACATAAAATGCTGATGGACCATTCCTATCCCTAGATCATTTGCGACGTTTGGATCTGAAATGTTTACTTTTTTACCTTTTACATGTATTTCTCCTTGTTCAGGTTGATACAATCCAAATAACACATTCATTAAAGTTGATTTTCCAGCACCGTTTTCTCCTAATAGTGCATGTATTTCACCAGATTTTAGTTGAACAGTAATATTATCATTGGCAACGATTCCAGGAAATTCTTTTCTTATATTTAACATTTCGATGACGTATTCCATTCAATTGCTGCCCCCTTTTTAAAAGACAAATGATTGCTATTTTTCCGAAAAAATATGTACATATAAAGAGGCTGGCTATCCAGCCTCCGTTTTATATTATAAGCTTTCTTCGAATTCCTTTAATTCATCTCTCGTTTTTGGAACGGTCACATCGCCATTCGTAATTTTTTCTTTCCATTCATCAACAGCGGATATGATATCATCACTCATTGCTTCTTCATTTGTTTTTGCAAGAGACACCCCATCATCTACTAAACCAAACTCAAGCACTTCACCACCAGGAAATGCATCTTTTGCTCCCATATCGCTGACTTCCTGAACCGATAAATCGACACGTTTTACCATAGATGTAAAGGTAACATTATGTTCACCGATTTTGCCCTCTTCATGTTGATCACGATCAACACCAATGACCCAAATTTCACGATCTGGATCATTCTGTTTCAAGTCTTTAGCTTGAGCAAACACCCCATTACCAGCTGCACCTGCAGCATGATAAATAATATCCGTATCATTTTCGTACATGCGGGTGGCAATTAGCTTACCATCAGCCGCCGAGCTAAAGTTACCTACGTATTGTATATCCACTTCAATATCCGGATTCACTGATTTTGCTCCTGCCTCAAAACCTGCCTCAAACTTATTGATTAAGTCTGAATCCACTCCTCCAATGAAACCAAGCTTATCTGTTTTTGTTTTCATAGCAGCAGCTACACCTGCCAGAAAAGATCCTTCATGCTCAGCAAATGTTATACTTGCAACATTTGGCGCTTCTACTACCGTATCAATAATAGCGTAATTCGTATCTGGATTTTGCTCAGCTACTTTTGTAACTGCATCTTGTAATAAAAAGCCCACTCCAAAAATAAGATTATAACCATCTCTCGTTAACCGAGTTAAATTCGGAAGATAGTCGGATTCATCAGAAGATTGCGCGTAGTCAAATCCGTTCCCTTTCGATAATCCTTGTTCCTCTCCCCATGCTTTCAAGCCTTCCCAAGATGATTGATTAAAAGATTTGTCATCGACACCGCCTTCATCCGTAACAATCGCTACTGAATAATCTTCGGACTCACTCTCATTTGCAGCTGCATTATCTTTGTTACTACTTTCGTTTCCACCACAAGCGGAAAGAACGACAGCGACACTCGCCATAATTGCAAATAGTAAAATAAATGTACGATTCTTCACTTAAAAGCCCCCCTGTTATGTTTTTTCATCTTACGTTTGAATCATCTAATCCTTCCTATCAATTATGTAAGATCACCTCCTTAATTTTTAAAAAATTAGGAAAAATATATTTAAAAAAATGGAAGCCGTTACATATTGAGTAAAGCTTCATTTTTTTAATCGGGGATTCAGTAGAGTCGTTTTCGTAAAACATGGAAACTGAACATATCGGATCGAAAATAGTTCGCAGAATAAAGTACGGGTTCATCATCTTCGGTATAATGCATTTGCTTTAATAATAAGAGCGTTTGTTCCGGATGACAGTTCAGTATATCGTATATTCGATCATGGTAACCTATTGCTTCAATATATGTGACAGCATAAGCAACTCGTTTATTTGCGTATTCTTCCATCAGACGAAAGATAGAATCCGATTTATGCACCCTATCCATTGGTATATAGTTTTCGGGTATTTTATCGATACAAAAAACGACAGGTTGGTCATCTGCGGTACGAACCCTCTCAATTTTTGCTAATCGATTCATACGTTTTGGGCCAAATTTACGCTTATCTTCATTTGTTGGGTCAATGATTTCTGTTGATAAATATTGTGAACCAGCAGATTTACCAGATTGTTCAATCATGTGCGTTACACTGGTTAACTGCTCTATACCTGAAGAAAAAACTGGCTTTGGGTTAACAAACGTCCCAACACCGTGTCTGCGATTAACAATGTTGTCTTCTTCTAGTATTCGTAATGCTTCTCTTAATGTTGCACGGGACACACCTAATTGCTTTGATAATTGAAATTCAGAAGGTAGTTTTTCTTTCTCTTTATACTTACCGTTTTCAATATCACGTTTAATTTCATCAATTACTTGTAAATATAAGTGCCTCGAATCGGTTTTGATAGACAAGCTGTATCCCTCCTTACAAAATCATTTCTTACATCAAGAAATCCGACATCTGACGTTTGACTGGTTTATTCGTCATAAATCATATCATGTATTACTTAATAAATAAATACTTCTAGGACAAATTCCTTAAAAATTTTCTTCCAATTTTGACATCCATCGACAAAAAGACCCCGAATGTATAATCGTATGAAAGAAAAAATATAAAAACAGTATAATACCAGCACTGGTATTATACTGCCCTTTCTAAGAAGACTGCTCTTCTGTCGGCTGACTAACGAGAACTGTACGAGGTTTACTACCTTCATATGGCCCTACAATTCCACGTTGTTCCATGGCATCAATTAATCGTGCTGCACGTGTATAACCAATTCTAAATCGCCGTTGTAGCATGGACACACTTGCACTTTGCATCTCCGTAATCAATTGTACGGCATCATCAAATAATTCATCATCTACCTCATCAACGACCTCGTTTGTTTCCTCTGGGATCATTTCTTCTTGGTAGGATGCTTTTTGCTGCTCAATACAATGATCAACGATTCGTTCTACTTCTTCATCGGACAAGAAGGCTCCTTGAACACGAGTAGGCTTGGATGCACCAACTGGTAGGAATAACATATCTCCTCTTCCTAATAACTTCTCTGCTCCTCCAGAATCAAGTATCGTTCTTGAATCTGTTGATGAGGATACACTAAAAGCAATTCTTGATGGGATATTTGCCTTAATCACACCAGTAATAACATCTACAGAAGGCCTTTGAGTTGCAATAATTAAATGAATACCAGCTGCCCTGGCCATTTGAGCCAATCGTGTAATCGCGTCCTCCACATCATTAGAAGCAACCATCATGAGGTCTGCGAGTTCATCTACAAGAACAACAATATATGGTAGATTCGGTTGCGTATCGCCCTCACGTTGATTATGCTTCCGAATATATTCGTTATAACCTTCAATATTCCTGGTCCCTGTGTCAGAAAATAATTCATACCTTCTTTCCATTTCGGAAACAACTTTTTTCAATGCTCTAGATGCCTTTTTCGGATCCGTTACAACTGGTGCCAATAGATGTGGAATCCCGTTATACACATTCAATTCAACCTTCTTCGGGTCGATCATCATCATTTTTACTTCATGTGGTTTGGTACGCATTAAAATGGTAGTGATAATTCCATTCACACATACACTCTTACCGCTACCAGTAGCACCTGCGATAAGTAAATGCGGCATTTTATTTAACTCTGAAACTATCGCATCTCCCGAAATATCCCTTCCTAAAGCGAATAATAGTTTTGACTCCTTACTTCCCATACTATCAAGTACTTCTCGTAATGAAACCATCGCAACTTCTTGATTCGGTACTTCAATTCCCACTGCTGATTTCCCTGGTATTGGTGCTTCAATACGTATATCCTTTGCTGCTAAAGCTAGTGCTAAGTCATCATGAAGACTGACTATTTTACTTACTTTAACTCCTGCTTCTGGATAAACCTCATACTTGGTAACTGCTGGTCCAACATGTACCTTGGTTACCCTCGCCTTAACCCCAAAACTAGTAAATGTACGCTCTAATTTTCTAACTGTCGCCTGGATTTGTGATTTTTCTTGCTGCTGTGAATTATGAGCAGGTTCCGCCAGCAATTTCATTGATGGCAATACATATTCATAGTTTTCTGTTTCTGTCATTGGCATGTTTTCAAGAGCATCCTCTGTTTTCTCTTGATTTGGCGTCACATCAACCGGTTCTGATGGAGTGGGTGACTCAGGTACAGGTTCCTGACCTGAATAGGCTACATCCGTAAAATCTTGAATTACCGGCTCTTCATCTATATGATAGACGACCTCATCATCTGCTTGCTCTTCTACTTCTTTAGAAGGAGTTTCTGATTTAGCTTGCCTTGCTTCTCGTTTTTCCCTTCTAGCTTCATTTGCCTGCTTCATGGTTGTCGATATTCGTTTCCAAAACTTAGAAAAGATATCACCAACAGATAGTTCTGTCATAAAAATAATCCCAATACCAATGGAAAAGACAGCAACTATTTTTGCACCAGCAAGTGAAAATAAATAATAAGAAAATGTTAGTAATAATGCACCAACCATCCCCCCACCTAAATATCCAGAGGTTAGTTGGCTATTTAGAAATTCTGAATAATTCTCCCAAGTGGTGCCGATAATCGAAAGGTTTGAATTTGTTGCTATTGCTTCATCGAACATTTGAATATGCGTTAATAATAGTATACCTGCAAAAACAATATAAAACCCAATTAATTTTTTATTCGCAAAGTCTGGAAATCTACGCTTGACTACAAGAATAAAACCGGTAATAAGTAATAGTACTGACGCAACAAAATACCATATTCCTAATAAAAACCGAAATAAATGTTCTAGCCCTCCAGGTATTGCGCCATCACTGATCGCACTGGCTCCACTACCAAATATTCCCAAAAAAATAAACACTAAACCAATCAACTCTAGTTTCAGCTGTTTTTTAAATTTGGTTTTGCGTTTCTTGCGTTTTTTTGCCATTATCTCACCTCAATCTATCTTGGCAACTATACAAGAAGAATAAACCCCTGCCCAAAAAATGGCAAGGGTCCTACACAGCATTTACTTTTGATTATATCATAAAACAGCTGTATGAAAATATTGGATATCGTGATTTACGATAAAATTGTTCCAGGTTGATATTTTTCGTTTAAAAAATCTTGTGGATCGGTAGAAAGCAATTGTAATACTTCATAAGATCCATCCGTCTTTTGTTCACAATACATATGTCTGCCTTCATAAGCAATCGTAAGCCGATTACTATTATCATTAGCCGGTGGAAAAACATCCTCATTTGCAAGTGGTGTATATAAAATCATTGAATCACCTGTGCTTCTTGGTTACCATTTCCATTTTCTTTAATAAGTTCATTTACTTTTTCCATTGCTTCTTTTACCCCACCGACACCATCAATTAATCCATACTCAACTGCATCTTTTCCTACTACATTTGTACCAATATCCCTTGTTAAGTTCCCTTTAGCAAACATTAAATCTTTGAATTTCTCTTCTTTAATATTAGAATGGTTTACTACAAAATCGACAACACGATTCTGCATTTCATCAAGGTACTCAAACGTTTGCGGTACACCAATTACCAAACCTGTCAATCGGACAGGGTGAATCGTCATTGTTGCTGTTGGAGCAATAAATGAGTAATTCGTTGCTACAGCTATTGGCACCCCGATAGAATGACCGCCTCCCAGTACGATAGATACTGTCGGTTTAGAAATGGAAGCAATCATTTCAGATAATGCCAATCCCGCTTCTACATCCCCACCAACTGTGTTAAGTAAGATAATTACCCCTTCAATCTTAGGATTTTGTTCAATGGCAACGAGTTGAGGCAATAAGTGTTCGTATTTGGTTGTTTTATTTTGAGGTGGCAATTGTACATGACCTTCTACTTGTCCAATAATCGATAATACATGGATATTGGAATCTGGAGCTTGAGGTACATTGGATTGTCCTAATTGTTGAATCTTTTGAACCAAGGCAGAAGAATTATTCTCTTGATTTTGGTCATCTTTCTTTTCCGGTTCTTTATTCATTTATGCACACTCCTTAATTGTTATAACTTCCATTAGTATGAGCGTAAATAACAACCTGCATGCATTTAAATTCCAGAAAGTATTATTCCTATGTAGTGTAGACAGAAAAATACCGACTAATATTAGTCGGTATTTTTTATTACCATTTTTAATTGTTGTATTTCTTGATCAGAAAGCTCGACTAGCGGTAACCTTAAGCCGCCAGTTTCAATCCCCTTCAGGCGCAATGCTGCTTTTACTGGCGAAGGCGAAGGAGCTGAAAATAAGCCCTTCATTATCGGTAACAATTTTCGATGCAGGCGTGCTGCTTTTCTTACATTACCTCCTTTAAAAAATGTTACCATTTCTTGCATTTCTTTTCCGATAATATGTGAAGCAACAGAAATAATACCTGAACCACCGATAGAAAGCATTGGCAATGTCATACTGTCATCACCACTATAAACACTAAAATCATGTTCTGTACCTTCTATGATTTCCGAGACCTGATCTAAATCTCCACTCGATTCTTTAATAGAAACGATATTACTCAGTTTACTTAATGCAATTGTCGTTTCTGCAGTTAGGTTAATGATCGATCTACCTGGAATATTATAAAGCATGATCGGTAATTCAGTTTGCTCGGCAATCGTACGAAAATGTTGATATAAACCAAGTTGATTTGGTTTATTATAATATGGTGTCACTAACATTACTGCATCGACACCACATTGTTGTGCTTCTTTCGATAATTCAATCGAAGCTTTTGTATTGTTACCTCCAGTCCCGGCAATAACAGGTACACGTTTATTAACTGTTTTTACAACATGGTTATACAGGTTGATCTTTTCATCCGCTGTTAAAGTTGGTGATTCTCCTGTTGTACCTGCAATTACTAAACCATCTGTGCCATTACTTAGCAAATATTCAATAAGCACCGTTGTTTGGTCATAATCGATATTTCCATTAGCATCAAATGGTGTAACCATCGCTGTTAGTACCTGACCAAAGTTCATTCTTATCACCTTTTTTCAGTTAATTAGCAGGACTGCCTGCATCACTTAATTCAAAAACATCATGTAACGCATTAACTGCTGTCTTCAAATCTTTATCTTGTACTAATACCCAAATGGTAGTATGACTATCTGCGGATTGAAGAATTTGGACATTTGCATCCGTTAATGCTTGCACAATCTTAGCAGCAACACCCGGTACTCCAGTCATTCCTGCACCTACGGCAGAAACTTTCGCACAGTTCTCTGTTATCTCTGGGTGAAAACCAAGCGTTTCTAATATATGGACTGCTTTTTCAGTAAAAGCATTAGGTACTGTATATATTACCCCTGTAGGAGAAATCGTAATGAAATCAACAGATATTCCAGCTTCTGCCATTGCTTTAAATACATCTGATTGCATCCCATACGCTTCTTCTTTTGTCTGCACACGTATTTGCGTGATAGAGGAAATATGAGCGATCCCAGTTATTAATCGATCAATAACATCCATCCCATCTACTCGCGATGAAGTTACTAACGTCCCTTCCTCTTGTGAATAAGTTGAACGAACACGCATCGGTATCTTTGCTTGCATCGCTATTTCAACCGCTCTTGGATGAATTACTTTCGCTCCTTGATAAGCTAAGTTACAGATCTCCGTATAGGTTACGATATCGAGTGGCCTAGCTGATTCCACTACACGTGGATCTGCGGTCATAATTCCATTTACATCAGTGAAAATTTCAATACGTTCTGCATCTAATGCAACTCCAAGCGCAGCTGCTGTTGTATCACTACCTCCTCTTCCAATGGTTGTGATATCACCTTCGGGAGTAATTCCCTGAAAACCAGCAACAACGACAACATCATGTGATTCTAACTCTCTTAAAATTCGATCCGGCTGAACCTCTTTTATTTTTGCCTGGGTATGATCATCTGTCGTAACAAAGCCTGCATGAGCACCAGTTAATGCTGTGGCAGTTATATGATGCTTTTGCAATTCATTTGATAATACGACAGATGAAATAATCTCTCCACAAGACATGAGCATATCTAATTCACGAGTTGAATTCTTATTTGCTGGAAAGTCAACTAAACCTAATAGCGTATCCGTAGCATAAGGATCAGGTTTTCTCCCTAATGCTGAAACAACAACCACCAGTTTATATTCTTTCATTAATGCATCTTTTATATGTTTAATGACATGTTCGCGATTTTCTTCTGATTGTACGGAAGTACCGCCGAATTTTTGGACTAATATTCCCATGGTAACACCTCTATCGTTGCAGCCAATTATTTTCAATTAATGTTTGAGCAATTTGAACCGTATTCCATGCTGCACCCTTCAATAAATTATCGGATACAACCCAAAGATGGAACCCATTTTCTTGGTCTGGATCTTTTCGAACACGGCCGACAAATACATCTTCCTTATCCGTCGCACTTAAAGGCGTTGGATAGACCTGTGAAGTCGGATCATCTTCTACAACCACACCATCTGCATTTTCAAGCTCTTTCCATATTTTAGGAACAGTTAATCCTTGCTTATCTACTTCAATATAAACACTTTCCGCATGCGAGGTGAAGAATGGCAGACGTACACAAGTAGCTGCTACAGGCAATTCTTTCGAATGTAAGATTTTTTTGGTTTCATTAATCATTTTCATTTCTTCAAAGGTATATCCATTATCTTGAAACACATCAATTTGTGGTAATGCATTAAACGCAATTTGAAAATGCTTTTCATCACCTTTAACCGGAAGAATATTCGCTTCTGTCTCATTGCCATCAAGATAATCTTTTGATTGCTGTGCTAACTCGTTATTTGCTTCATTACCTGCTCCTGAAACAGCTTGATAAGTAGAAACGATAACACGTTTAAGGCCAAATGCATCCTGCAATGGTTTTAGAGCTGCTACCATTTGAATGGTTGAACAATTTGGATTAGCAATAATCCCTTGGTGCTTAAGGAGATCATCTTTATTCACCTCAGGTACTACTAATGGCACATCTTCATCCATGCGAAAGGCACTCGTATTATCAACAACGACAGCTCCATGTTTCACCGCTTCCGGTGCTAATTTCTTAGATACAGAGCCTCCAGCTGAAAATAACGCAATATCCACCCCAGCAAAACTTTCAGGAGTAGCCTCTTCGACTGTAATTTCGGTTTGTTTAAATAATTGTTTTAATCCTGCTGAACGTTTGGAAGACAACAGCTTTAATTCATTTATTGGAAAATCCTTCTCTTCTAATAATTGGATTATTTTTTGCCCAACTGCACCTGTTGCTCCTACTACCGCTACATTATATGCTGATTTTTGTGGCATCTCTCCTATTGCTCCCTTCAAATACAAGTTTAATAGACTTCTAGCTTATCATTTTATCATAGATCAGCTGTTATGAGGAACAATAACCGGCTGAAGTTGTTTAAATTCCAATGCAGATTCAATTGTTTCAGATAATAGATCCATTTTAGCTACAAGTGAATTTGGTTTTTTATATGGATCATCTTGCCCGTAAGGAACAAAATAAATAAATTTACTTGCCATTAGACGCATTAAATTAACTCCATTTAATCCAAGTGCATCATTGGTAGATATCCCCAACACAACTGGTTGTTGGTTTCTCATCGTTGCTTTAGCGGCCATGAGTACGGGACTATCCGTTAATGCATTTGCCATTTTACTTAAAGAATTACCTGTTAGAGGTGCAATAACCATACAATCTAACGGATATTGCGGCCCCAATGGTTCTGCTTCAGGCATTGTAGTAATCACACGTTTACCAGTAATTGATTCAATTTTTTCGATATGGTCTGCTGCTTCGCCAAACTTTGTATCAGTAGTACGCACAGTATACGTTACAATCGGTACAACTTCTGCCTTTTGCTTTACTAATCGTTCAATCTGCGGAAAAACTTGATCATATGTGCAATGCGATCCTGTTAAACCAAATCCAATTCTTTTACCTGCTAAATCCATCTAATCGCCTCCCAAAAGGTTTATCATTCATCTAGTGTGAGTGACATAAAACTTCATTCAGAATGGCTTTAATACAGCCTTTCTGAATGTTCGTTATTATGTTTTTAAAAAGCAATTTAACTCTTATTTCGTTATAAATTGTTTGATAACATCTGCTAGAATTTTCCCTGAGGTTTTTGGAGCAACAATACCCGGTAAGCTTTTAGCCAATATTGCTTTTATCCCACGTTGATTTGCATATTGAAAATCTGTACCACCAGGTTTTGATGCCAAGTCAATAATGACAGCATGGGATGGTAAATGCTTCATTGCATCTTTTTCAACGACTGGAGCAGGAATCGTGTTAATTAATAAATCACATTCCTGCATATGATCAGCTAATGCTTCTAATGGTACTGCTGTTAACCCCATTTCTGTAATACGTGCTAAATCTTTAATCCTTGTTGCGCTTACAGATACTTTTGCACCTAAAGAAGAAAATTTATTAGCTACGGTGTTGCCAACTCTTCCAAAACCGACAACCATTACCCGAGAGGAATGGATGGTAAAATCAGTATGCTCAATTGCCATCATTATGGTACCTTCTGCTGTAGGTATCGAATTATAAATAGCAACATCATCTCGATCTAATAATGGTATCAATTGAATGGAAGCTTTTTCTGCTGCTTCGGTTAAATAGCTATTCGTAATCCCAGTAAATACGAGCGTTGACTCTTGCAATTGTTGAAACCAGTCAGATGTTAAATAAATTGGTTTTTCAGAAAAAACAGCTTCTACACGCCCTGCCTGATCAATACCAGTTATTGGTAACACAACAGCATCTAGCTTACTTGGTTCGACATCATATATATCTAATTGTTTAAGACCAGTAAACCCTTGTTCTAATTTATCAAAACCAACAAGCACAATTGTGGTTTCAGTCAAGGCTTGAAGCTGCCGAATTAATTCTAGATAACGGGCATCTCCACCAATAACTGCAATTGTTTGACTCATTCTTGTGAACACCCTCCAAACGTACAATTTTAATTCATATTTCTTTATAGCTTATGTGCCTGAAGCATGTTAGTGATTAGGTTTTCGTATATGGACAAGAAAAAAGGCTAGTATCCCCTGTCGGGACACCAGCCTATAAAAGATTTTATGTTTTTCTCATTCTTTTTTAGTTTATTTTCTCCGTATCAATAATAATCATGTCTTCGCCAACTTTTTTAATTGCATTCCAGCGAATCTTTGTTTCTTCTCCTTCTTTTTTCAAACCAAACCATTTATAATTCGGAATAATGAATGCTTCGATTTGACCGGTATTTTCATTTATTTCTAGGTCAGTTTGTCCTAAAACACCTAATCGTGATCCTTCATTTACATTAACAATTTCTTTGCCACTTATATCTTTATACCGCAAACCGCTCTTCACCCCTTCTTAACGTGGTTATTACCAAGTATATGCAAAAAAAATCAACCTATGTTGATATAGGTTATTTTTATCGACTTGGAGCAATTAAAGCGATGGAGGGATCTTGTTTAAATAACGTTTCCATTACTTGCTGTATGGAGCTATGATTTACCGCATCGATAACCTGTACCATCTCGTCCAATGTACGATGTTCATGTAAGATTAATTCATTCTTCCCATTCCTACTCATGCGGCTGTTTGTGCTTTCCAAACTTAATAATAAACTCCCTTTTAATTGTTCTTTACTATTTTGTAATTCTTTATCGGTTAACCCATTTGAAATAAATGTTTCGATTGTTTTATTTATGACGTCGGTTAAACGTTCTAATTGATCGTTCCCTGTTCCTGCGTAAATCGTTAATAAGCCATTATCTATGAAAGAGGAATGGTAAGAAAAAACGGAATACGCCAATCCTTGTTTTTCTCTTACATCTTGAAATAGCCTTGAGCTCATACTACCTCCCAAGACATTATTCATAATAATTAAACTATAAATATTTTCATCATCAACAGCTAGACCATCATATCCCATACACAGATGTGCTTGTTCCGTATCTTTTTGACGCTCGATTTTCCCACTGATAAATGTTGGTTTTGTAATTTCCGTAGGTTGATTCGAGGTTTGATAACTGCCAAAAAATGATTCGATGGACTGTATAAATGAAGAATCAACATTTCCAGCTACTGAAACCACAATATTCTTTGGTGTATATCGTTTATTCATATAATTTCTTAGCTTTTCTGGTGTAAATGACTTTAAATGCCCTTCTGTCCCTAGGATTGGATACCCTAAAGGATGGCTACCATATGACGCTTTTGCTAAATAGTCATGTACAATATCATCTGGTGTATCTTCGTACATTTTAATCTCTTCATATACTACTTTCTTTTCTTTTTCCATTTCATCTTCATCGAATGTGGAATTAAAAAACATATCTGCAAGGATTTCTAATGCAGCATCTTTATGTGTATCCAAAACTTTTGCATAAAAGCATGTATATTCTTTAGACGTGAAGGCGTTTACTTGTCCACCAATTGCGTCAAACTCTTCTGCGATATCTTGAGGGGAACGATTCTTAGTTCCTTTAAAGAACATATGCTCTAAAAAATGAGAGATGCCATTATTTTCTTCTGTTTCATTTCTAGATCCAGTTAACACCCATATACCAATGGTTACTGAACGAACTGCTGGTACACGTTCTAATACGACACGTAAACCGTTTTTACACGAATGTTTTTCTATCAAGATTTTTCCTCCTAAGTGATTAGCTAGATGTTATCGTTGGGATTCTATAAGCTTCTCAATCGTATTGATTTTTAAATCTTTCGCTTTAATTGCCTTAATAAGCGAATCAAGACCTCGTTCTGTAGCTTCTGTAGGATGCATTAACACCGTTGCACCTGGATGGATTTTAGTATTAACTCGGTTAATCATAACAGAAACGGATGGGTTCTTCCAATCAATTGTATCGACGGTCCATAGTATCGTCTGCATGTTTAATTCATGACTAACTTGAACCACATGTTCATTAAAGCTGCCACTTGGCGGTGCAAACCACTTTGGGCTTTTACCAATTATTGCTTTAATAATATCATTCGTTTGAACGATTTGATCCAAAATTTGCTGATTTGTCATTCTAGACATATCTGGATGATTATATGCATGATTCCCAATGACATGCCCTTGTTCATGAATCATTTTTACTAACTCAGCATTATTCTTTGCCCATTTTCCTTCAAT
The DNA here is from genome assembly GCF_000445495.1 of Virgibacillus sp. CM-4. NCBI lineage: Bacteria > Bacillati > Bacillota > Bacilli > Caryophanales > Bacillaceae > Virgibacillus > Virgibacillus sp. CM-4. The sequence goes on from NZ_AUQA01000006.1 coordinate 689,586, forward strand.
AAAAAACGTAGCTTTTACATTATTATCTTTTAATACAGATAAAATTTCAGGTACATATTCCTCTCCCCAAGAGACATTAATTAAAAATGCAACCATTTGTTTTTCTGGATGACCACGATAAATAGGCGATGCAGGTAATTCCTCTAAATTTTTTTCAGGAGTAACTTGATCAAACACCAATAATGACTTATCGAATTCCCCTTTATCTTTCATCTTATCATAGGACTTTTCAATATTGACTTGTAAACCATTTCTTCCAGGTGTTTTTTTCCAAACTCTATCAATATAAGCATTTTGGGGCGCTTCTTCAAATTCCCTCGCCTTTGCTTCAATTTCCTTATATAACACATCTTCTGTTTTCACGGCTTCCATTATTTCTGGTGTTTCTTTTATATTTGCAACAGGAGTTGTCCCTAAATCAAACGTTAATCCGACTAAAATGATAAATACAAAAAAATGAATCAATTGCCGATATCTGTACATCCATATCCCTCCCTTGACTCATATATATGAGTAAGAGGGACAAGGTATGATTAACTTTGTAGCGTTTGTATGCATCTCCATTTTTAAAAAATAAAAAGAAACTGGGCGGCCAGCTTCTTGTTTTCGTTCATTATTAGGATTGAGATTCTGCAGCTTCTTTTCTTTCCCGCTCTTCTTTTAACACAGCTTTTCGAGAAAGGTTAACCCGGCCTTGATTATCAATTTCTTTGACTTTAACCATTATTTCATCGCCAATTGAAACGACATCTTCCACTTTATTTGTTCGCTCCTCGGCCAATTCTGAAATATGGACGAGCCCATCTTTTCCTTTAAATAATTCAACAAATGCTCCAAATTTCTCAATACGCTTCACTTTTCCAAGATACATTTGTCCAACTTCTACTTCTCGTACAAGATCTTCGATAATCTTTTTCGCCTTATCGTTCATCGTTGCATCTGTAGATGAAATGAACACACTGCCATCTTGTTCAATATCAATTTTAACACCAGTTTCATCAATGATTTGGTTTATTTGTTTACCACTTGGGCCAATAACATCACGAATCTTATCTGGATTAATTTTCATCGTTAAAATCTTAGGAGCGTATTCAGATAGTTCATTTTTTGGTTCTTTAATCGTTGCAAGCATGGAATCAAGGATTTGCATACGTCCGTGTTTTGCTTGAGTTAATGCTTCTTCTAATATTTGTTTAGAAAGACCTTCAATCTTAATATCCATTTGTAATGCAGTAACACCCTTAGCAGTTCCAGCTACTTTAAAGTCCATGTCTCCTAAGGCATCTTCCATTCCTTGAATATCAGTTAAAATTGTGTAATCGTCTCCTGATTTAACTAACCCCATAGCTATACCTGCAACAGGTGCTTTGATTGGAACTCCAGCATCCATCATCGCTAACGTAGATGCACAAATACTAGCCTGTGATGTCGAACCGTTTGATTCTAACACTTCAGAAACAAGACGAATAGTATAAGGGAAGTCTTTATCAGAAGGAATGACTTTCTCTAAAGCACGTTCACCTAATGCACCATGACCAATTTCTCTACGACCTGGTCCTCGAATCGGTCCTGTTTCACCTACACTGTATTGAGGGAAGTTATAGTGATGCATAAATCGTTTAGACTCTTCTAAATCAAGCCCATCTAATATCTGAACATCTCCGAGAGCGCCTAATGTACAAACACTCAACGCTTGGGTTTGCCCTCTTGTAAATAATCCAGATCCATGTGTTCTTGGTAATACATTAATTCGTGAAGACAATGGACGAATTTCATCAATTTTACGTCCATCAGGGCGAATTTTTTCTTTCGTTATTAGTCTGCGTACTTCTTCCTTAACGATTTTGTCAAGAACAGCCTTGACTTGTGTATATTGTTCCTTGTCTTCTTCATCATAAGCTTCGAGAATTTCGTCTTTCACCGCACTGATTGCCTCTTCACGCGCATGCTTCTCTTTCACCTGAATTGCATTGAGCAGTTTTGTGGAAGCTTCAGCTTCAACTTTTGTAGCCAGCTCATCATCAACTTCAAATAAAATAACTTCTTTTTTAGCTGCTCCAACGGCTTGTACAATTTCTTCTTGGAAGGAAACTAAACGAGCAATTTCTTGATGACCAAACATAATTGCTTCTAACATTACCTCTTCAGGTACTTCGTTAGCTCCTGCCTCTACCATATTGATGGCATCCTTCGTACCAGCAACGGTTAGTTCAATATCACTTTGTTCTTCTTGTTCGATGGTAGGATTAATTACAAATTCACCATTAACACGACCAACGTTTACGCCAGCAATTGGTTCCGCAAAAGGGATATCAGAAACGCTTAATGCAATCGATGATCCAATCATCGCTGCCATTTCAGATGGACAATCCTGATCTACACTCATAACGGTGCTAATTACTTGTACTTCATTTCGGAAGCCATCTGGAAATAATGGACGAATCGGACGATCAATTAATCGTGATGACAAAATAGCTTTCTCACTTGGTCTTCCTTCTCGTTTAATAAACCCTCCTGGGATCTTGCCAACTGCATATAGCCGTTCTTCATAATTTACCGTTAACGGGAAGAAGGGCAGGTCCTTTGGTTCGTTTGACGCAGTTGCTACAGACAATACAGACGTATCACCATAATGTACCATACAAGCGCCATTTGCTTGTTTTGCTAACTCGCCTATCTCGACGGTAAATTTTTCACCGGCAATTTCGGTAGAAAATAGGTGTTTTTCTTCTGCCATTAGTTTAAGTACTCCTTTCAATTAACCATTCTAACCTTCATTCTATAGTTTATAAGCATGATTGTAAATTTTATGTAGATAATTAACTATTTTTATGATTACACACCTTTTAAACAATCACCCATGCACTATTTTATACAAATAGGTGCAAGAAAGTAAAAGAAAAGGATAAGATCCATACGATAAAATGTCAATCTTCATGTAAAAAAGCTTACACAGTAACTATCTGCCATCTAATTTCTTACCAACGATCTAAACATGTTTTAAGACAAAAGCGGGTTAGATAGAGAATGTTCTTAATGTATAAAAAAAGCAGGATCTCTCCTGCTTTTTACATCTATCGGCGTAGGCCAAGATTTTTAATTAGTTCACGGTAACGTGTAACATCTTTATTACGTAAATAATTTAATAAATTACGACGTTTACCAACCATTTTCAAAAGACCACGACGTGAATGATGATCTTTCTTATGAACACGTAAATGTTCGTTTAATTTGGTAATTTCTTCAGTAAGTACAGCAATTTGTACCTCTGGAGAACCAGTGTCCGTATCATGAATTTTGTATTCATTAATAATTTCATTTTTACGTTCTTGTGTAATAGCCATCTGGCTCACCTCCTAATATTATTTTTATCCCCATTCCCCTAGCAAACGTCGGAGTTACGTTTTGCCAAGCGATGGTTCCACGTACCTTATCGTACAATTTTTTTAGCAAAAATGCAAGTAATTTCGTTAATGCGGCTTGGAAAAAAAACTACGACTTATTACTTCATCCTGATCTAATTCTGTGATCAATTGCTCTATGCTAGCAAATTTTTCTTCATCACGTATGAATTTATGAAACTCTACAAACAATTCATCACCATATAAGTCATTATTGTAATCAAAAATATTCACTTCGAGTACAGGTTCGGTTAAACCGGTATCAAAGGTAGGGTTGAATCCAAGGCTTGCCATTCCTTCATATTTTTCATTCTTATATATAACTTTTACCGCATATATTCCTGGTTTGGGTAGCAATGCTTCTGTATTTGTATCAATATTCGCAGTTGGATACCCCATTTCTTTTCCCCGCTGTTCCCCTTTAACAACGATACCATCCACTGTCAGTGGGCGACCAAGCAATTCATTCGCCTTTTCAACATTTCCTATGCTTAACAACTCACGAATTCTTGTAGAGCTGACTTTTTTATCATCTAATTCTACTTTACTAATTGTGGTAGTTGTAAACGCATTCGCAGCGTGTTCTGCAATTGTATCCATGTTTCCTTTCCCTTTATGACCATAGGAAAAATCAAACCCAGCTACAACATGTTTGATGTGAAGGCCTTTAATAAAATGATCAACGAAATCCTGTGGTGATAGAGCTGCTAAGTCATGATTAAAATTAATGATATAAAGTCGATCGACACCCAGCCTTTTAAGAATTTCCTTTTTCTCACGCAAGGGAGTTATGTATCTGACGTGCTGTACATCTTTTTTTAATACGACAGTGGGATGCGGATAAAATGTAATAACAGCACTTTCCATACCTTTTTCTTTTGCTTTTGAGACAGCAGTTCGGATAACATGTTGATGTCCTTTGTGTATGCCATCGAAGAAACCAATTGCTGTTACAGTCTCTGGTAGATCTGCCAAAACTAAAGAATGCGGGTATTTTAATTCAAATGTTCGCACCGTGTTTCACCTGCACTTTTATTATTTACTGAAAACCCGAACTGGCTTTATATACGCTGGTTTTTCAGGATGAACCTGGTATATAGCTAGAACCCTATCTTGATACATTACCGTAAATGGATCCGTATGCATTTCATTCGTACGGATTAGTTTTTGTCCATGAAGTACTTTTTCCATAAGCTCATGGTTTACATAAAGGCAATCAAGATGAGAAAGCCCTTTTTGTAAGGGATATAAAAGTTCAGATTCTTTCTGTTGTTCGACTGCCTCTTCTATTGTAGCAAATGTAACTGCATTTTTCTTTGAAAATGCACCGGTTTTTTCTCTTGTTAATGAGACCATATGAGCAGGATATCCAAGTGATTTACCAATATCAACGCAAAGCGTGCGTATATAGGTACCTTTTGAACATTCAACCCGAAAAGATATGCAATTCTCTTCTTCTTCTTGCTGAATAAGTTCTAACTTGAATATAGTTACATCTCTCACAGGCCGTTCAACAACTTCATTTGCCCGAGCATATTCGTATAATTTTTTGCCTTTTACTTTTACTGCAGAATACATTGGTGGTTTTTGTTTAATGGAACCAGTATATCCTTGAAAAACCGCTTTTGTTTGACCTGAGCTTGGAAACGTAGTTACCTTTTTTTTATCTACAATATCGCCAGAAGCATCTTCCGTTTCGGTTGATATGCCTAATTTTAACTTACCCGTGTATGTTTTTCTGGTGTCTGTTAAGAAGGGTACAATTTTAGTAGCTTGTCCAATACATATTGGCAATACACCTTCTACATCTGGATCCAATGTGCCAGTATGACCAACCTTTTTCGTTTGGAATAATTTCCTTACTTTAACCACACAATCATGAGAAGTTAATCCTTTCGGCTTCCATAACGACAATATTCCATTCATCTATTATTGTACCTCCATTTTCTTTACTGGGATGAAGGAAAAATCTGACCTATCATAGGTCAGATTTTTTGAAGACATTATTTATTTAAATCGCGAAGAATGGTTTCAATTCGATTTCCATATTCGTAAGCTTCGTCAAATTCAAACATTAACTCTGGTGTCTTTCGCAAACGAATCCGTTGGCCTATTTCAGAGCGGATAAATCCTTTTGCCTTTGCTAAGCCTAATAATGTGTCCTGCTTTTGTTTTTCATCCCCTAATACAGATATGAATATTTTAGCTTGCTGCAGGTCACCAGTAACTTCCACATCAGTTACCGTCACAAATCCCACGCGTGGATCTTTGATCTTTCGAGTTAAAATTTCACCAAGCTCTTTTTTCATTTGTTCAGCTACTCTGTTTGAACGTAAATCTGCCATTTCCATCACCTCGTCATTGAACTCCTTACAGAACAAGGGAGCTGTAAGTTAGATTTTTTCCACATCGGTAATTGTTCGTTCAAGTTCAGTATATGAATCAATTACGCGTAATACTCCCTGAATCACTTGTTCTGCATGTTTCTGCTCGGTAGAAATTGTCACAATGCCAAGCTTTGTGCGTTGCCACAAGTCATGATAATCCAATTCAGTAACAGCTACATTAAAATCATGCTTTAACTTCGAGATTAACCGTTTAATAACGGAGCGCTTTTGCTTTAAAGAACGTCCCTCATACAACATGCACTCTACTTCAGCATATAGGATCATTTGCGCTCAATTTCTTCCATTACAAATGCTTCAATGACATCTCCTTCTTTAATATCATTGAAATTTTTGATTGTTACGCCACACTCGTAATTTTGGGCTACTTCTTTGACGTCATCTTTAAATCGTTTTAATGCTGCGATTTCGCCTTCGAATAACACAACACCATTGCGAATGAGGCGTACACCTGAATCTCTGGTTAGTTTTCCATCTGTAATATAACTACCCGCAATCGTACCTATTTTCGAAACTTTAAATGTTTCTCTTACCTCAGCTTGGCCAATTACTTTTTCTTCATATTCTGGATCAAGTAAACCTTTCATCGCTGCTTCGATCTCTTCGATTGCTTTGTATATAACTCGGTGAAGCCTTACATCTACTTTTTCAGATTCGGCAGCCTTCTTCGCATTTGCATCAGGTCGTACGTTAAATCCGATCACGACCGCATTTGAAGCAGCTGCAAGAATAATATCTGATTCCGTAATTGCACCGACCCCAGTATGAATAATCTTAATATTGACGCCTTCTACTTCAATTTTTCGTAAAGAAGAAGCAAGCGCCTCTGCAGAACCTTGTACGTCTGCTTTAATAATGATATTAATTTCTTTCATATCACCTTGTTTAATTTGTTCAAATAAATCATCTAGACTAACTTTCGATTGTTCACTTCGATTTTCTTGAATATGTTTTTGTTGACGGGCCTCCCCAATTTGACGCGCCTTTTTCTCATCTTTAAAGACAAGGAACTGATCACCTGCTTGAGGAACATCGTTTAATCCAGTGATCTCCACTGGTGTCGATGGCCCAGCATCTGTAACACGTTTACCAAGCTCGTTTACCATCGCTCGAACACGCCCATGCGTATTTCCTACAACAATCGAATCACTTACATGTAATGTCCCGTTTTGAACAAGTAGGGTAGCAACAGAGCCTCTCCCTTTATCAAGTTGGGCATCAATAACTGTTCCAAATGCAGTAGTATTCGGATTGGCTTTTAATTCTTCTACTTCTGAAACAAGTACAATCATTTCTAGTAAATCATCAATACCTTCCCCTTTTATTGCTGAAAGGTTCACAAAAATAGTATCTCCACCCCAGTCTTCGGGAACCAGTTCATATTCTGTTAATTCCTGCATCACACGATCTGGGTTAGCCCCTTCTTTATCCATTTTATTTACAGCGACGATAATCGGTACTTCTGCAGCCTTAGCATGGTTGATCGCCTCAACGGTTTGCGGCATAACACCATCATCAGCGGCTACTACTAGAATTGCTACGTCTGTTACTTGCGCACCACGTGAACGCATGCTAGTAAAGGCAGCATGACCAGGTGTATCAAGAAACGTGATTTTTTTGCCATCATTATCTACTTGATAGGCACCGATATGCTGTGTGATTCCACCAGCTTCCCCTGCAGTTACTTTTGTATGACGGATGGAATCCAAGAGTGTCGTTTTCCCGTGGTCAACATGCCCCATAATAGTGACAACTGCTGGTCTTTCTACCAAATCCTCAGGCTTATCTTCTTTAATATATTTATCAAAATCAGTATCTTCTAAAATAATTTCTTTCTCAACTTCTACCCCAAATTCATCGCATATAAGTTCGATTGAATCATCATCAAGATCCTGGTTTTTAGTAGCCATTACACCTAGAAACATTAATTTTTTAATTATTTCCGAAGCCTCTTTATTCAATTTCTCTGCTAATTCACTTACCGTTAACGTACCATGGTAAGTAATTTGCTTCGGTGTCTCTTTCTTTTCAGGTTGCTGCTGTTGTTGTTTACCAGCAGGCTTATTACTCCCTTTGCCTTTTTTACCTTTTTGATTTTTCCCATGAGGTTTTTGCTGATGTTTATTTGGCTTATTTGATTTTTTCTTTTGATCTTTTGGTGCCTGTTTCTGTTTGTTCTGCGTATTATGAAAACCATTCTTACCAGCCGGTTTTGCATCTTGTTGTTTCGGCGCTTCCTTTTGTTCTGGCTGTTTAGCTTTCTTAAATTGATTATCTAATTTTGTTACCACTTCTGTAGATATCGTTGACATGTGATTTGTTACTTCTTCGCCTTGCTCTTTTAAAAAGGATACTACCTCTTTACTGGATATGTTATTTTGTTTTGCATATTCATATACACGCATTTTACTCATACGTTCACCCCCGAATTTATTACCCGAGTAACGACCTTATCTTATCAGCAAACCCTGCATCTAAAATGGCAATTGCTACTCTATGGGTTTTTCCAATAGCATTAGACAGTGTATCTCTATCATCAACTATGGCAAATGGAACATTATAGGATTTGCATTTGTCTGTTAGTTTCTTTTTTGTTTGAGGACCAACATCATTTGCAATCAAGACAAGCTTTGCACGATTTGATCGGATATGTTTAAGAATGGAGTCTTCTCCAATTGAACATTTACCCGCACGAAAAGCTAAACCTATAAGATTTAAATATTTATTTTGATTCATTTTGATTACTCACAAACTCTCGTAACTCATCAAACAATGAAGCATCCACTTCCGCATTGAGATGTCTACTAAGAATATTTGAAGTTTCAGCTTTGTCAATTACGCCTATATCTTTGGATAGGTAAGCGCCTCTCCCATTTTTCTTTCCTGTTGGGTCAACAAAGACTTCTCCTTCTTTGTTACGCACAATGCGTATTAAATCTTTTTTTGGTTTCAATTCATTTGTAACTACACATTTCCGAGTAGGGATTTTTCTTTTCTGTGCCACGTCATATCCCCCTTATTCAAAAATGTCTTCTTCGTTATTAGAGTAGGCTTCTTCTTCATTTAGAAGCCCCTCTTCACGCGCTTCTGATTCACTCTTAATATCAATTTTCCAGCCGGTCAATTTAGCAGCAAGCCTCGCATTTTGACCACGTTTCCCAATTGCTAATGATAGTTGATAATCAGGAACAATTACGGTTGTTGCTTTTTCTTCTTCATCAACTAATACTTCAACAACTTTGGACGGACTTAGCGCATTTGATACATAGACGGTCGGATCCTCTGACCATTCGACTACATCTATTTTTTCGCCTTTTAATTCATTCACAATCGTTTGTACACGTTGTCCTTTTTGTCCAACACAAGAACCAACTGGGTCTATTTCAGGATCTGGCGCATGCACAGATATCTTTGAGCGGTCTCCAGCTTCTCTTGCAACAGATTTAATCTCAACAATACCATCATATATTTCAGGCACTTCCATCTCAAATAGACGTTTTAATAGACCTGGATGCGACCTAGAAATATAAATTTGTGGACCTTTACTCGTGTTTTCTACTTTTGTAACAAATACCTTAATTCGGTCATGTATATAATATTCTTCAGTTGGCATTTGTTCCGCTTCGGCAAGTTTAGCTTCAATCTTTCCTAAGTTCACATAAACAAATCGAGAATCTTTCCGCTGGATAATACCAGTCATTACATCTTCTTCTCGATCTGAATATTCCGAGAAGATGACACCGCGTTCAGCTTCTCTTACTCGCTGTGTAACTACTTGTTTAGCAGCTTGAGCAGCAATTCTCCCAAAGTCTTTCGGTGTAACTTCAACTTCTACAACGTCATCGACTTCATAATTAGGATTTATTTCTTTTGCTTCATCAACGGTTATTTCTTCTTGATTGTCATCTACCTCTTCAACAACCGTTTTTCTGGAAAACACACCCATTTTACCAGTCTCTTCATTCAACTCAACACGAACATTAGTCGCTGATTTAAAGTTCTTTTTATAAGCAGAAATTAGAGCTGCTTCTAACGCTTCCAATAGAATATCCTTATCAATACCTTTTTCTTTTGCTAAATGATCAATTGCATCAAACAACTGCGTGCTCACCTTTTTTCTCCCCCTTTAGAACGTAACAGCAAGTCTGGCTTTAGCCACCTTGTCATATGGAATTTCTACTGATAATTTACGCGTTTTTGATTTATATTCAATGGTTAATACATTGTTTTGAAAATCCTTAAGTATTCCTTCATACACTTTCTCGCCATCGATTGGCTCATACAGTTTAACATAAACATTTTGATTTACATGTTTTTCAAAATCTTCCTTCGTTTTTAACGGTCGTTCCACACCAGGTGAAGATACTTCTAGGAAATAAGCATTCGTAATTGGGTCTGCTTGATCTAACTTCTCACTTAGTTCCTCAGATACCTCTCCACATTCTGTAATATCGACACCACCATCCTTATCAATATAAACTCGGAGAAAACGATTTTGACCTTCTTTTACATATTTAATATCAACTAACTCAAGATTCTTTTGTTCCAGGATAGGAAGAACTAATTCTTCAGTTGTTTTAATAACTTGAGAACTCAACTCATATCCTCCTTTATGCTGTTTTTACATACTAGTATAGACAACTATTTGTATTTTCATTTTCATAACCTTATTTCAATATAAAACCCCTGCCGAGAGTTGTGGCAAGGGGGGCAATAAACAAAAGTTGAAAAGAGGTATGAAGAAAGAGTGGGCATAGACCCACTCTTTCAAAAAGTTCGTATCATTACTTACCAAAATAAGTATACCATACGGTTACAAACCACGCAAGCTTATCAGCTCTATTATCACTATTTCCAAGTTCGGCTTATAATAAACATGGTTTTTTCTACTAATCTATGCTTCCTATTTAAAAAAGAGATAATTGATTTTGTTCTGCCATTCCTTCTAAACATCCATGATTATCTAGATACTCTAATACCGTTTTAGATATTTTACTACGCTCACGAAGATCTTCTTTTGATAAGAATTCTCCTTCTTCCCTTGCTTTTACTATATTAATAGCAGCATTCGTTCCTAAGCCATCTACAGCATTAAATGGCGGAATTAGTTTATCACCATCAACAATGAATTCTGTAGCGCTAGAGTTATATAAATCAACTTTGCTGATGGAGAAGCCTCTTTCACACATTTCTAATGAAATTTCTAAAACGGTTAATAAACTTTTTTCTTTTGGAGATGCATCGTTTCCTTTAGCAGCAATCCCTTCCATACGCTTACGAATAGCTTGAGAACCCTTAATCATCGTATCTAATTCAAAATCATCAGCACGAACAGTAAAATATGCAGCATAAAAGAAAATCGGATGATGTACTTTGAAATAGGCAATTCGTACAGCCATTAAAACATAGGCGGCAGCATGAGCTTTCGGGAACATATATTTAATCTTCTTACAAGATTCAATATACCAATCTGGTACATCATGTTTCTTCATTTCTGTTATCCATTCATCCTGCAAGCCTTTCCCTTTTCGTACAAATTCCATAATTTTAAATGCTAATGAAGCGTCCAACCCTTTATGCATGAGATATACCATTATATCATCACGACATCCGATAACGTCAGGTAATTCACATATCCCATCATTTATTAACTCTTGCGCATTACCTAGCCATACATCTGTACCATGCGACAACCCGGAAATGATCACTAATTCTGCAAATGTATTTGGTTTCGTATCTTCTAACATCTGTCGTACGAATTTTGTTCCAAACTCAGGAACACCCAATGTTCCTGTTTTACAATTAATTTGATCTGCAGTTAGCCCAAGTGCTTCTGGACCCGAAAAAATCGTCATGACATCAGGATCATCTGTGGGGATGGTTTTAGGATCTATTCCGCTTAAATCTTGAAGCATCCTAATTACGGTTGGATCATCATGTCCTAAAATATCTAGCTTTAACAAATTGTCATGAATCGAATGGAAATCAAAATGGGTTGTTCTCCATTCACTTGTACGATCGTCAGCAGGAAATTGAATTGGTGTAAAATCAAAAATTTCTTTGTCTTCCGGTACCACAATGATTCCACCAGGGTGCTGCCCAGTCGTTCGCTTCACCCCAGTACAACCTTGAACTAGTCGATCTACCTCTGCATTTTTATAGACGAGCTGTTTATCGGACGCATATCCTTTCACATAGCCATATGCTGTTTTCTCAGCTATTGTACCTATTGTTCCTGCACGGTAAACATTTTCCACCCCAAACAGCTCTTTTGTATAATTATGGGCGCGGGGTTGATACGTACCAGAAAAATTCAAATCGATATCTGGAACCTTATCCCCTTTAAATCCAAGAAACGTCTCAAAAGGTATGTCTTGACCATCTTTTGTAAGTGGTGTTTGACAGTTAGGACATTCTTTATCCGGTAAATCAAATCCACTACCAACTGAACCGTCCGTAATAAACTCATTATAATGGCAGGTTTCACATACATAATGTGGAGGTAATGGGTTCACCTCTGTAATCTCGGTCATCGTTGCTACAAAAGAAGATCCAACCGATCCACGTGAGCCTACTAAGTAGCCATCATCTAACGATTTTTTAACAAGTTTATGGGAAATCAGGTAGATTACTGCAAATCCATGACCGATAATACTTTCTAATTCTTTTTCTAATCGATTCGTAACAATTTCGGGAACAGGTTCCCCATAAATTTTTTTCGCACGCGCATAACATAAATCACGCATTTCTTGGTCTGCACCTTCAATCGTAGGTGTGTACAAGCCATCTTTCACTGGCGAAACAGATTCAATTTCTTCCGCGATCAGTGATGTATTGGTAACAACTACTTCTTTCGCTTTCTCTGCACCGAGAAAATGAAAAGCTTCTACCATTTCATTTGTTGTTCGGAACGGTGTTTCCGGTAATGTTACTCGATTCAATGGATTTCCAGCTTGAGAAGCTACTAAAATTTGTCGGTAGACTTTATCATGATCATCAAGGTAATGCACATTACCTGTTGCTACCACACGTTTTTCTATGCGTTCCCCTAATTTAACTAATTTTTTAATAATATCCATGATTTGTGCTTCATTTTGTACGAGGTCTTTTTCAATCAAATGGGAATAGTTTGCTGGTGGCTGAATCTCAATATAATCATAGAAATCAGCAACACTTTCAGCTTCTTCTTCGGATTTTTGCATCATCGTTTCGAAAACTTCGCCTTGATCACATGCTGATCCAATAAGAATCCCATTCCTCATTTTTTGTACTAACGACCTCGGGATTCGTGGAACGCGATAAAAATAATCAATATGTGCATGTGATACTAATTTATAAATATTTTTAAGCCCTTCTTGTGTTTGGGCCAGTAAAATACAGTGAAATGGCCGGGATCGTTGATAAGCATTTCCTTCTCCCATATGATTATTAAGTTGATTATGATTTATAATTTCTTTTTTCAACAATGCTTGTACTAGTTTCCACAATAAATAGCCCGTTGCTTCAGCATCATAAATGGCTCGATGATGCTGGGTAAGTTCAATGTCTAAATGCTTACATAATGTATTTAATCGATGATTTTTTAATTGTGGGAATAAGAATCTTGCCAATTCCAATGTATCAATAACAGCATTGCTAGCTTTTTCATAATTTATTTTTTTAAAACCTTGATTTAAGAAGCCCATATCAAAGCTAGCATTATGTGCTACGAGAATACCATCACCCATCCACTCATGAAAGTCTTTTACTACATCGTCTACTTCAGGTGCATTCTCTACCATATCATCTGTAATCCCAGTAAGGTCTATCGTCGTTTGTGATAGTGGATGATGTGGATTAGCAAAAGATTCGAAACGATCTATGATTTCACCTTGGTGAACTTTAACTGCGGCAAGCTCAATAATAGTGTCATACACTGCAGATAATCCAGTAGTTTCTACGTCAAATACAATATATGTACCTGTTTCTAAATCCAAATCACTTTCGTTATAGGCGATAGGTACACCATCATCGACTAGGTTTGCTTCTACTCCATACAGCACTTTTATATCATGTTTCTGACCTGCTGCATATGCATCGGGAAATCCTTGTACTCCACCATGATCCGTAATGGCAACTGCTTTATGTCCCCACTTCGCTGCTTGACTAATTAAATTTGCTGGTGAGACTACCGCATCCATTTGACTCATTGTCGTATGAGCATGCAACTCAACTCTCTTTTCATCATCTGGAGCAAGATCCTTACGGGGGGCTACTTTTACTTCATGTATATCATTAGCCATCATGGCTAATTCATTTGTGTACATATCTGTTTGAATACTGCCCCTTGCTTTAACCCACATGCCTTCCTTAACAGCTTCAAATTTTTCAGCATCTTCATCGCCTTTAGAGAACATTTTAATTTGTAGTGAATCCGTATAGTCTGTAGCCTTTATAATTAGTAGACTACGACCTGAACGTAATTTTCGAATCTCAGCGGAAAATATATAGCCTTGCACGGTAATTCTACGCTCTTCTTCAAGGATTTCTTCCATCGAAATCGGCTCATCTTGAATTTTATAGCCAAGCATAACTGGCTTATTGTCATTTTGCGTTTTATTCTGATCACGCTTTTCCTTCTCTTGAACAGTTTTACGAACGAGTTGCTGATCTTCTAATGCTTTTTGCTCTTTAAACTTTTGAAAATCTGCTTCTTCGGTTTTGACCTCAATTCGTAAAGAATACGTGGACAAGCCTGCCTTGGAGCAATACTGCCTAAATGTTTCCTCTAAACGTTTTTTTAAAGCCGTAGCCTCAGCTTCATTTCTTGCAGTTAACATAATATTATTATTTTCAACCCGAGGAGTTTGGTTCTGGACCATTTCTTTGTAGGCAGGTGAAAGGTTGGTAAATGATTGTATAAAATGCTGCCAGTACTTTGAAGTTGTTTCTACATCACATGTTTTATCTTCTGCTTCAATAAATAAATCCACTTCCGCTATTTGCTGAAAGCTCTCTTTTAATTTACTACTAAAAACTTGATACACTTCCCAAGGAAGTACTTGTTTTGTATAAATATGAAAATGCCATGATTTCGTCTGTTTATACACTTCCAATTTATTTAAATAGCTGCCAGAGAAATAAGGTAAATGATCATCTGAGATCTGTAATTGTTCTAACAGTACATCCATTTTCTCGTTCCTTGAAATACTCATTTTCATCCTCCTGTACCGTCAACGAATCAAATGATTCTCTAGTCTTAAAATAACACATCTATTATAAAGATGGAAAACCCCTGCCTGCACATCTTTGACAAGGGTTTTCTCGTTTCAATTGTTATAAAAATAATCGTTGAATGTCGTTCCAAGTTACAATAATCATGAGTAGCATTAACAATGCAAAGCCCACAAAGTGAAAGAGACCTTCTTTTTCGGGAGAAATAGGTTTTCCCCGCACCGCTTCCAGGCCAACAAATAATAAGCGCCCACCATCTAACGCTGGTAATGGTACTAGGTTGACGATTCCTAAGTTAATGCTTAACATCGCTGTCCACATCAGGAAGTTCATAAAGCCAGTTTGCACTATCTGATCCGTTGCATCGTAGATTCCAACAGGACCAGAAAGCGTCTCGATCGGTAATTGTCCAGTAATTAACATTCCTAGATTTGTCAGGATTAGTTTTGTTGTATCAAAAGTTTGTGTAAAACCATATGTGACCGTACCTAAAAGTGACTTTTCAAACGCTTGGTAAACACCAATTTGGCCAAATGCCGGTTGTCCTTCCGTAGCTGGTACTTCTTTAGGTACTACTGTTAATGGTACTTCATCTCCTTCACGTTGAACAACTATATCTAACTCTTCACCAGGATTATCTCGTACAATCGTAGTGAATTCTTCCCATGTTGAAATAGGTTGATCTTCAATTTGAATTATCTCGTCATCGCTTTTTATACCTGCTTCTTGTGCAGGGCTATCTGGTTGTATTTGTCCCATTTTCGCTTCTTCAACAGGGACACCTTGAATAACACCAAGGATTAAAAAGATAACAATCGCAAGCACAAAGTTCATCATTGGACCAGCAAACAACTGCATTGCCCTTTGTCCAACTGATTTAGAAGCAAATTGACGGTCATAAGGAGCTATTTGTGTTTCCCTTTCGTCCATCACAAATGATGCTTTTGGATCAACTTCAAAACATAACCTTTCCTCTTGATCATCTACATCATAACCATTAATTTGTAGTTTATGATCTAAATCTGATTCTTCAATCTCAATAATTCGAGCATTTGGATGCTTTGATTTATGATTGACGATTATCTTATCTACTTTTCCAGATTCATTAAACTCAAGACCGACATGATGACCTGGCTTTAAGTCTATAATTTCTGGATCCTCACCAGCTACTCTTACGTATCCACCAATCGGAAGGAGACGAATGGTATATACTGTTTCATTTTTGGTGAACGAGAATATTTTCGGGCCAAATCCAATTGCAAATTCACGAGCCAGCATTCCAGCGCGTTTAGCAAAAATTAAATGGCCCCATTCATGAATAAATACAAGTAGCCCGAACATCAATATAAACGCGATAACTGTAGTCAAATAGAGCACCTTCCTTTAAAGAAGTATTAATCTTTTATAGCTTCATTCTCATTATATTCCCTTGCAACTCTAAATATTTGTCATTGCTTAGTTAAAAAATCCAACGAAATGTAAAATAGGCATCACAAATAATAAGCTATCAAATCGGTCTAAAATCCCTCCATGACCAGGAAGAACATTGCCGGAATCTTTCACGCCATAATGCCGCTTAAACGCAGATTCAACTAAATCACCAATTTGCCCAAAAACCGATGCCAATATGGATACACAAATAATTCCAATGAATGTGTTCTCGACTGGGTAAATAAACTGAAAAATAACACCGACTAGTACTGCGAGTGCTACACCACCTAATGCACCCTCTACTGTCTTATTTGGACTTATTTTTGGCCATAGCTTATGTTTACCGAAAGCTCGTCCAAAAAAATAAGCTCCTGTATCTGTTGCCCATATAATTAAAAAGATGTATAAGATTGTAGCTAAGCCCTCTATCCCTTCTCCTCTAGCAATAGTTAAATAATAAAAACCCATTCCTAGGTAGATGGCAGAAAGTAAGACAACACCTGCATGATCAAAGGTAAACTTGTTTTTAACTAAGACGGTGTACGATAATAGTAAAAGTACAATTAACATAAGGATGTCTGATTTTGTTAACCAAGCTAAGTCTATACGTTCACTTAATAAAAAGGTCCATAAAAGACCGATTCCTAATAAAGAAGGGATCGAGTACTTTGCAATACTCCCCATTCTAATTAATTCCAAAAAACCAATTGTTGCCATTACATAAACAAAGAGATTAAACGGCGTCCCTCCAATGATGACAAAGGGTACGAACAAAATTAGTGCTATGATAGCTGTTATAATCCGTTGTTTCATACGATTCTCACCTAAATTCCGCCATAGCGTCGTTGACGTTGTTGATATTCCTCAATTGCTTGTTGAAATACTTCCTCAGAAAAATCTGGCCATAGAACATCTGTGAACCAAAACTCTGTATAAGCTAACTGCCATAGCAGAAAATTACTTAACCGCTGTTCTCCGCTCGTACGGATTAATAGATCAGGGTCACTAAGCCCTCGCGTATACAGATACTTTGAAAAAACTTGTTCATCTAAGGAATCAATTGAAATTTTTGCTCCATTAACATCTTCCATAATTTTCTTGATCGCATGCATAATTTCGTCTCTACTTCCATAGTTTAAAGCAAAATTAAGCAATAATCCATCATTATTCTTCGTTTTATTCATTGCATGTTGAATGGTGTCCTTCGTATGCTTGGGGAGAGCCTCAAAATCCCCTATTGTTTGAATCCTCACATTCTTCTCCATTAATTCCGGTAAATGAACATGCAGGAATTCCTTCGGCAATTTCATTAAGAAATCAATTTCTTTTTTTGGCCTTTTCCAATTTTCAGTAGAGAATGCATAGAGTGTTAACACTTTTATATTGCATTGATGAGCTGCCCTTACCACCTTTACAACTGAATTAACACCTTCTTTATGCCCAGCAATTCTCGGTAAAGATCTTTGTTTTGCCCATCTTCCGTTTCCATCCATGATGATAGCTACATGATCTGGAGTATTCTCTTTATCAATTGTAGTTAATTGACTTAGTTCTTTTTGTTTATTTTTTATAAAAGGAAGTCTTATTGACATTTTTTGTCCTCCGAATGCTGTTGATTATCCATGTCATTTCTACCATATTATCTATATGTCGTAAATGTTGATTCTATGAAATCCATTGGATAAATCATCGTTATTCACTCAAATCATTTAATATTATAACGATTTTTGCGTAAGAATACAAAAGCCCCCTTAAACAAGAGGGCTAATACATCTTATTTTACATGGTCTTGGACTAAACTTCCATAATTTCTTTTTCTTTATCTTTAGCTAGTTGATCTATTTTAGCTATGTGGTTGTCTGTTGCTTTTTGTACATTATCTTGTGCACCAC
Organism: Virgibacillus sp. CM-4; assembly: GCF_000445495.1. Lineage (NCBI taxonomy): Bacteria > Bacillati > Bacillota > Bacilli > Caryophanales > Bacillaceae > Virgibacillus > Virgibacillus sp. CM-4. The sequence goes on from NZ_AUQA01000006.1 coordinate 707,928, forward strand.
GTACATCGTCCTCAGAAAGCCCATCCGCTTTTTTCAATTGATCATTTGCTTCTCGGCGAATATTTCGGACCTGTACTTTTGCTTCTTCTGCATACTTGCCTACCACTTTAACTAGATCTTTACGACGGTCTTCCGTTAACGTCGGGATATTAATCCGAATGATATTACCATCACTTGATGGTGAAATTCCCAAGTCAGCCTTTTGTATCGCCTTTTCAATATCTGAAATCGCTGATTTATCAAATGGGGTAATTACAAGTAATCTCGCCTCCGGAGCTGTTACAGACGCCAACTGATTTAGCGGTGTATTCATTCCGTAGTATTCTACAAAAACACTATCTAATAAATTCGGGTTCGCTCGACCTGCTCTAACCGTAGCTAAATTTTTTGAAAAAGCTTGAACAGCTTGTTCCATTTTGTCTTTCATTTGCTTCATAATGTCATCAGACATCATTATTTCCCCCTTATTGTGGTTCCAATAACTTCGCCTTGGACCACGCGTTTAATATTTCCTTCTTCCATGATTGAGAACACAACTAATGGGATATCATTATCCATACATAATGTGGAAGCAGTAGAATCCATGACACCGAGCCCTTCATTAAGCATTTCCATGTAAGATAGGTTTTCATACTTCTCTGCATCTTTATTAATCTTAGGATCGTCGGTGTAAACTCCATCCACATTATTTTTAGCCATTAAAATAACCTCTGCTTCTATCTCAGCAGCACGTAATGCTGCAGTTGTATCTGTTGAAAAGAATGGATTTCCAGTACCAGCAGCAAAAATGACAACACGCTTTTTCTCCAAATGACGAATTGCTTTTCTTCGTATGTATGGCTCTGCTACTTGTCGCATTTCAATTGATGTCTGTACTCTAGTAGGAATGCCAATATTTTCAAGTCCATCCTGAAGGGCGAGCGAATTCATGATTGTTGCCAACATTCCCATATAATCAGCAGTAGCACGATCCATACCCATTTCACTGCCAACTTTGCCACGCCAGATGTTGCCACCACCTACAACAATAGCAGTTTCTACACCTAGTTCTGCGACTTCTTTGACTTGATTAGCGATGGACTGAATTATTTTAGGCTCAATGCCATACCCTTCTTCGCCACTCAAAGCTTCTCCACTTAATTTAAGTACGATTCTACGGTAACGAGCTGTTGTCATAATAACCTCCATAGAAAATATTTTTTTGTAGTTGATTGTTTTGAGGATATATGGAGAAATAGGGAACAACAAACAAATGTGCTCCCTACCTGACCAATAATTTACTTTTTGATTTGATTCATTACTTCATCTGCGAAGTTTTCTTCTCGTTTCTCCATACCTTCGCCTACTTCATAACGAGTAAAGGTCTTCACAGAGGCACCTTTATCCGCTACGTATGTTTTCACTTTTTGATCAGGGTCTTTTACAAAGTTTTGATCGAGCAGACAAATTTCTTCAAAGAACTTGCCGAGACGGCCTTCAACCATTTTTTCAACAATTTTTTCTGGTTTACCTTCATTTAAAGCTTGCGTTTTCAGTACTTCACGTTCTTTATTGACTTCTTCTTCAGATACTTCATCACGAGAAACATAACGAGGATTTACTGCAGCTACATGCATAGCAACATCTTTAGCTACTTGATCATCCGTTGTTCCCTCTAGTAATGTAAGTACGCCAATACGTCCACCCATATGCAAGTATCCACCAAAGGCATCATTGTCTGTTTTCGTTAAGACAGTGAAACGACGAAGGGAAAGTTTTTCTCCAATTTTTGCAACTGCAGAATTAATAAAGTTTTCGACAGTTTCTCCGCTGCCTTCCATTTCTTGTTGCATCGCTTCTTCAACCGTATTTGGCTGTTTGTTAAGCAATTGTTTTCCTAAGTCATGAAGCAATTGTTTAAACTGATCATTCTTTGTTACGAAATCCGTTTCACAGTTTACTTCAAGTAATACAGCAACATTACCATCAACAGCGATGTGTGTAGCCCCTTCAGCAGCAATGCGATCTGCTTTTTTGGCAGCTTTAGAAATACCTTTTTCACGTAAATAGTCAACGGCTGCTTCAATATTTCCATCTGTTTCTTGTAGTGCTTTTTTACAATCCATCATTCCTGCGCCAGTTTTTTCACGTAACTCTTTTACTAATTTTGCAGTAATAGCCATTCAAAAATCCTCCTTAAGAAATAGACAATGTTTTCTTTAAAAAGGGTGATAAAAGGCTCTCATCCTCTTATCACCCTCACCTTTCAATTGAATTACTCTTGTTCAGTTTCAGAAGCAGTAGCTACCACTTGCTCTTCTTCAGCTTCAACTACTTCTGTTTCTTCTCCTTGTTTCACTTCTAAAATAGCATCCGCCATTTTTGAAGTCAAAAGCTTGACTGCGCGAATTGCATCGTCATTAGCTGGAATGACATAATCAATTTCATCAGGATCACAGTTGGTATCCACAATTCCGATAATTGGAATGTTTAACTTATGTGCTTCTGCAATCGCAATACGTTCTTTACGTGGATCAATAACAAACAACGCATCAGGTAATTTGTTCATTTCTTTAATTCCACCAAGGAATTTAACTAAACGATCTTTTTCTTTTAACAAATCAACGACTTCTTTTTTCGGTAGTACTTCAAAAGTACCGTCCTCTTCCATACGCTCAATGTCTTTTAGACGGTTAATACGTTTACGGATTGTTTGGAAATTCGTAAGTGTACCACCTAACCAACGTTGATTCACAAAGAACATTCCAGAACGCGTTGCTTCGTCGCGAACAGAATCTTGCGCTTGTTTCTTCGTTCCAACAAACAAGATGGTTCCGCCATCTGCAACAAGTTCCTTCACATAATTGTATGCTTCATCAACCTTCTTCACTGTTTTTTGTAGGTCAATGATATAGATTCCGTTACGTTCTGTAAAGATGTACTTTTTCATCTTTGGATTCCAGCGACGTGTCTGATGTCCAAAATGCACACCAGCTTCAAGCAGCTGTTTCATTGAAATTGCTGACATTAAAAATTCCTCCTAATTGGTTTTTATCCTCCGTTCAGATCATCTTCATAAACAGACCTTTCAATCAAAGGCACCCTAATTATAAATTACTGAACGTGTGTAATTACGTACTTGTTCTTTCTATGAACATAGTATTCACACCAAAAAATAATATATCATAATGCATGAAGGTTATCAAGTAGTAATGACAAATTTTCGTAATAAATGGCATTATTTAACGAATGGATTGGTGATACTGAAATTTAATTATCAATTCTGCCTCTGTTTTTCCACAATTTAACTCTCTAGCAATTTCAGTAATTGATTTTCCATTTGAATACATTTGTAATACTCTTGCTTGTAGCGAGGCTTCTACTTGATCCATTTCGCTTATAGGCAAGTCTATATTTTCTTCATTTGATTGTTCACCTGCTGCATCCGGGTTAGCAGCTATTTGCTCTTTCGAATAATTGGCCTCATTTGTAACTCCCTGTGATAGCTGTCTTTCTAGATGCTGATTTTCCGTTTTAATTTCATCTAGATAAGATGCCAATAGTGTTTGTAATTCATTGGCATTCACTTGTTGGGATCGACTTAACTTTAACAAATAATAGATGGTGATAAAAGAGATACCATGTAACAGAAAACTAATAATTAATAAGAATGAAGTCATTAAATCCTTCCCTTTGAGCTTTATTTCTATACTATTATGTGTAAACAAATTTATCGCAAGCGATTAAGATAAGGCTTGTATCTTTTGCAAAGTCGCTCGTAACTTTACGATCGATTTTTTGTGTATTTGTGAGATTCGAGACGTGGTTAATCCGAGTACTTGTCCAATTTCCGTCAACGTCAATTCTTCGTGATAGAAAAGACTAATAACCAGTTGTTCATTGTCATTCAACGAAGTAATTCCTTCCATTAATTCCTCTTTTAATTCATTTTTTAGTAATTCTTCCTCAGGAGTAGTTGCTGTGCCATCAGGGATCGTGTAACCAATTCCTTCTTTTAATTTCAGTTTCTGATCATTCGGTTTTTCTTCAATTGAAAGGATATTCGCTACAAGTGAGTCACGAATAGCAGCTTCTACTTCTTTAATTGACATTCCTGTTCCCTCTGCAATTTCTGCTACGCTTGGATTGTGATTTTTTTCCTGCTCTAATCGTTGAGATACTTGTTCAATTCTTTTGGTTTTATCCCGTAATGATCGCGGTAACCAGTCTTCCCTTCTCAATCCATCCATGATTGCGCCTTTAATTCGAAAAGAGGCATATGTATCAAATTTCAGTTCTCTGCTTACATCGAATTTCTTTAATGCATCGTATAGCCCAATTAACCCAAAACTCCTTACATCTGACTTTTGAACATTACTCGGCAAATGACTTGCAATTCTCTCCACATGGAAACTTACTAGATACATATATTTATCAATTAGCATATTAGCAGCATTTTGATCTTGATCATTTACCCAATAATCCCATAGTTTCTGTTCATGAAGAGTTTCATTTACGGTCATTCCATTCACTCCTCTTACAATATACTTAGCAATTATATATAGACAGCCTCACAATTTACCTTTCTTATCTTCAACTTACTTGTTGCTGGATCAAATTCTATCGTTCTTCCAGTGTTACCACCTACATCAGAAGAAATAATTGGAATATGAAGGTCACTTAATTGTGTTTGAACAGCTTCTGTATTCCTAGAACCAATACTCATTAAATTAGACCCTTTAGAGAACTGAAACATTTGCGCTCCTCCAGCAATCTTTGCCTTTAAATAATCTTTTCGGGCACCATTTGCCACAAGTTGATGAATTAAAGATTCAATAGCTGTATCCGCGTATTTATATGGGTTGGCATTACTTTGTCTAGCAAGCTTTGAATTGGGTAATAAGATATGCGCTAAGCCAGCCACTTGTATACCCTCATCATAAATCACTACTCCAATACAAGAACCTAGACCAGAAGTGCGTATTATATTCGGAACTGTTATAACATGTAAATCAGCAATGCCGACTTTAATTACATTCTCTGTTTTATTCATGTTCATTAATTCCTAAGGACTGAAATAGTTCATGGAATGCATCTGGATCGGGAACAAATAGAAAGCTACCGTTAATTTCATCCTGTAAAGTAGAAGGGTTCATTTTTGTATCAATAATAATCGCGCAGTCAGTAATTTGTGATAACTCTACTAAGCCTGCTGTTAATATTGCTCCAGCCATATCTAAACTAAAATAAGGGACAGATGGGTACATATTGATCTGTGTCAAATCAGATAAAGCTGATATATAAGCACCTGTTAGTATATTACCTACTTCTTCTAAGACCGAAATGGCTAATGTATTAGATGGCGAATCCGATAATTTCACTTCTGGCTTTTGAATGATCTCTTGAATTAAGTTTTCTGCTTCGTTAACCGATAAGATGAAATATACTGTTCCTGGTGCCTCCCCTTCTATTCGAAAAACAATTGCCGTTATAATTTCTTCAGGTCCGCCTATCAAACCCATTATTTCTTCATAATTCACCATTTTGATTACCGGGGCTTGCATGTCAATCCTTCTATTAACTAACTTAGAAAGAGAAGTTGCCGCATTTCCTGCTCCAATATTACCAATCTCACGCAGAACATCTTTTTGTAACATGGTTAAGTTTGATATTTCCATTTCTACTATCCTTCAACAGATTTTAATTCGTGAATTTCATCTTCTGTTAATACACTCTGTAAATCAAGAAGTATAAGTAGACGAGTTTCTAGTTTGGCTACACCTTCAATATAATCCGCATCAACGGACCCTATTACTTCTGGTGCTGGCTCTATTTCACTTTCCGGAATATCGATCACATCATTTGCTGCATCAACGATTAAGCCAACCTCCATGTCATCTACATAAACAATAATAATTCGTGTAGATTCATTAAAAGCGGATTCCTCCATCCCAAAGCGCAACCGCAAATCGATAATGGGCGTGACTACTCCTCTTAAATTAATGACACCTTTCACAAAATTTGCTGTTTGCGGAACTCTGGTAATGGGAATCATTCTTTCTATTGATCCTACTTGTAATACAGATACTGCATATTCCTCATTTCCTAGTTGAAAAACAATTACTTTTCGATTACTCATTACTTCATTTTCCATGTTAATCCCTCCATCTTATTTAATTAAAGAGTTACTATCAATAATTAGAGCAACTTCCCCATCTCCAAGAATGGTTGCTCCTGAGATAGCGAATGTATTGGATAAATAGTTTCCTAATGATTTTAGTACAACTTCTTGCTGTCCAATAAAGGAATCGACAATTAACCCTGTCAACTTCTCCCCTTTTTTAACAATTACTACAGAAAGGTACGGGTCTTCTTCATCTGTAGTAGGTACCTCAAAAATATCATTAAGAAAAGAAAGCGGGACGACTTTCCCACGAAAGTCAATTACTTTTGTGTTATGTGCATGCATAATGTCATCTCGATGTATAATTGCCGTTTCAATAATTGAGGATAGTGGTATCGCATATTTTTCTTGTTGCAATTCAATCAGTAAAACGGAAATGATTGAGAGTGTTAATGGCAGCTGAATGGAGAATGTCGAACCTTGATTTTGCTTAGCATCGATTTGAATTCGACCGCCTAATGACTCAATCGTATTCTTAACCACATCTAGCCCCACACCTCTTCCTGATATATCTGAAACTGTATCAGCTGTAGAAAATCCGCTAGCCATAATTAACTCAAACACCTGTTGATCCGTTAATAATTCAGCTTGATTTTCTGTAATAATCCCCTTCTTCAATGCTTTTGATAAAACTTTCTCCTTATTAATGCCGACCCCGTCATCTTTTATCTCAATAAATACATGATTTCCACTATGATATGCTTCTAGCTTTATGGTTCCTTTTTCTTGTTTCCCTTTTGTTAGTCGCTCTTCAGGCTTCTCAATACCATGGTCAATTGCATTTCGAATTAAATGAACCAAAGGATCCCCAATCTCATCAATGACGGTTCGATCTAATTCTGTTTCTGCACCAATAATTTCTATGTCCACGTTTTTCTGTAAATCTCTTGCTAATTGTCTTATCATTCTTGGGAATCGATTAAATACTTGTTCAATTGGCACCATACGCATCGTTAGGATAATATTTTGTAAATCATTCGATACACGTGACATATGTTCTACTGTTTCTTGTAAATCAGCATGTTCTAAATCAACTGCTAATTGCTCTAATCTTCCTCGATCCACAACAAGTTCTTCAAATAAATTCATTAGTATATCTAATCGTTCAATATTTACACGGACTGTTTTATGCGTAGCAGTCTTCGTCTGGTTCTTTGTCCCATCAGTGATATCCTTGGTTGTCTCTTTCTCTTGATTTCTCAGTTCCTTCGACTTTTCCAGATTTTCTTCATAAGCTGTAACAGAGAAAGGACAAACATCCACTTTTTCAATCTCCGAGACTTTGTTGATACTGCTCGCAATATACGCTTTTGAATGTTCCGATATGAATAAAACGGTAAATGATTGATCGAATTCCTCTTCTTCTAACTGATTAACACTAGGCTCCGATTTAATAATCTCTCCCATTTTTTCGAGTACCTCGAAGACCATAAATACTCTCGCACCTTTTAATAAACAGTCTTCTCTTAATGTTACTGTTATTTCAAAATTCGTATATCCACGATCAGCTGATTCTTTTAATATGGTTAACTCAAATTCATCTACTTCCTGCAAATATTGCTTCTTTTTTTCAATGGTTGATGTTTTACTTGTACTGGATATTGTCACTGCTTCATCTGTTTCAATCCGCTTTAATTGATCAACAATTTGTTCTACATTACGGGATCCATCTCCCCCAGTAGAAATATGTTCTACCATTGCATTCAGATGATCAACTGCATCAAATAAAATATCAATTACTTCGGCATTGACGACTACGTTGCCCTCTTTAATTGCATCAAACACATTTTCTAACTTGTGTGTTAAATTAGCTAGATCATTGTAACCCATCGTGGCAGACATCCCTTTTAATGTATGAGCAGCACGAAATATTTCTTCAACAATCGATTTATCCTGCGGTTTCTTTTCTAACACTAATAATTGATTATACAAAACTTCTAAGTGTTCGTTACTTTCATCAATAAAGACACCCAAGTATTCCGTTGTATCCACCTATTTCCCCTCCATTTATACTAATTTGGTAATTAACCTACTTATTTCTAGTAAAGGCAATTCTTGATTAACTAAATTTGTCCGAACCGCTGCTTTTGGCATTCCATGTACAATCGCCGTCTCTTCAGACTCCGCGATAACCATCGTGTTTTCGTCTGTTTCCTTTAATTTTTTTATTCCTTTCGTCCCATCACTTCCCATTCCCGTTAGAATAATCGCTAGTTTATTCACGCTTTCTATTTCAGCAAGCGAATGAAATAACGTATCAACAGCGGGACGATGTCCATTTACCACCGCTTCTTTCGTAAGAACAATTGAGGTAGTTGCTCCAACGACTTTAAGTTTCATATGTAAATTACCAGGTGCTATATATACGGTGCCATTCACTATAACTTCACCGTGAATCGCCTCTTTTACCTTCAGTGCAGATGATTGATCTAATCGTATGGCAAGTGACTTTGTAAACCCCGCAGGCATATGTTGTACGACAAGGATCGGAGCATTAATTGTTGCTGGTAAACGAGCGATAATTTGTTGTAACGCTCGCGGGCCGCCAGTAGAAGTTCCGATTGCTACAATATTTTTTTTGTAGTTCGTAGAGAATGCTTCTAATTTTGAAACAGTCATTCTATTGTTTTTACTTCGTTCACCGACTGGAAAGGTTATTCTTGAAGCCATAACCACTTTTTGAATAATATCTTGTTTCATTGACTCAATATCTAAAGATATTGGACCAGAAGGTTTTTCGATAAAATCTACTGCGCCACTTGAGATGGCTTGGACTGTTTGTTTCGTAGAATCATTCGTAGCACTGGACAACATAACTACAGGGACTGGATATAGATTCATCAACTCCTTTAGCGTTGTAATCCCATCCATAATTGGCATCTGAATATCCAGCGTGACAACATCAGGGCGCAGCTCTTTTACTTTTTTAAGCCCATCCTCTCCATTTCTAGCTGTACCAACTACTTCTATTCGATCATCGCTGTGTAACATGTCTGTAAGGACCTTACGCATAAACGCAGAATCATCAATAATAATAACTCGTATGAAGTGCATATAAGATTACCTTTCTTTCACGATCTGTTTTAACTTCTGTAAAAAAGAGGAGGAAGTGAAATCCTGTCTATTATTCTGTGTTTTAAGATAATCGCCTGCCATTTTCCTCATCGCTTTAGAAATAGTAGACCTTTCTTTTTCAACGAAAAACGGTGTCTGGTTAATAACTGCCTGATTTACCGTTTTATCATATGGAAGTACACCTAATGCACCAATTTGAACATGAAGAAATTGATCGACAACCTTTGTAAACCGTTCTAACAGCTTCCAACCTTTGTTCCCTGATTGGGAGCGGTTCATTATAACCTGTATAGGAATGGTATGATTATAATGAAGAATATGTTTTATCATACTGTATGCGTCAGTAATAGCTGTTGGTTCTGGTGTGGTTACAATAAAACATTCGTCTGATGCTAACACGAAAGACATTGCATCCCGGGTGACTCCAGCCCCCATATCGAATATAACGTAATCATAAAGACCTATAACTTGGCCATATTGATTGAAAAACAGTTGTTTATGATGATCCTTCATGGAAAAAATAGAAGATAAACCTGAACCTGCTGCGATATAGTCAAGGTTTCGGGGGCCGGTCTGAATAATTTCAAAAAGAGAAAGATTATCCTCGAACATATCAATCATTGTTTTTTCTACCTGCAACCCCAATAAAATATCACTATTCCCCATTCCTATATCCATATCAACAACCAGAACTTTTTTACCGCTCTCTATTAGCGCCAAGGAGAAATTAACGGTTATATTCGACTTTCCAACTCCATCTTTTCCGCTTAGTACAGCTATCGTTTTTGAGTTATACGGTTGGTTGAACGTTTGCATCTTTTGACGAAGTATCGCCGCTTGATCATATTTCATTATGTTCACCTAAGATAAAGTTGGAGATCATTTTGGCATCAGGTCGCGTTATGTCATCAGGTACATTTTGCCCGTTCGTAATATAGGCAATCCCTATTTTTCTTCCTAAAGTAATATTTAATAAACTTCCATATTGTCTCGTCTCATCCATTTTCGTAGCAATAACTGCTTTTATTGCGATACTTCTGAATTGATCATAGATATCTAGAATGTCCTTTGGTTTAGCGGATAAGGATAATACTAAAAATACTTCGGATGCTTCGTTCGTTGGTAAACCTTCTTGGAAGTTAATTACATCTTGATCATTTCGAAAATTCCTACCTGCAGTATCAACAAATATGAGATCATAGGCAGCGAATTTCATAATCGCTTTTTGTAATTCTTCATTTGAATACGCTACTTCTAAAGGTACATTTAATAATTGAGCATACGTTTTTAATTGTTCTACAGCAGCGATTCGATACGTATCTGTTGTTATAAAGGCAATACTTTTATGCTCCTGTAATTTGGATGTTGCAGCAATTTTTGCTAATGTTGTAGTTTTGCCAACACCAGTTGGCCCTACAAAATAGATAATTTGACTTTGTTCTGATATACCTTCAAAATGAGTGGATTGCAACCGCCTTTCAATCTCCTTATTCACTTCTTCAGCAAGCTCAGAAGATGAATGATGTATCTTTGCTGTTTTTTCTCGCTCGATAACTGCTTCCATGATGGAGGTTGCTATTTCAACCTCAACTTCTTGCTCAAGTAATTGATTATATACTACTTGAAAATCAACTGGGTATTGGATACCTTGAAGCGAAGATTGAAATAAAAGCTTTTTTACTTGTTGTAATTCCTCTAATACATTTGAGTTAGATTCTTGTTTTGGTTCCTTCGCCTGCCGTTTCTCTGCAGTCAATCCTTCTTGACGGGTTTGGTTATAAATCAGCGGGTCAGAATCTTTCGCAGCTACAACTTCAATTTTCGTTTTTTTGCCAAGCCCAAAGATACGGCTCCCCCGCTTCACCTCTCGAGAATGTAGAATAACTGCGTCCTTACCTAACTCTTTTCTGATTTGTTTCATAGCTTCCGGCATCGAATGAGCCACATATTTTTTCACCTTCAAGCAATATTCACCACCCCAACACTTTGTACTTGTACATTCGGTTCTAACTCATTAAAGGATAAGACAACCACCTGTGGTAAAAAGCGTTCGATTAATTGTTTTACATACATACGTACTGCTGGTGAACATAGGAGGAGTGCATTTTCTTCTTGCAACGTTAGCTTTTCTACCTCTCCTTGTGTCTGCTCAATCAACTTCTGTTGGATATCTGGTTCCATTGATAAATAGCTGCCATGCTCTGTTTGCTGAATACTATCAGCGATTGCCTTTTCAGCCTGCGCTGACAGTGTCACTACTTTTAGGCTTTTATCTGCTTCGGTATACTGCTTGGTAATCTGTGCAGATAAGGATTGCCTGACATACTCTGCTAGTAATTCGGTATCATTCGTTAACTTTGAAAAATCTGCAAGTGTTTCAAAAATGATAGGTAAATTTCTTATGGAAACTTTTTCTTTTAATAATTTGCTTAATACTTTTTGTAATTCGCCCACTGCTAAGGGCTCTGGGGTTACTTCTTCTACCAAAATTGGAAAAGATTCTTTTAAATGATCAATTAACTGTTTTGTTTCTTGTCTACCTAGTAGCTCATGCGCATGTTGTTTAATTACCTCGGTTAAATGAGTCGATACAACGGACGGTGGGTCTACTACGGTGTATCCCGATAATTCAGCTTCATCCTTTACCTCTTCATTTATCCATTTTGCAGGAAGACCAAAAGCTGGTTCTGTTGTGTTTACCCCTTCCATGTCATCATTTTCAATATCAGGTGCCATGGCTAAATAATGATCAAGTAGCAATTCACCATGAGCGACTTCATTGCCCTTAATTTTAAGACGATATTCGTTTGGATTTAACTGAATATTATCTCTAATTCGTACGACCGGTATTACAATTCCTAGTTCAATTGCTAATTGCCTGCGAATCATGACAATTCGATCAAGCAGATCTCCACCCTGGTTCGCATCTGCAAGCGGGATTAATGAATAGCCAAATTCAAACTCAATTGGATCCATATTTAATAAATGTACGACATTTTCTGGAGACTTCATCGCAGAGCTCTCTGTCTGATCCTCTTCCTCTACATCAGGTTGAATAACTGTTTCAGATTGTTTTAATAACATGTATCCGCTTAAAGCGAGTAAACCAGCTAAGATCGTTGTTAAAAAGAAATTAATTGGCGTTAAACCTAGTAAAAAGACGGTACCCGCAGCAATAAATAATAACTTAGGATATTGCATAAGCTGTCCAGTAACATCCGTACCTAAATTGCCTTGTCCAGCCGTTCTGGTCACCACAATACCCGTAGCAGTAGAAATAAGAAGTGCTGGTATTTGACTAACTAAACCATCCCCTACGGTCAAACGCATAAAGGTATTAATCGCTTCTTGAAATGACAGATCCATTTGAACCATGCCGATAATTAATCCAAAAATAATATTAATTAAAACGATAATAATACCTGCAATAGCATCCCCTTTAACAAACTTACTGGCACCATCCATGGACCCATGAAAGTCCGCTTCTTTCTCTATTTTTTCACGGCGCTCCTTTGCTTGTTGTTCTGAGATTAACCCTGCATTTAAATCAGCATCGATACTCATCTGTTTACCTGGCATCGCATCTAAAGTGAAACGCGCAGCAACTTCAGAAACTCTCTCTGATCCTTTGGTAATTACAAGAAATTGAATAATCACTAAAATAACAAAAACAACGAACCCAACAAGGGGGTTTCCACCTATAACAAAAGAACCGAATGTATCAACAACACCTCCAGCATCTGCCTCCGACAAAATGGATCGAGTGGTCGAAACATTCAGACCTAAACGAAATAATGTTAATAGCAAAAGAAGTGTTGGAAATACAGAAAACTGCAGAGCTTCTTGTGTATTCATTGATACTAAAATTACAATAAGTGCCAAAGAAATATTACATAGAATAAGTACACTTAGCATCCATCCTGGTAATGGAATAATTAACATAATAATAATTAAAATAACACCTAAAAGGACGGATAAGTCTTTTGCTTTCATTGAGGTCTCTCCTTAATGCCTAAACTTTGTTCTCCAGCTTGTATACATAAGCTAATATTTCTGCAACAGCTTTAAAAAATTCTTCGGGAATCACTTCACCGATATCCACCGAACCATATAAGGAACGGGCAAGCGGCTTGTTTTCTACAGTAATAATCTCATTTGCCTTAGCTATTTCTTTAATCTTCCAGGCGACTTCATCTGCACCTTTAGCAAGAATATAAGGTGCACTTGCCTTTGCTTCATCGTATTTAATCGCTATCGCAAAATGAGTTGGGTTTGTTATAACTACATCAGCTTGCGGAACTTCACTCATCATTCTACGAGTTGCCATTTGCCTTTGTTTTTCTTTTATTTTAGATTTAATTAAAGGATCCCCTTCAATATTTTTATACTCGTCTTTAATATCTTGTTTTGACATTCTCAGGTTTTTTTCATAGTCGTAACGCTGATAAACATAATCAAGCACAGATAGAACTAGTAGAACAATTGTAGCCGTAATCCCCATCACCATCGTTACCTGACCAAAGAAAGCAAGGGCGCTATCGGCCGTTTTAAAAGCAAGCATCATCATATCATCTTTGTAAATCCAAATAACCGCAAACGTAACTGCACCAATACAAACAATCTTTAATAATGACTTTAGTAATTCTACTAAAGCGCGCACGGAGAAAATCCGCTTCGCTCCCTGAATTGGGTCAATTTTCTTTAAATCAAATTTTATCGATTCTGTAGTGAACAGAAATCCGATTTGCAAAAAGTTGGAGGCAATTCCTGCAATTAATGCAATCAGCATAATTGGCGCTAAGATTTTAGCAATTTCAACAGTAGCCCCAGTAAACAATTGATGTACCGTTGCCTCTGTAACATCCCAATGAATGAATTCTGTAAATGTATGTTCAAATAAGGAAGTCATTCCATCCTTCATCGAGCTTCCAAACACAAAAAGAACGATAAATGAAAATAATAATAAAATCGCGGTATTTACATCTTGGCTTTTAGCTACCTTACCCTTTTTACGTTCATCTTGTCTCTTTTTTGGAGTGGCCTTTTCAGTCTTTTCCCCAGCAAAAAACTGTAAATCTATTTTTAGCTGCATGCTATCCACCTCCGAATAATTGCATTAAACCTCGAATAGTAGTGAATAGTATTTCGAATAAATGCTTTACTAAAACAACGTATAAGCTCATAAAAAACAATAAAGCTACAAAACTAACGAATATTTTTAATGGGAGACCAACAACAAATACATTTAATTGTGGTACAGTTTTTGCCACAATGCCCAGGGCTACATCTACAAGAAATAAGCAGCCCACAATAGGTATCGCTATTTGAAAAGCTATTAAAAACATTTGATTAAACGTTTCTATTACAAATTGAGCAATGTTTTCGTTTTGAAAAGGAATGAACCTATCGATAGGTATAAAATGATAGCTATTTACTATTCCATCTATTAATATGTGATGGCCATTCACCGATAATAAGAATAATAAAGCAATAATATAAAAATACTGGCCGGTTAACGGACTCTGAGCGCCTGTTTGCGGATCAATTACATTAGCAATTGCAAATCCCATCTGAAAATCAATAAAACCACCAGCAATTTGTACAGCGGAAAGAATGATATAGGCAATTAAACCGATTAGAAGGCCCACTAGCGCCTCTTTCATAATCAAAAACAAATAGGTCCCATCAAAGGCAATACTTCCTCCATCTACTGTATAAAATATGAGGAAAGCCAAGAAGAAGCTAAGACCAAGCTTAAACGGTCTAGGAATAGTACGATATGAGAATAATGGCATCGTTGCAAAAAAGGCTACAACACGTACTAAAATTAATAAAAAAACTGGAAGACTATTAACATCAATAACATCTAACATACATTACCCTACAAACTGATTTATATTTTGAAATAAATCGGAAGTAAACTCTACCATTTCCGTCAGCATCCATGGTCCAAAGAAAATCAGGCCAACTAATACAGCAACAATTTTCGGGATAAAGGCCAAGGTCTGTTCTTGTATTTGTGTTGTCGCTTGGAAAATACTCACTAACAATCCAACCGCCAATGCTAAAATTAATAATGGACCTGTCACTAACAAGATTGTAAATACGCCTTTTTCAGCAAGACTTAAAACAAACTCACTGCTCATCGAATAGATCCCCCTTTAATGCTTTCTTAAAAACCATCTAGTAGTGAATGCGTAATTAAATACCAGCCATCCACTAAGACAAATAATAAAATCTTAAATGGTAATGAAATCATTACAGGAGGTAACATCATCATTCCCATTGACATCAAAACACTAGCTACTGCCATATCTATAATTAAAAATGGTACAAATATCATAAACCCCATTTGAAACGCCGTTTTTAATTCACTAATGGCAAATGCCGGTACTAACGTAGTAAGTGGAATCGCTTGTACTGATTCTGGCTGCTCCAATTCAGCATAATTCAAAAACAGTGCCAAATCCTTTTGTCTCGTATGTTCAGCCATAAATTCTTTAATGGGTAAACTAGCCCCTTCATAGGCTTCATCTAGCGAAATTTCTTCTTTAAATAATGGTTCTAAGGCTTCGTCGTAAATCTCATTAAACACCGGAGCCATAATAAAAAAGGTTAAGAAAAGAGCTAAGCCAATTAACACTTGATTCGGTGGCATTTGTTGCGTTGCTAAAGAAGTTCGTACAAATGACAGTACAATAATGATTCTAGTAAAACTTGTCATTAAAATTAAAATACTCGGAGCAAGTGACAAAATTGTGAGTAAGAGTACAAGCTTAACCGAAGTTGCTACATTTGTCGGATCGGAACCAGAAAACATATCGATAAATTCATTCATGCTTATCTTCCTTTTGCTTGTTGAATTGTTTTATTAAGTCAGTTCGATTTTGCTTGAGTTTATCCAGTTCCTTTGCAAAAAGACCATCAAAACTTTCTTTTCCTTTTGAGCTATGGGGTCTCCCATTTACTCCTATTTTATGAAACAATGAAAAGAATCCATCATCCGAATTGGAGCTATTTCTTCGAGTTAATTCATCAATAAATGATTGGTCTGTAATTTCTCGTAATAACTCCACATTTTCGCCTACACCGATTAAATAATAGTTATTACCTACGCGAATAATTTGTATGGACTTATTCTGCCCAAGTGATATACCACCAAGATTCTCCAACGTCTTCACTTGACTGAATAAAACATTTCGTTTTTTGATAAATCGTAACAGGAGATAAATCAGTCCCAATACGAGCAATAATGCAAATACTAACTTCACCATACTTAACCATAATGGGTCAGTCTGTGTCTTCACTTCACTCTCATTTTCCGAATTCGACGTAGGTGCTTCTTCTGTTTGTTCACAATCTTTCTGTTGTTCAATACAATCATTTACAGATGTTGTTTCTGCAGCTATTTCTCTTGGTGTCAGTATCAGAATAAAGAAACATAAAATGATGCTACAGAAACAGATATATTTTCTCAATATTCTTCACTCACTTTATTCATGCAATGCCTTTTGAATTGCTTCAATCACGCGTTCTGCCTGGAATGGCTTAACAATAAAATCTTTTGCTCCTGCTTGAATGGCATCAATGACCATTGCCTGTTGTCCCATGGCTGAGCACATAATGATTTTTGCGTTTGGATGTTTTGCTTTTATTTCTTTCAAAGCACTTATTCCATCTTTCTCTGGCATGGTAATATCCATGGTGACTAGATCAGGTAAAACATCCTCGAACTTCTCTACCGCTTCGCCTCCGTCTTGCGCCTCAGCCACTACTTCAAATCCATTCTTTGTTAAGATATCTTTAATCATCATTCGCATAAAAGCTGCATCATCTACAATTAAAATACGATTTGCCATTTTAACTTCCTCCTATGAATCTATTCATTGATTATTTTAATTTCATTATTCGATCTGTCGGACTAGCAATATCCGTAACTCGCACGCCAAAGTTCTCATCAATAACGACAACTTCACCAGTTGCAATTAATTTCTCATTTACTAAAATATCTACTGGCTCACCGGCTAGTTTGTCTAGTTCAATAATTGATCCAGAGGATAATTCTAAAATATCTTTAATAGAACGTTTGGTTCTTCCTAACTCGACAGTAACTTTTAGTGGAATATCTAACAGCATGTCTAGATTACGTTGTGTTTTATTAGATAATTGGATTGGTTCAAATTCAGAAAAATTCGCTTGCTCGATCGATTGTTGATAAGTTGTTGCATTCCCTAAAACATGCGTTTCATCTTTTTGTTCGGATGTAAGTGATTGACTTTGTTCGTGATTAAACATAGGCACCTCCACTTGCTCCAACGCAGCTGAAGATTCTTTCTCCGCTGGTTCTTCATGTAATAATTGATTAACAAGTTCCTTAGCAAACTGGACTGGCATTAGTTGCATAATATTCGAATCTATTAAATTACCAACCTTTAATTGAAACGATACTTTAACAAATGGGTTTCCATCTAAGGCAATTTCCGATTGATTATCAGGATTTTCTAAATGAATGGTTGGAGGTGAGATATCTACTTTTTTCTGAAAGACCGTAGACATACTCGTAGCAGCGGCCCCCATCATTTGATTCATCGCTTCCTGTACCGCACTAATATGAATTTCGTTCAATTCATCTGTGGGGTTCGTACCATCACCACCAAGCATAATATCGGAAATAACTGCAGCATCCTCGGCTTTAATTACAAACACATTTTTCCCAGTGAAGCCTTCCACATAGTTCACTTGAATACTAACTGGTTCAAATGTAAAAGCTTCTAATTCTTGCTGCTCCATCACAGAGACTTTCGGTGTAGTAATTTCAACTTTTTGATTTAATAACGTTGATAAAGTAGTTGCAGAGCTACCAAATGAAATATTTCCAATTTCACCGAGTGTATCTTCTTCTATGCTCGTTAAATACTGCACTGTGTCGGATTTATTGTCAGATTCATTATCTTGTTCTGCACTAACTTTCAATAGTGCATCAATTTCTTCTTGAGAAAGCATTCCATCATTCATGACCTTCGTTCACCTCTTTAAATTCTTCCATTATCTGTACAGACAATCTATTTTTATAAGTACCTGGTTGTACGAAGAATTTTGGTTGGTTGTTTACTGCTAAAGTAAGTGGACTTTCTATCGTATTATTTAAACGAATCACATCATCTTTATTTAGCTGTAAAAATTCCTCTATCGAAATATCGGTTTCACCAAGTACAGCTTTTAATTCTATGGCTGCTTGCTGAACATTCTTTGTTAATTTCTCGTATGCAGCCTCATCTCTGTCCTTACTAGATGTTTGCATCCAATAATGTACAGAAAGTTTAGAGATAATTGGTTCTAAGACAATATGAGGAATACATATGTTAATCATCCCTGTAGCTTCTCCAATCGTTGTATTTAATGAGACTACAACCACTGTTTCATTTGGAGATACCATTTGTAAAAACTGCGGATTTACTTCAAATTCTTCAAGGACCGGATCAATCTCTACAATAGATGCCCAGGCTTCTTTCAGTTTTTCACTTGCTTTTTCAAACAGCTGTGACATTAAAATGGTCTCAATTTCTGTTAAGTTCTCTACTTTATTTAGACCACTTCCTGCTCCTCCAAGTGTGCGGTCAAGCATGGCATAAGCTATATTAGGGTTAACTTCCATTACTAGTCTTCCTTCTAATGGATAAACGCTATATGTATTAAGAATCGTCATTTTCGGTATAGATCGAATGAATTCCTCATAAGGGATTTGATCAACGGATGCAACTGAAATATGAATATATGTTCTTAATTTTGCAGATAAGAAAGTGGTCAGTAAACGTGCATAATTCTCATGAATTCGCGAGATACTTCGAACTTGGTCTTTAGAAAACCGTAAGGCACGCTTGAAATCATAAACTCGAACTTTTCTTTCCTTATCTTCCTTCTTTAATTCTTCGGCGTCCATTTCTCCTGATGTAAGAGCGGATAACAGTGCATCAATCTCGTTTTGAGAAAGAACTTCATCTGCCAATTGATTTCACCTCCATTATGGAGTTCAAATACGTAATTTTATTGCAAGATTTTATTAATTGTATAAACATCTGTGACCTTCCCTGACGTCATTACTTCATTAATTTTGGTTTTTACTTTTTCTTCTAAGTTTGTTAAACCTGTTTTGAAATCTTCCTCTTCCATTGTAGTTAGTTCTTTGATCAGTATATTTTTTAATTGAAAATCACGGTTACCCAACTCCTCCTTTGCTTCTTTGCTATCTGTAATGACTTGAAATTGAATGCGAACAAAGCTGTCATCATTAAGATCCGTTGTAATTTCGGGAGTCTCATAAGCATAATCTTCTATTTTTTTTATAGATGCTGCACTCCCTTTGTGGTTATTCGGATCCATATTCCAAAAGATCATGAACGCAGCGATTCCGCCAATAGCTAATATAGCTACTGAAATCATCATCGTTTTCACCAAACTACTCACTTTGGTCATTGACCTCCTTCTGTGTAACTACGAGTCCGATTTGCTGATAGTAATTCTTGACTAACTGGAGTACCTCATCTTGTTTATTGTTAACAACCAATTTCTTTCCATTTGTTAACGTAATCGTAGTATCAGGAAATTCCTGAATTTGTTCAATTAGAATTGCATTTAATGTAAAAACTTCTCCATTTAAACGTGTTAACGAAATCATCTTATAGGCGGGAGTGTCTTTTAAAACACCCCCTCCCCCCTTACTAACGTTTTAGATTTACTAATTCTTGAAGGATTTCATCAGAAGTTGTAATAATTCTCGTATTTGCTTGAAAACCACGTTGGGCAGTAATCATTTCCGTGAATTCTTCGGATAAGTCAACATTTGACATTTCTAGAGCTCCACTAACGATCGAAGCAGTACCCTCTGTTTCAGGTGTCGTTATGCCATTATAGCCGGCATTTTCACTCGTTAAGAAAAGGTTGCTTCCTGCTTTTTCAAGACCGGCTGGGTTCGAAAAATTTGCTAAAGCAATTTGACCAGCTTCTTGACTTTCCCCATCTGCATTAATATAACTAACGGTACCATCAGATTGGATACTGAAACTCTTCGCATCTTCTGGAATAGTTATCGCTTCATTGTTCATATCTTGAAGGTAGTAACCATCTGCATTCACAATAGCTCCATTATCATCTAAGTAGAAATTTCCAGCACGTGTATAATAAGTCGTTCCATTTCCCTCTAATACGAACATGCCATCACCTTCTAACGCTAGATCGAGTGGGTTATTTGTTGTTTGACGGAAGCCTTGTGTGTGTATGTTGTCAATGGACCCTAGCTGAGAGCCTAAACCAACTTGTGAAGGATTTACTCCTCCTCTACCAGCTGTCGGTCCTTGAGCACCTGCGGTAGTTTGACTCATCATGTCTTGAAACGTTACTCTACCTTTTTTAAACCCGGAAGTATTAACATTGGCAATGTTATTACCAATCACATCTAACTTCGTTTGAAATCCTTTCATACCTGAAATACCTGAATACATTGAACGTAACATCTTCGTAACCCCTTTTCGTTATTTTTTAACTACACTGTATCCATCAGTCAACAGCTAATTGGCTTCCCAATAGGGTCCAGCCTATTCTTCAATTAAGATTGTTCCATTTATATTGGTAAAGATTCTATTCATTGCATCATTTCGATCCATCGCGGTGACTACTGTATTATTCTTTGTACTAATTAGCAGAGATGCTTGTTCCAGCACAACAAGAGAATCAGTAATCCCTTTTTCCTTCGCTTCAGCTACCTTGTTTTCGATCATTCTCCACTGTTTTTCGGTTATTTGAATATTTCTTTCCTGTAATCGATCTGTTGCATGCTTACTAATAGTCAGCCCTTTGATTTCTTGCTGCTGTGAAGCAAGAATATCCTTAAAGCTTGCCCCCTCCGTTCGTTTATCTGTTTTATAAAGAGGTTGCATTGCATGTTTTGAAATTTGGTGAATCCGATGATCCACATTACTCATTTGCTTCATCACCTTAATTATTATTGCTTTCAGAGTCGGTTGGATCTCTTACTTCAAGTGCAGCATCGGCATAGATTTTTTCTCCATTATCAAGTTCTAATATCGCCCATCCATCTTGCTGACTCACAGCCACTACCTTACCTGTTTCAATATCAAGTTTTTCTCCTGTTTCCTCATCATAAGCTTGATAAGATATTTGTTTACCAATCATGTGGCTGTACTTTATTACTGGAGAGACAAGCTGACTTTGAACGAGCGTGTCAATAGAATTCGTCATATTCATCATCTGTTCCAACGAAGAAAACTGTGCCATTTGAGAAATAAACTCACGATCGTCCATTGGATTGGTTGGATCCTGGTTTTGTAATTGAGTCATTAATATCTTAAGAAACTCATCCTTCCCAAGATCGGGACTAGGAGTTCTAGTTGCTTGGTTGTTTAAATATAATGAAGGATCAATTTTCGCCATTTCTTACACCTCCTATGCTTGTTCGTTTATTAGTAATTCCTTCAATTGGGTATCAAAATCATCATTAAATGGATGTTCCTGTTGTTCCTGTTCCAGGTTTTCCTTTGGCTGGTCTTGATCTGAATATTGTTCTGAATTCGTATCAGGCTGTTTTTGCATATGTTGTGATGGTTGTTGCGACTGGAAGTCCTGTTTCTCGACAACAACTTGCTGTGGAGAAAACATATGGCGCAATTGCTGCATATTTGATTCAAGCATGTCTTTCGTTGCTTGTGAACTTACAAGTATTCGAACCGTCATTTCTCCCTCAACTTGCGTTAAACGGATGATCATTTCCCCTAAGTTCTGAGGTCTTATCGATATATTGAGTTGATTCGTACCATTAGGCATAGCCATAAACCGACTGGACTTAATAATATGTTGAAACTGTTCCATGAATTGTTTTCCCGTGCTGTTTGAGCTCTGTTGAGTCGGATTGATATAAATTGCATGTTGTTCAATTTTCGCACTAGGAACCGTTGATGAATAAGCTAATCCTCCAACAGTATCCTTCATTCCTTGTTGTTCTAACGTATTCGATAACCACTTTGCCACATCTTGAACCGTCACTTTTGCGTCGCTATTATATTGCTGTTTTTGGACTAATTGGTTTCGTTTTGCAAAAGCTTGGACGAAATTTTGCCAAATAGCTGCTTCTTTGGAGTTTGTTTTAGACAGCAAAGGTATTTGGTCTTTTGAAATGTGGGCCCCATTTTTATTTACTTCATTTGTCCATTTCTGTAAAAGCTGAAGTACTTTTGGAGCAACTTTGGAAGTTTCTTGTATCGTTGTTAAAGACCCAAGTATTTCCTTCACCTCAGCAAATAATTGCATAAATACATTATCTGATTGGATATGCTTCCATTTTTCAGACGACCCATTGACATGTCCCATCCATTCGACTTGTTCAGAAGCACTTTCCATTTCCAAAGTCAGATTCTTATTAACCTGTTTAGAACTTTCTGATTGGATATCCTCCCATTGTTTCGCAGTTATCATTAAGGGTAATTCACCCATAACTTGCTGCGGTGCTTCGCCCTTAGCAAATGCTTGTTTTGTTAGCGTATCATCAGAAGCATGATGGTTACCTAGAATTTGTTGAAACAGAAATGGCCGCGCTTCATTCGATAATTGACTGTTTTTTGATGGATTCATCAACTTCGGTGACGATTGTAATTGCTGAAATATGTGAGCAGCCCCATTGTTCATGCCTTCACCTCCTTTCACCTTCATCAAAAGTTAATTTTCACTTTGAATAAATTGCTGCGTTAATGCAGCAGCTGCCTTGGAATCCATTGCCTCAAGGATTTCTCCACGTACTTCATTGGATACTTCTTTTAATATGGCTAAGGCAATCTCATTATCTAAATTTTGAATAATTGATGCAGCTTGCTCTTTATCCATATCTTTAAACGAATTAGCCATTGTTTTAACAGAACTTATTTCTTCTTCACCTTGAGCAGTTTCTGATTCTTTATTTTCTTTCTGACTATTTTCCAGTTTAAGAATTTCTTGCTCTAATTGTTCGACCGCAGCTTCTTTATCATTAAGATCTGATTTAAGTTGCTTCATTTCTGCATCTTTCTTGTCTAATTGGTTCTGGATGCGTTCTTGTTCATGCTGTATCGTTGCTTCATCTTCTGTGTCAATTACATTCGAAACAACCGGAATCCCATTCGCTTTTTCCTTCATCCATCCTGTTACATCAATTCCAGCGACACTTAATATGATTAATACAAGTGTAATTGTGACAGTAATCGGAATGACAATTGCAAATAAAAACCAAAGAACAGGATTCATTTTTTTCTTATCCGTATCGTATTTTTTGACCATGCACTTCACCTATTTTTATGATTTAAGAATTGATAAATCGATAATTCATCCATTGATGCTTTTTCTTTTCTTTGCTGTATTTCTATTTCATTCTTTTCTCTCGTTTCAATCAGTTTCTCAAACTTCTTCATCTCGATATGCGCATTCGTTAACTGCTCTTGTTTTGACTCCATATTATTTCTTGCTTGATTAACCTCTTCCTGCAAGCGGACAATATGATGATTTAATTCTTCAATATATCTAACCTGTTCTCTTAACTTTTCAAGTGTTGTCATATCCGAAAGTGATGCTTCATAAGACGCCTCTGCTGCTTCTTTCTTTTTTAATAACTCGTATAGTTGTGTTCCAATTGCTTCAAAGAAATCAATCGATTGCTGATATACTTTTTGAGCAGCGATTTTTTCCCTTTCTCGGACATGTAATAGTTTATTTAGAACCACGGTTTCTGCCATTCATGTTTACCTCCCGTTTAGTACATCCATCATTTGTTCAATAGACTCCGATAGCGAACTTTTGTCATAGATATCTTGGTTGAGAAACGACTGTATCTTTGGATAATAAGAAATGGCTCGATCTATTTCCTTATCTGTACCTCGTTTGTAAGCACCAATTTGAATCAGTTCCCTATTTTCTTCATATGCTGCAATTAGAGACCGTACTTCATTAGCTGTTTGTTTATGTGTGCTATTAATAACTTGATTCATTACTCGACTAATCGATTTTAAGATATTAATTGCCGGGTAATGACCACGCTCTGCTAATTTACGGTCCATGACAAAATGACCATCAAGAATCCCTCTAACTGTATCAGCAATCGGTTCATTCATATCATCGCCATCAACTAATACGGTATAAAAGGCAGTTATCGTTCCTTTTTCATTAGTTCCCGTACGTTCTAGTAACTTTGGTAATGTAGCAAATACAGAAGGAGTATACCCTTTAGTAGTTGGTGGTTCCCCTGTAGCTAGCCCTACCTCTCGTTGTGCCATAGCAACCCTTGTTACCGAGTCCATCATTAAATTCACCCGATATCCCTGATCACGAAAGTACTCACTGATTGCTGTAGCAGTATAGGCACCTTTGATTCGCATTAACGCTGGTTGATCAGATGTTGCAACAACGACAATTGATTTTTGTAATCCCTGTTCTCCGAGGTCTTTTTCAATAAATTCCCTTACTTCCCTACCTCTTTCCCCAATTAATGCAATGACATTTATATCGGCGCTGCTATTACGAGCTATCATCCCTAATAATGTACTCTTACCAACGCCGCTTCCAGCAAAGATCCCAATTCGTTGGCCTTCTCCAACCGTTAATAACGAATCAATTGCCTTTACACCTACTTGTATCGGCTTCTCAATAGGCGGCCGAAGCATTGGGTTTGGCGGAGATTGTTCAGTCAAATAATGAGTCAATCCTTTTGGTAACGGCGTTTCATCTAAAGCATTTCCTAAAGAATCAACTACCTTTCCAATCAAACCTCTGCCAATTTTTACAGTTAATGGTTTTTTGGTAGATTCTACAAGACAGCCCGGTCCAATTTCTGAAACTTCAGAGTATGGCATTAATAGAATTTTTTCATTATTGAAACCGACAACTTCTGAGATGATTGGGGAATTACGGTTTTTGGCTGGATGAATATAGCAAACTTCTCCTACATTAGCAGCTGGTCCCTTGGATTCGATCATAATTCCCACCACACGTAAAACTTTCCCATAACGCTTGTATGGGTCAGCCATATCAATAGCATCTAAATATGTCGACACGTTCATTGATTCTTTTCACCCACAATTTCATATAGCACTTGTCGAAGCTCTTGCAGTTGTGTATCAATACCTGCATCCATTTGTCCGAATGGATGTTTTATTTTACATCCATACTCATCCAATTCTTCATTCACATAAAAGGATAGCTTTGCATCATTCTCAAGAATAGATTTCAATTCATCTTTATGTTGAAGTACAAATTCAAATTGATTGGGATGAAGGTAGATGGAAATAATGGATTGATCTTTTAGCTCTTTGATTGCTGACTTAATAATAGGAAGGAATGATGTGGGATGTTGGTTAATCATTTGCTTCATTATTTTTTCAGCTGTATGTATCGCAAGTGTTAAAATGGCTTCTTCATTTTCATCAATCAACGAGTGGTAGTCTCTTCTGGCTGCTGTAATAATTTGATTTGCTTTCTCTAAATCAGTTTGATACTTGCTTCTACTCTCCTTTTCACCAGTAGAGAACCCTTCTTCATATCCTAGTTTCTTCGCTTCTTCTATATAGGACTGACGTTCATGCTGCCACAATTCTTTTTCTTTATTAATTTGTTCCCGAGCTTGCCTCAGTAACTCTTCACTTTCTACCTTTATGTGTTCTAATTGTGCTTGGGCTTTATGAACTTCCTCGTTAACATCTGTCTGCATTCTCGCTAATTCATCCGTGGTTGATGTTTGATTTGTTAGTAAATGGACCGGCTTGATTTTAATTTGCCTAGTTGATTGGTTCGTATCGTCAGACAATAATATCGTCACCTCCACCTCTAGCAATTACAATTTCGCCAACATCCTCCAACCTTCGGATAATCCCAACAATCCTTGTTTGTGCCTCCTCTACATCACGAAGACGTACTGGCCCCATATATTCCATTTCCTCTTTAAATGTTTCCGCCATTCGTTGAGACATATTTTTAAATACAATATCCTTTACTTCATCACTTGCAACCTTTAATGATAACCGTAAGTCTTCATTTTCCACCTCACGGATAACCCGCTGAATGGCTCGGTTATCCAATATAACAATATCTTCAAACACGAACATTCGTTTCTTGATTTCCTCAGCTAACTCCGGATCTTGAATTTCTAATGCATCCAAAATGGTTCTTTCCGTACTCCTATCTACACCATTCAATACTTCAACAACGGCTTGGATACCACCAGTTTGTGTATAATCTTCCGTCAGGGAGGTAGATAAGTTCTTTTCTAAGACTTCTTCAACTTGAGAAATAATCTCCGGTGATGTAGAGCTCATCGTAGCAATTCGCTTCGCGATATCCGCTTGCATTTCCTGTGGCAATGAAGATAATATTTGCCCGGATTGCTCAGCATCTAAATAAGAAAGTACTAATGCAATGGTTTGTGGATGCTCACCTTGAATAAAATTTAAAACCTGGTGAGGATCCGCCTTTCTAGCAAAATCAAATGGACGCACTTGCAAGGAAGATGTTAGCCGATTAATAATATTAGAAGCTTCCTGTTTACCAAAAGCTTTTTCTAAAACCGTCTTGGCATAACCTATCCCGCCTTGCGATATGTAATCCTGTGCTACAGCAATTTGATGAAATTGGTCTAATACTTCATCTTTTAATTCATTATCTACTTTCTTTACGGAGGAAATTTCTAGGCTTAATTTCTCAATTTCCTCCTCTGATAAATACTTATAGACTTGTGCGGAAACATCTGGACCCAGGGAGATTAAAAGTATTGCTGCTTTTTGTTTTCCTGTTAATACGCCTCTCTGTCTTACCATATCAACTACCTCCTAATCTTCTCCGATCCAGCTTCTTAATAGTTTCGCAAAATCTTCCGGTTTTTCTTTTGCAACTTTTTCTAATTGTCTTTTTCTAACCATTGACTCAGATTCTTCTTTTTCTGGTATATTTGGAACATTAATTGGTTCCTCGCTGTCAATTTCTTCCTCAACCTCTTCTGCTTTTCTGTTGCGAAGTAATTTAATCACAAGAATAATGATTGCTAGAAGTACAATTCCTCCTACGATATAAACCCACGCAGGAATAACTGGTGTTGTAGCTGATGATGCCGTTTGCTTACCTGTGAATTCTTGAAAAACAATCGATACTTTCTCTTCAGGTTCTATATTTTCTACATATTCTCTATCGATAGAAGTAGTAATAATGGAATTCATAATGGAATTCATTCCTTCTTCCACCGTCGCTTCCTCTTGTTGTGTTAAGTACTCTACTTCACTGCCATTCTCATTTTTCACAGCGTTCACAGCCACTTGTATTCCTAAGTCTCTTACTTTGTATGGACTCTCAACAATATTCTTTCGAATTCGATTGAACTCATTGTTGATCGTCTCTTTCACCATCTCATACTCGCCATTATCCCCTTCGTCTGTACCTTGAAAAGTCTGAATATCTCCTTCATCAGCAGGTGACCCAGCTGCAGCCGCACCGTCACCTGTATATGTTTCTTGGATGGTTTCAATACTTACAGGAAGACCTTCCATATTTTCTAAATCTACAGGATCGACAATTTCTTCTGTACGATTCTCTTGCGTAAAATCAATATCAGAAGTAACCGACACGATCACATTTTCTAGTCCCACCATGGCACCTAACATTTGTTGTAGACGTTTTTGAATATCCTGCTCAATATCTTGCTTAACCTGCTGTTGATATGTATAAGTGTCTTGTACATTTCCAGTCGTGTTACCAGGTTCAAAACTCTCAAAATATTGATTTGTTATCGCTATATTTTCTATTGGTAAATTTGGTACTGCTTTGGATACCATATGATACAAACCATTAATTTGCCCTTCTTGAAATTGATAACCAGGCTTTGTATTCAATACAATCGAAGCACTTGCATTTTGTTGTGTATCATTAACAAAAACCGCTTCCTCTGGCATATTGATCATCACTTGAGCATCATTTATACCGTCAATTCCCTTCATTAAATTTGCTAATTCTGTTTGCATTGCATCCAGCTTCATCACATTAAATTCATTCTCGGTAACACCCCATGAAGCATTCTCACTAAAGAATGAATAATCAATATTGCCGCTATTAGGGATCCCTTGACCTGCTAAATCAACTAGCAAGCTATCTACTTGTTCATCAGGAACCAGTATTGTTGTTCCATTCTCTTGTAATTCATAAGGAACACCTCGTGTATCTAATTCCGCTTTAATCTGCCCTGCTTCTTGAACGGATAAGTTGTTGTATAACGGTACGAACTTAGAATGAAAGGCAAATAATAAAATTGCCGTAATAAGTAGTACAATAATGATCATAGTTCCTATAAAAATCCGCTTCTGACTTTTGGTACGATCGGTCCAGAAAGCCGTAGTAGTGTTTTTGAATTTTTTTATTTTCTCGTTCATGACTTCCCCCACTAACGTGCTAAGTGTAAATACCCTTTCTGACTGTTTGTGAACAACTAAACTTGCATGCTCATCATTTCTTTATAGGCATCTACTACCTTCTTCTGGATTTGTACGGTCGCTTCTAATGTTATACTAGATTTTTGTGCTGCTATCATCACATTATGTAAATCGTCTACACTGCCATTAGCTAAAGCTTTTGTTTGCTGGTCAGAGGCGACTTGTGTTTGGTTCACTCCATCAATGGCCTTTTTCAACATAGACGCAAAATTAGCTTGTGCTTCTCCCACCGTTGCCTGAGCTTCTAACCCATTATTATGTACTGCTTGCTGCGGTATTTGATTATTAATAGACTGAATCATTACGAATACTCCTTTCGATTATTTTCCTATTTCCAACGCCTTCATTAACATTGATTTACTCGCATTTAATGCCGTAATATTCGCTTCATACGATCTTGTGGCACTCATTAAATCTACCATTTCTTTTAAAGGCTCGACATTTGGTAATTGAACGTATCCATTCTCGTTCGCATCTGGATGTGAAGGATTATAAACGAATTTAAACGGCGTCTCGTCTTCCGTTATATCTGTTACCTTTACTCCTCCTGGCTGTCCAGAATTCTTCGCACGGTTTAACAAAGACTTAAAGTTGGTTGATTCAGACTGCATTGTAACCATTTTTCTTCGATATGGTTCATAATCCCCATTTTCATTTACCGTTGCTCTCGTAGATTGAGCATTAGCAATATTCGAGGAAATGACATCCATTCGTAGTCTTTGAGCAGTTAGTGCGCTTGCACTAGATTCGAGTGCGTGGAATATGGACATCTTAGCTTCCTCCTCTTAACGCTGTTTGTAAACTATTAAATTTCCCATTAATCCGATCGGTTAACGCCTGGTAATAAATTTGATTCTCAGCAAGCTCCGACATTTCTTTATCTACATCAACGCTATTGCCATTATGGTTATAAGATGTAGCAGAATTAGTAACTGTTTGGTATACGCTAGTAGATTCTTGGTTAAACGGTATGTGCTTTGAATTTGTTTGTCTTGCTTGCAATGGTGAATCTAATGCATCCGACAAAACTTTCTTGAATGCTACATCTTTTGCTTTGTAATTAGGCGTATCGATGTTTGCAAGATTCTGTGCAATCACTCGATTCTTTGCTGTAGCGTAATTTAACGAATTTTCTAGTGTATGTATTGTTCCACTAAATAAACTCATAACATAACCTCCCAAAATGTACCTGTTTCAAATTGTTAACAACAGCCAAAAAAAATCAATTATCTACGAACAGTTTAAGTCATATATTTAACAAAGTCTATTACTTTTCGACATTTTCCTCAGAAAGAACAAAATATGGTTAATTTATAATAGGTAATATTTACTATTTATCTACCTTTTTTTACTAATCATTAAATATTCACTTTTAAAGTGTAAGTGAAATTGCCTTTTTTATGTTAAAAACGAAAGAAAAATTGATTTTCTTTTTGTTTGCTAGTTCATATGTAACAGAAATCCCTTATATAAAAAGTCCTGAAATATTCATAAATTCGACACTAAAATTATGAACGACAAAAAAGCCAGAGCATTCTATGCTCTGGCTAAAATTAAATGTAATTTTACAACTTATCTTGAACGTAATTTTTCTAATTCTACTAGGAAATTGTTGTTAAGTACTTTAATGTACGTACCTTTCATACCTAAAGAACGAGACTCAATTACTCCTGCGCTTTCCAGTTTTCTTAATGCATTTACGATAACTGATCTTGTGATACCAACACGATCAGCGATTTTACTTGCCACTAGTAATCCTTCATTGCCATTCAATTCTTCAAAAATATGGTCAATTGCTTCTAGTTCACTGTATGACAAGGAGCTAATTGCCATTTGTACAACAGCTTTGCTTCTAGCTTCCATTTCAATTTCTTCCGTCTTTTCATGAAGAATTTCCATACCAACTACCGTTGCACCATATTCTGCTAGTAGTAAATCATCTTCACTGAAACTTTCTGTGAGACGTCCAAGCACTAGTGTGCCTAATCTTTCCCCGCCACCGATTATTGGAACAATCGTCGTTAAACCAGATTTAAATAACTCACGGTTTTCTACAGGGAATACAGTTTGAGGACTGTCAATATCAAGGTTCGCTGTCGTCTCATGAATATTGTATAATCCTTCTGTATATTCTTGAGGGAACTGACGGTCTTCTAGCATTGATTTCATTCGCTCATTTTCGATCTCTTGATTAATTGCAAACCCTAATAGTTTACCGCGTCTGCTAAGAATATAAACATTCCCCTTAATTACTTCCCTTAGCGAAGCAGACATATCATTAAAATCAACTGACTTTCCGGTAGATTTTTGCAACATAGCATTAATTTTTCTTGCACGATTTAATAGTTCCATAAGGATCCTCCATTCGATCTTTGTAATTATAATATATATTGGCTTAAATCTTTATTTTTAGCGATAGTACTTAATTTTTCGTCAACATAAGCTGGAGTTATGTCAATTGTATCCATATTTACTTCAGGTGCTTCAAATGATAGATCTTCCAATAGTTTTTCTAAAATTGTATGAAGCCTTCTTGCACCAATGTTATCCATTTCTTGGTTTACTTCATAAGCAATTTCGGCTAATCTATCTACAGCATCGTCTGTAAACGTAACATTTATACCTTCCGTTTTCAATAAAGCTTTATATTGTTTAATTAATGCATTTGAAGGTTCCTTCAGAATGCGCTTGAAATCTTCGGTTGAAAGTTTGTCAAGTTCTACCCGTATTGGAAATCTTCCTTGAAGCTCAGGAATCAAATCAGAGGGCTTAGACATGTGAAAAGCCCCAGCTGCTATAAATAACATATGGTCTGTTTTCACAGCACCATGCTTGGTTACAACTGTTGAACCTTCAATGATAGGAAGGATATCACGCTGCACACCTTCGCGAGAAACATTTGCACTGTTTTCTTGTTTGCCAGCAACTTTATCTATTTCATCAATAAATAATATACCTGACTGCTCTGCACGCTGAATGGCTTCCTGTGCAGCTTCTTCCATATCAACAAGCTTACTAGCTTCTTGTTGTGTTAAAACCTTCCTGGCTTCTGATACTGGTAATTTTCTTTTCTTTTTCTTCTTTGGCATAAACTGACTAAATGCATCCTGCATATTCATGCCCATTTGTTCCATTCCTGAGCCTTGAAGCATATCGAACATCGAAGGACTTTGTTCTTCGATTTCAATGGTTACGATATGATCCTCCAGCTCCCCTAATGCTAATTGGTGTTCGGTTCGCTGCCGCTTATTACGAATTTCTTCTTCTTTAGGTTCGTTTTCTTCATCACTTTCATCATTAGACTGTGATGGAAATAACATTTCAAAAGGATTTCTTGCATTATTGTCTTTTTTCGCTTGTGGGACCAACAGTTTAACTAATTTCTTGTTCGCTTCTTTTTCAGCTTTGCCCATAACTTCTTTCATTTTTTCTTCTTTTACCATACGCAAAGCCATTTCTACTAAATCTCTTACCATTGATTCAACATCGCGACCAACATAACCTACTTCGGTAAATTTGGTAGCTTCCACCTTAACAAAAGGGGCTCCAACTAGTTTCGCCAACCTTCTTGCTATTTCTGTTTTACCAACACCCGTCGGACCAATCATTAAGATATTCTTGGGAACAATTTCATCTTTTAAAGACTCTTCTAACTGCATTCTTCGATATCTATTTCGTAAAGCTACAGCTACGGAACGCTTCGCGCTGTTCTGTCCAATAATATACTTATCTAACTGTCCAACAATTTGCTTCGGTGTGTAATCAATACCCATATGCCAAAAGGCCTCCTTTTAATCAAGCACCTCAAGTGTGATATGATCATTCGTATACACACAGATTTCTCCCGCAATTTCTAATGCTGATTGAGCTATCTCTTTTGCTGTCATTTGACTAGAATATCTAGCTAGCGCTCTACCAGCACTAAGTGCATAATTCCCACCAGACCCAATCGCTAATATCCCGTCATCCGGTTCAATTACTTCTCCTGTACCTGAAACTAAAAACATATTGTCTTTGTTCATTACAATGAGCATTGCTTCTAGTTTTCTTAATACCTTATCACTTCGCCATTCCTTTGCAAGTTCAACCGCTGCTCGAGGAAGGTTTCCATTAAATGCCTCTAATTTACCTTCGAATTTTTCAAATAACGTAAATGCATCTGCTACAGAACCGGCAAAGCCTGCTAGCACCTGCCCTTTATATAAAGTACGGACTTTTTTAGCTTTATGTTTCATAACAACTGCATTTCCTAACGTTACTTGACCGTCACCACTCATTGCACATTGATCGTTATGCCTTATGGCAAAAATTGTGGTGGCATGCATTTCATTGGTCACACCTCTCACCTCTTTCGCTCCATAAATTAATCATTTGCTCTTGGGTGACTTTTCATATATACGCTGCGCAAATGATCCTTTGTTACGTGGGTATAGATTTGTGTAGTAGACAAATTTTCATGACCTAGTAATTCCTGAACGCTTCGGAGATCGGCTCCCTCATTCAAGAGATGTGTAGCAAATGTATGGCGTAATTTATGCGGATGTACATGCACAGTAAGAGCCGCCTTTTCTACCATTTTATTCAACAAATTGCGAATACCTCTAGTAGTAATAGGCGTACCACGATGATTCAGGAAGACAGCATTCGTTGCTTGGTTTGATTTCGACAGTAACGCTTTTCTACCATCCTGTATGTATGTTTCCAGGGCAATTTCGGCAAACTTACCATAAGGAATATAGCGTTCCTTTCTGCCTTTACCTTTAACAAATACGGTGCCTATAAAAAAATCAATGTTGTCTATGGTTAACTGTTGACATTCGCTTACTCGCATTCCTGTAGCATACAGAAGCTCTAAAATTGCTTGGTCGCGTTGACCTAGTGGTTTAGTAAGATCACTGACTTCAAATAATTTCTTCAACTCTTCTTTATATAGGAAACCCGGTATTGCCGTATCTGTCTTCGGTAAATGAATATGCACAAATGGGTTACCTGCGCTTAGGTTTTCCCTTTCTAGATATTTAAAGAAAGTACGAAGCGTTGATATTTTTCTTGAAACGGATCTTCTACTTAACCTCCTGTCATACAATAGATTAAGGAATAAACGAACAACCCTTTGGTCTACATCTTTTAAATCAGCTATACCTTCTGAATTCAGGAAATCGAAAAATATTTCCAGATCATTCAGATAATATTTAACAGTATAAGGCGAAGCATTTTTTTCTATTTGCAAATACTCCTTAAAGGATTGCCAATAATTCATGTAATTATTCAAAATTTCACCCCGTTAAGCAGCGAATAAATCATAACATAGAAAATAGTGATAAGCAATAAACTTAACTAAATTGTAACAAAATTCTGAATTGATGTCACCCCAAGCTATTTACTAACATGCTTGATGAATTTATTTTGACATACTTCCATTTTCTTACTGTCAAGTAATTATCCTTACCAATGCGTAATTATATCTGTTTCGAGATAGTAAGTCAACAATTTACATCTATAATGAAAAAAAGAAATTTTCTACACCTTACCGAATCCGTCTACTCCCTCTATTTTGCTACTTTAAAATGCCTAACTCATCTATTTTTGCTTTCGTTTCAATTGTCCCTAAACGGTATAATTCTTGATAAATTTTCACTAAATATTCACTATACCCATCACGTTCGTCATCTGCTCCCCATTCATCAAAAGGCTTCGCTAAATACTCAACAGCATTAACAGCGTATTTATCCTTATTCATAAATAACTTTTTCATTTCTTCAATATCACTTGTATCTGCAATGATTTCATATTCTACACCACTTCCAGGCACGGAGAACTCTCGAATATCTTGGGTATCTACAGTTATAAAATAATGTTTTTTATCCGCCATGTTTAGCGCCTCCCTTATTAGCTATGTATCCTTTTTTAATTAAACTCAAACTTTTGAAATGAATGTGTATATTTTTGCAAAAAGAAAACTGCTCGTGTAGTACGAGCAGTTAAGTTTGAGCTTCTTCTTTATACTCACAATTTGTGCATTGAATCTGTGTACCTTTTTTAGCTTTTTTCTCTACAAGCATGGAGTCACATTTTGGACAAGGACGAGCTATTGGTTTATCCCATGATATAAAATCACATTCTGGAAATCGATCGCAACCGTAGAATACGCGGCGTTTCTTTGATTTCCTTTCTACTACATTTCCTTCTTTACACTTCGGACATTTTACACCAATTTCTTTGAGAATCGGCTTGGTGTTTCTGCATTCAGGAAAATTAGAACAGGCAAGGAATTTCCCGTATCGTCCCATCTTATATACCATTTCATGGCCGCAATTTTCACATTCAATTCCTGCCGGTTCATCTTTTATCTCTATTTTTTCCATTTCCTCTTCTGCTTTTTTTAATCGTTTCTCAAATTCTTTATAAAATTGATCAATAATGATGAACCATTCGGTTTTCCCTTCTTCAACAGCATCTAAATCACCTTCCATTTTTGCAGTGAAATCGACATCGATGATCTTTGGAAAAAATTCTTCCATCACTTCTGTGACGATGGTACCAAGTTCTGTTGGGCTAAACCGTTTATTATCAATACTTACATAACCTCGTCGTTGTATTGTATCTAAAGTAGGTGCATACGTAGACGGTCTACCAATGCTTAATTCTTCCATTGTTCGTACAAGTCTAGCTTCGGTATATCTTGGAGGAGGCTGTGTGAAATGTTGATTCGGCTTAATTTCCTTCGCTTCCACTTCCATCCCTTCAGATAAAGCAGGGAGAAATTTATTCTCTTCTTTTTTCTTATCATCCGTACCTTCTATATAAACTTTCATAAACCCTTTGAATTTTACTTTTGACCCAGTTGCTCTAAATTCAACATGATTATTTAATAAGTGCACGGTCATTGTATCCATGATTGCTGGTGCCATTTGACTTGCTAAGAAACGTTCCCAGATTAACTTATAAAGACGAAACTGATCTCTGGATAAACTAGCTTTTAGCGATTTTGGATCTCTGGCAACCGAAGTGGGACGAACTGCTTCATGCGCGTCTTGCGCCCCCTCTGATTTTTTCTGTTTCTTATTTACACCAAGGAATTCCTTTCCATATTGTTCATTAATATATGTTTTTGCTTCATCTTTTGCTGCATCAGATACACGTGTTGAATCCGTACGCATGTACGTAATTAAACCATTAATTCCTCCTGCTTTTTTGCCCAAATCTATTCCTTCATATAATTGCTGCGCAACCATCATCGTTTTTTTCGCTTTAAAATTTAACTTTCTAGCTGCTTCTTGTTGCAAGGATGAAGTAGTAAAAGGCTGCGCTGGATTACGCCGACGTTCCTTCTTGTTCACTTTATTAACAGAGAATGTCTTCCCTTTTATTAATTGAAGTATTTCTTGAACATCCGCTTCTGTTTTCAATTCTTTCTTTTTCCCATCTACGCCGTAAAAAGATCCTTCAAAAGCATCTTTGTCTTTTTGAAATTGTCCTTCAATGGACCAATACTCTTCTGGTTTAAAGTTCTCTATCTCTTTCTCTCTATCAATGATTAGTTTTACTGCTACAGATTGAACCCTTCCAGCACTAAGCCCTTTTTTTATTTTCTTCCATAGTAAAGGACTAATATTATATCCGACTAAACGATCCAAGATTCTTCTGGCTTGTTGCGCATCGACAAGGTCCATGTCAATCGAACGTGGATGTTTAAACGAATTCTTGATAGCATCCTTGGTAATCTCATTAAATACTACACGGCATTCAGATTCCCCATCAATATTCAAAATATGAGCAAGATGCCACGCAATCGCTTCACCTTCTCTATCAGGGTCGGCTGCAAGGTATACTTTTTTTGCTTTCTTTGCTGCTGATTTTAATTCTTTTACAACATCGCCTTTACCACGTATCGTAATATACTTAGGAGCATAACCATTTTCTGTATCAATGCCCGTTTGACTTTTTGGTAAGTCACGGACATGTCCCATTGAAGCTTTCACTTTATATTTTTTTCCTAAATAACGTTCAATCGTCTTTGCTTTTGCAGGTGATTCGACGATTACTAGATAATCTGACATAACATTTCCTCCCAAAATGAGGTTATCAATAGAAAACCATGAACTATCACATAGAACTATAAGGTGATAGTATAATCTTATTTCATTTATTACTGGATTGTTTCTACAATATAACTATTTTATATGCAAACCCATTCAATCGAAAAAATTTAGAAATCTTCACTAATATTAAATATATACAGTACATTTGTCAAACATACACATATAAAAGTAACGCAAATTTGTAAAGATTTTCCTTTTCTAAATCCATTGTTGTCAAAGGATTTTAAGGGTTCATTAGAATATATTTTATTTTTTATCCTTTCATCATCATTACGGTTATACGTATGCATGTTTCATCGTTTCCCATTCTTCATAAATATCTTGTGCTTTCGTTACTAGTTTCGCACCATCTTGAATCATTTTGTGACAGCCTGTGGATTGTAAGCTTAATGGAGAACCTGGGACGGCAAAAACTTCTCTTCCTTGATCTAATGCCTGCTCAACCGTAATCAATGTCCCACTCTTTTCTTTAGCCTCAATCACTAATGTGCCAAAACTCAAGCCACTTATGATTCGATTTCTTTCAAGAAAATGGTATTTTGCAGGAGGGGATTCAGGGGCGTATTCAGAAAGAACTAATCCACGATTACTAATTTGTTGAAATAAACTTGTGTTCTCCTTTGGGTAAATATGATGAAATCCACCACCTAATACAGCTATTGTATACCCATTTTTATTCAAAGTAACCTCATGTGCATAACTGTCTATTCCTTTGGCCATTCCACTGACAATCACCCATTCTTGTAGCAGTAAGGGATGTAATATTTTAATTACCTTCTTCATTGCTTCACCTGATGGCAGTCTCGTACCGATTACACTTAATAACGGAAGCTGATTTATTAATGAGAGATTTCCGGATGCGTATAACACAAGTGGTGCATCTTTAATAGCTTTTAACATAGGGGGATAATTATCGTCAAGTATTGTAATTACCTGATAATTGGCTATATCTTTTTCAATTTGACGTAAGAGGGGATAGTGATGTAGATCATTTTGAAGCACAATAGCGTTCTTTAAAGGCATTTGAAAATCATGGCAAATTTGTTGAGGTGTTAGGTGATATAACTCTGTTAAACAGAGATCATCCCACCATTTGCGTAACCACGCTCGCGAGACACCTCGACATCTGCTCAGATGAAGAAGTCGAATTTGTTGATCATTCAATTTGACACTTCCTTTTCCAATAGTATAGAGGGAACCCAACCTTGATTGAGTTCCCTAATGTTTTCTTAATGTGTTTTACACTTTTCTTTAATGCCATTTTCTTCAAGAGCTTTAATCATCGTTTCGCCCATTACAGAAGGCGTTTCTGCTACTTTAATGCCACATTCTGTCATGATACGAATCTTTTCGTCAGCAGTACCTTTTCCACCTGAAATAATGGCACCAGCATGACCCATACGTTTTCCTGGAGGAGCAGTAGCACCACCGATAAATCCGACAACTGGTTTTTTCATATTTGCTTTTACCCATTCAGCAGCTTCTTCTTCCGCTGTTCCACCAATTTCACCGATCATAATTACAGCATATGTTTCTGGGTCTTGGTTGAACGCATCTAGTACATCAATAAAGTTCGTACCATTTACTGGGTCCCCACCAATACCAACGGCAGTAGACTGTCCGTATCCTTCCTCAGATAGCTGATGAACAGCTTCATAAGTTAATGTTCCTGAACGAGAAACAACACCTATATGACCTTTTTTATGAATATAGCCTGGCATGATACCAATTTTACTTTCATCAGCAGTAATTACTCCTGGGCAATTCGGTCCAACTAAACGTGTCTTTTTCCCTTCCATATAACGTTTCACTTTTACCATGTCCATTACGGGAATATGCTCAGTAATACAAATTACTAAATCAAGTTCTGCATCCACAGCTTCTAAGATAGCATCCGCAGCAAATGGGGCTGGTACATATATAACCGAAGCTGTAGCACCAGTTTCGTCAATTGCATCCTGTACAGTATTAAATACAGGGACACCTTCTACCTCAGTACCACCTTTTTTTGGAGTAACACCACCAACAATTTTCGTGCCATAATCAAGCATTTGTTTGGTGTGAAATTTTGCAGTACCACCAGTAATCCCTTGGACAATTACTTTTGTATCTTTATTAATATATACACTCATCTTCGTCCGTCCTTTCCGCAAGATCTGATAATAACGTCAATCGTATTCTATTTATTACTTCACCATGGAGACAATTTTTTCTGCTCCATCAGCCATTGAATTCGCTGATGTAATATTTAATCCAGACTCCTCAAGAATTTGCTTCCCTTTTGAAACATTCGTACCTTCAAGACGTACGACTAATGGAATTTCAAGTCCAACTTGTTTCGTAGCTTCTACGACACCTTCAGCAATAACATCACATTTCATAATACCACCAAAAATATTCACAAAAATTCCTTTGACATGGGTATCTGAAAGAATGATTTTAAATGCTGCCGTTACTTTTTCTGCTGTTGCACCGCCACCAACATCTAGGAAGTTTGCTGGATCGCCACCATAATGTTTAATAATATCCATGGTAGACATAGCTAAACCAGCTCCATTTACCATGCAGCCGATGTTTCCATCTAGCGGAATATAACTTAAATCATATTTGGAAGCTTCGATTTCTTTTTCATCTTCTTCGTCTAGATCACGTAAATCAACCACATCCTTTTGACGGAATAAAGCGTTATCATCAAAATTTAATTTCGAGTCTAGAGCTAGTACTTCTCCATCTCCTGTTGTCACTAATGGATTGATCTCTGCAATTGAACAATCTTTATCAACAAAAGCATTGTATAAGCTTGTCATAAACTTGACAGCTTTACCAATTAATTCATCTGGAATATTAATATTGAATGCAAGTCTACGAGCTTGATAGCCTGATAATCCAACAACTGGGTCAATTACTTCTTTGAATATTTTCTCTGGAGTTGCTGCTGCAACTTCTTCAATTTCTGTTCCGCCTTCTTCTGATGCCATCATAACAACACGAGAAGTTGCGCGATCAAGTACAACCCCAACATAGTATTCCTTTTTAATATCGCAGCCTTCTTCAATTAAAAGGCGTTTCACTTCTTTTCCTTCTGGTCCAGTTTGATGTGTTACCAATGTTTTACCTAGTATTTCATTTGCATATGTACGCACATCATTTAAATTTTTTGCGATTTTTACCCCACCGGCTTTACCACGTCCACCAGCATGAATTTGTGCTTTTACTACTGTGACGTCACTTCCTAATTTTTTTGCAGCTTCTACAGCTTCGTCAACCGTATATGCAACATATCCATTAGGAACATTAACACCATATTTTCGCAAAATATCTTTGCCTTGATACTCATGAATGTTCATCCTTAATCCTCCCATCAAATTTCACTGCATTTCCATTGTATAAAAAAACAATAAATTTCACAAGAATTACCGAAATTTATTGTCAATGTTATGTCGAATATTGTACCTCCTATTAGTATTTACTGCTCTAGCTGTTGATCCATTCGATAAATAAAGGCAAATACTTCTGCTACGGCCTCGTATAATTCCTCAGGAATTGATTCATTAATATTCAGCTGTGCTACTAATTCTACTAACGTAGCATCTTCTAATACAGGGACATTATATTCTTTTGCCTTTTCTATGATGTCGTCTGCTACCCACCCTTTACCTACTGCTGAAACAACTGGAGCTGCTTGTTTCGTTTCATCGTATCGAAGAGCTGCTGCCTTGCTATATTTGCCAGTCATACTTTGTAATCCACTCCTTGAGTATGGTAAACCTGCCTATCTAATGATTGCTTGTTGTCTTCGGCATTTTCAATAGGTTTAAATGAAATAGAAGTTAGCGTATACTTCATCTGTTGTAATCCGGTTTTTAATAACGGTTGGAGAGATTTTGAAAGTTCATGCAGTTTTTTATGATTATTAAATACCGTGATTGCAATATGTCGATTTTGAATATGCATTTCAATCATCGTTTCCTTCATCTGCATGAGATCGAGAACAAATAGTATTCGACAATGATCAGGGTCAATCTTACCCTGTTTCGTTTTTCTCCCCTCTATGTTTAGTTCTATATCATTTTTGAACCCTAATTTACTTCCGGGAACGATTAAATGGGATTGCAAGAAACTACTTTCTAACTCCATTACGGATTGTACTTGTATGCCATTTATTCCATGGAGTATTTGCTGTATACGCTCATGAAATATACCTTCGCTGTTACGCAACAGGGATAGCAAGTTTCCTTTGATGCTTGCTTCTTGCAGCTTATTATTAACTAAGCCATGTTCATAATCCATCCCAGATACATGTAAGTACTGGTTTAATAAAGATAAGAATTGTTCCTTTGGAAATGGCAAATGATTTGGTCTTTGAATCAGTAGCAAGACATCTTTTAATTCTGAATATACATCTTGCTTTTGCAACAACCTTAAAGTATCTAAAACCCGCCCTTCAGCAATATCACCTGTAGAGTTGATGTTTTGCAGTTGTGGAAATGACTCCATAACTTGTTGCTTGAATTGTTGCCATTCTCCTTTGGTGAAAACAGATGGATTATTCTTAGAAAGTATAAGTTGCTTTTCCCAGTTATTTAGAATGGATGCTGCTTTATCTATGTTTAAACCTTTATCTATAATTAATCCATATAAGTTAGAAATTAAATTACTCCTATTCAAACGCTCATTGTTTGTAAATCCTATATGCTGTAACAATACATGTACGTTTGGTTGCTTTGCTAAAGCTCGACTTAAAAACTGTTGTACAACA
This sequence comes from Virgibacillus sp. CM-4, assembly GCF_000445495.1. Classification (NCBI taxonomy): domain Bacteria; kingdom Bacillati; phylum Bacillota; class Bacilli; order Caryophanales; family Bacillaceae; genus Virgibacillus; species Virgibacillus sp. CM-4. Next base: position 749,526 of record NZ_AUQA01000006.1, read on the forward strand.
AGATTTGTATTAGCAGAAGGTCGGAGCAATTGCATCAATTGTTTTTCTAGCAACGGAGCGTGCTGTTCTTCTTGTTTTTGGATAAAGTCCAATAGCCCTTGCATCTGTCGCGTCAATGAAATCGTTCGCTTCGCATGCAAAGCCTTGAACACTGCTGAAGTAATTGGAAACTGAAATCGTATCATCTCTTTGAGTGTTAGGATTGCCTGTCCTTTATCTTTGCGTTTTGACAATAACTCAAATGCTTGCTTTAATTGGTTTTTGTCAAAAGGGATATGGTCCCGTATTAATTGCTCCATCAGCAATACAGCATACTTAGATGCTTTCAATCCTACTTGATCTAACAATGGAAAACTTCGTTTTGATTGTGAATTATTATATTCTCCTAAAACCTTTAACACCAAAATTTCATCCATGCTTTGGACTTGAAAATGATAATTGCCGCCAAGCTTTAGGGAGGCTTGTAATTGAGCAATGATGCGCTGATTACCTAGTTGAATCTGTGCTTGATTATCTGGATATATGGTAGTAATTTTCCCTTGCACAATTTGCCCTGGTTTTAAAGGCTTCGTCAACAAAGCGGGATTGGATATAAATTGACGATGAAGGCTAGATACATGCACAGAGCCCTTCCTCCTTTACGATTAAGAGACAACATGTTTAACTGGTGCAAATGAACGCCTGTGATAAGGACAAACCCCGTATTTCTTTATATTTTCCATATGTTGTTTGGTACCATACCCCATATTAGAAGCAAAATCATACATGGGGTATTCACTATGTAATGCTTTCATATAATGATCTCGGGTTACTTTTGCTAGGATACTTGCAGCTGCAATGGAAATACTTTTTGCATCTCCTTTAATGATGGATTCAGATGGGCATGAAAGCTTGTCCAACTCAACAGCATCAATTAATACATGCTCTGGGGATGGACGCAGTTGCTTAATTGCATCCCTCATTGCTAGCTTTGCAGCTTCATATATATTCACTTGATCGATTGTTTCACTATTTACAATAGATATACCGTAACTTATCGCATTTTCTTTAATTGTTTGGTAAAACCGATTTCGAGCGGATTCCGTTAACTGCTTTGAATCATTAAGACCAAGCAGTTCAAAATTCGCAGGTAATATCACTGAAGCAGCAACTACTGGCCCAGCTAAAGGACCTCTGCCAGCTTCATCAACTCCAGCAATATATTCCATTCCTTTTGCAAAACAATTTTGTTCATAACTTGACATTTGTAAAAATTTCTCCTGCAATTCCTTGTTTTTTTGCTGTTTCTTTTCATAACTCGCTATTAATTGTTGAACACCTTTTCGTTCATCGGAACGCAAGTTAGCAATTAATTCTTCACTTAATTCTCCAGCTTCAAATAATTGTTTTAATACAGATATTGAATGTTTATTCATCATCACACCATCTCTCTATTTAGTATCGGTGATATAGCAATAAATGTTAAGGACTATAATTTCAAAAAACTACCCGTTACATGAAACAAGACATCCATCAATAGATGCATGCCTTATGGTTTATGAACGGTATTATACTTCTGCAGGTGTTTCCAAAGCAATTCTACCTAGTTTTCCAGTCCGTAAGTCTCTCATTACGATATCGGAAACTTTTGCAAAATCTACGTTACCACCACTCCCTAAAGCGCCTCTTTGTTTGCCGATATGGACAAATATTTCCCACATATCTTCCATGTTTCGATTAATGACATAGCGGTTTTCCAGATTTTCAGGATAATGCTTCTGCAAATAGGTAATTACATAAGCCACAATATCCTGCAATGATAATAATTGATCTTTAATTGTCCCTATCGCCGCAAGTCGATACCCAACAATTTCCTCTTCGAATTTTGGCCACAGTATTCCAGGCGTATCAAGTAATTCAAAGTCGTTTTTAACTTTAATCCAAATTTGTTGCTTCGTGACACCTGGTTTATCCCCCGTTTTAGCAATTTTTTTATTTGCTAATCGATTAATCAATGTCGATTTACCGACATTTGGTATACCAACAATCATGGCACGAGCTGCCCGTGGTTGTATTCCTTTATTACGTAATTTATCCATTTTTGCTTGGGCCTGTGCCTTTGCTAGCTGGATAACCTGCTTTATATCGGTTTTATCATTAACATTAATTGCGATAGCAGGAATTTGTTTTTCTGTAAAATAATTTATCCACTGATTTGTAATATCTGGATCTGCTAGATCCTTTTTCATCATAACAATCATTTTTGGTTTATTTTGTAATACTTGTTGCAACATTGGATTTTGTGATGATAAAGGCACCCTTGCATCAACTAACTCCATCACAAAATCAACAAGCTTTAATTTTTCTTCTACTTCTCTCCGAGCTTTTGCCATATGCCCGGGAAACCATTGTATGGTCATTATTTAACCTACTTTCCCATCATTTGCATTCTATCTAACGGCCAGTACAGTAAGCTAGTCTTACCAACAATTTGATCCATTGGAATTACGCCAATCACTCGACTATCTGTTGAATTCCCACGATTATCACCTAATACCAAAACATGGTCTGCTGGAATTTCTTGATATCCACCTGGAAGATTTTCCAATGTAAAATCTTCGGTATGAATTTGAAAAGGCTGAGACTTGCCTTCATTGGACTTTAAGAATGGTTCTTTTACCTCTTCTCCATTAATGTACAACACATTATCTTTCACTTCAACATGTTCACCAGGCAGACCGATCACACGTTTAATAAAATCTTTTTTGGATGACGCATGAAAAACAACCACATCAAAACGTTCTGGTTCATGTAAATGATACGTAAATTTATTTACAATTAATTGATCACCATTATGTAAAGTTGGCAACATGGATGGTCCGTCAACGACAATAGGGGCAAAGAAAAACATGCGAACAATAAACGCTATACCAAAAGCTATCAATAGAGCCTTTAACCAGTCCAACCATTCATTCTTACTTTCTTTTTTCCGTTTTGGCATATTTCCCCCTCCAACTTTGTTGGCAAAATAATTACTTATACTACTTATTTAGTGTATGAGACTATTGCCATTAAATTCATGTGCAAAAAAGGAGCTTGTGCACATTTGCCAAGCTCCTTTCTAAAAGAATTTACCTTACTCGTATACATGCGTTTTTCGACTAGCGACGTTCTTTAATACGAGCTGCTTTACCACGAAGATTTCGTAGGTAGTATAGTTTCGCACGACGAACAATACCACGACGAGATACTTCTATCTTATCAATACGAGGTGAATGCATTGGGAATGTACGTTCTACACCTACACCATAAGAAAGCTTTCTTACAGTAAATGTTTCACTAATTCCACCGTTTTGACGTTTAATAACGACACCTTCGAATACCTGAATACGTTCACGACTACCTTCTACAACTTTAACGTGTACTTTTACTGTATCTCCTGGGCGGAAATCAGGGTGGTCTGTACGTAATTGATCCTTCGTAATGTTTTCAATAATTTTTTGCATTCTGCTTCACTCCTTCCAAACCAATGCTCTTATCTCCTAAGGGACAGCGGAACATCGTTTATAGTACCTAAAGACGAAACTTTAAGCACAACATTTAATATACCATATGAAATAATAGACTTCAACTACTTATTTGTATTCCATTCGTTTAGAAGTTGTTTTTCTTTTTCTGTTAAAGGATAATCATGTAATAAATCATTTCGGCGTTGATATGTCCGTTGTAATGACTGGTTTTTCCGCCATTCTTCGATTTTAGCATGGTTCCCTGATAACAGAACTTCCGGAACTTTCATCCCTCGAAAATCTGCTGGTCTTGTATAATGGGGATGCTCCAACAGTCCGGTTGAATATGAATCCTGAGGAGCTGAGGTATCATTTCCTAATACTTGAGGAAGTAACCGAACGACACTATCCATTACGACCATCGCACCTAATTCTCCGCCGGTCAAGACGTAGTCTCCAATTGAAATTTCATCTGTAACAAGATATTCTCGAATTCTCTCATCATATCCTTCATAATGACCACAAATAAACACTAGGTGCTCTTCATTGGCCAATTCTTCCGCTTTCTTTTGATTGAAGGTTTCACCTTGTGGACACATTAGTACAACCCTTGGTTTTGATTCTTTGCCTTTCATAATTGCATCAACCGCATCAAATACCGGCTGTGGGGTTAAAACCATCCCAGCTCCACCACCGTAGGGATAATCATCCACTTTATGATGCTTATTTACTGTATAATCTCGAAAATTAACTAATTGGTAAGTGAATCTGCCTTTATCTTGTGCTTTTTTTAAAATGGAGGATTGTAACACACCATTAAACATTTCGGGAAATAATGTCAATACGTCAATATGCATCAATCCAACAGTCCTTCCATTGGTTCAATCATTACTTTTTGGGATTGAACATCAACTTCTTTCACGACATCTGTAATGTATGGAATGTACACATCTTTTCGTGAATGCCTTCCTACCACCCATACATCATTAGCGCCTGGGGAAAGGATTTCTTTAATCGTCCCAATTTCTTTATCTTCTTGGGTATATACCTTACATCCAATTATTTGGTGATAATAAAATTCAGTCTCACCTAGCTCGGTTAACTGTTTCTCAGTAATCTTTAACTCTAATCCCTTAAATCCAACAACATCATTTATATCTGTAAACCCCTTAAATTGAAGAAGATCGTATCCTTTATGCATGCGATGACCAGTAATGGTCACTGTAAGAGGATCATCATTAGCTCTTATAATATAAAGGGTATTTCCAATTTCAAATCGTTCCTCGAAATCTGTTATACGCAGTACTTTGACTTCCCCTTTAATTCCGTGTGTATTAATTATTTTTCCTACTGTAAACATTTTATCTGTCATTATTCTCACCTGCTATTCATCAATTCGAATGACAATACCATCTTTAATAACGATAGCACGTTCTCCCATTACTTCTTCCCAATGCGAACCTTCAGAGACCTCAACAAGAGCTTCAACTTCTTTTTCCGTAATTTCGCTTCCCAATTCTAACATGTCCAACTGTTCCATTTTAAAATCAGCAAGCTTAATCTTTTCCTTACGATTATTAATTTCTTGCTGAAAACGTTCATTAACCTCTGGTTTTGATATTCCTGCTTTATTTTGTAATTTTCTTTGTTCGAACAGAAGCTGTTGACACTCTTGTTCAAGTCGCATTTTATGATCATGAAAATTAGCTTTTAATTTCTCTTTACTTTTCTCTGTGATTATTTGCTTGATTAGGACTTTTTTGATTATCTTCACAATTATTCCTCGCTCTCACAAAACATCAATATATTTGCAGGTAATGTGTAAAAAGGGAAAGGATTTCCCCCTTTCCCTTTACATAATATCTAAATAAACACGCTTATTGCTATCTGTTTTTGCTGCATAGACAACCGTACGGATTGCTTTAGCAATTCGTCCATTTTTTCCAATCACCTTACCAACATCATCAGGGTGAACGGAGAGATGATAAACCATTTTAGCATTTTCTTCCGTTTCTGTAATTTTAATGTCTTCAGGGTGATCTACAAGTGACGTAATAATAGATTCAATAAGGGCTCTCATGATATCACACTACTTTGCAACTTGATTTTTTTGCTCGTGGAATTTCTTCATGATGCCTTCTTTAGAGAATAGATTACGAACTGTGTCACTAGGTTTTGCACCTTTTGTCATCCAGTCAAGTGCTTTATCTTCATCTATTTTAACTTCAACTGGATTTACAACAGGATTATAAGTTCCGATTTGTTCAATAGAACGTCCATCACGAGGAGAACGTGAATCAGCTACAACAATACGATAAAATGGATTTCTTTTAGATCCCATACGTTTCAAACGAATTTTAACAGCCATGTACTTGCACCTCCAAAATAAATATTTAACACATTTTTAGATTTTAGCAGAAAACTAAAAGTCTGTAAAGTGTTTTTGCATTACAATGTTATAACGCCGTCTATCAAGAAAAGTTTTCATCAATCTAAACGAATACAGTCTTACATAAACGGAAATTTCATTCCCTTTCCTTTTTTTCCTTTTTGCATGTTTGTCATTTGCTTCATCATTTTCTTCATCTCATCAAATTGCTTTAACAACCGATTAACTTGTGATACAGAAGTTCCGGAACCCTTTGCAATTCGTTTTTTTCTACTTGCGTTCATTAAGCTTGGATCTTGACGCTCTTTTTTAGTCATTGATTGAATAATAGCTTCTACATGCGTAATTTGCTTTTCATCAATTTGGGCATTTTTTAGACCCTTCATTTTATTTGCACCAGGGATCATAGACATTAGATCCTCTAAAGGTCCCATGTTTTTTACTTGTCCCATTTGTTCTAAAAAGTCATCAAAAGTAAATGACATCGTACGCATTTTTTCTTCTAATTCTTTTGCCTGCTTTTCATCTACATTGGTCTGTGCTTTTTCTATTAACGAAAGTACGTCTCCCATACCTAGGATACGCGAGGCCATGCGATCCGGATGGAATGCTTCTAATTCATCCAACTTCTCTCCCATACCAGCAAATTTGATTGGCTTGTCGGTAACAGCTTTAATTGAAAGAGCAGCACCACCACGTGTATCACCATCTAATTTGGTTAAGACAACTCCAGTAATATCCAGCTGCTCATTAAAGCTTTCAGCAACATTCACTGCATCTTGTCCTGTCATAGAATCAACAACTAGATAAATCTCTTCAGGGTTGACCTTTGCTTTAATATCTTGTAATTCTTCCATTAATTCATTGTCAACATGCAAACGTCCTGCTGTATCAATGATGACATAATCATGATGTTCTTCCTTTGCTTTTTCAATCGCTTTTGTCGCAATATCCACCGGATCAGCTTCGGTTCCCATAGAAAATACGGGCATATCAAGCTGTTGACCAAGTGTCTCTAATTGTTTAATCGCAGCCGGCCGGTACACATCACAAGCAACAAGTAATGGCGAACGATTATGCTTTTTACGAAGTAGATTAGCTAATTTACCTGAAGTTGTCGTTTTACCAGCACCTTGCAGACCAGTCATCATTATAACCGTTGGACCTCGATCAGCGACGGCAATTTTACTTTGTTCTCCACCCATTAATATGGTTAATTCATCTTTTACTACCTTAATTACTTGCTGACCTGGTGTCAGGCTATCCATTACTTCCTGACCAACAGCTCTTTCTTTAATTCTTTTAATTAAATCTTTTACTACTTTATAGTTTACGTCGGCTTCAAGTAAGGCAAGACGTACTTCCCTTGTCATTTCTTTAACATCTTGCTCAGAAACTTTTCCTTTACCAGTAATTTTTTTGATTGTACTTTGCAAACGGTCGGCCAAGCCTTCAAATGCCATAGAAGGTGTCCCCCTAATCTAATTCTTTTAATTTATCAATAAGGTGTTGTATCTGATTATCTTTATCCCTTACTAATTCTTCTAAGCTTTCCATAACTTGTAGACGCTGCTGAAACTTATCGTACAGTAAAAGCTTTTCTTCATATGTTTCCAACATATGTTCCGTTCGTCTTATATTATCATAGACAGCTTGTCTGGATACATGAAACACTTCTGATATTTCACCTAGAGAATAATCTTCCAAGTAATACATTTCCATGTAATTGCGCTGTTTGGGTGTTAGTAATGCCTGGTAAAAATCAAAAAGATAATTCATACGTGTTGTTTTTTCTAGCATAATCCACACCCCTTGTTAAGTGATTTACCTTTACAATTATAATAACGAACGATACGTTTACGTGTCAAGCAATGACTCATTCATCCTCTTCTAACATGTCCGCAAATAATCCATACACAAATGCATGTGCATCAAATTCCTGTAAATCTTCCATACCTTCTCCAAGTCCTACAAACTTAACCGGTATTTGTAATTCATTGCGAATGGCTAAGACAATGCCACCTTTTGCTGTGCCGTCTAATTTCGTTAATACAATACCAGAAACATCTGTAGCTTCAGCAAAAGTTTTTGCTTGATTTAGTGCATTCTGACCAGTGGTTGCATCTAAAACCAATAATACTTCGTGAGGTGCCTGGGGAACCTCACGTTCAATAACTCGTTTTACTTTCGCTAATTCATTCATTAAATTTACTTTGTTCTGTAACCTACCTGCTGTATCACAAATTAATACATCTGCCTTCCGAGACTTAGCAGCTTTAATTCCGTCATAGATCACCGCAGCAGGATCGCTCCCCGCAGTTTGCTTAATGACATCGACGCCTGCTCGTTCTCCCCAAATATCCAGTTGTTCTATCGCACCTGCTCTAAACGTATCACCAGCTGCAAGTATAACTTGTTTCCCTTCGCTTTTTAATTGATGAGCTAGCTTTCCGATTGATGTAGTTTTTCCAGCACCGTTCACACCAACAACTAAAATAATGGATAATTGACCTGTTTGTAATTGAAGCTTTTCCGTTTTAGGATCTTCATCTCCATAGTAAATCTCAACCAACTTCTCTGAAATTACTTCCTTCATTTGTTCAGAATCCTTTATATTTTGGCGCTTTACTTCCATTTTTAATTCGTCAATTAAATCCATTACAGTGGCAACACCCGTATCAGCAGAGATCAAAACTTCTTCTAATTCCTCGAAAAACTCCTCATCCACTTTACGATAACGGGCGATTAAATCATTAATCTTCCCAGAAAACGTTTGGCGTGACTTTTTCATTCCATCTTTATATTTGGCTGATACTTCTTCTACTTCTTCTTCACTTTTTTGGAATTTATTCTTTAATTTGTCCATGAATCCCATAAAACCGCCTCCTTAAGCATTTACTAATTCTTCCGTATCTTCTAAGCGCACAGACACAAGCCTTGATACACCGGATTCTTGCATCGTTACACCATATAGTACATCCGCTTCTTCCATTGTTCCTTTACGATGAGTTATTACGATAAACTGGGTATTTTGACTAAATAACTTAATATACTTAGCGAATCGAACTACATTAGCTTCGTCCAAAGCAGCTTCTACTTCATCTAAGACACAAAATGGAACTGGACGAACGCGTAAAATCGCGAAAAGTAGTGCTATTGCAGTTAGTGCCCTTTCTCCACCAGACAATAATCCTAAATGCTGTAGTTTCTTTCCTGGTGGCTGTGCAACGATGTCGACTCCTGTGTCTAATAAGTTTTGAGGATCGGTTAATTTTAATTCCGCATGTCCACCACCAAAAAGCTGCTGAAATACAATTGCAAACTCGTCTTTTATCTTGGTAAACGTCTCCCCAAATCGTTTGATCATCTCTTCATCCATTTCAGCAATTACGGTATATAATGTTTGCTTTGCCTCTACTAGATCTGTTTGCTGTTCCGTTAAAAAGTTGTAACGTTCAGCAATTCGCTCATATTCATCAATTGCACCTAAATTAACAGTACCTAAACCTTCAATTTGTTGTTTTAGTTGATTTACTATAGCTTGAGCTTCCTCTTTATTTTTAGCTTTTTCATAGGATTGCTTCGCTTTATCATAGCTGATCGTATATTCATTTTGCAAATGCGATAGAAGATTCTCTAGTTCGACATCCATTCGATTTGACTGGACTTCTTTCTGTTGAATATCTTGCCTGATTATTTCGTACTGCTTTGTGTCTTGCTTTAAATCATGGTCTTTATCTTGTAATTGTTGCGATTGCTCTGCTCGTTTTGTTTTTTGCTCCTGGATTTCATTGGTGATTTGCGCTTTGTTATCCATTTGCACTGTAATCGTTTCATCAATTTCTTCTTCGGTTTCATTTGATTCTTGGAAACCGAGTAACTGCTGTATTTCTTCTTGGAAAGCATCGTATTGATTCTGTAATTCTGTCAGTTGTTTTTGAACCGTACTTGTTTTATTTCGTTGGCTCTTCACTCGCTCATCTTGCTCTGCAAGGAGAATTTGATTACGATGCATCTCTTCTTGAAGTTTTTCTTTATTTTCTTTAACCTCTGTTTGCTGCTTCGTTAAGGTTTCGATCTCCTGCTCTAGATTTTTTGCATTGACAGTTAGTTGTTGTAGTTCTTGATCGATAGCTGTTTGCCTTTTGTTCATTTGTACAGTGTCTTCATCAAATTGCTGCTTATCTTGATCATACAATTGTAAGTTTTCATTCATCGTCTGTATTTTCATTTCCAATTCACGATGTTGGGATTGCAATTCCTGTAAATGCTGCTGCTCCGATTGTTGTGACGACTCAGCAAGTGTTAATTGACGTTCTACCTCTTGAACAGCTTGTTTTTGCTCACGAAGATTTTGTTCAAAACGCAAGATTTTTTCTTGGAATTCTGTTAGCTTCTCGGTCATTTCCTGTAAATCTTTCTCTCGAGTAAACAATGACTGGTTGGTCTTTTTTTGTGCCCCACCAGACATTGAACCTCCAGGATTAACCACATCTCCTTCCAATGTAACAATACGGAAACGTCTCATCACCATGTTGGCAATTTCATTTGCATCCTTTAATGATTGAGCAATAATCACATGCCCCATTAAATGATTAATTGCTTTTTGATAGTGGTTAGTCGTATCGATTAATTGCGCAGCGATACCAATATAACCCGCATGTTCCTCTATGTTACGGATCGTATTCTCTGGTATAGATCGTTCTTGAATCGTACTTAATGGAAGAAACGTTGCTCGACCACTATTGGTTTGTTTCAACCAGCCGATTGACTTTCTTGCAGCTTTATCATCTTTTACGATGATATGTTGTGCTTGCCCGCCTAACACGGTTTCAATTGCAGTAATATAAGGTTTGGGGACCTCTATGAGTTCAATGACAGCTCCGTAGATATCCGATAATTTACCATTCTCTCGAGCCGTTAACACAGCTTTAACGCCATGGAAAAACCCTTGAAAGTCTTCTTTCATTTCTTCTAACATTTCTCTTTTTGATTTTATTTTTTCTACATATTGATAGCCTTGATATAATTTCGTTTGTGCATCTTGAAACTCATTTCGTTTCATTTCCAATGTTTGTTTTAATGCCTTTACTTTGTTTTCTTTTTCATAAGAAGTGGCTTCTTGTATTTGTAAGTCTTTGCTTATTTGTTGCAATTGCTGTTGAAGTGTTTCTCTTTCCTGAACGAGATCAGCGAATTTCGTTTCCTGTTTTTCTTTTTTACCATTCAGTTGTTGAAGTCTCTCTTCGATCGATTGTCTTTCATTCCGTTTTACTGCTTGTTTATTTAGATACTCAATGTATTCCGACTTTAAATCTTCTATTTTCTCTTCTAAGTTTTCTTTACCTAATTGGAGTTTCTGATCTAATTGATTTACTATACCCGCTGTTTCTTGTTTCGTCTGTTCTAGTTCAGCCAAATGCTTCTTTTCTTGTATTAATTCATCATGTAATTTTCCAATTCGAACTGAAGTATCGTCTTTCTGTGCCTCTAATTTTGTTTTATTTTCTTCAAAATGCTTGTTCTTTTCAAGAAAAAGCTGTTTTTTTCCCTCGTATTTTTCTAATGTTTGCGTAGCTGCTAACAAATCTGCTTGTAATTTTTCAATCGCTTCATCTATTTGCTCGATCATTTGTCGTCGTTCTTCTTGGGCTGTTTCTTTTTGTTCAATGGATGCTTTTATATGTTGTTCTTTTTGTTTTGCTTGTTCTAATTCATTTCGTTTGGTTTCCCATTGTTTATGTAGTACTTCTATTTCAGCTAGCAAATAAGCTATCTCTTTTTCTTTTAACTGATCTTTTAATTGCAAATATTTACTGGCTGTGTCTGCCTGCGCTTTTAATGGTTCAATTTGTTGTTCAATTTCATGAATAATATCTTCTACACGATTCAGGTTTTCTTGTGTTTCTGCTAATTTATATTCCGATTTCTTTTTTCTTTGTTTGTATTTTAATACCCCAGCAGCTTCTTCGAATATCGTTCTTCGTTCCTCGGCTTTGGAACTTAATATTTCTTCAACTTTTCCTTGACTAATAATCGAGAATGCTTCTCTCCCGAGCCCAGAGTCCATAAATAAATCTACAATATCCTTTAATCGACAAGCCTGATTATTAATAAAGAATTCACTTTCACCAGATCGAAAAACACGCCTCGTAACACTTACTTCCTCATAATCCAATGGAAGTTGTTGATCGTGATTATCGAGTACCAATGTAACTTCTGCTACATTCAATGCTTTTCGTGTATCGCTGCCCTGAAAAATAATGTCTTCCATTTTCGATCCTCGTAAGGATTTTGCTGACTGTTCTCCAAGCACCCACCGAATGGCATCCGTTATATTGCTTTTCCCGCTGCCATTTGGTCCTACTACTGCCGTAACACCAGGTACAAAATCAACATTTATCCGTTTAGCAAAAGATTTAAAGCCTACACTTTCCAGCCTTTTTAAATACATATTACATTCTCCTATTTATCTTAAAGAACATCTTCAATTTTACTTACGAAGATTCTCATTAAACTATTACAATATACTTTATTAATATTAAATAATACAATTTGGCTTTTTACCGCATTTATTTTATCATAAACATAGGAACAAAAGAAGAGATGATGCTATACATACTCAAGTTTATATGGAAGGAGTGGGGAATATTGAACTTAGAGCAACCAACAGAGGAAAATCTGAAAATACTATTGGATGGGATTGCAGAACGATTAGATGTCGTTAATCGCACGATTATGGATCCAAAAGATTATGACTTAAACAAGTATAATGAATTAAAGCTCATGTATGATATGATTAACCAAAAAGGCCATTTAAGTGCACAAGAAACGCAAGCATTCATTGAAGAATTAAGAGCTGTACGGAAACAATCATCATAATGCATAGAAAAAGGCTGTATTTTGGTACAGCCTTTTTCTAAACATTATACTTATCTATCGCTGCTTTGGCGGCACGCTGTTCTGCTTCTTTTTTGGTTCTGCCTACACCTGAACCATATACTTCGTCCTTCAAAAATACATTTGCAACAAACTCTTTATGGTGTGAAGGCCCTCTTTCCTCGACAATCTTATAAGACACGGACTGGTTTCGCACCTGTTGAATTAACTCTTGCAATTGACTTTTGTAATCCATCGCATGGGAAAAAGCACCATTTATTATCTTAGGAAAAACAAACGTTTCAAGAAATTGTAAAGACGCATTAAATCCTTTATCTAAATATAAGGCGCCTAGAAAAGCTTCAAAAACATCTGCTAGTAAAGCGGAGCGATCACGGCCGCCTGTTTGTTCTTCACCTTTCCCTAAACGAATAAACTGCCCCAATTCTAATCCTCTAGCAAAACTTGCTAACGAAGGTTCACAAACAATAGAGGCGCGTAATTTAGTCATTTCTCCTTCTGGCATATGCGGATGCTCCCGGAATAAGTATTGGGAAACGCCTAGTTCCAATACAGCATCTCCTAAGAATTCCAGACGCTCATTATCAGCATATCCTTCATCACGATGCTCATTCACATAGGATGAATGCGTAAATGCCTGCGTTATTAAATTATGATCTCGAAACTGAATATCCAATTGTTGTTCTAACTGAGCAATATTCATGTCGGCACCTCAATTTGTTAAAAATATACGGAAAGCCTCGCTTCATGCGAGACTTTCTTCAACTGTTAACCCTTAATGTTATTTATGTAGTTAACAGCATCTCCTACTGTATTTATTTTTTCAGCTTCTTCATCAGCAATTTCCATATCAAATTCGTCTTCCAGTTCCATTACTAGTTCAACAACGTCTAATGAATCTGCCTCTAAATCATCTTTAAAAGATGCCTCCATAGTTACTTTTGACTCTTCCACATCAAGACGATCAACAATCATATCTTTTACACGATCAAATACATCTGCCACGGCATTTCACCTCCTTTCAATTAGTAAATGGATGATTACATAACCATGCCGCCATCGATATGAATCGTTTGACCGGTAATATAATTAGCATCATCACTTGCTAAGAAGCGGACGACTTTAGCAACATCTTCTGGTTCCCCTAGTTTTTCCAAAGGTATCATCTGCAACATCTGATTATGTTGTTCTTCTGTAAGAGCGTCCGTCATATCTGTCGAAATAAACCCAGGCGCAACTGCATTAACATGGATATTTCTGGAAGCTAGCTCTTTCGCAGTTGTTTTTGTTAGCCCAATTACTCCTGCTTTTGCAGCAACATAATTTGCTTGTCCAGGGTTGCCGCTAATACCTACAATAGAAGCTACATTCACAATTTTCCCAGATCGTTGTTTCATCATTTGTCTGGTAACAGCCTTTGTACAAACAAATACGCCTTTTAAGTTGGTATTTATAACTTCATCAAATTCAGTTTCTTTCATTCTCATTAATAAATTGTCTCTCGTAATTCCAGCATTATTAACAAGTATATCTAATGATCCAAACTGAGATACTACTTCTTTCATCATATCTTTTACACTTGTTTCACTTGCAACATCAGCCTGTACAATGAATGCTTCTCTTCCCATTTGTTTAATTTCTTCAGCTACTGCTTGGGCTTTCGCCTCATTCCCAGAATAATTAATGGCAACATTTGCACCTTGCTTTGCTAATTCTAATGCAATTGCACGACCAATACCACGTGAAGCTCCTGTTACTAGCGCATTTTTCCCGTTAAGCATTAAATATCCTCCCTATACCAAGCTATGAATTCTTCTAAAGACGCTGTATCTTGGACCGCAAATGTTTTTGTTCTTCTATTTATTTTCCTAACCAAACCACTCAATACTTTACCATTTCCGACTTCTACAAATGCATCCATGTCATGGTCCATCATATTCATTATCGATTCTTCAAAACGAACTGGCGAATAAAGCTGCTTAATTAATAAATCCTTGATTTCATTACTTTCGCGAACAGGTGAAGCTGAAACATTTGCATATACCGGTATGGTTGCATCTTTAATCGACACTTCATTTAAATAATTAGCGAATGATTCATTTGCAGCCTTCATTAGACGAGAGTGGAATGGCCCACTAACATTTAATGGCATGACCCGTTTTGCACCTTTAGATTTTAGTATAGTTGTAGCTTGTTCTATTCCTTTAACAGATCCAGAAATAACGATTTGTCCAGGACAATTTAAATTTGCAAGATCTACAATCTCATCATCTATTTCGTCTAATCCTGCTTGAATAGTTTCGACATCTAATCCCAATACAGCCGCCATTGTCCCTTGTCCTTTTGGGAAAGCTTGTTCCATTAGCTTACCACGTGTTGCTACTAACGGAAGTGCCTCTTCTAATGAGATAGCACCTGCGGCTACTAATGCACTATATTCCCCTAAGCTATGTCCAACGGTCATAACTGGTTGTACCTCATGTTTTAACAAAAGTGTGTGGAGTGCTACACTCATTAAAAGTAAAGCAGGTTGGGCATTCTCTGTTTCTGTTAATCTTTCCTTCGGCCCCTCAAACATTATTTTGGTTAAATCTGTATTAAGCGTACGATCTGCCTCTTCAAATAGCTGTTTCATATCTGGATATGTTTCATATAACTCTTTTCCCATTCCTACTTCTTGAGACCCTTGTCCGGGAAACATGAAAGCTACTTTTTTCATGATTAATCCTCCTTATCCAATTCCATTGTCTCCACTGTTTGCTTAATTGTATCTGTTATATGGTTATTAACCATATGACAAGTTTGTTTAATTGCATTCAGGATAGCTCGTTGATCAGAGGATCCGTGTGCTTTAACTACAGGAGCAGCCAGACCAAAAAGGCCAGCACCCCCATACTCCGAGTAGTCCAACTTACCTTTCAGAGCTTTTAGATCGTTTTTCATTAATCCTGCGGCAATCTTTGTTTTCGTTGATGTCATAAATGTGTCCTTTATCATAGAAAACATGGATTCAGCTGTACCTTCAATTGTTTTTAAAGCTATATTTCCTGTAAAACCATCTGTCACGACGACATCCGCAACATTTGCTAAGACATCTCTTGCTTCTACATTTCCGACAAAATGGAGAGGGGCATCTTGTAATAGCTGAAAAGTTCTTTTGGTAAGATCATTTCCTTTACCATTCTCGGTACCAACATTTAATAAGCCTATTCTTGGATGTTTAATCCCCCTAACCTTTTCAGCATAAATGGATCCCATTATTGCATATTGAAGTAAGTGGTTAGGCTTTGCGTCAACGTTTGCCCCGACATCCAACAGTAGGAAACCTTGTCCATCAATCGTTGGTAAAGTTGGACTTAAAGCTGGACGATCGATACCGTTAATTCTTCCCACAACAAATAGGCCAGCACTCATTAACGCTCCTGTATTTCCTGCTGAGATACAAGCATCTGCGTTACCCTCTTTAACTTCGTGAGCCATTAATACAAGGGAAGCATTTTTTTTCCTGCGAACAGCGCGCACAGGCTCATCTTCTGAAGTAATTACTTCTTTGGTATGTAAGACATGGATATTTGTTGCATTTGTTAGGTACTGATTAATTTGTTCTTCATCACCGATTAACGTAATTTCTAATGCTTCAATCTGGGAGACCGCCTCCATGGCACCCAAAACGGCTGCTTTTGGAGCATGATCGCCTCCCATTGCATCTATTGCTATTTTCATTTAGTGTTCTCCTTTATGCTCGTTGGATTGATACATATGAAAATTGCCTGTAAACACCATTTCATTCTCTACAAAACTTTGCACTTGAACAAGTGTTAACCCTTTCGCTTTTCCTTCTACGGTAGCCTTAGCAATAACACGTTCTCCTTCATTTACTTGTCTCGTGAATTTCAGTTCAGATTTAGCCGTCAATGCTAATTCATCGTTTATTACAGCTACTGCTAATGAATTTGCTTGCGCAAATAAATGGTGACCACGCGCAATCTTATTACGAGAAAATACATGCTCCGATCCAATATCTAAGATAGAAATAGCACGGCTATCCAATTCAAGATCTATGACTTCACCAATAACTTCTTCCAATGGTAATGCTTTTACCGTTTCATTCCACTGATCCGTCGCAACTGACTTTATGCGTTGTCGTAATTCTGGAATAGACAGTTCCATTCGGTCCAAACGTATGGTTTGAATACTAACCTCAAATTTCTTCGCTAATTCTTCATCCGTTATAAATGGGGTTTGTTCTATTGTATCTTTTAATAATCGTTGCCGATCAGCCTTTGGTCGCTTCATTCTTGCACCGTCCATATCATTATTTATGACTTGGTCCTAATAGTAATATATAATACCTTTTCTGTTTATGCAAATATTTCTTTAGTCTAACTTTTCTTTAAAAGCAGCATTATTTTCTACATAGCGCTGAAGATACTGGTACTCTGGCTTATCGAGTAAATTGTTTTCAATAATCCATTGAGCATCATTCCTAGCCGTCTCTAAAGCTCGATAATCATGGACCATATCAGCAACCTTAAACTCTGGAACACCACTTTGCTTTCTCCCGAAAAAATCCCCTGGACCTCGTAATTGCAGGTCCTGTTCCGATAAGGCAAATCCGTCAGTAGTCTCCGCCATAATCCGCATTCGCTCTTTTCCTGTTTCCCCCTTAGGATCAGCAATTAATATACAATAGCTCTGCTTAGCTCCTCTACCAACTCGTCCGCGTAATTGATGTAATTGTGATAGCCCGAATCGTTCCGCATCATAAATAACCATTACAGTTGCATTTGGAACGTTCACCCCAACTTCAACAACCGTTGTCGAAACAAGGATTTGTACTTTATTCTCAGCAAACTCTTTCATAACCGCATCTTTTTCGTCGGTCGATAATCTTCCATGCATTAATCCAATTTTCACTTCTTCTGAATAGAAACTATGTAATTGATGGAAAACGTCGACAGCATTTTGAATATCTAATTTATCAGACTCTTCGATAAGTGGACAAATTACATAAGCCTGTTCTCCCTTCGCAACTTGATTTTCGATGAACTGCAGCACACGATCTAATGTATTTTCTTTCACCCAATATGTTTCTATTTCCTTTCGTCCTTGAGGCATTTGATCAATCACCGATACATCCATATCACCAAATGAAGTAATCGCCAAAGTCCTGGGTATTGGCGTAGCTGTCATAAATAACACATCTGGAAACAGCCCTTTTTCACGTAGTGCTCGCCTTTGTTTTACACCAAAGCGATGCTGCTCATCCACAATAACAAATCCAAGGTCATTAAAAACGACATCCTCTTGAATTAATGCATGTGTTCCG
This sequence comes from Virgibacillus sp. CM-4, assembly GCF_000445495.1. Taxonomy (NCBI): domain Bacteria; kingdom Bacillati; phylum Bacillota; class Bacilli; order Caryophanales; family Bacillaceae; genus Virgibacillus; species Virgibacillus sp. CM-4. The sequence goes on from NZ_AUQA01000006.1 coordinate 767,632, forward strand.
ACAACAATATGTATTTGATGCTCTCTAATTTGTTCAGTAATTTCTCTTCTCTTTTTCCCTTTTACTGAACCTGTGAGTAATGTAATTTTCGCTTTATCTTTAAACAGTTCCACTAATGAGTGAAAGTGCTGTTCAGCTAAAATCTCAGTCGGCACCATGAGGGCACCTTGCTTTCCGGCTGTAATCGAAGCATATAAACAGATGGCAGCTACCGCTGTTTTCCCTGAACCTACATCCCCCTGTAACAGGCGATTCATTCGATACGAGGATTTCATATCAGCAAGTATTTGGTTTAGCGATTTTTGTTGGGCAGCAGTTAGTGTAAAGGGAAAACCTTTTATAAAGTCCTGAACAAGATCCGATTTATATTGCTGTGCATTTCCTGTCGTCGCCTCACGTTTTAATTTCCGTAATAATTGCATTTTTAATTGAAACAATAAAAATTCCTCGTATATAAATCGGCGCCTAGCATGTTTTAAATCAACACGATTTAAAGGAAAATGCATGGACTGATACGCATCTTTCCTTAATGGCAGCTTATAGTTTATTAAATAGGTTTCTGGTAAAATTTCTTGTATGCGATCGGCATACGAAGAGAGAGCTTGTTGAATTGCCTTTTTTAATTTAATATTAGAAATATCACCTTTCAAGGAATAGAAGGGCTGAATTTCCGCTTGTTGACTTACTGGCCCCTTTTTATAATTGCTAACCGTAATTTGCAATCGGTGTGCATCCCATTTTCCTGTTAACGTCACCGTATCACCTTGTTTTAATTGCTTTTTGGCGAATGCCCGATTAAACATTACAGCTTTAACTGCAACTCCTTCTACTTCAACAGTAAAAACGAGTCTTGATTTCTTCTTTCCATAAAAAGTAAGAGAAGGATCATGAATCACCCTTCCCTCAATCGTAACTTTATCTTCATGAACCAACTCACTAAGTGGTCTTATTTCAAATGTATCGTATCGGTAGGGGAAATAGTTTAATAAATCTTCAACCGAATAAATATTCAATAATGCAAGATTTTCTGCGAATTTCCCTCCGATTCCTTTTACATTTGTTACGGGATCTAGTAGCATGACAATCACTCTTTTCCACTCTTCTAACTTGTTATTCCGAATAATTTATCCTTTAGAAAACGTCCGGTTGGGGTATCTGCTAGTCCACCCTCGCCAGTTTCACGTAAGCTTGAAGGCATTTGCTTACCAATACGATACATAGCACCGATAACTTCATCACATGGTATTCTGCTAGTAACACCTGCTAATGCCATATCTGCTGAAACTATAGCTAATGATGAACCCCCTGCATTTCGTTTTACACAAGGAACCTCCACTAATCCAGCAACAGGGTCACAAACAAGACCAAGCATATTCTTTAATGTCATTGCGAAAGCCTCAGCAGATTGCTGCGGAGTACCTCCAGCCATTTCAACAATAGCAGCAGATGCCATCGCTCCTGCTGAACCTACCTCTGCCTGACACCCACCTGCTGCACCAGAGATAAATGAATTATTAGCAACCACAAACCCAAAAGCGCCTGCTGTAAATAAATAACGTATCATTTGTTCTCTTGATGGATGAAGTTGGTTTTTAACCGCAAATAGTGTCCCAGGTACACAGCCTGCGCTTCCAGCTGTCGGAGTGGCACAAATTGTTCCCATCGCGGCATTAACTTCATTTGTTCCCATTGCTTTACTAACTGCATCCATCAATAAGTTACCAGACAACGGGGTTTTTTCTTTCATATAATTTTGAATTAAGACGGCGTCTCCACCGGTTAAACCTGTTACTGATTCAACTCCCTTTAACGCATCTTCAATTGCATTTTCCATTACTTGTAGATTCGTTTCCATCTCTTCAAATAACTGTTCACGTGTCTTTTCCTTTACTTCCATTTCCTGGCGAATCATTACCTCAGAGATCGAAATGCTATCTTTCTCTGCAAATTCCACTAATTCCTTTACCGTACGAAACATAAGATTCCCACCTTTCCTGTTAAAATCTAGCTGACAATTTTTGAGATTTGTATAATATGATCTGCATTATCCAATTCTTTCAATATCGAATCATCAATGTTCTGATCAACTTCAATTACCATGAGTGCTTCTTTTCCTACGTCTTTCCGATTAACTTCCATATGACCAATATTAATTTGATACTTAGCTAGGATCGTTGTTACCGAAGCGATTGCTCCAAATCGGTCGTTGTGCATAATTAATATAGCTGGATGATTTCCAGATAAACGTAGTTCAAATCCATTTAGTTCTGTAATTTCTACTTTTCCACCACCTATGGATATTCCTACTAACTCAAGAGATTCTGTGTCATTTCCAACTATAATACGAGCTGTATTAGGATGATCAACTGCAGCGCTATCCTCAATAAATTCAATCTTAAGATTCTGCTCTTTTGCTAGCTCCAGGGCATCTTTCATACGTGGATCATCTGTATCAAAACCTAAAAGGCCACCAGCTAATGCGAAATCGGTACCGTGACCCTTATATGTTTTGGAAAAGGATTCATATAAATGAATTTTTGCCCATGTTGGTTCTTTTCCAAATAGAGATCTTGCAGCCTTTCCAATTCTAGCTGCTCCGGCTGTATGTGAACTAGAAGGCCCCATCATTACCGGACCAATAATATCAAAAACTGAATTATATTTCATTATTAACCACCGCCCATTTACACGTTTAATCAACTTACTGGGAACATTTAAAAACTGCAACTAAAATTTCGTTATATGATATATTCCCTCTTTAAATTATAACAAAAAAACGATTAATAATCATTTTCGTTATTATTATAAACGAATGAAATTGTATGCGTGGGTTGCAATTCCACTTCAGTATAAGGGAAATTGACGAAGTTTAATAAAAAAGCTATAATATTAATTTGTGGATTATACGTTTATAATCGGGTGGGAGAGGGACAGGAATTTAATGAGGAGTTAATATGCCTGATAGTAAACACCAAGATCATCTGCAATCAAACTTAAAGCAAGAGTTGATTGCTGGTATTATTGGTTATTTAACAACAATGTATATCATTGTTGTTAATGGATCAATTCTTAGTGAGGCAGGTATTTCCATTGAAAGCGGCATGATCGCAACCATTCTTGCAAGCTTTGTTGGCACTTTAATCATGGGAATCGTAGGGAAGCTTCCGTTAATTCTTATACCAGGAATGGGAATCAACGCTTTATTTGCGTACTCCATTGTACAAGGAACAAACCTATCATTTCAGGAAGGTTTAGCCGTCATTCTAATTGCTGCTGTTATCTTTCTAATAACGGCATTTACTAAATTAGGTGTGATCTTAAAAGACGCTATTCCTAGCTCTTTAAAGCATGCAATTACAGTTGGCTTAGGTTTTTTTCTTATCTTAATTGGTTTAGAAAAAAGCGGATTAGTTAAGAGTGGCACGAATACCATCGTTGCAATTGGAGACTTTACTTCTCCAACCGTAATTGTTAGTTTATTAACATTGTTCCTTGCCATTTTCTTATTTGTAAAGAATATCCCAGCTAACTTTTTGCTAACAATGATAGCAGGTACGATCCTTGCATCCATTGCAGGTATTATTGAAACTGGAAATAAAGCTCTATCAATTACTTGGGATGAGCTGCTGTTTCTTCCTTCCTTTTCAGCGATTAATGAGCTCTCTTTTTGGCTTGCGGTATTTCCATTGGCGATGATCCTAATTTTCGAAAACATGGGTCTATTACATGGACAGCTTGACATGTTGCAACGTGATAAAAGCTATAAACGAGCATATCAAGTCACCGCATTTTCAACAATTACTTGCGCATTCTTCGGCACTTCACCAACTGTATCAGCTGCTGAAAATGCTGCTGTGATTGCTTCCAAAGGGAAAACTGGAAAAACAGCTGTGATTGCAGGAGTATTGTTTTTAGGAACATTATTCATTATACCTTGGATTACAATGATTCCCAATACTGCAATCAGCCCAATTCTAATTATTGTTGGCTTTCTAATGGTGCAAAATATCCGTCACTTACCTTTAGATGATCTATCAGAAGCTCTTCCAGCTTTTTTAATTGTTGTCATGATCCCTTTCACGTATAGCATTGCTGACGGTATGGCATTTGGATTTATTGCATACCCTATCGTGAAATTTGCGATTGGAAAACAACGCGAATTATCAACAGCATTAGTTGTTATATCTGGTTTATTCCTATTTGATTTCATCATGAAGATTATCGGAATATGAAAATTGCCGTTTATTTGGGCGATTTCAGCTTGTAGAGAACACACAGTTGTTTTGCTACAAGCTTTTTTTCTTGCTATTAGGAGTACAAATCATTCTCTTTCCCATGGATAAGCGCATTCTTTGTAAAGCCTACGTTAGGTGATTTCGGCTCCGCTCACTCGTTCCAGTGCAAAGCGGAAGGTGCCTTCGTTCCTTAATTAGTCCTAAAATGTTATATTTCGACAATCACTGTCTTCATCGCCTGTTCCATGATCGAAACAACTCAGCCCCAACACTTAAGCGTTCTAATAAATTAAGTTTCAGAAAATAACTAAAAACAAGACTGGCGAAAGCGTTTCGCCAGTCTTGTCATTCACTCTACAGAAAAAATATAAGAATATATCGGCTGATTGCCATTGTGTACTTCAATCTCTATATCTTCATAGGTTTCTTCAATATATTCAACTAATATTTGAACTTCCTTATCTTCAACGTCTTCCCCTTGAAGAATTGTTAATATCTCGTCTTCCTCGGAAATCATCTTATTAAGTAGTAACTTCACTGTTTCTAGTTTATCTGGGTCTGTAGCAATAATTTTTCCATCTTCAATCCCCATAAAATTACCGTTTTCAATGGTAATTCCATCTATCTGTGTATCTCGAACTGCATAAGTAACCTGACCAGTCTTAACCTGTTTTCGAGCTTCATCCATTGCTTGCTGATTAGTATCTAGATTTGCATCAGGATGGAAAGAAAGCATTGCACTAATACCTTGAGGGATAGTCTTTGTAGGTACAACTCGTACATTTTCATCAGCTAATTCAGCTGCCTGGTCAGCAGCCATTAAAATGTTCTTATTGTTTGGCAAGATGAGTACATTTTTTGCATTGGCTTGTTGGATTGCATCTGTAATATCTTGAGTACTTGGATTCATGGTTTGTCCACCTTCAATTACGACAGACGCTCCAAGACTTTCTAAAAGCTCTTTCAATCCTTTGCCCATAGCAACTGTCACAATTGCATAATTTCCTTTTTCTGTTGATACTTGTGATTTATCTTTATTTCCGACAAGAGCGGTGTGCTGTTCACGCATATTCTCGATTTTCATATTGACTAGGCTTCCATACCGTTGTCCCATCGTTAGACAGTCCCCAGGGTATTCGGCATGGATGTGGACTTTTACAAGGTCATCATCTGAAACTACCAATAGGGAATCTCCATGTTCACTAAGTTCGTTACGGAAAGTAGTTTCATCAAAAGGGTGCTCCGCTAATTTTTCATCTTCAAATTTAACCATGAATTCTGTACAGTACCCATATTCTATATCAGAGGTATCCATGAAATCTTGTGTGACTTTATGATGTTCCGCATTAATCATTTCATCCATATCAATGTTCGAATTATCCTCTGTAAGTTCTTCACCTTTTAGTGCAGCTAAAAACCCTTCATATATAGTTACCAAACCTTGGCCACCAGAATCAACAACGCCAACTTCCTTTAATACAGGAAGCAGATCAGGTGTCCGTTTTAGAGATGCTTTCGCTTCAACTACAATTTGATCCATTAACTGGATAATATCCTTTTCTTTCTTGGCAATGGCAACAGCTTGATTACCTGAATCCTTTGCCACTGTTAAGATCGTTCCTTCAACAGGCTTCATTACAGCATTATAAGCAGTAGATACCCCGCTTTCAAACGCCTTAGCAAGTTCGTCTGATGTAACCGCTTCTTTTTTTTCTAACCCTTTTGAAAATCCGCGAAAAATTTGGGATAAAATCACTCCAGAGTTGCCTCTAGCTCCCATCAATAATCCTTTCGCGAATGCCTCAGCCACAACGGAAGCATTGGTGCTGTTAATTTGCTTAACCTCATTTGCACCAGATGTAATCGTCAAATTCATATTTGTTCCTGTATCACCATCCGGAACAGGGAATACATTTAAAGCATCAATGTTTTTTGCATTATTTGATAAATGATGTGCTCCGGACAGGAACATTTGGGTCAGATCCGAGCCATCAATCTTCTGTAAACTCACTTTTATATTTCCTCCTCTATAAACAAGAGCTTTCACGACTAATTTATAACAAACGTCAGAGCCGACACTCCATACGGTTAAAATGAATACTAGTGCGATTCTTTCGGTAACTTACTCTTGTGAAACGCGAACTCCTTGAATATAAATATTAACAGAGTCAATTTCTAATCCTAATGATTGACTTAACGTATATTTTACTTGCGATTGAACATTATGCGCAATTTCAGATATTTTTGTTCCATAACTTACAATAATATACATGTCAATATGTAAGTTATTGTCTTCTTGACGTACAATTACTCCTTTGGAATAATTTTCTTTCTTTAATATTTCAGCAATTCCATCTCTAATTTGACTTTTAGATGCCATCCCTACTATACCATAGCACTCAACTGCCGCACCGCCGGCGATTGTGGCAATAACCTCATTCGTTATTGTTACTTGACCATCATTTGTATGAAGTTCAATGGACATATGAATCCTCCTTATAATACCTGCTCACATTACCTAAAAACATTCTACTACATGCAGAACCATTTTAAAAGTAAAGATAAACGTATATAAAAAATACCCCTTATAACAATGTACGATTTACGTTAATCTGTCAAGGCTTTTCTCTTGATATGTGAAATAATGTTATTCTCATGGATTGAGTAGAAAAAGATTCATTGCATTCTAACAGGAGTTATGGTAAATTGTATAAGTATGAAAATGCAATTACATGGAAAAGTAGGAGGGATAACATGGCCAGAAAATGTGTTGTAACTGGACGTCAAACTCGCAGTGGAAACCAACGCTCTCACGCTATGAATTCCAATAAGCGTAAATGGAAAGCTAATGTACAAAAAGTACGTATTATGGTAGATGGTAAACCGAAAAAAGTTTATGTTTCTGCACGTGCCTTAAAGTCAGGAAAAGTAGAGCGCGTTTAATATACGAAAATACCACTTATCACATTAGTTATGAAACAAGCACCTTTTGAATAAAAGGTGCTTGTTTCTATGCATTAAGAAAAAAATAAGCTTCTGTCATCTGACAAAAGCAAATTCAATTTTACTTCTCTTTCTTGAAGGTACCAATAATAACTCTGACAAATCCACCGATAAATCTTGGGAGCTTAATCGTATAAAATTTCATGAGTTCGCCCTCCTCTTTTAACAAACAAAGCTATCTAGGAATCGTATCACGACTCTTTATTAATAATAGTATGCCTTCGTTGTACGAAAAAGTACCACTATTTCCAATAAGCTTGTTTGATATGCAAAGTGTGGACCCCCATGTAACGGTCGCATCCATCAATGGATAATAGAAATTTGATAAGGTAAGCCCTTTAACTTCGTGCGAAAACGGAACAAACGAGATGTTGGGATAGGTATCGTCATATTCGATAGAATATTCTCCAGCAAATGTTAATTCAATATAATTTGTTTTATCCAGAATGATCCCTTTTATACCTTTACGAGCGATTTCATATAGTAATTGAATATTAATGAGCTCATGATCCATCCTTCCACCAGTAACACCAATTAAATAAATGATATCAGGTTCTAGCTCGAACGCTTTATTCAATGCAATCTCTAAGTCTGTTTCATCTTTGTCAGACGGATATTCGTTAAAATAATTGGCATAGGAAATGATTGTTGCTTTCTCTTCATCTGTTGTGGAATCAAAGTCACCAACTGCATATTCCAGTTGTAACCGATGTTTAATGACTGATAATGCCCCACGATCAGCACCTATCCAAAAGTCAACGGTGTTCCGTAAGCTAGAAAAATCAGGGTACCACTCTGGACCATTTCCAATTATAGCAATAGTTTTCACTTTCAATACTTACTCCTTTAATGCCGCTTTAATATCTTCAATCGCTTGTCGACGATTTTGCTGAGAAAAGATGGCACTCCCTGCTACTAGTACATCAGCACCCGCATCGGAACATAATTTAGCAGTAGATGCTTTAATTCCACCATCCACTTCAATTTCAAATTCAAGTCCTTGTTCTTTACGCCATTGGGCAACTTGTCTAATCTTTTTAACCGTATTTTCGATAAATGACTGCCCACCAAACCCTGGATTTACAGTCATAATTAATACCATGTCAATATCACTTAAAACTGGTAATAATAATTCAGCTGGGGTGGCTGGGTTAATTACTACACCGGCTCTTACTTGTTGATCCTTGATTAATTGAATGGTTCGATGTAGATGAGGGCTTACCTCTTGATGTACGGTAATAATATCTGCTCCTGCCTTTGCAAATTCCTCAATATAACGATCTGGATCTTCAATCATTAAATGGACATCTAGCGGTAGCTTCGTTGTTGGACGAATTGCTTCTACCACTAATGGACCAAGAGTGATATTCGGTACGAAACGACCATCCATCACATCTACATGTATATAATCTGCTCCTCCCAATTCTACGTCGTTGATCTCTTTACCAAGCTTTGCGAAATCCGCTGATAAAATAGATGGTGCAATTTTTGTCATTACTAATACCTCGGCTTTCTTGTTTGTATTTCTTCGAAAAAACGTAAATAATGGTCATAGCGATAGCTGGGAATTTCGCCTTCTTCTACCGCTGCTTTCACAGCACATTTGGGCTCTTTATGATGCATACATCCTCGAAATTTACAACCTTGCCTTCTCTCTCTTATTTCAGGAAAACAATCTGCCAATTCTTCTAATGATATATCTTGAAAGTCTAAAGAACTAAATCCAGGGGTATCTGCTACCAACCCTCCATACAGTGGAATTAATTCAACATGTCTAGTAGTGTGCTTCCCTCTACCCAAACTATCGGAAATTTCTCCTGTTTTTAATAATAAAGACGGATCAATAGCATTTAATAATGAAGATTTGCCCACACCAGACTGTCCCGCAATTACAGTAATGTTATCTTTAAAATAACTTTCAACAACGGAAAGTGTTTCGATATTCTCTACAGAAAGCATCTCCACCTGATAGCCGATATTTTCATAGTCACGTTGATAAGAGACTAGATTTGCTTCTTCTTGACCTGCAATATCCATTTTGGTTAGAAAAATAACCGGTTGAATATCCTTTGATTCCACTAATACAAGAAACCGATCAAGCAAGGTCGTATTAAAGGCTGGCTTCATTGCAGAACAGACAATAATAGCCTGAGTTATATTGGCAATCGGCGGTCTAACCAGTTCATTTTCTCGTGGATGTATTTCTACAATATATCCTTCATGTTGTCCGCTAATATCAAAGGTCACCATATCACCGACAAGTGGGGTAATATTCCTTTTACGGAATACCCCCCTGCCTTTACACTGATATGTTTCGCCTTCTTTTGATTCAACATAATAAAATCCGCTCAAAGCCTTTTTAATTCTGCCTGTTGCCATTTATTCACCTTCTTCATAAGTTACTGTTTTCTCTGATATCGTATCGTCATCGCGCTTTATAATATATTCTGCTTTACTGTCCGGAGCAATTGTCAATGTAAATTCATACTCTGTATCTTCAGTAATTGTATCTTCTTTATATACTTCTGATATATCATGTTCCATATCATCAATATAAATTTGGACCGTTTGTTCGATTGGTTCTTCATCTATTTCTCCTGATGTATCTGGGTTATAAGGTACAGTAAATGTGACTGTATGTGAAACTGGAGGCTTTTTCTCTGGTCCTGTAGAAATATAAACAGTTACTGACTGACCTTCTTCTAACTCCGTGTTCGTACCTGGATCTTGACGAATAATTTCCCCTTCCGGTGTCGTTTCCGAATTTTCCTCTACAACTTCCATAGTTAAATTATTGCTTTCTAAATAATCTCTTGCCTCTGCCTCAGTCATTCCTTTAAGATTATTTAAATTAATGGTCTTCGGTCCACTACTCACACGAAATATAACTTTTGTTTCGCTTGGGACTACTTCACTATCTACTGTAGGTTGAATCTGATTGATAATTTCACCAACTGGTTGATCCGAATTTTCTTCATATGGATCTAGAACTTCATATCCTTCATCTTCCAAGAGTCTTTTTACTTGATCAAAATCCTTTCCTTCATAATTCTCAAACGTTACTTTTTCTTTTCCTTTACTAATAAATACGGTAATATTCGACCCCTCTTTTACCGTACTGCTAGCTTCAGGACTCGTTCTAACTACATTGCCTTCTTCTATATCTTCCGAGAATACTTCTTCGCGGTTAACAACCAGTCCTAGTTCCTCTAATTCGCTAACTGCATCCGTATATGAGTTATCCGTTACATCGGGAATAGTTACATCTTTTGGCTGAAATAAATCAGGAAACGCAAATAAGGTAACAGCAGTTGCTACTAATAATAGCAGTACAATGACTGGAATTACCCATTTCTTTTTTTTCCTTTGTTGCTTTTTTGCCTTTTTGTCTTTCTTCTTCTTTTGTTTTTTTGCTTTCTTATTTGAAGTCGGCTTGTCCGGTTCTTTATAAGGTTTGGTTGGCCCATTGGTCTGATGAATGATTGTATCTCCATCATTTACATTGTCTCCGACATCATCCGTTATGATTGGAATAGCCTTTGTTTCTTCACCAGCTTCCGATGGAGGTGTAAATACCTCCTCATTTAGTTTCGCTGGATGCAACGCGACTTCCAGTGCTTCTTCTAAATCATAAATTGTCTCATAACGATGGAACGGATCCTTTGCAGTTGCTTTTAATACAATGTTCTCCACACTCTGAGGTACATCCTGGTTATATTTCCTAACAGATGGTGTATCGCTCTGTAAATGTTTTAATGCAATCGAAACGGCAGATTGCCCAGAAAAAGGCAGCCTCCCAGTTAATAACTCATATAGTACAATCCCAATTGAATATATATCAGATTTTTTCGTAGCCATTCCTCCTCTGGCTTGTTCAGGTGATAAATAATGGACCGAGCCGAGGATAGAATTTGTTTGTGTTAATGCCGTAGCACTTAAAGCAATCGCAATACCAAAATCAGTTACTTTTACTTGACCATATGCATCAATTAAGATATTTTGCGGTTTAATGTCACGATGAACTAAATCGTTAGCATGAGCGTGAGCAATTGCTGCCGCTATCTGTTTCATAATGTCCAGTGCTTCCTGAACATCTAACGGACCGTTCTTTTGTATGTATTCCTTAAGTGTCATACCATCTACGTATTCCATTACCATGTAGAGAAGACTATCTTCTTCACCTACATCATATATGTTAACAATATTCGGATGGGAAAGACTTGCTGCTGAATGAGCCTCTCGATCAAAACGAGCAATAAACTCCTCATCATTTGCATACTCTAATCGCAGCGCTTTAATAGCAACATCTCTTTCTAAGATTATATCTCTTGCTAAATAAACATTCGCCATCCCTCCGCCACCAATTGTATCTTTAATTTGATAACGATCACTAAGTAGATGGCCGTTTAACATAACCATTCACCTTCTTCCTCAGCAGCGGTATACTGAAATAGAATAAGGGAAATATTATCTTCTCCACCACGTTCATTTGCTAGAGCTATCATTTTTTCACCGGCTTCGTATAACCCATCTGTTGTTTGCATTAATTCAAATAATTCTTCATCAAGCACTTTATCTGTTAAGCCATCTGTACATAATAAGAGTTTATCATCTTCTTCTAATCCTAGGGTTTTAACATCACTATCAATTTCTTCTTCCGTTCCTAATGCTCTTAAAACCACATTTTTTCGTGGATGACTTATTGCATCATCTTTTGAAATTTGGCCGGATTGTACAAGCGCATTGACAAGAGAATGGTCCTCAGTAACCTGCTTTAAACCTTCTTCTGTATAAAAATAACATCTGCTATCACCAATATGTGCAATTGTCATAAAATCTCCGATAACAATAGCTACAACAATTGTAGTGCCCATTCCGTGGCATTCTTCGTTTTCTTGAGCATGCTGAAAAATGGAGGCATTTATTTCAATCATTACATTGCTAATCCACGTTTCTGTCGCTTCTGGTGTATGTAATTTTCCACTCTGTTCCCATTTTTCTTCTAATAAAGAGGTCGCCATCTGGCTTGCTACATCTCCGGCCTGATGTCCTCCCATTCCATCTGCTATTACTGCTAAAAATTGGCCGGATGTATTGTAGAAAATCCCGCCAGAGTCTTCGTTATGTGTTCTAACCAGTCCCCGGTCAGTTAAAAAATGAGCTTTCATTATTTCACCCCTTTTGTTCATCCAATAACCTTGTTAACTTACAGTATTACACAATCTTTGTAATAAAAGAAGTCTATTCACTACTTTTTCGCTTCAATCTTGTAAGGAAAAAGCCATCTGTATTAAATGTATGAGGGAAAATCTGAAGTCCAACTGAACTAATGCCAATTGAACCACGTAATGGTTCCGGCAACTCATCAAAAAACGTTTTATCTACTTGCCAGCATTCATTTTGGCCCAAAAACCGTCTTACAACGGTTTCATTTTCTAGTTTATCGGTTGTACACGTACTATAAACCATAGTTCCTTCTTCTTTTAATAATGTAGAGACATGATTTAGAATATCCAATTGAATAGAGGACAATTTTTCAATGTCATTTTCGGTTTTATGATATTTAATTTCCGGTTTCCCTCTAATCACACCTAATCCTGAACAAGGAGCATCGATCAAAATACGATCAAACGTATGAACAGGATACAACTCTTGTAATTTCCTAGCATCATAGGCTAAAGCTTGAATATTGGTTAAGTGTAATTGATCTGCCTTTTCCTTAACCAATTTTGCTTTTTTCGCATGGAGATCATGTGCATAAACTTCTCCATGATTGCGCATCTTTTCTGCAATATGTGTTGCTTTACCGCCTGGCGCACTGCATGCATCCAATACTTTCATATTTTGTTCAGGATGGAGAATCTCAGCAACCAACATGGAAGTTTGATCCTGTATAGTAACATAACCTTCTGTAAATAATTTACTCTTCAAGATATTTCCGTCCACGATAATTATACCTTGAGGTGAGAAGAATGATGGTTCAACTTCTAATCCTTCACTAGTCAACTGCTGCATGGCTTTCTCTCGGGTTACTTTTAAGGGTTGAACACGTACGGTTATTGGCTTGTGTTTCGTGTTGGTCTTGCACATTTCTTCGGTAATCTCTATTCCATATTGATCAATCCAACGATTGACTAACCACATAGGGTGACTTGTAGTTATTGCTATTCTTTTATTCCTATCTTGAATTTGATTTGTTTCAGGTACACCTTTCCGTTGAATCGACCGTAGTACTCCATTCACAAAAGAAGCACTTCCTTTATGCCCCCGTGTTTTAGCAATTTCTACAGCTTCATGTATGATTGCATGGTCTGGAATCCGATCTAAGTATACCATCTGATATATCGACATGCGTAATAGCATTTTCACCCAAGGCTGTACCTTTTTCCCTTGTTTGACGAATGCTTCTAAATAAAAGTCCAACGTCATCTTTTGTTGTATCGTCCCATACACGATTTCGGTAAATAAACCTTCATCTTTCGCAAGAATTCTTCCAGACTTTAATTCCTCATTTAAAACAAGATGGCTAAACCCTTGGTCTTTGTCAATACGTATAAGCACATCTAAAATTGAATTTCTTAACTGATTTGTTTGCATTTAAATTATTCACCCATTATTTGTCCGATTTTAATTCGATCTGGATTACCTTGCAGATAATCCTTTACAGTCATCCGCTTTTTACCAGCAGGCTGTATCTCCGTAATCTCAAAAGCCTGTTGATGTCCACATGCTACAACAATACTTGCATTGTTTGGCTTATCAATAATTTCACCAGCAGTATACCCGTTATTCCTATCTTTTACTGGCTTGCCCCACCAAATTTTCATTGGCTTTTTTTCATAGTTCGTAAATGCAACAGGCCACGGATGCAAACCTCGAACATGATTATAGACTTGTTCTGCATTCTTACTCCAATCAATTTTTTCTTCTTCCCGTCTTATATTTCTTGCGAAGGTAGCTTTATCATTGTCTTGTTGTATTGGTTGAATTTGTTTTTTGAAAAGCTTTGGAATGGTTTGTTCTAACAATTGTGAACCGGCTTTTGAAAGTTTATCATGTAGTATCCCTACATGATCATCAGCATCAATCGGGACACTTTGCTGTGTTAATATATCACCAGCATCTAACTTTTCCACCATATACATAATGGTTACACCTGTTTCTTTTTTCCCTTGTAAAATCGCATAATGTATCGGAGCACCACCACGTAATTCTGGAAGTAATGAAGCATGTACATTAATACATCCATATTCCGGTGTGGTTAATAATTCATTTGGAAGGATTTGACCATACGCTGCTGTTACAATCAAATCAGGTTGATATGCAAGAATCTCCTCATAATTATTCTTTAATTTTTCTGGTTGAAAAACCGGCAGATCATGCTGTAATGCTTCTTGTTTCACAGGTGTAGGAGTAATCGTACGCTTTCTTCCTTTCGGGCGGTCAGGCTGTGTTACAACGAGTACCACTTCATAAGGGGAATGAATGAGTGTTTGAAGAACTGGAACAGAAAAATCTGGTGTTCCCATAAAAACAATTCGTTTCATCTTATTACCTACTTTCTGGTTTTGGGGTTGTTTACATGAGATGATATGGTTGCATATCTATGGTGATTAGAATATCTTCTTTCCGAATATCAGCAGAGAATTGATCTAAAATTTTGGCTAAATACCCTCGCAACTCTGGTTCATTTCTGTATTTTATCATGCATTGGTAACGATATCTATCCTTAATACGCGGGATAGCAGAAGGAGTCGGACCTAAAATTATCGTCTCGTCTTTCACCAATTTATTTAACATTTGAACAAAACGCTGCGTCGTTTGAACTACCTTAACTTGATTAGGATGAGAGATTGTTATAAGTGCCAAAAAATAATAAGGCGGATACTGAAATGTTCTCCTCATTTGCATTTCTTGTTTATAAAACGTCATAAAATCATATTTGCTTGCAAGTTCAATACTATAGTGATCTGGTGTATAGGTTTGAACAATTACTTTTCCTGTCAATTCATGACGGCCAGCTCGTCCGCTTACTTGAGTTAAGATTTGAAATGTTTTTTCAGATGAGCGAAAATCTGGCAAATGCAGCATTGAATCTGCAGTAAGAACTCCTACTAGAGTTACATTCTCAAAGTCTAAGCCTTTAGCGATCATTTGCGTACCTAATAGAATATCCGCCTCTTTGTTAGCGAATTGATTTAAAAGCTTTTCATGAGCTCCTTTACGTCTAGTTGTATCTACATCCATTCTTATTACACGGGCCTCTGGTATCAATTGCGTTAATGCTTCTTCTACTCGCTGCGTCCCCGTTCCAAAATAACGGATGGTATCACTTCCGCATTCCGGACAGTGCACAGGAACCTTTTCTTCGTAAGAACAGTAATGACATTTTAACTGGCTGCTTTTCTTATGGTAAGTAAGTGCAATATCACAATGCGGGCATTCATTTACATGTCCACAATCCCGACACATAACAAAAGTAGAATAACCCCTACGATTTAAAAGTAATACGATCTGCTCTCCTTTTTGGATACATTGCTGTATCTCCTCTTTCAGTTTTCTCGAAAACATCGTGCGGTTTCCAGCATGAAGCTCATCACGCATATCAACAATCTCGACTGGAGGAAGCATCTTATTATTCGTTCGTTTATCCAAAGTAGCTAACTTATAGACACCCTTCATGGCTCTAGCATAGGATTCCAAAGTCGGTGTAGCACTACCTAAGATGACTGGACACTGATGTGTTTCTCCTCTATAGATGGCCACATCTCTCGCATGATAACGAGGCTGATCTTCTTGTTTATAGCTAGTTTCATGTTCCTCATCAATAATGATGACACCAATCTGTTCAAATGGAGCGAATATAGCTGATCTCGCTCCTACTACTACCTGCACTTCTTTTCGTTGAATACGGCGCCATTCATCATATTTCTCACCCGCAGATAAACCGCTATGCATGACCGCGACATTAGATCCAAACCTTCCCTTAAATCGTTTAACCATTTGTGGAGTTAGTGATATTTCCGGCACTAATACAATTGCTTCTTTTCCTTTATGAATGACATCTTGAATAACCTGTAAATATATTTCCGTTTTACCACTACCAGTTATACCGTGCAGCAGGAAAACATGATGTTCATTTTCAGCAATTGCTTCTTTCATCGGCTTTATAGCGGCTGCTTGCTGGTCTGTTAAGGGTAAAGCAGTTGTCTGTGAAAAAAGGTGATTCTCATAAGGGTTACGGAATAATTCGGTTTGATAACTTTCTATTAATCCTTTTTCCTTTAATATATTAACTGTATTAGCCGTTGTTTGAACTTTTTTTAGCAGTTTTTGTTTTTCTATTGGATTTGGATTTTCCAAAAAATGGTTTACGAGCTGCCTTTGCTTTTTAGCATTCTTTGGTAAATCGAGCAATTGCTCTTCTAGTTCATGCAGCTGCTTTGCTGGTTTGAGCATGGTTCGAAATTTTTTTGTGATTCTCGATTTAACCAAATACTCGATGGATACATCACCATCCTTCACAGCTTTAGAAAGAACCCCGTATTTTAAGGTTGACGCAGTAAATTCCTCGTAGGCGATGCTATCTCTACCAGCAAATAAGGCTTCCAATTCTTTAGAAAGCAACGCTTCGGTATTACGCACAATCTCTTTTTTATATGTGGCTTTTAATACTTGTGGAAGCATCACTTGTAATGCAGTAATCTGTAAACTTACCGTTTGATTGGCTAGCCATTTCCCTAAATCTAATAACTCCTTTGTTAGTACAGGATGAAGATCCAACACATCAATAATCGACTTCAAGCTATTATACGAAGAATTTTCAGTAGCACCAACAATAAAACCCATCACTTTCCTAGGACCAAACGGAACAATTACCCGCATACCTATTGTTGCTATATCTTTAAATTTATCAGGGACTCTATAGTCAAAGGTTTGGTTAATCGAAGCTGCAGGCACATCAACAATTACATTGGCTATATTCACACGACCTCATCCTTCAAATCGTTTGCAATTAATGTTAATAACTGTGTAGCAATTTCTTTTTTTGATGCTAAAGGAATCGATTCCGTGTTTTGATGCTTATTGATGTACGTGACTACATTCGTATCTCCTTCAAACCCTGCACCTTCTGCTGCAATATTATTAATAACAATAGCATCTAAATTTTTATATGCTAACTTCCTCAATCCATTCTCAATTGGTTCTTCGGACTCCGCAGCAAAACCCACGAGAAATTGACCTTCTTTTCGTTCACCAAGCGAATGTAATATATCTTTAGTCCTTTCCATGGCCACTTGCCATTCACCATCTTGCTTTTTCATCTTTTGATCATAGATTATTTTTGGGCGATAATCTGCTACCGCAGCTGCTTTAATAACAATGTCATTACTTGCAAAGTTCGCATGCATCGCTTGATACATTTCTTCAGCCGTTAAAATATCAATTCGGTTTATTTGAGGGTGGCTGACAACTTGCGAAGTTGGCCCAGCTATCAAAGTAACTTCAGCCCCTGCTTGAGCAGCTGCTTCCGCTAGAGCAAACCCCATTTTTCCTGAGGAACGATTTGTGAAAAAACGTACTGGATCAACCTTTTCTCTAGTCGGTCCAGCAGAGATCAAAACATGTTTACCTTGTAAAAACCTTTCTTTGTCGTCAACATTGCCTTCTGCCTTTTTTGATAACTGATGAGATTCTATTGTCTCAATAATGGTTGCTGGTTCTTCTAACCTCCCCTTACCAACATAGCCACAAGCTAAATATCCGGCTCCAGGTTCAATAAAGTGGTATCCCCATCCGTCTAATTGCTTCATATTTTGAATTACTGCTGGATGTGCATACATATGTACATTCATCGCTGGAGCAATATAAACATCTGCTTGCGTAGCTAATAAGATGGTGGATAGCATGTCATCCGCAATTCCGTTTGCAAGTTTCCCAATAGCATTAGCAGTTGCTGGCGCTAATATAGCTATATCAGCCCAATCAGCAATATCAATATGTGCAATTTTAGCAGGGTCTTTTTCATCAAACGTATCTGTATAGACAGCGTGACGAGAAAGCGCTTGGAAAGTTAAAGGAGATACAAATTTAGTTGCATTTTCTGTCATTACAACTTTTACATTCGCACCTTTTTGCGTTAGTTTACTTGTAAGTGCACAAGCTTTATATGCTGCAATTCCTCCAGTAACACCGAGCAGAATATTCTTTTGATTGACCATTGACCTCAAATCCCCTTTCTACATTCCATACATAAACGGTTTTCTCTATTAATAGTTATAACACAAACTAAAAGTAGAAGAAAAAACCCTCGCTTATACATCGCGAGGGTACTTGTTTATGACCGGCTATATTGATAACTCCTCTTCTAAATAAAGCTTTTCTGCATACACTTCCTCAAGTGCCATGCCCACATACTTATGCGACTTAGGATTATCAACCAATACCTTTTTTGTTTCACTAATCTGTCTTGCACGCTTGGCCGATAAGGTTACAAGTGTATATTTTGAATTAATTTTAGTCTGCAGTAAATCAATAGACGGTTCTAACATTACAATTCATCCTCCAATAATTGTTTATATTGTTTTGCTATTCTTTCACGCTTTAAATGTTCACTTTGTATAATCGATTGTATTTTTTCAACAGCAAGATCTACATGGTCATTTACTACAACATAATCATAAGCATCCATCATTTCTATTTCTTTTCTCGCTTCTTTTAATCGATTTAGTACAAGCTCCGCGGACTCCGTGCCTCGATGGACGATGCGATTCTTTAACTCTTCCAAACTTGGGGGAAACAGAAAGATAAAAACACCTTCAGGAAAATTTTCCTTTACCTGAAGTGCACCTTGGACTTCGATTTCCAAAAACACATCATGACCTGCCGCTAATGTTTCTTCCACATAATTACGAGGCGTGCCATAATAATTATTGACATATTTTGCGTATTCTAGTAGTTGATTCTGCTCAATCAACGCTTCAAATGCTTCTTTTGTTTTATAGAAATAATCTACGCCATCTTTTTCACCAGGCCTTTGCTGACGAGTAGTCATCGAAATTGAGTATTTTAAATCCGTATCCCGACTAAAAAGTGCTTTTCTAACTGTTCCCTTTCCAACACCGGAAGGCCCGGAAAGAATAAAAAGGATTCCTTTTTCTTCTATCAAAACATTTCCTCCTAATTTTCGTCCGATACTTCCTCATGACTTAATACACGCTGCCCTACCGTTTCAGGTTGAACAGCTGATAACACGACATGGTCGCTATCTGTAATAATAACGGCTCTTGTTCTTCTTCCATATGTAGCGTCTACCAACTTATTATTATCCCTTGCTACCGTAATAATTCGTTTGATAGGAGCTGATTCCGGAGAAACTATGGAAATTACTCGATTTGCTGAAACAACATTTCCAAAACCAATATTAATTAATCGTAAACTCAAAATGAACCCTCCGTATATTCTTACTCTCTATTCTAGTATCATTATACGTAAAATAGGACCCAAAACTCAAATATTATTCGATATTTTGTACTTGTTCTTTTAATTTTTCAATTTCACTCTTTAATGCTACTGTATGCTCACTTATCATCCCATCCATTGATTTTGAACCGATTGTATTTGCTTCTCGATGCATCTCCTGAGCAATAAAATCTAGTCTTCTGCCAATGGCACCCTCTAATACCATCGTACGTTTAAAATGAGAAATATGACTGAATAACCGAGTTACTTCTTCAGAAATATCTCCTTTTTCAGCTAGAAGCACGATTTCTTGATGGATTCTAGAATTATCCAAGTCTATTTCATCTGTTAAATGCTGTTCTACTCTATTTTTTATCCGTTCACGATATTCTTGAATCACTACAGATCGCCTCATTTTAATTTTATCGATCGTAGCTTCCATCGTATGTAGTCGATGTTGCAAATCAGTAATTAAGTACGCACCTTCACTTTGGCGCATTTCAACTATCTGATGACATGCATCTTTAACAACAGCTAGTATTTCCTTTTTAAGATGATCGGATTGTGTTTCTTCTTCCTGTACTGTAAACACTTCGGGAAGCGCTGTAATAATCGTTGGGGGAATATCATGATCATTGAGATCGTAATGTTGTTTCATTCGCTTCATTTCATTCATATATTGGTCAACAAGATTCCAATCTGTTGTTAGACGCCTTTGAATAAGGTCATTTCCCTCAATACGAATAAACACTTCCATTTTTCCTCTATGAAATAAAGACTGTACCATTTTCTTCACTTTATCTTCCATAAATAAAAAAGAAGGTGGTAATTTCACACTAACATCTAAGAATCGATGATTAACACTTCTCATCTCTACCGTAATATTTGTTTGTTCAAATGAAATACTACTTCTTCCATATCCAGTCATACTAAAGGCCATTAAAATCACTCCACATCTAATTATAAGCGGATGGAATACAATTTGAAAAGTGTTATGTTTACATTTTCCGTTATTTTCGATTATAAAATAATGTTATTTAAATGAAAGAACCTGCCCTTTCAAATAGAGGCAGGTCAAAAATTAGTAGATGATATTTTGTTATTTTATTTTTTAGTGAATCCAAATAGCACGGTTGGTAAGGCACTTAATACACCAATATACATCCAATCTCTAATACTTAAGGAAGTTGTATGGAAGACAGGTTGTAATGGCTCCCAATAGATTACAATTAGTAAAAGTAATAGCGATGAAAGTACCGCAAATACGAGATAAAGGTTTTCAAACGGATTTCGTGAAAAAATAGAATTTTCACTTCGACAATCGAACACGTGAATCAGCTGAGCCATCACTAGGGTTGTAAAGGCAATTGTTTGCGCATAAATTAAATTTTCTGGATCATTTTGATACGTAGTCATAAAGCCTATTAACGTCACTATCCCTATTAGAATTCCTCTACTAATAATCTTATAACCAAGCCCTCTTGCGAACACACCCTCTTGTAAACTTCTTGGTCGACGTGTCATCACATTTCCTTCTGGTTTATCCAGTCCTAGTGCCATTGCCGGTAATCCATCTGTTACAAGATTCACCCAGAGAATTTGGACGGGAACTAGTGGGAGTGGTAACGAAAGCATCATGGCAAACAACATTACCAATATCTCTCCAACGTTGGATGCTAGCAAATAACGGATAAATTTCCTAATATTTTCATATATATTACGTCCTTCTTGAATAGCTGATTTAATTGTAGCAAAATTGTCATCCATAAGAATAAGTGACGATGCTTCTTTGGTTACATCTGTACCACCCATTCCCATGCTCACACCTATATTACTAGCTTTAATAGCCGGAGCGTCATTAACCCCATCTCCTGTCATGGCTACAACATGGCCTTTCTCTTGGAAAGCATGAACAATACGTAATTTATGTTCAGGTGTCACTCGAGCAAAAACGTACGAGTCTTCAATTATATCTTCTAATTCCGTATCTGACATTTCATTTATTTGATACCCCTCTAACACTTGTCCATGATTGGGCAGTAAATCAAGACTCTGCGCAATTGCGCGAGCAGTCTTTACATGATCACCAGTAATCATTACTGTTTTAATACCTGCATTTCGGCATTCAGCAATGGCCTTTTTCACTTCTTTTCTTGGAGGATCTATCATTCCATATAGACCAATAAACGTTAGATCTTTCTCTAACATGGATGATTCCAAGTCATCTTGTTTAGATAATGGTTTAACAGCAATGGCTAATGTTCGCAGCGCTTTAGCCGCCATATGATCGATGGCATGTTCAATGTTACGTTGATCGGTTGTTTTTAATAACTGCCTTCCACTTTCATTCATATGAAACGAGGATCGAGGCAATAAAACATCAGGTGCACCTTTTGTTACTAAAAATCGTCGGTCATTAGAATCCTCAAGCACCACACTCATCCGCTTTCTTTCTGAATCGAACGGAAACTCCTTTATTACTTTATACGATTCCTCATCTGAAACAGTTAGCCCGATTTTTCGTGCAGCGACAAGTAAAGCACCATCAGTTGGATCACCATCAATAAAATATTTCCCTTTTTTTACTATGAGCGACGCCTGGTTACAAAGCATGCCATATAAAAGCATCGATTGCATATTCGGAAATGTATGATCTACCTTTTGTTTATCGATGAAATAATCACCACGTATATCATACCCATCACCAGTTACATAGATTTGTTTTTCATTTAAATACAGTTCTTTTACTGTCATTTGATTTTCCGTCATCGTTCCTGTTTTATCTGAACAAATAACCGAAGCACATCCAAGTGTTTCTACTGCAGACAGTTTTCTTACAATCGCTTTTTTACGTATCATCCGTTGAACACCCAGAGATAGGGCCACTGTAACAATAGCTGGTAATCCTTCTGGAATAGCTGCAACAGCTAATGATACACCTGCTAAAAACATGGTATACACTGGGTGACCTTGTAATACGCCTAAGACTACCACGAGCGCTGTTAATAATAACGCAACAACAATTAATATCTTACCTAATTCCGATAATTTCCGCTCCAATGGTGTTAATATTTTCTTTGTGTTTCCCATCAAAGAAGCGATTTGTCCCATTACTGTATTCATTCCCGTACCAACAACTATGCCTACTCCTGTTCCTCTTGTAACCAATGTCCCCATAAATCCCATATTAACTTGGTCTTGTGCATCTAGCTTATCTTTCCTAATCGCAGTGGCGTGTTTCATAACGGGTAAAGATTCCCCAGTTAGAGCAGACTCCTCTGTTTCTAAACTATTTGATTTAACGATACGAACATCTGCAGGAATCCGGTCTCCACTGGAAATTCGAACCACATCTCCAACAACTACATGCTGTGAAGGAATCTTACTCCATTTTTCATTACGTAAAACATGAGCCATTGGAGCAGATAGTTCTTTTAATTTATCTAACGATTTCTCCGCTTTTTGTTCTTGGAAAAAACCGATACAACCATTAACAAGTACAATTACCATAATGGCAATCGCATCAATATATTCACCAAGCAGCCCAGCAACTAATGTAGCCGCTAATAAAACAAGTACCATAAAATCTTGAAATTGTTTCAAAAAGATTAGCCACTTCGGTACCTTTTTCTGAGCTTCTAATGCATTGGTTCCGTATTGTTTCCGTCTCTTTTCTACCTGTCTATCATTTAACCCACGATTCGCTGTAACATGTAATTTTTGTTCTACGTTTTCTACATCCAATTGATACCAATTCATTCCTCATTCCTCCAAATCATAGCGCTTGTTTCTATGTTAGTTTCGATGTTTTTCATGTCTTTAATGGATATATATGCAGACTTGTCCCAAAAAATGCTATAATTGCGCTTGAGGTGATTTTATGCCATTTGACGGTATCGTTACACACGCAGTAACAGAGGAATTGAATAAAGACATTATTCCTGGAAAAATAACTAAAATATATCAGCCCACCAATACAGAGTTGTTGTTTACAGTAAGAAGTAGAGGTAACAATGTAAACTTGTTATTATCCATTCATCCTTCTTATGCGAGATTTCATTTAACAGCTGCTAGTTTCGATAATCCGAAAGAGCCGCCAATGTTTTGTATGGTGTTGAGAAAGCATCTCTCAGGAGCAATCATTGAAGATATAGAACAGTACAAATTGGAGCGAATTGTCTCTTTCACGATAAAGACAAGAAATGAAATTGGTGATTTGACAACTAAAAAATTAGTGATTGAATTAATGGGAAAGCACAGTAATATTATGTTAGTTGATGCCGAACAAAATCACATTATAGATAGTTTGAAACATATTTCTATGGCCCAAAACCGGCATCGCACCATATTACCTGGACATCCATATCAAATGCCCCCACAACCAGATAAGTTAAATCCACTTCATATCAATGAAGAACAATTTATCAAGCGATTAGACTTTAATGCTGGTAAGTTAGATACACAAATTGTCCAAAATCTTATCGGCTTTTCACCATTTATCGCTAAAGAACTAGTGAGTCGCGCCAATCTTGGTTCAGCTAATACGTATAAACAAGTTTTTAACACGGTACAAACGCAGTTACTTCAATCCGAGTACACACCAGCTATATATATAGACAAAAAAGAAGAATTTCATGTCATACCCATACATTCATGTCCCGGGGAAGTGATCACATATGCTTCCACCAACAAAATGTTAGATGACTACTATACAGGAAAAGCTGAACGGGATCGTGTTAAACAACAAGCGAAAGACCTTTATCGATTTTTAAAAAATGAGAAAGACAAAAATAAGCGTAAATTAAAAAAACATGAACAGACCATTAAAAAAGCAGAAAACAAGGAACACTATCAAAAAATAGGGGAATTATTAACGGCGCATATGCATCTTATCTCGCCTGGGGATAAACAAGTAAAAGTAATCGACTATTATGATCCAAACCAGTCTGAACTGAATATCGAGTTAAATCCCAATAAATCTCCAAGTGAGAATGCACAAAGCTACTATAAAACCTATCAAAAACTGAAAACGTCAGAACAAATCGTTTCGAAAGAGATTATTAAAACAAAAGAAGAAATCGCTTATCTGGAGCAACTAATTCAGCAAATTGATGCTGCCAGCATGGCGGATATTGAAGAAATTCGTGAAGAGCTTCGTGAAGAAGGATATTTAAAGAAACAAACCAAACAAAAGAAGGCGAAGAAAAAACCGTCAAAACCAACACTAGAAAAATACCGGTCATCAGATGGTACAGAGCTGCTAGTCGGCAAAAACAATAAACAGAATGAATATTTAACAATGAAATTAGCAGCACGTGATGATATCTGGCTTCATACAAAAGATATTCCTGGCTCACATGTTGTTATTCGGACTAAAGATCCAAGTGAAGAAACCATTCAGGAAGCAGCTATTTTAGCAGCCTATTTTAGTAAATCCCGTCATTCTTCAACAGTACCGGTCGATTTCACAAAAATTCGTCATGTGAAAAAACCAAACGGAGCAAAACCAGGATATGTTACGTATGATAATCAAAAAACGGTTTTTGTTACTCCAAGTGAAGCACTCGTTACGAAATTAAAAATAAAAGAAGGATGATCCATGATAACTGGATCATCCTTCTTTGTTTACAAACTATACTGCCTGTGGATTCAATTGAACCTTAATATTCCCTCTCGTCGCCTTTGAATATGGACAAGCTTGATGTGCTTTGTCAGCAAGCTCTTCTGCTTCTGATTGCTCGACACCTTTTATTTTAATCGTTAGCTCTACACTGATTTTAAATCCATTATCTTCAGGGTCTTTTAAAAAGCTGACTGCCGCAGTCGTCTCTGAGTCGATGTTTTTTTTCACTTTTGATGCTACCAAATTTAAAGCTCCATCAAAACAAGCAGAATAAGCTGCAGCAAATAGCTGTTCCGGATTAGAACCTTTATCTTCTTTATTATTCGCTGGGTTTACTAGTTTTAAATCAATTAATCCATCGTCAGATTTAACATGTCCATCTCGACCGTTTTTTGCTGTTGCATTTGATGTAAAAATAACATCTTTCATGATCTAACACTCCCTTTTTCTAATCTAATAATGGTATACCTTTTCTAGCGATATTTTAAACATCCCTTTTCAAGTCGATAATAGTTCTACTAGTTTATCAATAAAATGATCTACTTGCGGTAACGCTCGAACCCCTTCTTGAAAACAAACCCAAGTATGACGAGAAACAACTTGGTTATTCAAAGTTAAAGGCAGATTAGGGTACTCTTCGCGCATGGTATCAGACACACTTTCAGGAAGTACGGCCATGCCTAAACCTTGTTTCATAAATTGTTTACATGTTTCGATTTGATCAACTGTAATGGTCTTTACTGGTTTCATCTTATCCTGATGGGCATATAACCAATTATCGACAAGCTCATGCATACTATCATCTGTACTAAACGAAATAAGCGGTCTTTCTTTTAAAGAATCATGTGGAAAAGGTTCCGTATCAAATATGTAAAGTGGATCATCAAAAAGTTGAATACACGTACTTTCTTTTAATTTTTCCCCACGAATAATACAAACATGATAGTTTTTGTGATCTCGCTTAATATCTTCACTAATTCCAGTAACTAAATCGATGGCTACTTTCGGATAAAGTGCAGTGAAGTTCCCCAGTATAGCTGGCAGAAAACGCTGACTAATCAGCGATGAACATGCAATAGACAGGGTCCCCTGAACATCTTCACTGGATTGGGCCAATTGATTCTTTAGAGACCTTTCACCATCAATTACTTCTTTTGCATGTTTGAGAACAATTTCTCCTTCTGGTGTAGGTAGTAATCGTTTAGGCGTTCGAATAAACACCTGATGCCCAAAATATTCTTCAATATACTTTAAGCGTTGTGTTACTGCAGGCTGAGAAATAAGTACTGCCTTAGCTGTTCCTCGTATTGTTCCGATTTCGCTAAGCTTTAACAGAAGTTCATAATCATCAATTTTCATATTCACCATCCCTTTTGATAATTTTTAATTATCTATCATGATTATAATTTAATATTTTACTTATTGCATTATATTACATAAACTAATAGTAATAAAGATGTTCTTTATCCAAGGGGTGTGTGCATGTGATAAAGCACATATTTTTTTAGGAGAGATGGAAAATGAACGAAAAAGACAATGTGAAACGAGTTTTCTCAAAGAACAAGCATGCCTATGTTACAAGCTCAACCCATGCATATGGGGATGATTTATTAAAAATGGAAAGCTGGTTAGATCCAGATCCGACAATGGCGGTACTTGATATTGCTACAGGCGGAGGGCATGCTGCAAAACGTCTTGCACCATCTGTTAGAGAAGTTTTCGCAACGGATATAACAAAAGCGATGCTAGAAAATACCAGACAACATCTACAAGCATATGCGAATATTAAATATGTTATTGCTGATGCAGAGAATCTCCCTTTTTTAGATCTTACATTCGATATGGTAACCTGCCGTATAGCTGCACATCATTTTCCACATCCAGAACAGTTTATTCAAGAGGTGAATCGTGTTTTAAAACCAAATGGTAAATTTCTATTTATTGATAATACCGTTCCTGAAGTACCCCGATATGCATCCTTTTTGAATCGATTGGAGAAAATGCGGGATTATAGTCATGTACGTTGCTTGTCCGTGAATGAATGGAATCACTTGTTTAAAGAGAATCATTTAACAGTTATTCAACAAGAATATCGTAAGAAAAAATTAAATTATACTAATTGGATAAATCGAACATTACATCAATTTCCAGCTAAAGAAAAAGTGCATCAGTATATGTTAAAGGCAGATCAAGAAATCCAGTCCTACTTTGAATTCAAGCAAGCCAATGGAAAGATCCAACAATTCACGATCGACGAATGGATGGTCGTTGCTCAAAAACTGCTATAACATAGTAACAACCACATTTCTCAGAGAAAGAATATCTCCAAGAAATGTGGTTGTTATGCTAATTTATTTCTCCATGTTAATAATTCTACGGCTTCTTGTTCATTAATCTCACGGTTTATTCTCAAATCTTCAATTAATTGATCAAATCCTGTAAGGCTATATTGGGAAAAACCTGATTCCAAGAAGGCATCTGTTGCTTTTTTAAGTCCATAAGTGAAAATGGAAAATACCGCACTTATTGTGCCTCCCGCATGTTCAATTGCTTCAGCTGCTTCTATTGATGATCCTCCTGTAGAAATAAGATCTTCAATTACAAGTACTTTCTTTCCTTCTGCCAGCTCTCCTTCGATTTGATTCCCTTTGCCATGACCTTTCGGTTTTGAACGAACATAGATCATCGGTAGGTTTAGTTCTTGTGCTAACCATGCTGCATGGGGGATCCCCGCAGTAGCACATCCGGCAATAATATCGGGGGTTAGTTGCCGCTCCTCCATTAATTGAATAAAGGAAGCGGTAATTTTTTGGCGTACATCAGGATAAGACATTGTCAATCGGTTATCACAGTAGATAGGAGATTGAATACCTGAGGTCCACGTGAAATATCCTTTTGTTTTTATTTGCACTGCTTGAATACGAAGTAACTCACGGGTAATGTCATGATACTTATTCATTCTCCCACTCCCTTTTTAATTGCTGATATGCCTCATAGGGGTTATCAGCTTTGGTTATACTTCTACCAACCACAAGATAATCTGCTGCATTTTTTCGAGCAAAAGAAGGGGTAGCAATCCGTTTTTGGTCATTCTTACTAGATTGGGACAAACGAATGCCAGGTGTAACTGTTAAAAAGGATTGACTACATACTTCTTTTACTTTAGCTGCTTCATGAACAGAACAGACTACTCCATCTGCACCGTTTTGCTTAGCAAACTGTGAATAATACATCACATTCGCTTGAATGTCTCCAGGAATTAACATCTGATCATTCATGATTGTTTTATTCATAGAAGTCAATATAGTAACAGCCAATAACTTTGTATCATGATTGGGATTGCCTTTTAATAACCCTTCTTTTGCTTGTAAAATCATCTCACTGCCACCTAATGCATGAACATTAACCATCTCTATTTCTAGTTTGGCAATATTCTGCATCGCACGATTTACCGTGGTGGGGATATCATGAAGTTTTAAATCAAGAAATATAGGATGATTTTTTTCTTTTAACTTTTCAATGATCTTTGGGCCTTCTCGATAAAATAATTCCATGCCTACCTTTACAGGTACTCCCTGCAAATTATTTTGCTCTAGAAACATATTTGTTCTATCCAGATCTGGGAAATCCAGTGCAAGAAAAATAGGTATGTTCATCATTTAATCCCCTCTCCAATTGCATCTTTCACCGATGCAAAACCATATGTTTGCAATGTATTTGGTAATTCTTCAATGATCTCTGTACAAGCAAACGGATTTTGAAAGTTTGCTGTTCCAACAGCTACAGCACTAGCCCCTGCCAGTAAAAATTCGAGAACATCTATTGCAGTAGTAATACCTCCCATTCCTATAATTGGAAGGCTAACGCATTGTTTGACTTCATAAATCATTCGAATGGCTATTGGCTTAATAGCGGGTCCAGACAACCCTCCCGTTTGATTAGCAAGTAATGGTTGTTTTGATGGTAAGTGAATTTGCATCCCAGTTACCGTATTAATCATAGATAAACCATCCGCTCCTGCTTGCTCCACAGCTTTAGCCATGGCTACGATATCTACTACATTTGGGGAAAGCTTTACATAGACCGGTAAATTACTTGACTCCTTTACAACGTTGGTTACCTTTGCAGCCATTTCTGGATCTGTACCAAACTGAATACCACCTTCTTTTACGTTTGGACAAGAGATATTTAATTCTAAGGCTGCCACTTCCTTTACTGCATTAAACGCTGATGCTACCTCTTTGTATTCTTCTAATGTGCTGCCAGCAATGTTCGCAATTATCGGAGTAGCATAGTTTGCTAGAAATGGTAGTTCGTTTTCTATAATTTTATCTACCCCTGGATTCTGCAAACCAATAGCATTTAACATACCAGCAGCAGTTTCCGCGACTCGGGGAGTTTGATTTCCGAATCGAGCTTGTTTGGTGGCAGCTTTCATAATAATCGCACCTAATCTATTTAAATCATAGAATTCGCTATATTCTCTACCGAATCCAAAACATCCAGAGGCAGGCATGATTGGATTTTTTAATGATAGACCTGGTAGTTCTACTGCTAAACTCACGATAACTGTACCTCCTTCGTATGGAAGACAGGTCCATCATGACATATCTTTTTATAACCTCCAGATGGAACTGCAGGGATAACACAAGCAAAGCAAGCACCTACACCACATCCCATTCGTTCTTCCAAAGAGATATATCCAGGTATGTCCTTGAGTTGTGTCGTTATAGCTTTTAACATCGGTAAAGGTCCACACGAATAAAAACAATCAAATGCTCCGATCTGATCCAGCACGTTAGTTACAAACCCTTTTTCCCCGTAAGATCCATCATTTGTTACAATTATTGAGCGACCTAGCTGCTTGAATTTATTCTCATAGAAAACATAATCTTTGGATTGAAAACCTAACACGGATACAATATTAATCTTTTTTTTCGTTAACTCATTGGCCAGATAATAGAGTGGAGGTATACCAATACCACCACCTATAATAAGTGCTGTTGAATGAGCATTAGGTTCAAGCGGAAACCCATTTCCGCTTGGTCCTAATGCATTAATTGTGCTTCCTATGGAATTTGAAGCTAATGTCCTTGTTCCTTCACCGACAACTTTAAAAAGAATTGTCACCGTATTTTCTTGTTTATTCACTTGTGCAATTGATATTGGCCGCCTTAACATATGTCCTGTTAGTAGAAGATGTAAAAATTGTCCCGGAACAGCATTCTGACTTATATATTCATTTTCTAACACCATTTCTATTGTATCTAATGCGATTATTCTAGTGTGTTTAATGATCATGTTTTCTTTTCGCATCATAAGCTGGCTACCTCTTTATCCACCATTGGTTTAGCTTGAAACGTCATGGAATCAATTACATTTAGGATTGCATTCGCTGTGTCTAAGTTAGTTAAGCAAGCAATCCCGTGTTCTACGGACTCTCTACGAATACGGAAGCCATCCGACCGCGGCTGCTGACCGGAAGTCAATGTATTAATAACATACTGTACATCACCATTTTCAATAATGGACAGTACATTTGGTTCTGCAGCTCCAATTTTTTCAACTTTGGTTACTGGTATTCCAGCATCCCTTATATATGCTGCCGTTCCTTCTGTAGCGTATAACTGGAAGCCTAATTGATGGAATCTTGCTGCATTACCAAGCATTTCTTCCTTATCTTTATCGGCAACTGTTAATAGAACCGCTCCTTCTTGCGGCAGTTTAATGCCTGATGCAATTAACCCTTTGTATAATGCTTTTTCTAATGTCTTATCATAGCCAATGGCTTCTCCGGTAGATTTCATTTCCGGTCCCAAAATGGTGTCTACACTTCGTAATTTTTCAAATGAAAATACTGGAACTTTAACAGAAACTTGATTATCTTCAGGAAGAATGCCAGTAGTATACCCTAGATCACTTAATTTTTGCCCAAGTATACATTTTGTAGCTATATTTGCCATTGTTACTCCAGTAATTTTACTTAAAAATGGAATCGTTCTACTTGCTCTAGGATTCACCTCTAGTACATATACTTCTTGATCACAAACAATAAACTGGATATTAATAAGTCCTTTGACCTGTAACGCATGAGCAATACGTGTCGCAGCTTCTAAACATTTTTGCTTGACTACTTTACTTATTCGCTGTGGCGGATATACAGCAATGGAATCGCCTGAATGAACTCCTGCCCGCTCAATATGCTCCATAATTCCAGGAATAATTACTGTCTCACCATCACTAATAGCATCTACTTCTACTTCCATACCAGTGATATATTTATCGATTAAAATTGGATGCGCATCGGACACGTGATTTGTTTTAGCAAGATACGTTTCCAATTCATCCTCGTTATAAACAATCTCCATTCGACTTCCACCAATAACATAGGAAGGTCGAACAAGAACGGGATAACCAATTGAATCTGCTACTTCTCTCGCTTTTCGCATATTCAAAACCGTCTTGCCATCTGGTCGTAACAATTGTAAGTCATCAACCAGCACTTCAAACTTGTCACGATCTTCAGCCCGATCAATCGCCTCTAAATTGGTGCCTAAAATTTTAACACCACGACGTTCCAGCCCAGCTGCTAAATTAATAGCAGTTTGACCACCAAATTGAACAATGACACCTACTGGATCTTCTAAGTCAATAACATGCATAACATCTTCCAATGTTAAGGGTTCGAAGTATAACTTATCAGAGATGCTAAAATCAGTAGAGACAGTTTCTGGGTTATTATTCATAATAATTGCTTCATAGCCCATTTCTTTAATTGCTAATACAGAGTGAACAGTAGCATAATCAAATTCAATTCCCTGGCCAATACGGATTGGACCTGAGCCAAGGACAAGAACTTTTTTTCGGCTAGACGGGATGGATTCATTTTCAGATTCATACGTACTATAAAAATAAGGTGTTTCGGATTCGAATTCTGCTGCACATGTATCTACCATTTTATAAACGGGAGAAATATCGTTATTAATTCGATAGTTGTAAACAGCATCTTCTGACTGTTCCCAAAGTCGGGCAATATGTGCATCTGAAAATCCCAGTCGCTTAGCAGCTAAGGCAATTTCACTATCCTGCTTATTATATTTCAGCTGCTCTTCCATATCGATTAGTTTCTTTAACTTCATTAAGAAGAAGCGGTCAATTTTCGTATGTTCAAAAATACGTTCCACGGATATATTTCGTCGTAAAGCTTCTGCTAAAACAAAGATCCGCTCATCATCTGCTTTTTGCATTCGCTCGAACAGAATTGAATTATTGACATCTTGTAAACTACTAATCCATAGTTGATCCGTTCCTATATCAAGAGATCGAATCCCTTTTAATAAAGATTCCTCAAAATTTCGTCCAATTGCCATTACCTCTCCCGTTGCCTTCATTTGCGTTCCTAAATTGCGATCTCCTGCAGTAAATTTATCAAACGGGAAGCGAGGTATTTTAGTTACAACATAATCAAGCGCAGGCTCGAAGCAAGCGTATGTTTTGCCAGTAATCGGATTGATTATTTCATCTAGGGTTAGACCAATAGCAATCTTTGCTGCCATTTTAGCAATTGGATAACCTGTTGCCTTTGAGGCAAGTGCTGACGACCTGCTTACTCTAGGATTTACTTCAATAATGTAATATTGGAAGCTATCTGGATCGATTGCAAGTTGAACATTGCATCCTCCTTCAATTTCCAGTGCTCGAATAATTTTTAACGACGCATTTCGTAATAATTGATATTCTCGGTCACTTAATGTTTGGGAAGGAGCAACAACCATCGAATCTCCTGTATGAATACCTACAGGATCAATATTCTCCATGTTACAAACAACAATAGCTTGATCATTCTTATCTCGCATAACTTCATATTCAATCTCTTTATATCCAGCAATATTCTTCTCTATTAAGCATTGAGTAACAGGAGATAGTGACAAGCCATTACGGGCAATCTCTCTTAGTTCGGTTTCGTTGTTACACATTCCGCCGCCAGTTCCACCAAGTGTATAGGCTGGTCGAACAATTACTGGATAACCAATGGAATCGGCAAAATTACAGGCTTGATCCACCGTATTGATAATTTGACTTGCTGGAACGGGTTCATTTAATTCATTCATTAAATTTCTAAACTTTTCCCTATCCTCTGCTTTTTGAATAGCTTCTAAAGAAGTTCCTAATAATTCGACATGGTATTCTTGTAATATACCTGTATTATTTAAAGCGACAGCGAGATTTAGCCCTGTCTGTCCACCAAGTGTAGGTAACAAAGCATCCGGCTGCTCGGTACGAATTATTTTTGTTAGAAATTCTACTGTCAATGGTTCCATATATACCTTATCCGCTACGGTATGATCTGTCATAATTGTAGCTGGATTTGAATTTGCCAATATTACCGTATATCCTTCTTCCTTAAGTGCTTGACATGCTTGTGTCCCTGAGTAGTCAAACTCTGCTGCCTGTCCTATGACAATAGGCCCTGAACCAATTACTAATATTTTATTTATGTTTGTGTTTTTAGGCATAGACTACTTCCTCCTTTTTCCCCTGTTCCATCATTGTTAAAAATGAATCAAATAAATGACTGGTATCTTCAGGCCCCGGTGAACTCTCTGGATGATACTGTACAGAAAATGCAGGATATCTTGCGTGTTCAATTCCTTCAACGGTATGATCATTCAAAGCTATTTGAGTTAATTTTAGCTCTGTTCCTGATAATGAAGCTTGTTTTACAGCATAACTATGATTTTGTGACGTAATATAGGTTCGATCTGTCTGAAGATCTTTTACTGGATGATTCGAACCACGATGACCAAACTTCATCTTTTCCGTATCTGCACCACAAGCCAGTGCTAATAGTTGATGGCCTAAACAAATACCAAAGATCGGTACTTTCCCTAACACTTGCTTAATCATTTCAATCGTTTCTGGGACATCCTTTGGATCTCCTGGTCCGTTTGTCAGCATGATACCATCCGCTTTTAACCGCAACATATTTTCTGCGCTGTAGTTATAGGGAACAACCGTGATGTGACAATCTCGCTTGGTTAGTTCTCGCAAAATCCCATGCTTCATACCGCAATCAACAACGACCACTCGTTTTCCCCTTCCAGGAACTACATATGGTTTAATGGTTGAAGTTTGGGATACTTGATTTGTAGCTAATTTACTTTCATTTAGCTGATTTACTACTTCCTTAGCAGGGATAGCAGCATCCACGATCTTTGCCTTCATCGTTCCATATCTTCGAATAATTTTTGTTAACTGGCGTGTATCAATTCCATAAATACCAGGAATGTCATTTGCTCGCAAATAGTGATCAAGTGTTTCTTCATTACGGAAATTAGAAGGATGTTCTGCTACTTCTTTAACAATAAATCCATGTATAAATGGGGTAACTGTTTCAAAATCATCCCGATTAATACCGTAATTACCTGATAACGGATAGGTCATCATGACAATCTGCCCACAATAAGAAGGGTCTGTAATGATTTCTTGGTAGCCAGTCATTCCAGTATTGAATACTAATTCACCAACGGTCTCTTTTTCACTTCCAAAACTATTGCCAACAAACACGGTGCCATCTTCTAATACGAGTTGTCTTTTCATCCGATCAGCTCCCCTTCATAAACAATATTACCTTCTGTCATCGTTAACACTGGCAATCCAGTTACTTCCCATTGATGGAAAGGTGTATTTTTTCCTTTTGAATAAAAGTCATGCTTATTAATTGAAGCAGTTGCATGCAAATCAATCAAAGTTAGATCGGCTATGCAGCCAGCTTCCATCTTGCCATATGGCAATTGGAATGTTTCTGCAGGTTTTACCGTCATCCAATTAATAAGTTGTTGAAGCGTTATCTTACCTGGTTGAACAAGATGTGTATAAAGCAATGAAAAAGCATTTTCCAGTCCAACGATACCAAAGGGTGCTTTTAAAAACCCCTGTTCTTTCTCATTTGTTGCATGTGGCGCATGATCTGTCGCAATAAAATCAATGGTGCCATCTAATAATCCTTCCAGTAATGCTTGCTGATCCTCTTTTGCACGTAAAGGCGGATTCATTTTATAATTTGCATCATCTGTCTGTATCGCCGTTTCATTCAGTATTAAATGATGTGGTGTAACTTCTGCTGATACATGAATCCCTGCTCGTTTGGCATCTCGTATAACCCTGACAGATTCTTTCGTACTAACATGACATACATGATAATGGCAACCAGTTGCTTCTGCTAATAAGACATCCCTAGCAATTTGGACAGATTCACTCAAAGAAGGTATCCCAGGCATTTGCATCCGCTCACTTACTTCGCCGTGATGCAGGACCCCTTCATAAACTATGGAATTATCCTCACAATGGGCCACAATTGCTTTATTCCCTGCTTTTGCTAGCTTCATAGCCTGAAGCATTTGATCAGCTGTTTGAACCCCAACTCCATCATCTGTAAAGGCAATTATATTTTTTCTCGATAATTCCTCCATATCTGTTAATTCTTTTCCCTGCAAATTTTTCGTGATTGCTGCATAAGGCAATACTCGAATATGTGCATTTGTTTCAATTTTCCTGAATAAACTTTCTATCGTATCGTTAGTACCTGGAACTGGATTGGTGTTTGGCATTGCACAAATGGTTGTATAGCCACCCTTTGCTGCTGCCATGGTGCCTGTTCGAATTGTTTCCTTATGCTCCCCTCCAGGTTCACGTAAATGAACATGTACGTCGATAAATCCTGGAACAAGAAGATGTCCGTTGCCATCAATTATTTGATCAGCCGGTTCTGAAATCTTTGTATCTACCTTTGAGATGTACTTACCATCTATGAATAATTCACATGCTTCAAAATCACCCGTTGATGACAACTTTTTCACGTTTTTGAGTATTTGCTTCATACGATATCCCCCATGCTCGTAATAGTTTTGTGATAATAGCCATACGTATATATACACCATTATTCATTTGTTTAAATATTCTAGAACGTTCACATTCTACGAGATCCGAATCTATTTCTACCCCTCGGTTAATTGGAGCTGGGTGTAGAAGAATAGCACTAGGATTCATATTTCTTTCCCTTTCTTTCGTTAAACCAAATTTCCTTAAATAACTACTTTGATCTATGGCGACTTCTTGATGTCTCTCATGTTGAATTCTTAATAGCATTAAAACATCGCAGATCTCTACAGCTTCATCCATGGTTATATAAGGAAAATCAAGCGTTTCATCCTTACAACCATCAACAGTGGATAAATATACGTTTGCTCCCAGTCTTTTTAAAGTTTGAGCGTTTGATTTTGCAACCCGACTATGCAAGATATCACCTGAGATAACAACATTAATTCCATTGAATTGTTGGAATTCTTGATAGATCGTTAATAGATCAAGCATACACTGAGTCGGATGTTCTTCTTTACCTGCACCAGCATTGATAATCGGAATGGAGAGTTGATCTTTTAGTTCATGAAACCAATCATCCGCCGGATGACGAATTACTAATAGGTTAGCTCCAATAGCTTGAAAGGTTTTTGCCGTATCATATAATGATTCCCCCTTTTGCGTACTAGAGGTTTCTTGATGAAAATCAAGTACTTCCATTCCTAATTTACGTTCAGCTACCAAAAAACTCATTTTTGTCCTGGTACTAGGTTCAAAGAATAAATTCGCAGCAAACCTCTGCTGTTCAATTGCACACTGCTTTTGCTGCAATTGTTCTGCCATACGTAATATCTCCATAATTTCAACTTCATCTAACTGATTTACAGAAAAGAAATGTCGCATAGATCCTCCTTAAGTGAATAATTTTGACTAACTGATGTTGTAAAAGAAACGTGCAAATGATTGTAAGATATAAATCCATAAAAAAACCTCTTTGCCTAAAGGTCGCAAAGAGGTATACATGTAAAACGATACACGTATGTCTGGGCAACCTTTCAGATCTCTCGGACCTAATTAAAGGTTTAGTATTATCTTATTGATTCTTTTCATATATTGAAACAGTGTCTTCCATGCCATCAATTTCTTCCAGCTTCACCATAATAATTTCTTTATCAGAAGTTGGGATATTCTTACCTACATAATCTGCCCGAATTGGCAATTCTCGATGACCTCTATCTACTAATACACCAAGTTGAATTTGTGAAGGTCTGCCAATATCCATTACTGCGTCCATAGCAGCTCGAACTGTACGACCGGTAAATAGAACATCATCTAGCAAAACGACTTTCTTCCCAGTCAAATCTGCAGGAATATTCGTCTCTTTTAATTTTGGATCTTCTCCATCTGTAGCCTTATCCAAGTCGTCACGATATAAAGTTATATCTAATTCACCGATTGGCACATCCATATTTTCTATTTGCTTTATCTTTTCCTGTAATCGTTTGGTAAGCGGAACTCCTCTTGTTTTAATTCCAACAAGTACTAGATCGTCCCCACCTTTATTCTTTTCCAGTATTTCATGCGCAATTCTTGTCAATGCTCTGTTTATTGACGGCTTATCTAAGATATCCGTTTTTTTCTTCATTCTGCCACCAACCAATCGTTTGAAAACTTTTCCTACAGGCCCTCTACTTACAAAAATATCCCTCTTTTCCATGAGGAAAAAAGGGATTAGGATTCTTTACTCGAATCATTTCCGTATCCTTTCTAGCCTCACGGGACTATTATTAAAGGGCCTTATCAATTCATCTGTTTAATTATTACAAAAGATAATTCGAATGTCAATATTTTTTATGAAGATAGGCAATTAATTCCTGAAAATAATCTGGTAAGTCTACTTCAAAGTGCATATATTCCTTCGTGGTTGGATGGGTAAATGCTATCTCTTTTGCATGTAATGCTTGTCCGTTTACATCAATTGTTTTTCTTGGACCGTATTTTGGGTCACCTACTAATGGATGATTAATATATTTCATATGAACACGAATCTGATGGGTTCTTCCCGTCTCTAGTTGACATTCGACATGTGTATAACCCGGGAATCGATCTAGTATTTGAAAATGGGTTATCGCTGCTTTCCCATTGTCCACAACTGCCATTTTTTGACGGTCTTTAGGATCCCGCCCAATAGGGGCATCAATCATTCCTTTTTCATGTGGAATTTCACCATGAACCATTGCTTGATAGGTTCGTTTTATATCCTTATTTGCCAATTGTTCTGCTAAACGCTGATGTGCTTGGTCATTTTTAGCAACAACCAATAAACCGCTTGTATCTTTATCGATTCGATGTACGATCCCAGGACGTTCCACACCATTTATTCCAGATAAATCATCACAATGATACAATAAGGCATGTACAAGTGTACCATGTTGATGACCAGGAGATGGATGAACAACCATTCCTTTTTGTTTATTAACGACTAATAAATCGCTATCTTCAAACACAATATCTAAGTCGATTGCTTCTGGTGTAAGATTTAACGGTTCAACTTCTGGAATCGACCATTGAATAATATCACCTGATTGACATTTATAATTAGCCTTCGTGACTTCATGATTTACATAAACGAATTGTTGAGCAATCCACGTCTGCACTTGTGATCGAGATATATCTTTATTTAAATCAGCTAATACTTTGTCAATCCGGGTACGATGCTGCTCTTCAGTTACAGTATGTTCAAATGTTGTCATGATTTGACTTTTCCTTTCTTTACTTCATCCATAATCATTGCCAAGATAATCAGGCATGCACCAATAACGAGACTTGAATCAGCTACATTAAATATCGGAAAATCATAACCGAATATAATAAAATCAAAGAAATCAACTACTTCCTGACGAAATAAACGATCAATGAAATTACCAATGGCTCCTCCTAACACCAAGCTTAACGCGATTGCAAGCCATTTACTCTCTTTTGCATACATTTGCATATAATAGATAACGACGATGACCACAATAGCGGTTACGATATAGAAAAATGTCATCTGACCTTCTAATATTCCCCATGCTGCTCCTGTATTTCGATGTGAGGTTATGTAAAAAAAGTTATCAATAATCGTAATTTGATCACCAAGCTCCATTGTTTTAACAATTATCCATTTCGTTAGTTGATCAATGGATATCATTATTAGTGCAATCAAGTAGTACCAATACATTGTTTTTCCCCCGATTTATTCTAATTTGTATCCCTTAATAGCATAATGGTTTCATCAAGTATTTTCAATATATCACAATCAAGCAAAAGCACAAGCATCTTTCATAGTTGCTACCAATTCTTAAATATGATTCATAACCTAAATTCATTCCTAGAAATAGAGAGAATAAAAATAACTACTAGAAAATAAAAGGTATGAAGAAGATAGATAGTTACGCCCCTCTTCATTCTATAAAATATAATACACGCATAAGTGTATATTGAAAATATTTTATGCGTGTTTAAAGAATTAGCGTATTCCAAAATAAACGTAAGATCCCCAATGGCAGGCCTATTGTTTAATTGCTTATTTTTTTCACCTGCTTTAATGTCGCTACAATAAGAAAACTAACAATAACCAATAACAGCCAGGAACTCACCTTCCCTAGATGAACGATACTCCATGCATCGGCCTGATTGGGATATTCCCAGGCTCCAAAAAACGTTGCAATATTTTCAGCTACCCATATAAAAAATCCGATGAGGGTAAAAGAAAATACGATTGGCATACGATATTGAGTCCCATTAATTTCGTATATAACCCATGATTTCCAAAAAACGATAATTACAAGACCAGATAGAACCCAACGAATATCAAACCAATAATGATGGGTAAAAAAATTCAAATAAATCGCAGCTGCCAGCGGTACAACTATCAAAAACGATGGCCATCTAACCAGTTCAACCTCTAGCCTCCTCCATGCCTGACAAAGATAACTTGCTACACTTGCGTACATAAATCCACTGTACAAAGGCACCCCCAAAATCTTGGCATACCCCTCCTCTGGATAAGACCAGGAACCCATATGCACCTTAAAAAGTTCAAGCGCAAGTCCAATAACGTGAAACAATGTAATCACCTTTAGTTCATCCTTGGTTTCTAGCCCGGAATACACCATCCACCACTGCATTAGTAAACAGATCAGGAGTAACCAGTCATACCTTGGGAGAAAAGGAAGTGGAATGACTTGCGTCAAAGCTAAAGAGGCAAAGATAACGACAGGAAATAAACAAGACATGGCCTGTTGCCACCCAAAACGAATAAGTTGCTGTAGAGCTATAACGATTTTTCCCTTTCTTTTCATGTTAAGTGTCCCAATTTTATTAATCATGACTATCTTCATCTCTTCGGTATTCTAAAATATCTCCAGGCTGACATTCTAATGCCTTACAAATTGCGTCTAAAGTTGATATTCGAACCGCTTTTGCCTTTCCATTTTTCAAAATAGAAAGATTAGCCATTGTAATACCAACCCGTTCAGATAGTTCTGTTACACTCATTTTTCGTTTCGCCAACATCACATCAATATTAATTATAATCGCCATGTTATTCACCTCAGACCGTTAAATCATTTTCTGATTTTATTTCTATGGCATTCTTTAACAACTTCTGAAGAACAGCAGCAAAGACCGCAATAACAATGGAAGCAAAAATGATCACCAAGCCGAGCAAAACAATACCTGGAGCGTCATCTATCTCTGCCATTAGATATAAAATTGGGATAATTAATACATACAAGGCACTGATTGTAGTTGCACAGTGCTTTATATTCTTCAAGGCCATCACCGATAATTCCGAAAATGCTTTGTTCTTATCAATGTAAGTTAAAAGTTTTAATGTCTGATACAGAGCAAAGAAAAAAGGAATTGCCGTAGCATACAAAACAATAAGCAAAGGATATTGTAGATAAGCCAACTCAGGGAGCCATGAATTATATATTTGGGCTAATCTAGGTAATCCAACTATACACAAACCAAGAATCGGAATTCCAAGAATAAATACAACTACCCTTAAGAAGAGTGTTTCTCGTTTCATAAAAGCACCTCGCTTAGTTATCGTCAATTCAATTTTACCAATATATTTATCGTTTTACAATAAATAATTATCTAAATTCATTATTATTTTATTGCTTTACTTATATTTATTGCATTCAATAAATCGAAAAGCATTGTTCATAACTAAAACTGTTCGATGCCATTTATTACTTGCGTATGTATCAACGAAACATAAAAAGCCCCCTGTAAAACAATAATTCAGGGGGCTTTTTGTATCGCAATTCATGATCCTAGATCAGAAGATTTATTGTTGATAATGCTCTTTTACAACTGTTGCACAACGCGTACATAAGGTAGGATGTGCTTCATCCTCCCCAACGGTATTAGAAGATACCCAGCAACGTTCACAGGTTTCACCAGGATGCTTTTCAACAGCTACATCAACATATTCATAAGCTTTCGTATTAGATGCATTTTCACTAATATCTGCTTGTGAAACAATGAGATACTGATGAAGCTGATCCATCGATGATAAGATGGTTTTCGTTTGTTCATCTTTTGGAACAATGGTTAATTTTGCTTCAAGAGATTTTCCAATTACCTTTTCATTTCTAGCTTCTTCCAACGCTTTTAAGAT
Organism: Virgibacillus sp. CM-4; assembly: GCF_000445495.1. Classification (NCBI taxonomy): domain Bacteria; kingdom Bacillati; phylum Bacillota; class Bacilli; order Caryophanales; family Bacillaceae; genus Virgibacillus; species Virgibacillus sp. CM-4. The sequence continues at coordinate 809,486 of NZ_AUQA01000006.1, forward strand.
ATCGTCACGAACTTGCATGAAATGATCCCAGTTTTCAGCTGTATCATTAAACGTTGACATTTCTTCAGGGTTCGGAATATCCGTTAATTGAACACTTTCAGCTTCTGCACCTGGAATATATTCCCATATTTCTTCAGTTGTATGAGGAATAATCGGTGTTAATAATTTTACAAGCGCAGTAACGATTTCAAAGTATCCTGTTTGAATACTACGTCTACGCTGGTTATTCGCAGCCTCAATATATAAAATATCTTTTGCAAAGTCTAAATAGAATGAACTAAGATCAACCGCACAGAAATTATGAATTTGGTGAAAGATAGGTGAGAACTCATAATTATCATAGTTGTTACGAACCTCTGTTACTAATTTCTTCAGGCGATGAAGCATATATTTATCTACTTCTTCTAATTCTTCATTTGGAACACGATCCTGCTTCGGATCAAAATCTGCCAAGTTTGCTAGCATAAACCTGATTGTGTTACGAATTTTTCGATAAGCTTCTGAAATTTGCTTTAATATATCATCCGAAATCCGAACATCTGCTTGATAGTCTACAGAAGAGACCCATAAACGTAAAATATCAGCACCAAGTTGCTTTTGAACCTTTGCAGGATGAATAACGTTCCCTAATGATTTACTCATTTTTCGACCATTACCGTCCAGGGTAAACCCATGACTTATAACCGTTTTATAAGGTGATTTTCCTGTTACAGCTACTGATGTAGACAGAGAAGAATTAAACCATCCACGATATTGGTCACTACCTTCTAGATACACATCCGCTGGTCGATAGTGATCCTCCCTACCTAACAATACTGCTTCATGTGAAGAGCCAGAATCAAACCATACATCCATAATATCTGTTTCTTTTGTGAAGTTGCCGTTTGGACTATGCTCGGAAGTATATCCTTTTGGCAACAGATCCTTTGCTTCCCATTCAAACCAAATATTAGATCCATGTTCCTTAAACAAGTTGGACACATGCGTAATCGTTTCATCTGTAATAATTGGTGTTTTATCCTCTGCATAAAATACTGGGATTGGTACTCCCCACGTACGCTGACGAGAAATACACCAATCTTCTCGATCTCTTACCATATTATATAGCCGTGTCTCTCCCCATTGCGGGTACCAATTAATTGCTTTAATTTCATCCAAAATGGTTTGTCTAAAATCCTTTATAGAGGCAAACCATTGCGATGTTGCTCGGAATATGGTTGGTTTCTTGGTACGCCAATCATGTGGATAAGAGTGTGTAATAAATGCAAGCTTTAGTAATGCACCTGCTTCTTCTAGTTTTTCTGATACATTTTTATTTGCGGTATCATAGAATAGACCTTCAAAACCTGGTGCCTCGTCGGTAAATACACCTTTTTCATCCACTGGACATAATGCATCAATCCCATAGCGCTTCGATACATAAAAGTCATCTTCCCCATGCCCTGGTGCTGTGTGTACACAACCTGTACCTGCATCTGTAGTTACATGGTCTCCTAACATAACAAGAGATTCTCGATCGTAAAATGGATGTTTTGCCACAATTTTCTCTGCTTCTGCACCTTTAAATGTTTTAACTACTTCAGGATTTTGCCATTCGAGCGTTTCTGCTACCGTTTCTATGAGTGCTTGAGCAATAACATACTTTTCGCTTCCAACTGCAACTACTGCATAATCCAAATCAGGATGAACACTTATACCTAAATTTGCAGGGATCGTCCATGGCGTTGTTGTCCAAATAATGAATTTTTCTCCATTTTCTAGTAATCCTTTTCCTTCGGTTACTTCAAAGGAAACATAAATAGAAGGGGACCGTTTATCATGGTACTCGATTTCTGCTTCAGCAAGTGCTGATTCAGAAGAAGGAGACCAATATACCGGTTTTAAGCCTTTATAAATATATCCTTTCTTAGCCATTTCCCCGAAAACCTTAATTTGGGCAGCTTCATAATCTTTGGTAAGCGTAATATATGGGTTATCCCAATCTGCGCGGACACCTAATTTTTTGAATTGTTCTCGTTGATTATCTACTTGACTTAATGCATACTCCGCACATAACTTACGAAATTCAGCAATACTCAATTCCTTACGTTTAATTTTTTTATTCTTCGTTAATGCCGTTTCAATTGGCAGTCCATGTGTATCCCATCCTGGAACATATGGAGCATAATAACCACTCATTGATTTATAACGGGTAATAAAGTCTTTTAAAATTTTATTCAATGCATGACCAATGTGCAAATCTCCATTTGCATATGGTGGTCCATCGTGAAGAATAAATAGCGGACGGCCTTTTGTTCGATTTAAACTTTTTTCATAAATATTATTTTCTTCCCATGCAGCCTGTCGTATCGGTTCTTTATTCGGCAGATTCCCTCGCATAGGGAAGCCTGTTTTTGGCATAAGTAATGTATCTTTATACTCCATATTAATTCCTCCTTTGAATTAAACAAAAAAAGCCCTCTTCATCCCCAAAAGGGACGAGAAGGCTCGCGGTACCACCCTTATAAATTTGACATACCTGTCAAATCCACTTAGCATTCGTAACGTGAATAACCGTTCATTACTACTACTTTCATAATGAAAGCTCAAGAGTGATATTCTAAAAGCGTATCTGTACCAGGCTTTCACCATACCCTAGCTCGCTTAACAGTTTAACACTTCTATACTGGCTCTATCTTTGCTTTTAAACAATTTTGTTTTAGTAAAGCTATCTGTTTATGAATTATATGTAAAATATCAACAACCGTCAAGGCTTATGACTCATTTTCAACTAAATCTAAGTCCTCACCAAGCTCAGTATCAAATAGCTGGTCCCAATCGTCCGTATCGATCATGTCTAATTGGGCTTCAACAAGCATTTTTAATCGTGTACGGAATACTTTTGCTTGCTTTTTTAATTCCTCTACATCCATCGATATCCGACGCGATTTGGTTAATGCCTCATTAATAATACGGTCTGCATTTTTTTCTGCTTCTTTAATGATTAATTTCGATTCTTTTGAGGCACTTCCTTTTAATTCCTCAGCAGTCTCTTGAGCAATTAATATGGATTTATTCAATGTTTCCTCAATATTAGTAAAATGACCAAGCTTTTCATTTAAATGATCGACTTGTTCTTGTAGGTCTTTTTTCTCGCGAATGACCATTTCATAATCCTTAATTACTTGATCCAAAAATTCATTTACTTCATCTTCATCATATCCACGAAAGCTTCTTGTGAATTCTTTATTGTGAATATCTAATGGTGTTAATGGCACGATAGCCACCTCCTATTTTAATTTAGATCAAAGAACGAATCATCACATCCTACCATGTCTATTCGACAAATATCTGCTAAGTCCTGCAATTTATTTTAAGATTGCAGTTGTAAGTTTTAGCTTGTCCTTTTTTGTTTTTCCTCTCACTTCTACGACCTTACTTCTTCCTTTTCCTCTTAATGAAATTAAATCCCCTTCTTGCAATTGGAATTTCCCATCTTCTACAACTTTAAAATTCACTTTTACATACATTTTTTTTATATATTCCGCAGCTTCTTTTCTAGAAATACGATAAATTTCTTTAACGATAGTATCCAATCGCAAAGAAGAAACCGTACTTTCCGTTTCTTCCCAATTTAGCTGCTTAACCTGTAGGAAGTCTAAAGGTTTTTCCTCTAATTGTAACGTTGCTTTTTTTATTGCATTTAGATTTGCCATCACATAAGCTGCAATTTCTTCAGCTACAACAATTTGGATAATACCATCTTCTACTAAAATATCACCAAGCTTTTTTCGTTTTATTCCTAAAGATAGAAAAGCTCCCATTGCATCGCGATGGGTCAGACTAACAAATTTACTTTGAAACTTGGTCTGTAACATCGTCAATTGAAAATCTTTTTCTGCAATCTGTTCATAAAAGGGAGCAATAATTGCACGTTTTCTTTCGGTATGTGGATTTCCACCGAAAAACATGACCTGAATATCTGATTCCTTTGTCCCCATCAGCATGTCCACAATCTGCTGTTCACGTGGATCAAGAAAGTCGGTTAGTTTAAGCTGAAAAGATTTCGATACTTGCTCTCGCCAAGAAAAAACCTGGTCTATGAAAGCTTCTTCATCTTTTCTAAAATGCTGATATATATCCATCCTATGTACCCTCTAGAAAACAAACATTTGGAAAAATTGACCTAACCCCATTCTAGCTAAATACAATACAAATATCGCTACAATTGGAGATAAATCAATCATACCAAGTGGTGGAATAAACTTACGGAATTGCTCTAAATATGGTTCACATATTTTGCCTAACATTTCTCCAAATGAGGACTCACGTGCTCCAGGGAACCAAGACATAAAAATATAAACAATTAACGCGTAACTATAAATCACAAACGCTAAATCTAATATACGGTATAATTCAAACATCTGCTGCTACCATCCTTTTTCATATTCATCTTCTGAGAATGCATCTGTAATGGTACCAGAAACATTCACATTATCCGGAGTACAAAGAAACGTTTGTGCTCCAAGTTTCTGGATATCTCCATTTACAGCATATACGGTACCACTAAGAAAATCCACGATTCGTTTTGCTTGATTACTGTCAAGGCGTTGTAAATTAATGACTACCGCTCGGCGATTAACAATGTTATCTGCAATTTCTTGAGCTTCATTATACGTTCTTGGTTCGCACAGTACGACTTTAGATGTAGGATTTTGCATACTGGTCAAGTTGACGACATTTCTATGCTTCTCTTTTGATGAAGACTGCTGTTGCTCGTTATCAAATTCATCTACATCAACATATTCATATTCATACTCATCATCCATCGTAAAATAATTCTTAATCTTATTTTTAATACTCATTTCGTTCACCTCACCCTACTAAATTTGTTCCAATTCGAACATGAGTGGCACCTTCTTCAATTGCCAACTGATAGTCATTACTCATTCCCATCGATAAATACATACAAGGTGCGTGAGCATGCTGTTTATCCTGAATGTGTAATTGTAACTTTTTTAGTTGTTTGAATATCGAACGCAAGCGATCTTCATCTTTAATATGAGGTGCCATTGTCATCAAACCAATGACGCGTACGTGAGGATATTTTTCGATTTCCTTAATAAAATTAGCTACTTCGTCTGGTGCAAGTCCATGCTTTGATGATTCACCACTTACATTCACTTGTACAAAACAGTCGATTTTGCGTTCTGCTCGTTTATTGATTTCTTTTGCTAAGGAAATACGATCTAAGGAATGCAATACATCAATTTGCTGAATAACATCTTTTACTTTTCTAGATTGTAATGTCCCAATAAAATGCCAAATGGCTTTATCTTGAAAAGAATCGTATTTTTGCTGAAAACCTTCTAGACGATTTTCACCAAGATTCGTAACCCCAGCCTCAATTGCTTCTCTTGTTCGCTCTATTGTAACATATTTTGTCACACCAATTATTGTAATATCTTCTGGATTTCGGCTAGTATTCAGACATGCCTGTCTAATTTTCTGCTGGATTTGTTCTAGATTTGTTGCTACATCCATTGTTCCCAATTCTCCTCCCTCGTATAATCATGAAGAAAAGCCAATAAATCCTAACATTCGACCTGTTCTTCCATGATCTCTTCGATGTGAAAAAAATAAGTCTTCATCACGAAATGTGCAGTAATTGGTTACATCTATATTATTACGTAAAACACCAGCTTGTAAAAGGATATCTATATTTAACTGTTTTAAATCAAGCAAATATCGACCTCCTTCTCTAGAAGAAACAGCATTCTCTCTCCACTCTAGCGGAATATGATTAATGACGTGTTGATCTACTTCATAATAATTCTTCGTTATACATGGTCCAATTGCCACCATTAAATTACTGGATATCACACCTTGCTGTTTTAACGCGCTTACCATTTCAACTCCAATTTGATTGACTGTCCCTTTCCAACCAGCATGAGCAATACCAACAAAGGACGTTTTTGGATCATAAAAGAACAAAGGAACGCAATCAGCAAAGAAAGCTGTGCATAGTATATCTGTCTTATTTGTAATTAACCCATCTACTCCTTGAATTGCGGTCGATAGTTCAGAGGCTCCTTTTCCTTTATCCGTGTCTTCAATAACTTTAATATTTGTTTGGTGTACCTGTTCCCCGCAAACCCACTTATCTAGTGGAAAGCCTAAATGTTCACCTACACGTTCTCGATTGGTCAGGACATGATACGGATCATCATTGACATGTAACCCTCCATTTAAAGATTGATAAGGGGCGGAGCTGACACCACCGTTTCTTGTGGTAAAACCAGCAACTAATTTGGGATGTAATTGCTGCCATTTTTCGATATGTAAACATGTCTCATGTTGTCTAATAAAGGCATCTTTCAACGTTATTCCTCCCTGAAGTTACTTATTGATCTATTTTACCACAGATTTAGGTATTTTTATTTTCTTTCTTGTACGATTGGCTCATTATATAATTTCGGTTTCTCTACATCCTTTACGAGGATAACATCTGAACCAATTCGAACAATTTGATTCCAATGGATAACGAACTCCTCTGACTTACCAAATAAACCACTTTTCTTATCCTTAGGAATAATTACGATAGCAAGGATTCTACCATTATTCGTATCAATCTCTAAATCGCTAATATGACCTAGCCTTCTGCCACTATCGATAATAATAACCTCTTTAATTTGTAACTCGGATAATTTTATCATGTTATTCACCTCACCTTACTTTATATATATGCGCTTGAAAGTCAATCTTTCATGGAACACAAAAAAACAATAGGAAAGAGTGAATTTTCTTCCCTATTGTCTCGTACTTATAAAATAAGTGTTATTCGAACATTTGCTTATTCATTTGTTTAATTGCGGCTTTTTCTAAACGAGATACTTGCGCTTGGGAGATACCAATTTCATCGGCAACTTCCATTTGTGTCTTCCCTTGAAAAAACCGTTTATTTAATATATCTTTTTCACGTTCGTTTAATTGATACATCCCTTCTTTTAATGATAGTTTATCAAGCCATGTTGAATCTTTATCCTTATCATCACTTATCTGATCCATTACATAAATAGGGTCGCCGCCATCATTATAAATGGGTTCAAATAAAGATACTGGATCTTGAATAGCATCCAATGCAAATACAATATCTGAATGAGGGATTCCCATTTCTTCAGATATTTCCATTGGTGTTGGTTCTTTTGATGTTTTGCTTATAAGTTTTTCTCTAACTTGTAAAGCTTTATAAGCAATGTCTCGTAGAGATCTAGAGACTCGAATTGGATTATTATCTCTCAGGTACCTTCTGATTTCCCCAATAATCATTGGAACAGCATAAGTGGAAAATCTCACATTATGGGATAAATCAAAATTATCTATGGATTTCATTAGTCCGATACAACCTACTTGAAACAGGTCATCGACATATTCTCCGCGATTATTAAAGCGCTGAATTACACTTAAAACAAGTCTTAGGTTACCATTGACCAGTTCTTCCCGCGCAGATGAATCTCCATCCTCCTGCTGCAATTTTTTAAATAATTCCCGCATTTCTTCATTCTTTAGTACAGGTAGCTTCGATGTATCAACACCACATATTTCAACTTTATGTCTTGTCATCTACGTTCAACCCTCCCAGTTGGTGATGCTGTTCATGGACAGTATCTCCGACTGGAAAGATTTTTATGCAGAATCCTTTTTCTTAAAGAAGCAATAATAATCGATTTAACTTAGAGCCACAAGGCTAGACCATTTTATTAAATTCTTTTTTTAGTCGCCGAATTATTTTCTTCTCTAACCGTGAAATATATGATTGAGAAATACCTAACATATCAGCAACATCTTTCTGTGTCTTCTCTTCTTCGCCAATAAGCCCGAACCGCAATTCCATAATCTGTTTTTCGCGTGCATTTAACTGCGAAAGCGCATTTTTTAATAAACTTTTATCTACACTTGATTCTAAATCTCTGGTAATAATATCTTCATCTGTTCCCAGCACATCGGATAAAAGCAATTCATTGCCATCCCAATCAATATTTAATGGTTCATCAAAAGAAACCTCGGATTTTAATTTATTATTTCGTCTTAAGTACATTAATATCTCATTTTCAATACAGCGTGAGGCATAAGTTGCTAATTTTATTTTTTTCTCGGGATTAAATGTATTTACAGCCTTTATAAGCCCAATTGTTCCAATACTTATTAAGTCCTCAATATTAATACCTGTATTCTCAAATTTACGAGCAATATAAACAACCAATCGTAAGTTACGTTCAATTAATATAGCTCGTGCTGATTTATCACCTTTTGGTAGTAACGCAAGAAGTTCTTGTTCCTCTTCTTTTGATAAGGGTGGTGGAAGAGCTTCACTTCCTCCAATGTAATAGATTTCTTCTGATTTGATACCTAATTTAATTAATACCTTATACCACCACAGACGTAACCGTAATTTTATTAATTTCAATACTATCTCCCCTTTATGCAGAATGGATTGTGGCTAGGTTTATAATTTGTGGATGCAATAAACAATGATAACTTCTGTCTTTCGTTAGTTCCGCAAATTGTATTCCAATTAATACTTTCGATGTCTCAATTCTTTGTTCGCCATAATAGACAATTAATTTGTCAGGACGTAAGGTAAGTAAAAACATGCTGCTACCTTGAACTCCTTGATAGGGTACCAGTTGTATAGAGCTCTCCCATTTCGTTGGTAGATTTTCTATTTGCAATGATTCGTTACATTTTTTTAATTGTTCCCACTCGTCTTCTGAAAACCATTGTTTTAAAAAGGGCTCATCACAAAGAATAACTGGTTTCTTCGTTATCGGATCGGTCAATTGATTTCCACTATCTATATAACCAGTAGTAGAAAAACTGTTGCCATTTAATACGATGGAAACTGGGTATAATTGGTCATAGCGTATTTTTTCCACAGCATGCTTGTCCATACGGGATTTTGTAAAAAGCCAAACAATTGGAAATCCAATAAATACAAACATCCAACTAACTGGATCGCCAAACCCACTATGAAAGGTTAAAAAACCATTATTGTCAATATTAAATGGTTGTTGGAATAAAAAATGAATACCGATTAATCCACCTCCAATAGCAAAGGTGACGAAATAGAATATGAATACAAGCTTGCTCCAACGGTAAAAATTTTTAAATCCGAATGCCGTATAAATAATTAAACAGGAAAATAACAATTTTCCTATTACAGTTGTCAAAAACGAGTCAGGAAAATAAATAGAAATCGGCACAAGTAAAGAGGCTACAAATCCTCCACTAATTAGCCGACGCTTTCGTGTACTATCTCTTGCTAAAGCCTGAGTTAGCATGATAAGCATTAAATCAATTAAAAAATTTAATGCCCAAACAGCATCCAGATAAATAGTCACACCTTTCCTTCCTTTCACGTATTCTGTCATTTGAAAGATTAGATATTTTATTCAATTTATAGTGTCTAAAGTATAACGGAGCAAATAAGCAAAGTCTGTCATTTCCTGTACGAACTACTTGACTAATTTTACCGAGTTATTAGAAAGATTGTCGGGTAAAATTGAAATAAAAAAAGAAGCCAGCAAGTGGCTTCTAGAAACCGAAAAGGTAAAGGTAGTCGTTTTAAAAACTATGGCAAAACATCAATTTCAGTAGGTAGTTTCCAAGATTATTGTCCCTAAAACTTCATAATTGCTTTCATTAATCACCACAATGGTGCCATCACTAAGCCTTACATAAACTAAATTTCTTGGCTCAACAATGATTAATCTCTTGGGACATTCCCTAAACCGTGGTGACTCTTCATCTGTAAATCCATTGACGAACAAGTACTATTTAGAAAGTAGCAAACATCATTTAGGTTTGGCCCCTGGAACTGGATCTGGCGCAACCGAATTGGTGGGTACGGACGAAGAGTGTACTAATACCTACTACTTAAACTATGTTGAAAATTGCAATTGGGAAAGGCGCTTGCCTGATTACCATGAAACAATTAGAAAAAATTTTCCATAAAAAAGCAAATGTCCATATAGACACTTGCTTTTAAATCCATCATCGAATTAACGATTCCGATTTCGGTTTCGATTTCGAAGGAAAGTCGGAATATCCAACCCATCTTCTTCTTGACGTGGACGGTTCTGTTGTTGAGGCACTTCTGTTTCACGCTCTCTATTATCTCGTGTTGGTAAATCATCATTCATACGAGTTGCAGCATGCTGCTTATGATTAATTACAGGACGTTGCTGTTTGGCTTGTTGCTCCATTTGTTTATTCGTTTCATCAAAACCTGTAGCTATCACAGTAACCACGATCTCATCTTTTAGATTCTCATTAATAACCGAACCAAAGATGACATTTACCTCATTATCAGCAGCTGATGTTACCAAATCAGCTGCTTCTTGAACTTCATAGAGACTTAGATTAGTACCACCAGTAATATTCATTAAAATACCATGTGCACCATCGATTGATGTCTCTAGTAATGGTGAGGAAATTGCCTTTTTAGCAGCTTCCGTTGCTCTTGTTTCACCAGTAGCAACCCCAATCCCCATAAGAGCTGAACCTTTATCAAACATGATTGTTTTTACATCGGCAAAGTCCACATTAATTAAACCTGGCTTAGCAATTAGATCAGAAATCCCTTGAACACCCTGGCGTAGAACATTATCCGCTTCACGGAAGGCTTCTAACATCGGAGTGTTTTTATCTACAATTTCTAATAGCCGATCGTTTGGAATGACAATCAATGTATCTACTGCACCTTTTAATGATTCGATTCCAGAGATAGCTTGTGTAGAACGTCTCCTTCCTTCAAATGAAAAAGGACGTGTAACGACACCAACCGTTAAAGCACCAAGATCTTTAGCAATTTGTGCAATAACTGGTGCAGCACCCGTTCCTGTGCCTCCACCCATTCCGGCAGTAACAAAGATCATATCTGCTCCTTGTAGCACTTCTTCTAATTGCTCTTTACTTTCTTCCGCAGCTTTTTTCCCGACTTCCGGGTTCGCACCCGCACCAAGACCACGTGTTAATTTACCGCCAATTTGTATTTTTAATTCTGCTTTTGATAGATTCAACGCTTGAGCATCTGTGTTAACAGCAATAAATTCAACGCCTTCAACACCATGTTCAATCATACGGTTAACGGCATTATTCCCGCCACCGCCAACTCCGATTACTTTTATTGTAGCTAATTCTTCCATGTTTGTATCAAAATCCAACATATCTCGTTCCTCCTAATATGCAAAATTACAAGCGTTCTAGATAGCTAATCATTTAAATCTACTATAAACCTTCATATCTAAAACTAGTTTACGTAGAATAAGTAATTAATCAAAAAAGTACTTAAACAAATTAGCAATCCCAGATTCCTTTTTCTTATTCTCTTTCGGTTCATTAGATTTCTGTTGCTTTTTCACTCGTTTTGGTTGTTGATTTTCTTGATGATCTTGTCTTATAACTGTAGGAAATAACTCTTTTCCTTGTATTTTCGCATTACGATAGGCAAATTGCAAGATTCCTACACCAGCAGTGAATTGTGGTTCTCTTACCCCAATGTAATCAGGTATAGCAATACGTACATTGGAATGGAATAAATCCTCTGCCAATTCTAGTACTCCTGGCATTGCCATTGTACCACCAGTTAGCACATACCCGCCTGGCAGTCCCTGATATCCCATTTTCCTGATTTCACGCTCTGCATATGCATAAATTTCTTCCATTCGTGCTTCAATCATGTCTGCAATTTCTAGTTGGTTATACGTTTGTTTCGAATTGCTTCCAATAATTGACACATCAAAAACTTCATCCTCTAATGCATAATCATAAAAAGCATGTCCATGATTTAATTTAACATCTTCGGCTTCTTCAGTTGATGTTCTGAGTCCAATTGAAAGGTCTTTTGTTATATTGTCGCCACCAAGCTGAATGACACTTGTAGAGACTAACTGATCATTCTCAAATACAGAGACCGTTGAACAGCCGCCTCCAACATCGATCAGTGCAACTCCCATATTCCTTTCATCTTTGGATAATGCAATTGTACCGGCAGCAAGCGGTTGTAAGCAAATGTCAGCTATTTGTAGGTTTGCTCGTTCTACACATTTTAAAATGTTATGTAAGATTGTCTTGGAACAAGTAATTATCGTACCTTCCATTTCTAATCGTACACCGATCATCCCTCTAGGATCATTGATTTCATCTAACCCGTCTACGATGAACTGTTTAGGTATCACATCAATAATTTCTCGCTCCGGAGGAATAGACATAACTTGTGCTCCATCAATAACTCGATTTATATCTTCATCATCGATCTCGCGGTTTTCACTTTGAACCGCTACTATTCCATGGCAAGGTTGTAGTTGTATATGACTACCATTAATTCCCACTACAACACGATCAATTTGCATACCGACCATTCTTTCGGCTTGTTCAACCGCATTTCTAATCGATTGGACCGTCTGATCAATATCAATAATAGCACCTTTTTTCATGCCGTTTGATTTTGCAGAACCGACTCCAATAATATTTAGTGAATCATTTAACACTTCACCTATAATTACTTTGATTTTTGATGTACCTATATCAAGACTTACTAATATTTCATTGTTGTTCAAGTAAGGCACCCCCTATTTCAGAAGTTGCTTCATGCAAACTTCTCTCTATCCATTTCTGTAATTATCCTGATATGATAATAGTATAGACTTTCCCTAAAAATAAAATATATATAGGTTATTCCACATAAAACAAAGGATTCCCTTTATTTTTCGGTATTTTTTTAAAAAAATGAAGCAAATTTCTCAATTCGTAGAGAATCATCCTATTAATCAGGAAGTCGATAAGCATGCCACTTCTATTAAACTATTTCGTAAACAAAGCGGAACTTATGACTTTCGTCGGTAATTTAATTACCTATTCTTGATTTTCCTCTGTTTCTCCATTAACTTCCGCTTCTGATTCTTCTGAACTAGTACCCTTATCAAATGATTCAAAGTAGGCACCTACGCCAATATGGATAATTCCTCTACTTTCTTCATCTAGTTGAGCAACGATAGAAGGATACACTTCCATTCTTTCAGCAAAGTTACGTATCGTTGCATCTACCATAAAACCATCGTTCATGTATAATACGACTTTATTTTTATTATCATCTGTTGGTGCCCAATGAATCTCTGAAATTAATTTAAGAAGGCTTTTTGGTAACTTCTCAAGCTCACTTGTCATCCTATGTAAATAACTTTCCTCTTCAAAATTGGTAATTAATGGAGCGTCCCCATAGAACGTTCCTGTTTCCATACTTTGAAGCATTGTTCCATTTCCCAAAATTGGATAATAACTCGTATCTTTTTGTATATATCCAACACGATGATACTCTTCCACTTCTATAGATACTGTCCAGGGTAAATGGCGATTGATGTCAACGGAAGCAACGATAGGATTATTACTTAAGGCTTTTTCATTTGCAGATTTATCCATCGTCCAAATATTCATACCTTCCGTTATTTCACTTTGTTCTCGCACTTGTTCATCTGTCAGGAAAATATTTCCTTTTATTTCAATCGTTCGCACCTGACTTAATGGAGATTGCAGATAAACAATGATGGAAATTAAAAAGAAAAAAATTGAAAGATAAAATATTAATCGTCGATTTGCTTTTTTCTTCCTTGCCTGTTTCAACTTCGGAATACGATCTTCTATCGAAACAATCTTTTTTTTAGCCATCTCCATTTCTTCCTTTGTACTAAATTAACAATAAGAAATGGCACAAAAAATGCCATTTCTTCACTGTTATAAAGAGTATATCACATTATCCCTTACTTGATGTAGTAGAGTTAAGGTAAAAACAAGATTTTAATCTCACTGAAATCTTACTCTACCAGAAAACGGCTTTTATTCGCTTGTATTTGCTTATAATTTGGTATACTTACTAATATTTAACAATATCCCAACAGAGCACAGGATTAGTGTTAAAGAGGAGCCGCCATAACTCAAAAACGGCAACGTAATACCTGTAACAGGAATTAAGCCGATTACAACACTGATATTAATCATTGCTTGAATCGCAAGCATAGAGACAATACCTAATGCTAAAAATCTGGAAAAATTATCAGGTGCTTCAAGTGAAACCTTGATACCACGCCATAAAAGGAGTAAAAAAAGCAACAATACAATAGTACCTCCAATGAAGCCTAGTTCCTCTCCTAATATAGCAAAAATAAAATCAGTTTGTGGTTCAGGTAAATAGAAATACTTCTGTAAACTATTCCCGAATCCTAGACCCATTAAACCACCCGGTCCAATCGCATATAAAGACTGTATAATTTGGAATCCATCCCCTAATGGATCTTCCCAAGGATTCAAAAAAGCCGTTATCCGACTAATCCGATAAGGAGCAGAAGCAATTAGACCAATAAAACCGATTAACCCTAATGCTGCTAGTCCAAAAAAATGAGATAAACGAGCACCAGCAGTAAATACCATAATCATACAAGTGAGTACGAGTACCATACCAGTACCTAAATCCGGCTGTAGCATGATTAGGCCAAATGCAGTAAATATTAATAAAATAGAGGGAATGAAACCTTTTTTGAACGAAGTGATATATTTTTGGTTAGCTGCTAGATAAGTAGCCAGAAAAATAATCAATCCTAATTTCATAAACTCAGATGGTTGAATACTAAAGGCTCCAATCCCTATCCAGCTTTGTGCACCGCCACGAACCATTCCTATACCAGGAATAAGTACTAAGAATAACAAAACAAAACATGCCAGTAGAATTAGCTTTGCGTATTTTTTCCATGTGGTATAAGGTACTTGCATCGTAAAGAGCATTGCTATTATTCCTGCACCAGCAAACAATACTTGTCTTTTCACATAGTACCAAGCATCCCCGAATTTGTATTCCGCCCAAACATAAGACGAACTGTAAACCATAATAACTCCTATTAAAAGTAAACTAATAATAACACCTAATAAGAAATAATCAGGTGAGGCATGTGATTTGGAATTCTTTAATTTTTCCAGCAAAATAACACCCCTCTTCATAATTGAACCTAGGGGTGTTGTTTAAAGTGTTATTCATTTTTATCATGTCTTTAAACAAGCCCCTATACTAATGTATGCACGGCTTGTATAAACATGTCTCCTCTTTCCTCGAATGTTCGATACTGATCCCAGCTAGCGCATGCTGGTGACAAAAGAATGATATCTTTTTCTTCCGATATATTATATGCTTCTTGTACAGCAGTCTGTACATTATCCGTTAAACAAATGGATGAAATCCCTGCCTCTTCCCCTAACATTTTAATTTTTTCAGCCGTCTCGCCAAATAATACCATTGCTTTCACGCGATTTAAGTATGGTAATAACTCAGAAAATTCATTGCCTCTATCTAAACCGCCAGCTAACAAAATAACTGGTTTTTCAAAAGCAGATAACGCCTTCTGAGTAGCTAAAATGTTTGTTGCTTTTGAATCATTATAAAACATCCGTTCTTTGTGCTTACCTACAAATTGAAGTCGGTGCTTTACACCAGTAAAAATAGATAAGACATTTTGTATCCCTTCATTCGTTGCACCACTTAATTTTGCAGCAGCAATCGATGCTAGGATATTTTCATAATTATGTTCTCCTAATAAAGCGATATCCAATCGGTCAATTATTTTTTCATTTTGAAAATACAAGGAATTCTCATCCATCCATGCCCCATCTGCTACCTTTTCTTTAACGGAAAATGGAATTTTTATTGCGTAAGACGCTTTTACAGCTTCTATGATACTTTCATCATTCGCATTGTACACCAAGTAATCATCACTTGTTTGATTTTTAAAGATATTAAACTTCGCTTGTTTATAATTTTCAAGTGTCTTATGATAATCTAAATGTGCTTCGAATATATTCAATAGCACAGCAATATTTGGTTTAAAGTTTTGAATTCCCATTAATTGAAATGAAGATAGTTCTAGCACGAGGTTATCTGTTTCGTTTATGGTTTGAGCTACCTCAGTGGCAACAATTCCTATGTTTCCAGCAACTTTTACAGGCTGCTTGCTTTGTGTTAGCATCTCTGCTGTTAAGGTTGTTGTTGTCGTTTTTCCATTTGAACCAGTGATTCCAATAATATTGGCATCCGTTAATTGGGCAGCAATTTCTATTTCAGTAATCACTGGAATTCCACGTTGGACTGCTCCATCAACAATAATATTCTCATAAGATATTCCTGGGTTCTTGACAAGAATGTCTATGCCGTCAAGCACATCAATAGGATGGGAGCCAATAACTACCTCTGCGCCCATCTCTTCCAATCGAATAACTTCTGGATCATTTTTCGTTGCCTTTTTATCATTTATTCGTACTGTTTTCCCATTCTTCAATAAAGCTTCTGCAGCAGCTGTACCACTTTTGGCTAACCCCAAAACTAATACATGTTGATAGGGAAAGTTTTTAAGTTTCCTCAATTTAAGCCCACCTCAATATAAATACCTAAAGCTGCAAAAATGAGACCAACTAGCCAAAAAGTAGTAACTACACGCCATTCTGACCATCCTAATAATTCATAATGATGATGAAGTGGGCTCATTTTAAACACCCTTTTTCCTGTTGTTTTAAAAGAAATTACTTGAATAATTACTGATAATGTCTCTATGACGAAAACACCGCCAATAATAACTAATAATATCTCTAATTTGGTTAAAATTGCAATGGCTGCAATTGCCCCACCTAGTGCCAGTGAACCAGTATCTCCCATGAAGACTTTCGCAGGGTGTGCATTAAAGACTAAGAAACCTAATAATGCACCGACTACAGCTAATGAAAAAATGGTAACTTCATTTTGAGGGAAACCGTACCATGCTAATATACCAAAAGCTCCAAATGCAATTGCGGCAGTTCCTGCGAGCAATCCATCTAAACCATCGGTTAGGTTAACAGCATTTGATGCACCAACAAGCATGAAAATGATTAATAAAGCATACCCCCAGCCTAATTCTAATTGAACAGAAGTTCCAGGTATAGAAATATAAGTAGGAAAGCCCTGGTCTCTTAAAATGAAATAAACAATGAGTGCAATAATTAATTGGCCCAGCATTTTTTGTTTTGAAGTAAGGCCAAGGTTGCGCTTCATTGCAACCTTTATAAAATCATCTAAAAACCCTAAAAGGCCGTAGCCGATTAATACCAGAAGTAATACCCACAGCTCATAGCCAATACCATCCGGACTAGTTTTAGCAGCCATTATAATTGAAGTAATGATAACACTAAACACTATCATTAGGCCGCCCATCGTTGGAGTCCCAGTCTTTTTCATATGAGATTGTGGTCCTTCTTCCCTAATGCTTTGTCCAAACTTTAATCGTCGTAAAAATGGAATAAAAATTGGAGAGAAAAGGACGGTAATTAGAAACGCTATTGC
This sequence comes from Virgibacillus sp. CM-4, assembly GCF_000445495.1. Taxonomy (NCBI): domain Bacteria; kingdom Bacillati; phylum Bacillota; class Bacilli; order Caryophanales; family Bacillaceae; genus Virgibacillus; species Virgibacillus sp. CM-4. The sequence continues at coordinate 826,878 of NZ_AUQA01000006.1, forward strand.
TATAGTTATTAATAAAACGGAAATATTCATTATTTCTCCTCCTTGTTCAAAACCGTCCAACTAATATTCAATTAATTGATTGATAATTGCTTCTAACCTTAACCCTCTTGAAGCTTTAAATAATATTACCGTGTTTTGATTTAAATATGGGTTCAAATCTGTCACTAATGCATCCTGACTAGTATAATGCATTGCCAAAATTTCATCTGTCATCTGCTTTGCTTTCAGTGCTTCTGTAATATATTTCGCATCGTTACCAAATGTGAATACTTTCGTAATTGGTTTAGTAATCTCCTCAGCGATGGAACGATGATAGCTTTCAGATTGTTCACCTAACTCTAATACATCCCCAAGTACAAGAATCTTTTCCTGAAAGTGAGCTAACTGCTTTACAACTCGAATGGCTGCTTTCATTGATGTGGGTGATGCATTATAGGCATCATTAATTAGTGTAGCTTCATTTCTACCTGTAATCCACTCAAAACGCATAGCCGTTTTTTCCATGTTAGAAAAAGCAGTTTGTATTTCCTCTTTCTCTATATGAAGAAGTTCACCCAATAGTATTGCAAAAGCAGCATTCTTGGCATGATGTTCTCCTAAAAAAGGAATCGTGTATGGTTCGTCATTTAATTTAAAGATCGTTTGCTGATGCTTTAATTGTACAGACGATATTCGCTTTTGGTTATTTTTATGAAAACCACATGTTTGAACATTCCGCTTGTGATGAACATGTTGTAATAATGCTTCATCACCATCAACAATTAGCTGACCTTCCTCCGCAAGTCCACTGGTAATCTCGAGTTTTGCTTTAGCTATTCCTTCGCGAGAACCAAGAAACTCAATATGTGATTCACCAATATTTGTAATGACCGCATAATCCGGATTTGCTATCTCAGAAAGTGTTTGTATTTCTCCAAAATTATTCATTCCCATTTCTAATACTAACACTTCCGTATTTGTAGGCATCGTTAAAATAGTCAACGGCAGTCCAATATGGTTGTTTAGATTACCATCTGTAAAATGTGTACGATATTTCCTATTCATAACTGCAGCTACAATATCTTTTGTTGATGTTTTACCATTAGAACCAGTTATTCCAATCACAGTTGGGTTAACCTCATGTCGGTAGTGAAATGCAATTTGTTGGAGCGCATTTATGGTGTTATCCACCTTAAATACAGGAAAGGTACTTGGTATATTCGCTGGAAGCTTCTTCGTTGTATCCCATAGAATGGCGGTTGCTCCATTGTCAATTGCTTGTTCTGCAAAGTCATGACCATCAAAGTTCTCTCCAATAATTGGTATAAATAACCCATTCTGCTTCTCTAGTCTGCTATCTGTGTACACATGGTCGATAGATCGGTTCTTTAACTGTCCAGTGAATTCTTGTAAAAAACTAGCTAGCCATTCTAACGTAAACATCATCATTTCTCCTTAATTTGAATCGCTTCTTTAGCGACCTCGCGATCGTCAAAATCATATTTCGTATTTCCAACTTGCTGATATGTTTCATGGCCTTTACCAGCAATAAGAATTACATCACCGGCTTTTGCCTGCGATACTGCAACATGGATCGCCTCTTTCCTATCAACAATAACTTGGTAATTTTCATCTTGATGCAGACCGTTTGTCATGTCATCTAAAATTGCCTGTGGATTTTCTGTACGTGGATTATCGGATGTAAAGATTGCTTGATCTGCATATTTCAAAGCAATTTCTGCCATGATAGGACGCTTCGATCGATCACGATCTCCTCCACAACCAACAATCACAAATACATTATTCTCAGCAAATTCTTTAACAGTTTGCAGAACATTATCCAACGAATCTGGAGTATGTGCATAATCGACGATGACTGCAAATGATTGACCTGCATCTACTGGCTCAAACCTACCATCTACACCAGATATCTTCGCTAACGCGGCTTGGATAACGGACAACGGAACATTCGAACAAACTGCAGCTGCACTAGCAGCTAGCATATTATAGACATTAAACATTCCAATTAATTTACTCTGAATCATTATTTCACCAATAGGTGTCTGTAATTGAAAAGTTGTTCCACCTGAACCAAGGGTAATATTATTTGCCATGACTTGTGAAGCATGCTTCACTCCATAGGTGATAACATGTTGGGCAGTACTGCTTTTAAGAAGCGTACTAGCATCATCGTCCTGATTAATTACAGCATACTTTTGATTTTCTTCGCTATAGGTATTTCCTAATTGAGCAAATAACAGACTCTTTGCTCGTAAATAATCATCCAAATCCTTATGAAAATCTAGATGGTCCTGCGATAAGTTCGTAAAAATTGCAATGTCATAATCACAACCATAGACACGGCCTTGGACTAACGCATGGGAAGACACTTCCATCATTACTTGGTTTACACCTTTATCAAGCATTTTTTTAAAAGATTGCTGTAGTAGTAACGCATCAGGAGTTGTATTTGTAACCGGATATGTTTCACTACCTATTTTCATTTGAATGGTTCCAATAACTGCTGTCTTTCTTTTAAATTCATTAAAAATCTTTTCTAATATATAAGTAACTGTCGTTTTCCCATTCGTACCAGTAATACCAATTAATGGAAGTTTCGTGGAAGGATTGTGGTAAAATTTCACTGCTATCATAGATAAGGCACGTTGTGTATCAGGTACAACAATGGTTGGTACCTCCGCCTCTACAGGTCTTTCAGCAATAATCGCTTGTGCTCCATTTTGTACTGCTTGCACTATAAAGTCATGCCCATCCACGGTATAACCATTAATACATACAAATAAATTGCCTGGTTTTACAGCACGTGAATCCATGACAATATTCGAAATTTCAATTTGATCCAGTCTTGCATTCGTTTCATAAAAAGGTAATGCGCTTATTAATTCTGCTAAATTCATTCGTAACATCCCATTCTAAAATAATATCCCACATATGTATTCTCATAGATAACAATTTTTAAGAGGGTGGTATCACCCTCTTATTGATTTCTGCTTATCTATTATAGCAAATTTCCACTTGTTTAACGATTATTTTCCGATAAATATATCCTGATTTTTGAGCCCTGTTCCACTTTTGTACCAGGACTCGGTTCTTGATCCACAATATAATCGCCTTGACCACTTGTTTGAATAGATAAGTTCGTCATGTATTCGGATAACTCTTTCTTTTCTAGCCCCATTAAATCTGGTACTTCGACCTTAGGTTGTTCTGGCCATTGATACTCTTTATCCAACCCTCCAGTTCGAGGTTCAACTCCCATAGCTGGTAAACTATCTCCAATAATGTTTCCTACAATTGGTGCTGCGACAGTACCACCGAATTGCACGGTATTTTTCGGATTATCTACTGCAACATATACCACAATTTCCGGGTCATCTGCTGGTGCGAATCCGATAAATGATACAATATAATTATTTTCCATGTATCTTCCATCCGGTCCAACTTTCTGGGCGGTTCCCGTTTTTCCGCCTACTCGGTAACCATCAACATAAGCCGGACGACCTGTTCCTTTTGCGACAACACTCTCTAAGGCATTTCGAATTTCTTTTGAAGTAGATTCTGAGATCACACGCTCCTTGAGTGTTGGTTCTATTTTTTCAGTAACTTGATTAGTTTTTGAGTTAACCCACTCTTTTGCTATATAAGGCTCATATAGATAGCCTCCATTTACAGCAGCCGCTACAGCCATAACTTGCTGAATCGGTGTTACAGATACCCCTTGGCCAAATGCTGTTGTAGCTAATTCTACTGGACCCACATTTTCTGGTTTGAATAGTATCCCATTACCTTCGCCCTGCAAATCAATTCCGGTTTTTTGGCCGAACCCAAAATTATGAATATAAGAGAATAGCTTTTCTGTACCTAACATTTGTCCTAGACTTACAAAGCCAGGGTTACATGAATTTTGTACTACTTCTAAGTAGCTTTGATGTCCATGCCCACCGCTTTTCCAGCAATGTAGTTCGGCACCACCAACAGAAATATCCCCATCATCATGAAAATGGTCGTTTTCTAAATCTACTACATCCTCTTCCAGAGCAGCCGCTAGCGTAATAATTTTAAATGTGGAACCTGGTTCATATGTGCTCCAAATTGGTAAATTTCGATCAAAGATATCGGAATCTACTTCTTGATAATTTTCTGGATAAAAATTGGGTCTTGTTGTCATCCCTAATACACCACCTGTTTTAGGGTTAACAGCAATTGCTAACGCGCCATCTGGATTATACTTAGATACAGCCAAGTCTAATTCACGTTCCATAATTGTTTGGACCTTCGTATTAATTGTTGTTTTTAAGTCTAATCCATCTTCTGGCGGGGAATAGTCGTCTGCTAATCGATCTAATCTTCTCCCTTTAGCATCGGAATAAAACGAAAGGCTGCCTTTCTCTCCACTTAATTTTTCATCATAATATAGCTCCAGGCCCATTAATCCTTGATTGTCGATCCCGGCAAAACCCAATACATGAGAAAGATCGTCTCCGTATGGATAATGTCGCTTCGAATCTTTTGCTAAGTAAACACCACTCATATCTAGTGTACGTATAGCTTTTTCTTGTTTTTCATTAATCTTTCGTCCCTCTGGATGGATGTTGACACTCGAAGCATCCCTAGTGACATACGCATATGCTTTATCATAAGATATGTCTAGAATAGACGCTAAGTTTTCAGCAGTTTGTTTTGGATTCACAATTTGTCTTGGTACGACGACTACAGAAGGAGCTGTAACATTTTCTGCAAGTACTTCACCATTCCTATCTAAGATATTTCCTCTTTCCGGCTCAAATTCGATATCTCTTGTCCATAGTTCAGTAGCCTGTCCCATTAATTTATCACCTATCATAAATTGGACATAGCCCAAGCGAATATCAATAACCGTAAAAATTAATACGCCAATAAGAAAAACAGCGACTATCCTTTTCTTCGTCGTTACAGCGGATACACGTTTCATAGTACATCTCCTTTTCGTAGACATGCTTGTATCCACTATATGAACAAAGAAACTGGATTAGAACACTGTTTCTCTACTGGTTTTAACTTTCATTATTTTCTTCTTCTGCTTCTTCCTCACTTTGTTGTTCTTGATTAGGGAGCTCTAACTCAATTCCTAAATAATCACCTTTTTTGACTGCTTTTCCTGATTCTATATTCTGTGTTACAACATAACCATTACCAAATGTCTCTGTTTTTAATTCCAATAGATTAGCTAGTTGTAAAGCATCTCTTAATGACCAGCCAATAATTTTAGGCATCTTTGGATTTTCTGTTACCAAAATAATATGATCATTTGGTAATACACTATCCCCTTCCGTTACATTACTTGCAGTAATTTCCCCTTTACCAGCTACTGTTACTTGTAATCCCTTCTCAGATAATTCTTTTTCAATATCTTTTGCATTCTTTCCAATAAGGGAAGGAATTTCAACTCTATTCACACCTTCCGTCTTCTCTTTATCCGGATTTATATTTAAGTAATGCAAACCATTTTCCATTACATTTTTAAATATAAAGGATACGGGTTCGGAACCTGTTGGTATCGTACCGTCTTCTTTTGGCTCAAGCTTTGGTTGTTTCACAGATACATACATCATTAACTGTGGATCATCTATTGGTGCCATACCTAGGAATGAAAAGATATGATTTTCATTGCCTGTTAGATAACCACCCTCTGGATTTGGAATTTGCGCAGTACCTGTTTTACCTCCGACAGTATAATCATCTAGTTTATACATTTTTCCGGTACCTTTTTCACCATTTACTACAGATTCTAGGAGTTTTAACACTTGTTCAGAAGTATCTTTTGAAATAGGTTGACCTACCACATTTGGTGATTTCTCTTTTAATATTTCTCCAGAGTTAGAATCAACTATTTTATCTATCACATAGGGTTGTAACATTTTACCATCATTTGCAATAGCTGTCGCTGCCTTCATTTGTTGAATCGGTGTTAATGTTGTACCTTGCCCAAAAGCGGTTGTCAGCTTTTCAGCAGGCCATTTATATAATATCTCGCCAGCCGTTTCATTCGGTAAATCAATATCGGTTTTTTGATCCAGTTGAAATGCCTTTAGATATTCTAAGTACTTATCTGGACCGATCTTTTCCCATGCTAATTTAGAAGCAGCGACGTTAGACGACCGTTGAAAACCTTCATCATACGTGATCGTCCCCCATCCTTCACCACCATTATGATCATGTACTGGCTTTATTTGTTCATTCGGTTGATAACTTCCGGATTTAAACGTGTCATTCCCATTATAGACACCTTCTTCAATTGCCGCCGCCCAAGTAAACATCTTAACGGTTGAACCTGGTTCAAACGGTGTAGAGACAACATCATTATACCAATTTTCTACATCCTCAGGATTATTTGGATTGTAACTAGGACGGTTACTCATAGCTACAACTTCTCCAGTCTTCGGGTCCATAACTACAGCTGAAATTCTTTCTGGATTATATTCTTCATCCACTTGTGTTAAGGTATCCTCTAACAACATCTGTATTTTTTGATCAATTGTTAAGTAAACATCATCTCCATCCTCTGGTTCTGTAACCACTTCTTCAGGATGAAGTAGCTTTGTATTATAATTGTCACGTTGGTAAGAAATACGACCATCTTTTCCACTTAACAAGGCATTCATCTGGTTTTCCATACCGGCAATTCCTTTGATTTCCTGTGTTGTGCCACCATTCTCATTTTCTTGCTCAAGTTCCCTAGCAAAACCAATGATTTGTGAAGCAAACATCCCATTTGGATAAAATCGCACTGCTTCTTCCTCAAAATTAATTCCTGGCAGGTCTAAGGCAGCAATTTCATCTTTCTTTTGTTGTGAAAGTTCTCTCGCATTCGTACCGAATTCCACTTGGAACCTATCTTCTTCAATTCCTGTCTTTAAACGCTTAAGAATATCACTTTCTTCCATATCTAATAGAGGAGCCAGCATTTCCGCAGTTTTCTCCGGATCTTTAACATGCTTTGGCTCCTCTAAATCTTCGGAATAAGCTTCATCAACAATGGCGTATAAACGATATGTTGGCCGATCATACGCCAAAGTCATTCCATTACTATCATATATTTTTCCACGTTCAGCAGGTAATGTATAAGAAGCTGTTCGTTTTTTATCTGCCCATTCCTCCAATGAAACATCATTAATTTCTCCGGTTGCTTGTATATAAAGAAAACGCCCTGTCAACGTCAAGAATATACCAACAAAAAAGATAATTAGAATCCCTGCCATGAAGTGAGTAGTTTTATTTTTCCTCATAACATGTTCTCCTTGAGTAATTAGTTATTTAGTTGTTCATCTCGTGTGCTTGTTTTACTTTAGCATCTTGGATTTTCAACCCATTTTCTTTTGCGATTTTTGTTATACGTTCAGGACGGCTTAATTCTTTTTTTTCAAAGCTTAACTGTTCATTGACTGATTTTTGTGTGTTTACTTGAGTTTCTAATTGCTGCATTTCACGATTTACCGTGTCCGTTGACGAAGAAAAAGAAACCATGTATATACCTGCTATAATAATACAGACTGCTACAATGGAATATATTAATTTTTCTCCTTTCGTTATCCACCCCTGTCTATGAACCCTTACAGTTGTAGATTGTTCTTGGCTTGGCGTTTGCTGCGGTTTTGTCGGTTCCCAAGTTCTTGCATGATTTGCACTCATTATTTTCTCCACCCTTCCTCATACGTAAATTGTTCGTTCCAGTCCGTCACTTTTTCAATGATACGCAGCTTTGCAGACCGTGATCTACGATTCTCTTCTAACTCCTCATCGTTTGCAACAATTGGTTTTCTTGTAATTAGACGAAATGGTGCTTGATTTTCTTTAGGCAAAATAGGCAAATTCCTTGGTGTCTCTTTCGGAGTACTCCATTTCTTAAAGGCTTGTTTGCATAGCCTGTCCTCCAAAGAATGAAAGGTTATTACCGTAATTCTTCCTCCAACAGCAATCGATCGTGCTGCTTGATGAAGAGCTTCATTAAAAACACCTAGTTCATCATTAACAGCAATTCGTATCGCCTGAAAGATGCGCTTCGCAGGATGTCCGCCTTTTCGTCTTGCTGGCGCAGGTATACTTTCTTTAATAATTTCTACTAACTCATGTGTTGTCTGAATTGGTTTGTTTTTACGGAATGCTTCAATTTTCCTGGCGATTTGCTTTGAAAACTTTTCTTCTCCATAACGAAAGAAAATTTTTACTAAGTCGTTATATTCCCAATGGTTTACGATTTGATATGCATCTAAGTCTTTTGTTTGATCCATTCGCATATCAAGCTTCGCATCATGTTGATAGCTAAAACCTCTCTCTCCTCTATCCAATTGAGGAGAAGATACGCCTAAATCAAATAAAATACCGTCAATATGTTTAATTTGTTGTTTAGTCAATGCTTCTTCAAGTTGGCTAAAATTGGAATGAATAAATAAAATGCGATCTTGGTAAGCAGCTAATCGATGTTTTGCCGCCTCTAAAGCTTCTAGGTCTTGATCAAAAGCAATCAATAACCCATTCTCACCTAATTGTGATGCGATTGCTTCAGAATGACCGCCTCCACCAACCGTACAGTCAATATATATACCGTTCGGTTGAATATTCAGCCCTTTAATCGTCTCTTCTTTTAAGACACTATAATGTTCAAACATGTCATACACCCATTTCTACCCTTGCCGCTTTTGATTGCATTTGTTATCCATAATCGGTAATCTGAGTTGAAATGAAAATTCATCACTTAAATGTCAAAGTCCATGAGGTTTTCAGCAATTTCTGTGAAAGATTCCTCTGAGTCAGAAAAATACGTTTCCCAATTTTCATTGGACCAAATTTCAATTCGATTTGATACTCCAATCACGACACATTCCTTTTCTAAAGCAGCATAGTTTCGTAAAGTTTGTGGAATGTTTATCCTTCCCTGTTTGTCTATTTCACATTCAATAGCCCCAGAGAAGAAAAACCGTGTAAAAGCTCTTGCATCTTTTTTTGTAAGTGGGAGTTTTTTTAACTTTTCTTCCAATAATTTCCATTCTTCCATTGGATAAGCAAACAGACATTTATCCAGTCCACGAGTCACAACAAAGTTTTCTCCAAGCTCTTCACGGAACTTAGAAGGGACAATGATTCTACCTTTAGTATCAATGTTATGTTGGTATTCACCCATGAACATATAGTCCGCCCCACCTTCGTACAATCTATATTACCACATTGCCCCACTATTCACCACTAGTTTTTTAAATTTATTTATTTCTGCCATAAAATTAACCATTAAGCACTAATTTAAAACAAACAAAAAAGCCGTTATACCAAGGTATAACGGCTTTAATTTATAAAATAAAATGAAAGTGGGGGATTATCCCTATTATTACAAATAAATAGCATAGTGTTCATTCTCAAGTGGGAAAGAGTGATCAGTAATTTCTTTTATAATTTCTAAACCATAACGATTTAGCCAAGGTAGTGGATTCCATATTCGTTCTTGCAACCCATCTTCTGGTTGTAGTGTACAGTGTAGGGAATTAAATGCTGCTAACTCTTCTGAATGCTCTTCTTCTAACGCTTTTATCAACCGATCTTCTAAAAAGTTTATCGTATCTTTCAAGTAATATAAGTTTTTATCAGCTAAATCACCTAAATCATTACCCATGCCTTTAGCCAATTCTTTTAACGGTACATGTGCTTCTTCAACAGCTTTTTTAACTTGCTGCGCTACTTTGTCAACGGCAGGTTGATTCTTTTCTTCAAACCACTGCTTTTTCTCATCCATTGTCCCATAGTTGATTGCATAGTGGGCAGAAATATGATATTCCTTTAATAACTTTTCCACTTGCCGCTCAATAATAGTAAAGGAAAGACGTGGTAATACTGGTGGCATATTTATTTCCAGTGCATGAAAAGCTGGTTTTAAAGCAGACCAATAACTTATCTCACCCGGACCACCAATGAAAGCTAGAGTGGGGAAGACTAACTCTTGCATTACTGGCCTTGTTACTACATTATTACTTAAACTCTCTGGATTTTCTTTGGCAACTGAGATTATTTCCTCTGTCGATAATAGCACTTCATTTTGTTTTCCCTGCCACTGTCCATCTGCTGTTCGTCGGAGTAGGATTCGTTCATTATCTTTATGAAAGAATAGATGCGCATCTGATTTTTCAACTTCTAACGATACTGAATAACCATATTGATCTAAATCCATTAACGCATTGCATACCCCTTCACTAATTTTGAGTTGATTTTCGATTAATTGAATAAAATACTCGCTTTCTAGTTTACGCACGAGATGGTTTCCTGAGTCGATCAATACTAATCCATGATCAGGAAATAGTTGATAAATTAACGTTGCAAAGAAATCTACATAGGTATTAGACTGAGACAAACACTGTTTAATTCGTTCATGCAAACCCTTCGTATGATCTGTTTCTGATAATTGAACAAACAAGGAGTCGAGCCATTCTTCCATTTTGTTGTGATCGATTGCCTTTTCAGACAACGATCGTTTTTCCCAATTTTGATCATGCAACTTGAATTTTTTCATCTGTTGTTCATGTGGTAAAAATACATGGTTTACTTCTTCAAAATCGTGGTCCTCTCCAGCAATCCAAAAAACAGGAATCACCGGAACTTGCAATTTTTCTTCCTGTTCTTTCGCAAGTTGGATAATCGATATCACTTTATTAATGGTATACATTGGACCAGTTAATAATCCAGCTTGCTGTCCACCAATAACCACAACACTATCTTCTCTTTCAAGTCGATCGATATTATGATATGTAGATGACGGAGCACCCCACTGCTTATTAATCGTACGTAGTACTTGGCTTAGCGCTTCTCGCTTAAAACATCGTTCTTTGAGATCTTGATACCTCTGATAAAACTTATTTGGTATTGGATAGTCAAAAAAAGCGGTGATTTGCCCCGCATTATCTCGATAATCTTTTACTAGTTTGTTTTGTTTTTCCAAAACGATAGGGTCGACCTGCATAGATCCCATGCTCCTTCTATATGTAATGTCCTTCATGTATTGTACATAAAAAAAACGAAAATTTCATGTCATCTGTTTATAAGCAAATGCTAACTGACTATCTTTTGAATAACACCAATCAAAATAAGTCCAATATATAGAAATGCAAACAATAAAAAAGAAAATCGCCACATAATTTTCAAAGCTTTTCTCAGTATGATTTCTGTTTGTATTTTCCATTGCGAAAACATAATAGCACCTAGTATGATTAGCAATAATACAATGACGATACCAACCATTTGCACTCCGAAGATCATTTTTGTTAAAACAATCACGGAAATAATGTATAACCATGTTGTCCAATTTACTGCATGATGGAAGGCTTTCAGTCGGTAATTGCTTGCCATATAAGCAATCACATAAATAATAAATGTAATTACGATTGGAGCTGTAATAAAAAATGCGAAAATATAGATAAGACCATTCCCCATTCTAATCCCTCCACAAAAATGCCATTATTGGTCTTTTATCATTCTTTTATTTCATCTGTCCTCTTTTTATATTATAATAAATATATAGAAAAGCAAAAATAATTTCACAAAACCATACACCACAGATACGAGGGGGAGTTATTATGCAAGCTGTGAAAGTGGAAAAACTCATGATCAATTATAAAACACTTGAAAAGTTTAAACATTTTAAGGAGTATGGAAATCAAGAATTATCGATGCTTGAAGATCTTGAAAACAATATGATCGAGAATCAAAACGATTCACCATTTTACGGAATTTATATTGGTGACAGTCTAATTGCCCGCATGAGTCTTTATAAAATAAACAAAAAATACGATTTTTACTTTGAGCCAGCCCAAGATTATTTAACTCTGTGGAAATTAGAAGTCTTACCTGAATATCAAGGGGAAGGCTACGGTAAAGTACTTGTCGATTTTGCCAAAGGATACAATATACCAATTAAAACAAATCCACGCATTAATTCTCATGGTTTTTGGGAAAAAATGGGCTTCCAAAAAGCTCACTACGAAATGGAAAGGGATTTAGGGGAAAATCCGTTAATTTGGCTACCTGAAGGTGTTAAAGAACAAGAACACACTAATTAAATATGGCGTCCATATACAACTAAAGACATGAATGTGTGAATGCATTCATGTCTTTTTTTAACAGGCAAGGTTTTGTTTTAAAAGAAAATCATCCCTCTTAACAGTATAGACACTAATTGCCTATTTAAAGTGATGTGTTTAAATACGAGAGATTGTCTTCTTTACACTGATTTAGTAAATGGATGTATAAACGTGAAGAAAAGTTCTATAAATAATTCCACATTCTATTTTCACTTCAACTTTTGAAAATCCTTTTCTGGTTCTACCCAGTTCCAAAGTTTCCCCATTTCTTCCCAGGCATTTTCATAACGAGCCAATACTTCCTTTAATTGGGCATTTTCTTTTTCTAATTGTTCTGTCTTCTCTTGATGTGCTTTTAGATGATTTTCATTCGTAATTCCAAAGTTGGACTTCATGCGTTCCAATAACAAAATAGCTGTCTCTATTGTTTCTCTTTCATGATCATGCGGTTCAGAAAAACTCCAAATATCTTTTCGATTTCCTTGTTTTCTTTCTTCTTTCGCTGTTTGTATAGCATCCTGATATTGCTTGCGAATAGAAGCATTCCATCGAAACCCACAAGCAGCAGCAGTTCTTGATAGCTTATTAGCTACTTCTTTAAAGGCCTCTAATTGTGTCTTCCCGTCTCTTATATAGCGTAAGACTGTATCAGCAAGTAAAATATCTTCATCCTTTGTCCAGGCATCTTGTCGCGTTGCATTCATATCATCCCTCCTTATACATTTGCTATCAATGTATGCGAAAACTAGGAGTGATAGAATGTATTTTTAACAGTTTTTTCATTTTTAAATAATTTCGTGCCGTTTTCATGCCCATTCTTCGTCAATACAAGTAGCAACTATTAGTTTTTCCCTACAGCAAATAGACAAACTATATTTTAACAAAAATAAAAACAGATCACTTACTGTGACCTGTTTACTCGTAATTTTAAATTATTCCAAATTACTTACTTACTACTTCTTTCCCGTCATATTGTCCGCATGATTTACATACATGATGTGGTTTTGTCAATTCCCCACAATTTGAACATTCTACCATGCCAGGTACGTGTAATTTTTTATGAGTACGACGTTGATTTTTTACTTTTTTAGAAGTTCTTCTTTTAGGTACTGCCATGACTTACACCTCCTTCATAGAAGATAAGAAAACCGAGCGTTATTACTTTTCCGTCTCGTCATCTTTCAGTAATGATTCCAATTTTTTAAAACGCTTATCTATCGTCTTTTCGTTCTTTTCTTGCGAAATAAATTCCCAGCCTTCCCCTTCGGAAGGAGGATTCTGCTGGTTATTTGTTTCATTAGAAAATACTCGATACGGAACCTCTAATAGAACATTTTCCTTTATATGCGGGGCTAAGTCAAGCACTTCCCCCTCAACTGGATGAATTTCATCTTCCGCCTCTTCTTTTGTAATAAAGGATGATGTCGTAAAGACTTCATCAGCTTGTATATCAAACGGATATGGTACATCTACTAATGTCCGTGCACAAGGGAGAATCATTTCTCCTGTAATATGAAAGGAAAAGATAATTTTATCTCCTTGGAAAAAACACTGTCCATAGACGTCCACAGGTTTAATCTGACGAATATCATTATTCATTTTTTCCAGTTCAGAAACATCTACTTTTTCATTAAAAGTGAATGGTTCATTGTAAGCACTTTTTTTCAACTGAGCCAATGCAAATTTCATTTTAATCACCTCAAGGCAACAAGAGTAATTTTAAAAGAAAACACGTCTTTTGTCAACATATTTTCTTTACAGATTTTAACCTTATCAATACTTCATTCTATCTTTAAAAAGTCTTCCCTTAATTCTTTACAATAGTCATCCTACACCTTGATAATGCGAATGTCTAAACTTTCTGCTACAATAAAACACATACTTACAGGGAGATGGTGAAATGAAAGCATGTGGAGTAATAGTTGAATATAACCCGTTCCATAATGGTCATGTATATCATGTGGAGCAAGCAAAAAAAGCATCACAGGCAGACTGTATAATTGCAGTCATGAGCGGTCCGTTTTTACAACGCGGCGAACCGGCTATTATTGATAAGTTTTCTCGAACAAAGGCGGCACTTAGCAATGGGGTTGACATTGTTGTAGAACTCCCTTATCCATTTGCGGTGCAAAGTAGTGATTTATTTGCCAAAGGGTCTATATTAACACTAAAAGAACTTGGAATTACAAGTTTATGCTTTGGCAGTGAATCTGGAGATACTTCCCATTTTATTCGAAGTTATCACCTTTTTAAAGAAAAACGAAATCAATACCAACAAACACTAAAGCGTCATTTAGCAGATGGAGCGTCATTTCCAGAAGCGAGCAGCTTAGCCTATCAGCAGACCAACATCTCCACTGAAGAAATGGATTTGACGAAACCCAATAATATCCTAGGGTTCAGTTATGTTAAGACAATATTAGATTATAATTTGTCAATTACACCTCTAACCATCAAGCGAAGCCAAAGTGGCTATCATGATCAATCCATAACAGGTACGATCGCTAGTGCAACAAGTATTCGAAAAACACTTTCAAATAAAAATAGACTGACAACATCAATTACGAATGCGATACCTGACGCTACCAAATTGCAAATAGAGGAATATAAAAGCAAGGCATCGTTATGGCATTCTTGGGATCATTATTTCTCTTATATTCATTACCGTGTGTTGACATTATCCTTGCAAGAGCTTTCCCTGATTCAAGGAGTTGATGAGGGGCTCGAACATCGCCTTAAAAAAACAGCCAGAAATGTATGCTCCTTTAACGAATGGATGGAGAAGTTAAAAACCAAGCGTTATACTTGGACAAGATTACAGCGCATGTTTGTACATATTCTTACCAATACCAAAAAGAAGGAAATTGATATTTTATCCACTCCATCAAAGTTGCCTTATGTACGCATTCTTGGCTTTAACAGAACAGGTCAAGCCTATATCCATCAACAAAAGAAACAGATGGAAGTTCCAATTATTCAAAAAATCGGCCGTCATATGCATCCGATGCTAGAAATCGAAGAACGCGCAAGTAATGCTTATTATAGCATTCTACCACCAACAAATAAAATTACCTTGCGTAGACAGGAAATAAATCCACCAATACAAACGAAATAACAGGCCCCCTAGAGAAGGAGGGCCTGTTATTATTTAATTTAAATCCTGTAAATATTGCAATGCATCGTCAAATGTTTTTATTGGAACGATTTTCATATCGGTATCAATTTCTTCTGCTTTCTTACGAGCTACTTGATAATTTGATTCTTCACCAGCTTCTTCATTTGGAGCAAAAAAGACATCTGCGCCTTCTTTATCGGCAGCTACTACCTTTTTATCAATTCCTCCAATTCGATGTACATTCCCATCATAGTCAATTTCGCCAGTACCGGCAATTTCATATCCATGCGTCAAATCCGCTTCTGTTAATTGATCATAAATTTCTAAAGAAAACATTAAGCCAGCACTTGGTCCTCCGATATTACCGCTAGAAAAATGAACCTCTGGATTCACTGATACAGCACGGTCGGTTACCAATTGAATTCCGATCCCTGGTTTATTTCCTAAATCGGCTAATTTTTTCAGGACGATTTCTTCTGTCATTTGTTTATCATCTCTAACAAATTCAACGGTAATGGTATCATTTGCTTTCTTTCCTTCAACATATTCTATTAAATCATCTGCTTCATTTATTTCTTTACCATCAATACCATTAATCCTGTCACCCATTGCAAGCTTGCCTTCAGCCGGCATTCCTTCCACTACAGAAACAACATAAACTCCATTATAATCAATGGTAATATCTTTTTCTGCTGCTTCGTAAGCAACAACGGTCGAAGCCTCTTGGGAATTTTCCATCATTTGTAATTGTACATGCATATATTCATCATCCGTAACCCCTTCTGGGAATACATCTTCTATTGGAACTACCTGATGATGTGGTAGTACCTTTGCTAATATGTATTGCGTAATCGTAGCTTGTCCACCACTGACTGTCACGAGATGCATGTCTCCCTTACTGTCATAACCTTGTTCAACTTCGACAATTGGGTTTAGAGCATCTGCTCCGCCCGGTTTATAAATATAATACGGGAGCTGATAAACTGCCAAAAAATAGACAGCGACGATTACCAGTAGCAAGCTAGCTAAATTTTTTTTTGTCATTTCTTACCCTCCACTACCACCATTAACATCCCTGTTTAAAAAGTGTATGGCATAAAATTAATATGTATGTGCGTATATTTAAATAGACTTGTACATTTATTAAAGAAAGCCCTAACAACGATATTCCAATTCTACTACTATCATCCGAATAAGTACAGAGTAAGGCTAATGATTTAGGAGGCGCAACATTGACACAAATACTAAAAACCATTTTATTTTCTAGTATTACTGCATTTATTGCATTTTCCTTAATAAAATTTCCAGATCAAGCACTGGAAGCAAGCATTCGTGGCTTAAATATCTGGTGGGAAGTTGTTTTCCCTTCGTTATTGCCTTTTTTCATAACCGCAGAACTTTTAATCAGTTTTGGTGTTGTGAAGTTTATTGGTGTGTTATTTGAACCAATCATGCGCCCGCTGTTTAACCTACCAGGAGTTGGAAGTTTTGGCTGGATGATGGGGATGGCCAGCGGTTATCCGACTGGGGCTAAAATTGCTAGTCGGTTAAGAGAAGAACAACAGTTATCTCAAATCGAGGCAGAAAGGCTTGTATCCTTTACAAATGCTTCTAGTCCTTTGTTTATTTTTGCAGCCATTTCCGTCGGTTTTTTTCATGATACAAAACTCGGAATTTTATTAGCTGCCTGTCATTATATCAGTAATGCAATCGTTGGGATATGCATGCGATTTTATGGTAGAAAGCAAGACAAGCTTAGTAAAAAACATAAAGGAAAAGTGTCGCTAACTGCCGCTTTTCACGAAATGCATCAAACCAGGTTAGGCGATAAACGCCCACTGGGCGAGATCTTAGGCGATTCAGTGATTAATTCGGTTAAAACACTAGTAACCGTAGGAGGATTCATTGTTTTATTTTCAGTTTTAACGAAACTGTTCTTTTTAGTAGGACTATCTTCTATTATCGGCATCTTCTTTGAACAGCTTTTACAGCTATTTTCAATGTCCCCTGACTTTGCTTTACCATTACTTTCCGGGCTATTTGAAATTACAATTGGAGCACAAAGCATTTCCCATGTTAATGATACATTACTCATACAAGCTATCCTTGTTAGCTTTATTTTAGGGTTTAATGGTTTTAGTGTCCAAGCACAGGTTGCTAGTGTGTTAGCAAAAACGGATATACGATTTGCTCCCTACTTCTTTGCTCGTATTCTTCATGGTGTTATTGCAAGCATTCTAACAATTATTCTTTACAAACCATTGTATTTAGATAAGCAAGCTTTTGATACAAATGATATCCCAGTATCGATAAGCACAAGTGATAGTTTATGGGTTACAATTTTGAATCAATTAGCAGAAATAGGACCTATGGTAACTATTCTATCTCTATGCGCAGCGCTAATTATTGCCTATAGAAAAAGAACAGACATTAGATGAAGTACACAAAATGTCTGTTCGACTCTTTTACTTTAAAGCTGTTTAAATTTCCTTTCTAGTGCTGCTTCTACTGCATCAGGTACTAGATCACTTACATTACCACGATATTTGGCGATCTCCTTCACAATACTCGAACTTAGAAACGAATACTGGTTATTGGTCATCATAAAAAAGGTTTCAATATCTTTATTTAACTTTCGGTTCATCGATGTTATTTGCATTTCATATTCAAAATCACTTACAGCCCGAAGCCCCCGAATAACTGCTTGGGCGTTTTTCGATTTGGCATAATCCATCAATAAACCATTAGAAGAATCAATCGTAACATTTGGTAAATCAGTAGTACACTTTTCCAATAAATCAATTCGTTCTTCTACCGTAAATAAAGGTGATTTCGATTGATTATTAAATACAGCTACAATCACATGGTCAAATATCTTTGCGCCTCGTTGAATGATATCCAAGTGTCCATAAGTCACCGGGTCAAAACTCCCAGGACATATTGCCAGTCTGGTCAAGATAAGTGCTCCCTTCTAATTCTTTTTATAAATCGTGATTCCTATCGTTCCACCATAATTCGACTGTTTAACAATCTCTAAGTGTTGCTCTCTCAAATCTGTTGGTAGCTTTTCGGATAGATCATGCTCACAATAGATCCTAGCTTCTGGTTTCAATAGATCGAGCTTGATAAGTTCATGTAGTAGGTTTTCATAATGAACTTTTTTATAGGGAGGATCAAGCAAAACCAAATCAAATTGTAGATTACGTTTAGCAGCAGCTTGCATCGCACGATATGCGTCCGCTCTAAATACTTCCACTCTCTCTTCGAGTCCAAATTGTTTAATATTCTCATAAATCGTATGTATCGCTTTTGGCTGTTTATCTACAAATACTGCCTTGTCCATTCCCCGACTCAAAGCTTCTATTCCTAGCCCTCCACTACCTGCAAAAAGATCTAAAACTATCCCACCTTGAAAAAATGGGCCAATCACTTGGAAAACAGCCTCTTTTACTTTATCAGTAGTTGGTCTGGTCATCTTTCCGGGGACAGACTTTAGTTGTCTCCCCTTATGCTCTCCTGCAATTATGCGCATAACTCCACCTCAATTAACTACTATTCGACATTTATCCTACCACAAAAGTTAAGAAACTAAAATAAGAATTATTCTTCAGAAAAATATTATTTGAAAGCGTATAAATTTCTTTTCAACGTACATACTAGGTTAATGTAACAGCTAATATATTAGCTTAGCTGTTTCAAACACGGAGAAGACTTACTCTTCCCCATAAGTTCTTCTTCCGGTTTCTCCTCTCCCTTTGCCTTTTTGTTTTCTAACAGGAAAACAAAGGGACCTGTAGATAATTTATTTCTGCAGGTTTTTTCTTTTTTTAAGTAAAATTCATGTACACGATAAAAGCTGCGAGTGATATCGCAGCTTTTATCGATTAAATGCCCATCTTATAATCATATTGTTTAGCCTTGTCTGGTTTCGCATTTTCAAAATCTATTCTTATAAAAGGCTTATACGAACGATCGACTTTCGAAACAAAAGAAAGCTTTAATAGTTTAGCTTCTATCGCTTCTATCTGATCCTGATCAATATACAAGACAGCATACTTCATTTTCTTTGAACTATATAGGTAATGACCATAACGTTTAATTTGTTTCAGATTCTTCATATGTTGAAACCAAACGATAATTCCTTGACGTTTTGTCCGCATATCATTTATCCTCACTAACAACAATTAAGATTTTAACTTAAGAGGCACATCCACAGCCTCCACCGCTTCCACAGCCACAACCACTATCAGTCAATGCTGCGCCGTCTTTAGGTGCTTTAATTTGTTCGCTGACACTATGTGCAACATAATTACTGATTTCATCCAATAATTGCTGCAGATTACGTTCAGCTATTTTGAAAGAAGCTACTTTATCATTCATATCCATTTCTCTTTTCGCTTTGCGTACTTCTTTCATAATTGAATTGTAATCCGGATGATACCTGCCAAATCTCTGTACATCTTCATAATGAGTCTTTATATCACTAAACGCTTGAATTAGCTCTTGTGCTTTAGGGTCCTGATTAAGTTCTTTTTGGGATTGATTATAGGCTTCCATAACGTCTGAATCCAATACCATTCTTCCTAATTCCTCAGAACGATCTAGAATATCTACATACTCCATTGTCGCTATCATCCTATACACCTCCACTTTCATCTTATCATCTTTTGTTAGATCTGGAAATAACTAATCTTTCATCGCACCAGCGAACTGCATAAGCATTCCAATCATTTGCACTTGGTTATTCACCTTTTCAACTTGTTGGGGAAATGTCTTTCCATAATACCGTTTTGCTTCTTTTTTCATCTCAGGTATTAGACTTGGATCTCTGGATAAATAACGATACCATACAGGATTTAGTCGAACAAACTGTTTTAATTCCGGGTTACGCTGTAAATATTCATAACACATTCGATCCATTATTTATCTCCTTAATCACGGAACCAGCCCATGCGTTCATTAATTGGGGGTTGTTTGTTTTCTTTTGTCTTCTGAAATTGCCCTATCAATTCTTGAATTGTTCCTAATGACGAGCTGAATTGATCCATTTGTTTTTGAAATTTATCCAAATCCATGGACTCCGTCATTTTCACTAACTGACTAAACAGTTCCGAGTTTTTATCTTTTTTACTTTCTTTCTTTTCTTCTTTGTTGTCTTCACTATCGCTTTTAAATGATTCCCAATATGGGTCGTCCTCTCCTAATAACACCCATTTTTCATACATTTCTTGCCACGGCCTGCCATTTTTTCTAATATGCTTAATCAGCTTGGGATGTTGATTAATAAACTGTTTAAATTCACTAACTGAAGGATGCAAGTTCGTATCATTCATCCTCATCACCTCTTTTATATGGTCATCTGTACTATTCATTTTATGTTCCATCATGATAGATGTGAAAAAAGCTTACCACGTTTTTTATGTGGTAAGCTTTTCCTCTCCATCTACTTAAAAAGGCTTCGCTAGGAAATTCTGTGTATAATATAGCCGATATACCCCCACACCCAAATGCGTGAATTTATCGCTTAACAATGCTTCCCGATGACCTTCGCTATTAAGCCATCCTTCCATTGCAGCTGCAGCATCTGGATACTGCGCCGCGATATTTTCTCCAGCTGAAGTAAAAGAAACGTCTCCTGCATCTAGTCGTTCCTTTAATCCTCTTCCATCCTGGCTTGAATGAGAGAAATAATTATTGTTCTCCATGTCCTTACTATGCAAAAATGCAACTTCGCCAACGGATGCTTCCCATTTTAATTGGTCTTTCTCATACTGGTTCCGCATAACATTCGTTATATCGAAAATCTGCTTTTCCATTCCCTCTTCAACTTTCTGCCATTCTTCATTAGATAAATCTGGTTTTGACGGCATATCTCCACGATACTGTAGTTCATATGGCTGATGCTTTAATAGTGTATCAGCGTCTAATACACGTACAGAGGATAACTTATTTGTAAATGTATCGAAATAGAGTTGCATAAAAATCGAATCTGATATTTTTACAAGTGGACGCATATTTTGGTCTTCTTCTTTCAGCTTGAATGTATAAGAAGCCAGACCATTTCGATAATTCACTTCTTCCGTAAATGAAAACTCCTTACCAATTTCTTCATATGAATCACCAATGGATACAGGTTTCATATTTAATTGATTCCCTGTAGCATAGATCGTTTTTATTTCACCGTTCTGTACACCAAATTGTACATATTGTTCTGATTGATCTGTATAAACCCACCAAGTATATCCATATGCACTGGGATCTTTTCTATTTGGATCTCCTAACTGTTGTTCTAAGTCATCGGACGATTTTCCAAACCATTGAAATAATTCCCCTTCTAAAGGCACTTCTTCCTCTCGTTCTGGAACAACTTTTGATTCAAGCATTTGTTTCTTCTCTTTTACAGTCTGACTAATGGATTCAATGGTAGCTTCTGGAGACACATCATTTCGTTCCAAAAAATAAAATCCTACGACTGCTACTAGAGATAAAAGAATTAGATTTCGAATAAATCGCATCACTTGGTCTCCTTATCGTTTTTATCGTATGTATATGCAAAACATAGATAAACAATGCTATCTTCTCTATTATTTATACGTATCATAATAAAAATAAAGTAGCACAGCAAACAATACACTTTGGTAGCCTTTTCGATTGCAAGTTTTTGGAATTCATACTAATATAAGATAATGAGGACTCTTTAGGTGAGGTGGATAAAATGAGATTAGAAAATACTGGATTAGAAGACAAGGTTATTGATTTAAAACCACTGGACCATTTAACTGCAAAACACGCATTTATTCGGGCTGGGCAATGGGATTATGAACGTGTTACGTATGATTATCGAATGGACTCGAAAGAAAAAAACATTACATACTATATCCGGATCCAAGGATATGCAATTGAAGGCGATGTTGATCGTGGAAACGCAGTCATTAAATTAATGACCCCATTGTTAGGGAAACACTACTACCCACATGGTGTAGAATATGGAGAAGAAGAAATATTCCCGGAGAACTTAGTAGAACGGGCAAATGATTTAGTTAGCAAAGTAAAAACAGAAATCGATCAATTTAATGCTTGAATACGATAGCCGACTACTTCCATGGAAAAAGTAGCCGGTTTTTTACACTTATCATGATTTTTCTTATGGTTGCACGGTTATGAGTCCAATATAGATTACCCCTCTATTATCTATCGCATCCGTAATTCTGTTCAAATAAGTAAAGAAATGCTATATTTTGTATAGTATATGAATCTGTTTGTTTATGAGGAAAGGAGCCATCGTAATACGTTGTTTCGTAATATTACAAAACGCCATTGGACCATCATCTTATTATGTATCATTGCCATCCTGCTTTTCATCTTTATTTTACCGATTTCAATCCCATTAATCGTTGCTTTTTTTACAGCCCTTTTCCTAAATCCAATTGTACGGATGATGCAGCGAAAACTGAGATTAAATCGTAAAATATCGGTAACGATTGTTTTTTTACTTTTTCTTGTAGTTTTAGCAGTAGCTGGGACATTTACAGTTACTAGGGCAGTAACACAAGTTGTCAATTTTGTTGAAGATGTTCCTTCCCATTTTAATGAATTAAATCGTATCTATGAAAATTGGGAATCAGATATTCAACAATATACGGATAACTTACCCAAAGAATTTGTCGACCAAGTATCCAATAGTATTGAATCAAATCTCAATGCTCTTAGTAGAACTGCTCAAGAAACCATTACATTAGAAAATATTGCTCAAGTATTTGCAAAAGTGCCTCAATACTTGATTAGCTTCATCGTCTATTTAATTGCTTTATTCTTATTTATGCTTGAATTACCAATACTTAAAGCAAAGATGTACCACTTAATGACAAAAGAAACAGCCGAAAAAGTTTCCTTTATGAATGCAAGACTGACAAGTGTATTTCTCGGATTCTTTAAGGCTCAGTTCCTAGTAAGCTTAATAATATTAGCCGTGACCCTAATTGGACTTTTCTTCATTGCACCTGAAGTTGCCATTATTATGTCACTGATTATTTGGATTGTTGACCTCATCCCAATAATTGGCTCCATAGCAATTCTCGGACCATGGTCTATTTTTATGTTTTTAGCAGGAGATACGAACATGGGGATACAATTAGCAGTACTGGCTATTATCTTATTAGCGATCAGACGAACTGTTGAACCAAAGGTAATGGGGCAACACATTGGGTTATCCCCATTAGCGACACTAATATCCATGTTTATCGGTCTAAAGTTATTAGGACTGTTTGGTTTCATTCTTGGTCCATTATTAGTTATCGCATTTAATTCTGCAAAAGAAGCAGGTATTATTACTTGGAACGTTAAAATATAAAAGGGTTGGAGTTTTGAACTCCAACCCTTTTATTATGTTCCTAGTATCGCTTTAATTAAACTCGTTGTTTCTCCACCCTCATACAAAATATATAAAAGAAGGTAAACAACGGTACCCGTTGCTGCTGTAAAAAACCAAATGATACTAGTTACTGGCCCAATCTTTCTATGTATCCTAATTTTTCGCTTAAAAGCTAACGTTAACGTTACAATTCCAAAAATAGCACCCGTTGTTGCTAATGTGATATGAAAGATTAGAAAAATGGTATAGTATATTTTTAAATCATCAGGTCCTCCAAAACTAGTATTACCAATAAAAATCGTGCGTGATACATAAATGATAAAAAAGATCAAAGCACTAATAGCAGCAGCTATCATTGTCTTCTTATGTTTTTTGGCATTACCTTTTACAATATAACGCCACCCGATAGCTACTAAGATACCACTTAGTACAATAAAGAATGTACTGATTGATGGTAAGATAGGCATCTTGCTAACTCCCTTCTCATAGCATAGTAACAAAAATGCAATTACACTTCATAGAAAAAATTCCCGTTTATGTAAAGAAAAACGGGAATTTTTTCTTTAGCGAAGTTCATGCTGTACATCTTTTGGTAATGGATCGACTTTCAAACTTTCGTTATTAAACCACTTAAAGAATATTCTTCCCAACAAAATCCCATATGTTATTTCCTGCATAATTTTCATAATAATTCCACCTAGTTGCTGATCTTCCAGTGTACTCATTGGTGAGAACATTTCTGGTCCTGATATACTAAAAGAAATTCCTTGTAGAACTTCTCCAGGTACACACAAAGCTAAGGCTTGTAACCATGCACCGTCTTGGCTATAAGCAGCAAATAACGGATGGTCTGCAAAGATGATTAGAACACATGCAGGTGTAATTAATACACCATTTGCAAAGATATAACCAATTTTGACAAGCGGCCGCATTGTATCTAGCTCTTTAATTGGTGATAAAATTGGCCACCATACAATAAACGCGGTGATTAGAATAGTTAAAGAAATCGATGTATGTGCCACCGTGTTTGATTTTGCAAAATCGAATACGGCAGGAATATGGTAAATAGAAAATAATGCATTAAATAATAATAATGAAATTAATGGTTTTGTAACTAATTTAAATATTGGTTGAATAATTGGTGCGTAAATCACCTTTTTCCAAATCCAAACAGGAATACCTTGAATTAATAATATCGGAAAAACTAAGTAATAAATCGCCATTTGAATCATATGTGCCGACAACATGATATGGGATAATAAATCAATTGGCGACCCTTTGACTGCGTAAAGAAGAACCATCCCTGTATAGAACATTACCTGTTGTTTATTTGTTGGCTTATCTGTTCCGCCAAATTTATGCCGATATGGTCCTGTTATTAGAAAATAGGCAACACTTAATCCGATGATAAATAATAGAAAGTATGGACTCCATAACCCACGAAACCCAAAGATCTGCAACTCTAACCACATCTCGATTCACCTCAAATCAAAGGATTGTCCCCACCATTATAACTTATAAGAAACAATAACACACGTGTATAATGTGACGACTTTTAGAAACAAAGCAACAAATATGAATATAGATTCGGTAACTGAACCGCTAATCCCTTCCAAAAACCATTTAAAAAGGTCGGGAAATCAATGCCCCCGACCTTTCTTTATTCTATCTACCACCATACGATAGCTACAAGGGCCGCTATTGTTAATACAGCTGCCCAAACACCACCGTAAATCATCATAGCAGGAAACTCATGTCCCCGATCTTTCATATGCATAAAATAATAAAATTGAAATGCTACTTGCACTACCGCCAGTACTAGCAGTAAAGGTACAGCAAACATTTTATCCATTACTTCTGCAGCTACAATCGCGAATGCAATAATGGTAAAACCAATCATTAAAGCAAACGAAATTAATTGTTTCTTCATTTCATCTTTATTTTTCTGCTTTTGAAATGAGTTGGTATTGGTGTTATCCGGCATGAATTAACCCACCTTTCCCATTAGATATACGACTGTAAAGATAAATACCCATACCACATCGATGAAGTGCCAGTATAAACTAAATGTGTAGTATTTAGGTGCATTGTAAAGATTTAATCCTCGTTTTGCATTTCTTACCATAATAGCAATTAACCAGCTTAACCCGAATGCCACGTGTCCACCGTGGAAGCCAACTAGTGTATAGAAAGCTGAACCAAATGCGGATGATCGAAAAGTGAATTCATATTCATGGATATAGTGATAAAATTCATAGATCTCACAGGCTAAGAAACCTATACCAAGGAAAGCAGTTATTCCTAGCCATAATTGCATCTTTTTAAAATCGTTGTTCTTCATATGATACATTGCATATACACTGGTCAATGAACTAGTTAAAAGTAACATTGTCATGATGAAAACAAGCTCAAGTCCAAATAAATCTTGTGCAGTTGGACCATTTGCGGTTGAATTCCTAAGCGCGAGATAGGTACCGAATAAGCTTGCGAATAGGACTGTTTCACCGCCTAAGAAAAACCATAACCCAAGAAATTTATTCTTGCCTTCCAGGGTAGCTTTTTCTGGTTCTTGAGGCATTGTTTCTGGATTTAAGGAATGATCGTGACTCATCTTAGTCAGCCTCCCTTTCTAGTTCTTCTTTGGTGATATGATAGCCATGGTAATCTTTTAATGAGCGAATAAGCATACATAGTAGTGCTATCCCCATTCCAGCAAATACTGCCAGTAACCATGCTTTTTGATCCGTTTGATAAATAAACCCGAAACCAGCGATAAAGAAACCAATCGACATAATAAATGGTAAAATCGATCCATCTGGCATGTGGATATCACCAATCGGTTCAGCACCAGTCATTTCACCTTTTCCTTCTGTTTTCTCAATCCATAATGGATCTAAACCACGAACAAGTGGCGTCTGTTTAAAGTTATAGAATGGAGGTGGTGAAGGAATCGCCCATTCTAACGTACGACCATCCCAAGGATCTCCAGATGCATTCTCTCCTTTAAATGCCGTATAAATAATATTAATAACAAAGATTAAACCACCTAGACCCATTAGTAGAGCGCCAATCGTACTAACCAAGTTACCGGTATCAAGCCCTTGGTCTTCTAAGAATACCCAATAACGACGTGGCATCCCCATTAAACCTAGGAAATGTTGAATAAAGAACGTTAAATGGAATCCAATAAAGAATAACCAGAATGCCCATTTACCCATTGCTTCATTAAGAATTTTCCCAAAAAGTTTTGGCCACCAATAATGAAGCGCTGCTAGGATACCAAATACAACCCCACCTACAATGACATAATGGAAATGCGCAACAACGAAATACGTATCGTGATACTGATAATCGGCAACTGCTGAAGCAAGCATTACCCCTGTCATTCCACCTATAGTAAAGGAAGGAATGAATGCTAGCGACCAAAGCATTGCTGAATTTATCGTTATACTTCCGCCCCACATGGTTGCTAACCAGTTAAATATTTTAATACCCGTTGGTACGGCAATGGCCATTGTTGCAATGGCGAAAATAGCATTGGCGACAGGCCCTAATCCCACGGTAAACATATGGTGCGCCCATACCATAAATCCTAAAAACGCAATTAGAATGGTTGCAAATACCATTGCTGTGTATCCGAATAAACGTTTTTTAGAGAAGGTTGATAAGATATCACTGAATACCCCAAATGCAGGTAAGATCAGTATGTATACTTCTGGGTGACCGAATATCCAGAATAAATGCTGCCAGATAACGGCGTTACCACCTAATGCCACATCAAAAAATGCAGAGCCGAACATCCGATCAAACATTAATAAGAACAATCCAACAGTTAAAGCTGGAAACGCGAAAAGGATGAGTACACTTGTAACAAATGTTGTCCAGGTGAATAGCGGCATGCGCATGTAGGTCATACCTGGTGCACGCATTGTAACAATCGTTACTAAGAAGTTTATGCCCCCCATGAGGGTACCTGCCCCTGAAATCTGTAGACCTAGAACATAAAAGTCAACTCCATGACCTGGAGATTGTGTAGACAATGGTGTATAAGACGTCCACCCTGCATCAGGTGCTCCTCCTAAGAACCAACTACAATTTAGTAAAATTCCTCCAAACATAAATAACCAAAAGCCAAGTGAATTCAAAAATGGAAACGCTACATCACGAGCCCCAATTTGTAATGGCATGATGGCATTCATTAAACCAATTAATAGCGGCATGGCTGCCAGAAATATCATCGTTGTACCATGCATGGTAATCATTTCATTGTATAAACCTGCACTTAAAAAATCATTTTCAGGTTTAATAAGTTGAATACGAATAAACATTGCTTCCAAACCACCAAGTAGGAAGAAAAAACCACCACCAACTAAATACAAATGCGCTATTTTTTTGTGGTCAACCGTGGTTAAGTAATCCCAAATGAAAGCTCCGAAGCCCTTTTTTTGAGCAGCTGCAATACTCAAATTTCAAACCTCCCTTTTACATCTTCCACCCTTTAGTTTATTAGTTACCTGCACTCTCTGGTGTTATCTCAGATGGCTGCAATTGCAGCAAATACTCTGCGATATTACTTGCTTCTTCTTCAGATAGCTCAGGATAATTCCCCGTCATCTTATTTCCGGGCTTAATGGATTCAGGATCTCTAATCCATTGAACTAAGTTTTCTTTCGTAGGTTCTAATATACCTGCGATTTTCGAGCGATCTCCAAAATTAGTTAAGTTGGGTCCAACTGCTGCAGGTGATGATCCAATTGCGTGACAACTCATACAATTATTTTCTTCAAATGCTGCTTTACCATCTTGGGCTACAGCATCTTGTGGTTGAGCTTCTGGATCAACCTTTTTCATTTCTTCCACCCATTGTTCATACTCCTCTGGGCTAACTGCTACCACTTTGAAATCCATTAGAGAATGTGAAGGACCACATAGCTCTGCACATTTTCCCCAATAAACCCCTTCTTCATTTGCCTCAATATACATGGTGTTTTCATTTTCAGGACTGACATCCATCTTACCAGAAATACTTGGAACCCATAATGAATGGATCACATCAGATGATTGCATGTTTAAGTAAACTTTTTCTCCTGTTGGAATGTATAAATCCTGACTTGTTTGAATTTCTTCACCTGCATAACTGAAGTGCCACCAATATTGGTTACCAGTGACGTCGATATTAATACCGTCTTTTGCCCCAGATTCATCTGCCAAATCAAATGTAGCAGCAACTGTTGGTACTGCAAGGACAAGTACTAATATAATTGGAATTACTGTCCATACTGTTTCAAGTGTTTTATTACCTTCTACCTGCTTTGGAACGAAATCTTCTTGTCCTTTCTTCTTGCGAAAACGGACAAGGGTAATAACGTAAACCAAAAATACGATAATAAAAACAAACAACATAATAAGTGAAGATAAAATGATTAAATTCATGGAAGACTCTGCACCATACCCTTTAGGTACAAAGGCAGTTAAGTTTTCCTTACCGCAACCAGCTAACACTAGCGCAAGTAAACTTAAAAGGAATACAGATTTGACTTTTCCCATCCAACCTTTCATGTATCCATACCTCTCTTTCTTTTCTTGATGCTCCTTATATTTAAATTTAATTAAGGACATAAGTTAACTAAATGTTGTATTCCATGTAACTACTACCATCATTAAGAAAAAGATCGTTAGGTAGTTTAAGGAATAGATAAATATGAAATTTGCCCATTTCAAATCATTTTTCATAAAAAAGCCGCTAAGCCCTATTATCAGCCATCCAACATTTAGTATGGAAGCTATGACAACAAAAGTAGTACCTAGTGATGCCAAATAAAATGGCAAAGGCAATAAACAAGCGATATATACTACAATTTGTCGCTTTGTAAATTCAAAACCATGTACTACTGGTAGCATTGGTATACCTGCTGCTTTATATTCTTTACTTTTCCGTATGGCTAATGCAAGGAAATGAGGTGTTTGCCAAATAAACATAACTAGAAATAATATAAACGGAACAATATGAAAATTAGGCTCGACGGCTGACCAACCAATTAATGGCGGTGCTGCTCCAGAAAAACTTCCAATTGCGGTGTTAAGCGTATACTTTCTTTTCGACCACATCGTATATAAAACGACATATACAAACCAGCCCATAAAGGCAAATAATGCCGCTTGTACAGATGTGAATAGTAATAGACCAAATCCTAGCACAGATATTAATATGCCAAGTGTCAAAACGGTTTGAAGCGAGATCGTACCAGTAACAGTAGGACGTGATTTTGTCCTTGTCATGATTGGGTCTATATCGGCATCATACCAATTATTTAACATACAGCCGCCAGCAATAACAAGAGCGCTTCCAACCATCGTTAATGCAAATGTTCCAATATTAGCTACAAACGATGAACCAGTAAAGTATAATGCAAGCCAAAACCCTGCAAATACAGTAATTAAATTAGAGTTTATAATTCCTACTTTTATCAATGATTTTATATCTGTTAACAGAGAAGCTGACCGTTGTTCATCAGCAACATTCGCATTACCGACTACTTGAGAAGTAGCTGTTTCTACTTTATCCATGCTTATATCCCCCCTTCAAATACCTCCAAGGCATAATAAGACAAAGGTATACCTATTAAAAATAAAACCTTTTCAAAGTATCCCCAGCGTTCATTGTATCATGGAATTGTTTTACAATCTAATAACTACTCAGTTTTATTTTACTGTAATTCCTATTTCTTTTTGTGACGATTTTGTGAATTAATTGTCACAAAATCAAAATGATTACAATTTTTTCATCCATTATGTATGTAGTAGTTATTCGAAAACACATCAATGCAAAGTCTCTACACTATTTCTAGCAAACAACAGGGAACAATGCAAGCGTTTTTTGTATTTCCATAGTGAAAATACAATGAAAACATGATACTATAACAATTGTGTGTCAACTCAATCTATTTTGAGGACATCCCATTGCTTTTTGTTAGGTATTAATATTATGATGAATCTAGCGGATTTGTAAACATACTATTTTTAACGTAAATAAAGTGAGGCTATACTTATGATCAAAATCTTAAAGTGGCTTTCTGTAATTGCAACGGTTGGAATGATGTTTGTATTGCTGGGCGGAGCACTTGTTACCAAAACGGGGTCAGGCGATGGTTGCGGTGACAGTTGGCCACTATGTGAAGGGGAATTTGTACCATCCACGATAACACCTGAGCTTATTATCGAATTAAGCCATCGGATGGTTACTGGTATTGTTGGATTTGCAGTAGTAGGATTAGCCATTTTAGCGTGGAAGAAAATCGGCTATATTAGGGAAGTAAAATTCTTATCTGTCTTATCTGTCTTATTTCTTGTGCTACAAGCACTGATTGGAGCTGCGGCAGTGATGTGGGGACAATCTGATTTTATATTGGCTGCACACTTTGGCATCTCACTTATTTCGTTTGCATCTGTCTTTCTATTGATGTTACTTGTTTTTGAAGTCGATAAAAAATATGATGCAAAGGCTTTATTTATAAAAAAGGCACATCGTTTTGAAATTTATGCATTGACCATTTACACCATGTTGGTTGTATATACAGGAGCTTTAGTTCGGCACACAGAATCTAATCTAGTTTGCGGTGGATGGCCATTTTGTAATAACAATGAACCTTTTGGTTTCTCAGCCTATACCTTCCCTCAGTGGATTCAAATGGGGCATCGTCTTGCAGCTGGTTTATTGTTTATTTGGACAGTTACCTTAGTCTTTAAAATGTTACTGCATTATCGTAGCAATAAAGTTATGTATTGGGGCTGGATCACAGTCTTATTGCTTATATCATTACAAGTATTCTTTGGAGCTATGATTATCTTTACGAGATTACACCTTGGAACTGCATTAATGCATGCATTAGTTATCTCCCTTTATTTTGCTATGATTACATATTTTGTCCTATTAGCCAATCGAAGTGGAAGATATGCAAAACAGATACATACTACAAGTCAAGCTACTTCTGTACAACACAGCAGTAAGTAAAAAACCGAGCAGTTCGATAAACTGCTCGGTTTTTTATTATTCAAATTCGATTAATAAATCATCCACAGCAATCGTATCTCCGTCTGAGACTTGGATGCCTTTAATTGTTCCACTAAACGGTGCCTGGACAGTTGTTTCCATTTTCATCGCCTCGGTAATCAATAGATAATCTCCCTTATCTACCTTATCTCCAACATTACGAAGCACTTTAACTACCGTTCCCGGCATCGTTGCAGCTATATGTTTTTCATTTGTTTTATCAGCTTTTGGACGTACCTCTATTTCAGACTGGATGCTTTCATCCTTTACAACAATTTCTCGAGTTTGTCCATTCAATTCAAAGTAGATTACTCGTGTACCATCTGCGCGAGCTTCTGATATGGATACTAGTCTTACAATTAATGTCTTTCCTTGTTCAATTTCTACTTCTATTTCTTCTCCTAAATTCATACCATAGAAAAAGGTAGGTGTATCTAAGACAGACATGTCTCCATACGTATCATAGAACCTATGATAATCCATATATACTTTAGGATAAAGAGCGTAAGCAATCATATCAAAACTCGTAACTGGCCGATCCAATGTTTTAAATAATGTTTCTTTTAGCTGTGTAAAATCAATTGGATCAAGTAATTCTCCTGGCCGAACTTTTAATGGTTCTTTCCCTTTTAAAATAATTCGTTGTAATTCTTGAGGAAATCCCTGATATGGTTGACCAATATAGCCCTGCGCAAATTCAATAACCGAGTCAGGAAAATCAATGGATTCCCCTTGCTCATAGACATCATCTTCTGTCAGATTATTTTGAACCATAAACAATGTCATATCTCCGATTACTTTTGAAGAAGGCGTTACTTTAACAATATCACCAAACATATCATTCACTTTTCGGAACATGGACTTAACTTCATTCCATCTTTCTTCTAACCCAACTGCCTTTGCTTGTTGTTTCAAATTACTATATTGTCCCCCAGGCATTTCGTGCATATATATTTCTGTATGTGGCGCCTTCATACCACTTTCAAAATCACGATAGTAATTACGGATACCTTCCCAATAATGGGATAGTTTTTCATAGGAAGCTGCATTTATTTTCGGTTGTCTTTCATGTGTCTCTAACGCATGATATAACGTTTGTGCGCTCGGTTGTGATGTCATACCAGCCATGGGGCCAGCCGCTACATCTACTACATCTACACCTGCATCGATGGCTCTAGCATAAAGGTAAATTCCATTACCACTGGTATCATGGGTATGCAAATGAATCGGTAAACTTATTGTTTCTTTTAACGTTGTTATAAGCTGATAAGCAGCCTCTGGTTTTAATAGGCCTGCCATATCTTTAATACCCAAAACGTGGGCTCCAGAACGCTCAAGATCTTTCGCTAAATTCTTATAATAGTCTAAATCATATTTCGAGCGTCCAACATCAAGAATGTCTCCTGTATAACACATAGCAGCTTCAGCGATTTTATTATTTTCTCTCACTGATTCAATTGCTAATTGCATTCCCTCAACCCAATTTAAGCTATCAAAAATTCGGAAAACGTCAATTCCCGCAGTCGCACTTTTCTCAACAAATTCTTTGATTAAATTATCAGGATAATTTTTATATCCTACGGCATTACTTGCTCGCAATAGCATTTGAAAAAGAACATTTGGCATTTTTTCACGAAGCTTTAATAGACGTTCCCATGGATCCTCTTTTAAGAACCGATACGCAACATCAAACGTAGCTCCTCCCCACATTTCTACTGAAAATAAATTAGGTAGTAATCTCGCTGTTGGTTCAGCTATTTGGTTTAAATCTTTTGTTCTTACTCGGGTTGCAAGTAAAGATTGATGTGCATCCCGAAAAGTGGTATCTGTCAATAAAACTTCTTTTTGTTCTTTCATCCAATTCGCAAGTCCCTCAGGGCCTCTCTCATCGAGGATCTGCTTGGTTCCTGCCGGAATTTTTTCTGTTGCATCAAAATTCGGAATTTGCAGTTTAGAAAACTCCGGTTTTTCCTTCTTGCCGTTTTTATCTAAACCATTGATAGTCGTATGACCAATATAAGTCAACATTTTTGTTCCACGGTCTTTACGCTTCGGAAAAACAAATAATTCCGGTGTATGATCAATAAACGTAGTGTTATAGACACCAGATAAAAACTGCTCATGCAAGATAACATTTTCTAAAAATGGGATATTTGTTTTTATTCCACGTATCCGAAATTCTTTTAAGTTTCTGACCATTTTTTGTACAGCTTGCTCAAATGTAAGTGCCCATGTAGAAACTTTTACTAAGAGTGAATCATAATGCGGGGATATAACTGCTCCTTGAAAGCCATTACCAGCATCTAATCGAACTCCAAACCCTCCACCAGTACGATAAGCCATAATGCGTCCAGTATCCGGCATAAAGTTATTTAAAGGATCTTCCGTCGTTACTCGAGATTGAATGGCAAATCCATTTGTGACAATTTGTTCTTGAATGGGGATACCGATGGATCGGTCATGTAACTTTTGGCCTTCAGCGATTTTAATTTGTGTTTGTACAATATCAATCCCTGTAATCATTTCTGTTATCGTATGCTCAACTTGAACTCGTGGATTGACTTCAATAAAGAAAAATTCATTATCTGTCACAAGGAACTCCACCGTTCCTGCATTCACATATTCTACATTGGCCATTAAATTAACAGCGGCCTCACAAATTCTCATTCTTAATTCTTCGGGTAGTGAGGTACTTGGTGCTACTTCTACTACTTTCTGATGTCTTCGTTGAACAGAACAGTCCCGTTCGAATAAATGTACGGTATTTCCTGCATGATCACCAAGTATTTGTACTTCAATATGCTTAGGATTTTCAATTAACTTCTCTATATAAATTTCATCATTACCAAATGCAGCTCTTGCTTCGGATTTCGCTCGATCATAAGCTTCGGCTAAGCCCTCTTTACTGCGGACAATCCGCATACCACGGCCGCCTCCGCCAAGTGAAGCTTTGATCATCAACGGAAACCCATGCTTTTCAGCAAACGTTTCAATCTCATCTAGTGAATGTACTGGACCATCACTTCCTGGAATTACGGGAATCCCTGCATGAATAGCTTGGGTCCTAGCCTTCACTTTATCCCCAAACATATCTAAATGTCTACTTGTTGGTCCAATAAAAGTAATTCCTTCTTCTTCGCAACGTTTAGCAAACAAGATATTTTCAGATAGAAAACCATACCCCGGGTGAATCGCATCTACCCCTACTCGTTTAGCAAGTGATATGATTCCTTCTATATCAAGATATGCATCAATGGGTTTTTTTCCTTCCCCAATCAGATAAGACTCATCTGCTTTATAGCGATGATAAGAGCTTGAGTCTTCTTTTGAATAAATTGCAACGGTACGGATATTTAATTCAGTACAAGCTCGAAAAACGCGTATTGCTATTTCCCCACGGTTCGCAACTAATATTTTATTTATCTGCTTGTGTTCTTCCATGTTTTTCCTCCTCGATAGGTTTGTAGTACTCTGTTTTCTTTGTCTTCTTGTTTTTCTTCTGCTGGTTCTAACTCTCTTTTCTTCACATGCATTGCTATATTATTTAAAATCCCCATTGATATCATTAGCACCAAAAGAGATGAACCGCCATAACTAACAAATGGAAGTGGTACCCCTGTAATCGGAAGTAAGCCACTAATTGCCCCTAGATTAATGAATGCTTGTAAGCCTACCATCGAAGAAATTCCAATAGCCAACAATGCAGCAAAGCTGTCTTGTGCTTTTCTGGAAATAACAATTCCTCTTATCACGATAATGGCTAACATTCCTATAACAATTACAACTCCAACAAAACCAAGCTCCTCAGCCACAACAGCCATAATGAAATCGGTGTGAGCTTCAGTTAAATAACCAAGTTTTTGTACACTCTGCCCTAACCCTTCTCCTAGTAAACCGCCATTTCCAATAGCTACATAGGATTGTATTAGTTGATATCCATCAGAATCTGGTGTTTGAAATGGCTGATAGGCGCCTGTAAAACGCGATAGCCGCTCATCCGTAATCATATAAGGCGTTGCTAATAACAGTAAAGCTACACCTATTCCAATTAAAATAAATAAATGTTTGAAACGGATGCCAGAACTAAAAATGACAGAACAAGCAATGAAGAAGATAATCGAAGCTGTACCGATATCTGGTTGCATCACAATTAAACCTAAAATAATCCCTGTTAAAATAAGCGGTGGTAGAACACCTTTACTAAACTCATTTATGTAATCTTGTTTTTTAGAATAAACCGAAGCTAAATACAAAATTAGTGCTAATTTAGCAAATTCTGCGGGCTGGATTCCCAAAAACCACGACTGAGCATTATTAACACTCGATCCAAATAGTAACACACCTATTAATAATAGAATAACACCCAAAATTAATGGCTTCATCAATTTTTGATAATATTTATATGGAAATAAACAGCATATGATAAAACCGGCAAGTCCCATTGCGAACCGAATCGATTGCTGGGTTAAATAATGTGTCGCTGAGTACTCTTGAACTACCGCGAATACCATACTTGCACTATAGATCATGACTAATCCAAATGCGGCTAATAGGATTGGTGTAATCATTAATGTAAAATCGTAATTTTTTAATTTTTGTAACATTGTCCTTCTCCCTACTTCATGTGATACAAGCGGTTTTTTCTATTTTCTCTATATAAATCGAATGATGAAACAAAAAAACCTTGCCATGATGGTATGTAGGCAAAGTTTTTGCTTCTTCGTTCAACCGCAAATGCCGATCAAGGTTGAATCAAACGGAATTTTGCGCTGCTTCATGCAGTATATTTAGCTGCCTCTCCAAGTTTTCAAGGAGTGCTTTACCTTCATCTTCGTTGATTAAGTTCAAACGAACAGCAAAATCAATTTCTCTTGAAAGCCCGAACATTTGTGTATCTAATACCTCTTCATATAATGGACATTGTGGCATAGTGAGGTTATCTATCTGAACTTCAATTAGTCGCAAAATTTTTTCAGCATCAGCCTTAAGAAGGGCATGGGCTTTTTCGCGATGATTTACTGTCACCTCATGAATCAAATCTATCCCCTCCGAGTAAAAGACTTCTTTCTATATTATATTATCGTTAGCATCGATAAAATGCAAATAAAATTAAAATAAAATATTATTTATTAGAAGTGAAAAAAAATTCTAGTTCTGCTATCCTTGACTAGGACAACTATTAAGAGGTGATATAAATGATCGTACCAATTACCGGGAAAGTTACTTATCCCATTACACTAGATCCAACCGTATGGATTTTTGATGACAGAAAAATCGAATTTGAGAAAGCGTTTGAATCTGAAGCATCTCATTCTGAAGAATCCGATGAATTAAAGCGTGTCTCTGAAAGATGGGATAGAGAAGTTTCCCAGCTTAGCAAACCACCTGTAAATCGGAGTATAAAGAAATTTGAGCGTGAGAAAATGCTAAAAAGTTCGTATGTAATCCCTTTAGATGATTTTCTGAATAATGCAGAGATTGAAGATGAGGCTACTTCAGCTATCCTCGTAACAAAAGAAGGAGATATAACGATCCCTATTTCGGATTTATATAATAGTTATTTTCTTTTTTCTAAAGAGGGCAAACCATTACATGCAGACGGCCCCGTCCATTTATATTATAAAGATGGTTCCAACCGCGAAAATCCAATTAAACACATTACAGCTGTAAGGTTTCAATAAAGATGCTTGTTTACAAACAAGCTCTTTTTTTAGTTAAATCACATCCGCTATAACTTCTGCATAATTTATATTTTTTCATCCAAAATAAAAGTAATCGGCTTAAATAGGATGGAGGAATTTTAGGTGAACAAGATACCGTTATATACAATTATGTTGGTAAGTATTGTTATATTTGCAGGATGCCAACAGCAAAGTCAAGAGAAACCATTATCCGATGAAGAAAAGAATAATCAAATGATTCAAGTTAAAAATTCAGACCCTACCCAACAAAAAAATCTTTCAAATAATGAAATTGCTGATCATTTGGCCAATATAGCTAGTAATGTACCAAATGTTAACAGTGCTACTTCCGTCGTTGCAGGTCCTTATGCAGTTGTCGGTATTGATGTCGACAAAGACCTTGATCGATCACGAGTTGGCACCATTAAATACAGTGTATTAGAGGCTTTATATCATGATCCATATGGCAAAACTGCCGTCGTAGTGGCTGATGCAGATGGTAATGAAAGAATTAGAGGAATGGCTGATAAGATTAGCCAAGGACATCCAGTTCATGCGGTTGTAGACGAAGTAGCTGCAATTGTCGGTCGTTATATGCCCGATTTTCCTATTAGCGAAAACCGCCCACAAGAACCAGACCAAAACAAAGAAGTAATACCAAAAGAAGATAAACAAAAGTTAGAAGATACGGAAGAAAAACAATCCAATCAACATAATAACGAATAAGAAAAGCGTTTCCGTTTTGCGGAAACGCTTTTCTTATTGTTACTGTTCGCTCGTATTTTTTTCTTTATTTTCCGTATAATATTGCACTCCAAATTGAGAACCTTCTGAAACCATTTTAGCATTTTCTAATTGAGCTAAATCTTGATTTGCAGACTGATCTGGTACCCCTGCATCTTCAAATGTTGATCGAATACCGTCTTGATAATTTTTTATTTTTTGTTTTACCTTGTCTCGATTATCCTTATCTTTCAAAAAAAACCCGGCTACGGTAGCACCAATCACACTTGCTGCACCAGCAGAATATAAATATCGTCTTTTCATCGAATCGCCCTTTCTTTGGATTGTTGTTTAGTGAAGTTTTCCCCTATATAATTTAAAATAAACATGGCAGATATTTCTTGAATGGAACTATCTTATGATACACTAGAGACAGATTCATGAAAGCCAAAGATAGCATATATTGTTTTTTAGATATATTTATTTTTTGATATTGAGGTGAAATTATGCAGGTCAAGTGCACGATTTGTGACAATATAGAAAGCATAGAGGACGACTCCTTTGAAGCAAAACGATTACGAAACCGAAGAATTCATATGTATTTATGTAAATCCTGTTATGATCGCATCGAATATAAAACAAAGCAACGACATGCAACAGGGAAGTTTCAACTATATGAAGAAAAAAAACCTACAGATGATTATATTTAATCTGCACATAAAAAAGCGCCCAAAGTATTTACCTCTAGGCGCTTTGCTTTATTCTTGTGAGCTTCTTTCTCTATGTAATCGAAACCGATAAATGCCAAGAACAATAGAAATAACAACCAAACTTTCCGTTATCGGCATTTGGAAAATGCTAAAAATCGTTAATATATAGACACCAATGGCTAATAAAATATAAACGACAATTGACTTTAACATTGGAAGTTTACGAGCAAACCCAAGTTTATAAGCAATGATACTAAAAATTAAATTTAAGATATAAAAAACCCAAAAAATATTTACATCTGTTCCAAATTGATCGAGTACAAAGTCAAAAATCAACGTGAAATTAGTGTTCTCCATGTATATCCCCCACTACCTTCTATAATAAATCCTTTTCATAAACTCTTGTCTTATCATACTAAATATTTTCCCATATCGCCAGCTAAATTACAGGGATAACTAGAAACAATTCTTTGATCAATTTAGCGCTTTCTTATATACTAGAATTAAGGCAAAAGAGGTGGAGATCATGAAAAATATAAACTTCCCAATGCTTTTATTAGCTACTTTAGTTATACTAATGTTTGCTGGTATCGGTATTTCTATTGCATACCGAAATATCTGGCTTGTCCTATTATTTTTAATATTAGGTTTCGGTTTTATGGGTTACGGCATTGGATTAAAGAAAAAAAGCAAGTGACAACCTTGTCACTTGCTATGTCTGTAGAAGTCAACTTAGATTAACGGTAGCTTCGTTCCGCTTTTTTTATGCCTCTTCATTAAGCGCGTTCTTGTAGCTGGCTATTTCTATGTAGGCGCTCCATAGAAGAAATGTTTTTTCATTTCATCTGCACCGTCATTTTCTCGCTTCTTGTAAATAGCTTTCTAGTATTCTTTGATGAATCTTGGAATTACATGTAAAAACAGAGTTATTACCCAACATATTAATCTTCTCTCCATCTATGGTGGTCGTCATTCCTCCTACTTCATTAACGATTACCATCCCTGCAGCTAAGTCCCAGGGAGAGAGACTAAGTGTCAAATATCCATCTAAAATCCCTTCAGCCACAGAAGCAAATTCTAACGCTGCAGAACCATACGTTCTCGTACCTCTTACATCTTTCACTAATTGTTGCATGACCCTTTCATCAACTAAACGATTCTCGCATAACCAAAAGTGGTTTAACCCTATAATCGACTCATGAAAGTTAAGATTGTCATTTAATGCAGGGAGTTTCTTATTTCCTTTATATGCTCCTTCTCCACGTTTCGCACTATATAAAACATCTTCCATCACGTTATAAATGAACCCAATTTCACCGATACCATCCTGATATATTCCCACAGATATTGCAAAATTACGTTTTTGATGTACGAAATTCATCGTACCATCAATTGGATCAATAATCCAAACCGTTCCATCCATTGTATCAAGCTGATCTCCAAATCCTTCTTCACTTAAAATAAAATGGTCGGGAAATATTTGCTTGATATTACTAGTAAAAAAGGCTTCTATATCTCTATCCATTGTGGTTACTAGATCATTTGCATTTGATT
Source organism: Virgibacillus sp. CM-4 (assembly GCF_000445495.1). NCBI lineage: Bacteria > Bacillati > Bacillota > Bacilli > Caryophanales > Bacillaceae > Virgibacillus > Virgibacillus sp. CM-4. Next base: position 867,177 of record NZ_AUQA01000006.1, read on the forward strand.
TCGTATCAATGGTTAAAGGGTCATTCATATGAGCTCTAATCGTTTTACCAGCTTCCAATACCCATTCCAAAGCATGCTGAAAAATCGTTTCACGCACCTCTGTATTCATTTGTATACCCTCCAATATGTTCTGTATATCACCTATACTACCAAATTAATAATAGCAAGTCATTGGATTCGTACTTCTTTGACAGTACTTTATACATTGTTCATAGAAAGTGTCACATTGTTCTAAAGTGGGTTGGGCGAATATCTTTTAGATACCCTATATGCATCATTCTTTAAATGTAAGTTACTTACTAAAAAAGAACCTTCATTAAAGCAACGCTTTAATGAAGGTTTTATTTTATGCATGATCAATCTCTAACCATTGTCTTCTTAATTGTTTAAGTCGTTCCTTGCTTTTTATTATTCCAACAGTATCCTCGTTTTTCATAGCATCATAAAGCGTTACAAGTTCATAATCAATTTCCATACGAATAACAGGCAGCTTTTCCAGTGCTTCTTTACGACGTAATGCCTCCATCACGTACTTCAAATTGTACACAACCTTTCGATCGCTTTTAATATATTTATGAGCTCTCTTACAATTTGGTTCAATAATTCTTAAAAATCCGCGAATTATTGTATTACATTCCCCAAAAAATTGCTTGTTTAAACATTATTTTTATGCATTATGTTTTTAACTTGACTTCCGTATAACCATAATTAATAATTATTATAAATAATAATTAATTATCATCAAGAGAAAGGTTGATATAATGACGTTTAATGGCTTTAATAAAAGTGATTTTGATACATTCTTAATTAACGGGTTAGATGCTCGGATGGAAGCAATCCAAACAAGAATTCAACCTAAATTTCAGGAAATTGGTAATTACTTAGCAGATTATTTATCCATGGAATTAGGTAATGAAGTTTTTGTACATATTGCTAAACATGCTAGGAGGACGGTTAATCCTCCTAAAGATACTTGGTTAGCAATAGCTGATAATAAACGTGGATATAAAAAGCACCCTCACTTTCAAGTAGGCTTATTCGATGACCATGTTTTTATTTGGTTAGCATTAATTTATGAATTGGATCACAAAACGGAAATTGCCAATACCTTTATCGATAGCTATGACGAAATCAAGCAATTGCCGTCGAATTTTGTTGTTTCCCTTGATCATATGAAAAAGGAAGCGAAACAATTAAACGAACTTGAATTAAAAGATTTAGAACGATTCCGTGATGTTAAAAAGGCCGAATTTCTGATCGGTCAACATTTACCAAAGAATGATGCGCGAGTTTTTGATGGAGAAGCATTCCTTCATACTGCAAAGGAGACAATGAATCAATTACTACCATTTTATAATAAAGCGTTGAATAGTAAATAATATAGATAAAAGCAGCACAGAGATCGAAGTGTGCTGCTTTTTTTATCCAATAGAAATGCTCGTATCGTTGGAATTTCTAGCCTGTTTAACAACTTGAAAACTAGAATAACCAGAACCCTGTTCAAACGAACTAAATAATTTCTTTTCTTCACTTTTAGACGGTACAATTCTTTTAAATTCACGATATGCAGCTAGAAAGACATCACGATCTATCTTTTTTTCATACGCCTGTTCAACCAAGGAAAAAAATTGCACAACCTGAATAACTTCTTCTTTCGACCATGTTTCATCAATAGGATAATGATAATTCACTTATAACTCCTCCCTTCAAGATCATTTTTCCCTACGTTTAACGATCCACAAACAGCATTTTAATGATATCATGTTATCTCGTATTTGTTGACTCTTTTTGATCGTACGTAAGATCGACTTCAAGTAAGATGCTTATAAGGATGCATCGGTAAACTGAATCAATGAGGATTCATCCTATTGTATGACGGAGGAGGTTAGCAATACATTCACAAAAAATTGGGGGGTACTTGTATAGGATTGATAGATGAATCTCCAGAATCGTTACAAGTAATAAACGTATCATATGCAAATAAAGCTGCCGTTTCAAGTTGGACGGCAGCTTTATGATTACCTTATAGTTATTTATTTATTATTTCACGACAAGTCGGACAAGTACCGTATAGGGTAGTGACTTTTTCATCATCAAACTGTTCAATAACTTTTTGACAATCCTGACAAACAATGGTGCCCATCTGGCCCAACTCCTTTGTGATGATATTTTATGATAGCGTATTCACATTATAATATAACACATTGGAAAAATCAACCCTATTTAGTATGTCATATTTATTTTATTTGTTATTTGCATGGACCTGTCTCACTTGAAATGATCAAAATAAAAAACTAAGGCATGTGCTTGTTGTAAAGACATGCCTTAGTTTGTAGCGCTAATCAATTGTCTTAATTTGATGTGGGTCTACCATTTCATAACCTTTATCTCTTAACCCGTTTACGATATCTGCCAATGCTTTATTTGTCCATTCTCTATCATGCATTAACAGATTTGCACCAGGCTTTAATAGAGAATAGTCTATATCTACCTCTGGTCCTTCTCCTGTTATCATAGCATTGGTTAATTTTTCTACATTCATATATGGCTCAAAGTAATCATAGCCATACGTCCAATTCATTAGCACCATATTCTCTTCTTTCGCCACTTGTTTTGAATGATCGGTATTCATACCATGTGGTGCTCGAAAAAATTTTGGCCGTTCTCCGATGATTTCTTCTATTTGATCACTAACTTTTACAATCTCTTCTGTTTGCTCTTTTTCAGACAATGTTGTTAGATTCGCATGGCTATATGTATGGTTTCCGATTATAAAGCCCATCTCATGTATTTCTTTTAATTGTTTTTTTTGCTCAGGTGTTTCTAAAAAATGCCCATTGGCAAAGAAAATCGCCTGTACATTTAACTTTTTTAATGTTTTAGCCATTTCAACAGCATATTTATCTGGCACGTCATCAATCGTTAAAAGTACGACTTTTTCATTTATCCCTTCCTTCAAAGGTACAATGGTTGCATCATCTGAAACTTTATATTTCGGTTCTTCCTTTTTTTCAGTTGGCTTTGATTCAGTATCCTGTTGATTCGGTTGTTGTTCTCTCTCTTCTCCAGATGTTTGTTCCGGTGTTTGGTTTTCATTTTCAGATTGCTTTTCGCTGACAGGTTGAGCACTTTCCCCACAAGCAGCTAGCACTAAGATCAACATTAGAATAGTAATTACTTTTTTCAAGCTACCCCTCCCCACTTACCATTCATTCTATCAAGTCTATTATAAGTTCCTGGAAATTAACTGGCAATACAAATTTAAACAAAAAAAGACAATTGTTTAAACTCGCTCTAGAATGGGTAGTAAAATAAATAGTATGATATTTCTATGCCTCGGGAATAGTAAAAACAAGCGTTGAGATTTGAACAAATTATTTCATTATGTTTTAATACAATAAGTGTGCCTACATATATAATGCCTGAAAATAATTAAAGAAAGGATAATTTATGTGAAAAAAGTAACACGAGTCTTTTATATTTCTGCATTTATAGCAGTACTATTTATTATTTGGGGGATCATCCCTAAAGATGTATGGCCAAATGCAAATTTAGATAATGTAACCACGATTGTTCAAGGTTTTTTGGTAGATAAATTTGGCTGGTTTTATTTAATTAGTGCAACTGCATTTGTCATTTTTGCAATCTATCTTATTTTTTCCAAATATGGAAATATTAAATTAGGTAAGCCTGGTGATAAGCCAGAATATAGTTATTTAACTTGGTTTGCTATGTTATTCAGTGCTGGTATGGGAATTGGACTTGTGTTCTGGGGGGCCGCAGAACCATTATCTCACTTCCATACTCCTCCGTATGGAGATGCTGAAACGAATGAGGCAGCTAAAACAGCAATGCAATATAGCTTCTTTCATTGGGGTCTCCATCCATGGGCTATCTACGCAACGATCGCTTTAGCACTAGCTTACTTCAAATTCCGTAAACAGGCACCTGGTGTTGTAAGTGCAATCCTTGAGCCATTGTTTGGTGATCGAATCAAGGGTACATGGGGAACGGTTGTTGATTTCATCGTTGTATTTGCTACTATTTTCGGCGTCTCAACCTCACTTGGTTTAGGTGCCATTCAAATAAGTGGTGGTTTATCCTTTGTAACAGGAATGGAATCAACGATCACTTTACAACTAATTATTATTGCTATTGTTACCGTTCTATATATGACATCGGCAATGACCGGTCTTAATAGAGGAATAAAGTATTTAAGTAATACCAATCTTATATTAGCTTTCTTACTTCTAGTATTTGTTCTTATTCTTGGACCGACGAACTTTATTATGAACTTTTTTACAACGTCTTTCGGAAGCTACCTACAAAACTTGCCTAGTATGAGTTTACGTATGACTCCGTTTAGCGAAGATAATGCTGGATGGATTAATGGTTGGACTATATTCTATTGGGCATGGTGGATTGCATGGGCACCATTTGTTGGTACGTTTATTGCCCGGGTCTCTAGAGGTAGAACAATTCGTGAATTTGTTTTAGGTGTACTACTTGTACCAACAATCTTTGGTGCGCTTTGGTTCGCAGTCTTTGGAGGTTCAGCTATTCACCTGGAAAGCTTTGAAGGCGTCAATATTATGCAACATATTAATAATACTGGTGAGGAAGTAGCATTGTTTGCCTTATTAGAGAATTTCCCAATTGGCGGATTTATTTCTATTATAGCGATCTTGCTTATTTGCACTTTCTTTATCACATCGGCTGACTCAGCGACTTTCGTATTAGGAATGCAAACGACTGGCGGTAGCTTGTATCCACCGAATTCGGTTAAGTTTGTATGGGGAGTCATTCAATCAGGTGCAGCAGCAGTGTTACTTTGGCAAGGAGGATTAAATGCATTGCAGACGGCATCTATTATTGCAGCATTTCCATTTGCGATTATCATGATACTTGTCGTATTCTCCTTGATTAAATCATTTAAACAAGAGGCCAAAGAGGTGGACTTAAGTAGTAGAAGAAAAGGTTAGAGCTCATTTGCTCTAACCTTTTTTACAGTTCATAACTTTTCATTTGTAACTATATTACTAATCCAACATAACTATTTCAAACCATTAACAGTTCTATAACATCCCGACTTTGCACGCATCTTTTTGTTAAACTATGAGTATACACTGATAATTAGCAGGAAGGTGAGTAAAATTAAACGCGCAATCATCCCTCTAATTAGCATAATGATTTTGCTACTAAGTGCCTGTCAATCGTCACCAATGATTGACGTTATTACTTTTCAGCCAAAAGAATATGATGTTATGTTTCTTACTGATAAAACAAATAGTGCGTTAGAAAATATCTATTATGATGCAATTATCGAAGTGAAGGCAGAATATCCGCATGCTTTTAGTGAAGTACAAACAAACGAAACAACGATAGAAGATATAGAAAATGTAACGGAGCAAGAAACACCTGCATTATTAATTACCAAAGATGGTAGAACAATTGAAAGCCTATCTGGTGAGATGGAGAAAGATGAAATCAAGGAAAAGCTTGAAGGGATTATAAAGTAATTTTTTAACCGCTAGGCAGTCTTCTTCTTTGTACCGCAAACGTCTTCTCATAAGGGATTACTATCCGGCTAACTAGGGATAATAAGTCTACGCACGTATTTTTATATAAAAAAACAATGGCCATTATAAGCCATTGTTTTTTTATGTAAAATAAGTCCTTTTACAAATAAAAGCCCGAATATTGACTTAAACATCAATATCCGGACTAATTTTCATTATGCTACACTAGACGATTACTAGCTTACATCATGTGAATAGGAGTACCTAACGCAACTTCCGCAGCTTCCATTGTAATTTCTCCTAAGCTAGGATGTGCATGAATGGTAAGCGCGATGTCCTCAGCAGTCATCCCTGCTTCAATTGCTAAGCCGATTTCAGCAATCATATCGCTCGCATTTGGACCTGCAATTTGGGCACCAATAACGAGTCCATCGTCTTTGCGTGTGATCAGCTTCATGAAACCATCACTATCATTTAATGAAAGTGCACGACCGTTTGCAGCAAATGGGAATTTAGCTGCTTTTACGTCATATCCAGCATCCTTAGCTTCTTGTTCTGTATATCCAACTGTCGCTAATTCAGGATCAGAGAATACTACTGCTGGCATACCTACGTAGTCGATTTCTGCTTTCTCTCCACTAATTGCTTCAGCAGCAACCTTTCCTTCATAAGAAGCTTTATGAGCTAGTGGCATACCTTCTACGATATCGCCAATTGCATAGATATTTTCTACGTTTGTACGGCATTGTTTATCGATTTTAATTAATCCACGGTCATCTTTTTCAATACCAACTTGTTCTAGACCAAGTTCTTCCGTATTAGGACGACGACCAACTGTTACTAATACATAATCAGCTTCAATTGTTTCTTCTTTACCGTTTACTTCATAAGAAACTTTTACGCCGTCTTTTGATTCTTCTACACCTTTTGCCATTGCTTCCGTGATGATGTTAACACCTTTGTTTTTCAGACGCTTCTTAACAACTTGTTTCATTTGCTTTTCGAATCCGCCAAGAATATCTTTTGTTCCTTCAAGAACTGTTACCTCCGTACCGAAATTAGCGTATGCAGTTCCTAATTCAGTACCAATATATCCTCCACCGATAACAACCATTTTTCCAGGAATCTCTTTTAGATTTAATGCTCCTGTAGAATCAAGTACACGGTCAGAGAACTTAAAGCTAGGGATTTCAATTGGTGTAGAACCCGTTGCAATAATACAGTTGTTAAAAGTATAGGTTTGAGAGTTTTTATCATCCATAATTTTAACCGTTTTATTATCAACGAAATAAACTTCACCTTTTACAATATCGACTTTGTTTCCTTTTAATAAACCTTCTACGCCGGAAGTTAGCTTTTTAACTACGCTTCCTTTCCATTCTTGAACCTTAGTGAAATCTACAGTAACATTTTCGGTTTTTATTCCAAGTTCTTCATTACCGTGAGCATGTTCTGTTAAATGTCCAGCTTGAATTAACGCTTTGGATGGAATACATCCAACATTTAAACAAACTCCCCCAAGTGCTCCTTTATCTACAATTGTTACTTTTTGTCCTAGTTGTGCAGCACGAATAGCGGCTACATAACCACCAGGTCCAGCTCCAACAACAAGTGTATCTACTTCAATTGGGAAATCTCCTACTACCATAAACCTACGCCTCCATCATAATTAATTGTGGATCGCTTAATAATCGCTTGATTTGATTTAGAGCTAACTGTGCAGTAGCACCATCAACAATACGATGATCAAAGCTTAATGATAATGCGAGTACCGGTGCAATTACAATCTCTCCATCGCGAACAATTGGCTTCTCTGCGATACGGCCAATTCCTAAAATAACAGCTTCAGGATAATTTAATACTGGTGTAAACCATTGGCCACCTGCAGATCCAATATTTGTAATTGTATTGGAAGCACCCTTCATCTCTTCAGGTGATAGTTTACCACTTCTAGCTTTATCTGCCAATTCATTAATTTCTTGAGAAATTGCAAAAATCGATTTACGATCAGCATTTTTAACTACTGGGACAAGTAGTCCTTTGTCTGTGTCAGCAGCAATTCCAATGTTATAATAATGCTTGTGAATAATTTCGTTTGTTTCATCATCCACTGCAGCATTTAAAATCGGGAATTTCTTAGAAGCTGATACTAGCGCTTTAGCTACATATGGCAAATAGGTTAATTTAATTTCTTGTTCTGCAGCTACTGCTTTAAATTTCTTACGATGTGCAACAAGATCCGTTACATCAACTTCATCTAAGAGTGTAACATGAGGTGCTTTTGTTTTCGAATTAACCATTGCTTTTGCAATTGATTTACGAATGCCACTCATTGCTTCACGAGATTCAGGGAAATCACCTTCTGATACAGGCGCAGTCGTCCCTTTCTTAGGTTCTGCTTTTTCCTCAGTCGCTTCAGATGTTTCCGTAGTTGCTTGGCCACCATTTTTAAAGCTATCGATATCCTCTTTTAGAATACGACCATTTTTACCCGAACCAGTAACTTCTGAAATATTCACCTCATTGTCTCGTGCATATTTTCTTACAGATGGCATAGCAATAACGCGTTTATTATCACCAGAATCACTTGCTGGTTGTGATTTTTCCTCTACTTGCTTGTCTTCAGATTTAGAAGCTTCTTCTTTTTCAGCTTCCTTATCGTCTTGAGCCTCTTCTTCATCATCATTCGATTCATAACCTTCTGCATCGAATGTAATAATAGTGTCTCCTACGACTGCAACAGTGCCTTCTTCCACATGTACTTTTTCTACGGTGCCATCAACTGGAGATGGGATTTCCACGACTGCTTTATCGTTTTGGACTTCACACAATACATCATCTTCTTTGATTTCGTCGCCTTCTTTAACAAACCATTTAACAATTTCGCCTTCGTGAATTCCTTCACCGATGTCTGGCAACTTAAAATTAAATGCCATACGAATGACCTCCTATCTTCTTAATTAAAAGTTTATTACTTGATCCACTTTCTCAATGATGTCTTGATGGTTTGGTAACCATACTTCTTCTGCTGCTGAGAATGAATAAACCGTATCTGGCGCTGTAACACGTAATACAGGAGCTTCCAAGTGTAAGATGGCACGCTCTTGTATTTCAGAAATCACATTAGCAGCTATCCCAGCTTGGCGTTGAGCTTCTTGAACTACAACAACACGATTTGTTTTCTTAACCGATTCGATAATTGTGTCCACATCTAATGGAGATACTGTACGTAAGTCAACAACTTCTGCACTTACTCCTTTTTCTTCCAGTTCTTCTGCTGCTTTTAGTGAAGCATGAACCATTGCACCATAAGAGATAAGCGTTACATCCGTACCCTCACGTTTAACCTCTGCTTTTCCTAGCTCAATGGTATAATCTTCTTCTGGCACTTCCCCACGGAAAGAACGATAAAGTTTCATATGTTCTAGGAATAATACTGGATCGTTATCACGAATAGCAGAGATAAGCAATCCTTTTGCATCATATGGTGATGAAGGAATAACTACTTTTATTCCTGGTTGCTGAGCAATTAATCCTTCTAATGAATCAGCATGAAGTTCTGGTGTATGAACACCACCACCAAAAGGTGAACGAATCGTGATTGGAGAATGGTGTGAACCTCCAGAACGGTAACGCATACGAGCCATTTGTCCACTAATGGAATCCATTACTTCATAAACGAAGCCGAAGAATTGAATTTCCGGTACTGGTCGATAGCCTTGTAATCCAAGACCGATAGAAAGACCACCGATGCCAGATTCAGCTAAGGGCGTATCAAATACACGCTCTTCACCGAATTCATCTTGCAGTCCTTCAGTAGCACGGAATACGCCACCATTTTGACCAACGTCTTCCCCAAATACAAGCACATTTTCATCATTTTTTAATTCCGTGCGCAATGCGTCTGTGATGGCTTGAATCATTGTCATTTGTGCCATGATTTACTTCGACTCCTTTTCTTTATATTCTTCCATTTGTTCTTGCAAGTGAGATGGAAGTTCTTCAAACATGTTGCCAATGAAATCCGTTACTTTTTGTTTTGGATATTCATCCGCTTGTTTTATTGCTTTTTTGATTTCATCTTTTGCTTCTTCAATAACTTTGTTTTCGTCTTCTTCAGACCATAGATCTTTCTCTTCTAAGAATTTACGGAAACGAACAAGTGGGTCTTTTTTCTCCCATTCATTGTCAAGGTCATCCGTACGGTAACGAGTAGGATCATCACCAGCCATTGTATGAGGTCCATAACGATACGTTAACGTTTCAATTAGCATTGGGCCTTCCCCGTTAATTGCGCGTTCACGGGCAGCTTTTGTAACAGCATAAACAGCAAGTACATCCATTCCGTCAACTTGTACTCCTTCAATACCAGCCGCTACAGCTTTTTGAGCCAAAGTCTTAGCATTTGTTTGTTTTTCAACTGGTACAGAAATCGCAAAGTAGTTATTTTGAACAAAGAAAAGTGCTGGTGCTTTATATGCACCTGCAAAGTTGATTCCTTCATAAAAATCTCCTTGCGAAGTACCACCGTCACCAGTATAAGTTACAGCTACAGCCTTTTTGCCGCGTTTTTTAATTCCTAATGCTACACCGGCGGTTTGTACGTACTGTGCTCCAATAATAATCTGTGGACTTACTGCATGAACACCCTCAGGCATTTGGTTCCCATGGAAATGACCTCTTGAGAATAGGAATGCTTGGTATAATGGAAGTCCCTGCCAAATTAGCTGTGGAACATCACGATATCCAGGTAATAAGAAGTCCTCTTCTTCAAGTGCGAACTGACTTCCTAATTGAGAAGCTTCTTGACCTGCTGTAGGTGCATAAAACCCTAGACGTCCTTGTCTATTTAGAGCAATAGAGCGCTGGTCCAATACGCGTGTGTAAACCATTCGGCGCATAAGCTCTTTTAATTCGTCATCTGAAAGATCGGGCATATCATCTTTATTGACAATCTTTCCATCTTCGTTAAGAATTTGGAACATTTCGAACTGACTTTCAACACTTTCTAGTACGTGTTTCAAAATAGTTCACCTCTTCCTTTCTTTATATCCTTAATAGTATTGTCATTTCTAGCCTACCCAAAATAAGAAAAAAATCTGTACTTTTTGCTCTTACCCTATGTTCCCTTTTTTATTTGCTATTAATCAAAAAATGATGTATATAAACTGTTACATAAATAAAGCAAAAATCACTAGTACAATTTCTTTTCATGTAAATTCTAGCTTAATTATTTCTATTGGTCAAACACTTTGTTCTCATTTACTTATTTTAATTTGAACGAGGCTTGGCTAACAAAATATGTTGCTTCTTATTATTCTGTTATAATCGTTTTTGCAAACTGTATTATTAACATCATTCCGTAATCAATCTTTCAGTTACCTATCTTCAAACAAAAAAACGCCTATGGATCCTCCCCCTGTAGTTAGGGTTGCTCCAAGGCGCTGTATTTTACTCAACCTAATTATTCTTCTTTTGATTTATTTCCGGTAGGATTTTTCTCGTAATTCACTTCCATACCTGCTTGTTCATAGAAAGCTTTTTTCTGTTCATTGTAATCAACGGTATGCTCATTAAACGAATTATTTAAATCAATTACCTTTTGGTAACTTTCATTAATTTCGTTTATTTGCTGAGTCAAGGTTTCTTGTTCTAAATCTTCTTTTTGCAACATGTTGTACATTTCCTTTTCTAAGGCTAGTGCGTTTTTGTACGCATCATTTAATTGATGATATGTTTCATATCGCTGTTGCATCACTTCAGTCATTGATGTTGCTGTTTCTTTTAATTTCTCATCTTCTATTTCGGCTATTAAATCTTCTGTTTCAGCGAACTCTTCTTCTGCTTTTTCAATACTTGCTTTCTCCGTTTTTATTGCTTCTGAACGTTTTTCAATTGAATCAATTGCTTGTCCGGAAAGTTCTTTAATCTTATCCATTTCATCCATTCCAAGATTTATAATTTTACTGTATAATTCCTGTTCTTGTTTTTCTAATTCAGTAATCTTACTTTGTTGCTCTTCAAAATCCTTTTCTAATGAAACAGCTTCTTCTAAATGCCCTTGTATCTGTTCTTCCGTCGTTTCGCTACTGCAAGCTGCCATCATAAAAAGCAAAAAGCTGATTACAATAAGGACAGACTTTTTCATCGGCATGATTTTCTACCTCCTACATCATTGCATCATACGTACGAGTTTTAGTATAACACAAAGCGAACTCTATTGGATTATAAAAAACTATACTAGTTTATATAGTCAAGCTATGATTAATATAACGTAAATATGATAAAATATGAAATTGTAACATAGAAATAGAGTAATAATGATTAGGAGTGGTACTCATGATAACCATGAAAGATATTGTCAGAGAAGGACATCCTTCCTTGACAGAAGTAGCTGACGAAGTAGATATTCCATTAAATGAGTCGGATAAACAGTTAATTGAAGATATGTTGATGTTTTTAAAAAATAGTCAAGATGAAGAGATTGCAGAAAAGTATCAGCTACGCGCTGGGGTAGGCCTTGCTGCACCGCAACTTGGATTAAACAAACGGCTCGTTGCAGTACATTTTGAAGACCCGAATGGGAAACATTATAGTTACGGACTAGTCAACCCTAAAATCATTAGCCATTCGGTTGAAAAGTCATATTTATCAACTGGTGAGGGATGCTTATCTGTTGACCGTCCAGTTGAAGGCTATGTTCCTAGACATGCCAGAGTTACAGTTAAAGCTTTTGATAAAGAAGGCAATCCGTTGAAACTGCGATTAAAAGGGTATGCGGCTGTTGTATTTCAACATGAGATTGATCACCTAAATGGAATTATGTTTTATGATCATATTAATCAAGAGCAGCCGTTCGCAGTTCCTGAAAATGCAACACCAGTTGAATAACCTCTTGTACTCTGTTAACGCAAAATAGTTTAGAAAAGGATCCGAACTATCATCTGAGGATACCAAATACCTCGTACGAATAGTTCGGATTTATAAATTTGTTGTTTAACAAATTAGCCCCTTGCCCATTTGCCAAGACCCTGCTGGAGAAAACCTCCTCTATTAGAATATTCGGTTTCATAATATTTCAGCGCCATTTTAGACTAACTGGAAATACGCTAATCCTTTTTGAATACCGTCAAGATCAACTGAATCTGTTGTGAAATCAGCAACCTTTTTCAATTCCGGTACAGCATTCCCCATTGCAATACCTGTTCCAGTTTCTTTTATCATTTCAATATCATTTAGTCCATCACCAAATGCAAACGTATCTTTTATATCTAATCCACTGGCCTGAATTAACTTCTCTACCCCGACTGCTTTTGAACCACCGCTAGGTAGAATATCACATGAGTAATCATGCCAGCGTAAAAAGTGAAGTTGATCATGGCTTTGAACAAACGGTGCTTCTTCCTCTTTTTCACAGAACAACAATGCTTGGTGTATTTTATTTGATTGATAAAATTCAGGGTCAACTTTTGGGTAATCAAATTTCAAACTACCCATACTCTCCGTGATAAATGGATGATTTCCGACAGAAGCACGCATTTCCTGGTTATTCATGAAGACGATCGGATATTCCATCTGTTCCGTTTTTCGGTATAAATTTGTTAACTCCTCTGTAGCAATTGGATTTTCGTAAACTGTTTCTCCTTCAAACACAACATATTGACCATTAAAACTAACATAGGATTCGATTTGAAGTTCTTTTCGAATATCTTCAAACATAAATGGCGCTCTGCCAGTAGCTATAGCAACATAAACACCATTCTCCTTCAATTTTTGGATTGATTTTTTTGTAGACAGCGGGATTTGCTTATCGTGATCTAAAATAGTGCCGTCAATATCAAAAAATACGATTTTGTTATGCATAATATACTCTCCTTTATATCTTGATGTATAAGAATTCATTCTCTGTTAAAACTAAGTATAGCAGTGTATCAGAAAGAAGTCTGTGAAGCAATAATAAATATTTTTTTAAAGAAATAAAGTATTTTTATTTCAATATTCCTCTACTCATACTATACTATAGATAAGAGGGATTGGATCGGTAGAACGTTTTTCTTGCTTTTCTTAACTATGTGAAAGGAGCTGTAACGTCATGTTGAAACGCCTAAAAGAAAAGCTCAAGAAACGCTGGAAAGACTTTTTAGGCCAAGGACGTGTACCTACAACTTGTAAGAAAGACTACCATTGATATTACCAATCACAACAATAAAGGTATCATAATATCGGAAATCGAATAAAGCGGAATATCGGAAACTGACGGAATACCTTTTCACTCGTGATTTCTTGTTTGAAGGTATATCAATAATTTAGCAAATCAAAATCGTGTTATTAAGAAAGAAAAATAAGAGTGAATATTCAAGGAGAGATGAGATGATTTATAAAGTATTATATCAAGAACTGCCTGATGAAATTCCAGTTCGTGAACGTACAAAAAGTGTTTATGTAGAAGGCGAATCCGTAAGACAAGTAAGAACAAAATTAAACGAACGCAAGTATAATATCGAATTTATCCAAGAAGTGAATGACGCACATTTAGACTATGAAAAGCTATCCGACGATTTTACTGTGGAGAATATCTAACCAATGAAATTTGTAAAGAATGACCAGGCTGCTGTATTTGCGTTAGGCGGCCTTGGTGAAATCGGTAAAAACACGTACGGGGTGCAATTTCAGGATGAAATCATCTTAATTGATGCAGGAATTAAATTCCCTGAAGATGAATTACTCGGAATTGACTATGTCATTCCTGATTATACGTATCTCGTGCAGAACCAAGATAAAATCAAAGGATTATTTATCACTCATGGACACGAAGACCATATTGGGGGAATCCCATATCTTCTGCGTGAAATTAATGTGCCAATTTATGCTGGTAAACTTGCGATCGGATTAATTCGAAACAAATTAGACGAACACGGTCTATTAAGAAATGCTAAATTAAATACCATTCAAGAAGACGATATTATTAAATTCCGTAAAACTTCCGTAAGCTTTTTCTTAACGACACACAGTATTCCCGATGCTTATGGTATTGTTGTAAAAACACCCCCTGGAAATATAGTGCATACAGGTGATTTCAAGTTTGATTTTACTCCTGTTGGTGAACCTGCTAATTTATCTAAAATGGCAGAAATCGGCAATGAAGGTGTCCTCTGTTTATTATCAGACAGTACCAATAGTGAAGTTCCAGGTTTTACTATGTCTGAGAAAGTAGTTGGAAGCAACATAAAGGATATTTTCAGCAGAGTAGATGGTAGAGTAATTTTTGCTACATTTGCATCGAATATCTACCGACTTCAACAAGTTGTAGAAGCAGCTGTTAAAAACAATAGAAAGATTGCTGTTTTTGGCAGGAGTATGGAATCAGCTATCAACCTTGGACAAGAGTTAGGTTATATTCAGGCTCCTAAAAACACATTTATCGATGCGAATCAAATCAATCGATTGCCTGCACAAGAGGTAACCATACTTTGTACGGGTTCACAAGGTGAGCCAATGGCAGCTCTTTCTCGAATTGCAAATGGGACACATCGGCAAATCCAAATTATCCCTGGTGATACAGTTGTATTTTCTTCTTCTCCAATCCCTGGAAATACAATTAGCGTCGGTCGTACAATCAATAAATTGTATCGTGCAGGTGCAGATGTCATTCATGGAAAATTAAGCAATATTCATACTTCTGGCCATGGTAGCCAAGAAGAACAAAAATTAATGTTAAGACTAATTAAGCCTAAACATTTCATGCCGATTCATGGTGAATATCGTATGCTGAAAGAGCATATGAAATTAGCAGAATCCTGTGATGTTGAACCAGCAAATTCATTTATAATGGATAACGGTGATGTGCTGGCACTTGGAAAAGATACCGCTATTATCGCAGGCAAAATACCTTCTGGATCTATTTATGTAGATGGAAGCGGAATTGGCGATATTGGAAATATTGTGCTTCGCGATCGCCGAATTCTATCTGAAGAAGGATTGGTAATCGTTGTTGTTAGCATCAACATGAAAGAATTTAAAATATCTGCAGGTCCAGATATCATCTCTCGTGGATTTGTTTATATGAGGGAATCTGAAGATCTAATTAACGAAGCACAAAAACTTGTCTCCAATCATTTAGATAAAGTAATGGAACGCAAAACGTCCCAGTGGTCAGAAATTAAAAATGAAATTACAGACACAATTGCACCATTTCTTTATGAAAAAACAAAACGGAGACCGATGGTACTACCTATCATTATGGAAGTTTAAAAAAAACAGCCAGATGGCTTACATCTGGCTGTTTTTTAATCCTCGATAACTAAATGTTTTTCAAATCTGGAAATGTCCTTATCAGCGCCTATTACAATCAAAACATCCCCTTCTGAAAAACTGTGATCAGCACTTGGAGAAACGTTAATATCCTTCCCTTGTTTTACAGCGACAACGTTACAACCATAATTAGCACGAATATCTAAATCTGCAAGCGTTCTCCCAAGCATTTTATTTCCGACTTTAACTTCAACGATACTATGATCGTCTGATAATTCTAAGTAATCTAAAATATTATTGGAAATGATATTATGCGCAATGCGTTTCCCCATATCTCGTTCAGGATGAACTACTTGATTCGCCCCAATTTTATTAAGTATCTTTTCATGGTAATCATTTTGTGCCTTTACCGTAATCTTTTTAATGCCAAGATCTGTTAATATAACCGTGGTAAGAATACTTGCTTGAATATCATCACCAATGGCAACAATCACATGATCAATATTCTTAATGCCTAATTCTTTAAGAGATGCTTCATCGGTCGAATCAGCAATAACGGCGTGTGAAGCAATGTTCTTAAATTCATTTATTCGATCTTCATTATTATCAATAGCGAGAACTTCCATTCCCTCCATACTTAACTCCCGACAAATACTTCCACCAAATCTCCCTAGTCCAATAACTGCAAATTCTCGTTTCATTCTAGTTCCTCCATCACTTAGCTATATCCATAGCTTACCATAGTTTTAACGAAAGTTAAAAGCAAGAAAGGGAGCTTTACTTTACAAGCTCCCTTTCTATTTACTACATCGCATCCAACATTTGAAATTGTGACTTCACAAGACTGAAATACTCTTCACGTTTATCCATTAATTCTTCATGACTTCCACTTTCTAAAACACGCCCCTGCTCTAAAACAAATATTGTGTCTGCTTCACGTATAGTAGATAGACGATGTGCAATGATAATTGCAGTCCTCCCCTTCAGTAACCGTCCCAATGCTTCCTGAATTTTCACTTCTGTTTCTGTATCAATACTTGCCGTTGCTTCATCTAATATTAGAATGCTCGGATTTGCTAAC
This sequence comes from Virgibacillus sp. CM-4, assembly GCF_000445495.1. NCBI lineage: Bacteria > Bacillati > Bacillota > Bacilli > Caryophanales > Bacillaceae > Virgibacillus > Virgibacillus sp. CM-4. The sequence goes on from NZ_AUQA01000006.1 coordinate 884,028, forward strand.
AATGCTCTAGCAAATGATAAGAGTTGCCTCTCTCCTGCCGATAATATATTCCCTCTTTCTTCTACTTCTGTTTCATACCCGTTTGCCAATCGCTGTATAAACTCATCTGCTCCTACTACCTTTGCTGCCTGAATGACTTCTTCATTCGTAGCATTGGGGTTTCCAAAACGAATATTTTCCATAATCGTACCTGAAAATATAAATGTGTCTTGCAGTACAACACTTATTTTGCTACGTAAACTCGCTAGCGTTACTTGTTTTAAATCATAGCCATCTATTTTTACCGTTCCTTTTGTAGGATCATAAAACCGGCTTATTAAGTTAGCAATGGTAGACTTCCCACTTCCCGTATGTCCAACTAATGCAATAGTTTGACCAGCTTGAATATGAATCGAAATTTCATGTAATGCGATGCGTTCTTGGTCATAAGAGAATTCGACTTTATCGAATTCGATATCCCCAATCATATCTATAAACTCATGAGCCCCCTCTTGCTCTTTCACATTCGGACGTTCATCGAGAAATTCAAAAATCCGTTCAGATGCTGCCATTGCCATTAACATTTGATTATACATCTGGCCTAATCTAGAAATAGGGTCCCAAAACATTCCAATAAAAAAGGCGAAAGTGACAAAATCACCGATTTCAATTCCTCCGTTTTCAACTCCTACTAAAATTAAATAAGATCCATAAGCTATTAAAATAATTGTGCCAATCGCATTACTCATTTCTACAAAAGGGCGAAACATAGCGCTTTTTTTAGTAGCATCTTTCCAACTATTGAAATTATCGGTATTTACCCCATGAAAATATTCACCATTCTCTGCTTCCTGAGAAAATGATTGCGTGATACGCATCCCCTGTAATCCTTCATTTAAATGAGAGTTCATACGAGATTGTTGGATGCGCACCGATTGCCATGACCGTCGAATCATTCGTCTCAATTTTGTAGTTAGATAAAACATCAACGGTAAGATTACCATAATGGCTAATGCTAGTTTAGGGCTCAATACAAATAGAATTACAATAATCCCAACAAGTGTGACCACATCCATAAGTAAGTTTATAATACCGTTTGTAAATAACTCTTGAAGAGAATTAATATCATTCATAATCCTGACCAAGATCGATCCAGCTGATCTTGAATCAAAAAAGCGATGAGACAATCGTTGAATATGAGAAAATAGATGCTGCCTTATATCATAAATCACGTTTTGTCCTAAAATATTTACCCACTTGATTCGATATACATTTCCTACATAACTTAATAAATACAATACCCCGATACCAATAACTAGGTAGGTTAACATGGTTATATCCTTATCAGCAATTGCCACATCAATTGCTACCTTACCAATTAAGATTGGAACAATTAGTCTCACCGCAGTCGATATAAGCATAGCTATTACTGCAGCAGGTAAATAATTTTTGGAATAAGGCTTTAAATAAACTAATAATCGCCACATCTGTTTCCAATTAAATGGCTTCTCAATCGCTTGATCTAACGTATAATGAAAGCGCTGCAAATGCTTACTTTCTACTTCATTGGATCCTTTAGCCATAACAATCCCCCCTTTTTAAGCACGTTGTCGCTTCATAATTTCTTCCCGATCCCGATATTGGATATTATATATTCGCTGATATGTTCCTTGATTTTCCACGAGAAAATCATGTGTCCCTCGTTCAATTACTTCGCCGTCTTCCAACACTAGAATTTCATCTGCATGTTTTAAAGAAGAAATACGATGTGCAATGATAAAAGAAGTTCTCCCCTTCATTACTTCTTTTAATGCTTGTTGAATTTTGAATTCCGTCTCCATATCTACAGCAGAGGTTGCATCGTCTAAAACTAAAATGCTTGGATTTATACAGATTGCTCTTGCGATAGCAATTCGCTGCTTCTGACCACCTGATAATCCCATCCCTCTCTCACCTAGCATTGTTTCATAGCCATTCGGCATTTTCATAATAAAGTCATGAGCTTGCGCTCGTTTTGCTGCATCAATTATCTGTTCTTCAGATACATCCGGAGCACCGTAAGCTATATTAGCCTTTATCGAGGTTGAAAACAAAAAAGGTTCCTGTAGTACGAAGCCAATTGCTTTTCGTAACGTCTTTAGTTGGTAATCTGATACCGGCCTACCATCAATACGAACTTCTCCTTTTTCTGGCTCATAAAATCTGGTAATTAGTTGTGTGATACTCGTTTTTCCAGAACCAGTAGAACCTATCAATCCAATTACTTTTCCTGAAGGCGCGTCAAAGCTAATATCTTTAAGCGCAGAATCATCATCCTTTGAATATGTTAACGTAACATGGTCAAATGTCACACTGCCTTCTATTCTTTGATTAATTGCGGTATTTTCTTCTGTAATATCTTCTTTTGCTTCCAAAATCTCTAAAAGCCTCTCTGCTGAAGCTTTTGCTTGTGAAAATTGGTTTACTACAAACCCTAAGTTCATCAATGGCCCCATAATATACCAAACTAAACTAAAGAAGGCTACTAAAGCACCAATTGATAATTGACCATCAACAACTAGGTATCCACCGTATGCCAGTAATGCTATTGCACAAAAATTGCCGATAAACTCCATTAAAGGAAAATATTTAGACCAGATATACGACGTTTTTAAGTAGTTTTGTCGGTAGTTATCATTACTATTGGAAAATCGCCCAATTTCAAAATCCTCTCTAGACAAGGATTTAACTGTATTCATTCCACTTATATTCTCTTGTACTCTGGTATTTAACCTCCCGAAAGATTTGCGGATTTTTCTAAACGCAGGGTGAACACGTTTGTCAAACTGATAAACAACAACACCTAAAAATGGCATGGCGGCCATCGTTACCAATGCAAGCGGTGTAGAAAAATAAAACATAACACTAAGACTAACGACAATCAGGAGTACAATACGTATTAATTCTGAAAATCCAAATGACAGAAAAAATCGAAAGCCTTCCACATCAGCTGTTAATCTTGACATGATATCCCCTGTTTTTGCATTATCATAATACTTAAATGATAACTTTTGAAGCTTATTATACAATTCATCTCTTAATTTATATACAGCCGTTATACCAAATAAATCTCCTAAATACTGATGATAAAATGTTGCCACCCCTTTAATAATCATCAGTAGTAAAAAGACAGCTGAAATATAGGGAATTAACTCGTAACGGTCTGCTAAGACAACGATATCGATGGTCTGCTGTAAAATAATTGGGTAGACAACGGTGATAACGGTGACAAAGAATAAAAAGAAGATCGATAAAAGAAAATATTTTTTGTAAGGCCAAAAAAATTGTTTTAGTTTTTTAAACGTATCCATGTGCTTTCCCTCCCTTTAGTTGAATTCCGTAATAACTAATATAACGGGTTACGAAATAAATTTCTACTGTTTTTACTCAATTTTTTAAAATTTTTTTAAGTTGGTAATTTTAATTTATTTACTAACGTTTTTATACAAAAAATCCTCTTACAACTAGGTTGTAAGAGGATTGACCTTATTTATGGATTTGTTATTATACGTTTGATACGTTTTTCAAGCAAGCTGGTATTGCTGTTCCCTCTCTGAACAAATCGTAGGATACCTGAATGATCAAATAAAAAATAAGATGGAACATAATGAAGTCGAAAAGCCTTTGATAGACGTTCCTGATTATCGATAATAATCGGTTCCGTCAATCCATGGTCACTAGCCGTTCGTCGAATCTCCCTTCGATCTTTATCCATTTCTGATCGTGGGTGATGAATGGAAATAACTTTTATTTGATCTGAATAAGTATCCCGTATCCGATTCAGATTAGGCATTGCTTTTTTGCACAAGTCACAACTGATTGACCAAAAATGTATAAAAGTGGGGTCCGAATTAAGCAGGTCCTTCTTAGTAATGGGTTTGCTATTCAACCAATCCGTCCCACCATGTAATTCTGGCATCTCATCACGTAAACGCATATTACTACCTCCATCCTGACATTCAACTCCATATCTATATATGTTTATTTATAGAAATGGTTCCCGTTGAACGTTGAACAGGATATGTAGAGGTGGTTAAACTAATTTGTCGTTTACCATATTACATACATCTTCTGCGTTAAAACCATTAGCGTTAATAACCGCACCAGATATCTGGGTTTCTGTCATACCTAAAACATTCTTATCTTGACCTGAGATAATACAACAGTCGCAATAAGCAGCGTCATCTTCATTCCTCAAATCTACTACTTCATGTCCCATTTCGGTTAATGCTTGTTTCACATCAGTTAAGGTTTCTTCAACACCGATTCTTGCCATCTTTATTGCCTCCTAAATGTATACTAGTTACACATTTAGGTTGTACAGTAGAAATAAAGATATACCATGTTTTCAAGAAAAACACTGAATTGTACGGATAACTGCTTCCACACCGACATCTAATGCAGCTTCATCAGGATTTAACTGGGCATGGTGCAAACCAAAAGAGGCGTTTACACCTAACCAAAACATAAAACCAGGAATGTCTTTTAACATATAACCAAAGTCTTCCCCTGTCATTGCTGCAGCAGCATCCTTGTAAGTAATCTTTGAAGATTTGATCATATCTTTAAATTGGTTCACGAATGCTGTTTCGTTATAGACCTGGTAGTAATTAGCCCCATAGTCCACTTGAATCGAACAATCATAAGCTATTTCAAACCCATGTACGATTTTCTCTATTTGTGATTTTACCGTTTGAATCGCCTGTGGATGTTGTGTGCGGATGGTTCCTTCTAATCGTGCATGTTCAGAAATCGCATTCTGGACAAAACCACTTTCCATTTTGCCGATGGTTACGACTGCACTTTCTAATGGATTTATGTTTCTTGAAACGATCTGCTGCATTTGCACGACAAAGCTACTCGCAGCTACGGTCATGTCTTTCGTTAGATGCGGGTAGGCGGCATGCCCCCCCTTGCCAATAAAGTCTAAAAACAATTCGCTAGTATTAGCGAAGAGTAATCCAGGTTTACTGGATACCGTTCCAACCGGAAGTTCTGGAGCAACATGCAAAGCAAATATCAGATCAGGCCGCCATTTGTTAAATTCACTAGATTGTAAGAGTGGAAGCGCTCCTCCCGGTCCCTCTTCTGCAGGTTGAAATACAAATAAGCAATTATCATTTATAGGTTGTTCAATTACTTGCTCAAGTGTACCAAGCGCAATAGTCATATGAAAATCATGTCCACAAGCATGCATTCTTCCAGAATGTTCAGAGGAAAATGGCAAATTCGTATTTTCGGTTATAGGTAATCCATCAATATCCGCGCGAAAACCAATCGTTTTTTCAGGCTCTCTACCAGCAACAAACACTAAAATTCCTGTTTTCCACAGTTGAACAGAAACACGGTCCGTCTTTATCTGGTCAATTGTGCTTAACAAGTATTGTTGTGTCTTTATTTCTTGAAAACCAAGTTCTGGTATTCGATGCAAGTCTCTTCTGATTTGTTGCAAGTTCAACATTTTAATAGTCCCCTATTTAATCATTCAATTTGCGAAGCTCTTGCTTAATCTCCGTTTTTGATTTTGTACTATCGTCAATTTCTTTTAATACTTTTGCAGGAGTACCAGCAACTAGTGTGTTAGGGGCAACATCTTTTGTTACAACTGCACCCGCAGCAACAATTGACCCCTTACCAATCGTAACTCCTTCCAGCACAACTACATTAGCACCAATCACTACATCATCTTCAACGACGACAGGTTTGGCAGATGGTGGTTCAATAACACCCGCAAGAACCGTTCCAGCACCAATATGACAATTTTTACCAACAGTTGCTCGTCCACCTAAAACAGCATTCATATCGATCATTGTCCCCTCACCAACAACAGAGCCTATATTGATCATAGCTCCCATCATAATGACGCAGCCATCGCCTATTTCTACTTGATCACGAATAATTGCTCCTGGTTCAATTCGCGCATTAACTCCCTTTAGGTCTAATAATGGAATCGCAGAATTACGGCGATCGTTTTCGATTACATAATCTGTAATAACCTGTTGATTATTGTTTAGAACTTCTTTTACTTTGTCCCATTCACCAAAGATAACTCCACTTTTTGATTCAATAAATGATTGCACAGATTCATCAAGTTGCAGTTGATTTAAATCTGCACCTTTCACATATACCTTTACAGGGGTCTGTTTCTCACTATTAGAGATAAAATTTATAATTTCATTTGCATCCATCATATTCATGTTTGTATTCCTCCTATATATGTACTAACTCTTAATTTAGCAGATCGTTTTTATACTTACAATTAATATCTATTTCCTTTCTTGATTCATTAAAAGAGAAACAAAAAATGACCATTAAAAAACACCCCTGCATTGGACAGGGATGGTACAATTACTTTTTTGAATATATATCTTTTTTAACTTGCTTTAAAATAGCTCTTCTTGTTAGTATCCCATCAAAATAACCTTCTTCATCGGCTACACAAACAAATGGATGGTTAATCACGGAATGCAATCCCTTTAATAAACTATCGCTCTTTGTTAAGCATGGAATATCTTCATTCAATACTTCTTCTACAATTATATCCGATAGCCTTTCGAATTCGAACCGTTCAAGTCCAAGTATTTGATTTAAGATATTTGTTTTTGCTATTGTCCCTAATAATTTATAAGAAGAATCAAGAACAGGAATCGCTGAGTAACCAGACTTTACTAACACAAGTAAAGCATGTTCTAATGGATTATTCACTTGTACATGAGCTACTTTCTCTGAAGAAATCATCACATCACCCACAGTTAGATCCGTCAGTTGTTTTTCTTGCAACATACTCATCACATCACCCCTTAATCACTTTCTTTCTAAAAGGTTAATCGTCAATTGAATTGTTTATCTCCTATTGGTAAATAGTAAGATGGAACAAACGTCAATCTATATTTTACCATATTCACTCACAAAAGATGAAATGTTTACAAAAGAATTGAAAAAACCAAAGCTTTTAGTTATAATATGAGCATATGATCATATAGTACTGGAGAGGATAATATGGATTACCACCCAATTGATGAAAAGTTAATTGATCACATATCCCAGACATTTAAGGCATTGTCAGATCCTACACGAATTAAAATACTGCATTTGCTATTTCATAAAGAATGTTCTGTCAGTGAAATTGCAGGGCATCTGAATATGAATCAATCAACCATCTCTCATCAATTAAAATATCTAAAACAGTTACGATTAGTGAAAAATCGGCGCGAAAAAACGATGTACTATTATTCACCAGATGATTATCATGTGATGAATTTATTAGAACAATCGATTGAACATAGTAAGCATACTAGTTAGGAGGTTTTTTTTATGGGACACGAGCATCACCACGATCATTCACATGGTCATCATCACCATACTAGTAATAAGAAAGTGCTTTTTTGGAGCTTTATCCTCATTACAGCTTTCATGGTTATTGAAGCAATTGGGGGGTATGTAACAAATAGCCTTGCCTTATTATCTGATGCTGGGCATATGCTTAGTGATGCAGCTGCTCTCGGTCTAAGCTTATTAGCTTTTAAAATCGGTGAACGTCAAGCTACATCTTCTAAAACATATGGTTACCGAAGGTTTGAAATAATTGCAGCATTCATTAATGGCATAACGTTAATTGTAATTTCCATATACATCTTTTATGAAGCATTTCATCGTTTTATTGAACCACCGAATGTAAGTGCAAATATGATGATTATCGCAATTGTAGGCTTAATTGTTAATGTCATCGTTGCTTGGATGCTGATGCGAGGAGATTCAGAAGAAAACCTGAATATTAAAAGTGCATTATTGCATGTCCTTGGTGATCTCTTAGGTTCTGTTGGTGCTATTATTGCCGGAATTCTTATCTTGCTTTTTGACTGGAATATTGCAGATCCAATTGCAAGTGTAATTGTAGCTATATTGATATTGGTTTCCGGTTATCGAGTAACACGCGAATCGATTCATATATTAATGGAGGGCAAGCCAAGTCATGTTGATATTAAAGAAATTAAACGTAACCTAAAGAGCTTAACAGGAATAAAAGATGTGCACGATCTACATGTTTGGTCAATTACTTCTGAATTCCCAGCTTTAAGCTGTCATTTAGTCGTGGATGAATCGGTTAATCGAGACGAGTTATTAAATAATGCAAATCAACTCTTAAAAAAACAATTCAATATATCTCACTCTACACTGCAAATGGAAGGAATCCATACTACTATTCAGAAAGATTGTAATTCTTGTCCATAAAACAAATTTCTATAAAAAACATGCTGCTTTGTGCAGCATGTTTTTTTGTCCTTTTCTTTGTCATATCTATAAAAATATGTATTGCTATTTTCTACTAGATATCCTAAGCTAGTAGCTGTTACTTTTGCAGATAAAACATTTATTTGCAGCAAGTTATGATAAACTAATTTATAGATTTAATTGAAGTCCGAAAGGTATGACTATGATGAATAGAAGATCGTTTTTAAAAAAAGCACTTGGCAGCTTACTAGCTTTACTAGGGTTAAGTGGTGGAACTTATTACTACGCTAAGGAAATTGAACCAGTGCTTCTTCATATAAATAAGAATAAAATTGTTTCCGATAAGTTATCTCAAGCATTTACCAATTTTAAGATCGTGCAGTTTTCTGATACACATATCGGTTTTCACTATACACTGGAACAACTAAATGAATTAGTCTCAAAAATCAATGGGCTAAATCCCGATCTCCTGGTTTTTACTGGTGACTTAGTTGATAAGCCCCATACCTATCATTGGAATGAAACGATTATCCAAACATTAGCAAAACTACATGCACCACATGGAAAATACTGGATATATGGAAACCACGATCATGGCGGCTATGGAACCGAAGTAGTGTTAGAAGTAATGGAAAACGCTGGTTTTACGTTATTGCAAAATAGCCATACAACGATCGACGTTAAGGGGAACAAAATGGTTCTTGCAGGTATAGATGATGTAATGCTTGGAAAACCAAACATGGATACTACACTGCATCAGGCGAATCCAGATTTATTCACCATTTTGTTAGCTCATGAACCAGACTATGCAGATACAGTCGTTCATTATCCTGTTGATGTGCAATTATCGGGGCATAGCCATGGAGGGCAAGTTCGATTCCCATTTATCGGACATCTTTATACCCCATCCTATGCAGAAAAGTATGTTCAAGGAAAATACTGGATTGGTCAAGACAAATTACTTTTATATGTAAACAGTGGTATTGGTACAACACGCCTCCCATACCGATTTTTGTGTAAACCAGAAATTCACTTGTATACACTTGAGGGGCAGCGTTAAAATGGCAGCATAGGGGGAAACGTTAACAAATTATACATGGTATTTTCTTTTCCCCCATGCTAAACTAAATGGGATTTCATCCATATGGAGGGGTTTTTACATATGAAAGTTTCTTGTAAACTGCTATTACCATTAACAGTATTATTATTTCTTGTTGCCTGCGGAAACGAATATGAGGGAGATTATTCTGAAGAAGTGAACGATTTTTCTTTTACAAATCAAGATGGGAAGACTATCTCGAAAAGTGATTTAGATGGAGAGTTTTGGGTAGCTGATTTTGTTTTTACCAATTGTGAAACAGTCTGTCCTCCAATGACTTCAAATATGGCGAAACTTCAAGCACAGCTTAAAGAAGAAGGCTTAGATGATGTACGGCTTGTATCGTTTAGTGTAGATCCAGAAAATGATACGCCTCAGAAATTAAAAGAATTTGGAAAATCAAGAGGTGCTACTTTTGACAATTGGGACTTCCTGACTGGTTATGATTTTGACAAAATTAAAGCGTTCTCGATCAAATCCTTTAAAGCACCATTAGAGAATAGCCCAGATTCTGATCAAGTAATGCATAGTAATCAGTTTTTTCTTGTTTCACCAGAAGGCAATTTCATTTACAAATACTCTGGTATTCAACCAGCAGAAGTGGAAAAAATTGTAGAAACCATTAAAGGCTTTAAGTAGGAGCAAAAGGTTCGTTCCTTTTCCTCCTTTTTTACTTTTATAGAATGGCTCTTGCAACACTAGAGCCTTTGCGATAGGATAAAGACAAGCTATTATAATAGGATGAAAAGGAGGAGAATACATGAGTGATAAATTAGAAGACATTGCGAAGGCACTTTATACGATTAATCGTCACGCTAAAACAGCTCCCGAACCAAAACACCTCTACTTTATTAAGAAAGAAGCAATTCATCGACTACTGTCCGAAAAGAAAGCTATTAAAGTTGGACTTCATTTTTCTAAGCATCCAAAATACAGTAATCAGCACTCTACGCTTTTAGTTAAAGTTGCTAATTATTACTTTCACGTCCCTCCAACCAAACACGACTTTAAAGAATTGGAGCACCTAGGATCATTAGATGAAAACTATCGAAACCCACAAGCAAAAATGTCATTATCCCAAGCCAAGAAAGTCATTTACAGGTATATTGACTGGAAACCAAAGAAAAATATAAATACCATTAAAAAAAATTACGCTTCTACCTATTTCACTCCCTCCTCTCTAGGAAAGATGGAATGGCCTCCGTCAAAATCACATCGAAGCTAATTAAAAAATCATCCTCTTTACATGTTTAACCTATTTCCAATAAGGCTATATGTATGTAAAAGGAGGATTGGGAATGACTGAATTAAAAGATTTTGTTTATGAATTGCATCGTTATGCAGATCAGACCCATACATTAAAAGATAAATATGAAAAGTTAACAGATGACGAAAAAGAGTTTGTCATGTCTACTGCACCTGAAGATATCGAAACTCCTAATCAACAACATCATCCAGTTTTTTCATGGCTTGAAAACTTACAAAATCAAATCGACAATTCATAAAGAAGAGCCTCTTCAATTATTGACTTCGATCAATAGTTGAAGAGGCTCTTTTTTAATTATATTTCACCTATTAAGCAACCACCGTTTAATTCCAGAAATACAAATTAGGATAACTCCAAATATAGCTAAGCTTTGTAAAAATAATGGAAATGAATAATAAAAGGAATCATTTAAACCGCCATTTAGGAGACTGATTCCAAAATAGATGCTAAATAGTAACAAGCAAATCACAATATAGGATAACAACGTCATAGACCGTCTGCGTATAGACCAACGAATATAAGATCGAATGAAACGATAAACAATCCAAGTACCAATTACTAAAAACAAAATATACCAATATTTCTCTGCACCTGCTTGTACAAGTCCATCCATCTGTAGACCAGTAAGCATCATATTGCATTCACCTCTTTCATGTATCTTTGGTAGCAGTTTAGTCGATGTTATATTTTTTTATACTTCAGAAGAATAGTTGTCCCTTTACCAAATTTGATTTGATATAATAGCCTAAACATATAAATAGAAAGGTGGTTATTAATTGAAACCTGCCTACTTCTACATCATTCTCGGCGCAGGATTATGGGGAACCATTAGCTGGTATGTAAAAAACTTGTATACGTACGGTTTCACTCCCATGGAAGTTGTCATATTACGTGTTTGGACGACGGCAATACTATTAGTTATCTTTCTACTCTGTTTTGCTCGCAATAAGTTAAAGCTCGCATCTTTAAAAGATATTCGTTATTTCATAGGTACAGGGATTTTTAGTATTGCTTTTTTTAATTTTTGTTTATTTACAGCTATGGAGTTAAGCACTATTCCTGTAGCAACAGCTTTACTCTATACTGCTCCAGCTTTTGTTACTATCTTCTCTGCTATCTTTTTTGGGGAATCTTTAACAAAAGGAAAAATGATAGCATTAGTACTTACATTAATCGGGACTTGTCTTGTAGTCGGTGTTATTCCGTTGAATTTGACGGCTGTTTCCTACAATGCCATTCTGTTTGGACTCGGCTCTGGGCTTGGTTATTCTTTATATAGTATTTTTAGTAAGTTTGCACTAAAAAAATATTCCAGCTTAAGTATTACGACATTTACATTTATTACTGCAGCAGTTACACTTTCCCCTTTCTTTCCTTTTGTTCAAAAAGGGGAATTACTCAGTAACCCAGCCGTTCTTTTCTATGCATTTGGATTGGGATTCCTCCCTACTGCTTTTGCATATATCATTTATACCTACGGACTGAATAGAACAGAGGCTTCGAAAGCATCCATATTATCAACCGTTGAACCAGTCGTAGCTACTTTAATCGGTATCTTTCTTTTTCAAGAGGTATTTACGCTACTTCAAATGCTTGGAATGATCTGTATTATCGGAGCAGTTTTATTTATTCAAGTAATTGCCGAAAAACCTTACACATCTTCCCGTCAAATTAGTTAAAATAATAAAACGAGAGAAAGTATTTATCTTCCTCTCGTTTTCGTCTACATGTTTATCTTTTTGTTTCTTTTCTTATTAACAATCTCAGCTTGTTTATTTTCTAAACGCTTCTCTATTTGTGAAATTTTAATTTCATCTTCGAGTAATTCTCGCTTATTACGAGCAACTAATTGTTCAAAGTTTAACGTTTTTGGCCGCATATGATACACTCCTTTTATAACTTACATTCCTAGTATACCCATTTTTTATGTATACGAGATCACAAATTTTTAAATATTTTTTAACAATTTAATTAATTTATCCCTGGAGGTTATGAAATGCAGCACTTATTGAATAAAAATGTACAAGAAATACAAATATCCGGAATTCGCCGATTTTTTAATATGGTCTCTGACGAACAAGATGTTATTTCATTAACAATTGGGCAGCCAGATTTTCATACACCTGAACATGTAAAACAAGCAGCCTCAAAAGCATTAATGGATAATAAGACTACTTACACTCACAATGCCGGAATAATAGAATTACGTAACGCTATTTCTAAATTTAATGAACAAAACTATGGTATTGCTTACCATCCAGAATCTGAAGTCATCGTTACTACAGGTGCATCCCAAGCCATAGATATAGCATTCCGTACGATTTTAAGCCCTGGTGACGAAGTATTACTTCCTGGTCCTATTTATCCAGGATATGAACCCTTAATTCGCTTAGCAGGTGCCCATCCAATATATATGGATACTACAAAAACACAACTGAAATTAACAAAGGAAACATTAGAACGACATATCAATGAAAACACCAAGTGTGTCGTACTACCTTATCCTTCCAATCCTACAGGGGCATCTTTTACCAAAAAAGAATTACAAGATTTGGTATCTGTTTTAAAGGATAAACAGATATTTATCTTGGCAGATGAGATTTATAGTGAACTTGTTTATGACCATCAACACATATCAATTGCTCGTTTTTCAGAGGTAAAAGATAAGACAATTGTTATTAACGGTGTTTCAAAATCACATTCAATGACAGGTTTTCGTATTGGTTATGTACTTGCGCCTAAATGGATCAGCCAACATATGTTAAAGGTACATCAATACAATGTCTCCTGTGCTTCATCTATAAGCCAATATGCTGCATTAGAAGCCTTGACTAATGGTTTATTAGATACCAAAAAAATGAGCGTATCCTATGAAGAACGACGAGACTATGTATATAATCGGTTATTGAATATGGGATTAGAAGTAACGAAACCAGAGGGAGCGTTTTATTTCTTTCCTAAGTTTCCGATAAAGAAAATAAGTTCTTTTGAACTTGGACTTGAATTAGTTAAAAAAGGGAAAATTGCGTTGGTACCAGGAGAGAGTTTTTCTCATTTAGGAGAAGGTTACATGCGTTTATCCTACGCATATGAACATAGCATGCTTGCGTGTGGCCTTGACCGACTAGAAGAATTCTTAAAGAAGAATGATCTAAGATAATACTACTGGTTATTCGATCTTTTCGTGCTTTTCCAAATGTTTTATACTTTCATAAAGATTTAATAGCCTGTCCAATTCTTGACTAATTGCTACGGACTCAAAATTAGTAAATCCTTTTTCCAATGCAACCTCTGTCATTTTATTACGTAAAAATTCAATGCGTTTAAGAAGATGGTCTGTTTTATTCATTATGATTGTAGTGATACCTCCTCCTTTAATTTATTATACTGTAGCATAGTATTACAGAATATGACAAGTTTTTCTTGATATATAACACCTCTCTATGATAGAGGTGGTTTTTAACTCGATTCCTTCCCGTTACTATGCTACTATTATATTAGATGTTTTTTAGGAAAGGATGTCTTCTGTGACAGAATCAAAAAAGAAAAGTGAATGGTTGGAATGGGTAAAAGCAATCATTATTGCAATTTTAATTGCATTCTTTCTAAGAACGTTTATATTTGCAACTTCGATTGTTGAAGGTGAAAGCATGGATCCTACCCTTCAAAATGGAGAAAGAGTGATATTTAATAAAATTATTTACATCCTCGATGAACCAGAACGTGGAGACATTGTTATTATTGAAAGACCATCAAAAAATTACGTTAAACGTATTATCGGGCTGCCTGGAGAGACAATTGAAATTAATGGGAGCAGTTTGTATATTAATGGTAATAAATATGAACAAACATTTCTAGATGAGGACGCCCAGCGTCAAACAGGTAATTATGGTCCTACCAAAATACCAGAAGACAGTTATTTTGTAATGGGTGATAATCGAGCAATTAGTAAAGATAGCAGAAACGGGCTCGGCTTGATCGATGAAAATGATATTATCGGACGTTCTGAATTTATCATATTTCCATTTGATCAATGGTCGTTAACAAGATAATGGAAAAACAACGAAAATAACAAAAGGGACTGGATGTTTCCAACTACTCAAAAGGTATTTTCATCTACTTTTGGTGTTGTAATCACTCTAGTCCCTTTTTGCCGTATAGGAAGTTTTATTTTTCACCATCGTAAATACAGTATCCAATATTTAGTACTAAAATTCCTAAACAAACAATACCTAAAGCCATTTCCATACGAGCACCTCCCCAACGAAAGATATATGTACTTCAAAACTCTGCTTATTATAAGTTTACTTCCAGTATATCATACCAATTTCCTTACCCTAATAAAAGACAAATTATGATAAAATGATTGATGGATATTACATATTTGATTGCAGGTGATTATTATGCTTCATTGTCCATATTGTGGTACATCGATAAAAGAGGATGAAAATTACTGTATAAAATGCGGAAAGCTTCTGCCAGAAGACAGATATAATCGAATAACAAATAAAAAATGGATAAATAGAAATTGGAAGTTTCCGCTTTTTATTACTGCCGGTATCATACTTTCTTCTATTATATTATACGTAACATTAGAAATAAATTCTGCCAAAGCAAAAGAACTATACAATGAAGGAGAAGAAAAGGTTCTAGATCAAGAATACAAAGAAGCAAAAGAGTTGTTCCAACAAGCCATAAACCACAAAGCGAATTTTCAACAGGCACACTTCTCTTTAGAGTTCATGGATATTGCCATTGAAATTCGGTCATCATTAGAACAAGCAACCAAACTAAGTGAAGAAGGAAACTACCAAGAAGCTCTATCGGTTATTAATCAATCGGAAAGCAAGCTTAATGATTTTAACGGTAGCGCTGTAAACAACCTGATCGAAACAATTACACAACAACGTAACGCAATCAAATTACAACAGGTCCAACAGTCATTAGCCAAAAACCCTAACATCGATAAATTAAAAGTTCTATTATGGGATGTTGCTTCCATTGATTCAGAGAAAGCTGAACCTATTACAAAAAATATTCGTAATCAAATTATTGACTATACATCCACAAAAGCGAATGAACAGTTGAATAATAAACAATTTACGGATGCGCAGTTAATTGTTGAAGATGGGTTAAAATACGCACCCGATTCGGAGAAATTGCTCAGCTTACAGACTACAATCGATAAAGAAAAAGTAGCCTTCGAAACTGCCCAACAGAAGAGGATTGAACAAGCGATGACTTCAGCCACAAAGGAAAAACAAGTGAATGAAACAGATGCCATAGAGATGTTATCTATTGATATTACGGACGATGAACAAGGAAACCTTGTAGTAAAAGGTGAAGTTCAAAGTGTAGCAACTATTCCCATCAATTCCATTATGATTGAGTATGCACTTTTAACCGAAAATGGAAATGAATTAACAACGAATGAAGTGTATGTTTATCCAGATGAATTATACCCAGAGGAAAAAGGAAAATTTGAATTTACCCATTTCGATATTGAGCACAAAGGAAAAAATGTTCAACCTAAAGTTAAGAAAATAACCTGGTATACCGACTAATCGCAGACATGAATGGGGTGAGCACATGCGTATAAGAAAATCACCAGTTTTAATACTTTCTTCACTACTTTTAATCATTGGAATAGCTGTACTCATATATATTTATCAACAATGGGATGCTGAAGATATGTCCATTAGCAACCCTCTTATTAACAAAGTAACATCGAGTAGTGAAGAGCTTGATTTAAAATCGATCATACACGAAGCTGAAAAGAACGTGATACAAATCGAAGGGCAAAATAGTGAAAGTACTGTTACGGGTTCTGGTTTTTTATACAATTCCAAAGGAGATATTATTACCAATGCCCATGTAATTAAAGATGCTGACATTCTTTATGTCCGAACTGCCGATGCACAAATATATCCCGCTGCGGTTGTCGGTATTGGAGAAGAAACGGATATAGCTGTGATTCGTGTTCCACAACTGGCCGGACAATCTATGGAAATAGAAAAAGAGGTAACTTCAGAGATTGGAGATGAAGTCATCGCATTAGGCAGCCCACACGGCTTTCAAAATACAGTGACATTAGGAATTATCTCTGGTTCGGAACGAAACTTTAATGTAGATGGTTTTAATTATTCGAATGTATATCAAATCTCCGCTCAAATTTCACATGGTAATAGCGGAGGCCCACTAATTGATCGAGAAACAGGTCACGTAGTCGGGATAAATTCTGTTGGAACAAAAGATGGAACTATTGGATTTAGTATCCCTATTACAGAGGTAATTGATCAAATTGAAAAATGGTCTAATGAGGCACAAACGGATAAATTAGATTTTGCTAGTACATCCGATATTATAAACACAAAAGAACCGGAACAGCTAAAAGAAGATGCCGAATACCTTATTAATTACTTTCTAGAAAGTATTGAAATTAGAGATTATATTAATGCTTACACTTTATTAGATAGTGACATGCAATCCAAAACTTCATATCAAGATTTCAGAGATGGGTATATTGATGTGATTAATTTAAGTTTTGATAAGCTAGAGAGCTCCATATCTGATGATGGTATTATAAAAATTCAAGTCCCAGTAACCATTGAAACAAGGTCAAAAAGTGAAGAGGAATTCACCGAATCACAGCAAAAATTCATATTTACTACGAAATATGAAAATGACCAATTAAAGATCTCTAATATATCGACGGAAGAATTGAGTGAATGAAATATAAATAATCAACAGAAAAAAATTAGGCAAAACGTCCAAACCATTTCTCCGCGTCTGCATATAGTATAACTGTAAGATCAGGAGGTGAAATAATGGGATACGGATACGGCGGAGGCTGCGGATATCCTAGCAACGGCGGCGGATATGGTAGTAACTTTGCATTAATCGTAGTGCTTTTTATTTTATTGATCATTGTAGGTGCTGCATTTTATTGCTAATAAAAACAATAACAGCTTGTGCCATCTTGTCGGCACAAGCTGTTGTTTACTTTATAAAATACCCTGTCAGTTCTTCCGGGGGTAATGGTGCACTGATATAAAAACCTTGAAATGCATCACATTCTTCTTTTTGTAAAAACGTAAACTGTTCTTTCGTCTCCACTCCCTCAGCAATTACCTTCATATCTAAAGAATGCGACAGCTTTATGATCGAACGAACGATCATCTGATTCCCTTTATATTCATTCCTCATAAACATTTTATCAATTTTAAGTTTAGTGATCGGGTATAAACATAATGATTTTAAAGACGAATAGCCTGTACCAAAATCATCAATTGAGATTGAAACCCCTAAGTTTCTTAACTCCTCGATAATTTGTAAGCTAACTTCCTCATTTTGCATAGCCATTGTTTCTGTTATTTCCAGTTCTAAGTAGCATGGATTTAAATTGTTTTCCGTTAAAATACGTCTCACCTTCGTTACGAAATTACGTTGATAAAATTGAATTGGAGACAGATTAACGCTCATAACGATAGGATTAAATCCCTTATCTTGCCAATGCTTATTTTGTCGACAAGCCTCATAGATTACCCAATCTCCAATATCAATGATAAGTCCGCTTCTTTCTGCAATTGCTATAAACTCTAATGGTAAGATCATACCTCTTTTTGGATGTTTCCAGCGAAGCAATGCCTCCATCCCAATGACTTGATTGTTCATAAATGCTGTTTGTGGCTGATAATATAGTTGTAACTGATTTGTTTGCATTGCTCTCTTTAATTGATGCTCCAATGTAAGGATTGATTTAAAGTGAAGATGGAATGCAGGTTGAAAAAACGTATATTCTGAAAAATAAGTGCTTCTACTTATATACATTGCAGAATCAGCATGTTTGAGTAGGTCATTTTCCTGCTCCCCATGTTCAGGAAAAACGCTAATACCAATATGAACGTTTACATTTACTTCTTGATTATCTATATAAGCGGGCGTCTTCAAATGATTTATTAATTTTTCTACATAAACCTCCATCTCTCGTCTATTGTTCAATCCGGAATGAAGAAGAACGAAATCTTTTTCATTGATGTACGCTATAAATGTATGCTCCTGTACGTATGCTGTTAATCGATCTGCACAAGTTCTAGTAAATTTCTGATCAAAAGCGTAGCCTAATGTATGATACCGCTCTTTATCATAGTTCATATTGATCGAAAGAATGGCTATTCCTTTTTCTTGCTCTTTTGCATGCGCAATCGTATGTTTTAAAACCTGGAATAAATAATTCCGATTTGGTAAGTCTGTCTGTGCATCAAAATAGGATAAGTACTCTACTCGTTTTTTATTTAATTCTTGATTTGTTATATCTTTAATTAAACATATCCGAATAATTCTTCCTTGATATTCGCAAGGATGTCCGTATGCTTCCACATAAAAAGGAGCCCCTCCCTTCTTTAATCCGGTTAATAGAAAAGGTTTCTCAGGATGTTTATGCACGTGGTCATACAGTAGATGAACGCTATCTTTATGAAAGATAGATCGGATATTCATTCCTAATAATTCTTGTGGTGCATAATGGAACATGGAGGCAAATGGGGAATCATAGTCAATAATTGTTCCATTATTCACTTCATACAGAATAATTCCTTCTAAGTCATGGTTAATTCCATTACTAAACGAATATTTAAGCTCCTGAAGTGCGCCGTTTATCGTTAAATTATTTAATAAAAAACAAAAATAATTATACTTGGCTTCGATTACTTTCACTTCAATGAGCGTATTCGCATTTCGTTGTAGTTCAACCAGTTGATGAAACTCTTTTGATATTTCTTGCATACTAATAGCCAAATATTGCTTAATATTACCAGGCTCAGCGCATTCAATTTCAAGGGTTGAATAAGCAGCAGCATTTCCAGCTATGAATGTTCCACTCTTGTCTGTTATGAGGATAGGTTCTTTTAGATTCTCTAGAATACGATGAGGAATTGGCAAAAGTTGATTTTGCTCCTTCATAAACATTCTCTCCTAACTAACTATCCTATTATTAATTTCTCCTTCGGATAATGGTAGTTACCACTCTTCTTATTATTCTTAAATATAAATAAGAAGGTTATTATACCTACTCGACCAATAAACATTAATAGCATTAAAATAACTTTACTAAAACTTGTTAATTCACTTGTAATGCCTAATGATAACCCTACTGTACCAAACGCTGAAGTAACCTCAAACAAGATCTGAGTTAACGAGAAAGGTTCTGCAATCGAAATAAGTATGATCGATGTAAACACCATGATTAACGCCATCAGTGTTACAGTTACAGCCTTTAGTAAATCTTCGTCATATACTTCACGATTAAACAGCCGAATGCTCTTTCCACCTCTTGCATACGTAATAATAAAGATAACAACCAGTAAAAAAGTCGTCGTACGAATCCCGCCTCCTGCACTACTAGGAGAAGCGCCAATAAACATTAATAATGACATAAACAAATGATTCTCTTCTGTTAACTGGCTAACATCCATGGTTGATAATCCCCCGCTACGCGTTGTAACAGACTGAAATAGGGAATAAAAAAATGCTTCATGCCAAGATTTATCTGCAAAAAAATGGGTCACGTCCAATAAATACATGAAGAGCGCACCAATGATGATTAAAAATAAAAATGTACTTGTCGTCACTTTTGTGAAAAGACTAAATCGTACATGTTTACGATTATCTGATTTAGCAAATATATACTCTTTCACTTCGATTAGCACCGGAAATCCAATTGCTCCAAAAATAATTAGCAGCATATTTATAAATTGCACAAAATAGTCATCCTTGAATGGAATTAATGAGCTGCCAGTAATATCAAAACCACCATTGGATACGGCACTAATCGTACCAAAAAAGCCGTGCAGATAAGCTTCTTTCGCTGTATCAAAGTATTGTAAAAAGTAAGTTCCCAATATCATAAATCCTAAAAATTCGATTGTAAGCAACACATAAACGATCTGCTTAATAAGCCGTACCATTCCTTCAAATGTGGTTTGATTTTGGTCAGTCATGATTAATCTTCGTTCTTTAAGACCAATTTTTTTACCTAGTAACAGCCAAATAAACGTACCAATTGCCATTACCCCTACTGCACCAAGTTGTAAAATAGCAGCTAGTAAAATAATTCCAGTTGTGCTTAATGTATCTGCTATTGAAATAGAACTTAAACCTGTAACGCTTAAAGCACTAACTGCAGTAAATAAAATATCAATAAATGGCATTTCTACCCCTTCCTGATAAACAAAAGGGAGCGACATGATGATGGTAGAAAGTAGAACTGCAAAAAAATAAAATAGCAGTAAGATTTGTACAGGTGATAACCGATTGGCCCAGCGAATAATAGACTTTTGGTATTGCATATTAATTACTCCTTGCTAGCTGTGATGATTACAATTTTGATATACGGAAATTAAATTTAGCACAACTTCTTTTATGTAATTTCTTTAAATTTCTTTAATAATTCTTTTCCTTGATAACCTTCTTCAATTAATGTCGTCAACATAGATTCAATATTTGCTTTGCGTCTATCTACAATGTTTCCAACAAACAAAACATTCAGATTTGACCCAATATCATTAATACTTATCATGGAAGTGATGAATGTTGCAATATCATTACTTTCTTTTGTGATTTTTACTTGTACTAAAATTTCGGATTTTAGTTGACGAAGCTCTTGAAAATAACTTGCATAAGAATGATCGATATAAGCTTCAATTGTCCATTGATTTTTATCATCTTCTCGATTAATGATCAACCCATCTAGTAGTGGAATTCGATTTGGTATAATTTCCCCATCTTGTTCTTCCATAACATTCAAAGCTTTTAATTTAAAAGTTTTCACAGCAGAACCTCCCTTCACACTTCAAAAATAGTACCTTACATGTACGAAATTATATATGATTCGTTCTTACTGTTTTTATATCGTAAGTGTATCAAAAATCATGGATAATTGATACATCTTATATCCCTCATAATAAAAGCTCAGTAAATTGACATTTAAAAATAGAAAAGCTTATCATTAATATACCATGCATATTATAACTATAGAGGGGACGGAGAATGATGACCTACAAAGCGATTGAGACAATCTTAAACCATCGATCGATTCGAAAGTTTAAAAATCAAAAATTAACGGTTGAACAAGTAGAGACAATTATAGAAGCAGCACAATACGCATCGACATCTAGTTATGTGATGGCCTATACAATTATTGGTATAACAGATGAGAAGTTGAAAGAAGAATTAGCTGCCGTATCTGGGCAGCCCTATGTTAAAGATAACGGTCATTTATTTGTTTTTTGTGGTGATCTACATCGATCAGAACAATTAGGTACTTCGGAGCAACAAAACGCCATGCAAGAAAGTCTAGAAACATCGGAACAATTTATCGTAGCGACCGTAGATGCAGCGTTAGCAGCACAAAATGCTGCTACTGCAGCTGAAGATCTCGGATTAGGTATTTGTTTTCTTGGTAGTTTGCGTAATGATATTAATCGAGTAAATGAGCTGCTTCAGCTTCCAGATAAAGTTATTCCGTTATTCGGCCTTGCCGTTGGGTACCCTGATCATCAGCCAGAACAAAAGCCACGCTTACCTCTTGAAGTTGTTTATCACCAGAATTTCTATCAGCCATTTGAAAAACAACTTCCACTTATTCAAGAATTTGATGAGAACCTAAAATCTTATTATGCGAAACGAACAAGCAATAAACGTGTAGATACGTGGACTGCACAAATCACTCGTAAGTTTTCCAATCCCATTCGTTTGGATGTAACACCTTTCCTAAAAATGAAAAACATGAATAAGAAGTAATATAAGCCAGCATTCTTCTAATGTAGAAGGTTGCTGGCTATTTAAATTCAAGCTCCTCAACATGCTGGATTCGTATTTCCTCATCATCTACTTTAAACCTTGCTTCTAAATACAAGGAAGCACACGGTCTATTTTGAATGTCAAATTCATTGCTATATGGTGGGTGGTATATATTTCCTTTGTTTAGTTCCTTCGATACAGGACTTCCTGTATATTTGTGCTGCTGCTGATCCAGGGATATAGATACCAAGGGTGCTCGATGCTCAATTATTACGGGATTATCTCCAACATATTGAATGGAACTATAAACCTTAACACCGGCATCTGCATTTTCAATGCTTATATGTAAAATGAAGTCTCCCTCCTGCTTTGTAACTGTTTTATTTTCCACCAACTTTGCATTTGCATTTCCAAAACCTCCGTAAATAAGAGCAATAAATACAGCACCGATAACGATTATTATTAAGATAAATTTCTTTTTCACTGCTATCCTCCTCATATGCTCTATATATGTAAGACGATAGAAACGTTAGGAATGTTTCAACTTTTTTCAAAATTTTTCATTGCTGGTTATAAAAGGAAAAATAACCATCGTATAATTCATTTGGTTGTACCTCATTCTAATTAATGATGATATACCAAAAAGGAGGATCTGTATGACTGTATCTAGCCAAGTAAAACAAACCATTGCAGGTCTAAAAAGCGCTCAAGCTAGCTTTGAACAGTTTGCGCTCCAAACAGAAAACAAACAGGCAAAGCAGCTTTATGAGAATGCTGCACAACAAACAATGGCTGTCTTACAAAGTGTCGAGCCACGCGTTCAACAATTAGAACAAGAGGAACCTCAATATAAAGGATTTTAAAATTTTTTAGGTAGGCAAGTTGTTGAGGCTGGGGTACCAGCCTCTCTTTTTACTAAACAAAAGTAGGTGAAAAAATGCAATTAGGTAAATGGTTATTGATTAGTGCATTCCTTTTTACACTAATTGGCTGTGGAACTGATTCTGCATTAGATCCACCGAGCAAACAAAGAAATGAAGACATAGATTTATCAGAGATTTCTACTGACCAGTCCATAAGTCAAGAACCATCTAATCGAGCAAAGGATATATTAAGTCATTATGACCAAATCACTACAATAAAAGCAGTTAATTCAGATAAAGAAATACTTATTGCAATCGAGATTAAGCATATGGAGCGCTTTAAACTTGCAAAAATCAGAGAACAGTTAACGAAAGAGATGAAAGAGGAATTTGACAATCTCAAGGTTGAGCTATCGACAGATAAGAAAATTGTTATGGAGTTGGATAAGCTTGAAAAAAACTTAAAAAAGCAAGTCTATCCTAAAAAAGATTTGCAGAAAAAACTGAATAAACTCGTTGAATTTTCAAAAGAACAAACTTAAATGAAAAGAGGGAGCATTCATGGCAGATAAAAAGAAGAAAAATGCACCGCCTGATGCCCAAGAGTATCAAGCATTTCAACAACAACGAGAGGTACAACGTCCAATTGTAAAAAATTGTATAAAGGCATTTTTTGTAGGTGGTTTTATTTGTTTCATTGGACAAATCATTTCAACCTTTTACATCTATTTCTTTCATTTCACTGAGCAAACCGTAGGCAATCCAACAGTAGCAACGTTAATATTTATCACGATGTTATTCACTGGCTTTGGTTTTTATGATCGAATCGGACAGTTTGCTGGTGCAGGATCTGCGGTTCCAGTAACTGGCTTTGGAAACGCCGTTATTTCTGCTGCCATTGAACATCGAACAGAAGGATTTATTTTAGGTGTAGGTACGAATATGTTTAAATTAGCTGGTCCAGTTATCGTTTATGGTGTATTTTCGGCCTTCGTCGTTGCTCTAATTAAAACAATCCTCATCCAATGGGGTGGATTATAATGTTAACCGGACATCAAACTTGGGTTTTTAATAATAAGCCAGTTATTATCTCTACAGGTACGGTTGGGGGGCCATTTGAAGCGAACGGCAATATACCTAATGATTTTGATTTATTACACGATGACATGTGGCTAAAACAGGATTCCTTTGAAAAAGCACAACAAACATTAATGGAAGAGGCTTGTCAAACAGCTGTTAAAAAAAGCTCAATTGAGAAGGAACAAGTTCAATTTTTTATTAGTGGAGATTTAATTAATCAAATAACACCAACAAGTTTTGCAGCAAAAACAATTGGCATACCTTATTTTGGTTTATTTAATGCTTGTGCTACTTCAATGGAGAGCCTTGCCCTTTCAGCTATGATTATAAATGCTAAAGGTGCTAATTATATTTTAAGTGGTACTTCTAGTCATAATGCAGCAGCTGAAAAACAGTTCCGTTATCCTACTGAATATGGGGGACAGAAGCCTCCTACTGCACAATGGACCGTTACTGGAGCTGGATGTGCTTTAGTAGCCCAAGACGGGCAAGGGCCTAAGATTACATCTGCTACCATTGGTAAAATCATTGACATGGGGATAACTGACCCTTTTAATATGGGTGGTGCGATGGCTCCTGCAGCTGTTCATACAATTGAAACACATTTCAAAGAACGTAATATTGATCCCTCCTATTATGACTTGATAATAACAGGAGACTTGGGCCACATCGGAAGAGAGATATCCTTGGATTTATTAAAGAAAAGAGGCTTGTCCATTCAGGAAAACCAATACGTTGACTGTGGACTTACTATCTATAGGGAAGGTCAACCAGTATTGGCCGGAGCAAGCGGTCCGGCATGTTCAGCAGTGGTAACCTATGGACATTTTCTTAATCGAATGAAGAAAGGTGACCTTCATCGCATATTAGTAGTAGCAACAGGTGCACTCCACTCTCCGTTAAGTATTCAACAGAATGATCCCATTCCGTGTATCGCACATGCAGTTTCAATAGAGTCAGGAAGTGATGTATGATGATATTTTTCTGGGCGTTTGTAGTTGGCGGAGCAATATGTGTTATTGGTCAACTATTACTTGATGTATTGAAATTAAATCCTGGACAAACACTAACCATATTAGTTGTTTCTGGAGCTATCTTGGATGGCTTTGGATTGTATGAACCATTAATTGATTTTGCTGGAGCTGGAGCAACTGTTCCCATAACAAGTTTCGGGAATTCATTGGTCCATGGTGCAATGGCTGAAGCAGAAACACATGGATTAGTAGGTGTTGTAACAGGGATGTTTGAAGTAACCAGTGCAGGTATATCTGCTGCGATTATCTTTGGTGTTATTGGTGCACTCATATTCAAACCAAAAGGTTAGGAGGATGAAATATGACCGTTGGATCGCAAGTTAAAGGATGTTTCTCATCGATAAAAAGCATCGAGGCAACCTTACAAACATTAGCTGCAAAAACTGCCGATCAAGAACAGCAAACTGCGTTTAAACAAGTCGAGCAAATCATATCTGAAGTAAAAAATGATCTACAGCATCAAGTAATACAATTAACAAAAGAGGAACCCCAATATAAATAAACTTGAAGTCAGAAAGGAAAGATAACCATGCCGGAATGGATAGTAGTAGTCCTGCGCTCATTTTCCTTGTTAATTATCTTGTTCTTCATGACAAAATGGCTAGGAAAAAAGCAAATTTCTCAATTAAATGTATTTGAATATATATCCGGAATCGTTTTGGGTGGTATCGTCGCTATTCATACCATTGATCCTAATGCAAACATTGTTTACGCCTTTCTCTCTATGTTTATATGGTTTATTGTTCCATTATGTGTGGAGTATGTCTCTTTAAAAAGCAAGCGGTTTCGCGATTTTACAGAGGGGAAAAGTACTGTTTTGATTCAGGATGGCAAAATCATGGAAGACAATCTTAAGAAAGAGGGATACTCTACGGATGATCTATTAGAAAAATTAAGAGACAATAATGTTTTTTTAGCTTCCGATGTTGAATTTGCCGTTCTGGAGCCATCAGGTTCACTGAGTGTACTTCCGAAGAAAGAAAATCAACCATTAACGGCAAAAGATCTTGGTTTAAACGTAGCTCCAGAAAAAGAACCACAAACTGTCATCATGGACGGAGAAATGCTATTAGAGCCATTGGCTAACTTATCATTAAATGTCAATTGGTTGGAAACGGAACTTGATAAACAAAATGTTAGTATTGAAAATGTATTTCTTGCACAAGCAGATAATCAGGGTCAATTATATTTGGATCTTTATGATGATAAACTCGCAGTGCCGTCTCCTTCAGAAATACCTCTTTTACTAGCAACGATGAATAAATGTCAGGCTGACCTTGAATTATTTGCCTTAGCGACAGAAAATCAACATTCAAAACAACTTTATGAGAGAAACAGTAAAAAACTCCAGCAAGCAATTGACTTGATTCGTCCTTATCTCTCCTGATAAAACAACCCAAACCATAACTTGGATTGGGTTGTTTTAATTATTAGTCTTTTTTCGGTCTCTAGTTTCGTGTAGAATAAAATAGTTATTATTATTTTAAACAGAAAGGAAGGCATACAATGAAAAATAAAGTAAAAGCCTATCGGTTTCCAATTATTTTACTAATCTCCATTGTCATTGGATCGATAGTTGGTCTTCTGCTGGGTAAAGATGCAGCGGTAATAAAACCATTGGGTGACCTTTTTATTAATTTATTATTTATGATTGTCGTTCCACTTGTTTTCTTTACGATTTCATCTGCAATTGCAAGTATGGATAGTATGAAACGGTTAGGTAAAATTATGGGTTCCATGCTTACTGTTTTTATTGTCACAGGTATTATTGCATCCGTATTTATGTTAATTGCTACTGTCATCTTCCAGCCAGGTAGCGGAGTCGATATCCCTTTATCACAGCCAGAATCAACACAAGAAGAAGCAAGCTTTTCTGAACAGCTCGTTGAAACGTTTACCGTTCCTGATTTTGTTGATATATTCTCTCGCGAAAACATGTTAGCACTTATTATTTTCTCTGTCCTGATTGGTGTAGCGACTGGATTAACGGGTGAAAAGGGGCGCCCTTTTGCTACGTTCTTATCAAGTGGCGCTGAAGTGTTCATGAAAATAATCCAACTGGTAATGTATTATGCGCCAATAGGGTTAGGTGCCTACTTTGCAGCTTTAGTAGGAGAATTTGGAGCAGATTTTATCGGTGATTACGCTAAAGCAGTCCTTGTATACTACCCTGTTTCCATCTTGTATTTTGCTATTGGATTCACACTTTACGCATTTATCGCTGGTGGTAAAAAAGGAATTGTCCGATTCTGGAAAAACATTTTATCCCCTGCAGCAACATCACTAGGGACAGGAAGCAGCATCGCTTCCTTACCAGTTAATTTACAAGCAGCTAAACGTATCGGTGTTCCAAAAGACATTCGAGAAACAATTCTCCCACTCGGAGCAACAATACATATGGATGGATCATGTCTTTCTGCTATGTTAAAAATCGCGTTTGTATTTGGTGTGTTTAATAAAGATTTTACAGGAATAGATACGTTTCTTACTGCAATTGGAATTTGCTTACTATCCGGAATCGTCATGAGTGGTATTCCTGGTGGTGGATTTATGGGCGAAATGATGATAATTACCCTCTATGGCTTACCAATGGAAGCATTGCCGATTATTTCTGCAATCGGTGTCGTAGTTGACCCACCAGCTACCATGGTTAATGTAACTGGTGATACGGTTTCTAGTATGCTAGTCACAAGGCAAATGGAAGGAAAAGATTGGATGGAAAAGGCGGAAGAGCCTGAAGCGATGACGTAACTAAAACTGGTTGACGATTACCGTCAACCAGTTTCCTAGTTAAGTTCAATTGCAACTTTGCCAAATTGACGATTCACTTGCAAATAATCAAAGGCTTCTTGAATATGTTGCAATGTGAAAGTAGTATCTACTACTGGATGCACCTTAAATTGGCGAATATGATCAAGCATTGCTACAAATTCCTGTCTACTACCCATTGTAGAACCTAGTAACTGATACTGACCATAGAAAAATTCTCGTAAATTGATATTCACGATATCATCTGTAGTTGCCCCAAAAATAACCATTCTACCACCTTTTTTTAATAGTTTTAATGAACGGTTAAATGTTGCTTGTCCAACACTATCAATGACTAGATCTACCGTTTCATCCGCCAAGCTTTCGTTCCAATCTGCATCATTATGCAATCCGATATCTGCGCCTAGGGTTCTCGCCTGCTCCAATTTTTCGTGACTTCTTGACGATACAATAACTTTTGCACCAATATTTTTCGCAAACGCCACTAGGAAAGTAGATACACCACTCCCTGCTCCTGGAATAAATACCGTTTCTCCTGCTTTTATTTGTCCTTTCGTGAATAAGGCACGGAACGCTGTTAATCCTGATAGTGCAAGTACCCCAGCTTCATCCCAACTCAAATGTTCCGGCTTTTTCTCTACTTGCCGCTTATCAATGGAAATTTTTTCAGCAAATGTACCATGATCAGGCATTCCTAAAATGTCAAAACGCTCAGGTGGTGCATCACGATTATCTTCCCAACGCAAGGCTGGATTAATGATAACTTCCTCACCTACCTGAACATTGTCTACATTCTCCCCTACACTTTCAATTATCCCTGCACCATCTGACCCTAATATTAAATCCTCTGTCGCACCCTTACGACGTCCAGGAATTGCTAAATCACGACGATTTAACCCTGCCATTTTCAATGAAACGACAACTTCATTCTCGTTTGGAGTAGGCTCATTCATATCTTTAACTTCCAATATACCGTTCCCATGTACAAATGCTTTCATTTATTTCTCCCTTCCCTTCTATGCTATTACATACTTTGGAATGCACCAAATTTCTCTAATTGCTTCATATCTATAATATCATGCGGATATAATGGAATAAAAATTTTTTGTTGTTTTGAAAATGTATGATGAATTAAATCAACATACTTTTCCTCATAAATGCTTCGCTGTAATAGAAACTCTCCATCTATCTGTTCTGGTAACACTTTATTAATAATTAATGTTTGTACATATAAATGATACTTCTCAAGTAATTGGATTGCTTTTTCCGTTTCTGCGATGGATAATCGTTCAGGATTTAGGACAAAAATATATCCTGTGATGCTTTGATCTAATAACAATGCTCTTGCTTTTGCGAATCGATCTTGCCTTTCTTTTAACACATCAAAAATAGGATCCTCCACAGGATTTCCATCATTTAATAACTGACTATAGTCTTGGTTGGTCTTTTGGCGACGCTTTATTAACCCTTCCATCCATACTCCCATCAATTCTGGGAGCGTTAGAAGACGAACCGTATGTCCGGTTGGAGCAGTGTCAATAACTAATTGATCAAAATGTACATTTTCATGTATAATAATGGAAATTAGTTTATCAAATAATGCAGCTTCATCTGCTCCCGGAGATGCTTTGGCAGTATCTAGCTGCCGGTTCACCTCTTCAACCATTCCTGTATGAACAAAATTTTTTATGTTTTCCTTTACTCCGTCAATATATGTCGTTGTTTCCAGATCAGGATCAATCTCAATTGCATATAATTGTAGATTGACATGTTTAATATTGCCGCCTATCTTTTGATCGAATATATCTCCTATATTATGTGCGGGGTCAGTAGAAACAAGTAATGTTTTTCTACCAGCTTTTGCGGCATTCCATGCAATGGCCGCTGCGGTAGTAGATTTACCTACTCCCCCTTTCCCGCCAACAAATAGGATTTTCTTTGTTAGATCGTTCATACAAATCTCCTTTCATGTCATATTAACAGCATCGAATACCTGATAAGGGTGATTTTTCCATTCCCATACGTAAATGCCAATCGTGGAATTTCTCTAACATAAATGGATACAGTTCTAATGTATAATAAAAAACTGGGTTAGGAATACCGACCATTTCTGAGTATAATAATAATAAAAACACATCGTCCTCATTTCTTAATTCACGTGCAATTTCCTGACGATGCGGTATTTCCAACATCTCTTCATACAACTGAAGGATCTTCTTCATCTGATCAAGCATGTATATTCTCCTCCTTGAAAAAAGAAAAGGGATCGTAGTGATCCCTTTTAAATTTCGAGCGAATTCTCCTCCTTTTTAGTTAAAACAGAGAAAGCAGTAATAATAATCCATAAAGCGAAGATCAAAATAATTGCGCCAAAGATAAATAACAACGTATTTGGTGCACTTCCCATCCATGACCATTCAAATAAAACTTGTTGAATCATTGCGTACAGCGTCATGAACATAACAAATACCATTGGAATAATTACCACTGCATAATTCCTACCTAATCGTTTTAACCAAACCGCAATCAGCATTAAACTGATAACCGCTAGCAATTGATTGGCTGTTCCGAATAATGGCCATAACTGATATCCACCTGAGCCAAAGCCTTTTGGTCCTTCAGGGAGTAATACTAAAGCTGCACTCGATACGACGGCTATGGTTGTAGCGACATGTGTCTTCGTTAAGGCAGGAAGACGATATTCAATACCTAACTCCGCGATAATATAACGCATCAATCTAACAGACGTATCTAACGTGGTTGCTGCAAAACTAACTACAATAATAGATACGATCGTAACTGCTATATCTGGTGGGATGGCTAATCCGCCAGCTAGACCTGCAGCTCCTTCTACAAATGTTCCAAGGCCAACCGCATTCGCATCAGAAAAACTAGCATAAGTTGCCATAAACTCATCCGTACTAGTAAAGAACGTAGCAACCGCAATAATGGATACTAATGCAAGAACCCCTTCCCCAACCGCACCAGCATATCCTACAAACCTAGCATCCGTTTCTTTATTTAGTTGTTTAGATGACGTTCCTGAGGATACAAGGCCATGAAAACCGGAAATAGCTCCACAAGCAATAGTGATAAATAATAATGGTAACCAAGGAGTATCCGGATTTTCATTTGTTATCGGTGCTGTCATTTCAGGGTTAGTGAATAACAGGCCTAAATACAGGATTCCCAGACCAACTACAAGCTGATGCGAATTAATAAAATCCCTTGGCTGTAACAATTTCCAAACCGGCAATGTAGATGCAATATACACATAGACCATTAAAATGACGATCCAAATTAAAAATGCAGTCGATACTGCTCCTAGTCCAAATAATCCACTTCCACCTTCTCCACCCATATACTGCACAAGATCGATTTGTAAGAAATCGACTTTGCTAGCTACTACTGCAGTTAAGTACATGATAGCTAATGCTAATATAGAAGGTAGAAGCATTTTCTTATTTCGTTTGTAAACTGCATATCCTATCCAAATAGCAAGTGGTATTTGAATGAACACTGGTAACACACTGGCTGGATAAGAAATAAACAAATTGGAAATGACCCATGCAAATACTGCATTTACCATGAGCACAAGAATTAAAATAATAAATAAAAACAAAATCTTTGCTCGTTGACCGACTAATCGGTGCGCTAATGTACCAACTGACTGACCTTTGTTTCGAACAGATAAAACAAGCGTACCGAAATCATGAACTCCTGCAGCAAATACGGTTCCCAAAATCACCCATAAAAATGCTGGCAACCACCCCCAATAAACCGCAATAGCTGGTCCAAGAATCGGTGCAGCCCCTGCAACTGAAGTAAAATGATGCCCCCATAACACGAATTTATTTGTAGGAACAAAATCAATTCCATCCTTATAACGGTGCGCTGGTGTAACGTAATTAGGGTCTAATCGAAAAATTTTTTCTGCTACAAAACGAGAATAATAACGATAACCTAAAGCGAAAACCAACATCCCTATGAAGGCAACCAAAATTCCGGGCATAGTATCCCTCCCCCAAATAGAATTAAACCAGTCCAAAATATGGACGTCCTTGTTTAACGCTATGTGTAAACGCTTCATTTTAGTACTTTTTTAGTATTAAATCACAAATTCAGAACCATGAAAAAGGGATTATCTCTATGAAAAATGGAGGTAATCCCTATTTCATGCTTTATTCAGAAAGGAAACAGCGCTTTACACTCATTAAAAGGAACACTCAAAACGGATACGACTGAACTTTATAAAATAAATACCGCGACAATGGTAGCCACTATTAACCCAACCATCACTGGTATAA
Organism: Virgibacillus sp. CM-4; assembly: GCF_000445495.1. Lineage (NCBI taxonomy): Bacteria > Bacillati > Bacillota > Bacilli > Caryophanales > Bacillaceae > Virgibacillus > Virgibacillus sp. CM-4. The sequence continues at coordinate 916,496 of NZ_AUQA01000006.1, forward strand.
AATTCTTACGAACAAGTTCCATCACGGACACGCCACAAAAACCTGCAATTGCAATTAAAGAGGACCATGCCACCAATGTTCCCCCTCCAGTCCAGATAGAACCCATTTGGCCTATAGCAGCAAGCGTTGTAACATCAATGGAACTGTTTTGTAAGGAAGCAGCTAATGCCCCTGTTAAAGGCAACCCCGAAAAACCAGAACCATCTAATCCAGTAATAATACCTATAATTAAAATACTTAGTGCTGCTAATAAGGCACTTTGCGGTAATATCGATTGTGTTGATTGAACAAGGTCAAATAAAAATGCTGGCGGATTTTCCTTAACTCCTATAATGTCAGCAGAAAAATCGGAACTTCCTAAAAAGAAAAATCCTGCAATAGGAATTACTGGGCCCATTGCTTTAAAAGCAAATACAAAACCATCCGTAATGTGTGTAGTAATGTAATCTAGTGCATGTTGTTTACGAAAAGCGATCGTTGATAACAAAAGAAGGATAACGGCTACCCCACCTACAAAAGCAGCACCATCTCCACCTTCCAAACCAGTCATTCTGCCAGATAGCAATTTTTCATATACCATGTAGATTACGACACTTGCTAACGCTAAAGGAACTAATATTGCAAAAAGTCTACTCCAAAACTGTAGCCTGTAATCTCGTTGGGAGGAATCCTGTGTTAATTGCATGTTTTCAAGTTCTTGTTGATTGCGAGGGTCCCCTTTTTTTCGAATCATTTTACGATACATTACATAAGCAATGCCTAAAGCAATAAAACCCGTTATAAGGGAAAGGATTAAAGACTTATCTGCAACTTGTGCCGTATCCACACCGGCCGAAGTAGCAGAGAGATTAGGAGCTACCTGAACGATATAATCAGAGGATAGAGCCATGCCTTGGCCCGCAATAGCTATAGCGACTGCCGCAGTTATCGCAGGGAGACCGGATTGGATAGCCGCAGGAACAAGTAAAGCACAAATTAATGGAACCGCTGGTGTTGGCCAAAAAAACAAAGAAATTAAGTAAGTAATCCCAACAAGGACAAAAAAAGATACATGCCCATTAATCATCATTTTTTGGATCGGTTGGATCATACGTTTATCTGCTCCTAAATCCCTTAACGAATGTAATAGTGCCAACATGAAAGTAATAATTAAAAAGATACTAAACAATTCTTGGGCTGCCACTAGATTCGCTTTGAAAATAGCTGTAAAACCATCTATAATACTTCCTTTATAAACCCAGGCGATAATGAACGTACCGAGTAACGTTGGTAATACAATACCTTTTCGCAGAATCATAGTGATAATAATAGCAAGCGTAAATAGACCATATAATATATGGGAAATCGAAAGCTCCACATCTATCGCTTCCTCTCTGTTGAATGTGCTATAGCCTATGCAAAGCGTACATGTTTAGTTCTTATCATAATGGGAATACATAATATTGAAGACAAAAAGGAGGTTTTTTAATATGAAACCATTTATTAAAGAATATACAAATGATGAAAAATTAAAGGCCGATATTCAAGTACTAAAAGACAAAGGAATTCATAAAGATGATGTATATATTCTATCTCATGATGATGATCGTACCAATCGTTTAGCTGGGAGCGCAGATGCAAATACGATCGGCATCAAAGAAATGGATATTGGCCATGCTGTCGGTAATTTCTTTAGCAAAAAAGGGGACGAGCTTCGAACAAAATTAACTGAAATAGGTTTCTCACAGGCTGAAGCCGAAAATTATGAAGAGGATATGGATGAAGGTAAGGTTCTATTAATGGTTACAAATAATGAAAATGTAGATAGCTATCTACAAAAATAGACAACCCCATTGGTTGTCTATTTTTTCTTGCTCATTATTATGTGAGCAGGTCGTTTATACTAAGTTGTCAATCGAAGCAGCGTTCTAGGTTGCTTATGAAATAAAAAGAAAACAAGTATAGCACTTAAAACAAAACTAGGTAGAATATACGAACCATTATATAAGAAGGAGTATATCCATACATTCATCCCTTGGACAGCTGATTCAAAAAAGACAACACCTGCAATAAAATGAGCGATAAAGCGCAAAGCAGATCCTATAAATACACCTAGCGAGATATACAAAAGATACTGTTTGCTATTTCCTTCTTGTACAGTTTGTTTTATTTTTCCTGAAAATACACCTGCAAACCCTAATACTGTAAAGGCAATGGCATAATCAATAAATCCTTGTAACGGATGCAGTATATACCCTGTTCCTACAGCAACCTGAAGCACTCCCCATAAAAACCCTGCTAGCAAGCCGCCTTTTAATCCCCAGCGAAAAGCAACGATAAAAATAGGAATCATCGCAAATGAGATAGACCCACCCTGAGCCCAAATTTTAAATGATAAAAATGGTATTAGGTCTAACAACAATGCAAAAGCTGCAAAAATTGCTACCTCTACTAAAAATAATGTACGTTTCATTTCTTTTCTCCCCTTTTTAAAGCGGTTATTTTCTTGTTGGCCAATGTCAACAAGGTATAAATAACAACAAAAAAAGCAATGCCAAGGGGAAGACTTCCTGATGGGGATTCCGCTCACATTGCTTTTATTCCATCAAAAAAGCCACCATCCCTACGCTAGTACTAACTAACAGGTTCGAAGGGTAAGAACAATGTATATGTTCACTCTCAGCCGATCGGCTCCCCCTGCAGGCTTTTACATTTTGCTTTTTCTGTTATTGTTTCTAAGAGTATTGTACCTGACTTATCCATCGATTACAACTAAAATTAAATCGAGAGATATTCGTATACATCATTAATACAAAGTTGAATCGCATCTTCCCAAAAAGCGGTAGTAGTTAGATCAACTTGTAAATGTTTATAAGCGAGATCTTCGACTTCCATCCTGCCTGTATCACGTAAAAGTTTGATATATTCATCCTCAAAATCATCACTTTTCTGTGCTATTGCATAAATTCCAAGGCTGAATAAATATCCAAATGTGTAAGGGAAATTATAAAACGGGACACCTGTCATATGGAAGTGCAGTTTAGAAGCCCAGAAGTTCTCATCATATTCTTCTAGTACATCACAGTAGGCTTCCTTTTGAGCGTCCACCATCAGTTTATTCAACCTGTTAACAGAAACCATACCTTGCTTTCTCTCTTCATAGAAACGCTTTTCGAACAAAAATCGCGCATGAATATTCATAAAAAACGCAATACTGCGCTGGATTTTATCTTCTAACAAGCCCTTTTTCTCATCCGTTGACTGCGCATATGTCACCGAAGCATCTGCAACAATCATTTCAGCAAATGTTGATGCTGTTTCGGCAACATTCATTGCGTAACGTTGGTTTAGTCCATTCACATCGTTCATCACATGTTGATGATACGCATGTCCAAGCTCATGGGCGAGTGTTGCAATATTCGAAGACGTACCAGAATAAGTCATGAATATTCTTGTCTGACCGCTCTCTGGAAAACTGGTGCAAAACCCACCTGGCCGCTTATCAGGCCGGTCTTCCGCTTCAATCCAACGGTTATCAAAAGTCATGCGGGCAAAGGCGGCCATCTTCGGGCTGAAACGATGGAAATGTTTAATAATAAAGTCTGCTCCCTCTTGATAACTAAATGTTTTTACTTCTCTATTAATTGGAGCATTAATATCATAGATGCTTAATTTTTTTAAATCTAAACGTTCTGCCTTTTTATTTAAATATGTAACAAAATGGTGCTTATTGTTATTAATAGCGGTCCACATCGCATCAAGTGTTTTTTTCTTCATACGATTTAGTTCAAGTGGTTCCCTAAGTACATCATCCCAGTTTCGATGTGTGTATTTCTGTAACCGGAAACCAGCTAAATGATTGAGCGTCTGACTAAATAAATGTTCATTAGTCTTCCACGCCCTATTCAATTGATTAAATACATGCTTTCGAAAGTCACGATTTGGATTAGCTAATTTATTGGAAGCCTGTCCAATAGAGTAAGATTTCGTAGTCTCCTCTTCCTTAAGCCGAACTTCCATCTTACCAACAATAGCTTGATACATTTGATCCCAAGCATGATAGCCATCAACTGCTAGATCATTTATTAATGCTTCCTGTTCTATCGGGAGTAATCCCTTTGCTTGTTCTCTAAATTCATTTAGTACAAATTCCAAGTCATTTAAATCATCCTGGTTGCGTGCGTTCTGCCATGTATCTTCAGGAATCTGAACTAACTTTTGATTAAAACTGGTTTGAATTGCTTCAAATTTAGCTTTTAATTCACTTCGTTTACTAACTAATAAACTTGCCTGCTCATCTTTTACATTTTGAGCACTTAAACAGCTTATAAATGCGGATGCTTCTCTAAACTTTTTATTCACCTTTTCTAAATTATTAACCAATATCCTTAATCTTTTGGTATCCACGCTTTCCTTATCGGGATTATACTGGCTTACAATATCTGCTAAGTCCGTCAATTCACTTTCCAATTCTTGTAAATATGTAGAAAAATCCGCTGAATGACTTCCTCCAGGAAAAATGATGTCAAGGTCCCACCTCAGATTATTCGTTTGTTGCATGTTATCGCTCCTTATGAAATAAATTCAAGCTTCTTCTTTAGTATACCAAAATAATGAATATTTTCATTAGATAAATAATTCTCACATCATAATCAAGGAATATGTACCAGTGGGATGGAGTCCCACTGCATGGTTAACTTTTTAATCCCTTTTTACTTGAAGCTGCAAGACCATGAGCATGAAGTATTTGTTTTTGCTTCGCGCCATTTCTAGTAACATAATTGTTTTTAAACCAGGCAATTACCGCTGTACCTATTGTAAATACAACAGACATCAATTCTTCTAACAATTCGCTGTTGATTGGCAGCGGTGATTTACCAAAGATGACTAATATTTGGTTTGTCAATGCAATTAATAATGCAATGGTTCGAAATACAGTCCCCTTATCCATCCGTTTCTCCCCTTTTAAAAATCATGTTATGTATTAATATTATTTTCAAATTGTACTAGTAATGGAACGGCCATACCCCACTTTTGTCTGTTTGATCAACTAAACTACAGGGTATGGACAACTAAAACGAATTATAATAATTACTTGACAACACAAATTTATTATTTTATACTTAGTTACATAAAGTAACTTATTAATTTTTATTTGGAGGGATTTATATGACTAAAACCATTTGGAATGTAGACACCATTCATAGTGAAATAGGCTTTTCTGTGAAGCATATGATGATTTCTAAAGCGAAGGGTTCATTTAACGATTTTAATGCAGTTATCGAAGCTAATTTAGATGATTTAACAGATTCAAAAGTTGAAGTCACTATTGATGTTAATAGCATTGATACACGTAATAAAGATCGCGACGACCACTTACTTTCTGCAGACTTTTTCGATGCTGAGAATCATCCCAACATCACATTTGCAGCTTCTTCCATTACAAAAAAGTCTAGTACAAATTACGATATCACTGGTGATCTAACGATACGTGGTACAACAAAACCGGTTACACTTGACGCTGTAATTGAAGGGCAAAGTAAAGATCCTATGAGCGGTAATATGGTTGCTGGATTCAGCGGCGAAACTACTATTAACCGTAAAGACTTTGGTTTAACTTGGAACGCAGCTGTAGAAACTGGTGGCGTATTAGTGGGAGAAGAAGTAAAGATTCATTTTGAAATCGAAGCACATAAACAAGCTTAAATAAAAATAAAAAAACAGTACTTCTAACCGAAGTGCTGTTTTTTTATTTCTTAACGTCAATGCGTTATCCATCAAGATTTATCACATGAAAAAAACCTGTCAGCATCTTCATGTTCAACAGAGGTTACCTTCTATTTCCTGTAAAATGCTCTGCCGACTCAGAAGAAAAAATCCGCACCATCATTTTTCCATTTCCAGCTTTCGCGCGAATGAGAACTGGTTGATTATATTTATTTTTGAAAGTAAAATCTGGCCCCCACCAGCTAACAGTTGCATCTCTTCCAGGGGGAACATACGGGACACTTCGGCTATGTGCATACCGTTCAACGATTTGAATGCCTTTTAAATCCACTGCGTTGAAGAGGGTTGATGATACTTGGCATATACCTCCTCCAATACCTTCAGATAATTCTCCTTTTACAATAACTGGCGCTCGCTTATAACCTCTATTAGTCGTTCTTTCACCTACTACCTCATTAAAAGAAAATACTTCTCCTGGGAAAATAACATGATTATTGATTGCTTCTGCAGCTAATGCAATATTATGAGACCTTTCCTTATTCCCCTTTTTAAAATAAGTTACATAGCTGCCTAATTGATTTGTTCGAATTTCTTCCAATAAAGCCTTATCAACACGAGGATAAATTGGCTGCGTTGGGACATGGAATCCTTTAGCATCGTGATTATAAAATGTTTCTCTAAATTGAATATGAAACTGGTCCTCATCTATCGTAAATCCCGGTTTTTCACTTATGATACGACCATCATCAGCTATCTTCGCATTCGTTGGCGCCTCATAGACCCTTTTCTTTAAATTGGTTAAGAGGGACGCTAACTTATCCTGATTAATAAATGGTGTATCGGTATAATCAAGAGAATATTGATCTACTTCTAATTTTTCAATATAAATCGGCTTCGTATCTTCCGTTTCCTCAGCAGACAGGTTATATGGCAAGAAAATGATTAGTAACACACAACATATTTTTATTAATTTCATTTAATGACCTCCCTCAATTAGTATGAGAAAGTCTAGGAGAAGTCATTCGAAGAATTAATTCTAGGAAGTAAAACGTTATTGTTTACCAATACAACCATGCTCTAGTACAAAACACCATAAAAAACCACCTCGTGTAAATACACAAGGTGGTTTTTTCCTTACCTAAAGTCTCTAGAGTCTTCCATATAATCACTTAATACTCTATAGCCAATTACCGAAGCTATTACAAAAAATATCCCGCACAATGTTTTATTTTTCATTTCCCAAATACCTCCTCATTTGATTTCCTTGTTCTTTTTAAAATGAGTGTCTTAAAACGGACGAAATTTTCCTTTTTTAAGGACTAATTTAGTACCGCCCATTAGGAATAGTGAACGATTATCTACTACCTTTTTCATTGCTGCAGCTGCTTTTCCTTGAAGTTTGTAATCATCGAATACATTACCAATTCCATCAGACATACCGAGTGAAGCTACTGTCCCTTTATCATTAAAAACAAAGTCAGTTAACGGCTGATTTGTAAGTAATGCGCTTAAGTTAGCAGCAACAACGTCTGCTTCCTGCATTGCCAATTGTCCAGTCGGCGGATATGGACGATCTGCTTTTTTGTTCCAAACCCAAGAGCAGTCCCCAATCACAAAAATATTTTCTTCTCCTTGCATACGTAAGTCACTATCAACATTAACTTTTCCTTTTGTTAATTCAAATCCTGATGCACCTAAGACAGAGCTTCCTTTAACTCCACCAGTCCATACTACTGTTCCAGCTTTAATTAGCTCTTTGTCATCACCAACAATAAATCCTTCTGGAGTACATTCAGAGATTGGGGCGCCAATACGAATCTCTACCCCGCGATCTTCAAGCGATTGTTTTGCATAAGCAACCAATTCCTTATCGAACATCGGCAAAATAGAAGGAGCAGCTTCTACATTAATAATGCTTACTTTGTTTCGATCAATATCGTATTTTTTACATAATTCAGGGATACGATCTGCGAGTTCTCCTACGAATTCAATTCCTGTAAAACCAGCACCACCAACTAGAATGTTTAAGCTATCATCATCAACATTCTCTTGCGAATTATATTTTGCAAATTGATATTCTATGTGTTCACTAATTAAACGGCTGGAATCAATATCTTCGATTGCAAAAGCATGTTCAGCCATTCCTTTAATTCCAAAGTCATTTGATTCAAAACCAAGTGCAACAACAAGGTAATCATATTCAATCTCACTATTTTCTAAAACTACCCGTTGTTCATCTTTATTAATTTTTGTTACTGCATCATATACGAGTCTTACCTTGTTTGGATTAATTACATCGCTAATCATTACTCGTGCTTGATTAGGATTAATCGTTCCAGCAGCTACTTCATGTAACCAAGTTGACTCGTAATGATAATTATGTTTATTTACTAATACAATTTCCGCTTGTTCCGGTGATAGCTTTTGTAAGAGACGCTTAGTTGTGGTTAAACCAGCATATCCTGCGCCCAGAACTACTATTTTTGGTTTGTTTAAACTCATAAAACTTCCACCTTCCTATACTTTACATTCATTTTTACAGGAAAAGCGCTCTTTCATATAAATCATGATATCAATATCTCATTCAGAATCGCTTATACCCATTTTTACAATATATTAATCATATCAAAATTTTTATATTTAGGCTAATAATCCAGTGACAATTTTCCTTCCAGCAGTTATTTTATCTCTTAAAGCAACCTTTTCACCCGCTGATGTTAAAATTTTACACTTGAAATAAAACGCTTTCATAAAAATATGCTATAATCATATATAGTTATGTAAATCAACAGAAAGGAAATTAAAGGTGGGAAAGATTCATGAGTCAAACAAAAATCCGCGTGATTAATAGCATGGGTGAGGAAGTTGCACATAACGGTATGGAATTAGGTGACATTATTGTAAAAGGCCACGGCACATTACAACATGCAACAAACCATTCTTCAATGGAAGACGGCTGGATCTATACGGGTGACAAAGGGATTATTGACGAACAGGGTAATATTCAAGTCAAAGAGCCCTATAAAGATATTCCTAATGATCAAGGAACTATTTCAACTGTAAAGCTGGAACAATTATTATCACAACACCAACAGATTAATGAGGCAGCGGTCGTGCCTATCCCCCATCAATCACTTGGTGAAATAGCACATGCTTTTGTTGTGTTACAACCAAATCAGTGTTTAACTGCTCAAGAGGTGATGGACTATTGTAGAAACAATATAGAAGAAGCTTATTGTCCACATTCTGTTTCATTTGTAGAAGAATTACCAAAAACTTCAAGCGGAAAAATATTAAAAGTTGAACTGCAAAAATGGATATAAGCAATCTGATTACCTAAAAAGATGGGATTGACAGTTTACAGTCATACTGGGATAATAGGATAGATAAAATGATACGGTTACCTTTAATTCAGTCCCGTGAGACTGCCAAGGTGAACAGATAAGAATCTGTTTGTAAAAGTAAGTCTATCTTTGCTATCTTACTTTTACGAAAGCACCCTGCCTCGCGTCCGCAGGGTGCTTTTTATTTGAACTTTGATAAACGGTAACTGTTGCTCATCTTTAAGGAGGAATCATCATGGCAAATTATAAAGAAATTCAAGTAGATGAACGATTGCCGATATTAAAAAGTCTACCATTAAGTATTCAGCACTTATTTGCGATGTTTGGATCAACCGTGTTAGTTCCTATACTATTCGGTGTAAACCCGGCAACAATTCTACTAATGAATGGTGTCGGTACATTAATTTATTTATTTATAACCAAAGGAAAAATTCCTGCTTATTTAGGATCTAGCTTCGCATTTATCTCTCCGGTAACAATTGTATTAGGAAATTATGCTGGCGGTGATGGGTATAGTTATGCATTAGGTGGTTTCTTCGCTGTAGGTGTGGTACTGAGTCTCGTTGCCCTTATCATCAAAATAGCAGGAACAAATTGGATCGATGTTATTTTCCCACCCGCAGCAATGGGGGCTATAGTAGCTGTCATTGGGCTTGAACTTGTGCCAACTGCTGCGGAAATGGCAGGGTGGATTGCACCTGCTGATGCAGCTGCAAATTGGACGGTAGATGCTGATACGGTCCTTGTATCGTTTTTAACTTTAGCAATTACTGTCATTTGTTGGGTTACTTTACGCGGTTTCTTAAAAATCATTCCAATCTTAATTGGCATCATTGCAGGCTATATTATTGCTTATTTTTTTGGACTTGTCGATTTTACCGCTGTCAAAGAAGCAAGCTGGTTCTCATTACCAGAATTCTATCAGATAAAATTTGACTGGTCTGCCATATTAGTCATCCTTCCTGCAGCACTAGTACTCGTACCTGAACATATTGGACATCTGTTTGTAACTGGAAATATTGTGAAAAAAGACCTAACAAAAGAACCTGGGCTGGATCGCTCTTTAGCAGGTAACGGTATTTCTACCATTATCTCAAGTTTTTTCGGATCTACACCAAATACTACTTATGGTGAAAATATCGGTGTGTTAGCTATTACAAAAGTGTATTCCACTTGGATTATTGGGATTGCAGCAATGATTGCAATTATATTATCTTTTGTCGGTAAGTTAGCGGCGTTGATTTCTTCCATTCCAACAGCTGTTATGGGTGGTATTTCCTTATTACTTTTTGGAATCATTGCTACCAGTGGACTACGGATGCTCGTAGAAGCCCGTATAGATTATGGTCGTTCCCAAAATCTAATCTTATCAAGTATTGTCTTAGTAATTGGCGTCAGTGGGGCAACCATCCAAATTGGTTCAGTTGCACTATCTGGAATGGGGCTTGCTACCATCGTGGCAATGATCCTTAGTATTTTATTTAAAATACTAGATGTATTACATTTAACAAATGAATAGTAAATACACAAGAGGGTGACCCGAAAACAATCTAGATAAAAAATTCTGTACGATTACCATCTAAGGATTGGATAGCATTATCGTAAATCATTCAAATGAAACAGGCCTGATTTCAGCGGGAATAGCACGTTGTTATATTTCATTCGGTAAGCGTTTTTTGCTTACGAGTTAGCTGTATCGCGTGACCGTGGAATGCATGGCCTATTTCACATAGAGAATTAAGACAGGTAATGAATAATTCGCATCCGAATTATTCATTTTTAGTTATGCCTCAGTCCATTAGTTTTAAGTCTCTTTGTAAGCGGATAAACGCCAACACTCTGAATGATCAAAGACAGTAATATTATGGCGAATAACAATGGTATGATTGGATTATTTTTATCTACAGCTGCTTCTAGCCCAAGAACCAGAGCTACAGACATTGTGCCTTTTATCCCAGCCCAGGTAATAATAGCAGCATCTTTTATAGATATGGTTCGCTTCCAATTTATGCGCAATTTAGTAATTAAAGTAATTACGACAAACCGGACCATTAATGTACATATAAAAATAATAATAGCCAGGGCCCATTCAGAAGCAGCAAGATAATTTGCGGTTTGTACACCAATAAGTAAAAAAATTAAAGATAAAATAGTTAGTTCAATGATCTCCCAAAAACCATCCAGTTGATCCTTAAAATGCACTTCTTTAATATTTCTCCCAAATTCATAGGAAAGCATCATACCGGCAGTCACAGTAGAAAGGACACCTGATACTCCGAGTAACTCCCCTAAGTAAAAACTACCATAAGCAACGATAATACTTAGCATTACTTGATATTGACGATGGTACGTGTAATGAATGGCCTTACTCATTAACCAACCAAAGCTTACGCCGATTGCTACGCCCCCCAACGAAACCAAAAGAAATTCATTAATAAAACCGCTAAAATCAAAGCTCGTCCCTTTTGTATACATACTTAACAGCACACTGAATACAACAATACTTGTTCCATCATTTAGCATGGATTCACCTTCGACAATTTCTGCGACCTGTTGGTCATCGGACGACTTTTTTAGGATCGTTACAACAGAAACAGGATCTGTCGGAGATAAGATAGCAGCAATCAGCAATGCCGCTGCCAATGATAAAGATATGAATAAATTTCCAATAACATAAATGAGAACAGCCAAGATTGCGATTGTCAAAAATAAACCAAATGTTCCTAACGTTCCAATAAGTATTTTGTTTCGTTTCAGGGCTTGAGTAGGGAACTGATAAGCAGATATGAATAACAAAGCCGGTAGAAAAACATGAAATAAAAGTTCCTTTGTTATCGTAATATTGTCAAAATAATGAAACATCGATAACAACAAACCAAACAATACTAAGATAACCGGAGCAGGAAAAAATTCTTGTTTTTTATCTACAGAAAAAACAAGATACCCTATGATTACTAACAATAAAATCTGGTGTACAGTCATTGGTCATCCTCTTTCCTTTTGAAAACTAACTATCCTATAAAATTACCCTAAAGACAGAATATCAAACGCAAGTGGAAATACAAAAAGCCGTAACATGTTATCCATGTAACGGCTTATTAAGTTATTAAACACGACAGTTTATCACTAGAAAATCAATAGAAAAGGATCGATTACTAATTCTTAGCCCTGACTATAGTACATAAAGAATCGGCAATTCTAATGCTTTGTTCTATTTTTCGGTAAGGGAAAGAGAAGGCTGATCAGAATAGAGATTTACTTTATTTAATTTTTCTCCTAAATAAGTTGCTAGCTCAAGCATTCCAAAAACACCGCTTTTTGCTTCAGCATCGCTATTATAGTTGGTATTTGTATTAATATCATAGGTATATATGGTTCCATGTTCGTCTTCAATAAATTCAATACCTGCTACTTGAATATGATTAGCAGCCAGTACCTCTTTATATTTTTCAATAATGGGGTGATGGAACCCTTGTCGAATTTGAAATTTTTCATTCTGCGCTTGTTGTTCCCCTGCCGGACAAAATAAATCTTCAATCGTGCAGGCATCTGCAGGACAGAGTTCAAACCCTTCAGATGTGTCAACCTTTACTGCATATACGAATTCTCCACCTACAAATTCGCAGCGGGTAATAGATGCTGATGGAGAGGGAATGTATTCTTGTATTAGCGTTACACCATCAACGGGTTCTTCAAATGTTTCACTTTCAATATATTGTTCTAATGCTGCTTTGCTATGAAACAGTTGTACGCCTAACCCTTTTCCAGCTCGATTGTGCTTGGTAATAAATGATCTCCCTTCGAATAATTCAGCTGCTTCTGATAATTGCGATTTCCCAACAGCAGCCACTGTTCTCGGCGTTCTCACTCCATATTTTTCCAATTCCAAATATTGTTGGACCTTACTTACTTCTAGCTGTAATGCTCGACTACCATTAATTACTGTTCTACCATGATACTCCAACCATGCTAACACTGCATTCGTCAATTCAGGAGCAAAACGATTCCCTCTTGTATGCGAAGAAGCACTCATTCGATTATAGAAAATTCCTTTAGGTGGTTCACTTAATAAATCGACCGTGCCATCATTCAGTAACCAGTCTTCATAAGGTAATCCCAATTCTTCTAATCTAGCAGTTAAATGGCTTGTCCATTCTGGATTTTCATGTAGGATATATATTTTACTCATTACATATCTTCCTTTATACCGTTGTTTGTTCTTTACGTAGTTGTTCGACTAAAGGCATAACTTGTTCAGAAAAACGTTTCATCTCTTCTAACTGCGGAGAGCATTGTAATAATAGCAAATCAACACCTGCCCTCTCATATTCGAGAATTCGTTCCGCTATTTGTTCTGGTGTTCCTATTAAATGTGGACGTAATCCTCGATTAGATACAGAATAATCCTTTAACTGAACAGCTTGTTCTAACTGTGATTTTGAAGTGAAATCTCCAAATCCACTATATCCACTTGTGTCTTTTACCATGGTGATTCGTTCTAATTCCGTAAGTGCTGCCGCTTCTGTTTCCCGACAAATTACATAAGCTGCCATTCCAAATGATCGAATCGGATCTTTATTTGCTTTCCTTCTACGTGATTTCATATCTTTAATTTTGTCAGCAACCTCTTCAACCGTGCCACCATGCATGACATAAGCATCACATAGTGTGGAAATTACCTGCTTACCCTTTTCAATTTCTCCCCCAGCGTATAACATGGGATTGGGGCGTTGCAGCGGCTTTGGTTCCAATTTTGTATCCTCAATTTGATAGTACCTTCCATGATAAGAAAAAGTGTCCTCTGTCCATAAACCTTTTAGTATATCGATAAATTCTGTTGTTCTTGCATACCGCTCATCATGTTCTGTAAAGTCTCCACCATACTGTTTAGCTTCTTCTTCCCACCAACCAGAGACAATATTAAGAGTAAATCGCCCATTGCTCATGCGATCGATATTTGCAGCCATTTTCGCAGTAACCGCTGGGTGGTGAAATACTGGACGCACAGCAGTCATAATTTCTATTTTATTCGTTACTGCTGCTAACCCAGCTGCAGTAGACCATGCTTCTAATGAATCTGCTTCTATTCCTTTTATATCATTTAAATAAAGTTCCGCAATTAGCGTTGTATCATATCCCCATTCCTCTGCCGCTTGAATAACTGTCTTCGCATATTCAAAGGTTGGCGGCATATGTTCATCATCTACATTACGTAACCATCCACCAAATATTGGTAACCAAAATCCATATTTCATTGACTCCACTCCCAGATGAATTTTTCCCAAAACAAAAAACTCTTTTCCGATAAGAAAAGAGTTTGAAATCTTGTTATTTCAGTTCTCTTCTTATCTTTCAAGTCACATGGACTTGATGGATTTGGCACAGTCTTTTTATAAATGGTTATAAAAACCTGTTGCCGAGGCTTCATGGGGCCATATCCCTCCACCTCTCTGGATAAGAACACAATATTTAATTCACTATATTAAGCCTATCGCAAATATGCTTATCTGTCAATTTTGATAACTCTTATCATTCGGAATGGATCATCATATCCAATAGTTGATTCTCCATTCGTTTTCCTTCTTCCTCATCTAATAAATTATTGAACATAATGGAAAATACAATTTTTTCTTTGTTCGCTTTTTCTGCATAACCGGATAAAGTACTAATGGTATATAAACTGCCTGTTTTGGCCTGAACCGGTAACCCATGCATACGGTGCTGTAAGGTACCACCAATGTCCCTTTCTGATTCCCCCGCAACTGGCAAGGCGTGAAAATAGGTTGAAAACCATTCCTTTTTTTGAATCACATATAGTAACCAGGAAATTTGGTTTGCTGGTATCAAATTCATATGAGATATTCCGGATCCGTCTCGCAACACAATCCTTTTGTCTCCATCCCAAAATTCACAAGTTGTTTTTCTAACACATTTAATCCTTTTTCCCAACTACCTTCCCCATACACCTGCTTGCCCATTTCCTTTATCAAGATTTCACCAATTGTATTGTTACTATGCTTCATAAATGGAACCATCAATTTCGATAAGGGGATAGAATAACAAAAATGCAATAACTTTGTATTGGTTGGTACTTTAGCTATCTCCCACCCTCCACTATAGGTAATATGATGTTTAGTTAATGCCTGTTTGAACAAATCAACAGCGTATCCTGTTGGTTCCCATACCGATACCCACTCTTTCAATCCTTCGTGCCTATCGGGAATCTCGCCTGTTATCGTAATTAAATTGCTTCCATGTTGACGCTCAAATATTATATTTTCTTTTTTATTCGTTTCTACGGTAACTGCCTTATTATCTATTTCAATATATGTAGACTCCGGTGAAGAGGTAATTATAGGATTTTCCCCCAGCTTATTTGGTCTAATCTCCACCTTAATTGTTCCAGCATGATAGTCACTGTCTGGAGAAGCTGTTAAGGCTGAAATTTGCGCACCGTAATAATACGTTTCATCACTCCAAATCATATCTGGCGAGAGACGAACTGAATCATACCAAGTATCATCCCCAATAACCTTCCCTGAAATATGCTGAATACCCATTGCTCTAAGTTTGGCAGCAAATCCAGCGAAGTCTTTCGGTAATAAAGTAGGATCCCCTTTTCCTATTAGGTATACATTTCCTACTAAGCATCCCCCTTTTATTATTCCATCTGTACGTATCTCTGTCGAAAAGCGATACGCTTCACCTAATACAGCCAGACTGGCTGCTGCTGTCAACAACTTCATATTGGAAGCTGGACGTAATCTAGTGTCTGCTTTATGTTCATAAATCGTTTCACCAGTATCTGCTCGTCGAATACTAACACCAACAATTGCTCCAGCCAGTTTTGGAGACTGTTTCAGATATGTATCAATAGACTTCTTCACCTAATCACCACCTCTCTTCCCAATACCCACGGTTCTCTGATGTGCCTCTTTTATATTCTCGTTTTGTCGTTCGCTTGGCACAATATCATAATCTATGTTTAAAAAGGGAATAGAAAACAGCCACATTTGATGTTTTGCTTTAAGCTTTCCTTCATTTGTTTCTTCCACTTCAAACGTCTCTTCAATTGGGAGCTTAAATAAGCCTTTTCCAACAATTAAATAGATACCAGAATCTGCTTGTTCATATTTCAATTTTTTACTAGATAATTGTAACTTTTCACCATATTGACTTAACTCTAAAATGCCAATCATAGCTGTCCCTGGTAAAGGTAATGCGATGTTCATATACGTTTGATCGTTATTTTGATGGGAAGAATAAAGTGCTACAAAGATAACTTCGTTTTTGATCTTCCTCACCCACGCTCTTACATTGGTTCTTCCATCCATACGATCATCAATCGAGTGAATAGCACCTGTCATTTCCTGTCTTCTACTTGACAAAGGCAGATTCAATTGTTTTATGATACGACTAATTTGTCTATATATTATCGCTAGCGGTTTAAACCAGTTTTTCCACCTTACTTCAGCAAATAGCTGATAGTTTTTCGTATTCTCATAGAAATCAATAATCATTTGTGATAATGTATCCAGTTGAATTTCATTCGCATACTGTTCCATACAGTCTACTAAACCATTATAAAATTGGTTATCTGTCTTCCCTTTGATTATTTCCTCACCTATGATCCCCTTCCCCTTTATCTTACTTCGTGGAAATGGTTTATTCCTTTGGTTTGAAAAAGGAGGAGCAATGATCCAACCAGCTGTACCAAAGCCAGCAAACACAATTGAATTAATTATACCGTGAAAAAGAATCATGAAATCTATCGATACCGAAAACCATCCGGAAAGATTTCCAACTGCGTACAACAGTGAAAATAGAATAGAGACACATAAAGCTCCGTTTGATATGCAGATCAACCATTTTTGGAGACTACTCTTAAACACTACCTTAAAAGATAAGTGAATTAATCCATATATAGCGATAATATACAGAATAACAGATAAGAACTCTATTTTGACAGAAAAGGTTATACCTAATGCCACTATCACCGGAGAAATGATAATCATACTACTTACCCATTTGTACATTTTGGATTTATAGAGTCTTCCTAACAACCCTACAGAGATAGGTAATATGCATGCAGCATAATGAAAATGGTTTACTGTTAACCATGTAATCATCGGAGAAAAGCCGGTATCTATTGTTGCTATATGCGCAACAAACCACATGCCGCCAATAAGGATATATATAAGTCCGATATCGATGATAAATTCCTCAAAATACGCAAATCCTCTTTGAAGAAAACGTTTTACCCCATATAACGCAATCATGACTGTAAATAATAAATACAGTATTGCTAGTATGGTATCCATTGAGGTTTCTTGTGAAAATTGTAAAATAAAGATCGAAATGGAAGCCATTATCCCTGCATAAGGAAAGTATGTAGAAATCCAACTTTCTTCCTGCCTCAAAACAATATGTAACATACAAGGAACGAAAAGCAATTGCGCAGCAGTTAGCAATAAAAAATACCAGGAATGATTCCCTGTTAAAGCAATTATTATAAATAAAATACTATTCGCGCCCGCAACTTTAAGAAACGTCATCTT
Source organism: Virgibacillus sp. CM-4 (assembly GCF_000445495.1). Lineage (NCBI taxonomy): Bacteria > Bacillati > Bacillota > Bacilli > Caryophanales > Bacillaceae > Virgibacillus > Virgibacillus sp. CM-4. The sequence continues at coordinate 934,104 of NZ_AUQA01000006.1, forward strand.
CTACGAACTCCCCTTCGTATGAAAAAATGGTTCCGATTAAAGGATTCGTCACGTTAACCTGAATATAATATACCGCTTTTGTTTCCAAATATTTTTCCGTAACTGTAGCCAATCCTTGTACGATTTTTGGTAATGGTATTTCTAAAAACGGGAATATAAGACGCTGTTCTTTAGAATTAATTCGTAATCCCCCATCCTTTGTTACTGATAATAATAAATCAGAATAACATTTAGAAGGCTCACCTAAATAGTCCTGAATAAGCTTTTGTTCCAAGTCGAGATACATGGAGGCATTAAAATATCGCTTCTTATCATTAAAATAAAATACCCTTTCCCAATGCACCTGCTCCATTCCGTTATTCCCTATCGTTTGTGTATTTATAATTTTAAACGGAACGCTTTTTCCTGTTTCCGGAAAAAATAACTTATATTTCTGACTGAATAAGAACAATGGAAATAACCACTTTGACTTATTAGTAATGTATCTCATCACTCCTTTTCCTTTGAATTGATAGCTATCTTTAAACTCATACCGTTTTTGTAACATAGGGTGTAGATGATAAAAATCATTCCCTAAAATCTTTTTATAAATGGACATTTTTAACTCCTTCTTGCTTTCGTTTACAATTTTTTGCCGTGGGAATATTCTTGTAAATAGTGAGTCCCACAATAGAAATCACCAACAATGCCATATTAAACGTTATCGGATTAAACGGATGAAAAAGTTGGCTTGGTACTGTTAAGCTGGATACAATGGCGAATATTAAGAAAATGACAATCTGTATTCTATATAATAACCCTCTATTCTTGTAGCCCAACCACAACAACCCAATTATTACCTCTACCATTCCAGTGACTATAACTAGTACCGATGCTTCGTTTGCTTTTATCGAGAAAGTCATTTGCATCATTGATAATTCAGCTGGGTGTTGGTGTATTAACTTGGAAGTAAGCCCATGATAGATCCAAACAAAACTAAAAAAGTAGATGAATAACCAACTACTAAAAAGGCGGAAATATTGTGACGAGGGACTATCTCCTGTTTCCACCCATCGTTTTAAAACATCGAAACTTATGGCAGTTGCCCAACTTATTAACGGGCGAAAAATTAGGAAATCAAAGTATTTCCCTAACCATCCAAACCTTGTTTTATAGTTATATTTTTAAAAATAACGTAGCATTTTCTTGTGGTTTGTATTCCCAATACCCCCCTCCTTCTTTTATAATTGATAGGTTTTGGTCTGTACCAAATTGTAAGGAAGATACACTTGTCCTATCCTTTGTATGAACTTTTCCTATACTTTTCCCCCATCCTTCTATACAGAAGCCAAAACCAATTTTCGTTTTGTAGGAGAATTCTTGAGGCTGCTCCTCACTTTCCCTTGGTAAATAAGTAATGGATGAAAAACGAAGGTCCCACTGTTCATGCAAGTTAGGGTTTTGTGTTATTTCCCATAGCGTATTGATGTCTGACTGAATTGGTAATTCTACATAGATTGGTTTACGCTTCATAGCTTTACCTCCTATCCCCATTTCAATATAACATATTCTTCACCCTCAAAATGGTGGTTCCCATAATAAACGGTATACAGAATTTGATAGTAATTACCTATACATGTATAAATTTCCATTGTATAAATTAGTTCTATTTGCATATAATAAGAACAAATGTTCTTATTGAAGGTGAATAACTATGAATTATGCATCGTACCCACGTAACGATGTTCTATGTATTGATATGCGTTCGTTCTATGCAAGTGTCGAAGCAGTTAAATTAGGAAAGGATCCAATGCAGGTACTACTTGCAGTAGTAGGAGATCCGAATCGATCCGGAAGTATCGTACTGGCTGCTTCCCCAGCTTTAAAAAAGAAATATGGCATTAGTAATGTTAGTCGTTTCTTTGAACTACCAGATGATCCAGATATATATATTGTGCCAGCACATATGGCCGATTACTTATATGTGTCTGCCGAAATAACAAAATTAATTAATCAGTATGTACCTAAAGAAGCTATTCATCCATATTCAGTTGATGAAGTCTGGGTAACCGTGAATGGCTTGGAAAAGCTATTTGGTAATCGTTGGGAAGTAGCCAATCGTATAAAACAAGACATTCTAGAATGCTTTGGAATTACGAGCTCTATTGGCATTGGCGATAATAAATTTCTAGCTAAGGTTGTAATGGACCTCCATGCTAAAAAACAAGGTATTGCAGAATGCAAATACGAAGAAGTAGAAGAAAAATTATGGCCATTCCCAATAGAAGAAATATGGGGAATTGGAAATCGAATGAAGAAAAACCTAAATCGTATGGGAATTGTAACACTTGGACAACTGGCTCGCTACGATTTAGATCATTTAAAAAAACGATTTGGCGTTATGGGAGAACAACTTTATTGGCATGCTTGGGGCGTTGATTTAAGCCCTGTACTTGGGAATTTCGTAAAAACAGAACAGAAAGGTTTTGGCCATGGCATTTCCTTACTGCGTGATTACTCCAAACAAGAAACAGAAGTTTGTATCCTTGATTTATGTGAAGAAGTATGCCGGAGAGCTCGAACTGCTAACATGGCCGGAAGAACGATTCACTTAGGAATTGGTTATTCAAAAGCCACAGGAGGTGGGTTCTCCCGTTCACGGTCTATTCCACTTCCGACAAATGTGACTATGGATGTTTACCATGTTTGTATGGATTTATTTTTAAACTTTTATGATGGGATAAGCAGTATTCGACGTGCTTATGTTACATTAGATCATTTATACGAAAAGCAAGATACACAGCTTGATCTATTCGAGGATAGAGCTAAAAAGACTGATATTGGTTATACAATGGATTCGATTCGAGCCAAACATGGTACTACTTCCATTCTTCGGGCTGTGAGTTATACGGATGCTGGCATTACATTAGAAAGAAGTAAAAAAATCGGTGGACACTATGCTTAAATCATTCAAATCAGGATGGAATAGTAAGAAAACGAATCATCTAAAGGACCACAGCTAACTCGGCTAAGTAAAAATCGCTTAGCCGAGTGGATCATCACGACCCCGCTGTTCCAGTTGGAGCCTCCCTATTTGATTTATTATTCAAATACCCTTACCTCGACCTTAAATGAAATAATTCAGCCTATTCATTAACCGTTCGTGTTCGACTTAGCAGATACTAATTTGTTGACTTCCTGTAGTCCAGGCTGTCCATTTTCTACGATAAAACTGGCATAGGTTTCAATTGGAGCCCCTTTCCTTGTAATATAAGGGAGAACAAGATGGTCGGTACGCCATTGATCAGGTGTAACATGGCAGCGAACATACCCACGTTGAGCATTATATAGCTTCACATGCTCATTTGCCAGCCAAATTGGACCAAGATGATCCGTTTCTGAACCATCGCTGTCTGAAGCAATAGAGGTAACCACAAATTCAGAAGCAATGGTTTCTGAGCAAGGATTATTAAAGTCTTCCTTTAGATTTGCAGCGGCATGCCGATGTATATCACCAGAAAGCACAACTGGATTGGTAATCTGATACTCTTTGAAAGCGGAAAAAATTCGATCTCGACTGCAAACGAACCCGTCCCACATATCCATACTATATTCTTCTCCTATTCCAGGATCACGATCTACTTGAGCCATGACTACCTGCTGAGCAAGGACATTCCAAGTAGCATTAGAATGCTGTAAGTTATTCATTAGCCATTGTTCCTGTTCCTCTCCCAAGATAGTTCGTTCTGGATCTAAGCGTTCTTCCGCCTCTGGACCACTCACAATAACGGAAGAGCTATAATCATCACGATATTGACGAGTATCTAGCACATTAAATTCTGCTAAGTTGCCATACCTTAAATTGCGATACAGTCTCATATCCGGTCCCTCAGGAGCCGATATACTACGAAGTGGTAAGTTCTCATAGTGCGCCTGATAGGCATCGGCACGTTGGAGCAAGAACTGACGCTCAGAAGCTCCATATTGTGAATCTTCATCGGCATAATTGTTCTCCACCTCATGATCATCCCAAGTAATAATCCATGGAAATGCTGCATGGGCTGCTTGCAAATCAGGATCTGTTTTAAACAATGAGTAACGCAGTCGATATTGATCCAGTGTAACAACCTTTGTATTGTGAGCATTTGAAAGTTCAACAGGACGCATCAAATTAGAAGTATTAATGGCATATTCATAAATATAATCTCCTAGGAAAAATACAAAATCTAAATCCTCAGCAGCCATATGTTTGTATGCTGTGAAATAACCATGGTACCATGCCTGACAAGAAGCCATTGCGAATGAGAGTGAAGAAATATCAGCATCTGCTGCAGGTGCTGTTTTTGTTCTGCCAACAGGGCTGACGTAAGAACCAGTTTTAAAACGATAATAATAATATCGACTAGGTTCTAATCCCTCTAATTCAACATGAACCGAATGAGCAAGCTCCGGCAAAGCCACAGCAAACCCCTGCTTCACCACCAGTTGGAAATTTTGATCCTCTGCCACTTCCCATTCTACTGGTATTTGATAGTCAGGCATTCCACCACAGCTATTCTCAGCAAGTGGTTCTGGAGCAAGCCTTGTCCATAATACGACACCATCAGGGTGAGGATCCCCAGAAGCTACCCCCAACTGGAATGGGTTATTATTAAATACAGGTACTACAGAACGAATTAACTCATTACTTGCAGGCTTCAACCCTTTTTTAATAACCGTTTTTAGTGAACCTTTCATCCCTTTAGAAAAATTATTGTTCATCATGTTTCTCCTCCCTATCTTTTCATAGAATTGATTGCGAGCTTTACATATTAAATACTCGCTTACTATATAAAGGCAAATAAATAATTAAAATCACAACCCTTTGTTAAAAAGTTTTTCTTTTAATTTAGAACCAAACTTAATAACTTAGGGTTTTTAAAAAAAATTAAACATTAAAATTATGTAATAGACCTAGAAATGTCCCTCTATATTTTATATAATGATATAAGAACAAATGTTCTGTTTTGATGTGATTTTTTCAAGCTATGTGGGGAGGAGAATATAATGGAAAAGCTGAATACTTCCTATGGACAAGCAGCAGAACCAGAAATACAGCAATTCATTAATGACAATCAAGCTCTATTTAAGAACAAATTAATGCAATCCTTTCTAAAAACACAAGAGCATAGAGAGTTATTGAAGAGGGCCATTCTAACAAACACCACAAATGCCAAACGACAGCTCGATAATGCCTTTAAGGATCATCACGCAGAAATACGATTAATTAGCCAATTGTCCAATACGGTAAGAAGAGAAGCAATCCGCTACGATCAAAAAAGAAAACAAGATTGTAAAAGACAGCAAAGCATCTTAGATCAACCTATTACCCACGATCTGAATTCTGACATAACCAACGTAGAAATATGGGAAGATCCACGAATAAAGCCTTTGGATGAAACAATTGTTGAACGGGATAACAAATTAGAAAACAAAGTTGAAAATCCTGCACTATATCAAGCTATTTGTTCTCTAACAACAAAACAAAAACACATTATCGAAGCTGCATACGTATTTGAGATGACTGATACACAAATAGCAGCCAAAGACAATGTATCTCAACAGGCCGTTACAAAGACAAGAAATAACGTCTTAGCGAAGCTAAGAAGAAAATTACTCGAAGATAAGACGATGCTTTAAGCCTTCTCTGATCACTTTTCACTGTTTTATTTAAATAAACGTTTAAACGATAGGAGAGATAGCATGGCTAAATTGGTAGATCTAACAAAACAAGCCCAAAATTCAGATACAGCAGCCATTTCTATTATTTTGGAAAGGTTCGAACCAAAAATTAAAGCATCTTTACAACAAACACCGATACAAGAACAAGCTGATCTATATCAGGAGCTAAGAATAAAGTTAATTGAAATGGTACGGGAATTCGATTTTAATAAGACATACAATTTCACTGAATTTAAGCAGAAACAATCCGAATTCAAACACTAAAAACTAGGAAAAGCAGAAAGATCTCGACAGCTAGAACTCCTAGTGGTAGTGGTTGAATGGTTTCAATTAAAGAACAGTTACCGATCAAAATAGAAAGGTACCCTTCCATCTAGCTACCCTAGCTGGATGGAAGAGGATCATTTCTATGACTGGAGGGCGCGAACGCGAGAATCCTGGGAAAGACCCAGCGATTTGATACCCCTGTATGTTAGGTTTCACAATGAGTCCCCACCGTTCTCTCGCGGAAATCGGTTGTTCACGCCTAATCGTCCAGAGAAAAAAAGCTTGTAGAAAACACAGGAGTTTCTCTACAAGCCGTAATTATTCTTCCATCAGATGCTTAGTTTAATCATCATACCGTGCGGAAAAAGCTTAACTTCAAACGAAATTACCCAAAGATATTACTTATTAATTGTACATCTGCTTCAGATAGAGCAATCTCTGCTGCTCGCTTGTTACTAAGTACTTGCTCGGGACGTTTAGCACCAGGAATAATGATATCTACGGAAGGACGAGTAAAGTACCATGCGAGTACGATATGCACAACCTCTTCTCCATAAGCATCAGCTATTTCTTTGAGTTGAGCTACTTTTTGCAGATTTTCTAGAAACTTCTCCCCTTGAAAGTTCGGGTTTTGCGCACGTAAATCTGAAAACACTGTATTTTTATCATATTTCCCAGCCAATAAGCCTGATTCAAGTGGGAAATAAGGAATAAATGTAATATTTTCATTTTCTGTATATGGGAAGTAATGCTTTTCTGGATCGCGTTTAAGTAGATTATATTCTGCTTGTAAAACATCAACATATCCATCTTTATTTGCTTCCTGTAACTGCTCTGGAGTAAAATTGGAAACACCAATGGAGCGAATCTTTCCTTGATCTTTTAATTCTTTTAATGCACCTACTGCTTCATCTTTCGGGGTATCATTATCAGGAAAATGGATATAGAATAAATCAATATAATCGGTTTGTAGTCTACGTAAACTATCATCCACTGCCTGCTTTAGAAAAGCTGGAGAATTATCTATTAAGGTGTCCTTACCTGCAAATTTATGGGCACCCTTTGTAGCAAGAACAATATCATCTCGTTTATATTCCTTCATCACTTCACCAATTAGTTCTTCGGAACGCTCAGGCCCATAAATAAACGCTGTATCGAGCATATTTATCCCATTATCTAACGCAGTTCTAACAACATCTTTTCCCTGTTCTTCATCTAACATATTCGGATAAATATTATGACCACCTACAGCATTGGTACCTAATCCAATTGGATACACTGAAATATCAGATTTACCCAATTTCGTAAACTTTGCCATGTATAAAACCCCTTTTCCCTATATTTTCGCTAACATTACAAATGTACCACGAACAAAAAAAATGAAACATTATATAACTTGAAACATTTCATCAACATCAAAAAGCAATTCATGTAAAACATGAACTGCATTAGTTAGAATCAGACTATTTATCAATAATTTCGGATAAGAAGCTTCTTCCTTCTGCAGTTGGAGGAAGGTGAAAGAATTCACAAAATGTAGCACCGACATCAGCCATTGTATTCCTCAGACCAATCGTTGTTTTCTTAACCTTTTCACCGAAGATTAAAATTGGTACATACTCCCTTGTATGATTGGCATGACCGATCGTAGGATCGTTTCCATGGTCGGCCATAACAATTAAAATATCATCTTCTCGCATTAATGGAATAAATATATCAGATAACCATTTATCTGTTTCATTTAATAGATCACAGTACCAATCCACATCTTGTGCATGCCCCGCCAAGTCTGTTTCTTGGATATTTACTAGAAAAGCTGCGTCTTCCTCTTCTCGCTGATAACATTCACCAACATAGTTAAGTAAGTTGCTTGTATTGACAATCGGATTGGCTGGACCTTCTCCATGCAGTACATCCGCTGTTTTTCCTAAACGATGCACCGTTATACCATGATTAGCAGCAATTACTGGAAACTGTTTTTCAATTTCAACGCCATACCCCATGTGAAAAACACGATAACCTTCCCCATACACATTTGCTTTTGGTGTATTTACGCCCCATTGACCTCTATGCTTTTCTTCTACGCAAGCTAGAATATGTTCAACAGATGTATACGGTCCACCAAAAGCGATAACACGCGTGGTATCTACATGCGCTCTCACCACCTGTCCTAGTTTTTTCACTTCTTTAAAAGGCAGTTGTTTAAAATCCGCTGTTATATTAATAATATTTCCATAAGCTGATTCCAAATTATCGGCAACTACGGCAGCATTATTGACTAATAAAATAGGACAATTGGTAAATGGATATGCAACATGATAACCTGCATTCTCTAATGCTGTCTTTATATACGAGTGGATATCTTTCATAAGCCTTTTAGTAGATTTTTTCGGACAACTTCCAGCTATTTCTTGGTGACCAAGATACGTGTCCGCGCCATGATGGGCTAATTTGGAATAACCATAAGCTTTTTGCGGAGCAGGCTGATTATCAACGAGCGTCCCTATGCCAGCCCCATACATATAAGGGATTTTTAAATCATCTTTTTTGGCTTTACGTATATGGTCGAATGTATTCGCTGTACAGTCAGAGGGTTGATAATCTGTACAATCCTCCATTGCACCAATCCCAAAGCTATCAATAACAATTAATGTCATTTTCGCCATAATTGTCACCACTTCCTTTCCAGATGGATCAGTTTAGGTGTACCGGACTGTATCCCTTCTACAAGTGCCACATGAGCTCTCGTTACAAATATTTGTGTTCGAAAAGAAAAAATAACTGAATCACCGATCGCTACTTGAAAACCATCCGGCTTTTTTATCGCTCCATAATAATCGATTACTTCAGGACTATTTTGCTCAGCAGTTACATAGCGATTAAGAATAGATTCACGTTCATTTCCAACTAAACATCCTTCCATTTGAGAGCGGCCATAAAAACCCCCCGCAATAACTTGATAGTGCTGCGATGTTTCATGAGATACTTCTGTAACATAAATCATTGCAGGAATTTCTGGCAGATCTTTAAAAGCATGAATTGGTGTCGTTCCTGTTAATCCATGCCCTGGTTCACCATGAGTCACACCTCGTTTAGCTAAATAAGGGATGGTTTCAATACTTGTTCCACTGGGGCCATTGACTTGTCGAACGGTGATTCCCTTTTCTTCGAGTATTTGTTTTGCTGTTAGTAATGTTGTAAGGTTGGCAGTAGCAATCATTTCACGCTTGGTATCCGCTAATTGCAAATTAGGAAAAGTAGTTACGCCGATGATTCGAATACCAGGTAATGGAAGTATTCGGTCTAGTTCTTGTTGCAGATCCTCTAATTGAATTCCACCTTCTTGGGATTCATAGATGCTGTCATCTTTTCCAACCACTTTTAATAAGATATCTTGCTTTTTTCCCACTTCTACTGCTGCATCTGATAATTGTTTGCCACGTTCGTAGGAAAAAATCGTGACAACTTCTGGATCCCAGCTCAAAACCTCTTTCCACTGATGCTTTCCTGGTTGTACTAAATGTCCAATATTCCCTATTGCTATTCCTTGATCAGCTAGTATTTTCCCTTCGTCAAAATCAACAGCTACCGCTTTTTTTATGCCGTTTTCTTGAATGAATTTTGCAATTTGCGGGAGTCGGCCAAGTTGTTTGCTCATAAAGTATAATTCCATTCCATATTGCTTCGCAGTATCTGCTATCATACGAGTATTTGTCTTTAGTGCATCTACATCAATGACATACGTATTTGGTGGAATCATTCCAGATTGATGCAAGGAAAGCCCAGTAAATAATAGTTCTGGATTTCGTTTCATTGTTGTTCGCAAAAACATAGAAGCACCCCTCCTTGATTTATTGCTTATTGACTGTTTTTATTGCTTTATCTAAAATATGAATAACGGTGTATGCTCCTGATTTCATCGGATTGATACGTAATCCAAATTCTTTTAACCGCGGCTGCGCTTCAATAAAGCTGCTAGAAACACGATAGATCATAGGAATTATTTCATATTTTGACTCAGCTCCAACAGGATGAGTAGCAGCACCAAGTAGATTGCTCTGTTGAATTACTTCTTCCGCAATTGGCTGTTCCAATTCAACAATGACATTTTTCGACTGTGCATTGCTCATATAAGCAGCTGCAATCCCTTTAATTAAACCCTCATTTAATTGTTTACAAAGCTCTTCTACTTGCTCATTTTGAGTTGCAAGCGAAACTGGCGCGAAGGTCATCATCCGGATTAGTTCCATTGCTTCATAACCTTGTACCTTTCCGCCGCCAGAATAATTCTTCTCCTGCAGCATATTAATCGCTCCTTGCTTTCCTACAATAACTCCAATCCCTTCTGGACCTAGTAATTTAAATCCTGAAAATGTAGAATAATCAGCTCCATACTCTATTCCAATACCATAAGTTTTCAACGCACAGTAATTATCATCTACCACGATAGGAAGTTCTGGCCGTATATGCTTCACCGTTTGAATCACTTTCTTAAGTTGATACGTATCGGTTGGCTGTTGTCTTGCATGTTGAATGTAGAAAACTTTACATGTATGATCAGTACTCAATGCATCCTCTATAGCGGATAAATCATTATAATTAATCGGTACCGTTTGAATCCCTAGTAGACGAATCGTCTCCTTTGTTGTTGTATAAACAGGGGCTGTATGAATAAACATGCTATCCCCTGCTTGAAGGAGCATACTTAAAATATTCCGAATTGCTCCCGTACCGGCACCTCGAACGAGTGCGGCTTTTTCCGTATCGAAGAAATCAGCAATGACACGCTCTGCTCTTTCCGTCTGTTCCGGTTTCTTATAACGTGGAGCAACACCGAGATCACCCATTGATAAAAATTGATGACCAGTAAAGTGCTTACTCATACAATGAACAAATTTAAATTGTAATTGTTGTGCTTCTGGAACCGTTAAAGTTGGTAGAACGGATGAAGCATATTTTAATGCAGCTGGTTTATAAGCCATGATTACCGCTCCTTTATGGAAAATGCATTCGCTGGATTATTGATAAGCAAATCTGAAATCACGGAATCACTCACTCCGCGCTCTTTTAATGCAGGAATAAACGTATTTAACACAAGATCATATCCTTCCCCGCCAAACTTACGCCAATGGGATTTCCGTGTTAGGTCTGCGGATAGAAGGATTTGCTTATGGAAACCTCTTTCAATAAAATCTATCAAAAAATCTAAACGCTCTTTATCTGGCCGATAATTATTCTTACCAATCGTGTCAAATCCAATAAACACTCCAGATGAAAGTACATCTAAAACCATTTCTTTATCCGGATTCAAATCTTGATGGCCGATGATGATCTGTTCTTTGGATACTCCCAATGCAAAAAACAAGTCTACTTGTTTACTCCCAAGCGTTCCTAGAGATGTATGAGTGGATATTGGCAATCCTGTAGCCAAACTAGCCATGCCAGCTCCAATAATTAGCTCTTTTTCAATTGGTTTGATTTCATTTATGCTGGTTCCTACTTCCCCAATTACTCCAGGGAAAACTTCTGTCCCTTCAACTCCTTCTTCACATTCCTTTATAAAATGTGCAGCAAATTGATTCCGATTCCACCCTTCAGCATATTCGGGAATGAAGGGGTCTTTATAAAAGCCTGTACATGTCACAATATGAACACCAGAAGTTTCACTTAATCGAACCAGTCTTTTAACGTCTCTTCCCATCCCATCATTCGTTAACTCGATCATGGATTGGCCTCCAGCTTGATGAAAATGCCCTAGCTCTTCGATCATCCCTTGTTCATCATCCAAAATCGTGTCAGGATCACCTTTTATTCGTGATAGATCAATAGAGAGATGTTCGTGTGCTGCACATACTCCTAATGCTTCTTTCGCAATTTTCCCTCGAACTGTTTGTATCATTAACGATCACTCCTATGCTGTTATTAGGAAACTTGCATTATTCCTAGTAATACGAATATATTTGCAAGCACACCAACTGCAATGGCACCAACTGGGCCAACCGCCATTCGGACAATAGGACGTCCTGCGACTTCATTTAGCAGATAGAAGCCTGCAATAAAGAAAAATCCAAAACCAGGAGCAATCATATTTGCTGCATTTGCTCCTCCAATTAATAAGGCTACTTCTAACAATTTCGTCATCGCACTCCGAATGTTTTCCCCTGAGTTCCTAACGCCAGGATACTTATCCAAAAATTTGGCAATAGAACTTAACAACATCACTTCTAGGAAAATAACGATGGCACCAACGATGACTGCTACCCAAACATTCGGTACAAATAGCCCTACAACAAATATCAAGGTAAAACCGACAGGGCTGTAAACTCCAGTTGCTATTGCTGTACTGGCAACTAAAGGAATGAAGCCAATAGCCCTAGCTGCAGCTGCGATCCCAGCATCTGTTTGCTTTCCTTCAGCTAATAGATTAAGTGAAATTGGATCGCCAGCCATTAATAGTAGATTCGTAGCACCTGCTATTAATGCACCAATAATCATAAAGAAAGCAACATTCTTCTTAATCTGCTTAACCTTTTCACTAAATATAGAGGCTAAGTCAACAGAAGCAGCTTCATCTGCTTTTTCTCTCATGGCAAATGCAAATAAAAAGATCATTCCTGCAATAAGCGCCATTCCCTCTTGATTAAGTGTAACGACATTATCCCCGATGCGTAGGAACTCACTATTATTCACAAATACTGCTAACTGTCTAATTAATGCTGCTACAATAAATGTAATAATTCCTTTCTTCACACTGAACTGCATGGCCACAGCTAAAGCTGGAAAAGCCATAAAGGTTACTACTACTGGTGTTCCTACTTCTCCCATCGGTTCAAGGAAATTAACAGGTAGGTATTCAAATAACTTCACAAATCCTTCTAACCCAATTAATAGCCCCCACCCATACAACCCACCTACAATAGCCGCAACTGCTGTACCCCATTTATTCTTCGGTGTCATTAACCCGATAATATCTGTTCCAAGTAGGATACTATGAATTAAAATAATGCTAGCAGTAATGGTAAACGGGATCCCAAAGCCAACTACTAAACCAAAGCTCATTGCAAAGGCGGTTAACCCTAATTCCCTCCGTTTTAATCGACCTTCTAAATGTTCGGATACGATCGGTCGAAGACCATCATTAAATACAGCAATATTCATATTGGCTAGTACAGCTGCAACTGCCCCAATTAAAATCACAAACATCATTTCCATCTTTTTCCCCCCCCTTTCTATGCTTTATTCTTTATACTTGATAGAATCATAGGTACAGCAACTTCCGTATGATCACCGGTAAAACCAAATGCTATCTTTCCATTACGTACTGCCTCATCTACTTTAGAAGCATCTGGCTTTTTACCTGGCATAGAAACTGTTTCACATTTGTCTCTGCCAATCATAGCAATTGCCATGGCAAGGGCTCCCCCTCCTCCAGTATGACAAGCACCAAAATAATAATCCGCCTGTCCTGTCTTCATCGCCATTGCTGCCTCCAAATCAGATTTAACAGACGTATCTATGGAAGGATCGATATCCTTAATTAATGCTTCGATCGTTTGCTTCTCTACTTGTCCACCAATAATTATTTTCATTTTTCTTTTCCTCCTTTATTTATGGATATGACATTGGTGTAATGCATGTACAGAAATTCTTTTTCTTCTTGTGGAAGCTCGTTCCCCCATTCTTTTTCTACATAACGGACCTGTTTTTCCGCTTCTCGATAATGCGTAGATCGTCTAATTTCTTCGATAATTTCAGGTGCGGGTGCTTCCATTGTTTCTCTCTTTTCTATTCGTGTTAATGCGGAAGGTAGATGTGTGAAAAGCATCTCTGATTGCTCTAAATCATGTAGCTTTAGTTTATCTACTAAATATTGAAATGCAGCTGAAGTTGTATAACTTGCTTGTTTTGAAATAACATCTCCTAGAACGAGAATCTGCAACCTATCTTCCAGCGTATGAATATTCAATTCTTATCCCCCTTTTTTAAAATACAGTTTTTTGTATATTGATGATAAAAAACCACCACGGTTAATAATGTGGCAGCTTTTCTTTCTTAACTACCTTTTGTTGTATGTCTAAAATGACATCCTTATCTAAACCCGAAATGTAATCTTTTACTTCATGTCGATCTTTTTCAATTAATATCACTGAGGTAGAAGCTTTGACCGATACCTTTTTTGCCTTCTCCGATTTAAAATCACCTATTTGAAACCTTCTCTTAGAACGATTTTCATCTGCATTCCATACTGCAGCATCAATATCTCCATTTAATAACATATCAAATAGCTGCATGTAATTTACAGGTACGAATTCAACTTGAAGGTTTTCGCACTCTAATAATGTAATTTGTGATTGATCTACAGAAGTATAATCGATCCCCACCTTCATCCCATCGCTTATTTGATTATTCAGATTACCTGTAAAAAATATTTGGTGGGTAGAAACATAGGTTTGAGGTCCAAAATTTAAGGCAATTTCTAAGTTTTCATCATTAACAATTTCTTGTTCGGCAGCTAATTCGGACATAATGGCAAAATCAGACCTTCTAGATTTCAATGATTCTAGCCGCTGTTTTGATCCCCTCATATAAGCTAAATCAATATTTGTTAACATAGATTCAGAGGCTTCAATCAATCCTGTAGCTAATCCTTCATACATCGAAGAATATGGTAAGGGCATGGCGCCAATTAATGATCCAACACCTGCAATTTCTCTTAATAATATAATGTCTTTTTTCCGTAGGAATGTTCCCAAATGACCCCTTGGTTCTAGACGAATAGCATGTAAATTTTCTAAAACCTTCAGGGCTCCCTGAACCGTTCCATTACCAATATCTAATTCTGCTGCTAAGTCGCTTACCTTAGGTACCCTCTCGCCTTCTTCTATATATAGCATTTGATATGCAATTTCTTTGGCAGCAAGTCCGTTTTTTGAAAATAAACTTTCCCAAATTCTAGTCATAGTTACTCCTTTTAAAATACAAAATATTGTATATTGTAATTATAGCGTTTACAAAAAATGTTTGCAATACTTTTTTCGTTTATAAAAACCAAACGAGTAAGCCGACCAATAAGAAATACATAGAATTAGGCAAAGCCAAAAACATTACTCTAAGTGGGTTCACTTTCTGATTTAATATCCCTCCAATTAACCCACATATTACAAAAGCCGTAAGCCCAACTGGTGGCATATTCTGTCCAGCTGCTGCAATATGAGAAGCTCCTAATGCAATTAGGGTAGGATCGACATGCATATTTTCTAAAATTGGGCCAAGGAATGTAATATTAACCGTTTGTGCAGTTGTCTGAGAGCCTGTCATCATTCCCACAATTACAACAGATAGCATACCACCTATTTTAACCATAGAAGTAGACAATTCCTGTGTCATAATCGCCATTTGATCGATTACTCCAGATGCATAAAATACTCCAACCATCATACCTGCACAAATTTGAATTTGCACCGTTTGATGCACTCTGATTATTCCGTCTTTTACTATTTTTTTGGCTTGGTTTCGAACATTTGTAAAGAGGAAACTCACGATACTAGCTACAATAATTGCAGATACTACTGGAAAAGTAACGCCTTGAATAATTGGTACTTTCATTAATAATTGTGAAATCATTGATAAGACTGGGAAATTCGTAAAGATATTATAATTAAAAATGGCATGCGTTAATACAATGATTAGTAGGACAAATAAAGGAATTAACGTAGTCCATCTTGCCTCTAAGAGTTGACCCAGCGATTCAGTTGGGATTAGGTCATTCGGCAATTTTTTATTTTTAACAAATCGAATGGATTCAATTACCGCAATGATTGCTCCTACACTTACCGTCAGAAAAGCTAAATGTAGTACTGGAGATGGATCTGTATTTACAAGCGAAGCTGACAAAAACACACCTTGTGTAATCGGTGGCATAATTGATCCTATCGATGACCCTAGTAAGATAATCATCCCAATTTGTTCTGGCTTCAGACGTAACTCTGACAATGCATGTATAACAAGGAAACCAATTACTGTAGCTGCGGCAATAGCATCACCTAATAACGAACCCGCGAATATTAATGTCATAAAAATAGCAATGATTAAACCTCTCGAAGACCGACCAAAGATCGCCCTTAAACTGAATAACGTCGTATCCACAGATCCTATTTTCACTTGTGTTTCGGCATAGATACTTCCAAAGATGGACAACATGATTACCCATGCCAAACGATCAATTCCATCAACCATAGCCACAAGCATTCCCCAAACAGTTAATTCAGAAATAATAGCAGATGAAATAGTGGCAGCAAGTAAAGCAACACGGATATCACCGCCGATTTTTGGTATTTGCTTTATTAAAGCAATGCCGAACAACAATCCTAACGGAATAATAATCATCAACATGTTAAATCACCTCTGATAATATATATGATTTATTATCAGAAAAATTAAAATTAAATCCGATGTAGAACGTTTCATATGACTGACAATATACTACTACAAGGACTTTTTTTATTATCCAAGGAGGTACGGAACAACAATGACGGACACTCGTGTCTTAATTGGTTCGCCAATTCATCAACAGCATCCCATTTTACAGGAATTCCTAACGGCGTTAACCGAAATTAAGAATACTACCTTTTCCATTGACTACTTATTTATCGACGATAATACCGATCAGCAATCCATTCATTTACTAAGAGAATTTTCAGATCATACACCTCATCAAACCAAAATCCTGAAACCTTCCCACATGAATCATCAAGGGTATGCAAGGGATGAAAATACTCATATCTGGAATCATCAAGCAATTTGGAAAGTAGCAGCATTTAAAAACCGTATCATCGATTATGCAATAAAGGAAGAATACGATTATTTATTTCTTATTGATTCTGACTTAATCATTCATCCAAATACAATTAAGCACCTGATTCAGATGGAAAAAAATATTATCTCCACCATCTTTTGGACGAAATGGCAACCAAATACGAATCCACTTCCGCAAGTATGGATGAAGGATGAATATACATTATATCCATCTGCTTTAGGCGAACAATTATCTGATGAGGAAAAAAATAGACGCAGCATGGAATTTATTAATACGCTTAAAAACCCAGGAACGTATGAAGTTGGCGGATTAGGAGCTTGTACCTTAATTCATGCAAATGCATTAAAAAATGGAGTTAATTTTAACCCCATTCAAAACATCTCCTTTTGGGGAGAGGACCGACATTTCTGTGTTCGAGCTCAAGCGCTTGGTTTTCAATTATTTGTAGATACCCATTATCCAGCATTTCACATTTATCGTAGTTCTGACCTAAATGAAGTGCAAGAATATAAGGATGAAAACACAGTTCGTATTAGTCCAATTGAAGTAAACGAAATCTTGTCTAACCGAACAGGCAAAACTAAAAATAACAAGCTTACACTTTCGATGATCATGAAAAATGAAGCATCACGTTATTTAGAACGTATTTTAAAAATGCACCGCAATTATATTGATGAAGCAGTTATCATTGATGATGGAAGCGACGATGATAGCATTGCCATTTGTCAGAAGCTATTGGAGGGAATCCCATTACATCTTGTGCAAAATCATGAGTCAACATTTTCCAATGAAATTGAATTACGAAAACAACAATGGGAAGAAACCATTAAAACCAACCCAGATTGGATTTTAAATTTAGACGCAGATGAACTTCCTGAAGCAGCGTTTACTACCGAAGTAACCAATCTAATGAATCAATCAGATATGGATTTATATAGTTTTCGACTCTATGATATGTGGGATGAAGAAAACTATAGAGAAGATAAGTATTGGAAATCTCATCAATCTTATCGGCCGTTTCTCCTCCGTTATCAACCTCATTTTGACTACAAATGGCAGAAAAAACGCTTGCACTGCGGTAGGTTCCCAGCCAATATATTTCATTTGCCTAATACGACTTCATCTTTACGAATCAAACACTTTGGATGGGCAGATGAAGAAGAACGTGCGATAAAATATAAACGGTATTTACAGCTTGACCCTAAAGGTGAGTTTGGATGGTTGGCACAATACCATTCGATTCTTGATAAACAACCAAAACTAATAAAATGGGAAGAAGATAACACGAAACACTAAAAGATCCCAATAGTATGGGACTTTCTTATGTAATAGTATGTTGAAGCCGTGAGAGCTTTAGAGATGTAAGCCATCGCTGATAAGATGGATCTCGGTCAATTAACCCCTCAACTAATTCACCTGTTACTGGAGCCAATGCGATGCCATCTCCTTCATGCCCAGTAGCGATAATAAATCCTTCCATCTCTTCAATCTTATCGATAATTGGTAGACCATCCCCAATAAATGGGCGGAAACCAACCATTGAACGGATAATTCGCGTAAAATTTAACGTAGGAACGATCCTGCTAGCATGCGCTGCTATCATAGAAATAAGTTTATGATCAATGCTTTTTTCATAGCCTTTGAATTCTCGACTACTTCCAATTAGGAGATTACCACTTTCTGTTTGACCAAGTGAGAGTCCAATTCCATATGGAGGGAGTTCTGTTTTAGTTTGCTGGGAGAGGTGTTTTGCGGCTAAATAGTCAGAGCATAAAACATTCCCTTGCACGATTGGTTTGATCTTTTCAGAGATGAGGATAACCCCTCTTCTCGGGATCATATGTAAATGTACATTTGCCATACCTGCAATGATAGGAGCGTACGGTCCAGCTGCATTTATGACTAACTTAGTAGCAAACCTCCCCTTTGTAGACTTCACTCCTTCTATCCTATCATTTTTACAAATTATATCAGTAACTTCTGTATGTGTATGGATTTTCGCGCCTCTTCGTTTAGCTGCTTTCGTGAACGCTTGTGTTAATAACAATGGATTAACCTCTGCATCCTCTTTACAATAGGTAGATGCAAGAATGTTCGGTGATAAACATGGTTGTCTTTCTAACGTTTCCTGTTGATCTAAAAGATCTATTTTAAGACCTGCTTTCTTTCGACTTTTCGCATATTTTTTCATAAAAGAGAGGTGTGACTCCTTGTTAATTACTACCATCCCTCCACTCGGTTTGAAATCAATGGGTGCATCTAATTCTTGCTCAAGATATGCAAAACGTTTTCTACTGTGTCGTGCTAATTCCACTGCAATATCAGCTTTCTTTGATTGAAGGAAAATGGCTTTATCACAAGCCCCCGAAGTCTGAGCTCCTATATCTCCTTTTTCAAGAAGGATCACCTTCCTATTGGCAGCAAGATGATACGCAATAGATGTACCAATTACTCCTCCACCAATGACAATAGCATCAGCACTTTCCATGATGATCATCCCCCCATCCATACGTCTATTCTAATTGTTTCCAGAGTGTCTTCACCTTTTCCCTGCCTTGCCCGATATTTGCTTGAAATGAGAAAACAGCTCGGTCCCTCTCATTCTCTACTCGCTTTCTTGCTTTGCGAAGGATATTACGACTGCTCTTTAATTTTCCTAGTTTTGAACTGACTGCAGTACCTGCAAGTTCCCCTTGTGCCATTGCTACCTTTGCGCCTTCTATACCAGTAATATTTCCAGCAATAAAAATCCCTGGTTGGCTCGTTTCCATCTCTCCATTATATAAGGGGATTTCTCCTCCTAAAGAAGGAATATAACTCGTTGCGCATCCTACAGCTTTCGCCAAATCTAAGAGTGGATATAACCCCCCTGAGAGACACACACAATCAACATTTATTATTTGAGACTTTCGCTTTATCCGACCACGATGATCATAGGATCCAATATTTATTTGTTCCACTTTATCTTTCCCTATGATGTCCGTAATTGTTTTTTTTAGATAAATAGGGACACCCCCTATCTTCATTCCACTTTTCGGATACAATGCAGTAGCAATTGTCTGTATTCTGTTACCTTGAACCAATTTACCCATCGTTCTCAACCAAACATTTGGAGCTAAGTGAGAAAGGTTCGATAATTCCTTCATTACTTGTTTTGGTTTTAAATCAATACCTGACTCAGGAGGAAAGAGAAAGATTCCAACAACATCTATCCCGCCTAATTTCATTGCCTGTGCTACCGTTAACGACAAGGCATCTATTCCAATGATAGCTGCTTTTTCACCAGGCTTAATTCGATGAAAATTAGTTAATACTTGAGCAGCACCTATTGTCATTACTCCTGGTTTTGTCCACCCTGGTACAGGGACAGACTTTTCCGCAGCGCCAGTAGCTAAAATAATATTCTTCGTTTCTAGTAATTCACCTTGATCTAACATAACTTTCCAGTTTGGATCGATTCCCCAAACCTCTCTTTCATAAAAACAAGGGATACTTAGTTTATTAATGGTACTAGCCAAGTTTTCAGCAACCTCTTGACCAATCCACCAATCCCCTTTTCCATCTTGATGTAACTGGCCGTTTAATTTCCCACCAGGTATAGGTTGTTCATCAATAAGGGCTACATTAACTCCATGCGAAGCTGCTTTTATTGCAGCGCTCATCCCTGCAGGTCCAGCCCCAATTACTACTAGATCATAGCTCATAGCGTTGTACCTCGCTGCGATTCAATACACATATTATTTTGCACACGTTTCATACAAGCGCGTACGCTTCGCTCACCATCCACTGTGACACGACATTCATAACAATGGCCAACCCCACAGTATAGGCCCCTTGCTTCATCATGTTTCTCCGAATATCGTAATGTACGTATTCGATTTGCAAGTAATGCGGCTGCTATCGATTCATTTTCAAATGCCGAATATTTAACACCATTATAAATAATCGTTATTACTTGCTGATCTAATGATTTTAATATTGGATGCTTTTCTATTCTCATCATTTAGCATCCTCCTGATGACGAGCTAAATCAACTAGTCGGACCGGACGGATTATCGTAGAATACGATGGTTCTATAACGTTAATACCGTCTTCACCATGATCTTGTTGTACGATATCGTTAATGATTTGCCGGCACGTTCTTCCCTGACAAATTCCCATACCAGCACGTGTTGCTAATTTTACTGCTTTCATTGTTCCCGCACCATTCTCTATGGATGTTATAATTTCTCCATATGTGACTTCTTCACATCTACAAATTATTGTATGCTCTAAGATAATAAAACCTCCTATAAAGAAACTGTCATAAGGGACAATCGTACATTGGTAAACTAATAAAGTGAGACTATTAGTTTATGAAACATCACGAACTACATCATCGTTCTGTTTTTATTTATTTTATGATACTTATTTTGAAATTAGAATTTTATAAGAGAGGTGTTTTTTATGAATACAAATAAGCATGTAATGTTATTAGGAGGGGATGAAAGGTATTTACATGTCATTGATTCCTTAGCCAAAGCAGGGATACGAATTTCATTAATTGGATATGAGCAACTGTCATTTAATGAACCCAATATTCAACACGTTGGTTTAGACAATGCGGATTTTTCTAGTTTACGTGCAATTATTCTACCTGTAGCTGGTACGGATCTAAAAGGAAAAATAGAAGTAACCTATTCCGATAAGCAGGTTTATCTTACGGAACAGCTTGTTTCATGCACACCTAAACAATGTGTTATTTATTCAGGTACGGCAAACCAATACTTACAACAAATAGCGGATGTTACAGATCGAAAGTTAGTAAAGCTTTTTGCCAGAGACGATATAGCTATTTATAATTCAATTCCAACAGCCGAGGGTACATTAAAACTTGCCATTGAACAATCGGATGAAACGATACATGGCGCTAATGTTTGTGTATTAGGATTTGGAAGAGTCGGAATAACTGTAGCTCGAGTTTTTTCTGCTGTCGGTGCAAATGTTTCGGTGGCAGCTAGAAGTTCAGCTGCAGTTGCTCGTATTACAGAAATGGGCTTTCATGCTATTCCACTGAATCAACTCGAAAAAGCTATTGGTCAAATGACCATCTGTATTAATACAATTCCTTCTCAAGTAGTTGATCAGTCAATTATTTCTGCTATGTCTCCATCAGTACTGCTAATTGACCTCGCTTCTAAGCCTGGTGGTACGGATTTTGATTTTGCATTGAAACGAGGAATCTCAACTTTTCATGCGTTGGGTTTACCGGGTAAAACAGCACCTAAATCGGCAGGGAAGATTATTGCAACTGTTCTTCTGGATTTATTGCAAAGCACATAGAATTAAGAAGAAGCTGATTTCCACAGTTCAGCTTCTTTTTATCCCTCAACTCCATTTTAAGAAAATGTTTATTTTACAACAATCTTGATTCGTAGACGGCGCCTTTTTACTAAATTTCAGTTGTAAGTCATCCGGGGTAAATCCCACTTCAACATCGGCTGTAAGGTGTAATGTTTGAATCAATCGTTTTACTTCTGCTTTATTTGACTCCTGTGCTGCTTTCATTACTTTCTCATCAAATTCTTTCGACGTAGATAATTTGTCAAGAACCATTTTCACATCATCCATTAATTTTAAGCTTTCATTTGCCGATTCATAAAAATGCGCTGGATTAACTGGAGGGAGCTCTCTTACTAACCAGCTCGTTGGTACATAATAGACATAGCTTGGTATATAATATGGTGCATAATAATACATATACTCATTCCCTTCCCAATATAACTATCCTATACTAAAACTATATGCATATAGGCGTGAGGAAGGGAAAATTTTTGAACAACATCCCCATAAAAAAAGGATTGCCCATATGGGAATCCTTCCTTAACAAATATGGTATTGTTATTTTGCTACGACTCCACCGTCTACAGGTAATTCTACACCAGTAATATGATATGCTGCATCTGAAGCTAAGAATAATACTGCTTCGGCAACTTCAATGGGCCTACCCAATTGTGGTAATGCTGTTTGTGAAAGGAACCATTGTTTCATATCCTCTCTTTCAAAAAACGTTGCACTCATTGGGGTCTTAATAAAACCTGGATGTACCGAATTCACACGAATATTATCCTTCCCATAATCAACAGCCGCAGCTTTTGTTAACATTCGAACGCCTCCTTTTGAAGCTGTATAAGCGCCCGCTCCTTGACTACCAGTTAAACCTGCAATTGAGGAAATATTAACGATTGAACCGCCCTTATTTTCACGCATATGTGGTACTGCCAGTTTTATTCCTAAGAATGTGCTTGTAAGATTTATATTTATAATTTGATGCCAACGTTCTAGCGTTAATTCTTCCATTGGTTCAGGTTGTGAAATTCCTGCATTATTAACTAACACATCTAATTTCCCAAAAGCATCCATTGTGGACTTTATTACATGTTTCCAATCATTTTCAGAAGTTACATCATGAGTTAAAGCCAAGGCTTCCCCGCCATTTGATTTTATCTCTTTTACCACTTCTTTTACCGCATCTTCTTGAATATCAGAAGCAATCACTTTCGCCCCTTCTTTAGCAAATAAGAGTGCTTCTTCACGCCCCATTCCACTTCCTGCTCCGGTGATGACCGCGACTTTTTTATCTAATCGTCCCATTTTCTTACCTCACTTTTTAAATAATTTAATGATAGATTAACTATCATCACGATAACTATATTGTAATACGATTATCCTAAGGTGCCAATTAAACTGCTCAAACCAGTCCAACAAATTGACGAATAGCATTTAGTTTGCTACATTTTAAAATGATATACATAGAAGAGATCATCTAAGGATAAGGAGATTAGGATATGAATCCTCAAGATAGATGGAAACAAGAACGCTTAGACGGTAAGCTTAAACGAAAAAATAATATTATCCAAGCAGCTGAAAAAGTTTTCGCTGCAAAAGGGTTTGAAAACACGACCATGCAAGATATTGCTGATGAAGAAAATATTGGTATAGCAACAGTGTTTCGTTACTTCCCCAAAAAAGAAAAATTAATTGTAGCTGTAGCAATTACTGTTGTAGAGAAGTATATTCCAGTGTTTGAATCATTTGCTAGTATGAATGGAACTTGTATAGAAAAATTGGAGGCCATGTTCGATTTTTTTACATCGGAAATTCAATATGAGAAATTGGAAAACACTCAACTGCTGGAAGTTTTTAAAAGCTATGCATCCTTACAATCGGAACCACTCGAAGATATCAAAGCCTATAACACGTCTCAGGCTAAAATTTCTTCCATATTGGCAGCCATTATCGAAGAGGGAAAGCAAGACGGGTCTATCCGTACGGATATTTCAGTCCATGATGTATTAACAACTATAACCAATACCTTTGGCTTGTTTTCAAGGAAACTTCTATTATATGAACGTATTCCCTTGTTAAAAGGTGATCTATCTGCCGATAAACAATTAACGATTCTCAAACACATTTTCTTGGACTATTTACAACCAAGATAGAAGTGATTGAGACTCACAAAAACCAGTAGCTCTAATTCGAATCCTCCGTTCATTCTTTAACGGCAATCTAACCCCCTCTGTTTTTCTACGGGTGCAGCTAAATCGGGTAAGCAAAAAATACTTACCCGAGTAGCTCTTCGAAGTCTAGCACTTCCATTCCGTCGAATGCAAACACCCTTTCATAATACGAACAAAAAAATCCAAACCACGATCCGAATATACCTTCGTATATGCAGATAATAGTTTGGATTACGCTTGATCTAAGCTCCTTTCGCCTTGACCTTCTCTATTATACCCATCTTGTAGTAATTACTTTTTTTCTTGTATAGAAATGCAATCCATCCTTGCCATTTGCATGTAAATCACCATAGAAGGATTGTTTCCATCCAGAGAATGGAAAGAACGCCATAGGTGCAGGCACACCAATATTAACTCCAAGCATACCAGCATCAATTGTTTCACGGAATTGACGGACACTTCCTCCATCACCTGTAAAAATACACGCCCCATTAGCGAATGGAGATTGATTTGTAACACGAATTGCATCATCTAAATCCTTTACTCTAACGATCGATAATACGGGTGCAAAAATTTCATCCTGCCATATTTTCATTTCTGTTGTAACTTGATCAAAGATGGTAGGACCTACAAAGTAGCCTTCACGTTGTGCTTCAATATCATTTCTACCATCTCGCACCATTTTTGCACCTTCTGCCTCTCCTGACTGGATATACTGAAGCGTGCGCTCCTTATGTTGCTCACGAATGACCGGACCTAAAAACACTCCATCATCAAGCCCATTACCGATTTGTATTTCATTCGCTTTTTGGACTAATTCGTCAATAAATGCATCTGCAATTGAATCCTCAATTGCCACAACCGAAGCAGCCATACATCTTTCTCCAGCTGATCCAAAAGCAGCATTAAGAATTTGTGTACTAGCATTGTCTAAATTCGCATCTTGTAAAACAATCGAATGGTTTTTAGCACCAGCTAATGCTTGCACACGTTTCAGATTATCGGTACCACGCTTGTAGACATACTCAGCAACTGGTTGGGAACCGACAAAAGATATAGCAGCAACTTGATGATGATCTAATAATCCATTTACCACATCATGAGCACCGTGTACGATATTTAACACTCCATTTGGTAAACCAGCTTCTGCAATTAATTCTGCAAGCCGGTTAGCTAATAAAGGAGTACGTTCTGATGGCTTCAATACAAATGTGTTCCCAGTAACAATAGCCATTGGAAACATCCAACATGGTACCATCATAGGAAAGTTGAAAGGAGTTATTCCACCTACAACTCCGATCGGGTAACGATATACCCCTGATTCAAGCCCATTGGCAATACTTGGTAATTGTTCTCCCATCATTAATGATGGTGCACCAGCTGCAAACTCAACATTTTCAATTCCTCGTTGTACTTCCCCCTGTGCTTCCTTGAAGCTTTTCCCATTCTCAATGGTAATAATTTCAGCAAGTTCATCCCAGTGATCTACAAGTAACTGCTGATACTTAAATAATATTCGTGCACGCTTCGGTACAGGTACTTCCTTCCATGTTTGAAAAGCGTTAGATGCAGCTTCTACTGCATGATTTACATCTTCATGAGTAGAAATCGGCACATTGGCAATTACCGTGCCCGTCGCTGGATTAAAAACGTTTTCGGTTTGATTAGATGATGCCTCGATCCAAATACCTCCAACGAAGTTTTTTAGCGTTTTACTTGTTGTTTGCGTCATGGAATGCCTCCTATTTCATACTTATTAAAAAATTCATATTATACATATACTATCGTTTTTTTATAGAATTTTAAAGTTTACTTGTTTCATTTGCTTCAAAGACCTGTTTGATAATTGCTATCATAAACTCTAATTCATCATCCGTTATTGAAAGGGGAGGACAGAGTGTAATAATGTTATTAAAACCTGCTACGGTATCTCCATTCTTACCAATGATTAAACCATGATCTTTACATTCTTTAATAATTTTTGCAACACGTTCTGGCTTTGCTGGCTGTTTCGATGTTTTATCTTCCACCAGTTCTATTCCCAGCAATAACCCGATTCCTCTTATATCTCCTACATATGAGTGATTGTTCAGCTCCTGTAGTTCATTTTTCAAATGTTCGCCCAAGACCGCTGATTGACTGGTTAAATTTTCTTCTTCCATGATTTCAATATTCTTTAAAGCGACTGCACATGCTGCAGGATTCCCTCCGAATGTATTCACATGACGGAAATAATTATCGGCTGATTCATTTGTAAAAACTTCATATATATCTTTGCGAACGGCAGTCACAGATAAAGGGAGATAAGCACTTGTTAACCCTTTTGCCATTGTAATAATATCTGGCTTAATATCATAATTCATATGCCCAAACATTCTCCCAGTTCTACCAAAACCACAAATTACTTCATCAATGATTAGTAAAACTCCATGACGCCTGCAAATATCTTGAACAGCCTTGACATAAACAGGATCCGGGATTAATATGCCTCCTCCTGTGATTATTGGTTCCATAATGACAGCTGCAATTGTCTCTTCCTGCTCCCAAATTATTGTATCTTCAATTGCTTTTGCCTGTTGTAAATTATATTCCTCAATGGATAAGTGGTCGGGTTTTCGATAATTATCTGGTGGGGCCACATGTAAGAATCCTGCAGTTAACGGTTCAAATTTATACTTGCGTAATGGTTGACCTGTTGCTGATAATGCCCCCATGGAACTGCCGTGATATGCACGATACCGTGAAATTATTTTATATCTTGATGTGTCCCCTTTTTGTTCATGGTATTGCCGAGCTATTTTGAACGCTACTTCATTGGCATCTGAACCACTATTTGAATAAAAGAACATATAATCATCATCTAATAACTCATTTAACTTATCCGCAAGTTCAATTCCAGGTATATGGCTTTGAGTCATTGACATATAAGCCATTTGGTTCATTTGTTCATAAGCTGCCTTGGCAAGGACTTCTCTTCCATAACCAACATTTACACACCATAATCCAGACATCCCATCCAAATATTTATTCCCTTGATAATCAATAATCCATGAACCCTTAGCTTCCTTCGCAATAAGTGGATGTGATTTGTCGTTGTATTTTGAAATATGATGCCATACGTTTTCTTGATCTTTTTCTAAAATAGATTTCCCTTGATTTCTCACCGCTTTCATTCACACATCTCTCCTTCTTATTTACAATTTGTGTATCTTTACCAAACCTTAAATTGTACGTGTCAAATAAAAATGAAATCGTTGTTATAACTGGGCCAGAGACAATTACGATTGGATTTGACACCCTCTTGACTTTGCTACATAATTGTATTTTACAAATAATTTTTAATATTATCATTTTACAATCTGTTAAATAATTTTCATTTTACTTTGACGTTATGGAGGAATGTCTGTTGATAAGTGAATTTGAGTTAACGGTAGGTGACGTCCTGACAAGGGATCTATTCAAGAACGCGAAAGTTGTAGCTGGAGAAACTGGTTTAAAACGACAAATAAAGTGGACACATATCCTAGAGACAGAAGCATTTGATTCACTAATTAATGGATCCGAGTTAATACTTACAACTGGAATTAACCTTGAACTCGACAATTGTGCAACAACAACCTATGAGCGATTATTGCAAAAAGATGTAGCAGGAATATGTATTGAGAAAGGGCCCTATTTCAAAACAATTTCTACGGATATTAAGAGATTTGCAGATAAACATGCCTTTCCAATCATCATTTTTGAAGAGGTCGTTCGATTCGTCGATATCACACAAGATTTGCACAGCTTGCTAATTAACCAGCATCACCAAATGTTAAATCAACTAAGCACATTAACCCATAAATTTAATGAACTTTCTTTAGCGCCAAATGGTATATTAAAAATCTTACAAGCATTACATCATTATTTTGGCCAACATTCCCTCTGTTTACTTGAAGACTCAAAATCGTATTATTATCCTCCAGAATCTAAAATAGATCAAGAAAACATTCTATCCTATATATCTACGAAATTAACAAACAAACGACAATCTGGAATTATTTCTATTTATAATGAAACATTCGCCATTGCGCCAGTATTTGGATTAGGACAGATCTGGGGTTACTTATGTTTAAACATAACCAAGAATCTAAACGAAGAATTCTTGCTATCTGTGTTGGACCGAGCCTCATTAGCGATCGCCCAAATCCTATTAAGAAATCGCACCATCGAAGAAAGAAAGCTAAATTCAGAAGACGAATGTGTACGGACATTATTACAGGGAAAACCTTATAATCAAAGCGATCTACACACATTCCTCCCCGTTGCAAGTACAAATTTATACTTCCGGGTTTTTATCATCAAAACGGAATCTCCAGATTCTGTTATAGGTGAAGATAATTGGGAAGAAATTAAAATTCAACGTACCATTTTGATTCGATCCCTATTTAAACATGCCGGATATTTTCCTGCCGTTTCAGTTAGAAAAGATGAAATAGCAATTATTTGTTCATTTATAGCGGAGACACATGTTAATAAAAGTACCAAACAATTTTTACAGGTAACCAAGAATCTATTATCCGCAACATTATTAAATAATAAAATAACGTATATAGGGATAAGTGGGCTGCACCAAAATGTAAGTCATATTTCTAAGGGGTATGCCGAAGCAAACGATGTCATTTATTTAAATAAACAACAACTAAGCACTACTTATTTTCATGATGAAATAGGTATCTATCAGATTTTACTACCTTTACAAAAAGACAAACAATTACAACTTTTTATAAATGACTATATAGGTGAATTAATTTTCCTTGATGAAAATTCAGACAGTGAACTTCTTAAAACCCTAGAAGTTTATTTAGCATGCAGAGGCTCAAAAAAGGAAGCAGCAGAGAAGTTATTTATTGTAAGACAAACACTCTACCATCGATTAAGAAAGATTGAGCAATATATAGGAAAGGACTTTATGGATCCTGTTAAACGCCTTGCCATCGAAACAGCAATAAAGGCTTATTATATATTAAAGAATCGACATTATTTGGACAATAAGTAAAATACAGCAATTAATTTTTTAACATTCTGATAAAAGAATCTATTCTTTAATTACTATAAACTATAATACAACCCTCGGTTATCCAATGATTGATTGGCTTGTTACAGGAAATAAAGGTAATAAATTACAATTCAATTGAGGAGTGTTGTTTTATGAAATCTACTTTTATGTTACCGAAAACGAGAAAAGGGTGGATCAGTTTAGCCTTGATTGTTTTCGTAATCATTCTCGGCAGCTGGCCGGTAATACCTTTCTTCAACAAGGAAACGATCGTCTTCGGGATGCCAATGCTCATGGTATGGTCTATCGTTATTATCGTTATCACTACTTCTACCTTATGGTTCATTAATAAGATAGGAGGGGTTAAATAATGACCATGTATATACCACTGCTCATTACCATTTCATATATGATTATTGCCGTTTTACTTGGATATACAGCAGGCAAGGGAAAAGATATGAATAATGCAGAAAATTGGGGTGTCGGAAGTAGAAGCATGGGACCGATAACCATGTATTTGTTAATTGCTGCCGGCGGGGTTAGTGCTTACACCTTCATGGGTTCACCCGGCTGGGCATATTCTAAAGGAGTTCCCGCTTTATACGTGGTCGTATATTTAACCTATATGGGGGTTATCGCATGGTATTTTGGACCAAAGGTTTGGGAATTAGGTAATAAATACAAATATGTTACCCAATCTGCTGCTATCTCCGATCGTTATGAGAGCAAACCATTAGGAGGTTTAGCATCCATCGTCACTTCTATCGGCGTGCTAGCTTATGCTGTACTTCAAACCACTGGCGCTGCTTATATACTTAATGTGATGAGCTATGGAATGATCCCAACATGGGTAGGAGTGTTTTTATCTTTAGGTGTGATATCTATTTACCTTTATCGAAGTGGCCTAAAAGCTATCGGTATCACCAATGCCTTCCAAGGTGGGCTTATGTTCGTCGTTTCTTGGTTCGTTGGCCTATGGGCAACCAATCAATTCACCGGAGGGTATTCTTTTCGACCAATATTTGAACGTGTTCAAGCTGATATTCCTGAATTTTTAACGTTACCTGGTGGATTAGGAGACATGAATGTTACTTTTTGGACTACTTCTATATTAATCTCGGTTTTTTCTATTTGGCAAACCCATTGGATTCAATGGATGGGAGCCGCTTCTAAACAATCTATTAAACGTGCAGCTACTTTGTTGCCAACGTTTTATATTGTGCTTATACCTATGATTGCCGTTGGATTTATTGGTATCTTCATGTACCCTAACCTGAATAATCCTGATACGGTTGCCATTCAAATGGCTGTTGATAATATGCCAGTAGTTGTCGCTGGGTTACTAGGTGCAGGTACTTTAGCGGCAGCAATGTCGTCCAGCGAACCTTGTATACATGCAACAGCTCTCAGCTACAGCAAGGACGTTTTACAGCCTTTATTTAAATGGGATGAGGTTACTGCTGGAAAATGGACAAGACGATTAATTTTCCCCATTATGGCTTTTATTATAGCACCCATCTCCATAATGGAACCTGCTAGTCTTGTATATATTTTATTAATCGGCTATGGATTCATTGGCCAAGCTTTTCCATCAATTATTGGGATGTTCTTTTGGCCAAGGGCTACAAAATACGGTGCATTCTGGGGGTTATTTGCAGGTTTTGTAGTTACTGTACTATTTTCTTTCGTTATTACCCACCCATTAGGCGTTCATGCAGGCATTTGGGGTTTGCTAATCAATACATCTGTATTTGTACTAGTCTCACTCGTTACCAAACCTGCTTCTAAGGCTACAATTGAACGTTTTTTTCCAGATCGATATGAAGAATTATATGAAGATGAACATGTTAAGAAAATGCCAGAAACTTCAGCATAGGTAAGGAGGAATTGTGATGAACAAGCAAATCTATATAAACGGTGAGATTTTTACCGTAAATGAGCAAAATCAAATTGAAGAAGCGATTGCTATTGAGGGAAATAAGATCATCGCTGTAGGAAAGAATGAGCAGATTCTACGCTTACAAGATGATACAAGTACGGTCATTGATCTACAAGGTCAAACCGTAATACCAGGATTTATTGATTCTCATCTTCATATTACGATGTACGGAACCAATGAGCTTTCGATTTCCTGTAAAAGTGAACAAATAAAATCTATTTCCGATTTACTGGATAAATTGAAAGAGCAAGTACAACTAACTCCTAAAGGAGAGTGGATTCGAGCATGGGGATATAATGAGCAAACAATGGAAGACCAACGACTGCCTACCAAGGAAGAATTAGATACGATATCTTCAGAGCATCCTATTTTAATAGCCCGCACTTGTGGTCACATCTCTGTTGTTAACAGTTATGCTTTAGACTTAGCTGGTATTAACAAACGCACCCCTGACCCATCTGGGGGGCGATTTGAGAAAAATGAATCTGGTGAACTTACTGGAACAATGATTGAAAATGCTCACATGAAGCTATTTTCTATCGCCTCATTTACCGAGCAAGAAATGACCAAAGCACATGCAGTTGCTTCAAAACAATTTGCTGCCAAAGGGATCACTTCCATTCATGATGCTACTGGTTATGGGTTAGAGAATCTTCGTATGTTACAACAAGATGCAAAAACAAATGTAATCAAACAACGTGTGTATGCAATGGTAGGTGCGCTAAGTGGTGCCGAGAACATCGTGAAGCATATGGTTGCTTCCGGTATATTCACAGGACTAGGAGACAATAAATTCCGAATCGGTCCTGCTAAGCTATTTTTAGATGGAAGCAGTAGCGGTCCAACTGTGTGGACAAGGTCACCTTACACAAGTGACCCTAGTAACTTCGGAGTTTATTATTTCACACAAGAACAAGTAGATGAATTACTCATTCCTGCCCATCAAAAAGGCTGGCAGATTACTGCACACGCTCAAGGAGATGCTGCTATAGATATGTTGCTTACGACGATTGAAAGGGCATCTGAACAGTACCCAAGAAGCAATCCTCGCCATCGGATTGAACATGCTGGCATCGCGAGCCCTGATTTAATTAAGCGAATGAAAGAGCAAGGGGTTATTCCCATTCCAAACCCGGCATTTCATTATGAATATGGTGATGGATACGTTAAAAACTACGGAGAACGTGCTGCTCAAATGTATCCTTTAGGAGATTATCTAGATGCAAGGATTCCTGCAGCAATTGCTTCGGATTGTCCTGTTACCGATTTTAATCCTCTGCGAGGCATTCATACAGCAATGACCCGGCAATCTCAGAACGGCCAAGTAATTGGAGAAAATCAACGAATTACTCTTCTGGAAGCCATCCGTATGTATACAATTAATGGAGCATATGCTTCATTTGAAGAAGATATCAAAGGAAGCATTGAACCTGGAAAATTAGCTGACCTCGTGCTCTTCGATCGTTCCCTATTGGATTGCGAGATGGATGATTTACTAAACGCACAAGTGGAATGGACGATGATTGATGGAGAACTGGTCTATCAAAAGGAAGCAGTACATGAATAAACAGAATAAGGTACACTAGTTGGGACCTCTTACGAAATCGGTTATCAGCATGGCAAAACAGCTACGAACTCAATCAATAATAGCCTTAAAACCTATGAAAAAATGTTTAGCGAAAATGCAGGAATGACTTGGGACGAAGCATGTACAAAGGCGTTATTACATGTACCTGCCATCAAGAAAAATTATCCACACTATTTAGAAGAAATGACTGGGATTGCAAATGGAGCAGGAGTAGCTTTTGAAGATATTCTTGCTCTAAATACCCGCAGTGAGATAGCTTTACTTACCTCTCCTGATGGCTGTACTTCATTTGCTCTATCAAAGCCAAAAACAAAAAAGACTTGGTTAGCGCAAAACTGGGATTGGAAGGAGTCACAAGCTGATTCGATTATTCACCTCGAAATTCAGCAATCATCTCTCCCAACCATTGAGATGATTACAGAAGCAGGAATTATTGGAAAAATAGGATGTAATAGTGCAGGAATTGGTGTCTGTTTGAATGCATTAAAAACAAATCAATGGCAACCAAAACTACCAATTCATCTTGGATTAAGAGCTATCCTTGATTCAAGAACATTTGATGAAGCCATTTCAAAAGTCGATGATAATCAAATAGCCTCAGCGGCTCATTTTTTTATCGCATCAAATTCAGAAGAATTGGTTAGTATGGAAGTATCCCCAGTTCACACAGCCAAGATCCGGCCGAGATTCGGAATGCTTCAACACACGAACCATATTTGTTCGGAACCAATGAAACAAGATATGGATGAGATAACAAAGCCTGACTCGTATCAGCGATTACATACTGCTGTAAAGCTGCTGGATACGCATCAAACCGGACAAATAAATCAAGCTACCCTTTTCCATTGGCTAGCTGATCACCAAAATTATCCTAATTCAATTTGTCGTCATAATGATCCAAATCAAGCAGAACCAGACAAGGTGGAAACGGTTTTTAGTATTGTTATGAATCTTTCAGATCATCAATTAGACTGGGTTAAAGGTAAACCATGCGAATTTGATAAATTCAAATAAGGGTAGGGGAACTTGAGTGTCCCAAACCGACAGAACCATTTTATTCGTTAAACCGATGGCATGCTTTCCGCGGGAACGGTCTCAGCTAACCCGAGTAAGAAAAATCACTCCCGGATTGAAGCATCACTACTACTTGTACTGTCCCCGCAGGAGTCATGCTTTCATTCTCTATTAATAACCATTTTATTCATTGCTTTCCGTAATAGTAATTCATCTTTTTAAAAAAAACGAATAAAAATCCCAACCAGGATCCGATTGTAACTGCGTATACTCGGATCAAAGTTCGGATTTTTCACCTAAATCACTTCGGTCTCTTCCCCGTCCTTATGACATATATTTAATAGCGACATTTTTAACTTGCGTATAATTATATAAAGCAATCCACCCTTTTTCTCTGCCAAACCCACTTTTCTTATACCCACCAAATGGCATTTGAATCCCGCCACCGGCTCCATAATTATTTATAAAAATCTGTCCGGACTGAATACGATCTGCCAAATAGTGAGCCCTACTGATATCCTTTGTCCATAAACCCGTGACTAGTCCGTATTCGGTACTATTTGCTAAAGCTAATGCTTCCTCCGTATCATTGAATGTAAACACGCTAATAACCGGACCAAATATTTCTTCCTGAGCAAGCTTGCTATTTTCTTGAACTTGATCAATAATAGTTGGCTCCATGTAAAAGCCACCTTCATTTCCTTCAATGGTTACCTGTTTTCCACCTACTAAAATGGATGCTTCTGATTTTGCCAGCGTTAAATAGGACTGAATACGCTTAAACTGCTTTTCATTTAATATCGGTCCAATATCCATGTCCTTGATTCCTGGGCCAATGGTTAACGTTTGAAAACGTTCCAGTAACCTTTCAATAAATTGGTTTTTAAATGAGGATTCAATTAGCAACCTAGAACCCGCAGAACAAGTTTGTCCTGCGTTTTGAATGATTGCTCGAGTGACACCTTCTACTGCCTTATCTAGATCGCAATCAGAAAATACAATATTTGGTGATTTTCCACCAAGTTCTAGTGTCACTGGTACAATATTTTTGTTTGCTGCATTTGCTACTGCAATCCCTGTTTCAACGGATCCAGTAAAAGTTAAATGGTTAATTAATGAGTGCGAAGATAATGCTGCACCGGCTTCATTCCCATATCCCGTAATATGATTAAACACGCCATCAGGTAAACCGACGTCATGAAAATATTCTGCAATCTTCATAGCAGTCATCGGTGTATCCTCCGCGCTTTTTACAATGACTGTATTGCCCATCGCAATTGCAGCTGCAACACTCCGCGAGAGAATCTGGATGGGATAATTCCAAGGTACAATATGGGCAGTTACTCCAATTGGTTCACGAACAACATAATCGATTATTCCTGACTCAATAGGGATGGTATCTCCCATCACTTTATCGGCTGCACCAGCATAAAACTGAAAATAACGAATTGCTGCATCAATATCAGCATATCCTTGTGATAATGGTTTACCAACATCAATTGTTTCCAATGCTGCTAGTTCATCTCGGTCTTTTTTAATCATTTCTGCAATATGATAAAGAATATCACCACGTTCATGAGGTTTTACTTTCCACCACGCCTCCTTTTCAAATGCCTGTTGGGCAGCATGTACTGCTAAATCTACATCTCCCTTTTGACCTCGTGGAATCGTAGCGATTACTTCTCCATTAGCAGGGTTTTTCACCTCAATCAATTGCTCGCTTATACTCTCTCGCCAATTTCCATTAATATACATTTTTAAATTCTTCACACCTATATTCCCCCACATCAGCTATATATTTCTACCGCCATCAACATGAACAACACTACCGGTAATCATAGCTGCCTCATCTGATAATAAGAATTTCACGGTATGTGCGATATCGACCGGTTGTAATAATTTTCCTAAAGGAACACTCTGCTCAAATACTTGCCTTTTCGATTGTTCCACATCTCCACCCGCCTTGGTAAATTTACCAAGCATTCCTGTATCCGATGGTCCAGGGTGGACGATATTTACATTGACATGGTACGGCGCAAGTTCTAGTGCTAATGCCTTTGTAAATGATTCAACTGCACCTTTTGACGCAATATAGGCTTGTAAACCTGTTCTTGGTTTAGTTGTAGATACTGATCCTATATTCACAATTGAACCTCGTTTTCTCTTTTTCATATAGCTAGCAGCTGCTTGACAAGTTAAAAATGTCATCGTCATATTCATATTCATAATTCGATGCCATTCCGCTAAGGATACTTCTTCGATAGGGGATGCCGCCTGTGCAGTACCAGCAAAATTAACTAATCCGTCAATTTCTCCAAACGCTTCGGTAGTTTCTTTTAGTACATCTTCTATCATGCCCTCCTGCAAGAGATCTCCTTGCACAGCTAGAAAATTACCAATTGCTTGATAGCGATCGTTGTCTAGATGAAGGTCACAACCTACGACATTGGCATCTTCATTTAATAGTAAATCGGCGAAAGCTCGCCCCATTCCCCCTCCTGCTCCAGTTACGATAATCGTTCGTCCTTGAAATGACATAGATTCACCTACTTTTTATACAATTTGTTAATTATTGCATCTCCTACTTCATTTGTGGTTGCTGTCCCCCCCATATCTGGTGTAATGACCTTCTTGGTAGATACTACGTTTTGAATACCGGCGAGAATCTTATCATGGATATCTTGCCTATCAAATTGCTCATACATTAATGCTAATGACCAAATCTGAGCAATGGGGTTAGCAATTCCTTTTCCCGCAATATCAGGAGCTGAACCATGTACAGGTTCAAACATGGAAGGGTAATTCCCTTCAGGATTGATATTTGCTGATGGGGAAATCCCCAATCCACCTACAATGGCAGACCCAAGATCAGATAAAATATCACCAAACAGATTAGAAGCTAAAACAATATTAAAATCATAAGGTCTTTGGACAAAATAAGCAGCTAATGCATCAATATAATATTTCTCATAATTGATAGTTGGGTATTTTTCAGCTACGCTTTCAATCGTTTGATCCCAGAATTTCATGGAATGGATAATTGCATTTGATTTCGTAGCATTCGTCAATTTTTTAAGGCCATGTTTGTTTGCATAGGAAAAAGCAAATTCTGCGACCTGAGTAACTCCCTGCCTTGTCATTACACTATTCTGAATTGCCAACTCCCTATTCTCTCCTTCAAACATCCTCCCTCCAGCATTGGAATATTCCCCCTCCGCATTTTCCCTTATCAATACAAAATCAATTGGTTTATTCACATGATGACGTAATGGATTATCTATACCATCTAATAATTTAATTGGTCGGAAGTTTACATACTGCTGAAAAGATTTACGGATTGGCATAATCATTTCCCAAATTGTAATATCATCCGGAACTCGTTCGTCCCCAATCGCACCAAAAAGAATAGCGTCATAATGCTGCAGTTGCTCTAAACCATCCTTCGGCATCATTCGGTTTGTCTGTAAATAGTAATCTGAATTCCAATCAAAGACATCGTATTCGATTTGAAATGAATCATGTTCATTAATCGCCTCTATGAGTTTTAATGCTTCATTCATAACTTCAATACCAATACCGTCACCTGGAATAACTGCGATTTTTTTACTCACTTAATCCCCTTCTTCCCTTAAAAATTGTAAAGCGGCCGTTCGATAAATCTGCGTTGTCTCCCCTAATTCTTCGATGTCAACATATTCATTAATTTGATGCGGAATATCTCGATCCCCAGCTCCAATGGTTACAATTGGAACGCCATGTATATGCAAAAATGTTCCATCCGTCGCTCCAGGAACACCATTAAAGGTTGGCTTTTTATGTAAGACCTTTTCTACAGCATGACAGACAGCAGTAACTACGGGATTTCCTTTATCTGTCTCTGTAGCAGGACGATCTTCGATAATCTCATAGGCTGCCGAAAAATGTGTATCCTGTGTTTTCAACTTTGCATATATGTGGTCAATTTTCTGAAGTAGTTCTTGATGGTCTTGATTTGGTACAGTTCGAATATCCAAGGTAACCATACAACTTTCTGGGATTACATTAATTTGGGCATCTCCTGTAACCGGTGCTTGTAGAATTGTTGGCGTTATACTTGGCCATCTTAAATAGGGGTGTTCACCATGAATGTCCTGCTCTTCTTTTTCTAATTGTTCTAACGCTGTAATTAGTTTTGCCATTCGCCAATTTGGATTAATACCACTCCAAGATATGGCACCATGAGCCATTTTTCCATGAACCGTAACCTTCAGGCGTAAAGCACCTCTTTGCGCAATACATACTTGATTTTCTTCTGGTTCACAAATAATTGCACCATCGACATCATCAGCCCAGCCCTGATTAATAAAATGTTTAATACCAAGCATTAAACTCTCCTCATCAACAGGAATACATAGAATGATCTTCCCATTAAAATGTTCCTGATCTTCAATTATCGACTGAACCGCGGTAATCATACAGGCGAGATTACCCTTTGTATCATTCGTTCCCCTTCCATACATTTTTCCATCCACAATTTCAGCACCGAAAGGCGGATAATTCCAACTCGATGGATCCCCTTCTGTTACTACGTCAGTATGCCCTTCAAACAACAATGTTTTACCAGGTTTACCAGAATCAACAATCCCAATTACATTTGGACGTCCTGGTGCAACTTCCTCCACATATACATCGATTCCAATTTCTTTTAAGTAGGCAGCTACAAACTGAGCAACTTGTTCTTCATTGCCATTTGGTTTATCTGGTCGATATACACTAGGAATACGCACAAGTTTTTGCGTCAATGATATAGCACGTTCTGTGTCTCTTTTCACTTGTTTTGATTGGACAATTTTCATTATAAGCCTCTCCTTATGCATTTTTTAATGAAGTTGCAGGGAATTCATACGCTTCTTTTTTAAATAAAAGACTAAAGACAATAAAAGCAATAAATGATAGGATTACAGGTAAGGTAACTGTATGAACACCTAGTAAATCGCCGTATGCTTGGTTATAAAAATGAATAACAATATATGTGCCTATTCCTACTATCATTGAGGCAATAGCACCTTGTTTATTGGCATATTTCCAATAAAGCCCCATCACTAATGGCCAAATAAATGCAGCCTCCAACCCTCCAAATGCAAATAAATTTAGAAAGATAAGTAATTCAGGAGGTTGTATAGCCAATAGGAAGGCTACTATTCCAAGAAGTCCGGTAAATCCCATACTGATATTCTTCATTTGTTTATCTGATGCAGTAGGCTTGATATAATTCATATAAACATCCTTCACCACGGAGGAGCTAACAAGTAATAGGAGCGAATCAACGGTAGACATCATAGCAGCCAATGGAGCTGCCAGTACAATCCCCGCAATCCATGGCGGCAATACTTCTAACGCTATCATCGGGATAACCTGATCGGCCACTTCAATTCCCGGCATGATCGGCCTTGCAAATACGCCAATAAGATGCATATTTAACATAATAACCCCGACGACTACTGTTCCTATAAGGATTGCCCGATGCATCGATTTGGCATTACGATAAGACATTGCTCTTACAGCAACTTGTGGTAGCGCCACTACCCCTACACCAACTAATATCCAGTAGGATGATATGTATAACGCTGTTAGTTGCCCATCCTGGCCATAAGGTGTAATGAGATTGGGATTCTCGCTTGCTAAATCTGCGAATAAAGCAGAAATACCCCCTCCTGAAACAACGACAGCAATTAATAAAATAAATGTACCGACTACCATTACAAAGCCTTGAATCGTATCGGTGATAGCTACTGCACGAAAACCACCGATAGTTACATATATGAGTACAGACAAGGTAAATATGAATAAGGCAGCGGTATACGATAATCCGGTTAGAGATTGAATTAAATAAGCACCACCCACCCATTGAGCTGCCATTGCAGAAAACAGAAATACGATAATACTTCCAGCGGATAATAGTACAACCGCCTTACTTTTATAGCGTTCTTTGAGAAAATCAATTAATGTTACTGCTTGAAATTTTCGAGTCACAATAGCAAACTTTTTCCCTAAAACAAGCAGTACAAAATAACCTGTAGCTACTTGGGTCATGGCTAGAAGCACCCAACCAAACCCTATGGAATAAGCTGCACCTGGTCCACCAAGAAAACTGGAAGCGCTGCCATAAGTTGCTACCATCGTCATTGCTAAGACGATCCCTCCAAATTCTCTACTACCTAGAAAATAATCACTTAAGAAAGAATCTGATTTCGCCATTTTTCGATTAGACCAGATTCCGACAAAGAATACAATCAATAGAAAAACGAGTAATGGTGTAACTACTTCCCAATTCATGCAGAGTGCACCTCTTCCTCTTCTTCAGTATCTTCCAGCGGCATATCTACTAAAACAAATTTCACAACGATAAATACCAGTAACACCATAACTAGAAAACCGACAATACAGCTAAAAAAGATCCATGCAGGAAACCCTAAAATATATGTGTACTCTTCAGGTGGCTTAGAACCAAGACCATATGCGAATCCGTACCACCATAGAATATTAATAATTGCTAATCCGCATCCAATCAGTGCTTCTCTATGAGCTACTTTATATCGAGTGTCTTCTACATACTTCTTCTTTCTCACCCCAATTCACCTCCTAAATTTTTATCTAATCGTTATAAAAATTCATATTTTCAATTTATTTATAGTATATCTATTCGTTAAACTTGAAGCATTAGACAAATTGTCAATTCCATTCGAATAAAATAAGACATAATGTAAATAAAAATGACAAAAGCAGGCAAGAATATAATCGGTTTACAACAACTTTAAAAATATTGGCTTGCATCTTTGTAAGGTTATGTCATGTACATAGATAGGTAATACACTTCCATACAGTTATAATTAGACTATCATATATCGAGGAGGTTAATTATGAAGCGAATGATTAATATCGTCATACTGGTATTCGAAGTATTCATAAATGGAAAACAAGTTGCCAAAAAACTAAATAAGGAAACCATCTAATACGAATTCCTCAATAACCACTTTCAACGTAAAAACCACTTCTGATAAATATAGAAGTCCCTCATATAGGACTTCTATTAACCATACATAGCATTAAATATATCGCTTACTCTTTTATAATTAACATTTCGTTTTCATCAAATTCCCACATGTCTCCGTAAGCAACTTCCCAATAAAAGCCATTGGGATCTTGAAAATATCCGCTATACCCTCCCCAAAATACTTTCTCAGGGGCTTTAATAATCTTAGCGCCAGCCTGTTCTGCCACTGCAAATACATCATCGACCTCTTGCTTTGTTTTCCCATTATACGCCAACGTAATCCCCGAAAATCCGTTTCCAACTGCTGGCGGATTTTTTTCATCAATATCATTCACTAAATGATCAATCTGAAATAACGATATTTTGGTACCTGCGTTATTAAAGAAAACGACTTCTGGATTTGCTTCATCGCCATGGACGACTACATCAAACCCTAAACCATCACGATAAAACTGTAACGACTCTTTCATATTTTGAACACCCAATGTGACTAAATTTAACCGGTTCAACAAACACCCCTCCCAAAAAACTACTTCCTTACCATTTCGACCTAAATCACTAAATTCCTTTAAAATAAAATAACGTAATTGGTGAATGAATGCATTGTCTGAACTACGGCATGCTTCTGCGGGCATATCATCAGCTATTTTCAGGTAAGCCCTGGACCATCACGAATCGTGTTGCTCTGATGAAGTTACGGACAAGCTTAAAATTGAACAAAATCATCCGAACAATGTTGATAATCGTTCGGATGCTTCTTTATCTAAAATACTTTTGTCTCGCTTTCCTCCACTGGTATTATGCTAAAAATACAGGTGAGTACTCCACCACACCTTAAATTTCCTCCAAAGCACCTTTTTTCAGTTCTTTAACCATATACATTTCATTCATACGGGGCCGCAATATTGTACTTCGATGCTAGTTCGAAGCCAAATCTTGGGTAATACGTAGCATGGCCCATGACAATAACGACAGCATGGTTTAACTGCTGCGCCGTTTGCAACGTATTATTTATTAATGCACTACCGACACCTTGATTTTGATACGCAGGTAAGACGGATACTGGGGCTAATGCTAAGCCTTGGTATGAATGATTATCATCGTGTATCTGCACCTTTGTTAACAATATATGTCCGATAATCTTCGTTATTTTTCTCATAGACGATAGCTAAATCAGCAATATATTCATTGGATTTACGTAAATCATGAACCAGCTGATGTTCTTTTTTTTGCTATACGGGGCGTACTTAAATGCTTGCTTGATTACATTCTTTGTTTGTTTGTAATCGGTAGCTTTTTCTTTTCGAATCGGCATTTTATCCCCCCCCTAATGATGGTCTTATTTATTTTAAAGGGGATGGTTAAAAAAACCAATTATTTGCTACATGTAAAAACTCGAAAACCTAACTTATCTTTTAATGTTTCCGTTAGTTCTTGATGAAAAGCCAATAGATCAAACGTTTCGTCATTGACCTCTTGAGAAAGATCGAAATCATTAGCGTCCTCTATATCAAGTTCATTCGCAGATAAAATTGGCTGCTGCATATGAATGTTTTCAAACCCTGCTTGTTTCAATCTTATTTCCCATTCAGATTCAGAAATTAACTCAGAAAATCGATAAAATGCAGTTACCATTTCAACTTCTTCTTTCGTTAGTTCTTGTTCCACCACCATTTCAATGGCTAACAGCTTACCACCTTGTTTGACCGCATGGGAAACACGAGGAAGCGATTGATTGAGATCAGTAAAAGAGAGCACAGATTCCGATAAGACCATATCATATTGTTTGTCTACAGATAGACACTCAACATCAGCCGTTAAAACCGTTATTGGTAGATCTCTAGATAAAAACCGTTTCTTTGCTTTTTCCAACATGACTGGATTATAATCTACAGCAGTAACTCGGCACCGATAGGTATCTGCAATATAGGCGGCTGTCTGACCCGTCCCACAACCGATATCCAATACAGAAGTTTGTTCATCCATGTTTTCTTTTGTTAATAATGTTTTTGTTAAATACAAACCACCTGGATGAGCACCACCGACACCTAACAAAGCTAAACCTTCAAGATAATCTAATCCCATTCCACTTCATCTCCTCTCATTCTTCTACATTACTTTATGTTAAAACTGCTTGTAGAGACACTTATCTATAGAGGCAAATTCATTCTTTACATGGTTTTTTCTTATGAATATCAGAATCTGAAAACGAATATTTGTTCGTTACCCTTTGGAAATTCATATGAAAATAATGATATAATAAGCAAATCAGTGTGTAGAGATATTGGTCTTTGACCAAAAATATATGTCTTATGATACATCTGCCATCTGAAAAATTTTAATATGGAGATGATCATATGCATGAAGAAACAAGATTACCACGAAACGGAAAGGAATTTGCATTATTCTTAGGTATCATATCGATACTATCTGTAAATATCATTGCCCCTTATGGGATTTGAATTTGGATTTAGTAAAGATGTGTATATTAGAACCTTACAAGTAATTCCTTTTGTATGGATTTGTGTCATTTTATTAGTAACCCTTGTTGCAAATCCAATTGTTAATCAACTTGTACAAAAATTTGTGGCTCCCGCAGACGGTTTTAATGCGAGAGTTTTATTTACGATCTTATTTAGTGTAACGATTCTTTCGATTTTATTAACAGTAATTGGAACTTGGATTGGTTTGAGAGAGATTAGTATGGAACCGATCCGCACATTCTTTTATGACTGGCCGCGTAACTTTTTCATTGCATTCTGGGTTGAAGCGTTAATTGCACAGCCAATAGCAAGGTTTACGATGAAAAAATTGCATGTAAGTCAGGAACGAAAAGCTGTAAATGCTTCATAAAAATCAAAATGACAAGTGTCAAAAGCCGATTGATTTAAAAAACAATCGGCTTTTTTCATGCTCCACTTTCTTTCAACCTTTGAAACATCTACTTTATAAAACATATGCTATCACAAGTATCTATTAGTGAAGGAGATCGTTCAATGAGTGTCATTCGCACAGATCGCTGGTTAGAGAAAAATTACAAACACCCAATGAAAGTGATAAAACAGCTAGAAAAAACATTTTCTGGTGTTGATGCAGCAGACATTTATGCTCACCTTACGCAATTTGGCCTATCATTGGAGCCAAAGCACATCAAGCAATTGACAGAAACAAACCACTGGAAAATTGTTGAAAAAGATTATAATTATTTAAAAGAAATTTGGAAAGGTCCCAATATTCCTATTTTTATCTTTCCATCAAACGCAGCTAACCGTAAATTAAAACAGGATTATAACAGTAAGGCTGGTTTAACTTTCAAGGATAAGATTTTTCTATTTCTAGCTGAAATAAATACAGAATCCGAAATCAAGGCATTATTTACCCATGAATACAACCATACCTGTCGTTTAAATCGTTATCCTAAGCAAGAACAGGCTTACACATTACTGGATACGATTATATTGGAAGGGCTAGCAGAAAACGCAGTACGTGAAAGACTAGGGGATGAACATACAGCGATTTACACCGGAAGTTATAACGACGAAGAATTAAAGCAAATGTGGGAGAAGATTATTATGCCAAATCACCACGTTCTCAAAA
The DNA here is from genome assembly GCF_000445495.1 of Virgibacillus sp. CM-4. Classification (NCBI taxonomy): domain Bacteria; kingdom Bacillati; phylum Bacillota; class Bacilli; order Caryophanales; family Bacillaceae; genus Virgibacillus; species Virgibacillus sp. CM-4. Next base: position 978,595 of record NZ_AUQA01000006.1, read on the forward strand.
GCGATCGAAAGCACCAGCAGCTACTATATGGATTTCATTTTTATCCGAAAATGGCTGGGTATTGTGTTGGTGATTACCTTGTAAGAAAGTATATGAATAAACATAAGGTTTTGACGAAAGATTTATTTCACTTGAAAACTGAAGACATAGCTGAATTGGGGAAAGTAGAAGAATGATATTGGGGGATTGAATTGAATTTATGAAAACCACCGCATACGTTTTAAAACCATACGGTGGTTGAATAGAAAAGATCATTACTTCCAAAGAACTTATGTTCTGTTTATGGAACAGTTTAATAAACCCGTCCATTGCTTGACTTCTATAATTTTAGTATAACTTAAAGCTAAATATAAGTCTATATTTTTTCAGAAAATTGTTTTAATGTAAGGGTACTTATTTTTTCACACCGATTCGATAGGAGGCGTTCACATGCAATGGGTAGCTTGGGATCAGAATTTAAAAATCCGATTAATTGGAGAAACATTGTTTAATATGCTGTTTTGGATGTATTTTCCCTTTCTTACTATCTATTTTAGTGAGGCTCTAGGTAAGATGACTGCAGGTATTATGATGACCGCTCCTTCTATAATTAGTATTATCGGCAGCATGTTAGGCGGTTATTTAGCCGATCAGTTTGGCAGACGCTCTACAATGCTAATTGGATCCTTTCTACAGGTAGGTATGTTTGCATTATTTGCACTCTCTATTTCGCATTGGATTGATTATATTGCATTTATTACCATAAGTTTTGGAAAATCACTTTATCGACCTGCTAGTGCAGCAATGGTAGCTGATCTGGTACCCAAAGCGAAACGTCGCAGGGTGTTTGCTACTTTTGCAACAGCAAATAATCTTGGTGCTGTTTTTGGACCAGTGATTGGTGCAGTGTTATTTTTTAATTACCGAAGTGAACTTTTATGGTCTTGTACATTAATAACGCTTTTATATTCTCTCGCCATCCTCTCTTTGATACGTGAAACCATGCCAGAACCCAGGAGGAAGCATGAACATACATACAATATGTGGTTACTTTTAAAGGAACAATTCTTGAACTACCGATTAATCTTCCGTGATAAAACCTTTTTTCTATATATTTTAGCTGGAGTTTTTATAACTATTTCTATTATGCAATTGGATCTATATTTGGCAATATACGTGAACGATTATGTTCCTTCTCAAGCATTGTTTCACTGGAAAGGATGGTCGCTGACCCTTGATAGTGAGAAAGTTTTCGGATGGATGATCGGTTTAAATGGATTGTTATTCGTACTATGTATCATACCCGTCACCAAACAATTAGAAAATTGGAGCGATCGAAATGCACTTGTTCTATCAGCAATATTATCAGGCATAGGCATGTTTTTGGTAGGGTTAGCAGCTAATGTATGGTTATTATTTATCTTTACAGTAATCCTTACACTAGGAGAAATCATACATGGACCAGTAGTTCAAAATTTTGTTAGTAATTATGCTCCTAAAACTGCGAGAGGACAATACATGGGAGCCGCTGACCTACAGTTTTCTATTGGACGATTTATAGCGCCATTGACAGTCATCCTTTCCACTTCTTTCTCACCACTTATCGTGTTCGGATTTATACTGTCATGTGCCATCATAAGCGCATCGATCTATGTACAATTATTTAAGATCATTGCTATTGATAAAAAAATACAGTCTTCTAGCACGTAGAACAACGTACTTACTAGCACTTTAACTTTTTTAGTTGGATGTAAAAACAAAATCAGTAAGCACGAAACGCCTTAAACCTACATCTGCCATTCAGGGCGTTTCAAAGTTAGAAATCACCCTATTTACTTCTTCAAACCATACATTAAAAATATCATCAGGTAATAGTTCGTCATCATTTGTATAAATGAAGTCATATCTATAGTTCGCTATTAAACTATTCTGCTTCACATTATAATGTAACTTTATCTCTGTAGGCATTTCTCTTCCATATTCTTTACATTTTTCATGAATTTTTTCTAAGTTTTCAAGTCCAATATCTAAAACAGCTTCTAACCTTTTTTTCAGAGGTATCATAAAGCAATTCTTTCTTACTCGTGCTTATGCTATTTACTGCATCATTTAAGTTATGCTTAAAAACAAACTGACTATTTATTTTTAAAAAAAATACGTCAAAAACATACATTTCTGGCTCATAGGAAACAGTAAATGTAAATATCCTCTGCTTCATTTTCAACGTATTCTAAACAAATACCTACCATATCTGCTTGTAATTCAGAAAAGTAATCTTCAAATACTTTACTCAAGTCAATCACCCCTAATTTTTTAATCTTACTTTCTTAATCACACCGTCTATATTATATTTATTTTATTTCAAAGCTTGTCGGCCTTGCTTGATTGAGATATTCTAAACCTGAGAGCCTCCAAACCTATCACCAGCTAAATGTCCAGTATGGGCTCCAGATTCTTTTCCTGGCGTATTTGATTTATATCTAATATAATTAGCTTGTATTAAGTAACGTAAATTTAAAAATTTTGTAACGCTTTTAGCGAATATCGAGAATTGTACTTTGGTAAATGCTTTTCCTTGCGTTGTTTGATAACCTTCCTCATTTAATGCTTCTACTAACCTAGACAGTGACCATTTCATATGTATCTGTCTAAGCTCAAACAATCGTTTCACTACTTCTGCATGACTGTTATGTATCTTTAGTTCCTTCTCACCCTTTTGTTTCATATAGCCAAATGTTGCCCTTCCTCCTGCATAACCACCCTCCTTCGCCTTTTTATTTCTCCCTTTCGTTAGTTTGAGAGCAATTTCAAGCCGTTGGTATTGGTCCAATAACTCCATTAAGCCATTGCGTTGGGATCTTTTTATGGATACTATAAAATGGCTGTTCAATGCTTTTAATATCACAGCCATATTTCTTTAGCTCTCGTTGTATCAACACCTTACAATATCTGACCGCCATAATCGGCTTGTATTGAGCACCACCACATAATCAATTTGGACAGACGAAAGGTGAGCCAGCATCTCCTGTAAGCCCACCCTGTCTATTTCTAATGCTTCTTCATTTAGTTCTACGCCACTAATTCCTTCATCTCTAAAAATATGTATCAAGTTCAAGTTATTCTCTTCACAATATGCTTTAATTTCATCTTCTTGATATTTCAAGCTATATCCATCTCTTGCCTGCCCTTGAGTGGAGACTCGTATATACCCAACAACGTTCAACTTTTCACCCTCCCGTTACATAAATTTTAATTTTCGTAACGCTTATTAAACGAATAGCGAAGTATTATACGACCGTCTCTTGTAAAAACACAACTATAAGTTAATTTTCTTATACAATAAAACACCACCTATATACGTTACCCATTGGTTATCGCCACGAGCCTTGTCAATCTCGTTAGTTGTTAGACAATCCATGTCATAACTACCCCTACCATATAAAATGTCATCTCGCGCCTAATTATCGTACTTTTCTTACTATCCAACTATTAAAACGATACCCAATGATGGTACTACCTTCATGAGCTATGAATTTCATACAATCTTTTTTTAGTGGTCCAATGCATAAATTTCTCACGAAAAACAAAAAGCACTTATTACCATTAGTAGACAATCAAGTGCTTTATTCAATGTTTTACTTCCTGTATAGTTTAGTTGTGTAACTAAGATTTCTGTAAATAAAATCTATAAAGAGTCTTTAAAAACATCTACATCATTTTCGTTTAATACTGCTTTTATTTCATTACCTTCAAAAACAACCATATAGTCATTTGGTAAAGCAAGAACTTGTATGATCTCTGGTTTAATTTTTAGTAGTTGATAAGCATATAGAGCATAAAGCTCTGTAGTATTATCATCCTCTATAGGACCTATATACCAACCTGAATCTCCTTTTTCAACATCTCCATTTCTTTGTAAATATATTTTCTCGAGTTCTAGTACACCTTTAGAAAGTATGATTTTATCACTAAATTTTATTGATGAACCTTCGACATTTATCTTTCTCAAAAAATGACCTTGTTCCAGTTGTACCCACAATGCTAAAGTTAAATCTTCTGTTATATCTTCAAATGGATTTCTAGAGTAATCAGGAGTAGTCAATATAAAATTCCCGGTTTCTCTCTCTTTTAAATAATAGACGGACCAACCAACTTGTAAAGAGAATCCATGAATTAATTTATTACGGTCTACCTGTTCTAATATAGCAAACAAAATTTCTATTTGAGGTTCTAATTCTTTTTCGGCAGTCACTATAATAGTTTTGCCCATAATAATCTTTTCAAATTTCTTCATTTCTTCAACCTCTCTTCTATAGCTATTTTTAGAGCTTCTCTAGCTTGTTTCTCTTTTTCTAGCATTTCCAGTCTAACATTAACAGGAACCTCTCCCATCTTAGAATGTCCTTTCCAATTAGCCCAACTATGAGCTCCCTTAGATGCATTCGAAGATTTTCCAAGACCAACAAATTTATCTTTTAGATTTAGAATTTCTATTTGTTGTTCTCTAGTTAACCTACTAAATCCATCCATTTCAGTTATTTCTTTCATTGAAACAATATGGTCTGCTTCAAACTTATCAACTTCATACCCGTATACCGGGTCTACTTTAGGACCATCTGGATTAACCATTTTTCTTACATCGTTACTTGGTGTCTTTTTCCTCAAATTTTTATATTCGTCTTTTGTAATACCATTACCCGTACCCTTAGCTGAATCCTTACCATCATCCAAATGTTTTCCTGCACCACTGCTACTTTCAGTTACACTGCTCTTTACAAACCCTGCATCCTTTGACTTCGCACTAAAGTAAGTTACAGCTGCATCATCTGCTTTTTGGGCTGCATTGACCACAGTTCCACTGACGTTTTCCTTTACTAAAGACATTTTGTTATTTACAACTTGTCTGGCACTTGTTAAACGCGCAGTGGCGGTTTCTTTTGCTGTCTCACAAAATTTAAATCTGTAGCTAAGACTTAAACATTATTGAACTAGTGACATAAATTTATTAATAAAAAGAATGTTCCTTCAAATTGATTTTTTCTAGATTTTCACCTTAATATTATAAAAGAAGTCATTTGAAACAAGACCTTCTTCATATGAACAATATATATTTTTTTATTAGCTCTTTCAAAAAAGTACTCTAAACAAATTGAAACCATATCCGTTTGTAATTCTGAAAAATAAATCTTCAAATTCCTTCATTTAACCACCTCTAATTTTCTAAACTTGTAAAACTTATACGTCCATCATTTATTCTCCAACTTCTTTTATTTACTTAAATCAACACTGCTTGATTGAGGAACAAGTTTATCATTCGGAGATCCCCCAACCCTATCACCAGCTAAATGTCCAGCATGGTCTCCAGATTCTTTTCCTGGTGTATTTGATTTATATCTAATATAATTAGCTTGTATAAAGTAACGTAAATTTAAAAATTTTGTAACGCTTTTAGCGATTGTACGGCACTCCCTAAGAATATTACAACCCTATTTTTACAATTGTATTAGTCTCTGGAACATTCCACTTTTTCCGTACGCATCCAACTCTACTTTCCCCAATTGGATCTTTCCATTACCCGTACCCTTAGGAATATCTAAAAATGTACTTAATGAAAGGATGGCAGTTCTTCAACCACCACCCAAATAGTTTAACTCGCTATTGTTTCAGACATTTCAGGCATGGTATAAGCTGTTTTATTTTTCATCATACCATAGATTATTCTGACTAATCTTCTCATAATGCAAAGAAGGGCTTGTGACTTAAACTTCCCTTCACTTAGCTTACGATTATAATAATCGTAAAACACAGGATTACGTGGGATTTTACTCCCTTTACAGACTTGGACTTGTTGAACAGCTAGGTTATAAAAGATGTCATATAACTTTCGGTTGCCTTGTTTCGTTTTCTTCATCGTCTCTCTACCGCCCGAACCCATTTTGATTGGGGCTATTCCTGCATATCTTGCTAGTTTGTCAGAGTTTGCGAACCGATGAATGTCTCCGATTTCAGCAATTAAAGCGGATGAAGTAACTACATCAATTCCTGGCATGGTTTCAAGCTGCATACCTAATGTCTGAATAGTTCCCTTTAATTCTTTATCCACCTTCTTGATTTCCTGTTTATTATAGCGGATATTTCTAACCATGCTTTGAGTGATAAAGTCTCTTGTTCTCTGATGTTTTCGTTTTATCTCACCATCTGTTTGAACAAGAGATAGTATCTGTTCTGCTTTTCTAGTTGAACAAGCATTGTTGCTCGCTTCTAATAGAAACGTTCGTAAGTTCCCTACAGTTCCCCCATCCAAATGAGAAGGAGAAGGATAGCTTTCCCAAAAGACTAAAGCTGTTTTCCATCCACTTCTAAAAGAACTCTTTATAGCTTGGATAATGATAGTTTTTGCATATGCAGTTGGTTTTTCAAAGCAGTTTGTGTTTTTACTAGCGTTTCTTCTTCCAACAAGTTGAGCGATTATCCAATAAATATCCGATGGTATAGCGTCAGGTAAATATGGTAGGTCACGTATTAAAACCCTTGCAACACATTGAGCGTCCCAACTATCATGCTTTTGTGTCATCGCATAGCTGTTACGCACTGCATTGGACAAAGAGGAATTAACGAACTTTACAATATATCCTTTCTCTAATAAGTATAATGCTTAATCTCGTCCGTAACCGCCCACATCTTCTAATCCAAATACAGGGGTCAAACCTTCTTTTAGATATTTATTCACATATTCTAGTAGGCTAGGATATGCAGTTGGTTTGTTTTGAATGGTCTTTTCTCCTAACTTTCAAACCAACAATCCAATTTTACCGCTGTATGTTGGAACTTATGTAAATCTAATCCTATATAAATATGCGTATCTCGTTTCATCAGAAAACTTCACCCCTATATTAGAATGGAACGATTAAAGCAAGACAGAAAATGTCGGCAACCTTAGGTCGTGCTAGTCTTTTGAGACTCGCAAGGGTACGAAAGCCTATCCATTCTCTATCTGTAAACCGTTATAAAATGGCTTGATGTTTGCCATTTGTCGTTATTTCTCCATAGCGGTATAAACCACAATAAAAGGCTTTTCTATCTAAAATCCTCTTAACCTGGACTTTACTAAACTTCTTTCCTTGTTTCGTTCGATGTCCATCTTCATTTAGTTGTTCTGCAAGTTGTGTTAATGTCCATGAAGGATAAGCTTCCTTTAGGTCAAACACTCTTTGTACAGTTTTTGCTTGTCTTTCATCTATGACAAGGCTTTTCTTACCTTTCTCCACTTTGTAGCCTAATGCAACATTTCCTCCTACATAGCCGCCCTGTTGGGCTTTCTTGTTTCGCCCTCTCCCTAGCTTTAAAGAAATTTCTAATCGCTGATATTGGTCTAATAACTCCATTAAGCCATTGATTAAAAAATCACTAGGGTCTTTCTTATGTATACTGTACTGCGGTTGTTCAATACTCCGAATGTCCACTCCATACTTTTTCAACTCTCGATGAACTAACACTTTCACAATGTCTGACCGCCATAATCGGCTTGTGTTCAATGTGACAACATAATCCACCTCATGGTGGGAGAGATACTCCAACATCTCCTGAAAGCCTAATCTGTCCACTTCAAACGTTTCTTCATCCACTTTAGCCCCACTGATACTCTCATCCTTAAACAAGCGTAAAATGTGTATCCTTGAGCCTGACAAAACTCTTTGATTTCATCTTCTTGGTAAGCAAGACTTTAACCATCCCTTGCTTGTCCTTGTGTAGATACTCGTATATATCCAATAACTTTCATGATAATTTCCCCCTCCGTTACGCTAATCCTAATTAACGTAACGCTTAGCCGCTATATTCAACATAAATTTATTGTATTCGGCTTTAGCGATACAATCAATCCCTTTACCGATACAAATTTATTGTTTATCGTAAAAGTATCATGAAAAAGAAGAAGGGAACATGCCAATATCAATCAAACTTAAAGAAATCCTTAAAAAACGTGACCTTTCACAGCGTGAATTAGCTCGTATGACAGGGCTACGTCCTAATACAATAAGCCATCTTTGTTCAGATAATGTGGACAGGGTTTATTTATCGACATTAGAAACGGTATGTAAAGTGTTAGATATCGACATTCAGGAGTTAATCGAGGTGGAGTAGCCCTCACTCTAGTAATCGTACTATTGTACGCCAAAGTTGCGAGATATTTTAAAATCAGGGGGAAAACAAAGGGAACGTATTGAAGGATGTGAATGGTAGTATCTAAGATTTTAGACTATTTTACAACTAATGAAACTCACTAGATAGGTTACCTTTTTAAAAGGTGTTGTACGTACTAAAGAATTTGTTAAAACAACCTATACGGCTTACAAAGAGTATCTATTTTCTATTAATAACTAGCGGTTCATTCGGGCACTAGGTAGCCCCTCAAAAAAGAAACCCTGAAAGGACTTTAGCCAATCAAGGTCTAGTTTTACAAATTATTTTCTTTCACTTCTTCGAACCATAAATCAAAGATATCATCTGGTAATAGTTCGTCATCAATAGAATAAACTAAATCATATCTATATTTTCCTTTTAAGCTATTTTTCTTTACATTATAATGTAATTTCATTTCTGTTGGCATATCTTTATTGAACTCTTCACATTTTTTATGAATATGCTTTAAATTTTGATTACCTATTCTTAGTGCAGCCTTCTGTCTTTCTCTCGAAACATCGTAAACCCGATTTTGTTGACTATCCAATTCTTTTGAAGCCTCGTTTAGTTGATGTTTATGAACAACTTTTCCATTAATTTTATAGAAAAAATCAAAAACATACATTTTTGGTTCATACGAACAATAAATAAAAATTTCATCAGCTTTATTATCAACATACTCTAAACAAATAGCCACCATGTCTGTTTGTAATTCTGAAAAATAGTCCTCAAATAACTTCACATAATCCCCCTAGTTCTCTAAACTTGTGAACCTCATACGACCATCTATTTCATATTCTATATCAAAGCTGCTAGGTCTTAAACTATTTCCTTCGTAATTAACTTTAACATTAACTGAAACGTCTTTTCCTTCTTCTATTGCTTTAGCCCATTGATTTTCTAGCTTTTTGTATTTACTCAAGTTAACACCACTTGATTGAGATACAAGATTATCCAAATCTGGAGAGCCTCCAAATCTATCAGCCGCTAGGTGTCCTGCATGGTCTCCAGGTTCTTTTCCAGGTGTATTGGACTTATGAGACAATCTATTATTACGTTTTGTTAGTTTTAAGTCATCCGCATTAAAATCAGTAAGTCTCCCTAAACCATCTGTCTTATATTGATAATTATATTCACCTGCTTGATATTTAACATTTGGTTTTAATTTACCACCTTTAACCAAATGACTACCATCCTTAATGATATCGTCAGATACCTGTCTAGTACCATTATCTATACCCTTAGCCAAATCCTTACCATCATCCAAATGTTTTCCTGCACCACTGCTGCTTTCAGTTACACTGCTCTTTACAAAACCTGCATCCTTTGCCTTGGCACTAAAGTAAGTTACAGCTGCATCATCCAGCCTTCCTCCACCGGCAATGGCAACATTTGGCTGCATACCAGCTCGTAGATTGGTAGCCACATCATCTGCTTTTTGGGCTGCACTTACTATGGTTCCACTGATGTTTTCTTTTAAATTTCTCACAAAAAAACACCTGTTACCAAAAAGGCAATCAAGTGATAGTTAATTCTGTCTTAAACATTACTGAACTGGTCCCATAAATTCAGTAATAATAAGAATATGTTCCTTCAATTTGACTTTTTTTAGATTCTCTACTTTTTCTACTCCACCTAAACCTAATAGAGGGGTGTATACAAAACACTCATCATAGTTAGGGGCACTGTATTTACTAATCGCTTCAGGATAAGGCTGCCACATTAATTCATCGTTCATAAAGTTATTATCTTTTAAGTCATCAAAAAAGAATTCAAACCCGGATGAAACAACATTAACATATCCTTTCTTAAAATTTAATAAATTTACATACTTACCTTTTTCCCATACTATAATATCACCCATTGCGGTTGTAAAAATAGGAATTGCCTGCTCATATCTTAAATAACTATTCTCTAAAATGTCTAAATAATCGTCTGGATTAATAACTTTTAAAAAGTCATTTGCGAAAGTACCAAACCCATATTTTTTCCATGTTTCTATCAATTCTTCAGGGAGTTTATCCATATATTTTATAATAACATCTTTATCAACTGTTTCATGTTTTATAAAATCGCTAAATATAGTTTCCAATAAAAATACCCTCCTTTGATTATTGCTTGTGCAGCAGCTTTATATTGTTTTGTGGTATATTTCTTTATGTATTTCGTTTCATCCAAATTTGATTTAACCTTACTGTTATTCTTTTTCTTATTTTGTTTTGGTTTACTTTCATTTTCTAATGGAACATACCATTCTACTCCACTATATTTTTTCTAATACTTTTCAATTCTTTGACTTGGATATATTCATCTAGTAAATAAAAATCACAATCCTTATGATGAGTATTGTTCTCTTCGTCGCGCAATTTTCTTAAAAAAAGTAAGACTTAGGGTTTTTGCCTTTTCCTATGTTATGACTTAATTTTGCATTACATTTTTTACCACTACAATAGAATAATTGCCTTTTATCTTCTATTTCTTTAGTTACTTTTGCTGGACTAGCTTCTTATCTCCTGAAGAGTAATAAAATACATCATCGAAAATAGCATTTCCTCTTCCCATTCTAACATTTCTTTAATAAATATCTTTAGTGTTTAATACGAATCAAATGGGAAATAGTTCGAAGATTATAATAATTATTATTATTTTATTCAAAATAATCTAAAGACCTATTAATAAAAACTTACCTTATTCAATTCTCAATATACCTAAGTTTGAATTGGGGAAAGAAGAGTTGGATGCGCTACGGAAAAAGTGGAATGTTCCAGAGACTAAATTTCATACAGCCTTTTTTTATCACCTTTCATCTATTAATTATGAGAAAAAACCTTGAATGAACTCACTTCCATTCAAGGTTAATTTTATCATCCATAATATTATGAAAGTTATAATACAATATCTTGATAACCTACTTCTTCTACCATTTCATCTTCAATTTTTATTCCCATTCCATTGTCAATATCCCAGGAGACATCGCAAAGTAAACCTAATCTTCTTTTTCCATTCTTTCTTACTCTTCTTACGATTAATTCAACCGGCTTCACTATTCTCTTTAAATCTGAGATAGAATCAATCTTTGGTGCAAATTTATCTGCTTCTGATTCATTACCTAACATCTCTCTATACTCTTCATAGTTCTCAATATAGTAATCGTAAACTTTCTTTTCAGCCTCATTTATTATGTTTTTCATATCTTGATTAAAGTTAATAAATGCTTCTCTTTGCACATTTGAAAAGTCAGCATTTTCATGTGCATCGACACTTAAAAGTATTTCTTTTTCCAAATCAAACATTCTAATAGTTGTTTCTCCTCTCCAAAAATTGTTTTTATATTCAAGCTTTCCAAATAAATCATCATTAATCATGGCCATCCTAATCACTCTCCTAACTTAACTTTTATATTATATTCTCCAACTCCACCCAAATGTTTAAAAACACTATTGATTTTACTTGGCACCAATTGTATTGTTTCCAAGTCGTTAAGTTCATGCCAAGTATATTTATTATCTTCTCGCCAATCAGCTATATCTTCTGCTGTCCATTTTTGTTCTGGTGTACTCCACTTTTTAGCCAATTCTTCATCAGCAGTCGAGAAGTTTGATTTTCTATCATTAGTCATATTTGCTAATTTAATTTCACCTTTGGAAAATGGAGAAAAGTCTGGCATTCCGTTTTTATACTCAACTCCATCAACACCAGCTTCATCAAGATATTTTTTTATTTCACCGGTCTTATCGGAGATAAATAACGATTCTGCTCGTTCGTTACTCCATTCACCTTTATTAACAGGGGTAGTTTTTACCCTTTGTTCATAAGAGCTGTATTTAGGGTCTACGTCAAAACCTCTTGTAAAGTCTATCTGCCTATTATTACCCATCGTACCCTTAGCCAAATCCTTACCATCATCTAAATGTTTTCCTGCACCACTGCTGCTTTCAGTTACACTGCTCTTTACAAAACCTGCATCCTTTGCCTTGGCACTAAAGTAAGTTACAGCTGCATCATCCAGCCTTCCTCCACCGGCAATGGCAACATTTGGCTGCATACCAGCTCGTAGATGGGTAGCCACATCATCTGCTTTTTGGGCTGCATTGACCACGGTTCCACTGACGTTTTCCTTTACTAAAGACATTTTGTTATTTACAACTTGTCTGGCACTTGTTAAACGTGCAGTGGCGGTTTCTTTTGCTGTGCTGACGAGATTTCTTACATTAGATGGCTGTTTGGTTATTCTTCCTAGATCCGCTACTTTACCTACAGTTCGCGTGGTTGTGGCAAATTTCTTTACCCCAGCTACTCCAGGGATAATGTCTAGCGGTGCTAATGCACCTCGCATCCATCGCTCCCCCGTATCCAATTCTCTCCCGGAGGACCAATCTTTTCCTGATATCGCAGACCCTAATTCTAAACTACCATAAGCAGCTCCTAACGCCAACCCTGCTGGAGGGCATACAACTGCCACGCCTACAACTACCACCAAAGCTCCTATATTAACCCAAAATTCCTTATTTAATTGCTGATCTTTTATTGATTCATATTCGAACGCATTCATGTTGACGGCAGCCATCTGATATTCTTCTTGTGTGAAATCCTGGTCCGGGTGCTCTGCCTTCCACATCTCATATTCGATCTGCATTTGTTCCCCATAAAAGGTATCTCCACTGAATAAATCATCAAGGCTTACCTCTGTTTTTGGTACCTCACGGGTCGTGTGCATCGCTCCATAGCCATGATAGGTAATTTGTTCTTCCGTTGCCCCAATTCGGTTCTTTGTTGTATAGTTGGAAATCGTTGCTTCCTTCATCGCTGACACAAACGCATCAATATCTTCATAAAACGGTTGATCCATCGTGCGATCGACGATATCGCCAACCTTGCCGGTAAAGTCATGCATTACCTGAAAATCTTCGTAGAGGTTTTGATAGGTTGATTCGCGGTCGATATGCGAAAAAGAGATAACCCCATCACTGTCATATTCGGCAATATCAGAGGCTGCGTCTTCCATGTTCTCCGTGATATCCTTCAGTTCATCAATCATGCCTTTGCCCCAACGACCTAACCCCACGAGATCGCCTAAACCACTTCGTATCTTCTCCCAATCTGAAGGGATGTATTTCACATCCATCTATCAGACCTCCAATTTTGCAATGATCTGTTCGGCAATTGCTTGATCTGTTTCGATCATGGTATTCAGAACATCAATAACTAAGGTAGAAGCTCGAACATAATTATCATAGAGATCCATTAATTTTTCATTAGCTTCTGCATACACTTCCATTGCTGGTTTTGCCTTACCTGCTTGATAATAATCTATCTCTCCCAATTTCTGTATATTAGGGGTAACACTGGATTCTAATTCTGCTATTATTGCCTGTAACTGATTATAGATCGTCGTAATTTCATCTGGATGAACATTGATTTGTGCTCCTCCACCACCACTTCCAGAAGTTGCAATCAGCATTTACTTCGCCTCCTTGTATGGAAATTCCATTTCATCAAAGAGTAATTTTAAAAACCAATATTGGCTTGCATGATAATATTTTCGACGAACGGTATCTACCATAATTAGTTTTTGCTTTTCATCCTTAGTAAAAATTAACCATTGTTGATAATATTTAGCGTTATTTACTTCTTGTCGCCTTTCGTCTAAATGGAAGAATTCCATGTTTATTAATTCATACCCTGGTTCTAATTCCTCCGTTTCTCTTCTTTCCTGATGGGATAATTCTTTCTTTAAAAAGCTTTGTTCGGTTTCATCTGGTTCTCTTGTTAGTAGCTCGAATTTTTCAGTTAACATCTGTAAGACAATCGCTTTCGAAGCAACAACTAACTTATACAAGTTTTTTTCTTCTACTTCTACAAGAATAAGTAATTCATCCTTATACTCATTATGAAAAGCAAACATGAGATTATTAATCCTTACATATTTTTCACTCAAATAATAATGTTCCAATGCTTGGATAATCATTGCCCCTCGATTTGTCACTTTTCCATCTGCAGATAAGATCTCCTTATTTAGTAAGCGCTTTTGAGCATCAGCAAATACTTCTTCTCCTTTTAGCTGGAAAATCTTTTTTTCAGGAAGACCAAAAAGTACGTGACCTCCAAAGGAAGCAGCTAGTAAAAATAGTTCAGATACATGAAACGTATCGGTGGATGAATCATTCATAAATGCCTCACTTCTTTCACCGAACTATCTTTATTGAAATCATCCATATAGCCCTCTAAATTATTCAATGCCTTTGTTTGTAAAGCTACTGCCGATTTTAAATCATGATGATATTGATGAATGATATCAAGGTAGCTTATAAAGCTATCTCTTGATTTCCCACTCCACTTCGCCGATTGAGCAAACGATAATAGCTCTTCACATTGTTCGTAGGTAGAGTTAATTGAATCTTCTAGAGCTTTAGCCGCCGTTTTGGCTTCATTTAACTTATTTCCATCGACTCGAACATCGCCCATGACTATTCCTCCCATCTAATTATAACTATTTTCTACTCCTGTTCTTCTTTGATAGCAAGATTCTTGTAGTATTCGTATCGTTGATAGGCTCTGGATGCTGCTTGGGTAATAGCGCTTCTTTTATTCTTTTCGTAATCAAAATAGCGAAGTAGCTCGCTGTTTAATTCTTCTCGTTTCCAATCAAAATCGTTAGATGGGATCTCAAAGTTCGATAGATTAGGAACAGTGCTGATATAACTTGAATAAGACGCTTCTGCTTCATTTACTAATTTGTCATGTTCCGCCTTTGCATCTTGTAGTCGTTGATATAACTCATAGTAATCATCCCGCTTCTTCTCTGTTTCTGACTTGAACCAGCCAAACATCATCTTTCACTCCCTTCCTTTAATGAGGTACTGCGATTTTGATTTTTTCTGCCTTTCCTTGCTGAATATAATAAGCCTCATATGCCTGTAATGCTTTTTCACGATAAGGTCGATTAGCTACTTCTAAAATGTTTTGATCCATGATTCTAGCCATCAACACCCCATGCTTTTGTTTCTTAACCATCTGGGTAATATCGTCATATAAGCGATCAATGGAACTGTGTACAGCACCAATAATAAAGTGTATCCCCATCCTCGAACCATTCTCTATTAGTTTGGCAAAGGTCGTTTGGGTTGTAATAGACAAGGAGTCTATTACAACAGACACATCGGTGATTAACACCACCATTGGGCGGACGTCTTTAAGGAAATCATTGACTGTTGCATAGCCTTCATGATTATCTTGAACTTCACGGAAGGCATCTTCCCTAGCCTCAAACAGTTTTTGTAATCGTTCCGTAACATCTTCCATAGAAGTAGCGTCGTGCGCATACATATCAGTATTTTCTTTATACATGCCAAACCTTACAGAAGCATTATCTATCAGTGCGACATCAAAATATGTGTTTCGAGAAATGCTCATTATCAAAGTTAAGAACATTTCTTCAACAGACCCCATCACATCTGCTATTACCAATGTATTTTGATCTTTGGCTAGATTAATTTCGACAGGCTCCACGCGTTCAAAATCAACACCAAATGGAATTCTGCCTTCTTCAAGGAATGCTTTGGTCTGTTCATCTTTCACAAAATCACGGAACAATAATTTGTCTGGAACCATCGGTATTTTTTTCGGCCGCTTCCCATTCCATTTTTCATCCATTGTTTTAGCTGTGTTTTGAATGGAATCAATAATTTCTAGTGATTCCTTACCTTTCGCTGGCAGCATCGTTTGAAATAAAGCTGGCTCTTCTAATTTGATTAAACCACGACCCGCGATTTCTTCAATTTCTATATCCGTTTTGCCAATAATCGCTCGAGCTTCGGTGTGTTCGATTAAGTAGAGCGCTATTTGTGTTTTGATATTCGATAATAATGGCATTCTCATGGCACTCTGTCTTCCAGCACTTATGGCTAAATGTACACCTACGCTTGCTCCTTCCCTTGCAATTTGCGTGATTAACTTCTCAAATTCATCGGAAAAGTCAGAATCGCGAACTGAATCATAGTTATCAATAATGATGAATAGCTTTGGTTCATGCTCCCCACTTGCTTGTTCATACATTTCAATATTAGCTACACCATAGCTGCTTAGCTTCTGTTTTCGCTCCTTCAAAATGGCAGACACTAAACGAATTAATTTGCCTACTTTCTCTACCTCATCAATAAGAAACGTATCTGCGACATGCGGAATATTTTTTAATGGCAATAATCCATTGGTACCAAAATCTAATAGATAGACATGTAGTTGATCTGGACGATGTTGTCTAACTAAATCCATAACAAGCGTTTGTAAAAACGTGGATTTTCCATATCCAGGACTAGAAAATACAGCAAGATGACCATGTTTGGTTAAATCTAAGGTTAGCGGGCGTTGTGATTGTAGCTCTGGTTGATCTAAAAGCCCTAATGTTACGATTAATCGTTTGTTAGATTCTTGCCATGCTTCATCAACAGTTATCTCCTTTATATCTTCCACAAAAATCTTTTCTGGCAGTGGTGGCAACCAAGGACGTGCGAGCGGCGCAATTTGATGCTCATCTGTATAAGCTGCTATGCAGTCGATCACCGCATCCAATTCGGTTGGATTCTTTTCAATTTCCTGTTTGTTTTCTAAGCCGCTTAGGTCTTCCGTAAGTATGTCATACTGCCCTAAATCATTAATAGCATAAATGGTTGTATCAACGAATTCATCATTATCCCTATCTGGCACATATTCTGCACCACTCCACGCACTTTGGAATAGTTCATAAATTTCATTATTACCAACTTGTAAATATGCGCGACCGGGCAATGTGATTTCAGCCGCATCCGGCGTTTTTAGAATTTCATTGGAATCACTTGTGTTCTGTACTTTTAAAGCTAGCTTGAACTTCGAATTGGACCAAATTTGATCATCTACCACGCCGCTTGGCTTTTGCGTGGCTAATATTAAATGAATTCCAAGTGAACGACCAATTCTTGCAGTTGAAACTAACTCCTTCATAAAATCAGGTTGTTCTGACTTTAATTCAGCAAATTCATCAGAGATTAAAAATAAATGTGGCATCGGTTCACTTGCGTTACCTTGTTTATATAGTTTCTGATATTGATTAATATGATTGACATTGTGTTCCCCAAACAGTCGCTGCCTTTTTTGTAATTCCGCCTTTATCGAAGCCAGTGCCCGCATCGATTGCGCACGATCGAGATTCGTAATGGTTCCTAACAAATGCGGTAAGTTTCGAAATAAATTAGCCATTCCGCCGCCTTTATAATCAATTAATAAAAATGCCACTTCATGCGGATGGAAATTCACTGCTAACGATAAAATATAAGATTGGATTATTTCCGATTTCCCCGAACCAGTGGTACCTGCAACTAATCCATGAGGGCCGTGAGCTTTCTCATGTAAATTTAGCTGTACGATATCCTCTTTCCCACGCAACCCCAAAGGTACTGCTAGACTTTTATACGTTTCATTCATCCTCCAGCGATCTGCAATCAATAATTCATTAACCTTTTCCACTCCATACATCTCTAAGAAAGTTACACTTTCAGGTATCGAATTTTTCAAATTCTGTAAGTGATTAATAGGTGCTAGTGAGCGAGCAATTTCTTCTTGATTAAAGTCAGATGGGAAATGATCTAATCGAAATTTCTTATTAACTAATTCTCCCTCTTCCAGCAGAATGTTACCATTTTTGGCATCCCTTATATCAATAACTGTCTTGACATGCTCTGGTAGTGCATGTAGAACATCCTGTACGAAAACCAGTGAAACACCCAGCTCACTAGGGTCTTCATTGAAGAATTCCATGACCGTATGGTCGAGTATCATTTTTTCATCCGTAATCAAGACAATATAATGGGGGGAGAAATAAATCTTCTCTTTTTGCTTGCTTTTTTCTTCTACTGCCTGCTTGCGTTCTTTTAATAACTGATAAAGAGAATATAATACTTGATCTCGAGAACGTTCGTGGTAAACAAAGCCTCGTACATTTACATCTCTTAAACTTGCATGAGGAAGCCATCGCATCCAATGCCAATCCTGCTTTTCTTCTTCAGGAAAAATCGTAATAAATTGTAAATCTTCGTAACTATGAAATAAAGAAAGCTGCATAACTAACAGTTGCAATTGTTCAATAACCAACGGTCGATGACCAATATAACCTACCGGTCCTTTCCTAAGTGACGTAACTACAGGAACTTGATTAATCTCATTATATTGGTTCAATAATTCCCTTGCTTCATCAATTAATTCATCTTTTTCTTGTGTAAATTCCTCTTCGTTAAATTCAATATGAAAGCTTGATTTAACCGTACCTATACCAACACGAAAGTTAAGAAAATCATGTTGATAAATGGTTTTTTCGTATATGCGCGGCTCAACTGTTGCAGCCATATCACGTATTTCCTCAACATCTGGATAGTGATAATTTAAAGCATGACGTTGTTCCTCACTAGTCAAAAATAACTCCTTGGTTTTTCGCTGCAAATAGGCTTTATAGCTTTCTTCTCTTTCTTTCATATCTGCTTTATATTTTTTTACGTTTTTAATATAGGAAGTAATGGAAAATACTACTGTTACCATCGTTACGGTTAGCATTACTAATATATAAATTCCTCTTGGCTGTATAAGGGAAATCAATACGAGAGCTACAATCATTACAAGCGGTGGTACAATGGTTCGTGCTAATTGTTCACTCGGTTTCGATGGTTTATTAGACGGTTTTGCTATGGTTCTTTTTTCTTCTGGTTCTCGATGTATGATTCGAGGAGAACGATGGTAATCAGGATACTCTCCATGATAAGGAGATTCCTTATCAACCAAGCTGACTAATTTTGTATCTATCTCATGATGCGATGTGTTTATTTGTAGATAATTTGCACCAACTACTATACATACACCATCTGTGAACAGTTGGTCTCCTGGTTCTACTTGAACAGGATCTTCTATAAGCTGAAAGTTATGATAAATATTCCCCTTCTGACCCTCCAACGTCAATAACTGGTTAGGTGCTTGCCGAATAAGGATAAAATCTACCTCTGTTTGATCAATGGTTACATCATCATAGTAATTAGGACCAAATGTAATTGACTCCTTACCAGCAATATCAAATAGATATTCACTTCCCTCATCCATTACATACACATCGATAGGTAATGCTCGGTTTAATTGAATATCTTCGTTTAGTTGTTGACCATCCAATGTGCAACTCCTTCCATCCCAATCAATTTGTAAGGTCTGTTTTAAATTAGGAAAGGAAACGCTGTGTGACATATCACTGCCAATTGTAATTTGTTTTGGAGTATTTTCAATTAAATGGCATTTATGAAGTTGATTATTACAGGTTACCATCAGTATTTTATTAGCCATCTGTGTTCTCCCTTTCTGGATCTGCAACAGAAGTTTAAACCATCTAATTAGTTGTTATTTTTGTTTTGATTTGGTTCATCATCCGTTGAATTCGTTGTGTCTGTATTTGTTTCTGTACGATCCTCTTGTTTTCCAGCTTCTTGCATTTCTCCTGCTTCATTCGGATCTAAATTATATTCTTCGATGTATTTATCTAATTCATCCTGCAGGCTACTTACTTTTTCGTCACGTTCGGTTCCAGTTAAGTCAGGGTTGTTCTTAGCCTGTTCTATCTGTTTAATCAATCCGTACATAATCAGCTGTGGATCATCTATGTATTTCGCTTTTTCAAGTGAATGACTGAACTCTCCACGCCCATTATATATCCAATAGAGCAAATAATTTTCATCACTTTTTAAACTAACATTTTTCATGATTGTTTCTTTTTCGGTGTCCGATAAGTTCTCAACGTTTATATATGCATGTGCTAATATGTACTTCGTCTGATTGGATAACTTCTCTGGATCTTTATCTTCTAATGTAGCAATCACATTTCCATAATCTGTGGCAAGGTATTCACCATGCGCATCCAGTGCATGTTGTTGGAAAGGCACTTTTATAAACCCATAATAGATCAGTGGCACAGCTAATAATACAACAATCACACTTAATATTATGGTCAGTTGCTTAAATAAACGGAATCGCTTGATAGGAACAACTTCCATTAATTTGTCTGTTTTTTTCTGCTCTTCTCTATAACTTTCGTACAAAAAAGCTTGCAATGCTTCAAGATTCTGCATTTCATTGATTTGTCGTTCAAATTCCGTGTCGTTGGCATTTTGTAATGCCCCATTATAGAGCTGCTCATAATTATATTTCTTTGAAAAAAGTGCGATAATAAAGCATTTATACTGTTTTAAGAATGCCTCTTCTTCCATTTCAAATGGAGGAACCAATTTGCGAATCCCTCTATAAATAACAATTGGCATGAGATTATCATCAAATGCCAAATTATTTGGATGCAGGAAGAATGTGATTCTCGAAGATAAAAACTTGCTTAGTTTACCCATATTACAAAGCAGTCGTAACTTTTCATTTCGCGGCAGCTTCTTAATAAAATCCCATTGTTTCCAATGAGCTTGCAGTTGATAAGAAAAATGAAATACATCCTTTTCTTCACTCAATTCAACTGGCGCGAACAATTCAGAAGGATTTAGTAATAAATCCAATTGTCTACTGCTAGTTACACTTGTTTGTGATTTTGGTAATGTTAATTCCCACTGATTTTTCGTAATCACAAATCGAAGCGAGACATTTTCAATTTCGATTGTTTTTTCCTTCATGTCCATTGACTCCTTCGTATATCACTATTAATCGTTTCTATAACACCACAAAGATATCTCCATCTGTCACTGGATAATCTATTAAATAATCATCATCTGCAATCAATAAATGCTTGGTTATGACTTTAATGGCAAAACGCGAATCGCCATCGTCAGCTAATCCTAATGTGGCAATCACATTGATAAGTAATTGTTTCACTGACAATTGGATAGGAATTCGTAGATCATACCTTTTTCCCTCTTCAAAACGTTTACTAAAATCAAATGTTACATTTATATGCGTGTTTTGAGCCATTTTTTCTCTCCTAACTCAACATTCTTCTCATCATGAAATATAAACCAACACAAAGCAAGCATGCTAATCCCGTAAACACGATCAGCATAATGCTATTCATTGCGTTGGTCGATTCATTATCGTCTGTTTTATCCATCTGGGACTGAACAGATGCAGCGCTATAATCTTCCTCAAATAATCCTTCCCTTACATTACGAATCGTCTTGTTCGTCTCTGTTTCTGTACGAAACAGTGTTTGTTGCAACCTCTCCATAGATGCCTTATTCTGCTTTTCTTCTGTATTTATCGTAGATTGCGTCTGCTCTGAAAATAATGTAGGAAATCGCTTTTCAAGTTCGGTTTTATCTGTTTGTGTTTGTTCTTTCTCACTTTCGATAATACGATCAATTTCTAATTGTAATTGTCCATTATTCGCAGGGCTGGCGTCTACTGATGTTTGAAGCATCAGTAGACTTATAGAAAATAAAAGTATTCGTTTAGCTAGCTTCTTCTGAACTTTCATCATCTATATCCCCTTTATTTCTTAATTGATGAGTGACGAATAAATTTCCTACTGCCCCTAATACAATGAGCCCAATAATCATGACTAATGTTACCGAGTAATTCATGTCACCTTGTACAGTATTTCTTAATACCGATTCTACTAATTTTAACGGCGAGAATTCCCGAATCATTTGGATCGCTTCTGAACCACTTCCTAATGTATTGGTTAGGAATAGATAAATACTAAAAATCGCTAGTAATAGGAACATCCCAATCATTTTTAACTGGCGAAGCAAATAGGTTGCAATTAACAGCATTGCTACTGTTACCGTTGTTACCACTGTTATCCAGAGCAACATATTTACATTACTAATTTCTAAGAAATAACTAGAAAGTACCCCGATAATTATCCCCTCTAAAACTCCAATTCCAGCAGTGATCATCGTGATTGGTGTGTTTGCTGCCATTAACGATTTCTCTTCTGTAAATTGATCTTGCTCCACCCGTTTTTGGTTAATGGTTGAAATTACATAAGCGGTAAACAATACAACTATAAAGCAAATTAACACAAGATAATAAGGGTTAAATGTGTTTCCGGTAGGTGATGTAATCGTTCCATTATTACTGACCTGCACCGGATTAGATAAAAACTCATATAAATTCTCATTCTCCCGTTCACCAATTTGACTATTAGCAAGGACATTTGTGAAGTTATTGGCGAATTCCTGATCCTCCACCAGTTTATTTGTCATATTAACTGACAGCTCTTCTGCTTGATCAACTAGATTTACGCCACTTTCCTGTATCGTTTCTGCATGATTGTCAATCGTATCAAATGTGTCATAAACATTCTCAGCTGCATTCAGGTTACCCTGCGTCTGCTCAGCAAGTGATTGACTAGCTGTTAGAAGGGGTTCAAACTCATTCCCCAAGGACATAATTGCAGTATTTTCCCCATCTTCATTTGCCTGAATTTCTGTTTGCTGTTCAATTAATGTCTGACTTCTCTCACGCCACTTACTAACATCTTCTAAGGTACTGGCAAGATTGGTGTTAAGAACTTTCGCTTTTTTTGACGTTGCTTCTACTTTCTTTACCAGCTGATCAGCATTTTGATACGCTTGTTGCACCCGCTGTTGATGATCATCAATTTGAGACTTTAATGTTTGTAATGGTTTTTGAATTTCCTTAGAGATATCTCCAACGATCTGGTCAACAACATAATCCTTTAGCAGATCTCCTATTTCTTTTTCATTAAATAAATAGTACAAAGAAGTTTTGGTTGCTAAATCTTTTAATGGTTGGTCTTCTAGATCAGCTCTCAGATTCTCATGTCCCATATCTAAACCTAAATAACTTTCATAAGTAGAAAACAACTTTTGGTAAGGAGCAATTGTATTATTCACTGCATTAATTAAATGCTCTGTAGCATTATCCATATCATCCATTGGTGTCATTATTTGATGGGTAATATGATTATCAATGACCTTAAGCTTTTCTACTGGAGGTTCTTCTTCATCTTCGACACCTCCAGGTTGATCATCCCCCTCATCCGGTTTAGGGTCTTCATTTTCTGAACCTGTTTCTCTGTCATTATTATCGTTATATTCGCTACTACCTTCTTCAGGTTTACCATCATTATTTTCAGAATTAGGTTGTTTTTCATTATCAGTCTCTGTTTTTTCTTTTTCAGGGCTCGATGTTTGATTTGAACCTTCTTCTTTTGTTTGCTGCTTACTATCTTCAGTTTCGCTTTTCTGTTTATCCATTTGCCCGTTAGCACTTGTACTAGCAATTAATGGTGTATTGGCCATCTGTATACTTGCTGTTTCTGGATTATCTACATTTTTAATATCTTTTTGATGCAAATTCCATCCCCAAGAAATAGGTTTAAAAATATCAAGTTCCGTATTTACATCTTTTAACTGAAGCGTAACATTAACTTGAAAATTTCCTTCTCTATTTGCTGGAAGTATAATCTTTTTATTTTTTTTATATTCTTCTGTGCGATCAATTTCCCCTTTTCCAGGTAAGGAAAGGACCAACTGAGTTACTGAAAACTTTTCTAATACATCAGTAGGTATATTTAATATGAATTCCTGCGCTGATTTTTCATTTTTAGGAATACCAACTGAATCAGTCATTGTCAATCCATTAGTATGTAAGTGAGTTTTCAGTTCTTTCATTTGATGAGATAATAAAACATCCTCATATCCCTCAGGTGCAGTATATTCAAATTCATCATTATATTTTTTGGTAACTGCTATTACATTTTGTATTTCAGTAACAGTCTGGTTCGGCAATCCTTCATCTCCGAATTGATCTTCATTCAATGTTGGCAAATTGGCAATTTGCTTACTAATGTGCTCTTTAGCATTCCTATCTGGATTTTCAAATAATTTATTTATATTTAATTGATCATCATCATCGAAGGCATTGTCGAGTATAGCTGATAGACGGTCAGAAACTTTCCCTGTAAATCCATCAGGATGATCGGGGTTTAATTTCGTTTCTAAGTCTTTCTGCACGCGTTCTACTTTCGTTAAAGACTCATCCAAATGCTTCTTCAACGCTGCTGTTCCTGAAGCAATATTCGCTACATTATTACTCGATTGACGGAACATGACCGTATTCACAGAAGGGGTTTTAGGTTGTTCTTCTCTGGTTTGGAACTGTTTATTAATTGCTAGATTTGCAGCCTGTAACTCCTGTAGCTGACCTTCAACCTCACTTGCGTTTAGCGTAGTATCGAATTGATTAAAAGCTTCATAGAAATTCTGCCAAGTTGTTGTATTCGTCTCTTGCATTTGGAAAACTTCTTCAAGACTAGATAAATAGTTTTGATTTCGTTCTGCATCTTCGGCTAATTCATTTTCATAGTTTTCCAATTTATCTTCAAATCCACTAAAACTATCCTTGGAAATTTCTGTGTTGTCTTTTATCATGCCAAATTGGTCGGTATAATTGTTAAGCCGACCATAGATTTGATTATTATATGTATTGGTTAATTGTGATTGCTTGTCAATAATGTCACCAATATTCGTTTGTGCACCTTGTAAATTATTAAGGATACTAGCAAAGAATACATCAATAATCCGTTGATTAAATTCATTTAAAATATTGCTTGCTGTTTTTTCAGCTTCTGCTTTGATTTTTTCATTGTCCGTCGCATTTATCTTATAATCTAGAACAACTTGTTCTGGATTTTCTGACTCAATAGACAAAGCTTTTTGAGAAAAATTATTCGGAATGACGATCATCATGTCATATGTATTATTCGTTAAGCCGCTTTCTGCTACTCCACGACTAACGATGTACCAATCATGGTTGTTATTTTTATCCATGCTTTTTACAAACGCATCTCCGAATGCTAAATCTTCTCCATTAAAAACAGCCCCCTCATCTTCATTAACTAAGGCAACTGCCATTTTGGGATCTCTATTTTCTTCTTTCTTAGAGCTTGCTTCTTGGTTCAAAGCAAGAAATGTTAATCCAGAAGCTAAAAGGATGATTAAAGTTAAGAATAATATCCAACGCTTATCTATCGATTTCAAGATCATTCAACTCCTGCCACATCTTATAATTATAGGTACTCACGTCTCCTGTTTTGTAGCTAGACTATCCATTTTTCACACAATGAGGTTAACAAAGTTAGTGTAAGTATATATGGGGCAATAACGTCGTCATGGCATACAACAGCATACAAAATACTTCATATGTAATTACAAACCGTGCATAACATACTTTGAGCTACACAACAATTCGTCGTGTAGCTCATAAGTACTAATGGACACGAAAACTTCTTGTGCTTCAAACGAATGATTTAAATTTATCTAAGTCCAAAATTTTGTGATAAAGCTTCGTCCTGTTGCGCAACTGCTTCAGCAGTTTTCGTTAATTGCATTTCAATTTCTTGCATCAATTGAGAAAAGTCTTGTACTCTTGGCTTTAACTCACGAAATTGATCATCAAAGCGTTCAAACGCACGTCCTTCCCACTCCCCACGAAGCTCTTCTTGTAAGTTAGATAAATCTCTGAGAATTTGGTCAATTTGCTGCGAGCTTTGACCATACCTTTTTGCCTTTGCCTGTAATTGATCTGGTGTCATGCGAATTTGACCTGCCATATTACTTCATCTCCCTTTGATTATATAGTCTCATTAGGAAAACAATTTAAATTGTTTTCCTTCTGACTTAAGCCTAATGAACCATATTTTAAATGTCAACTAATGATGCAAAATTTTCCATTAATTGAATAAAAAGTCCTATTATTATTTTGCACACGGACATTTTTTCAACCTGTATAGTAATAAATGCTTATGTGTTTTTTATGACTTTTTTCTTTGTTGGTTAACAAACATGTGTTAACTAAATCAAAAAGACAGACGATTATAAACGTCTGCCTTTAGCCTCATTTACCAGAAGAAAAATGGCAGTACTGCTAAGGTAGCAATTGCTCCGAAAGCAACACCCCATCCAAATCCTGAACCATAACCATACCAACCTATACCAAATCCACCTAGACCGCCTTGTCGGCCTAATGGACGCATATAAACCCGATTAGAACTTACTCTATCAATGATTCCTCGATGAACTCTCCCATCATGCGTTTTAATCTCTACTGCTTTACCTCTATGTCGCTGGCAAAGGGAATAGTAATGTGACCCTGACATATCTTCACCCCCTAAATGTAGTACAGATAGAATATTATATGTTTAGGTAATGAGGGTGTAAAAGACAGATACATCAGGGTAAGTGCGGAAATTATGTGCCCAAATGAGGGCGATATGGGTGAACACCTAGATCAAAACTTAGAAAGACTCATACATTATTAATGTAAACAGACTGGAGGTGTTAGCAACATGGGTGAAAGTTACGGATACGGCGGTGGCTTCGCTTTAATCGTCGTGTTATTCATTCTTTTGATAATTGTAGGTACTTCTTACGTTTGCTAATCCATTACAAATCAATTTGTTAGGAGGGGTTTCATATGGGTTACGGATATAATTGTGGTTGTGGAGGATATGGATATGGAGCACCAAGCGGCGGATACGGTTATGGTGTAGGAGGATTTGCTTTAATTGTAGTTCTATTCATACTTCTAATCATTGTCGGTGCTGCTTGGCTGTAAGTATTCCTTTCTTTAACTTATAGAAAAACTTAGCTTGTCGCTATACGACGGGAAGCATAAGTTGAACGAAAATGAGATTTTTCGAAAACTAGAAGAAGCAGGTCATTTATTGAAATGGCCTGCTTCTTTCATGATTTTATGCTTATTTAATTTCTTGCAAACGTGTTTCTATATCTGTCATGATCTTTGCTGCTTCTTCCCAATTGCCAGAAGATAATGCAGCCTGATACGCATCAAACATATCCGATATTTCTCGCAACGTTTGTTCTGAATTTGAAATGGATTCTTCTGTTTCTTGATCTTGTTCTGGATTTTCTATTGGTTCCTCTTCTACTTCACGATTCGGATCAAGGTGTTGAAGCATTTTATCTAATGCTTCATCAAAAGTAGCTTCCATTACAATATGATTACCGTATGCCATTACAATTTGCTTGACCTCTGGTAAGGATGTAGCGTTTGAAGATTCAATGTATATTGGTTCGACATACATCATCGTGTCTTCAATTGGAATCGCAAGTAAGTTACCGCGGATGACTTCGGATCCACCTTGTGACCATAAATTCAATTGTTGAGAGATTGTGCTATCTTGGTTTATTCGATTTTCAATCTGTTGTGGCCCATAAACATTTTTCTGTTTCGGGAATCGATATACAATCATTTCCCCATAATTTTCGCCGTCATTTCGAACGCCCATCCAAGCAATCATATTTTGCCGATTCCTTGGGGTGTAAGGCATCATTAGCATAAATTCCTCTTCATCGTATTCTGGTAGCTTCATTGTCATATAATAAGGTTCCATTTCGATATCTTCATTATAGTATTTCTCTGTAGGAAACTGCCAAAAGTCTTCTCGATTATAGAAAACTTCTAAATTAGTCATATGATAGGTTCCATACATTTTAGCCTGGACCTTAAATAACTTCTCAGGATACCTAAAATGGGAACGAATATCTGTTGGTACTTCTTCTGTAAATAACTCTGGAAACATCTTTGCATATGTTTGAAGCAATGGATCGTCCTTATCTACAATGTAGAAATTAACGTCACCAGTATACGCATCAATAACCACCTTGACCGAATTTCGAATATAATTTTCGTCTCCCTGATGTGCTTCTGCATAAGGATAGTTTTCCGCAGTTAAATAAGCATCCATCATCCAGGCAAGGCTTCCATCTTCCCGTACAAAAATATACGGATCTTCATCATATTCGAAAAACGGAGCAATCCGTTGCACTCGATCCATAATATTTCGTGTTTCTAAAAACTGACTCTCTCCTGTAATTTGATCAGATACAAACATTCGGAAAGACCCTTCATTTAAAGCGAATAACAGCCGATTAATTCCATTAAGCTGAATACCGCTATCTGCGTCAAATCTCGTCGAAATATTTTCATCTCCAGAAGGATAATCGAATTCATCCTTCTTACTATTGACGATTACATTGTCATAATTTTGTTCACCAAAATAAATCTGCGGTCTGGTAATATCTAAATCTCCTTCTGGAGGAAGATTTTTCACCATATATTCCGGTTGTCCTTGCTCTGTGACTTGATTTACTTGACTCATGGCCACACCATATCCATGCGTATAGCGGAGTTTTTGATTGACCCATGTTTTGGCCTGGGAAGGCAAATCTACTGTACTCAGTTCTCTCGCACCGATAAACACCTGCTGATACTCCCCATCAATTTCATAGCGATCAATATCGATATTATTAAATTGATAGTATGTTCTAAATGTCTGTAGTTGATTATAAATCTCGAGCAATGGTCTAGAATCATTCATTCGTACATTATCTAATGTCAATGCATTACGTTCAATCATTGCTTCATCTAAGGATTCGTTGGCTGGGTGTTCGCGTTCATCAATTTCTTCTAACTGATAAGCAGCTCTTGTATAATCCAAATTTTCCTGCAAATAAGGTGATTCTTTTGAGAATTCGTTTGGTGATACAATAAATTGCTGAACACCGACAGAAGTCAATTGTGCTACGATTACTAACACAAGATAACCAGCAATTGGAATGATCATTCGGTAATACTTTTGGCGATATAATGCAATAATCATCCATATTGTACCAACTACGGCTGCGCCAGCTAAGACATAAGCGGCAGGAATATTTATCAGCTTATCCGTATAACTCATACCGTGTACTACACTTTTTTGGAACAAATTCACTTGATTTGTTAATAAGGAATGATATGGCTGTAACACATGAAAACTCGCTAGTAAGAGTCCAATAATTCCTAATGTTAAACCCATGTGTAGTTGAGCAGATTGACTCATTCGATATATATGAAAGAAGGAATAAAAACTAATTTCCACAACGAAGTAAAAGATACTAAGCCCTAGTAGGATATATAAAACCATTTTTATAAATGGCAAAACAAACATATAAAACGATACATCTAAATTAAAATAAGGATCATTTATTCCAAATGATGACCGGTTTACTACCTTGAGAAATGGTTCCCAGCCTATTCCTTGTACAATTAAACTACCAATTGCACCTAATAAAATGGAGATAGATATGATTAGCCATCGACTTTGTTTTTTATTAGCTATCCACGTTGGCACTTGATTATTATGAAAATGGCTAAGATACGTATTTCTTATCCATCTTAAGTTAATATAAGTTAAGATGGAAAACAAGATAAACCCAATGATGCC
This sequence comes from Virgibacillus sp. CM-4, assembly GCF_000445495.1. Taxonomy (NCBI): domain Bacteria; kingdom Bacillati; phylum Bacillota; class Bacilli; order Caryophanales; family Bacillaceae; genus Virgibacillus; species Virgibacillus sp. CM-4. The sequence goes on from NZ_AUQA01000006.1 coordinate 1,008,005, forward strand.
TAGAATAATTTTACTTCCGATAATCGTTGTAAAAACACTTTCAAATTGTAATGATTCCATCCATATGTAATCCGTTATCCATTGAAAGCTCATTAATCCAACCATTAATAATAGAATAATAATACCCAGAATAACGGCAAATCCATTGCCAAGTCGCTTCCATTTCCGTGAATGAACGTTATTCTTCTCTCCGTTTCCCTCCAAACCTCACCCTCCTAAAAACAATTTCTTTCATTGTACCAAACCTTCATCTTCCTCCATATAGAATACGAATGACACATTAAAATAGTTTCATTAATTTTCAGCAAAAAAGAGCACGAGCCAGAATGTCTTCGTGTTACAAATTTAATATTTTGGGTATTAGGATCACCCAAGCATGAAATACTTTCTCGGGCGAAAAGCGCTCTTTGTTCCATCATGTTCATCCATATATTTAACTTACAGGGTAAATATTTTAATTAGTTTGTAATATGAAATAGTTCTATGAAAAAAACATATAAGCATAAACTATAGAAAGACTAGGAAAGGTTGTCTTATATGAACATTAAACAAACTCTATTTTCAGCAATCATTAGTATTGTTGTTATTTTCGCAGCTATTTCATTCATTACCTTACCCAAACTACAAACGGATTTCTTTCATGTACCGCTAATTAGTAAACTGACCGAATCAACTATCTTTTCAGATGCTTTATTATTTATGATGAGTTCAGAAGTCCCTCAACTCGAAGGTACATTAGAAGAAAATGGAATAGAGACACCTAAATTATCAACCGTTTTATTTGAAGCAGCTTCTGGTATAACTCTAAATAATTTTAGCAGCTTACTTGATTTAGAATTGCCAGGACTCAACACGAGTTCGAATCAGATACAGTTTGCTGGCAACAATGCTGATAGTACAAATACACCAATTGAATCTCCTCCTCCAGATTTTGAAGATTTACTGAAAGAAGATACGAATGAAGAAGAAAAAGAACCCCCAAAAAAGGAGAACGAAACCGATCAACAAGAAGCAGATGTATTTGTCTATCATAGTCATAGTTGGGAAGCATTCTTGCCACTCTTAGGAGAAGAGAAGACCAAACCAAGCGATGCTTCAAGTACTGATAATGACAAGAATATTGTTATGGTAGGGTCTTTATTAACCGAGCAGTTAGAAAAGCAAGGAATGACTACATTCCATGATACCACGAATGTTACAGCTGGACTACATGAGCAAGGATGGGATTATTATGATTCCTATAAATTCTCAAGGGAGACCGTTCAAGAGGCGATGGCTACAAACGATAAGGCACAGTACTTTATTGATATTCACCGTGATGCACAACGTAAAGATATTACAACTACAACGATAAACGATAAACCTTACGCAAAGCTTTATTTTATTGTTGGGATTGAGCATGAAAATTACAAGCAAAATCTAGAATTTGTTGAGAAGCTGAATAATAGTCTAGAACAGAAATACCCAGGAGTCAGTCGTGGCATCTTTCTGAAAGACAAATCAGAAGGAAATGGCGTATATAATCAGGATTTATCAGCTAACTCAATTCTTATTGAAATCGGAGGAGTGGATAATAATAAGGAAGAGCTCAATAATACTTCAGAGGCTTTGGCAGAAGTCATCGCTGACTACCATTTTAATGCCGAAAAAGTAGATACGAATCAATAATTTTTGAAGGGAGCCAACATGGCTTCCTTGAACCTTATTAATCGGATATGTAAAGGAGTCCACCATATCAAATGTAGCATTAGAAAAAAATGAATCCTTTCGTTTGCTCTGGATGACAATATGAATAATGAAGAGCAAGTAACCCACCAAATGATGTCCGATTACATAGCAGTTAAAAATCCAAGATAAGTTCGCACCTCTTCGATACTCTAATGAGAAATTTAGATGCAGTCATAATAAACGCTGCTATTTTACAAATTCCACTAAAAAACACAAGTTTTAATCAAACGTTTGTATAATTCGACAAATCCGATCATCAATGACAATAATTCAATTGATAAAAATTTAATTATCCACCACGAGTAAACGTCTCATTGCCCAGGAAATAACATTCGATAAAGAATGTTATTATAGATGAATAGAATACGTTCGTTTATCATTTAATCAAATTTGTGAGCAGAATATCCTATAACATCTTAAAAAAATCGATTTATCCAAATCGATTTTGCTCTTTACCCTGTCTTCGCTTTCTTTTTTAAGCTCTGAAAATTTTGTAAAAGGATGTAAATAAAATACCGAGTTTTCGTGGTTTTCTAGCAAATGATCTATAAATGAATTGCTTATAAGCTTGACATAGCATTCAAAAAAAGATTGTTTCCATGGAAACAATCTTTTTTTACGCGATTATTCGGTCACTTCAACCACATGTTCTTCATGTTCATGTAACCCATCATCGTTTTCAACATGTACAATGACATAATTGGTTCCTTTTTCACTAAACGAATGTTTTCCGGTATATTCACCAGCATTAGTTTCTTCCGTATCTACCCAATGATGCTTTTCTTCCCCTTCTTTCCAAACTTCATAGCGGACAGTAGCTTGTTCTAAAGGCTTATCATTCATCTGCAAATGTACTGTCATTGCTGTTTCTTGGTCAACCATCACATCTTTTGGCTGATTAAAGTGCATGTGAAAACCTTCCGTATGTGCGCCGTGTTCATGCTCTGCTGAATGATGTTCATCTGCTGCTTCCTGCTTGTTAACTTCGCCAATGGTTATCGATTTTTTTGGCATGGTATGAAGATCTTTTGCTGTTGTATGAGCATACATTTCATACACTCCATCTTGGTCAAATGTAGTCTCCACTGTATATGTACCATCTTGGTTGTTTGTAGATTTTAAATCTTTACTACTATCTTCTTTATTCCCTTTCTCCCATACTTCAAAGATAACCTCTTCTGCATCTTTAACTGGTTCGTCCCCATACAACACTGTCGCCTCCAATGTCACACTTTCTCCGACATCAGCAGTTTCGGGAACGTCAAATGCAACATCCAGTGATTTTACCTCTTCGTCCTCAGCAGCTTGGGGCCCATCTTCATTGGTTTCCCCACATGCTGCAAGAACAAGTAACGAGCAGAAAAATAAAAACATCGAGACCTTCTTAACCATTATACCCCTCCTACCCCTTTTCTTTCTTACAATGATGTGCGCCATCCATCTTTCGAAACAATGCATCACTTGCATCTTGAAATGTGTAGACCCGACCGCCAAAACCTTTCACAAACTTATCCGCATGCTCTTTCCACTCAAACGTTAACAATTGAGGTTGACAACATCCCATATGCAGCGAAGTGTCCATAACGTACCATGCAATCTGTGCGCCGATTGTAGTTTGTTTGAAGAAATCATGACAAATCGCTTGCATCACCTGGTCCCCTAATTGACGATGACGTAGTAAGCCGCAATGGGCACAGCAAGTCATTTCAATTGTATTATTCTCTAGGATCAGCCGATATGCTAATCGTTCATTCATTTTACGATTACATAGTACACAATCCTCATTTGTAGAAGGTTGATGATGTATCAAAGAAATTCCACCAAAGGTTTTTGTAATAATTCCTTCTTTTTCAATTGTTTTAACATCCCGATGAATCGTCATTTCCGATACACCGAATGTCTTACTTAAGTCAGCGATCTTAAGATTCTTTTTTTGATAAATAAGTTCTTTTATCCGATTTTGTCGCTCCAATGGCAGCATCATTGTCTCTCCTTCTAACTTATAACAATTCTTAACAATCTATAACGAAATATATCATGTGTAATCGAATTCATCAATATTATTTCTATGAATTATTTGTGAATATTCTTTGTCTACGATTCATATAATCATTTATTAGTGTACATAAATAACCAGAACCTTTTCATTTTATCGCATATTTTACGTTAACTAGCAAAGGGGAGATAAAATGAATGTAGAAACTTTTCTATTTCTTCAAGAGTGGAACATGCAATTACTGCTCATCCTTATTTGTTGCTCCATCGTATATGTCATACTTAGTTGGAAAAAGGGGAATTTCTTTAAATCGGTACTATTCTTTAGTTCCATGCTTATCCTATACATTACCATAGGCAGTCCATTGTCTGCATTGGGACATATTAGTTTTAGTACACATATGATTCAAATGAGCATCGTATACTTTATCATCCCACCTCTTTTGGTCCGAAGCTTCCCTAAACGCTCTTCCTCAACGAAGCAATTCACTGCCAAACCTATAAGAATTATGACAATGCTTGCACTCATTTTATTTGCTGTTATGTTCTTTCTTTATCATCTTCCGATTACCCTCCAATATTTAGCAGTCACTCCTACAGTGAGACGTTCTTATCAATTCCTTTTATTTTTACTTGCAGTCGTAATGTGGTGGCCAATCATCGCTTCAGAAGCGAGAGAATATTTTAACAAACAACAAAAACAGCGTTATACTTTCATTAGTAGTATGATCATCATGCCTGCTTGTTTATTGTTTATTATATATGCACTTTTCGATGGAGCTAGTAATCCACTAGCAAGTCAAGCAGCAACTCAATGGTGTATACCAGCATCAACAACTCAACAGAATAGTTTACTTCCATTTTCAATCAACACAAAGTTAGATCAGTGGCTCGCTGGGCTGTCTATGTTAGGAATACATAAGATGAGTCTTCATGTTAGTTCGAGAATGGATGAGAAAGTAAACAAATCAAAAAGCTCCCCTAGAAGTATCAGTCTGTAGCTGAATTGGGAGCTTTTATCATGCGCTTGTTCTTATGATTTTCCATAGAAAGGTCCGTTACCCTTTGCCTTTTGTAAGGAAAGTAATTCAGAAACGGTGACAAATTCGTACCCTTCCTCTTTTAATGTTGATAATAATTGTGGCAATGCGTCTGCTGTCGTTGGATGGATATCATGCATGAGCACAATCGAGCCAGATGCTACTTGTTCAGAAACCACTTGATTAATTGCGTCAGGGTCACGAGTCTTCCAATCTAATGAATCTACAGACCATAGTACCATAGGTGTATCTAGCTTATTAGTTACTTGTTTTACAGATTCATTATAGGCACCATATGGCGGCCGTATACTTGTTGGATAGTAGCCACTAGCTTGATAGATTTTCTGTTTGGTTTCTTTTATTTCTTGTTCAATCATTGCTTGGTCCAATTGGGTTAAGTCCGTATGTTTTTCCGTATGATTTCCTACCTCATGACCCTGAGCAAACACATCTCTAACAATGGATGGGTAATATTCCACTTGTGACCCAAGCATATAAAAGGTCGCTTTTGCTTGATAGTCATGGAGTGTCTGTAAAACCCGTGGAGTTACTTTTGGATGAGGTCCATCATCAAACGTTAAGGCAATATACTTACCATTCGGATCTAATGCCTTCTCTTTAACAGAGGACTGCCCTTCTATATTAGGTTCTACCACAGTAACTTGTAATTGTTCAGCTACATCATCTTGCAAATAAGCACGTAATTGTGCAATTGGTATGTTTATTTCAATCGTTCCTGCAGCGCCCGCAGCTATCTCGTATTCATCAAAATAGAGATGTAAAGCTTTTTCATTTAATGACCATTTCCAATTCACTGGGTTACGAAGCGCATCTTCCATAGCATCTTGGAAGACATAAGGTTTCAAGTCTTCGTTTTGATCAATTTGTTCCCTTACACTTGTGCGAATGGTATCATAAGCTTCGTCTTTTCCCTTCAAAATATCCTTTAAGTCCAGCATCTTATTCCCTTTCACGTCCACATTAAATGTCTTAATGGTTTCCTGACCATTTGCTCCTCCAGTTATTTGATAAGCTGTAAAAACAAGGCTATAAAGGGAATCTGCTAGCTTTTCTGTTTCCACATGTATATTTAAATGAGCACGACGATCCTTGTCCAGCAGTTGGTTATTCTCCTCCACATTTGTAAGAAACTTTTTCTCTTGCTGATTGATCCATGTTTCGATCGACTTATTGATTGCTTCACTTTCAGCAATCGGTTTGCTAATTGCTAGGGTGTACGTATCCGTTTCTTTTGTTAATGTTTCTAAATGAAGACCAGGATAATTACTTAATGCTTTCTGTTGTACTTCGGTTACTGCTTGTGAATGTTTTGTCCAATATGTAAAAGTAATAATCGACCCGATGACGACAATAAAAAGTATTGCCCACGCCGGCCATTTCAAACGTATAATCTTATGCATTGCTATATGTCCCTTTCTTTGGTGTATTTTTCTTATCTAAAAGGATCACCTTTGCTACAAGTTTACAAAAAAATACAGTGGCTAACAATAACGCTGTGGATTTTATTTTATGAATATGACATAGGGTGTCAAGTTAAACATGCTACATTAATGATAGATCTTATGGAAAGGAATGATGAAATTGCAGCAGGCAGACGGAAAAATCGCACTTGTAGCTGGTGCTACTCGTGGTGCTGGCCGAGCCATTGCGATAAAACTAGGAGAAACAGGGGCTACTGTATATGTAACTGGCAGAACAACCAGAAAGCATACGTCACCGATGAAGCGCAAAGAAACCATTGAAGAAACAGCAGAATTGGTTACAAAAGCAGGAGGAAAAGGGGTCCCTCTACAAATTGATCATACGTACGAAGGACAAGTGCAAGCATTAGTTGAAGAAATACAACAAAATGAAGGCAGATTAGATATTGCCGTTAACGATGTCTGGGGAGGGGATCCATTAACAGATTGGATGGCTGCTGTTGGAGATCACAATCTACGAAATGGATTACAGCTCTTACAACAGGCCGTTACTTCTCATATCATAACAACTCATTATGCAGTACCATTGCTCCGCAAATCTAATCAAGCATTACTTATCGAAATTACCGATGGAACCGATTATTCCTATCGGGGGAATTTTTATTATAGTTTGGCTAAAATTTCTAATATTCATATGGCGAGTGCAGCAGCTCACGACCTGCGAAAAGATAGAATTACTGCCTGTGCCGTTACTCCAGGATTTCTTCGATCAGAAGCGATGCTGGATTTATTCGGTGTTACCGAAGATAATTGGCAAGATGGAGTAAAGCAAGATCCACATTTTATCGCATCGGAAACTCCTTTTTATCTTGGTGAAGCAATTAAACATCTTAGCTTAGATCCTAATTTTCAGCGTTTTTCCGGAAAAGTATTAAGTACCTGGGAGCTATCCGATATCTACAATTTTACTGATGCGGACGGAAGACGACCTCATTGGGGAAATTATTATAACGAACATCTAACATAAGATTGTTTTATCAAAGCTTGTAGAGAACCATTCTCAACAAGCTCTTTTTATAATATTTTGTGTAACTTGGCTATTCACTTCTTTTCGTGCAATGAATAATTTATTCATACTTCCCTCACACTACCATTATCTACATTTCTTGGGGGATCCTGAATGAGTAAGATTTCCATTTCGCAGTTTTTTGCTATTTTATTATTAGCTACAGGATTAAGTAATCATGTCTTGGTTATACCGATTTTAATAAATGCCGCCGGGCGTGATGCGTGGCTTAGTGTAATCATTGGTTACATGGTATTTACTATTTTTTCCCCAGTTGTTCTATATGTCCTCAAAGGGATTAATGCTACATCTGTATTTGACTGGCTAACCACAAATTATTCTCGTTTCCTAAGCAGGGTTATTGGACTCCTATTCTTATTATTTTTCGTAGTTGCTGGCTGGATAACATTGAAAGAAACAACCATGTGGACTGACGAAACCTATCTCTTTGAAACACCGAATCTTGTGATTGCGCTATTTTTATTAGGTACATCCTTTTATATTTCCTATGGTCGATTAAACGTCATTGCTATCTGTGCAGGTGTACTGCTTCCACTGGTAATTATATTTGGCATTTTTGTAGCAATTGGCACAATTCCCGACAAAGATTACATGCTAGTCACCCCTGTTTTGGTTGAAAATACCTGGAAAGACGTATTTAGAGGTGCACTATTTTCACTTGGTTCGGTCATTGAAGTTGCTCTTTTATTACTATTACTACAGCATCAAGTGATCAAGCGAATTCAATTTAAACATATGCTTATTCTAATTTTATTCCTTTGTATTTTGACTGCAGGGCCATTGTTGGGCAGTATTGCCGCATTTGGTGTAGAAGAAGCTGAAAGAATGCGGTTTCCAGCATTTTTCCAATGGCGAATTCTAGGTTTAGGTAATTACTTTAATCACTTGGATTTTTTATCGATTTATCAATGGCTGTCGGGTAACTTCATTCGATTAGCAGCAACTTTATATATCCTTACTCAAATTCTTCAAATACACTCGAGAGCAAAACGGATATTTGTTCAATTATTTATTTGTTTTTTCTATATCTTATTTACAATTGCTCCTATAACGGACGAGGCATTTTTTTCTTTCTTAGCTAATTATTATTATATTGGTGGCGGTATCTTAGGAATATGTATTATCTTTATTCTTACTGTCTTAATCGCAATTGCAAATGGAAGGAGGAACAAAGCTCATGCAAAAAAATAACCAACCAGCAAAACAATCGATTATCAAGGAATTATTTCGCCATACTTCCGATGTCAGTGTAGAAGAACATCACTTATTTAATACAAAAAAGAAAGAGGCAATGCTCGTTGTTTATTGTAATGGACTTATCGATCATCATATATTAATTAATAGCATCTTTCCGGATATTCAGTCTACCTTTTATCATACTGGCTTAAAAGGATTAGAAAATATCAACTGTACAGTAAAAAAGCCATGGACATCCAACATAGATGCACTTGAATCTATTCTTTTGGAAAAAATATTTAATGGATATACTGCAATTATAATTGCAGAAGTGATTTACTTCTTCAATACGATAGATGTACCCAAACGTACTCCTGAAGAATCCAATTCGGAAGTGTCGCTTCGTGGTCCAAGGGATGCGTTTGTTGAAGATATTTCGTTGAATCTTGCGTTGGTAAGAAAACGCGTAAAATCCAATTCACTTGTTGCTGAAGAGTTTACCATCGGAAAACGAAGTAAGACAAAAGTACAGCTCGTATACTTCACAGATATCCAAGATAAACCAATGATTCGTAAAGCGAGAGAGAGATTGAATCAGATAGATATTGATTTTTTATCTAGTGATAATCAATTATTACCGATCATTGGCGGTTCACACTATTCTCTCTTTCCATTAATGGAATCTGTTTCAAGGCCGGATGGTGTAGCAGGAAGCTTGGCAAGAGGAAGATTTGCTATTTTTATTGATAACGTACCGAATGTAGTTGTTGGGCCTGCAAATCTAGGTTATTTCTTTAATTCTTCAGAGGATGCATATACCCCCTATTATTATGCCACATTTGAACTGGCACTGCGCTTTGTAGGGTTTATGCTTGCTATCTTTTTACCCGCATTTTGGGTTGCCTTATCCGCTTATAATATGGATCAAATCCCTTTCCCCTTGCTAGCAACGATAGCCGCTTCACGATTAGGTATACCTTTTAGTCCAACAATCGAATTATTACTAATGCTCGCACTATTTGAGTTATTCAGAGAAGCTGGTGTTCGTTTACCTAAAGCAGTAGGACAAACTGTTGCTGTTGTAGGAGGATTAATTGTTGGAGACGCTGCCATACGTGCAGGCCTTACCTCTCCTACGATGTTGGTTATCTCAGCAATTACTGCTGTCGCTACTTTCACTTTAGGAAATCAGGCGTTATTTGGAACAGTCTCGATTTTTAGAATTGCCTCTATCCTGTTTGCATCTATTTTTGGTATGTTTGGTTTCTTTATCAGTGTATTTTTGACACTCGGCTATTTAGCCAAATTAGAATCGTTCGGGGTTCCCTATTTGAGTCCGATTTCCCCATTCATTAGAAGAGATGTTTTAAAATCTATCCTTAAAAAACCAGTTGTCGACCAAAATGAACGTGCAGCCATTCTACATCCAATCGATAACGATAGGCAAGGTGAAAAGTAAATGAGACTTGTGAAAACATGTATATTGCTTATTGTTCTGCTTATTATCTTAACGGGGTGTTGGGATGAAAGACAAATTAGCGAAGTTAACTATATTACGACATTAGGAATTGATTACCAAGAAGATAACTATATTATTTATGTACAAATGTTAGACTTTTCTAATGTAGCAAAACAAGAGTCAGGGAAAACATCTGAGCGTACCCCTTTGTATATTGGAAAAGCTACGGGTAAAACAATTAATGATGCTGTCAATAATTTATATCGAACCTCACAACAGGTTGTTAATTGGGCACATATAGGTGCCATTATCTACTCTGACGCCATATTAGAAAAAGGAGTGACGGATGCAGAACAATCATTGCGAAAAAATGGTCAATTTCGCTACACTCCTTGGATGTTCGGTACGAAAGAATCAGTTGAAGAAATAATGTCGTTATCTGGATTTTATCAATTACCACCCGTATACACGATTTTATATAAGCCATTAGATATGTTTAACGAATACTCATATATCGCGCCGCTTCGAATGCATAAATTTGTTTCCATTTACAAGGAACCTGGCGGAACAGCGATTCTTCCTTCAATTTCAATTAACGATAAGAGTTGGAAAGAATCAAAAGAAGACATAAAACCTAAGCAAACCTTAGAAATAAATGGTGTATTTCCTGTAAACGACGGTAAAAGTAAAGAATGGTTATCCTTTAAGGAAGTTCCTGGACTGCGATGGACACAAGAAGATACAAATAACACGACAATCGATATTCTAACAGAGGATAATGTCAAGAAAGGGTCGGTACGTATATTAGAACCTACTGCAAAATTTATAATCAAACGGGGTAACAAAAATTTTCAATTTAATATTCAGCTTAAAGCTTCTGGCTCCGTTACCGATTTGGAAGAACAACTGCCGATGAAAGAAATTGAGAACTTAGTACGACAACAAATGAAGAAAGAAATTCGAGAGACGTATGAAATAGGCGTTGAAAAAGGAGTCGACCTCTACAACATAAAAAATAAATTATTTCATGATCGGGTAAAACCTGACCAATTACAAAATTACTCATTAACTAAAGAGAAGTTAAACAGGATAACGGTTGATTTTCATTTAGAGACAGAAGGGGTATATGAGTAAGCTGCTGAATCCAATAAACAGCCGCTTATTTTTTTTCACGTATATTACGATTAATTGCTTCTAACATAGTATTAGCAAATGCGGTTAATTGCTTTTGATCCCATTTGGTTTCCAATTCTATTTCACTAATATATACATCTAGAGCTAATTCAATACAATGGTGAAACCGAGCAGGAAGATGTTTTAATGCCCATTCACCTGCTTCTTTTTTAGATGTTACTTTATTTTCTTTCATAAAATAATCCACTCTGCATAAATTTAAGCAATAATAGACAGGGAAATAAATAATATTATTGTAAGCATCGGCCACATCATTCCTAATCGACGCAAGATACATTTTTCTATCTATATCGGGGAAAACTGAGGTAATCGCTTCGCCATATAGCACCTTACCACGCTCATGTGTTACGACAATATGTGCAGCTAAATCATCATCTTTGCCATTCTCACATAAATAGCTAGCGTCTCTGTGATAACGAGCTCTATGATCTTTGGAATAATGCAATTCAAATGCGATCGGGTATTGCAAAGGAAATAAAGATTCCTGTAGAAGAATACTCATTTCGATACGCACATCTAGATTGTTCTCTATGTTAATTATTTCGCTGATGAATTGCCTTTTATCATGTGATGTCAAGTTATGATGGATGATAACTAATAAGTCAATATCACTATACGTTCGATTATAGCAATCCATTGCTAATGATCCGTGTAAATATACACCAATCAGATTATTCCCGAGCTTGTTTTTACATAAGCACTTGAATTGCTGCAAAGCTTCGATAGCATGATTCAGTTTGGACACCTCATTTATCTTGGCATTGAAACGATTAATCATTCAATTATAATAATATTATAAAGATTGTTATTTTATAAAGTATATCATAGCCAAAAAGGAGGGTATCTATTGTTTTATCACCGACTGAATCCAGATACGGAATTACGAATATTGGAGCACCGTCACGCAGAAGCGTTATTTATATTGACAGATAGATCCAGATATCACCTACGGAAATGGTTACCCTGGATTGATTATACCCAAACAGTACAACATACATTATCTTTTATCGATGCTGCCCTTAAACAATTTAGTGCAAATAATGGATTTCAAGCTGGTATCTGGTACAAAGGGGAATTGGCTGGAATCATCGGCTTACACACCATTAATTGGGAAAATCGCTCCACATCCATCGGTTATTGGTTAGGAGAGCAATATCAGGGAAATGGCTTGATTACCCAATCCTGTCAAGCTATTATTAGCTACTGCTTTCAACATCTACAATTGAATCGTATAGAAATTCGTGTAGCAACAGAGAATAAAAAAAGTGCTGCTATTCCGGAGCGGCTTGGTTTTCAGAAAGAAGGCCGATTACGAAAAGCGGAATGGCTTTATAACCGTTATGTAGACCATGATGTTTTTGGATTAGTAAAAGCAGATTTACAAAGGACGATTTAGTTCATTTCCTCTTACGAGAAACAGGACAAGCATCGATGATTCCTATTCATACGATGCTTGTTGAAGTGGTAGAAATTCTTGTTTGATCAAATTCGTTTCCAATCTATTAATCATACACTAGCAACTCGCTTCTCTACTAATCTATCCATATCACTTATGTTACCAATCATGCATCCATTCTGTGCGAAAATCATTTAAAGGGAAGCGAACTGGTTTACCTTCTTTCGCTGACTGGTACATTCCAAAAATAACTTCCAATGCTTTCTTTCCTTCAGAGGCAGTCATTAAATGATCTTCCTGTTTTTTTATCGCTCGAATAAAGTCTTGATACATATACATATGCTCGTTCCTATCATTCGTTGTATTCCCTAACGCTTGTATAGCTTCTGGATGGGTTTGGCTATAACAGTGAATAATTTCATTGAAATGCTCCCCACCAACAATAATAGATCCTTCTTCTCCAAATAATGACAAATAGTAACCTTGGTTACTTGGTTTAGTAATGGTATTCGCTTCAATTAATCCTTTGGATTGTCCTTCAAAAGATAGAATTCCTGTTGCAATATCTTCTGTTTCTTTATTCTTATTGGTATTCATCATCTCCCCATAAACAGATGTAGCATCGCCTAAAAGCCAAAGTAATAAATCTACCATATGAATTCCTTGATTTAGTAACATTCCACCATCTTTATCCCATGTGCCCTTCCAAGGTGATGACGCATAATATGCTTGGGAACGATGAAGTCGTAATGTAGCTACTCCTAAATAGATATCACCAAAGTACCCCTTCTCGATGAAGGATTTCAACTTACGCATGAAAGGACGATAACGTAGTTGATGACAAACGAAGATTCTTCGGTCTTTTTGTTCAGCTAACCTAATCATTTCCTCTACTTCTTGTAATGACAGTGCTATCGGTTTTTCGATAATTACATGCTTCTTATGCTGCAGTGCTTGTATAGCAATCTGGGCATGCAGGCTTGAAATAGTCGAAACAATAACTACTTCTACCCGTGAATCTTGAAGAAGGTTATGATAATCTTCATAGATTGTTATAGGAGCCACTTCATTCGACTGCTTTTGTCGATAACTTTTAGCAACTTCCTCCATCCGATCGACTTGCAAATCACTTACAGCTGCTAATGTTAACTCTTTGCAGTTTGCAATGGATGCAACATGTTTTTTGGCAATATAACCACAGCCGATGATACCCACACCTACCATGACTGCGCCACCTCAAATTCTTCTAAGGCATGAACTACGCTATCTTGCTCAAGTTCTGTCATGGAAGGAAACAATGGAATTGCTAGCAAGGTGTTTGCTAAAGCCTCAGCGATTGGGTAATCCCCATCTTGATACCCATGCTCTCGGTAAGCTCGTTGTAAGTGAATACAGCATGGATAATAGACCCCGGTCTGGATGCCTTGCTTATCTAGAAAACCTTTCAACTTATCTCGTTGATAAGAAGCTATACAAAATAGATGATAGGTATGTTCCCCTTTCTTATCTGCATATGGAAGTTTCATACAAGTAAGAGGTGCTAATGTTTGATAATACTTCTTCGCCAATTCGATGCGATGGTTATTCCATCCATTAATATATTTCAAACATACTAGAATAACAGCTGCATGAATCTCATCTAGTCTGCTATTAAAACCAATTTCATCATGAAAATATTTCTGGCTACTTCCATGCACTCGTAAGGAACGAATTCGCTTAGCGATCTTGTTATCCGAAGTTGTAATGATGCCTCCGTCCCCTATGGTAGAAAGGTTTTTTGTAGGGAAAAACGAAAAACAGGCAGCATCTCCTAAGCTCCCTACCATTTGACCACCTCTAGTTGCTCCAAATGCTTGACAGGCATCTTCAACAACGATTAAACCATAGTAATTAGCAATTTGATTAATCGTATCCATTGCTGCTGGCTGACCAAATAAGTGAACTGGCATAATTGCTTTCGTTGCAGGAGTTAGTTTATCTTCTATCTTCTGTGGATTAATAGTATAGGTTTTTGGATCAACATCTACAAAAACTGGAGTTGCACCAACTCTAGATATACTTTCTGCCGTGGCGAAGAAGCTAAACGGTGTTGTGATAACTTCGTCACCACTGCCAATTCCGTAAGATTGCAAAGTAAGTACAAGCGCATCGGTACCGTTGGCAACAGCAATTGCCTCTGTAACACCTATCTTCTTTGCGAATTCTTGTTCTAAGCGTTCCACGTGTGGCCCCATAACATAGGATCCACTCTCGATCACTGTTCTTATTGTCTGTTCAATTTCGGTTTGTATTTGCTCTAACTGTCCTCTAGGGTTGCTAATCGGAATCATCTTCATCTTCCTTTTCTTTATTTTGCTCCTAGTAGATTATGCTCCTTCTTTACCACAAACACGGCTTCTACCATAACCAAGATGAAATATGCTTTTGTCGATGAGACAACTTCATGATAGAAGGAAGCCTTTTTTCTATTAACCTAGAACAACCCTTTAGAGCAACGCATATACCATTAATACATTCCAACTGAAAGGATAAGGATTATGTTCGACAAAAAAAACAAACACTATATCATCGGCACTAATAGTCCGATGAAGAGAAAAATCATCTATTTCTTTCGTCAGAAAAACCTTGAATTAATTGAATGTGATACGGAAGTAGAAAGAGCTGTCTCCACACTTCTTCCTACTAATGATCGAAATAGGAAGCAGCAATTAGTGATTATCACTCATCCAGTATCGAACCAGCTATTTATTATTCGTTCTTCTCTGTCCAGCTACGATATTCAACCGAATACAAACTACGCTGATCAGTCAATGATCGACATCTATCTAGCTGATCATTGGTTTGATCTATTAAATAGGAATAAGGAAATCGATGAATCTCAAGCTGAAATTCTTCAAGCTTTAAAACGAATGATCGACCATTATGTCGAGCATCCTCCTAAAGAAGTCTATGTCAAAGAAAACATTACACCTTACTTGCAGTGTTCAGATCAAATAGCTGTCGTAGGTCTTGGGTATGTTGGACTTCCGGTAGCACTCGGTTTTGCAAAGAAATACAACGTTACCGGTATTGATGTAGATCTGGAAAAACTTGCGCTTTTACAGTGTAATCATGATCCCAGTGGACAATTTTCCAGTGATCAATTAGCTGCTGCTCATATCTCTTATACAGATAAAGGAACAGCACTTCAAACATGTCGTTATATCATTGTTGCTGTACCAACACCCATCACATGGAACGATGAACCAGATCTGACTTTTATTGAGAGTGCCTCGAGGTTAATCGGTAAACATTTAGCGAAGGATACAACAATTATCTATGAATCTACCGTCTATCCAGGCACAACTGAAGATATCTGTGTTCCTATACTAGAGAAAGAATCTGGTCTGCGGTCAGGAATAGATTTTTTTGTAGGCTATTCCCCCGAACGAATAAATCCAGGTGATGATAAGCACACGTTTGAAACAAACAATAAAGTAGTCGCTGGTCAGACGAAACACGTGTGTAATCGAATATATGATTTGTATGCCAGTATTTTAGATGCTTCTGTTTATAAAGCTTCTAGTATCAAAGTTGCTGAAGCAGCTAAAATTGTTGAAAACACGCAACGTGATATCAATATTGCCTATATGAATGAATTATCTATTATCTTTGGAAAACTTGGAATTGAAACAAGTGAAGTAATTAAAGCAGCTAAAACAAAATGGAATTTTAATCCTTATACTCCTGGTTTAGTTGGTGGTCACTGTATTGGTATTGATCCATACTATCTTATTTATCAATCAAAGCAACATGGCTATCATCCCACGTTTCTATCAAATGCCCGTACAGTGAATGAGGGAATGCCTGATTATATCGTTCAATCGCTGCTTCAGATAGTAGTGAAACATAAATTTAATTTGAAGGATTTGAACGTCATTCTATTAGGTATCACTTTTAAAGAAAACATTACTGATACGAGAAATTCCAAATCACTAGCTATCCTTGATCAATTACTAGCACTTGAATTTCATATGCAAGTATGTGACCCATTAGCTGATCCAGTTGTATTCAAAAATAATTATGATATGGACCTCCTTCCATTAAACCAATTAACTCCAGCCGATGTAATTATCTTCAGTGTACCCCACGCCTTATTTCACACACTAGACTTTAGCAAACTTACAAATAAGGGAAGTATTATGATGGATATCAAAGGTGTCCTCCCTGCATCGGTTGCTAATCAAGGGATCTATTGGAAGCTTTAATCAAAATAACAGGAAAGGAGTCTTTCAAATGAATCAAAAATTAAAAATACTTGTGTTAATTAAACCGTTTTGGGTTTATGCAAAGCATAAGCCAAAGATCGACACAGTGAAGGCACTGGAACAGTTTGCAGATGTATACTATTGGCATACGGATGGCCATATCAATGATATTATGTCAAAGTTAGACGTTACGCCTGACTTTATTTTTCATTATGATATTGCATGGAACTATGGTTTAGCCCCAAATATTGAAGGTTTAGACCAGACCACGATTCCGAAAGGCTGTTTTGTCATTGACTTACATTGGAAACCTGAGGAACGGATGAAATACTTCGAAGCGGTCGAAATCGATCTCATATTCTCTGCCACGAAGCATCCCTTTCTCAACGTATTCCCACACTACCGAGGTAAATTCAGATGGCTGCCATGGGCGATAAATCCAGAAATTATGAAAGATTGGGGACTAAAAAAGGATATTGACGCATTATTAATGGGATTAGTTTACATGGATGAGTCCAACAAAGGCAACTATACGCTCCCTAAGAAAATCCCTCCAGAAGGACGCTATGCCTTTCGAGATGCTGTATTTCAAAAAATGCGTGATAAACCTAGTTTTGTGCTCCACCCCCATCCAGGGCATCGCGTAAAACAATCTGATCAACTGATTGTCAATGAAAAATACGCCAAAGAACTGAACCGTTCGAAAATCTTTTTCACATGCGGTAGTAGGAACGAGACTGGTGGTGTTGCCGTCCTGAAGTTCTTTGAAGCACCAGCATGTAAAAGTCTATTACTAGCTGAGTCCAACAAAGATATTATTGATTTAGGATTTAAAGATGGTGAAAACTTTGTAGCATGTACCGTTGAAAATATCGAAGAAAAAACAGCGTACTATCTAGAAAATGACCAAGAGAGACAGCGAATTACTGAGAATGGCTATACGTTTATTCATTCACATCACACAAACGAAGAGCGTGCAAAGCAATTTTTAAAAGCGATACAAGAGATTATAACCTATTAAAATTCTATAAAATGTACTTGTTATCTGGCGCTAGTGCCTGAACAAGGTTTAATTATTTGCATAACGTATAGGGAATAAAAATTTAATCTATCAGAGGAGGAACACGATTGACTGTTAATAATTTATTGCTTAATGGGGGATTTGAAACCGGTGATTTTCAGTCCTGGGATATAATGAATAGTACAATTACTCAGTTCTATTCTCACACCGGAAATGCATCTGCTAAATTGGGTGGAGGTACTTCTCCAGCAAGCATTAGCCAAACCGTTCCAGTTGCTCCGGGACAAAACTTCCAACTGCTTGCATCGTTGTCTAGTACCCGTTTTTTAAGTAATCCTCGCGTCACGTTAGTTGTTGATTTTCTAGATGAAAATAATGCTGTTATTACGAATGGATTATTCGTAGAAATCAGCCAAGGCGATTTGCCAAATGCTGTATCTAGTAATTGGACAGAAATTTATCACACAACAGATATCGTACCCGAAACAGCAACACAAGCAATTGTTCAAATAAGCAAACAATCAGGTAACTTTTTATCTTCTAGCATATTAGTTGATGATGTGGCATTATTAGATTTTGATAGCAACCCGGATATCCCAGGTCCAACTGGCCCAGAAGGTACAACCGGATATTAATTCCATCGTTACAATCAAAGAAGATGCTCCCCCTACAGAGTATCTTCTTTTTTATAATAAACTTCTTGCTACACCATATGAAAGGAAGAAGATAATGGTTACCATCAGTCTTTGTATGATTGTAAAGAATGAAGAGCACGTGCTTGAACGCTGTCTTGATTCGATCTCCCATCTTGTTGATGAAATTAATATTGTAGATACAGGATCTAATGATCATACGGTTGCAATTGCGAAAAAATACACGGATCGCGTCTTCCATTTTGAGTGGACCGATAATTTCAGTGAAGCAAGGAATCAATCATTTTCGTATGCTACGAAAGATTATATCTTTTATCTAGATGCAGATGACGTTATAGACAAAATGGAACAAGAAAAATTATTTCATTTAAAGAAGCATTTAAATCCGGAATTTGATGCCGTATCGATGATATATCTAGCTGGAATAGATGAATACGAAAACGTTACGTTACAATATCGAAGAAATCGGTTAGTAAAACGGAGGAAGCAATACCAATGGTTTGGCGATTGCCATAATTATCTTCAAGTACGAGGAAAAATTTTTCATTCGGATATTGCAGTTTCACATAAAAAGAATGCACATGCCTATGGTCGGAACCTCCATATCTATGAAGCAATGATTTGTAAGAGCAGAAGCTTTACGGAACGAGACTACTTTTATTATGGCAATGAATTACGTGAAAATGGTTTTTATCAACAAGCGATAGAAGCGTATACAAATGGAATAAATATGAAATATGGCTGGATTGAAGAAAAAATATTTGCCTGTATTTTTCGTGCGGACTGTTTTTATTATTTAAATGAAGCTGAGCTTGCACTAGAATCTTTATTTCAATCTTTTCGTTTTTCAAAAACAGCTCGATCAGAAGCCTGCAGTCGAATTGGCCTTTTATTTCAGAAGAAACGAGAATTTCTGTTAGCTATCTTTTGGTATGAACTAGCATTACGTGTGGTACAACCTAAAAGTTCTTGGGGTTTTTCTTACCCGGCATATTCCACTTGGTACCCACATCAACAACTGTGTATTTGTTATTATAATCTACAAGCATTCGACCTTGCTGCCCATCATAATAATAAGGCTATGGAATACCGGCCAAACGATGAACTATTACGCTTTCACCAGACTTTGCTAAAGGGAAAATAAAACAAACATAGCCGATTACTTTTGTGCTTTCCAAATGGTCCAATAATCTTTTTCGATTATTGGCCTCATACTTACAATTTTTTTGTCTAAAGACAGAAGCAAGCGATCCATTTCATGATTATTTAAATAATGTAAAATTGAACGACCATTCTTTTGCTGAATGTCTGTTAACAGTTCCTGTTTTGATGAATACATCTTCCGTGTTTCCATCAATTTTGTTTCAGTAATATGGTTAAAGCCTGCATCAAATAATGCCTTTTTCACATCCACGCTAGAAATACGACGTCTCTCTTCCACTTTCTTTAGCTGAGGAAACATCTCAAAAATCCAGCCTCTTATATGCTGATGCGTTCCCTTTTTCAGGCAATCATCTAATGTACGATCTTGTACAAGCAAGACGCCATCATCCATTAAGATACGAGAAGCTTCTGTAAAGCAAGCAAATAGATCATCTAAATGATGGATAAGTGCCCGTTCGAGTACGAAATCGACACTTTTATCTGGTAAATGCGTTTGATATGCATGCCCTTTTCTTAAATGAATCATCGGATACTGCTTGCAATTCTCTTTAGCACCTGCCAGCATCGCTTCTGAATAATCAATCCCAATAACGTTGTTAATTCCTAATTCATATAAAGCCTTCGTATAAATACCACCACCACATCCAATATCTGCAGCATAAATGACACTTGTTGGAGTTATAATGTCCTTCACAATTTGAAGCCAAGACGGATCTGCTTCTCTGCTGGCGTATGTCATTTTCATGTTATCATCATGAAAATTCATCGACATTTCGACTACCTCCCTTTTCCATAAAGTATAGCTTATTAATTAAAATAAATATAATAGCGATTAATAATGGAAAGGGATAAATAAATCAAATCATCATTTCACCACTTATGAAGATGAATGAACTACACCTTGATGGTTTTGAATAAGTTCTATAAAATAGTGCACTTGTTTTGAAGCTCTTTCCAATGAAGCTTCTTCGATAATAGGAACGTCCGCAAATTTATCGATTTGGCTATCTAAAAAATATAGCCCTTTTAAATTATGACCTTTTAATGTCGCTAATACTGGTTTTAAAGCATATTCAATAGCTAGCAAATGCGACATACTTCCTCCAGTCATGACAGGTAAAACAGGCGTATGTTTAAGAACATCTTGCGGAAGAACATCCAGTAAAGCTTTCAACACTCCTGAATATGCTCCTTTATAAACCGGAGAACCTACAATGACTCCTTTTGCGGATTCAAGGGTTTGAGCTATGGAGGTAATGGCTTGACTATTAAAATTCCCAGTAAATAAATCTTCATAAGGAACATCTTTTACAGAGATAGAAGTAATCGAAAAACCATTCTGATTCAATATACTCCCAAGATAATTTAATACTTGATCTGAACGAGAAGGACTGGAAGGACTTCCCGACAAGATAGCAATTTCATTCATGTTGATCTCTCCTTTATGATAATGAAATAGCCCTCTCATTCTGATAGGAAAAAGAGGGCTCTTACAATTATATTCGTTCCGCTCTTATCTACCAAGATACACTCGCTGGATTTAGCACCTTTCTGAGTAAACAGAGGTTGCTGAAGCTTCTTCGGGCCAGTTCCCTCAGCTTCTCTTGATAAGATGATTCATTTGTTACTATATTGTATTCCAATTAATCTGATAAATCAAGAGGGAAATGTAACTTCTTCTCGCCCTTTCATTATTTTAGGATAATCGCCCAACCCTTATAGAGATAAGTTTCATCTACTGTATTACTACCTAGTTTTGTGGAGGTAATGAAATGAAATTGAAAAAATTTGTAGATGAGCTACCAATAATGCAAACGATAAAAAAACAAGGTTCCTATTTAGAAATGCGTATGGAGGAGTTTAGACAAAAGCTACACAGGGACTTAAAACCAACACGGCTTTGGGGATACAATAACCAATTTCCTGGTCCTACTATTGAAGTAAATGAAGGAGAAGAACTCCATATAAAATGGGAAAACCATTTGCCCGATAATCATTTACTTCCAGTGGACAAATCAATTCACCATATCGCTAACCATCCTGAAGTTCGAACAGTTACGCATGTACATGGGAGTGTGACAAAACCGGAGAATGATGGATATCCAGAAGCTTGGTTTTCCAGAAATTTCAAGGAGGTTGGTCCAGAATTTCTCCATCAAGTATATTCCTATCCCAACAAACAACGTGCTGCCACTCTTTGGTATCATGACCACGCCATGGGGATAACGAGGCTGAATGTCTATGCTGGTCTTGCCGGCATGTATATTATCCGAGGCAAGCAAGAAAAAAGATTAAATATCCCTAAAGATGAATATGAAATCCCGCTTATTTTAATGGATAAGACCATTAATAATGATGGATCGCTATTTTATCCGGTGGGACCGGAAAATCCACCTGCTAACTTACCGATTCCTTCCATCTTACCAGCATTTACTGGTGACAAGATTCTAGTGAATGGAAAAATTTGGCCATATCTGAATGTAGAACCAAGAAAATATCGGTTCCGAATCCTTAATGCCTCCAACACACGCACCTATACGTTATCTCTTGAATCTGGAGACCCAATGTATCAAATTGGTTCAGATGGCGGGCTCCTCTCAAAAACCGTTGTAGCAAGAAGCATCACAATGGAACCAGCAGAACGAATTGACGTAATTATTGATTTTAGGAAATACCAAGGAAAATCATTAATTTTAAGAAATGACCTCGGTTCTATCAACACTCCCGAAGATGAGACAGGGGATATTATGCAGTTTAATGTTCGCTTGCCTCTAAAGGGAAAAGATTCGACAATCATTCCAAAGCACTTATCATCTATCCCCTCCCTTAAAGATAAGCCTATATCAGCCATACGAAATTTAAAACTGGTAGGTGCGAGTGATGATTTTGGTAGGCCTTTATTATTATTGGACAATAAATACTGGGATGATCCGATCTCAGAAACACCGAAACTTGGCTCTACTGAAATTTGGTCTATCATTAATGTGACAGGCTTTACACACCCGATTCACTTACATCTTGTTCAATTCCAGGTTCTAGATCGTACCCCCTTTAACCTGGAGAAATTCAATCAAGATGGAAGCATCGTGTATACCGGATCAGCCGTCAAACCAAAACCTAATGAAAGAGGTTGGAAAGACACAATAGCTGCCCCTTCGGCACAGATTACAAGACTAATCGCAACTTTTTCCCCCTATGCTGGAAAGTTCGTTTGGCATTGTCATATCTTGGAACATGAAGATTACGATATGATGCGTCCTTTTTTAATACAAAAGCGAGACTAACTAGTAGGTGACCGCGTTACTAAAATTCAATTGTAATTTCTTTTCCTTGTTCAATGGATTGATTTTCCTTATCAAAGACATCGCTGGTGATTAAGGATATAGTTCCAATTTGTTCTATATTTGTCTCTTCTAAAATAAAAGCGAGTTCTCCTGTTTTTTTCTGACCAGCGGAGAGATCTCCATAAAGATTTTGTAAGTAAAAATCATCTTCAAAATCTTTTTTCTCTCCTGCTTCTGTTTCCAATATCGATACAGGTGCAAAATTAACCATTTGATCAGACGTATTTTCAATTGTTACGTACATTTTAATATAGTTAAAATTTTCCTCGTTATGTGTAAAACCATGAAAGTAATCAACTAAATGCATTGCTGGAGAAAAATTCACGACCTTTACATCACGAATACTCATTTGAATAGGCCCTATGCTATGCATCTTTTGATAATCTGTGATTGCTTCAAGCGTAATATTCCCATCTTCGTCTTCAAATTGGTCACCAATCTCATTGAGTGAGCGTGTATCAGGAGCTTGTGGATTATCAACATAATCACGATCATCATTGACCTCTTGAATTGTTCTTTCTTCCTCTTCCATGTCGATTGATTCCGTTTGATTTTGCTTATTTTCAGCCTCTGCATTTTCCTCCTGCTTGGCACATCCGGATAGGATCAAAATAAATGCAAGAACAGCATATAACCCTTTTAACATAGATAGTTAAACCTCCTCATCCGTTAGATAGAAAAGACCCCATATTGTGCATAATGGGGTCTAGAACTACCTTTATTTATGCGGTTTTACGCTCCGAACGTTTTTCAGTATATCAATAACTTTTAAACCGACCTGGTGGTTATCATGTAAACCGATAAATTGATCTGATTGAGGGCCATAAGCATAAACATTGACGTCTACACCATCATGTCCACCAGTAGTCCAACCTGTACCAGAGCGAAGATCAAAAATGCGTTCAATTGCATTGTCAATTTCTGTTGTATCCTCCTCTTCAGCCGCATCTTCTACTGAATCAATTTCTTCTTCGGTTAAATCTAAATCAATATATTCTTCTAAGACATCTTCAACATCTTCACCTTCACTAATTTCAGCTGCCATGTAATCCGGAGTACGCTTCGCTGCTTTCAATGGCGTTGGATCCCATTTATATTCCCCATCGATTCCCATAGTCAATCCACCTGTAGAATGATCTGCAGTTGTAATAACTAATGTATGCTTGTCCTTTTTAGCAAATTCAATTGCCCGTTGATAAGCTTTCTCAAAGTCTTCCATTTCACTCATTGCACCAACAATATCATTATCATGTCCTGCCCAGTCAATTTGGCTTCCCTCTACCATCAGAAAAAAGCCATCTTTATTTTCACTCAATTTGCTTAATGCCGTATCCGTCATTTCTTCCAATGTTGGCTGTTCTTCTGGACGATCGATCGCTTTATCAAGGCCAACAGGGGCGAAAAGTCCAAGAATTTGCTCATTATCATCTTCTAGCATCTCTTCTTTGGTATGAACATAACTAAATCCAGCATCTTCAAATTCCTCTGCTAGATTTCGATCTTCCCTTTCAAAGTAAGATGTTCCACCGCCTAAAATAACATCAACTTTATGCTGGCCATCAATTTTCTCATCGAAATAATCATCTGCGATATCATTATAATTATTACGTGATTCATCATGTGCACCAAAAGATGCAGGGGTTGCGTGATTTACCTGAGATGTAGACACAAGACCAGTACTTTTTCCTCGATCTTTAGCTTCTTCTAATACGGTTTTCACTTCATTCTTTTCCATATCAACAGCAACTGCACCATTATAGGTTTTGATTCCAGAAGATAGGGAAGTGGCTGCTGCTGAAGAATCAGTAATACTTTCTTCTGGATCCCAAGAATACGTTTGCTGCATCCCTACTAAATGTTTATCAAATGCTGTCTCTTCAACATATGGGTCTTTATTGTCTTTGAACGATCGATATGCTGTCGTGTAGGCAGGACCCATTCCATCACCGATCAAAAAAATAACATTTTTCACCTTGCCTTGATTCGACTTATACGACTTAGCTTCAACTTCTAAACTACTTGTAGCAAAGCTTCCGAATACTAAAGTTGTCATAACAGCAACAGATAGTATTTTTTTTCTAGACCCTTTACTAATCAAGATACTTCCTCCTTTACTAATTTTGTCCACCCATATCTTACTGAGAATCTATTAATCTATGATTAAAAGTATATAAAAATAACGTAAAAATTAAAGGGAATTTCTTCCTGGATCAAATTATCCATCTCGAAGAAAGCGCTAACATAGTGGTATGAAAGAAAAAAACTACCGCAAAATAATTTTGCGATAGTTCAATTCTACTTTTAACAAAAGGAGTCCTTAGATTTTGGAACGGATAGTCCAAATAATGGTCGAAGATATAGCGCAATAAATGTCCCAGCTAAGGCGAGTATTCCCCATATATACCCATGTAAGCTAAAGGATGCTATGCCACCAAAATATGCACCAATATTACATCCAAATGCTAATCTTGCACCATATCCCATTAAAAGACCACCAATAATCGATGCAGCTATATTTTTTAGATTTAATTTCGTAAATTTAAATAATCCACCCGCTGCAGAAGCTAGAAAAGCACCGAGGATAACACCTAAATTAAGCACTGTTGTCGAATCTGCAAAGATAGATGATTCTAGTACTTGAGCATTGGCACCTTGCCAATACCCCCAACTGGTAACGTCAACTCCAAAGAATTGAGCTACTTTTGAACCCCAAAGTGCAAATGCTGAGGTAATCCCCCACGGGGCACCACGAGTCATTAATGTTAATGCATTTAAAACTGCTAATACAATTGCCGCAGCAAAGAGTGGCCAAGATCCGCGGAAGATGCGTTTCCACCCTTTCGTTGAAGGTACTGGTGCCATTTTAGGGGCTTTTCGTTTTCGTTCTACAACTAATGTAATCCACGCGATTAAACCAAATAATGCAATGGATACAATCCATGCTCCCCCATATCCAAGTCCAGTTGAGGTTGCTAGAGAAATTGGTTCGAATGATGGTAAGTCTTCTGTCCAAAATGTTAAATGCTTTGCCCCAATTGTCGAGCCAACAATAAAGAACAATAAGGTTACAAACATAACGGAACGTCCACCACCTACAGCATACAGCGTACCTGAGGCACAGCCTCCTCCAAGCTGCATACCAATTCCAAACATAAATGCTCCTACTAAGAGACTTACACCAACTGGTGATACGTATCCAGCTACTTCTCCTCCGAAGAAGGAATATCCAAACGCTAATATAGGCGCAAATAATGTTACCGCTACTGCCAACATAAGCATATGGGAACGAAGTGCTTGCCCATTTCCTACCGACATAAATCTCCTAAAAGCAGAAGTAAAACCAAAACGCGCATGGAACAGTGTATATCCAAGCAAGAGCCCAATTACTAAGAGCAAAGGTTGAGCAACTTGCTGTGTAACTAGTAAATAGATTAACAGAAGTGCTGCTACAACTAATCCGCCAATAATTAATGGCGTCTGTGATTTATTTAACCCCGTATTGTCTTTAGGGATTGGATCTTTTACTTCATTGATCGGTTGAACCTTTGTTGTCATCCAAAACATCCTTTTCTGATAAAATTAGTCAGATTTATTTTTCTATCATAACTGGTGTTACGTTTTGTGTCAACAAAAGAATTCAAGCCGTATTTGCATAGCTTTTTTTTATTCGGACATGCTATACCTATTCTTAACTTTAGGAGGTTTTGGTATGTCTGAGGAAAATAAGAATCGAAACAAAGATAAAGGTAAACAAAATAATCGAAATAAGCATAATAAACAACGTGGTGATGTTGAATTTGCAAGTGAGAATGAATTTAATAATAAGACGAATGAACAAAAGCGTAAAGATTAATATTTATCACCTGTTTTCTATGTAAGTTGAACAAGTTGTCGAGTACAGTTTAATAGGCTCGGCAACTTTTTTGTATTCTATTGACAAACAAGCAACTCCATGATAAGCAAAGCTCACCTTTTGTCATTCAATAAGCATATTCATATCCTTATTCTTTATAATAAAGTAAACTCAAGGTGTTTCATTCAATTAACCATACTATCTTTTTAAAGGAGACTGTAATGAAACAAGTATATAGTGATGTTATTCAATTTCGCGGATCACACTATGATTACGGTGTTTACCAAGGGAAATTGCTTAAGCAATCTCCCATTTTGCACAATCGTAAAATCCAATGGGAATCCCAAAAATTTCGGCATTTTATTGTTGATATAAATACGGTTAAACAAATGTTACATCATTTCGCCCCTGGTATTTGGGAGGAATTAAAAGGTCTAGCAGATGCTTTATCAATGAAAATGGAAGATGCGATCCAAGATTTTGGAGGCTATTATTTAGAATACGGCAGGAGTGGCTGCTCCATATACACGGGTTCTCATTATCTGGTTCGAAATTATGATAACGACCCTTCTTCTTATGAAGGACGATACGCTATCTACCAGCCTACAGATCATGGCTTTGCTACAATTGGGCCGACAATGCAAATTACAGGAAGAACAGATGGAATGAATGAGAAAGGACTTGCAATGGGGTATAACTTTATAAACCGTAAAAAATCACAAGATGGTTTCCTATGTAATATGATTGGTAGAATCGTATTAGAAAATTGCGCAACGATCGGAGATGCGATCTCGTTACTAAAAGAAATTCCCCATCGCCATTCATTTAGTTATTGTGTCATTGACCGCAACAGGCAATCAATTATTATTGAAGCATCACCTCGGTCAATCGCTCTGCAAAAATCCAATATATGTACCAACCATTTTGAACAACTAACGGATGAAAACCGATATCGTATGGATGATTCTTCCCAAAGGTATCAAGCAATACAAACGCTTCAAGCTGATGCAATAAAACCTTATCATGCTTTCCGAATGTTAAACGATACCGATAAAGGAGTTTTTTCCAAAAAGTATGGTGCTTGGGCGGGAACATTGCATACCGCTATGTACTTTCCAGAGGTAAGAAAAGCATGGTTTGCTTTAGGTGGAGATCGCAAACCACTCATTTTTAATTTAGAAAATTGGGTGCAAGGAGCTGATATACATGCGAAGCAATTGAAAGGTCAATTAGAAACTACACACGCATTTGTCAATATGGATTACTTATAAATCCTCCTATCAAGGTCGAATATATTGTTCTAAACAACATAATGTATAAAGATACCTATCTAATAAGGAGAGGTGATTCTATATGAATCAGTTACCCGTAATCGACCTTGGATTAATGACTGAACACTTGACTGCTCATAAAGGTGCGTTACATAAGTTACAAGACTATAATAACTTGGCAACAGATCAAATATTAAAAGATATACTTGTAATGCAATCCTCTGTGTTATACAATCATGTGCTAGTTATGTTAGCTTTAATTAACCCTTACCAAACGCAACTAGTGGAACTGCCCCCTTTACCAAGTGAAGCCGATGTTATTTCTCAAAAATTACATGCTATGTCGCCCACAGCTTTGAATGAAACGAATCAATGGATCGCTATGGAATCACATACTTCTGCTAAAAACATGTCAAATACAAATTATTTGTCTGCATTAATGATGAAAAATGATAATGTACGACATATACATGTCCAGATGGCGCTACAGCAACTTACCATTCAGGATAACTATGAAGAATACATGAGACAGATGGGGTGGTCGTTCTTCCCAGTAGCTTCGTTTGAAGAACAGCTCAAATCCTATAACTACTTCCTACAATTATTTTAGAAGTAAACGGGAGAGAAAAAGCATCTAGCTAAAAAATCGACTGTACCTTGTTCGTAAAATCAAAGCAAATAAAATAGGCATGACTCCTATGAACACCAAGAACCCGAGGATCCTTCACCTTAGCAGCAGATGTTCCACGAAGTACATGGCCTATTTCCGATATATAGAATAGAATGTTTATTCCGCTTTAATAATTAATTTTAGTTCCTCTCTTGTTTATATGAACTATTTAATACATTAACAACTTTTTTAAAGTTTAACGGATCAAATGAATGCTTGAAATCTCCCTTTATTCTTAAAGACCTGCCAAAATGATATTGACCTGCTTGTACTTGCTTATGAATAGGTTCCAGATTAGAAGGTGTCAAGCCTCCCCCTGGCATGATTTCAGGACCTTGTAATTGGTTTGCAAGGTTAACTAATGATTCCAAATTATTTTGACCGGCTTGGCAATTTTCCTTTCCACCAGATGTTAAAATTCTTTTTACATGTTGTTTATATTGGGTTAATGTGTAATAGGCGTTCACTTGATCTTCGACTTCATCAAATGCACGATGAAAGGTAATATCTATATTCGGTGCTGCTTGTATTATTTGATCTAGAATTGCAGTATTGATTTTATAATCAGCTGTTACAGCCCCAAACACGATTCTTAATCCCCCTAGTTTAGCAAGCTGTCTTATATCTTCGATGATAATCTCTAAATCAGAAGAGGTATAATTAAAATGATAGCTATGCGGGCGGATCATAATTTGAACTGGAATAGATACGTTCTTTAGTACGTGTTTGATTGTACCATAACTGGGTGTCAAACCACCTTCACTTATAGCTGTTACGAGTTCTAATCGATTAGCACCAAAATTTTCAGCATGTATTGCTTCCTCACCGTTTTGAACAATCACTTCTAACATCAATCTCTCCAACCTTTTCTAAGTATATTTGAAAAATAGCAATCCCTTTTCCTCTGTTATCTTATCATGATTCTTATTCCTAATAAATGCTACAAGCAACCTTGACAATTGCATTAAACCCATGTAATCTATTTTCAACAATTATATACTGTATTCTTATCCAGAGAGGTGGAGGGACTGGCCCTTTGAAGCCTCGGCAGCAGACTTTTAGTACTGTGCCAATTCCAGATGCAGCATAGCATAAAGATAAGAAGAGTTAAATCTATTGTACTGCAAAAACCCTCTTCTTAATCCGTGAGAAGAGGGTTTTTATTTGTTGAAATGAAGGGATGATTATACATGAAAAAAAGAAGTATAGAAACGGAGTTAGTACAATTGGGGAACAAAAGCGACGAAAAAACAGGAGCAGTAAATCCTCCGCTTTACCTATCTACAGCATACCAGCATCAAGGTCTAGGTCAATCAACAGGTTATGATTATACAAGAACAAAAAACCCTACTCGATCCTTACTGGAAGAAGGCATAGCAAACTTAGAATCAGGTGATCATGGTTACGCCTGTAGTTCTGGTATGGCTGCAATTCAATTAGTATTTTCATTGTTTCGTGCTGGTGATGAATTACTAGTATTGGATGATGTTTACGGCGGAACTTATCGGTTGTTACAGCATTATGCAGAAGCTTACGATATTAAAACAACGTATACAAATTTAAAAGATGATACGGAAACTAAACAACGGATTTCACAAAAGACGAAAGCAATTTTTATCGAAACACCCACTAACCCTCTAATGCAAGAAATGGACATCGCGCATATTGCAAAAGTTGCACAACAATTCAACTTATTATTCATTGTTGATAATACTTTTTATACGCCATTATTACAACGTCCTCTTGAGCTAGGAGCGGATATTGTTATTCATAGTGCAACCAAGTATATTGGAGGGCATAACGATGTGTTAGCTGGTTTAGTGATCGCAAAAGGGAAAGACCTATGTGAAAAACTCGCTAATTTCCATAATGCCTCAGGGGCAGTACTATCCCCTTTCGATTCTTGGTTACTGATAAGGGGGTTAAAAACATTAGCTTTACGTATTGAAAAACAGGAATCAAATGCCAAAGCAATGGTTTCCTTTTTAGAAGAACATCCAATGATTAATGATGTCTTATACCCTGGAAAAGGTGGTATGTTATCCTTCCGGCTTCACAATAGTGCGTGGGTTGATCACTTCTTGCAACAGCTTCAATTAATTATATTCGCGGAAAGTTTAGGAGGAGTAGAAAGCTTTATTACATACCCTGCGACCCAAACCCATGCAGATATTCCAAAAGAAGAACGGATAAAACGAGGTATTGACGATCGCCTATTGCGTTTTTCTGTTGGTATTGAACAAGCAGACGAACTTATTGAAGATTTGCAGCAAGCACTTTATGCTGTACAAGCTTATGCGTAATTAGCTAAATCTGCTATAATACCTTTAAAGTAGTAAATAAGAGAGTAGGAACAACTATGATTCTCGTCATCGATAATTATGACTCATTTACATTTAACCTTGTTCAATATGTAAAACAACTTGATCATCAAGTAAAAGTTATACGAAATGATGCCATTACAATAGAAGAGATTAGACAATTACAGCCTTCAGCAATTCTCCTTTCACCTGGACCAGGAACACCAGATAATGCAGGGATTTGTTTAGACCTTGTACATTTTTTACATCAAGAGATCCCGATTATCGGGATTTGCTTAGGTCATCAAATTATTGCGCAAGCTTTTGGAGCAGCGATTCAAAAAGCGCAGCAACCGATGCACGGAAAGGTATCAGAGCTTTATCATGATAATCAAGGGATATTTACAAATTTAAATAATCCGCTTCGGGTTACTAGATACCATTCATTAATTGTCAATGATATCTCCCTCCCTAATTGTTTTGATATCAGTGCTACAACAATGGATGGTGAAATCATGGCTATTCGGCATAAACAATATTCGATTGAAGGCATACAAGCTCATCCAGAATCTATTCTGTCTGATCAAGGCTTATTATTATTGCAAAATTTTTTCGTAACGCATTCGCAAACATCCACATATCTGTCAGAAAAAATTGTTGCTAATACCTTGCAACCCTGATATAAACATAGATTGTATAAAAAGGAAGATACTACATGCAACCAAATAAAACCCAACCGTTCCTATTATTTGATTTTTTAACCGATTCCAGTAAGAAACATCCTTTACTATTCAAAGACCCAATAGCCATTATTGAAACTTCTACAGATACAGAGGTTATGTCTGCTTTACAATCTGTCCAAGCATATGTAGACGCTGGATATTATGCAGCTGGTTATCTTTCCTATGAAGCAGCACCTGCATTTGAATCAGCATTTCATGTGCATCAAACGTATAACATGCCATTGTTATGGTTTGGAATATTTAATAAACCTGTAGAGCAACCTGTAATAGAGACAGGAAATTACTTTATCGACGAATGGCAACCGACTACATCCGTTGAGGAATACCAAACTAACATAACCAAAATTAAAAACCATATTGAAGATGGGGGAACATATCAAGTAAACTATACCATCCGCTTAAAGAGTAACTTCTATGGTGATTCACTTGGCTACTATCAGCAGTTGAAACAAGCACAATCTGCCAATTACTCCGCATATTTAAACATTGGTTCGCATTCCATTTTATCTTCTTCACCAGAACTATTCTTTCATTTAAAGGATGGAAAAATCACAACAAAACCAATGAAGGGAACGATCAGAAGAGGGAGATCGCAGAAAGAAGATGCTGAACTAGCAAATTGGCTTCATCATTCTGAGAAAAATCGTGCAGAAAATGTAATGATCGTAGACTTACTGCGTAATGATCTAGGTGCCATTGCTAAACCTGGAAGTGTACAGGTACCACAGTTATTTACCATTGAACGGTACCCAACTGTTCTGCAAATGACCTCAACTGTTACTGCTATGGTAGAAGATGATATTGATATTGTTCCTATTTTCCAAGCGTTATTTCCATGTGGATCCATTACCGGAGCTCCAAAGATTAATACAACTAAAATAATTCATGACGTAGAATCCTCTTCACGAGATGTTTATTGTGGCACGATTGGTTATATTACCCCGGAGAAAGAAGCTGTATTTAATGTACCAATTCGTACTGTGCTAATAGATAATTCAACTGGGGATGCTACATATGGTGTCGGTGGTGGAATTACTTGGGATTCTAATTCAGAAGATGAATATGAAGAAACACTTACAAAAGCTCTTTTCTTGCAAAAACAAGAATCTACGTTTGAATTACTTGAGACGATAAAATTATCGAATGGAACGTTCTTTTTATTAGATTATCATTTAGCTCGGATTCAATCCTCCGCTGCCTATTTTAACTTTACACTTGATATCAATGAATTAACCCAACAATTACAAAATATTGCTCAGACACATCTAAATGGAAGCTATAAAATACGCGTGCGCGTATCAAAAAACGGAGCCATCCTAATTGAAAACCAAATATTTTCACAAGACCATTCGAATCTAATAACATATGCAACTTTAGCAGATTCTCCTATTAATAATCAGGATATTTTCTATTATCATAAAACGACGAATCGTTCGATGTACCATGACTTTTTATCCAAACAACCTCAGGTATCTGACGTTTTATTATGGAATGATCAGAGAGAATTAACTGAATTTACAATTGGAAATTTAGTAGTTGAAATGAAAGGTATGTTTTATACCCCTCCTATTGAGTGTGGATTATTAGCGGGGACGTTTCGACAGAAGCTATTGGATGAAGGAGTAATAAAAGAGAAAGTGCTTCACTTGGAGGAACTGTCACAAATAAGCAACATATGGATGATTAATAGTGTCAGGCAATGGGTTCCAGTTCAGATGATATAAAAATGTCTGGAAAGAATAGCTCTAACCTGTTAAATAATACGGCATGCTTTCTATGGGCTAGGTAGTAGTAGTAATTAACGCTTTTTGTTTCCGCAGCAGCAGTTCATGTACTATGCTTCATGGCCAATGCTTCCCTTTCCTTGAGGTAATCACCACCATAAAAAAACAATAATAATCCAAACTACTATCCGAATATAACTATGTATATGCAGATAATCGTTTGGATTATTATTTAGCTAAATTACTGTGTTGTCTCTCTTTTATGTCCCTATCCAAGTGCGACATCTAGTATCATCATGATGGTAAACCCGACCATTAAACTCATAGATGCAAGATCTTTATTACCTTCTTCTTGTGATCCTGGAATAACTTCTTCAGCAACAACAAATATCATCGCACCCGCAGCAAAACTTAATGCATATGGTAATAATGGCTGAATAAATGTAACTGCAACAGCTCCAATAATACCGGCTATTGGTTCTACCATACCGGAAAACTGCCCATACATAAAACTTTTTCGTCGAGACATTCCTTCTCTCCGCAGTGGCATTGATACCGCAAGCCCTTCAGGAAAGTTTTGTATCCCAATACCAATAGCTAATGCGATTGCTCCCGCCATGGTAGAAGTAGACAAATCTTGTGCAATTGCACCAAAGGCAACACCTACCGCTAATCCTTCTGGGATATTATGTAATGTTATTGCTAAAACTAACAAAGTACTACGTTTCTTCCTTGTTGCATGTATTCCTTCCGCTTCTTTCATTGGAGATGTCGGATGCAGATGCGGCAGTATCTTATCAATTCCCCACAGAAATATGCCACCAAGCATAAACCCAACAGCAGCTGGGATCCACGGTACTGTCCCGCTCTCTTCTGCCATATCCAATGCTGGAGAAAGCAGTGACCAAAAACTTGCTGCTATCATGACACCGCCAGCGAATCCAAGCATACTATCTAATAATCGTTGATTAAAATTTTTTGTTGTAAAAACCAAAGCAGCACCAAGTGCAGTCATTCCCCAAGTGAATAGCGTTGCAACAGCTGCCTGTGCCACTGGATGCAAAGATAAGAAATATTCCACTATCATCTACGCTCCTTTTTCAATACCCATTATATGCTATTAATTATTACCATTTAACCTTTTTCGGTTACAAACATAGCTTACTCCTAGTAACAAGTAATTTTCAAGTGGATGAACGCAATTTCTAGAAACTTGATTCATGATATGCTAACTGTTACCTTCCTATTGTTTGTCCATACATAATTAAATTGAGATCTACATAAATAATACCGTATGGCACGAAGTTCAAACAGATACATGGAGGTAACGGTATGCATGAACATCATGAAGAAACACCTCAAACACAAGCTGAGAGAAATAACTCGAATCATACATCGCCTAACGCAAAAATCTGGATCAATGAAACAGCTTCAGCTCACGCTGAAGAAAAATCAAGCGGACAAAAAATACCTGGCAATAAAAAAACAGAAAACCGTAAAACAACTCCTCAACAACCACTACTGAAGCAAACCAAGAAAAATGAATCAGCAGATAATCGGGATCACTTAAAGTGGGCAGAAGATATACCTGCCGAATTACATTCACAAACCGTCGGTAAACAGGGACCTGTCTTAGAACAAGATAATATTTTACATGAAACATTGGAATCATTTGTGCACGAAAAAATTATCGAAAGACCAGTACATGTTAAAGGATTTGGAGCATTTGGTTATTTTGAAACGATGCATCCTATGTCTGCGTATACCAAGCTGCCATTCTTACAAAAATCAGGGATAAAAGTTCCAGTTGCTGTTCGATTTTCGCTTGCTGTAAGCACAAAAGGTACACCAGATACATCCCGTAATGTACGCGGATTTTCCACAAAGTTTTATACAGATGAAGGTATATTTGATTTAATCTGTAATCACATTCCTGTATTCTCTGTACGAGATGCTATCCGTTTCCCAGAATCCATCAAGGCTTTCTTACCCTCCCCTAAAAATAATCTCATCGATCCTGAAAGATTCTGGAGTTTCGTCGCGAGAGCTCCTGAATCCATACATTTTGTTGTACGAATCTATTCTGATGCAGGAACAGTGAAAAGCTTTCGTCATATACCTGGTCATAGCGTAAATACGTACGTATGGAGAAATGCCCAGGGAGTTCGTCGTTTCTTGAAATACCATTGGATTCCTTTTGAGGGAGTAGAGTATATAAATAGCCAGGAAGCAACAAAATTAGCTGGAGAAAAACCAGATATTGCTGGAGAAGATTTGTACAATACGCTCGCTGCCGGGAAGACCGTTCAATATGGATTATACGTTCAACTTATGGATCCTGATGACACTGCTAACCTCAGCTTTGATCCACTAGATGATACCAAGGTTTGGAATGAACAAGAATACCCATTACTACCTATTGGAAAAATGGTCTTAAATCGTAATCCAGATAATTATATGGAACAAGTGGAAAAAATTTCTTTTTCTCCTTCCAATCTCCTAGAAGGAGCAGAATTATCGGATGATAAAATGTTACAAGGACGCGCTAATATCTATTGGGACTCGCAACGTAGACGAATTGGACCTAACTTCCGAGATGTACCGGTCAATCATCAGAAGGATTGGTGGCCAGGCAATCTTATTACAAGTGGCAAGGGAAGATATGTAGAGGGGAAACTCGTAAGGTCGGATATTCTGAAGCAAGATGATTTTTCTCAAGCTGGTGATTATTATCAATCGCTTTCTGCAATACAGCAAGAGCATTTAGTAAACAATTTGGCTGCTGATCTTGCTGGTATATCTTTTTCTACTAGAAGAATTGTTTTGAACTATCTATCTAAAGCTTCTCCTGAATTAGAAAATCGAGTGAATAGACAAATACACATGCAATCAAAAAGGCCCTTTGAAGAATAAAGGGTCTTTCCAATAATAAATAGATTGATAGTTTCACAGTAAAATATCCAACCAAATCTTAATTGCTGTTCCTAAAATCAGCAATGCAAGGAACCATTGCAATAATTTTGTATTTACTTTTTTCCCAAGATTAGCTCCTAATGGGGAAGCAATTAAACTTGCAACAATCATAATAATCGCTGGTATAAATAAAACCTGACCGGTTAATAGTTTTCCTGTTGTTGCTCCTATCGATGAAATGAATGTGACAGCTAGTGAAGTTGCTATTGTCATCCGAGTTGGTATTTTAAGCACAAGGAGCATAATTGGAACCAAAATAAAGGCGCCAGCAGCACCAACAATCCCCGCTCCTATTCCAACAAACAAAGCAAGCAATGCTGCCAGCCATTTGTTAAATATAACTTGGTCCATCGGAATGTCATCGATCCCTTTCTTCGGTACAAACATCATGATAGCTGCAAGTGTCGCAAGCACACCATAAATTAAATTAACCCCACTATCAGGCAAAAATTGTGATCCGTATCCACCTATAAAGCTGCCAATTAAAATGCTTATCCCCATATAAAGAATCAGTGATACATTTAAATACCCACCTTTACGATATGCCCATACACCACCTATCGTAGCAAATAATACTTGTACCGCACTGATTCCGGCTACTTCATGTGCCGTAAATGCCGTTAGTCCTACGAATCCAGGGATATATAAAAGCATCGGATATTTAATGATTGAGCCTCCAATACCAACCATTCCCGAAATAAATGAACCGATAAAGCCAATGAGAAAAATAGTTATCATAAATAATAGACTATATTCCATTCTTTTCTCCCCCCTTAACATATAAGGGGCTCACCTAAGTGAGCCGCCCTTATCCTTTTTTTATCCAAAATTTTAATACCGCATCTTCTTCTGTGTCTTGTAATAATTCATGACCACCTGCTTTTGCCCAAGCAGTTAAATCACTTTTTGCACCTTGATCTGTTGCATGAACCTCTAATACATCACCAACATTCAATTCTTGCATTGCTTTCTTTGTTCGAACAATTGGCATTGGGCATGCCAAATCTTTTGCATCTAATATTTTAGTTGACTCCATCTTTATTTCCTCCTTTAAATTATCTATCATAGCACTCATTGTAAGACCTTCACTTCAATTTGAGTATATGAAGGAGCTTCGCTTAGTTTGTATATACCTCGACAGTGGTAAAAATTTTCATTTTAGCCTTCTACCGCACAACGGTTAGGACCTGTCTCCATTTCTTTCTGTTTTTCATGCTCGGGATTGATTTTCCCCATGTTTGTTTCTCGAATAGCCTGATAATCATTCGGCTGTGGCGGTAGATTTTCTGTAACCATTTTACGGAAGTCATTTTCATTCTCCACTTGTAAACCGGTATTCTTTTCATAAAGATCTCCTAGACGGGCACTTACTTGTCCACCTTTCCCTAATTCTTCTGCAAAAGTATAATGGGCGGGTAATGCAATTAATTCTTTTGATAGGTCTTTATATCTTGAGTAAAGTGTTTCACGTAAATCCCCAACCCAGTCTTCTGCGAATCCTGCGAGATCCGGCCGACCAATTGATTTCACGAATAAAATATCTCCAGTTAATAGGTAAGCATCATCGATAATAAATGAGGTACTTCCTATTGTATGACCCGGTGAATATACAGGCTGAACACTTACTTGGGTATTGCCAACCATAATATCATTGCCTTCTTGAAGAGGTTGATAATTAAATGTAACCTCCGTTGCGTCTTTTGGAGGTAGATAATAAGATCCTGCTGTCTCTTCAGCTAACTTTCTTCCTCCTGATATATGATCCGCATGCAAATGGGTATCAAGTACGTGTTTAATTTGTACCCCTTTTTCTTCAGCAAATCTTATATATACATCGATCATTCTAGCAGGGTCAATTACTGCTGCTTCTCCATTCGATTCTACAAAATAAGAAAGGCAGCCTTTACCGAGACGTACAAATTGATATAATTCTCCGCCATCCTTTAGATCGGCAATTTTAACTGGCTCTAAGTGTTCACTCCAGGCTTTCATACCACCTTCTAAACTATACACATTCGTAAATCCTGCTTCTTCTAAAAGATCAGCAATCATTTCTGATGAACCCCCCTTCGCACAGACAACAATAATTTCCTTGTCTTTATCTAATTTATCACCGATGGATTCAACACCATCTAATAAATTAAAATAAGGTTCGTTAATGATTTCAACATTGCCACCTTCAATTTTCCAATCATCAAACTCCTCTGTATTCCGAACATCTAAAATCGTCGTTTCTTCATAATTAATGATTTTTTCAGCTAACTCTGTTGTTGACATGGTTTGTGCCATGTTTATCTCCCTCCTACTTCAAATGATAATGAGATATTGGCAGCTTTGGCATAATCAATAATTGATGCTGCAGTGCCATTTAAATACTTTATAAGCATCAAACAGGACTTCCATTTGCTGCTATTATTGCTGTGATTGACATCATTTATGCTTCCTATTTTTGTTCTTCAACAGTACCCTCCCAAGCGTTCATCCCAGGTACGACATTCGTTACATGGTCATATCCCTCTTCGCTTAATTTTTTAGCAGCTAAATCACTTCGATTCCCTGTACGACATATGACATATATCTGTTCATTCTTATTTAATTCATCCATCCGATCAGATAGTTCACCCAAAGGAATATTAATAGCATCTGGGATATGACCGAATGCAAATTCAGCGGGTTCTCGAACATCAAGAATAACCACGGATGCATGGCCATCTAATTTTTGCTGTAAATGATCAAGATTGACTACCTTCTGATGGTTATTTTCTCCTCGAGACTCAACGTCGCTCGCTTTACGCAAGTAATGTTTTAAACCATCTTCTTCTTCGACCGTACCTAAATAGTGATGACCTGTACTTTCTGCCCAAGCTTCAATATCAGCTGTCGAGCCTTTGTCTGTTGCTTGAACTTCAATTACATGACCGGGTTCCAAATCCTTAATTGCTTTTTTTGTTTTCACAATTGGCATGGGGCAAGCCAGTCCTTTAGCATCTAGTACTTTATTTGCTTGTATACTCATTTTGGGCCTCCTATTTTTCTACTTCTTCTTTCCAATCCAACATGCCACCAGCAACATTTGTCACCTTATAACCCTTTTCTGCTAAAAATGCAGCAGCTTTCGCACTTCTACCACCGGAGCGACAGACCATATACTGATGCTCTGCTAAATCTAGTTCATTTAGCCGATCAGGTATTTCCCCTAATTTAATGTGTGTTGCACCAGGAATCTTCCCTTCGGCTACCTCTTCATTTTCACGAACATCAATAATGCTTAGCTTTTCTCCACTATTTAGCTTTTTAGCTAATTCATCGGTTGTAATTTCATTCATCATATTTCCTCCTAACTTCCATCAACATATACCTGTATAGGTATAATATAAAACAAAAAATTATATAAAAAGATTTACATTACCATCTTCTGCATCCCCAATATAGGCAGCAACCCCTCCATACGTTATGTCGTCAAGTAATTCTTCCTTTTGGAGTCCAAGTAAATCCATCGTCATTGTACAAGCTATTAATTTTACGTTTTGCTCCTGAGCCATTTCAACAAGCTGAGGGAGTGGCATGGCATGGTGCTTCTTCATGACGCTTTTAATCATTTTTGGTCCCATTCCCAAATAGTTCATTTTTGACAATCCCATTTTATCAGTTCCTTTGGGCATCATTTTTCCAAACATGCTTTCTAAAAAACCTTTTTTAACTGGTGCTTGATTTTCTTTCCGCAGCGCATTAAGCCCCCAAAAAGTATGAAAAATTGTCACCTCGTGATCGTAAGCAGCAGCACCATTTGCAATAATATAAGCTGCCATAGCTTTGTCATAATCGCCGCTAAATAATACAATTGTCGTTTTCTTGGTTTCTGTCATTTTGAATCCTCCTCCATTATACAGTTACCCCTATGGGTATTATAATTTGTTTTAAAAATAGGGTTATACAACCCATTTTCATCCTATTGTAGTTCATTTATTATCTGCTTTTGACAAGAAGTTCAACTGCTTCTTGAATAAGCGCCTCCGAACTTTCTCCACTCTCTTTTCATCTCTTATACATTGTTCGAGATTTTTACTGACAACCAGCGCAGCTGTTCGATCAATCGCACTTCTGACCGCTGACATCTGCGTTACAATCTCCCGACAATCTTTCTCATCTTCCATCATTTTAATCAAACCATTAACTTGCCCTTGCATTCGTTTCAATCTGTTTTTAAGATGATCATCATATTTCATAAGCCACTCTCCTTGTCTATTTTTTTAAATGATAACCAATAATATGCTTGCCTTTCTTCCGTAGAATCCGAGAACTCAAATTTTTATCTACATGATCTTTGGCAACAATAATTAAATTGCAATTGGGCAAATCATTATAATGTCGATGCAAGTATGGAATTGGGAGACAGCAAGCATCATCGATCTTATCTTGTGATGAAATTTGATAATCCCTTGTATCAACAATTGTATATGAAACGCTATTCGATAACGGATGAAGGTTTATTTTCTGAATGCCAAATACAGGTATATATCTTCTATACAAAAAGAAAATGAACAGACTAACAATAATAATTAGAGCTACGTACATATTGCCCTCCTTGAATAGTAACTACAACCATATAATATACCCCTATAGGTATATTGTCAACTGTTAATAACTCACTTTTTCTATTATGGAGTAACATATCCACCAAATAAAGCAAAAAGCACTAAATATTGAGCCAAAACGAAGAGATAGGCTTTTCGTAATTGCTTCCTTTCTTTTCCTGTTAATTGACCAAAATCATTATCTACCTGTTTTTCAATGTAACAAATCTGGTAGATATAAAGATTCATGCCAAGGGGAAGCATCATTCCAATGAAAAACCATAACTTCGAATGTTGTTGTTGGTAAAGTATATAGGTAATATAACATTGTGATACAAATAAAAGAATAAATCCTGTAGTAAGATATAATTGTAGATCATTTATCATGTGCTTCACCTGTTCCATCCAAAAAAAGCCAACAAATTAGGAATTGCAATATACTCATCCAACTAATAAAAAGTACAGCTGAAAAATCAATCGCTTCTATGAAACGTACGATTAGAGTTACTGGTTCGGTAAAGAGATGAATAGAATGGAAGCGTAAGAATCTGCCAATAAAGACACCTATGCTTGATAAAAGTATAAATACGAAGAATAACCATTTTGCACTTGTGATATCATTACTGTAAAAGTAAACTTGTTTTATCATATTTACATAATAATATATCGCTAAAATTACCCCCGAAACCAAAATCGTGAAGTTCCACCACTCATTTAATTGTAGTCCCTCCTTAAAATCGAATGCAAACACATTTAAATGAATCAAATCGGTTACGACATAAATGGCATTTGGTGAGAGCAAAAGAAACACAATAAAAAACAAAACACTCATTGGAATTTCCCGTTTGTTTTGTACGTGAAATAGCCTCAATAAAAAGGATAA
Source organism: Virgibacillus sp. CM-4 (assembly GCF_000445495.1). NCBI lineage: Bacteria > Bacillati > Bacillota > Bacilli > Caryophanales > Bacillaceae > Virgibacillus > Virgibacillus sp. CM-4. The sequence goes on from NZ_AUQA01000006.1 coordinate 1,049,942, forward strand.
CTCAAGTGCAGCAAAAGCTAAGAACAAATTCAAGATCATAAACGAGTAAGATGTATCAAACACTATTAATAAACCAATATATATAAAGAAACTTATACGCGCTTTCGTTCGTTCATTCATATAAATACTCCTTACTAATCGTAGCATTTCTATATTCACCTATATTACAATGTAAAGAAATAAATCGCAAAAAAGGAAGGATGACCATGCGACTTTGGCACGAAAAATTAATACCTGTATTACCAAGACAACAATTATTAGGCCAGCATCGTGAGTGTTGTGCACTACGAGGAAATGGCTGGGGAAAGAAACATTCTATTGTAAATTATGTATTCAATTATTCTCCGTATCGACTTTACCTCTATCATCAGCATATTATGGATGAAATGAAAGAACGAGGTTATCATGTAGATTCACTTTGGGAAGATCCCTATTATCGCGGAAAAATTAGTGAACCGCATTCAAGCGAAACACTTTATATGCATGATCATAGGTATTCAATTCATGAATTTCCTTTTTATCCAGAACATAATGAAGCTTATTTACAAACCTGTTTGGAAAACTTGCATGAGAAGGGAATTGTAGTTGATAGTAACGAGTGAAATTGCCCGATACTCTAAGATGTATCGGGCAATTTTATTACGTAAAATATTCAATTTTGGAATTGGGAAAATACCGATTAATATATCCACCAAGTGTATCTTTTATATCTTCCTGTTCATTATCTTTATATACGTATTTCCCAATTCCGTACCTGCCCCATTTCCACTTCCGCTTTGATTCATCTAATTCCAATTTGGTCATTGGGTAATTCTCTTGAATAACTCGCTTAGCTGGCTTCGTAAAGCGATGTTGAATCATTTCAAACGTAAGATCTTTCTTTGCCTTTTCTGACAAAGCAGCTTCTAGCTTTTCAAACATCTCATGATATCCTTGTTTCCAACCTTCATGTAAATTAAATTGGTGCTACAATAAACCCTAGCGGGTAACCTGCCTCAGCCACCTTAACAGCTGCCTCAATTCGCTCATTCAACCTTGATGTTCCAGGCTCAAAATATTTAATAATATAGTCATCATTAATACTAAAACGGAAACGTGTTCGACCATTATGCTCTGCATCTAATAAATGATCAACATGAGCAAACTTCGTTACAAATCGTAAGCGTCCGTGTTCTGATTTTCCAAAGTATTCAATAGCATGTTTTAATGTATGCGTTAAATGATCTACACCAACAATATCTGATGTACACGAAGCCTCAAAACGTGTAATTTCCGGAGCTCGTTCACTCATATATTGTTCTGCAGCATCAAATATCTCATCCACATTAACATAAGAACGATTGCTTCCCATTGTTGTTTGCAGATAACAGTAGTGGCAATGGCCCATACAACCAGTAGCAAATGGAATAGCATATTCAGCAGATGGCTTTGAAGTATCGAACTTTAATGTTTTTCGAAGCCCAAGAACCAATGTTGATTTAGCAACCCGGTATTTTTGAAAATGATTATCTCCAGGCAAATTCCGAACTTGATTATGCGAAGTCGTTTCTCTAATTTCGATCCCCATGTCTTCAAATTTAGTAATTAATTTTTTTCCGTGCGGATAATCTAAAGCTTTTGGTTCTACATATACGAGTTGCGGCACAAAAGGCTTAACCATGATAATCCTCTTGCTCCGGCAATCCAAATGCGGCTTGATATGCCTCTTCAGCTTCATCAGCAGTTTTATAGACAGCCACTTCATCCGTTAGCGGGTAATATGTTTCATATAAAAATAACGCTAAATCTTGTGGTTGTTCAGGATTTTCGACTACAGCTGCTTGTTGGACCTGCGCTACACCTTGTGCATGTGGGTTTCGAATAATAACGTAAACAACCTCACCTGGTTGAAACGTATCATTGATATCCATAAAATCACCTTACTTCCTGATTGTTTACCCTCATTATGCTCAAGTATGACTACTTTATAACTTAAAATAAGAAACATACCATCAATGTTTAACTAGACCAGTTTGTCATTGCAACTATTGTAAGAAGTAATACACCATACTTCCTAAATAATTTCCAATTACATACCCTAATGTTCCAACTAACATAATTGGTACAATTAACTTCGTCCAGCCTTTAGCGATAGCAAAAGCAGCTGCTGTGGTTGGTCCACCTATGTTTGCATTGCTTGCAACGATCATTTCTTCTAAGCTAAATTTGAAAAGCTTACCTATCGTAAATGTAACCAACATGTTAAACAAAACCATAATAGCTAAAAACAATAGTAACAATGGTGCATTGCTGATTAACAATGGCAGAGATGCTGGTACCCCAATGACAACAAAGAAAATATAAATGAAGTAGGTACCAAGTTCTTGTGCTCCATGTATTCGCTCGAAGAAACGATTAAAAACGGTTACAACAATTACAGTAATTGTCGTTAACAACAAATAGCCATCTCCAAATAAGCCGTTTAACAAATTAAACAAGAAATGAACTTCTTCTCCAGCAGGAATCAATCCATCTATTACTTCTGCAAGTTTAAATGAAATTGCAACGAGAGCAAAAGCCGAGCCAATTGCAAAGGCAATATCTTTAAGTGATATATCCTTTCTTTTCCAATACTCCCCAACATTCCCCTTTGTTTGTTTTGTTTTCTGTTCCATCTCATCAATATATGGTGTTGGATAGTTTCTCCGAAAAAAAGCTAACGTAGGCATTAAAATCAAAACAAAAAAATAAAGTGCCATTAATATATTATCCGCCACAATTGCAGATGAAGCCAATTCTCCCGGAACATTCAATTTTGCCGATAGCGCTGCAAAATTAACACCACCACCTGTATAGGAGCCTGTTTCCATACCAGTAACTTTTGCTGCCTCAGGTATCCATTGATGCATCGAAAAATAAGCTATAAAACCACCTATCACTGTGCCAATGGAACTAATTAAGAATAGCATGAGTAACTTCCCACTTTCGTTCCAAATCTTTTTTAAATTTGCTTGAAAAAGTAATAACGGAATTGCGAGCGGAATGACATAATTCCAAACCGTATCATATGCTGGAGCTTGGCTAGGGATTACGTTAAGATTAACTAAAATCATCGCACCAACAAGAGCAATAATAGCTCCTGTTATCTTAGACGCCCATTGATAGGTTTGCTCTAAGTAAATACTTACGGCAGCCCATCCTGCCATAAATGCCCATAATAACCATGTATCCTCTGAACTAATAATAGAAGTAATCATTTATTTTCCCCCTTTTCTGTATTAATTGTACTAAAATTCAAATAATATTAGAAATGGCTTTTTCTTAATGCTTGATTTACACAATAAACTGCGTAAACCAAGCAACGTATTTTGCTCCTGGTATAAATAGGAATTGCGCAAATAAGGTTCCCAATAGTCTAGAAGTAATCATCATTAATGATACTCCTTTTAATGTATGGTAACTGCCTTTTTGATTAACTACATCATCTGCTAAAACAGATATTTTCGGATCGACAAATATAACAAGCAGAATGGTTGCCACGCCATTGATAAGTCCAGATGCCATCACTGCGGTAGTAGCTCGTTCTGGAATAATCAAGGATGCATACAACGCTGACAAAACTCCGATTGTATAAATGGCCGTGATGAGCATATTTATAAAAAATAATTTTATGGGAATGTTCTTCAGATGAACATTTTTCATATCAGAAATTCTAGGAAAACGCATATGCCTTATCCCGCGAAAGAAAAATTCAACCGATATGCCTTTTCGAATTAATGCTGGTATTGACCCTTTTTCGTTTGATAAATGTATGATAGCCCGAGAAAACAAGGCTATAAACGTAGGAAATAGAAGAATACCTGCGACTGTTCCAGCGGTTGATGCACCAATCAGCATCCGATATTGGTATTCAACAAATTGCAATGTATGTTGATGTGGCGCCGTATCTATTAAGCTACCTGTAAACGGCTGCTGCATCATATTTGCTAGTCTAGAAACGATCACCATCACATTAAACAATGCTAATGCCGAGGCAATCATCCGCACCCTCGATCCGGAAAGTCTTACAGCATATGCTAATGTTTCAATACTATGTATAATAAATATAAACAAGTAGATAAGCATTAGATTTCCAGTAATAAATCCCATTTCAACTCCTCCCCCAAATTACAACATGAATTGAATTTATCGCAAAACATCGCATGAATTCTATGTGTAATTGTATAACTAATCTATCAATATTTCTATTTAAATTTTTGCTGAAAGATCATTGCTACGGTGGAAGTGTCAAGTAATGAAAGGGTAAAATGCCATCAGCTTACATGTTGCTGATGGCATTTTATTTAGATGACTTCTTTTATTTGATTATCTACACACATATGATGTATCGTAATCTCTGGTCGACTGCCGACACGGAGATTGACACCAGTCTGGCCTAACCCCTCACTTATATAAAATGGGCGCCCATGTAGTTTGTGAAGCCCTTTAACCATATTCATTTTTACTAATTCACCCATTTTACGAAGATGATACGGTTTCGGCCAATGAATTTGTCCGCCATGGAAATGTCCAGAAAGCAAATAATCGAAAGGGTAGGCATCCATTTTCAGTACCACATTTGGATCATGCGTTAATACTAAATTGCAACCTTCCTTCACACCTTCATAAGCCTTCTTAATATTACTATGATTCGTACTAAAATTATCAATGCCAATAATATTGATTGTTTGTCCTTCTATATCAATTCGTTCATTCTCATTTTGAAGTGTTTTTATGCCATATTGATTTAATAACTTCTTTAATTGGACAAAATTGTGTTCATCTAATACATAATCATGATTACCAAAAACAGCATATACACCATATTTAGGATTTAGCTCACTTAGCGTTTTTAAATACGGAATAAGCTTGGGTATACTGCGCTTACGATCTAGAAAATCGCCAGTTAATGCAATGATATCAATAGCGTGCGAGGTGAGTTGCTGTTGCAAATGTTCTGGGGTTATAGAAATATTTTCAATATGCATATCAGAAATTTGTAATATGCTTAGAGGATTTGTTTTCTTCGTCTGTCTATCTTCCGTTACTTGAATCTGATTGACAACCACTGATTGTGTATTACGATAGCCTTTATAACAGAAATAGCTTAGTAATGTGATGATTCCTAAACTTATATACATTTACTTATCCCTCCTAGTTCTATTATAAAGGCTAGATGACGAATAGTAACTTGTAATATATGGATGAAGTCATACATGTTTAAATCACTATTGACAAAAAACCGTCTGGACGGTATAATTAAATCAAGCCGTCTGGTTGGTCTTTTTAAAGATATCACTGTTAATGGAGAGGTGCTAATGGAATCAAAAGCAGATAAAAAACGAGAGCATATTTTACAATCTGGAACAGACTTTATTCTTGAGAACGACTTTAATTCTCTGACACTAGATGCAGTGGCCAATCATGCCGGGATTAGTAAAGGTGGATTACTGTATCATTTTCCAAATAAAGACGCTTTATTAAAGGGTCTTTCCGATTATATCTTTAAGCAATTTACAATATTATTTAATCAGTATGCAGCTGAGGACCCAATTGAAAAGGGAAAATGGACTCGTGCATTGATCAAAGTTTCCAAATGGGATTTAGATAATAATGCAAAGCTAAATGTTGGGATTATGGCCACTTCCATGCTTAACCCTGATATTTCTGAAGGTGTATCTAAAGGTTATCAATATATGCAAAATCAGGTGGAACAAGATAAGATAGATCCAGTAGATGCAAGTATTATACGCCTTGCTATCGATGGACTTTATTATTCGGAACTTTTAGATATGGCGCCTTTAAATATAAATTTACGTGAACAGGTCATTGAAAAGTTATTTCGTATGACTGAATAGGAGGCGATCCCTTTGATTAATCCATTTGTTATCTTAATTATTGCTGTGCTAGGTGAAGTTTTTGGTAGTTCGATGTTGAAGCAATCCAATGGCTTCAGAAAGCTATTCCCTTCTTTAGGCGTTATCTTTGGGATGGGGATAGCTTTTTATGGTCTATCGCTTACGCTAACTGCCCTTCCATTAAGTACAACATATGCTCTATGGTCTGGAACTGGGACTGCATTGACTGCGATTATCGGCATTTTGATTTACAAAGAAACATTTAATCTTAAAAAATTCATTGGATTGGTTTGCATTATTGCAGGAGTTGTTTCATTAAAACTATCCAGTGGAGCCTAATGGATGATTGGAGGATTTTCCTATGAAAGGATATCTATTATTAGCAATTTCGATTATTAGTGAAGTATTTGGTACAACGATGCTTAAATTGTCTGACGGTTTCTCTAATCCTCTACCAACGATCGGGGTTGTAGTTGGATTTGCTATGGCATTTTACTTTCTTTCCCTATGTTTAAGAACCGTTCCATTGAGTTTAGCCTATGCTGTATGGGCAGGTACTGGTACCGCAATCACTGCCCTTATTGGAATACTCTTTTGGGGTGAACCATTCAGCTCCTTAACAGCAATTGGGTTACTCCTTATTATCGGTGGAGTTATTCTCCTTAATACCTCTAATAAAAGAGAAAAAGTGATTCATCCATCAAGCTAATGTATGATGAATTTTTACTATTGCGCATAATAAGCATATGATTTTTGCCCCTATCCAATCAATCATTTAAAAAGGAACGGCCATATTAAAATGGCCGTTCCTTTTTACTTCTATTCTGTTAATAAAGGATAATATCCTTCTTTTGTATGTGTTTCACTACCAACCAATGGTGGGTTGAATACACATACCATACGCATCTGCGTACGAGCGCGAAGCTCATGTTTATCATGTTCATCTAGAAGGTACATCGTTCCTGGTTTTAGTTGATAAACATCTCCAGTTTCTAATTTTTCAATTTCGCCTTCTCCTTCGATACAATAGACGAGTTCAATATGGTTTTTGTACCAAAAGAAATTATTCGTGCCAGCTTTTATAACGGTATCATTCATACTAAAACCTACTCCGTCTTTTTTGTAGATAAAACGACGGCTTGACCAATTTTCGCCAGATGTTTCGTCTTCTGTTCCAATAATATCTTCAAGTGATTTTACAATCATGCATATTCTCCTCTTTTCTGTCTGTTTATATTGTGCTTATTTTATTGCTTGTTTAATTGCATCTTCAAGGATATCAAAACCGTTATTTATCCCTTCTTCATCAATGACTAATGGTGGAAGGAATTTAACAACTTCATCATTTGGCCCAGAAGTTTCAACAATTAGTCCGCGGCTAAAAGCTTCTGCACATATTTGATTGGAAAGATCATCTTCTTGAATAGCAATTCCTTGCATTAATCCTCTTCCCCTTGCTTCGCCTGCTAAGGATGGGAATTTAGTAATAATTGATTCAATTCGTTCTTGAATAAGACTGGCTTTTTGTTGAATAGCTTCACTAAATGTACTATCTTCCCAATTAGATAGAGCCTCGGTAGCTGCAATAAAGGCTAAATTGTTACCGCGAAATGTACCGTTATGTTCACCTGGTCCCCATTGATCATATTCAGGTTTAATTAAAGTAATCGCCATCGGTAATCCAATACCGCCTATGGATTTAGAGAGACAGACAATATCAGGCTTAATACCAGCTGGTTCAAAGCTAAAGAAAGTACCTGTTCGTCCACATCCCGCCTGGACATCGTCTATAATTAACAGAATATCCCAGCGTTTACAAATTGCTTCTACTTTTTTCAACCATTCCATACTTGCAGCATTTATACCGCCTTCTCCTTGAACCGTTTCAAGGATAATAGCAGCTGGCAATGCCACACCACTTCCACTATCCTCTAGAAAGCGCTCTAAATATGCAATGGAATCTTGATCCTCAACATAATCATCAAATGGCATAGAAACACTATGATGAAGTGGAATGCCTGCGCCATGACGTTTAAATGAGTTACCAGTAACAGATAAAGATCCAATTGTCATACCATGAAACGCATTCGTAAAGCTGATCACCGTATCACGACCAGTCACTTTTCTAGCAATCTTCAATGCACTTTCTACCGTATTTGTCCCTGTAGGTCCCGGAAACATAACTTTGTAGTCTAAGTGACGAGGGTTTAGAATCACTTCATTAAAGCGTTCTAAGAAGTCTTTCCGAGGGTTTGTACCCATATCTAGACTATGAATGATTCCGTCATTCTGGATATATTCAATTAACTTCTGCTGCATAACATCATTGTTATGGCCATAATTCAAAGCACCGGCACCAGCAAAAAAGTCAATGTACTCGTTTCCATCTACGTCCCATAGCTTATATCCTTTGGCCTTTTCAAATATAGTCGGCCAACCTCTACTATAGCTTCGAACGGTTGATTCTAATTCTTCAAATGTTTTCATTAGATCATTATTTAATACTGCTGTAGTCACCAAATCATCCTTTTATTCATTATTTCCCTTTTGAAAAGGGCCGATTTTATACAATTGTTCATCTTCATGTCCTGTTCTTGGAAAGTCAATCGATAGATAATAATTTCCAACCACACATTCCGTGTCAAGCTTTTCTGCAAGACCTAAAAATAAGTACTGAGATGGTAAATTAGATGGTGATACAGTTGCCTCTACATATCGTATATTTGTTAATTGTTCACGCTCTAGTAGCTGCATCAACATCCTCGTTCCTAACCCCTTACCTCGCTGAGTTTCTCGAACAGCAACCTGCCAGATGAATAATGTATCCGGTTTATTCGGATGTACAAACCCGGAAATGAATCCGACCGTTTCCCCTTCACTTTCCACAACAATGGATGATTCAGAAAACATATCACACCAAAGAATATAACTATAAGAAGAGTTAAGGTCTAGGTTACCAATTTCATTGATTAGTTCCCACACAGCTGCCCCATCATCTTTTGTAGGCATACGAAACTTAAGATCTTGTTCAATTACACTTGTTTTTGTCATCGTACTTACAGTGTTTTGGATGCTTTCACCTCCCAAAGTTTGGTAAATAATCTACTTTATTAGCTTATAAAGAATCAGAGCTAGCGTCAAAACGCGTTAATCCTTATATAGCTTGATTAAACGTAGTCAGCTTTACTGACAGTTAAATAAAACCCAATCTTTTAAGAATAGCTACCAAAAATTCTAAAAAATACGATGGTTAGCTATATTCAATTAGTAGCAATTCCAAAAAAACTTTAAATTCGCTAAAAACCTCTTAAAATACCGTAATATACGGATTTATACGGTATATAATTAAGAATCCTTCCAGATGAGCATACATTTCAAGGTTATTAACCTAAGTTAATAGAATGTATATAAATGAAAAGGAGTAACCATTTTTTAACAAGAAATGGTTACTCCTTTCTATTATGAAATTGTAGGAAGAGGTTCTTTTGTTAATGTATTTTTCTCTACCTTCCCATTCTTTATAACTACTTGTACCGTATCATTATTTGTTAATGAGTGAATATCCTCTAAAGGATTTCCTTGTACAACAATAATATCTGCAAGCTTTCCTTCTTCCAATGTGCCAAGTTTATCCTGCCAACCTAAACAAGCTGCCGCTGTTTTAGTTGAAGCTACGATGGTATCCATCGGACGCATTCCAATATTTTTCATTAACCCAAGCTCACGTAGATTGGTACCATGTTTCATTACTCCAGCGTCTGTCCCCATTGCAATCTTCACTCCTGCTTGATGAGCTTTAGCAATACTCGCATTATGCTGTTCAATTACTTCTCTTGATTGTTGTACGGAGGCCTCTGGCATACCTGCTTCTTCAGCTGTTTCCAATACTGCTAGTGGTGCAAGCAATGTCGGAACAAGATACGTATCATTTTTAATCATTAATTCAATTGCTTCATCATCAAGGAAAATGCCATGTTCAATTGAATGGACTCCTGCTCTAATCGCATTCTTTATTCCTTCAGCTCCCTGCGCATGAGCCATTACTTTGACACCTTTACGGAAGCGTGCTTCTTCTACAATCACTTTTAATTCTTCTAAGGAAAATTGGGTGAATTCAGGGTGATCTGTGGCACTTAAAACTCCGCCAGTGGCATGAACCTTAATTACCTCTGCACCAGCTCGTAACATTTCCCGTGTCTTTTTACGAACTTCTTCCACACCGTCACATTTTCCACCAGGCATGCCAGGGTAACCAGAAGGCAGTAAATCAAATTCATTACCAGATACCGTATAACCATCTCCGTGTCCACCTGTAATCGTTAATGCGTTGATACTTAATTGCAACCTTGGACCTTCAATCAGCCCATCTTCGACCGCTTTTTTTACACCGAGGTCAGTACCTAATGCATCTCTTACAGAAGTAATACCAGCATGCAATGTAGTTTTTAAATAGTTGGCTGCTTGGTAATACATAAAAGAAAAAGGAGTTGCTAATCGGTCAGCAATCGGCGAATATTCCATCATCATATGCACGTGTGTATCAATAAAACCAGGTAATATACTGCCACCTTGAGCATCTACTACTGCCTCATCTCCAGATTTCGCATAGCCTTCTCTTTTACCTACATAGATAATTTGCTGACCTTCAATAACAACGATTGAATCTTTTAATGGTTCTTTTCCAGTACCATCAATTACAAGACCATTTTCAATAATTATTTTACTCATTTAACTTCCCCCTTATAGTGTTTGAACCAAAAACCCTGCAATAACTACAGATGCAACTGTAACAGTTGTAAAGCCGCCAATGAGCATAGGAGCTAGTAATTCATTAAATATAATTTTCTCTTCTTCTTCATTTCGTGCAGCACTTCGACTAACTTCTTCACATAGAAGATAGTCACCTGGAAAGCCGAACAATGCAGTCAATGCAACTGGCATTCCTTTTAATGGATCCCATTTGACCATCTTAGAAACAATAAATCCGCCCAACGCAATACCGAATGTTCCCAAAATTAGCATTAAAAGAATACTTGGTAAATTGGTAAGCACTTCTTGTGGTGTTACATCTGCCATTGTACCAATTACTACAAAAATAATCGCAATCATCGTAATTGTAAATGAATTTGCTCTTTCTAATGTCTTTGTTTCGAAAATACCAATTTTTAGTCCTGCTATACCAATCGCTAAACACCATAGTGTAGCATGAATAGGAGTTACTTCTCCTAAAGCAGTACCAATAGCTGCACCTACGAATATATAAAATAACTTAAGTACCGCGCTTTCTCTTAAAGGGCTAACTTTTGCTTTCTCTTTGGTTGCTGCAACCTCATTTGCCATTGGAACAAAAGTTCCATTATCCAATTGGCTCTGTATTTTCACTGCATATTTGCGCATGAAATTTAGTGCAAGAGGCATCCCCAACAATCCTTGAAAAGCTACGATTAAAGCCGGAATAACAACTAAACTTGATCTCCCAATAGATGCAAGTTCTTCAGAAGTAATGAGCAGCGCAATAATTCCACCGCTTAATGGACCCACCCCAGCAACCGCCGTGCCATAATCAAATACGAGCGAAACAATAACAAGAATAATAATTCCTGATACAATAACTCCACCAAGTGCAATCAATATCGCTTTTACTTGGCTTTTTAACAAAGATAGCGGAATCATCGTCCCCATATGCAAAATAGCTGGTCCTATTAGAATTGCCCCAAGTGCTGCAAATTGTGATTTATCCAATATATCGCTTGGAAAAATGCCTGTCCATACACAAATTAAAAAACCTACCATTGCTGTTAGCAGCATCGGAATTCTTGCTCTTGAAATAATGGAGAGCCATTCTCCTAGGGCAATTAATGCAAAGATAAATGCAGTAGCAATAAGTGGATTACTTAACAAGAGAACCCCTCCTTGAAAATAATATTATTTAATATATCACTGCGATATTTTTTTGTCTATACTGTTTTTTTAGACAATTTATTACAATTTTAATATTAAAAGTAAATTTATTTTTTTAATTTATCTGCACAAATTCTTACATACCACCTTCGTAAGCGGTTACTTAAAAATAGGACAAAAACAACAAAAAAGTTTAAAAAATGACAATAGATGACCAAAAATTTTTTATCTCCTTTCTAAAGTATAGCAAGGAGCCCACTACTCAATAGCAATAATTGCATAGGTTATTAGTGTAGATAGGAGCAAAAAGAGGTGATCGTTCGTGGATAATAAAGATAATCGGTCAGTACGTCCGGAGCGTCATCCATTTCATGGTTTGATGGAGCAAATGGATGCGTTTTTTAACGAGTCAGCAAAGAATTTTAATACGCTAGTCAGACGCCCCATTAACGTTCGCACCTATGAAACACAATCAAATCTAATTGTTGAAGCAGAATTACCTGGATATAAACGTGACCAAATTCAATTAGAGATTATAGGAAACCAATTACGTATTGCAGTTGAAGATTTTTCATCCAATGAGCAGGAAAAAAACTACCGTGGACAACGTGCAGAACGAACAATTACGATTCCATTCACAATATCGGAAAAAGAAACAAAGGCTGACTTAAACAATGGAATATTACGCATAACTATTCCTAAAAAGAATTCAAGTAGACGATTCATTGATATTAATGATTAAGTCATAAGAAACACCATTTTATCGTTAAAATGGTGTTTTTTATTGATATAATGAACAGTAATTACATAATTTCAGATCCTCTTGTACCCATTTCGCAAAAATGAATAAATAAATTTTCACATTATCTAGGTGGATTGATTATGTTATTCGCTGTAATTACAAACAAGGGTGCTCAATCTATGATACAAAATGTAAAACTATTGGTTATTACCGAGCTTTTTCTGTTCCTTTTATTTCCTCTACTCTAGATGAAGTAGTATGATCCTTATGAATCCCTTCGATTCTTTTAGGAATTAGTAATAGCAAGATTAGCGATACGGCCACTAAGGCTATATAAATCCATGTTGTATTGGATATCGCGCTTACACCATCTCCTTTAGCTGCAAACATAGTAAAAACAACTAATGCAAAAGAAGCGCCTAGTCGTTGTGCGACGTTTTCTATAACGGTATTTGTAAATGTTACGACATTAATACGTGCAGTATCAGCCTTTGAAACAACAATCGATTTTAAGACAGGTGCTAAAGAACCAGAACCAACACCTATTAGAATCATCGAAATAAACAAATGTAAATTTGACGTTAATATGTTCACCGCAATGAGCATTATTAATCCTAGTGCAAATAATGTAATCCCTCCGCCGAGCATCTTCCGAACTGTAAATCTACCCATTATTTTCCCACTGATTATTGCTGCTCCTGCCGAACCAAGAAATATTGCCATTTGTAAGAACCCAACCGTAGTAGCAGACTTACCTTGAATGTCTTGAACAAAAAACGTTAATAAATACATAACCCCAGAATAGCCTACAAAAATTAGACCAGCGATTAATGTAGGCACCCAAAAATTTTTATTTGCAGCATATTTAATATCTAAGAGGGGATATCTTTGCTTTCTTTCAATGATTATTAAACTAAACAAGCCAATTGCAAAAATTGCTAATGACGGCAGCCAGGATCCTGAAGAAAATCCGTACCGATTAATAAATGTTGGAATGGTCAATATCCCAACTAAGACAATCAATACAAATAATAAACCCATTACATCTAATTTCCTCGTACCTGGAGTTTCTACATTAGGTACCCCAAGCCAAAATAAGAAGAATGCTATCATTCCAAATAGCGCAGTTACCCAAAAGGTTGAATCCCAACCAAAAAGGTCAACAAACGATCCACTTAAAAGCGGACCAAACAATGCACCAATGGTCATAATAGAAGTAAATAAGCCAATAGATCTCCCTCTTTGCTTTCCTGTAAAAAGCGTTCCTGCATATGCTACACCAGCAGGAGCAATGGCCGCTCCAGCTAATCCTTTAAAAAACAGTCCAACAACCAGTAACCAAAATGCAGGGGATAACGCTACCAAGACAGAACCAACGACCATAAATAAGGCGCCCATTAGAATAACTCCTTTAATACCAAAAGCGTCTCCACACCAGCCGAGAAGTGGCTGAAATCCCGTAAGACCGAGAGCAAGGCCTAGCTGCATCCATACGGCTGATCCAGCAGTCAATTGAAATTCCTCTAACATATGTGGGTATGCTGGGAGATGCGTTGCTAAACTGAGCATAATAAAAAATGCTCCAATACAGATAACATATAGACCTCTTAACGACTCCGTTTCAGACTCTTTCCTATTCAATAAAAACCCTCCCCATTTTCCATTAAATCTCTTAACATTTTTAACGTGTAAAAGGAGCTGTTGTCCTAAGACAGCTCCCTACCTACACAACTGGAATATGCTACTTTCCACGGGTAACGGTTCAGCCCTACTCGTGAGTGAAAACCACTCATTGCGTTGACTTTACCCTGACCGAGCACATAGAAGTCTCACATTTTGTTGAATAGAAGCTAATCTTATGAGACTGTCCCTATTCATTTATCTTCAATTTCTATGACACATGATTTTTCCCTTGTGTACTCTAAAATAGTGTCTGTACCATAGCCACTTTCTTTAAAACCACCAAACGGCAAATCTGCCCCCACTCTACTATAAGTGTTAACCCACACGTTACCTGACTCAATGTTTTTAATCATCCGATGGGCTCGGCCTAAATTGCTAGTCCAAACACCTGCAGCTAAGCCAAAGTTCGTATCATTTGCAATCTTTACTGCCTCTTCTTCTGTATCAAAAGGTATAGCTACCGCAATTGGACCAAATATCTCTTCCTGGCAAATTCGGTAAGAATTACTATCGACTTTGAACAAAGTTGGTTCTACCCAATAACCATTAACAAATTCAGGTTTGTCAGGCAGCAACGTATGACCACCAGTCCGACCCCCAAAAACAATTTCTCCTTCTTGTTGACCTAACTCAATATATGAACACACTTTGTGATATTGAGGTAAATTAGCAATCGGTCCCATCGTATTTACAGTATTCAATGTATCTCCATATTTTACTGCTCCTGGAGTCTGCATTTTCTCTTTAATTTGTGCTATTAATTCATCATAAATCGTTCGTTGAATTAAAATTCGTGACCCAGCTGCGCAAATTTGTCCAGCATTCGGAGTATAAATTGCATGAATTACACCGTTAATCGCTTGCTCAAAATTCGCATCTTCAAAAATGATATTGGGTGACTTTCCGCCCAATTCAAAGATTAGTGGCTTTAGTGTAGAAACGGATGCTTTTGTAATAGCTTGTGCTGTCCCTTTTGAACCTGTGAGACTTACTTTCTTCACTTGCTTATGACTAACAAGAGACTCCCCTATTTCAGATCCTAAACCTGATATAACATTAATAACTCCCAGTGGAAGTACTTCAGCAAGAATTTCACCATACCTTAGAGAAGCAACAGCTGCATGTTCAGAAGGCTTGATAATCACTGTATTTCCTGCAGCAAGTGCATATGCAGCTTTAATCGTAAATGTAAAAAGAGGTGCATTCCAAGGAAGAATCCCTAATACGACTCCGAACGGTTCCCGTAACGTATAACCAAAACTACTGGTTCCTAACTGTACAGTTTCTCCTTTACCGCCAATTAAAGAAGCAGATCCAGCTGCGTCATACCAAATTTGTTTTAAAACGATAGTTAAGTATTGGAATTCATCTAGCACCCAACCGTTATTCTTAGTTTCCAATGTTAGTAGTTCTTCACCATATTGAGGAATTAAATCGCCAATACTCCTTAAATAATCTCCTCTTTCTCTAGATGAAAGACTTGACCAATTTGTGAAAGCATCATTAGCTGCACTAACAGCTTGCTCAACATCATCTTTCGTACTTAATGGAATCTCTGCCCATACATTTCCTGTAGAAGGATCGATACTATCCATTGTTGCTCTAGTTGAAGAAGATACCTGCTCTCCATTAATAATATTATGATACTGTTTAATTTCATTTTGAACTTCTACCATTCGTACCACCTGTCCTTTCATTTATCCCGGATATAACTGGCAGTAAGACCCCCTCTTCAACCCTACGATGTGAGGCCCAGAAGGATAAGCGGGGGATCCAACTGAAAGTCAAAAGTCCGATTCTGTTCAGAGGCCTTTAGGTCATAACCTCGCGGCACTAACAATCAGTGGGTGAAAAGAAACCCCTCCACTGATTGAAGGTTCACGTAATTTAATCCCCTTCTTTAATTACCATGCCAAAGCTAATGCAACCTGCTCATTATAATCTTGGGATGAACCTAAATAATTTTCAAAATAGCGAGCTCGTTTTAGATATAAATGACAATCTATCTCTTCTGTAAAACCAATTCCTCCATGAATCTGTATATTTTGTGAAGCTGAACGAATGTAAGCTTCTGCTGCAAATGACCTTGCACTGTAGATTGCAGCTGCTCGATCATCAGAACTGTTTTCCAGTGTCCAGTTGGCATAATAACTTAATGAACGAGCTGTTTCTAATTCCAATTTCATGTCTACGATTCTGTGTTTAATTGCTTGGAAACGACCTATTGGCTGACCAAACTGTTCTCGAATTTTCGCGTACTCCGTTGACATTTCTACTACCCGATCCATTCCTCCTACCATTTGAGAGCTAAGTGCAGCATTTAAGTAGAGCAACCCTTCTTGTAATAAAGACCATCCTTGGTTTATAGGCCCAACCACCTGGTTTATAGGTACCGCCAAACTATTGAATTTAAGTTCTGCTAAGTGCTTGCTTTCGTCTACACACTTCAGATTGTTTCGTTTAATTTCTTCTGAATGATCAACTAGGACTAACGATAATCCTTCTTCTACTTCCTCACCTGTACGTACTAAAAGAATATAGATATCAGCAATATCTCCACCAGATACTAATGTCTTCACCCCATTAATAATAAGTGAATCCCCGTTAATTTCAGCTGAACATTCTACCTCGTCTGGGTTAAAACTCTTGTTTGGTTCGAGCCATGCAAGTGTAATTTTTTTTGACCCAGATGCTATTTGCGGCAAATAGTTTTCTTTTTGTTCCGTCGTTCCATATAATTCTAATAAAGGTACAGCAAAAGCCATTGTTTCCAAATAAACCCCCGGTAATAGAGAGCGACCAATTTCTTCAAAAAAAGGAACTAAATCAAGAGAACTAAGTCCAAGTCCTCCATATTCTTCTGATATATTAATAGAAGTGCACCCAAGATCCGTTAATCCTGAATGAATGTCAAGAAATCCTTGTAGATCACCTTTGATAAAATTACGAGCAACTTTGGTCTGACCAACATCATTTAGATATTTTCTTAAGTACTCACGAAACATTTCTTGTTCTTCATTCAAAGCAAAATCCATTCTACTTACCACCCTTTCAATTAACGACCTCTATCTTTTGGTAAACCTAAGACTCTTTCTCCTATCGTATTTCGTTGGACTTCGCTCGTCCCACCACCAATTGTCTGTCCAAACGAAGCTAAAAATTCATCTTGCCAAACCGTATCGACAGGCGCATTTTCCTTCCATAAAACGCCATGATGCCCTTGTATCGTTATCATAAAGCTTGCCATTTCTTTATTTAATTCACTGACAAGCAATTTATCAATGGAACTTTCTGGACCTGGATGACCTTTCTTAAGTGTGTTCGTAAGATTGCGATAGTAATTTAATAGTGATCCTCGATATCGTGCATAGAATTCAGCCATTTTTTGTCTCACGAATCTATCTTCAAGTAATGGCTTCTCATTAACATGATGTTCCTTTGCTATTTCTACCATCTCATTGAAGCGCATTTCTAAACTAAATAACTCTGCTCCAATTCCGACACGTTCATGCAGCATTAGCTCGATCATTACTTTCCAACCTTCATCAACCTCACCAATGATGTCAGCATCATGAGCGATAGCATCGGTTAAATATAATTCATTGAATTCTTGATTACCATCCATTTGTAAAATTGGTTTCGTTTCTACCCCAGATTGTTTCATATCTAATAAGAAGGCAGTAATTCCTTTATGTTTTTTCTCTGGATGATTATTTGTACGTGCTAATAGAAAACAGCGGTCCGCTAAATGCCCATAACTGGTCCAAACTTTTTGACCATTAATGATCCAGCAATCACCGTCTTTCGTAGCATTTGTTTGAATAGCGGAAAGGTCTGAACCAGCATTTGGTTCTGAATACCCTTGACACCATACTTCTTCACCTGTGAGTATGTTTTGTATATATTTCTGCTTCTGTTGCTCACTTCCTGACCGAATTAATGTTGGTCCAACCATATGAATGCCAATATAGTTGATAAGAGGAGGTGCCTTCACACGAACCATTTCCTGGTGATAGATAATTTCTTCCATAATGGTTGCATTCCGTCCGCCATACTCTTTTGGCCAGGCAATACCTGCCCATCCCCCTTCATATAGCGTTCTTTGCCAATCTCTTAGAAATTTTGAATACTCTTCCTTAGTTGTAGGGATTTCTCTTTTTCCTTCCATCCATCCATATGGAAGATTTTCACTAAGCCATGTTTTTAGCTCTTCTCGAAAAGCTTCTTCTTTTTTAGATATTGTAAAATCCATTCATTCACATCCTCATCGATTGTATTGGATTTAGTGGCAACGTATTCTATTAATCGATTGGCTTCCATTGTGGAAGAGCTCTATCCTCTGTGATATCATCCCAAACCATTTTTACAGGCATTCCAATATGCATATCATCTGGTTTACAATCTAGAACATTACACATAATCCTTACACTTGGGACATCCTCCAAGGAAGCTTGAGCGATAACCAGTGGTAGATCATCTTGAAAACCCGGTAAAAAAGGACGATACGACACAATATATGAATAGATGGTTGCTTTCACATGATCACCGAAGTCTATCCAACTAAGTCGACCTCCTCCACACTTTGCACAAGTAGGTCCAGGTGGGTGTGCATACGCTTGGCAGTCATTGCATTTTTGAATTTTTAATTGGTGACGATCTGCTGCATCCCAATAAGGGCTGTTATCTTGATTTTTAAGTGGAATTGGTTTTTGAAATTCCATTCTATCCCTCCTCATTAATAGTTAAGCCTGACTATGAATCTAGTAATCCATTTAATAATATACTGTTATCCCCTAAGTACCATCGCTCCAGCAAGGTCTGGACCACTCCAACCTGTACAAATTCCAATCTCACAATCATTAACTTGACGATCTGTATTTTTATACTGATGCCGCAACTGTCTAACAAGCTCAATCGTATTATTCATTCCATGTGTATATCCTTCTGACAGCATGCCACCAGCAGTGTTCGTCGGTAATTTTCCATCAATTCTTAAATTTCCATCTGCTACAAAATCTCCAACTTCTCCACGTGGCGCGAATCCAAATGCCTCTAATTGACGAAGGACTACCCAACTAAAACAATCATAAATGGCTGCAACATCAATGTCCCCAGGTTTTACACCAGCTGATTGATATACTTCAGGAGCAACAAAGTCAGAAGCTACTTGAGTTAAGTCGGACCAATAATGGGCGTGTGAATGCGTTTGTCTTGCAGATAATCCCATGATATAGATAGGTTTTGAATTACCATCGTTTGCTCTGTCTGCAGATGTTACGATTACTGCATTTGCTTCATCAAGCTCCACACAGGAATCATGAATATTGAATGGATAACTAATATCCGGTGTTTCCAGGTATTTTTCCATGGTCAATGGCTTTCCATTTAAAAATGCCCTTGAATTCTTTTGCGCATGCTCATAAAAGCTCGTACAGACATGACCTAAATGTTCCTTTGTAATTCCTGTTTCATACATATGACGCGTAGCAAACATACCAAACCATTGTGAAGGGCTAGCAGAACCATATGGAATAATGAAACTCCCCTCAGGCAAAGCTGTTTGTAACATATCTGGATCATAGCCACGTCCTACACGTTGTCCTGAACTACCATTCATCGAACGAAAAATTAATACTGTGTTTAGTAAGCCTGCCTCAATTAAAGCTACAGCGTCACTAATTAACATTTCCGTGCTGCTTCCACCACCATGAATATCTTTTACATATTTTGGCCGAGCACCTAAATGAGTTGCTAATTGATGTGATGTACAAGAATCATTCTCGTTATAACTCATAAATCCATCAATATCCTTTGCTTGCAGACCAGCATCTTGAAGCGCAGCTTTTGAAGCATCTAACGCAAGGTGCAGCGGTGTAGTACCAGAATTTCTCGAACGCTCACTTTCACCTACACCTACAATTGCATATCTGTCAGTTATTCTACTCATCTATAAACCTCCTTATTTTTTCACTTGGTATTATTGAAAGCGTAGTAGTACTGTGCCAGTTCCAACTACTTCCCCTGTAGGCTTCTTGGCTTCTAATGCTAAAGATACAAACTTTTCCCCAGCTTCTTCATATCGTTTTTCTACAGTAGAGGAGCAAGTAATCTCGTCTCCTGGTTTAGTAATTGCTCCAAATCTCATACGGAAATTCCTTGTCTCTGCACGATCACCTGCAAGTTCCGTTACATATTGGCCAAGAAATCCCATAATTAGCATTCCATGGGCAATTACGCCATCCATACCTACCTTTTGTGCAGATGCATCATCCGTATGTAACGGATTAAAATCACCAGATGCACCTGCATATTTCACTAATTGGACCTTTGAAATAGGTGGCTTATTTAAAGACTCAAGCTCTTGTCCTTCAATTAGTGAGTCAAAATTTAATTCTGTTTTTAACATCACCATTTCTCCTCCTGGCATTACGTAGTTAAGCTTCTGTAAATAATATTCATCCTACTGATAGCAACCATCTGTTCTTCATCATCTTTAATTTCCGTATCTATTACTAAAAACTGCATACGTCCACTTTTTCCTTCTCGTTCATACAAATCAGTCACTTTCATTTGACATTGGAGCCGATCACCAGGACGAATCGATTGATAATAGATAAATTCTTGCTCCCCATGTAGCATTCGTTTTGTATCTAGCTGAAGTGGCAGATCTCCTCCATCTGCACCAATCGTAATTGGAAAAGTTAGAGGAGCGATAATTCCCTTGTGGGGTGTATCCTTGGCATATTGTTCATCCTTATACAAAGGATTCGGATCACCTATCGCCTCTGCAAATTGGCGAATATGTCTTTTTTCCACTTCAAAGTTATAAACTTTCCCTTGTAAGCCAATTACACTTTTATCTAATTCCATACTTTTATTAACCACCAATCTTCAATACTTTTTTGGAATCTTGTACCACCAACATTGCATCAGCCGCAACAACTTTGTTTTCATATACAATAAGAGGATTAATATCCAATTCTTTGATAGCATCTCCATAATCAGAAGCAAATGCTGATACCTTTAACAACGTATCTATAATAGGCTCTAAAGCAACTGAATCCCTTCCTCGAAATCCTTTAAGAATTGGAAAGCTTTGTAACTCTTCTATCATTTCGATGGCGTCATTCCTAGTTAAAGGTGCAATTCTAAATGAAGTGTCTTGGAAAACTTCTACAAATACCCCACCTAGTCCTAACATAATAACTGGACCAAATACGGAATCATTCGTGACTCCAACAATTACCTCAATTCCTTCAGGTAACATTTCTTGTACAGATATTCCGTTAATTTGGGCATCAGGGTTATATTCCTTAGCATTTTTTAAAATCTGATTAAATGTTTTCCTTAACTGTTGTTCATTGCTTATATTTAACGCAATTGCATGAGCATCCGTTTTATGAGGAATTTCAGGCGAGTCAACTTTTAAGACAACTGGATAACCAATTGTATTTGCCTGATTGACAGCTTCATCTAATGATAAAGCGATCGCTCTTTTCGTTGTTTGAATTCCGTAAAGATCTAAAATATCAGCTGCTTGAGACTCACTTAGAGTTGCTCCTGGTTGTAACTGCAATTCGTTTTTTCTGCTAATTTTAGGTGATGTTTGTTCATTTGCTCGTTTATTTTTTTCATATTTCTCGCTATATTGAACTAACTTTTTCAGTGCTCTAATAGGGTTTAAATCACCAGGTATTACAGGTATCCCATTTTGTTCAAGATAATCAGCTGACTTTGGAATCGACATACCTTCTAACGGAAACGTAGCAATAAGAATAAATTTATCCGTATTTCTACATATATCCACAAACTCTTTTAAGGATGGATTATCCTCCGTCCAGCCCATTGGAAATTCGGTGAAGATGATTATATCTGTCTCAGGGTCGTTAGCAAGAACCTTAAGTGGTTCAATATATAATTCTGGATTAGATACTGCTGCAGCTGCAGTTAGGTCTATTGGGTTTAAAGCGCTTCCATAAGATGGAATATTTTGTTCGATATCCTTCTTAACTTTTTCATTTAATGGATTTATTTTAAGACCAAATGCTTCGCATCGATCTGCTTCATTAATTCCTCGTCCACCGGAACTAGTAACAATAGCTGTATTTTTACCTGTAGGTAGTTTTTTGGATAAAAAGAGCTTTGTAAAAGCAATTATATCCTCATAATCATCTGCCCGAATAATACCTGTCTGTTTAAATAAACCATCATAAATTTTGTCCGAACCAGCTAATGATCCAGTATGTGAAGCAGCTGCCTTACTACCTGCATTACTTCTCCCTGCCTTCATTATGACGATTGGCTTATTTTTATCTAATGCTTGTTTTGCTAATTGACGTAACTTATGAGGGCTTTTCTCCCCTTCTAAGTATCCACTAATCACACTAGTGTTTGAGTCATGAAGCATGTACTCAATTACATCGGAGAACTCGGTATCAACTTCATTCCCAACGCTTACAAAGTAGTTAAAACTTAGCCTGTTTTGTGCTGCTGCAATATAAGTCAATACACCAAATGCTCCACTTTGTGTAACAAACCCTACTTCTCTCTGTTTATTTTCTGGAACTCCTGTAAGACCAGGCGAAAACGTTGCCATTAATCCATTAGAAGTATTAACAATTCCTACACAATTAGGGCCTATTAGTCGAATTCCTGCCTGTTTTGCGATTTGATTGACTCGCTGCTGTTCTTTTTCACCTGCTTCTCCTATTTCCGAAAACCCCGAAGCATATATAATTGCGGATTTCACATTTTTTCTTGCACATTCTTGTAGGCCATTTATTACTTTGTCTGCACCAACACAAAAGATTGCTAAATCAATCTCAGTTGGTACATCTAATACAGAAGCAAAGCAATCCAAACCTTCTATGCTTTCAGTTTTTGGGTTTATTGGATAGATCTCTCCTTTAAAACCTCCTTCTATTAAGGATTTAATTAGCATATTTCCTAACTTGTTTTTGTTTCCAGAAGCACCCAGTATAGCTAATGATTGTGGATTAAACAGATTTTCAAGCTCTAAATAGGATTCCTCTTGATAAACCAATATCCATCACCTCGATTTATTTATGTTATTCGTCATGATAAATCGAGAGGTAAAAATATTATTATTAAACTAAATATCAAATTTATTTAATTATTAGGTTTTAACTAATTTCAAAAGTTGCCTTCATACAAGAAGCAAAAAGCTCATAAAAAAATTTCTAACCTATTCAAACCCGACAACAGTTCATGATAACCCCGACATGTGAATTGTTTAAACGCATAGTTAATCAAAAAAACCTCATACACCAAACATGTATGAGGGTGAAGTGCTATTTTATTTTTTAATTTCATAACTATACATCCAGCGTATTATTCTAGTTTCTACTCGTTTCGATGGTATATTGATACCTCTTTCGATCGTACTCAAATACGCAGCAGATATCTCCAATTCTTCTGCCAATTGTGATATCGTAAGCTTTTGATCTTTCCGAATAACCTTTAATTCTTTTCCAATATTACGTTCATCATCTATTGATTTTGAATATTTTGGATTAATTGTAAATTTGTTACTTTTCCCTCGCTGCTTCGTTATTGAAATATAATGCTTTTTAATGGCATCCGGAGGTTCGATAATAACCGTCGAATTCAACCATATTCGTGACCATCCTTTATTTGATGCAATCGATTCATTCCACTGCTCATATTGCCACGATGCGATTACTTCACCTTCCAATAATGCATCAAATGCTTGTTCCAATCTATCTCTTGACCTAGATGGTATTCGTTCATTTACCTTCTCCCCTATAGCACTTAATAATGTGCTTATTTTGTGAGGTTGTAAGTATTCTCCCTTTCTGGCTTGCGTTCTCCATCTCCAACTCAAATATCTTATTAATTTCTTTTCCCATTTTTTACGATAAACGTTATACTGTAAAGTTTGAATTGGTAACAATGCGATTTGCCTGCCGGTACCATATAAATACTTTTCAAATACCTCACCTACCGTAAACCTTATAGTTTGAACTCGTAATTTTCTATCAATGAATTGCTCTTTATTACGGTCATCTAAAAATTTAAATGCGCTTCCCTCTAATTTCAATTGAACAGGCTTCCCTTTCTCATACACGGTAGCCTTCTCTAAGCTAATCCATAATTTCTGTATAACAGAAAGCGCTTCCAAAATATTTTTGCGCTGTTCACTTTCATATCCTCCTCTTCGACCACTTCCTCCAAGTTTTGGTTTTAGACCTCTTAAAGCTAATAGATCATCGATTCGAATTTCTACAATATCGCTGTGATGCTGGGCTCTTGATAAATAAAAACTGCATAATGCATCATATACATCAACTGCTAATTCAAATAACCGTTCGATTTGTTTCAACGATACCACCTTGGGTACATCACTATTCTTCGCTTTTTTCTGAAAACGAATTGGCTTTATTTGCACCACTCCATCAATCACACCATTATGTAGAACCGCACTGGGCCAAGGTAAAGATGGATTATGCTGGAACCTATTTAGTGATAATGCTTCTCTTACAGTTTGATATGGAGCATTACTCATTACACGTATACATCCATCCTTAATTAACGTATAATAGATATCTTTTTGATAATTATTGCCTTTGATTGTTATTGGATCTTCAGTTAGTTCAAGCAATTGAATGATTTTATCAATCGATATATTCTTAAGTTTCAGTGAAGCAATAATTTTTTCTACCCATTTTTGAACATAATCGTCGATAATATTTGTAAACTTTACAGTGAAATCGTTATTTTCCGTAAAGTTTTTAGTTATATAATGATAAAATAATTCATTTAGTTGTTTTTCATTTAACGTATTCATTGTCGGAATACCAATTGATTCTTGGATATCCTCAAGTACCCAATTTATTAAGTATGCTTTAAACCATTTGCAAAAATCCTCCCAAACTCTATGGTTTACGAGGAATGTATCTCTTTTCAATATAATTTCGAATTTCTCAATTAATTTGCTAATATAACTTTTTTTATTAAGAATTTGGTGACTTTCAATCGGAGCGCTGGAATACGATTCATATTCCTTCAATAAATAATTTACAATATATTTTGCTATTTGTTTCATCAATTCATTTCTTGAGGCAACACGTAATTTAAAAAATAAATCTTTATTTTTTTGATAGGATTGCTCCCAAATAATGAACGTATTAGATGACTTACTACCTTCCACAATTGAGATGTTGTTATTGAATAACCGATATCTCGGGTTATTAAAATTCCCCTCATCATAAATGCACAATACATAGAAGTTATCTATTTTCTCAGACCAAATACTAGATAGGTATTTCAAATTCTCAGAATATACATTGTCTTTATTAAAATAACTCTTTTTCAATATACATTCCCTCCGAAGGTATTTATTTTATTATTTTAACACATTTATTTATTAATTTCTTTATTTTCTAATTCATCAATAAATTAGATCTAATCAAATCTAATTTATTTCATGCTCTTTATAATAAAAGGAGAATGCCTTTGAGACATTCTCCTTTTATCCACTTATGCTAATTTTTCTCCCTTATCTTGTGGCGGATCAATAGTTTGACTTCTCTTCGCCCAAATGGTTGCTAAAACCGGTCCAGAAATATTATGCCATACACTGAAAATAGCACTTGGTACAGCTGCAATTGGCGCAAAATAAGTAAGAGCTAGTGTAGAACCAAGTCCTGAATTTTGCATTCCTACTTCAATCGAAACTGCTTTCTGATCATGGAAATTTAGCCTGCAGATCCTTGCTAACATAAACCCTAACATTAATCCTAATACATTATGTAACACGACTACACCAAAAATAAGTAAACCGGAGGATGCAATCGCATCTGTATTAACTGATACAACTGCTGCTGCAACAGCTACAATGCCAATGACCGAAACGAGCGGCAATACGGCTACACTTTTTTCAACCTGCTTACGGAAAAGCATTCGAATAATAACACCTAATATAATTGGTAATAATACCATTTTAACTATGGACATGACCATTTCTGCAAATGATACGGACATCCATTCACTCGCAAATAGAAGGGTTAATGCCGGTGTTAATATTGGTGCTAGTAACGTAGATACCGTAGTTACTGATACAGATAGAGCAGTGTTTCCTTTTGCTAAAAAGGTAATCACATTGGAAGCAGTCCCTCCTGGACAACAACCTACTAAGATAACCCCAACTGCTATTTCGGGAGGGAGCTGAAATGCAACCGCCAATCCATAAGCTATGCATGGCATAATCGTGTACTGCGCTAGAACCGCTATTAATACACTTCTTGGTGCTTGCATGACCCCCTTAAAGTCAGCAGGAGAAAGCGTTAAACCCATACCAAACATAATCACTCCTAATAAGACCGATATATGTGGAGCAATCCAAGTGAATCCATCAGGTAAGATAAAACTGATAATTCCAAATAAAACAACCCATATTGCAAATGTATTTCCAGCTATTGAACTAATTTTTTCTAATACGCGCATTTCTACTCCCCCTATCCAATGATATTTCAATATAATATCAAAAATCTGATAATTACACTAGCCCTCATCTTATTCCATGTTCAAGAAATACCATCATATAGAGAAGTACAAACATAACCCCTAAAAGGATATGTACAAACTTCCTCTGTTTTTTTACTTGTTGGAGATATATGCTATGTACACTTGCAAAGCTAAGGGTTCCAATTGCTAGCCCCAAAGTTATTGATTTTGTTTTATAAGTAAATGCAAGCGCATAGTTTCCTATAAGAATGGATAAAAACAAACTTAATGCTACTAGAAGTGCAGCAAAGAAAAATGGAGTCAGGGAATCAGTCCAAGCTAAAAAAGAAACAAATAACGCCATACCTTCAGGAATCTGATGAAGCAAAAATGTGCCGACTAACGAATTCATCTCCCATGAACTTCCGGTGAGTTCCGTACCTATTGTAATCCCTGCCGGCAACGTATGGAATATGATACCAAGTACTAAAAATAATGAACCACTAACAAATCGGGGATGAATCTGTTTTCTTTTTATAATTTTAACTACATATTCATCTAAACACATCATGAAACAAAGTCCAGCTAATGTCCCAATCATTAATCCGGGAATACTATAATGCGATAAGGCATCTGGTATTAACATGAAACCGACGACACCTATTAGAATTCCTGTAGCAAACAAATAAAGATTTATTATTTGCTGCTTCCCTATTTTAAGCATTAACCATGCGAATACCCCGCCCATTATTAGCCCAATAAAAATGAATAAGCTAATCTCTAAGATAGCATCCAATTGTACAACCTCCTCCGTCGATACATTTTATACGTATCTAGAATGATTTATGTACAAATAATTGATGCTATTGCTGGGGCTATCCGTATTACATTTACATATCGTTTACGATGTATTCATACCGGTTTAATATTTGTATTTTATACTTAAACCAAACCTTAATAAATGGACTGTATTGGAGGTGAAGCCAATATGAAGTTTCTTGCCAAATTAACTATTTGTCTTGTAGCTATGATCATTTATTATGTGTAATTCACAGTTACCTTACTTTCCAATTGAATCCCCTTCAAATAACCTACCACCATATGGTGCTAATACTTGCTCCACTAATTGCATTACTACTCTTTGTTACCATATGTAAATCGTCAAATCCATTGATAAAATTCTTAGCAAATATCTCATTATAAGACTCTAAAGATCGCATCAGCTATTTAGATGTAACCAGCCAATGCTTATTCGTTCGTAAAGCAAATTCTAAATCTAGTAATCGATTAGCAATTATGATTTCACCTGCTCTCCTATATCCGTTATGAGATAACGTTGGTGGTTGATCTTACTTGTTAACCAGATTAGTGGACCATGATTTAAAAGGATAGCCGCTTCCTTCTTATTGAATGAATGATCCCATTATCTTGAAGCGCGATGCCTTCAACCACCATTCGAAGTAGTGATGGCTTCGCACGATCACAATCTTTTTTAAAAAAGTTTTTATAAGAACATAAATTATGTACAAATACTTCAATTGGCCAATTGATAGCTTTCACCGATTCTCTATACGCTAACCGAACAGTTCTATCAAAAACCACAAGATCTAAAACAGAAGTCTCTGTTCCCTCACCTCTTGCTGTACTCCCAGCTAAGAGAGCTGCATCACAAGTTGAAAATTCGTTTCTAATAAATTGCTTAGCTGCCTTTATTGCCGGAAAGGATGTCATTTTCTTCCCTCCTCGTTAATTCAAGAGTAAATTAATTCCACCTAAAGCAGCTAATAATAGAATAAGAATAGTAAACACTCTTTGCGGAATTAACGGTAATACTTTAACACCGATCCATGCTCCGAGTATAATGACCGGTGCCATTGTTATATTAACGATGACAGAATCCGTTGTAATTAATCCCAAATGAATATAAAAAGGCACTTTGATCACGTTTACCAATAAGAAAAACCATGCACTTGTTCCAACGA
This sequence comes from Virgibacillus sp. CM-4, assembly GCF_000445495.1. Lineage (NCBI taxonomy): Bacteria > Bacillati > Bacillota > Bacilli > Caryophanales > Bacillaceae > Virgibacillus > Virgibacillus sp. CM-4. Next base: position 1,078,612 of record NZ_AUQA01000006.1, read on the forward strand.
ATTCTTTCTTCGGTAAGCCTTTAACCAATAAGTAAATCGTCATAATTGCCCCGGCAGCATTCCCCACCATTGTCGTAAATCCCCCAAGGATTCCCATTAACAATGTAAAACTTTTGGAAGCAGGAAGCATTTGATTAAATTTCGTACCTAATCGTTCGCGAATGAAATTTAATGCGATCATTATTAACACAATAATACCGATAATTGGTTTTAATTGTTGATCGTTCACATATTCTAAAACAAAATACCCTGCTACAATACCAATTAGAACCCAAGGTATCAAATCCTTCAGATGCTTCCAAACAACATTTCTTCGATAGTATGTAACTGCAAACAAGTCTCCAATTAACAACATCGGCAATAAGATGCCTACCGAATCTCTTGCTGGGAAGACAAACATAATCATGGTTATAACCAATATGACGAGGTTTGGCAAACCAGATTTAGAAAAACCAATAAATAATGCACATAAGATCACAATCAGCCATTCCATAACCGCCAAGTCAAACATTCATCTTCTCCCCTTTTATCACAAATACTGAAAATACAATACGTTCATATTATCATATATTTCTAATCGTGGTTAAAAGAGAATTCGTTCTGATTAGGCGTTATATTTTTTTCGTTTATATCCGCCGAATACTAGTATAAATAAGATAATTACGGTATATAAAACGGTATCTGTGATATGCATAAAAATAAGAAGATCAACCATCAATTGTTCTTTGAGCAGCATTTCTGTTGCTGTCCACGCTAGAATTGAAGCTCCAACATAGACAATGGAAGCATAATCCTCCATTAATTCCATTATATATTGACTTGCCAGAATAATAATGGGGATACTTACTATAATTCCGATCATAATCAATAATATATCTCCATTCGAAACTGCAACAATTGCTAATACATTGTCTAAGCTCATAATTAAGTCAGCAAAAATGATAATAACGATTGCTTCTTTAAGTGAACTGCCACCTTTTATCTGCTGTTCTTCTTGCTTGTCCACCAATAATTTATAAGCAACTATAAGCAAGAGGATGCCTCCGATGAAGTGGATGAAAGGCAATTTCAGGAGGTAGATCACTAGAAATACGAAAATAATCCGAAACGTAATAGCTCCGATCGTCCCCCAAACAACTGCTTGTCTTTTCAAATAATTGGGTAGTTTCCTACTTGCCATAGCTATTACAACAGCGTTATCTCCACTTAATATAAGGTTAACTAACAAAATTTTTAGAATGGCCTCAATAAATTCCATGTTTACTACCTCCAACGAGACTGGTACCTAAATGAAATGAATCATTTTTTGACCAGATTTTCTAAAGCATCTTTTTTCCGCTTTATTAATACATTATGATAGGGGGAGTAGTAACAGACCTTTTATAAACAAATAGCATACCATTACAGAACAAAGGCATCAGTGCCATATAACCATGTCTGTGTTCGCGTGTCATGGACGGATCATTGCAGACAGTTAGATTAATTGGTTAGGTAACCTCCAGCATAAAAGTAATCATTTCCTAAAGTAAAAAAAGCTTGGTTTATCCCCAAGCTATACACTAGAAATTATAATACGTATTGCAATTATCGCACCATTCTTATACGATGCATTTATAGCAACTTTCCTCTTCGCTATTCAATACTAAAACTGGGAGTTTTTTCTTATGGATATTATCAGTATTTTAATAGGTGCTGGTTTAGTATTTTTATTTATATTTTCACTAGCATTTATTAGACTAAAATAATAACAGGAATTCCATTTCAATAATCCAGGCTACACGGCCCCATTATATAATAGGCTTGATACCAGTAAATAGACAAATATAATTAGTCCAATAAACAAAACGAAAACCAGTAAAATTAGGGAGATATCACCAATTATTTTCATTGGTTTTGAATCAAATAACACTGGTAATAATTTTTTTACTTTACGAAGCATAACGAAACCCCTTGTTACTTTTCTGATTATTTTGTACGTATAGGTCTTAAGTCTATGTCTGTTTCACTTCATTGTCAAATTAATTTATCTTAAGCACCTGCTCTATTATAAAACAGGTACTCTTTTGTAGAATACCTGTTTACAATAAACTATGCTGCGTCTTCCTTCTCCACTTTCTTCATTGCTTTCCATCCAATCATATAAAGGATGATTAGAATTACAAAAGTAATGATAATAAATAATACAGTTGATGGAATAACATTAATCAAGTTTCCTAACACAATTCCTACCACTCCAAAATCAGCATCTCCGAAAGTCGTACCTTCAAAACCAATTGTTCCTAATACAGGTAAAAGCAATGCTGGCAAGAAGCTTATAATAAGACCATTTGACATGGAACCAATAATTGCCCCTCTTCGTCCGCCCGTTGCGTTACCGAATACACCTGCTGCAGCTCCCGTAAAAAAGTGCGGGACTAATCCAGGTACAATTACTTTTAAACCAAATACAGGTAACAAGAACATACTTATTAATCCAGCCATAAAGCTAAACAAGAAACCTATAATTACAGCATTACCAGCGAATGGAAATATTGCTGGTGCATCTAGTGCAGGTTTTGCATGGGGAACAAATTTATCAGCAACACCTTTAAAAGCTGGTACAATTTCTCCTAAGAGCATACGTACACCAGCTAGAATAATATAAACACCTGCAGCGAACGTTAAGCCTTGCAAAAATGCAAATACTAAGAAATGTTGACCTTCGCTTAATTCGGATTCAATAAAAGCTGGACCTGCAAACAGTGCCACAACAAAGAATAAGATAACCATGGTTAATGAGACAGATACAGATGTATCACGTAAAAACCCTAGTGACTTCGGAACCTTTAATTCTTCTGTAGACGCTGAATTTTTTCCGACGAACCTTCCAATTAACGCAGAAATAAAATACCCAAAGGATCCGAAGTGTCCTATTGCGAAGTCATCTGAACCAGTAATTTTTCTAGTAAATGGTTGCAGCATTGCTGGTGAAAGTACCATTAAAGACCCTAAGATTATGGAACCAACAACAATTAATGTTATACCCGTAATCCCGCCTGTTGTTAGGATGACACCAATCATACAAGCCATAAACATCGTATGGTGACCTGTTAAGAAAATATATTTATAGGGTGTTACTCTTGCAAGTATGATATTTACAACCATACCAAAAAGCATAATCATCGCGGTTTCTGTACCAAAGCTTTGCTGGGCCACTGCTACAATAGCTTCATTATTCGGAATAACGCCATCTACGGAAAAAGCTTCATTAAACATATTTGAAAACTGTCCCAAGGACAACACAATCACGTTTGCACCTGCATCTAAAATAACGAATCCCATTATTGTTTTTAATGTTCCAGAAACAACGTCAGCAATATTCTTTCTTTGTGCAAGTAAGCCAATTAAAGCGAACAGTCCAACAAGAATCGCAGGAGTACCTAGCACATCATTCATAAGTAAGTCTACCATTGAATTACTCCCCTTCTCATTCACGTTAAATTTTAAAAATGTTTTTCCAATGCCTCACGAAGCTCGCCTTTATCCATAAGATTTTTTAACTTTATTACGTTTTTATGACCGTCATCTAAACTATCAACAATATCTTCAGAACCTAAAAATATATCTGCTTGCTCTGTTTTTGCTGTAGCTAAGTCAGTATGAGAAACATTTGCATCCTTTCCCATATCTTTTAAAATAGCATTTACATTCATTTCGACGATCATACTGCTTCCTAACCCATTTCCACAGACAACTAATACTTTTTTCATTTTTTATCCCCCTATTCCTTAATAACTTGTTTCATCATATGTTGTACATCTTCTATACTTTCAGCTTTTATTAAATGCGTTACTTTTTCTTCCTCCGATAACAGTTCCGTTAATTGTGATAAAGCTGTTAAATGGGTTTCATTATCAATTGCAGCTAATACAATAATAAGTTGGGCACGATGTTTTTCTTCATCTGAAAAGTAAACAGGTTCTTTTAATCTAAGAAAACTCATCCCTAAGCGTTCTACCCCAGCTTCTGGCCTTGCATGTGGCAATGCAATATTAGGTGCCATTACAATATAGGGTCCCAGTTCGTTCACATTATCGATCATCGCTTGTATATATTCAGAGCGAATCGACTTTTGGTGTAATAAAGGCTCTGCCGCAACTGTAATAGCTTCTCGCCAATTAGACACTCGATCTCGGAATTGTATGGTATTTGCTGTTAACAACTCATTTAGCATTGGTTTCCTTATCTCCTTTACTAATTGCTTTCGATTTTCAATAAGGTTTGCTAATGCTGTTTTCAAACCTATCGGATCCTGTATGACAGCAAATTCTTCAATTACTTCCATTAAATGTTCTGTATTATTTTTATTCACAGAAGAGATATGGAACATGTCATTTATTTGCTTCAAAATTCTTTCTTTCTCATAGTTGGTTAGGATAGCAGCTACATGAATAACAGGAATTTCCTTCTCCTTTAAATAATTTGTAGAGAAAATGACATCCACGTTATAGTGATTAATATGAAATTCACGAATGGATTGAATTGCTACTACATCTAATCCTGCAACCAAACTTTCTAATTGAGTCTTTAACATGTTCGACGTCCCAATCCCATTCTCACATACAATAATTGCCTTATAATTCATGTTTACTTGTTTCTTTTCTTTCTTTAACCAACCACCAAAGTGTAGAGAAATATAAGCAACTTCATCATCTGGAATAGGTTTACCAACATAGTATTGTAAATGAATGACGACTTGTTTGGTAAAATGAAAGATGTCTGTATAATTCTTTTGAATATTTTCAGTTAAATGATTCGAATATGGCACCCCATACTTCAGACGATAATAGGATGGTTTCATATGGGAAATAAGATTTTTTTCTAAACCTTCTCGGTCGTTGAAAATAACACAAGCATTTTTTTGAAAATCTGAAACCATTCGATGCACAACATGCTGTAAACCGAATAGCTCTCTTTCTGTATAGTTCCTAAAATCATCATGATGAACTTTTAAACCTAATAAATTCATGGTTAGAAAACAAACTTCATTGAATGGGACCGGCATTTCGAATTGCTCAGCTAACGTATTGGTTATAAACTGCGATGCTTTAAAATAGGTGGATTGTTTCAATACCTCCTTTTCTTGGCTATCTACTTCGACGACTTGACCAACCTTTATACGCTTGATCATAATAAGCAGTTGAACAATTAACATTTCCACCATTTCATCCGTTAAAGTGAGATGTAACTTGCTTTCTGCCTTATGGATAATGGTTAAAAGCATGTCACGTATTTTATCTTGACTGTTCGCAAATAATAATTGATAGATTTTTTTATGAAGTATAACTGAGTTAGATTGTAAGATCGTACGTGAAAGAATACTTAATAATAGTTTTCGTTTATTTTCTTCTAAACCATTGACTTGATAGCCTATTGGACGTGTAAAAGTAAGTGTAAGTTCATAGTCATCTATATACGTTCTTACCGTTTTTAAATCTTTAACCAGGGAACTTCTACTCATCTGTGTCAACTTGATAAATTGGTTCATCGTAGATGGTTGATTTTCAATCAATAATTTAATCATTAGAAGATACTGACGTTCACTCTCCGCCAGTTGATATTCGTATTCATCCGTAATATGAATACCTTGACCCTGTAGTTCCTCCTTCACATCACTTACTAATAAATAACCCTTTCCATAAATCGATTGTATTGGTTGCAGTTCTTGATTCTCTAACCAATCATTAACTTGTTGCAGATCATAATAAATTGTACGTGATGAAACCCCTATTATTTCTGACAATGCGTTTGCATGAATAGGATTTTCCTCTTGAATTAACAAAGATAATAAGTGCGCACGTCTTTTATCTAATACCATCATTAGATTCCTTTCCAGAAAAGAAATATTGCAATAACTAACTGTTAAATGATTTCATCTAACTTGCAACCTTATTATAATCTGTTATTTCAACAATAGTAAGGGGGTTCACTAGGTATAAATTGTAAGGCTATAAATTTGCAAAATAAAACAGTCAACTTTCTAATTAGAATAGTGAAGGGGGTATGCTCATGGGCAACACGATACCAAAACCGCCGATCCAAACGAATCAAGCTTTTATCGTAATAGGGTTTATTCTATCGCCCTGTAGTGTTGCTTTTTTCATTTTTTGTTGATTTATATACATTCTTATGGAGAAAAAAACAGTTATAGCTGCACCACCTATTCCATTTGTACGGAGCGCTCGATGACTTAGCAACAATTTGTTAAGTTCATCGGCCTTTTTATATGTACACCAATCCTTTGTTTTATTTGGAAAAAAATGCTTTATTCATAGATGATAAGAAATTTCGATTACCTCTTCTAAATTCACGAAATTTAGTATATAATTTTTATGCAAATAATTTTATAAATATACATTAATAATAAAAAGATAAACCAAAGGAGCATGGAAATGACAACACCTACAAATAATTGGGAACAACTTACAAATTCTATTGGGAACTTTTTAGCACCTAGCATGGCTAAAGATCATCCGAACTTACCAGTTACCAAGGCGGAGGGCTGTTATTATTATGGAACAGATGGAAAGCAATATTTAGATTTCACTTCTGGTATTGCGGTAGAAAATGTGGGACATCGTCATCCAAAAGTCGTACAAGCCATTAAAGATAGTACTGACCATCTTGTACATGGACCTTCAGGGGTAATTATCTATGAGTCTATATTAAAACTAGCTGAAGAATTGCAAGAAATAATGCCAGGTAATCTAGATAATTTCTTCTTTTCAAATAGTGGAACGGAAGCAATTGAAGGTGGATTGAAATTAGCAAAACATGTTACGAAGCGTCCATACATTATTTCATTTACTGGAAACTTTCATGGAAGGTCAATCGGGTCGTTAAGTGTATCCACATCGAAGAGTAAGTATCGGAAATTTCAGCAACCATCTTGGCTAACTTACCAACTCCCGTATGCTTTACCAGAAGATTGTCCGAGTGATGAAGATCCTGATACCTTCTTTGCTGCTAAACTGGAGAAGGATGTTACGTCTCTATTTAAACATCAAGTAGATCCAGAAGAGGTTGCATGTATGATTTTGGAACCTGTAATGGGGGAAGGCGGTTATATCATTCCTCCAAAGTCGTGGCTAAAGAAAGTACGTGAAATATGTGATCGGCATGGTATCCTACTCATCTTTGATGAAGTACAAACAGGCTTTGGACGTACAGGTAATTGGTTTGCTGCACAATCATTTGGTGTAACGCCAGATATTATGGCAATCGCAAAAGGTATTGCTGCTGGTTTACCACTTAGTGCAACTGTTGCGTCTAAAGAACTTATGGAACAATGGCCACTTGGATCTCATGGTACAACATTTGGCGGAAATCCTATTGCATGTGCAGCTGCTAGAGCATCTTTAAGCGTAATAAAGGAAGAAAACTTGCTTGAAAACGCATCGGAAATGGGTTCTTATGCATTAACCAGATTAACAGAGATGAAGCAGAGATATGATGTGATTCATGAAGTGCGTGGAATTGGCTTAATGCTCGGTATAGAACTAAGGGATCCAGTAAATGGGAAACCTGACGGTGAAGCTGTTATGAACGTATTAAATAGCTGTTTAGAAGCAGGCGTATTATTCTACCTTTGCGGAAACGAAGGTGAAGTCATTCGTATGATTCCACCATTAACGATAACCAAAGAACAAATAGACCAAGGACTAAATGTACTAGACAACGTCCTTGCCCGCCTTTAGGAGGAAAATAAAATGAGTGACTATCCAGAACATTTACAGGAACATGAACAAAGCCAGGAAGAAGAAAATGTCCATACACGTGGATTGTTAAAGTTCCTCCTCCCTTCATTATTTGGAGTATTCATCTTTTTATTTCCCATTTTTGATGGGGGTACATTTAATATACCATTAGGTATTATTACAGAGTATATCATTGATATTCTATCCAATTGGTTACCTGCAATTGTCACTTTGATTATGGTGATTTCTACTGTATTTACTGTGGTACAAGCCATTTTTAAACCAAGATTTATTCAAAAGTCTGCACTATTCATGTCTTTATTCAACGTAACCATATTCTGGACCATTTTACGAATTCTTGGGACGATATTTGCAATAATGACATACTTTGGAGCTGGTATGGAAATCATTTATTCTGAGCTTACTGGTGAAGTAATGTTTGGATTATTAACTAGTTTAATTGTATGGTTCTTTGTCGCATCGTTCTTAATGCCATATCTTATCAACTTTGGAGTTATGGAATTCTTTGGCTCGATACTACGCGGCATCATAAAACCCCTTTTTACGTTACCAGGGCGTTCAGCAATTGATCTCCTATCTTCATGGATTGGAAATGTAAATGTTGGTGTAGTGATTACAAGAGAACAGTATCAGAATGGGTTCTACACTGGTAGAGAAGCTGCAGCAATCGCAACCTGCTTCTCTACCGTGTCCTTGCCTTTTTGTTTAGTGATCGCTGGTATGCTAGAGGTTGATCATATGTTCCCACTCTTTTATCTAGCCATCGTAGTGGCTGGAATTGTAAGTGCTGTAATTGTTCCAAGAATTCCACCTATCGCTAACATACCAGATCAATATTATACAAATAATGACTATCAAGAAGATGTGCCAGCCAACATAAGCAAATTCAAATGGGGAATTCACCAAGCAGTCAAACGTGCAGAAAGTGCTGGTTCGTTTAAAGAACAGGTAAAACAGGGGAATTCTATTTTCTTAGGGATTGCATTTGTGTTACTTCCACAAGTAATGGCAATTGGTACAATTGCTTTAGTGATTGCTGAGTTTACTTCATTTTTTGAAATTATTTCGCAGCCAATTATTCCACTTCTTGAAGTAATGCAGCTTCCTAATGCAGCAGATGCAGCACCAGCGACTATTATCGGCTTTATTGATATGTTTTTACCAGCTGTATTAGCTTCAGGAATTGAAGCGGAAATTACTCGATTTGTTATCGGGGCATTGTCGTTAGTGCAAATTATTTACTTAACCGAGATGGGCACATTGCTATTAATCTCAAAAATTCCAGTGAAAGCTTGGCATTTATTTATCATCTTTCTTGAGCGTACTATTATCTCACTACCCATTATCGTAATCATTGCACATCTAATTTATTAATATATAAACCCTAGAATGCTAAGGAGATAACAATGTATTCCTCTTCCCTTGCCTTCTTGAAAATATAAAAACTGCCTGAGGTGATAAATGTGTATATCAATGTATTAATTGAGAAATTAGGAAAAGAGAAGGTAAGTCAACAAACAGATGATCTTATTCGTCACAGTTATGATGAATCACCTCATTCAGCCGTACTGCCTGAAGTCGTCTGTTATCCAAATTCATCTGAAGATGTTCAACTGATCGTAGAAGTAGCACGAGACTATCATATCCCAATCACTCCATTTGGGACAGGCTCCGGTTTAGAAGGGCAAGCCATACCTGTTGAGAATGGAATCTCCATGAACTTCAGCCGAATGAATCAGGTTATTGAATTCTCGCCAGATGATATGACGATCACTGTTCAACCTGGTGTCACTCGTTTTCAGTTAAATGATGTCATTCGTGAACAAGGATTACAATTCCCCGTTGATCCTGGGGTAAACGCAACCATCGGTGGTATGGTTGCAACTAATGCAAGTGGTACAACCGCTGTTAGATACGGTGCTATGAAAGATCAATTATTAGATCTAGAAGTCGTGCTGGCCGATGGCAGAATTATTCATACAGGAACCAAAGCAAAGAAATCCTCTTCTGGCTACCTAATGACAAACCTCTTTGCTGGTTCAGAGGGGACATTAGGAATTATTACTGAAATTACACTTAAACTACACGGAATCCCAGAGTATACAGTAATGGCACGTTGTACATTTGCGTCCATGGAAACATGTGCCATAGCAGCGAAAGAAATCTTATTACAAACAATCCCTATTAAGCGAATGGAACTGATGGATGCGGCTAGTATTGCTGAAGTTAATCGACAAAATGTATACACCTTTCCTGTTGCACACTCTTTATTCTTTGAATTTGCTGGATCTGTACACGGGGTAGAAGCTGATGTTCAACTGACTGCAAAGATAGTTAAAACGCTCGGGGCTAAACACTGGACAGTAGCTACCGATCCAGTAGAACAAGAAGAATTATGGAAGGCACGTTATAACTTATCTTACGCTTTTCAGCATACGGATGGAATAGATGAAGTTGGCGCTGATGTTTGTGTACCGATATCACAACTGCCTAAATTAGTTACTTATGCGAGGCAATTAATAGATAACAGCGGACTAACTGGCGGCGTTTGGGGGCATGTAGGCGACGGGAATTTCCATACACTTGTATTATTTGACCCTGCTGTAATTGGAGAACGCGAAAAAGCCGAGGCAACAAATGAAGCATTGGCAACACTAGCTATTGATGTTGGTGGAACATGCACTGGTGAGCATGGCGTCGGAATAGGCAAGCGAAAATATCAGCAAAAGGAGCATGGAACTGCATTAGAAGTTATGCACCAAATAAAACAATTGCTTGACCCAAGTAACATCCTTAATCCAGGAAAAATATTTATTGAATAACCCATTGATATTCCATGGGTTATTCAGCATCCATTCACCCTGTCACTTCTTCTACAGGTGTATTGCTGTAAAGGCGATTGATCGTTGGATCTTTCTACCAATTAACGGATTCTCTTATTAAACTTGAACAAATGTTTATCACATAATGGAATACTACTTAACCCTCATCATCTTCATTTTTCATTTTTACTTCGATTGGAATTAAGGTATTCTCCAATCGATTACGATAAATCTCAAATTGTTGTGGTAGTTTCAATTTACTTCCCATCTCCTGAAACGACTCATCATGAGCAAAACCTGGAGGATCTGTTGCAATTTCAAACAGTAAATTGCCATGCTCTTTGAAGTAGATCGCTTGAAAGTAATTTCAATCTTTTACAGGGTAACTGCATACCCATGGTTAGCAATATAGCCTTGCCAATCTAATTGATCTTTATCATCTTTGGCACGAAATGCAATATGATGTATTGTGCCAACACCCATTTGCGATCCTCCGTTTGTGGTTAATTTAATATCAATCGTATTCCCTATATCAGCATAGGAAGTCAAACGAACGAAATCACCTTCTTCTCCTACTCTTTCAAAACCCAAAATATCTTCCATCAGCTCAGCTGTGCTTGCAGGTTTAGCCGATAATAAAACAGCTCCCGCAAACCCTTTAATCGCTACTTCTGATGTAACATCTCCAATCATCCAATGATTGGCCTCTCCCGCTTCTTTCTCTACTAATTCTAATTGTAGTCCATGAGGGTCTTTGAACGAAAGATACGTCTCCCCAAAACGTTCCGCTTCAGTGAAGTCAATAGCCAATTAATAAAAGCGCTCTTTCCAAAATGATAAAGACCCAACTGGTATAGCAAAGGAAATGGTTCCGACTTGGCCATCGCCAATTCGACCTTTAAATGCATGTGACCATGGGAAGAAGGTAATAATCGTACCTGGTTCTCCTCCTTCATTTCCAAAATAGAGATGGTAAGTACTAGGATCATCGAAGTTAATGGTTTTCTTAACTAATCGTAAACCAAGCACACTTGCATAAAAATCGACATTTTCCTGTGGATGACCAACGATAGCGGTTATATGGTGTATTCCAGCTGTCTTTTTCATTTAACCGCTCACCTCATATTTAATTTATATATATTTAATTCATTTATTTTTAATTAAATATAATTATAAAATGTTCTTCTTATACTGTAAATCCTTCTTCTATTGTTATTTAAAAAATGATTAGTTGAAATAGCTTTGTGGAAAAGAATAAACATGTTATTCTATTTTCGAAGATAATGTATTTGATGAAAAGGAGATGAATGGTATGCCAAGTGGAATACACGAAGTAGAAATTGACGTACCAATTGAAAACGTGTGGGAATTCGTGAGCGATATGAATCATTGGGCACCTTTAGTTCCAGGATATATTGAACATGACATTCTTAATGACAGAGAATCCACATGGAAATTCAAAGGCGACCTTGGAATCATACAAAAAACGGTGAACTTGAAAATAATTATTACGGAATGGCAGAAACCAACAAAAGTAACCTTTGACTTAAAAGGATTGAGTGAAAACTTTGACGGAGAAGGGTATTTTAAAGCAGAGGCACTAGCTGAATCAACAACAAAAATTACAGGAAATCTTTCCATTACTGCAGGTGGGCTGATGGCTAAAATGATTAATCCTGTCCTTAAATCCTTTGTTCCTAAAACAGCCAAGGAATTAACAGAAGCCATCGCTGAAGAGATCACTAAAATCGAAGCAACTAATTAATTGTAAAATAAAAACGGATTTCGTTTGCGGTTTCGAAATCCGTTTTTATATACTTATTTTTTGTCTTTGTGAACATAGTGTCGCATATGACCACTAATTCCTGATAACGCTATTTTGGCAGGATCTGCTTCAATTTCAAGCTCGACAGTTGAGCCATCTGCTGGCAAGGTGTCTTCAAAAACTGTTTCATAAGCATCCACCGATAATTCTGTTCGAGAAGCAAGCAATTCTTCATGATCGTAAGTATTTAAATACTTACGATAACCAGGCTGTAGTACTCCTGTAAAGAATTCTCCAACAGCACCAGACCCATAACTAAATAAGCCGATTCTTGCACCGTCCTGTAACTCTTCCTGCTGTTCTAGTAATGATAGAAGGCTTAAGTATAAAGAACCTGTATAAATATTACCAACTTGCTTATTGTACGTTTTACTAGCTTCTAAATTGGCCACTAATCTTTCCTTATCTTCTTCCGTTCCTTGTTCATAGATCGCACGTAACGCTTTTTGACCCATTTTCGTATAAGGAAGATGGAAACAAATAGCTGTAAAATCTTCTAAACCGAACCCTGATTGTACTTTATAATCTTCCCATACACTCTCAAAGAAAGAAATATACTTTTCATTTGAAAGCTTGCCATCGACCATTGCTGTATCTGAGTAGACAGGGCGCCAGAAGTCCATAATATCGGCTGTTAAATAAGCACTTTTATCTTCTAAAGCTAGAATACGTGGGTCTGCACTAATAACCATTGCAACTGCACCTGCTCCTTGCGTTGCTTCTCCACCAGAGTTCAATCCATACCTTGCAATATCCGCACCTAAAACAAGCACTTTGCTTTTTGGATGTAAAGCAATATGACCCTTCGCCATTTGAATTCCAGCAGTAGCACCATAACATGCTTGCTTCACCTCAATTGTTCTCGCTTTTGGGTTCAGCCCTAATAGATCATGGATATATACCCCAGCTGATTTTGAATAATCAATACCAGATTCTGTACCAAAAATGACAAAGTCAATGTCTTCCTTATCTTTATCGTCTAATATATTTAAAGCAGCATTCGCTGCGAGTGAGACTGCATCCTGTGTAATCGGAGCGATTGCCATTTTCTCTTGTCCAATACCAATCGTATACTTTGCTGGATCAACATCTCTAGCGACTGCTAACTTATTCATATCTAAAAATAAATGTGGTGCATAAAATCCTATTTTGTCTATACCAATCTTCAATGTTCTGCTCCTTTACTACCATAGTTAGAATTCCTAAAAGTATCGCTTTCCTACCATTAGTGATTTTATTCACAATTAATTCTTTTTACATACCAATATATTAAATGATAATATAATCTACTTCTAAACACAATCATCGTGTGTTAACGACTTAAAAAAACCCAGCTCTGTAAAGAAACAGTCTGGGCTCTTCTTGTATTAATTTATCCCTATACTCCACGCTTATTTCCCCAAAGAAATGTATGTAACTGTGGAAGCACTCGGACATCCTTTAGAATAGTGCTAACCATTACTTGGTCAATCAGCTCCTCGTATTTTTGCAGTAAATATAACGACAATGCTTGATCATTATCCATCGTAATTTCATCATTTCCCACCTGAAGATATAAGCTTACATCTGGATAGCGTTGATGGATATTTTCTGCGTATCCTAAATCATCTTCATTAAAGATGACTACTTTCAAACTGCATTTTCCACGTTGCTTTTGTTTCAATGAATCAATAATAAAATCAAGGGTTTGATAATTTGTTTTCATCCCTGAACTTGGAGGTTTTGGAGAAAGTGTTAGATCATCAATCTTTGTAAACCATGTCTGCCATCTACTCCCTTGTGTTTCGAGCGCTACCTCCAGATCGTGATCATGCAGGATATCAATCAGTTGATCGATTTGGGGGAGTAATCCAGGATTCCCACCTGAGATCGTCACATGACCAAATTGATCAGCACCTTTTTCCCTTAAATCTTGCATAATCTCTTCTGCTTCCATCATTTGAATGTGATGTTTTTCTGTACCATCCCAAGTAAATTTTGAATCACACCATGAGCAGGAATAATCACAACCAGCAGTTCGGACAAACATGGTTTTTCTACCAATAACCATTCCTTCCCCCTGAATCGTCGGCCCAAAAACTTCAATTACTGGTATTTTCACTTACCTATCCCCTTTCTTTGGACGATATACACAATAACTGGACGGTGTTTCTCGTATATATACTTGGATACAGCGGGGGGAATGGGATAATGTATCTAAGTATTCCTGCACAAGTTCATAAATCGTCCGTGCCACAATCTCAGTAGTTGGAAAAGCATTGGGATTATGATCGGAAAAAGCAACATCCTGATTCATGACAACATGATCAAAACGTTTATGAATAAGATTTTTTATTTGTTTAAAATCTACTAAAAACCCTGTATGATTGAGTTCTTCACCAACAATAGTAATATTTGTAAAATACGTATGCCCATGCATCGATTGACATTTTCCAGCGTCTTGATGGGGAATATAATGGGCCGCAGCAAAATGAAAGTCTTTATTGATTTCATATGTATAGTTATGGTTTATGAAAGGATAGATTTGTTGGATCATTACGTTCTCACCTTTTTTCGATTTGCTTCATACTTTTCTAAACCAGTTTGACGTAATTGACAAGCAGGACACTCCCCACATCCACTACCTCTTAATCCGTTATAACAAGTCAATGTATTATTTTTCACAAACGAAAAAGCTCCTAATTGATCACTTAATTCCCATACTCCTGCTTTATCCAGCCACATAAGCGGAGTATGGATAACGAATTGATCATCCATTGCTAAATTTAATGTCACATTTAAGGACTTGGTAAATATATCTCGGCAGTCAGGATAACCACTAAAATCTGTTTCACACACCCCTGTTACCACATGCTTTGCATTAATTTGCTTAGCTAATATTGCTGCAAAAGATAGAAACAGCAGGTTTCTTCCGGGGACAAATGTAGATGGCAAGCCATCATCTCCTTCAGTAATCGCTATGTCTTTACGAGTTAATGCATTTGGAGCTAACTGATTTAATAGATTCATATCCAGTTCATGATGCGTTACTTTTAATTGATCGCAAATGTTTTTCGCAACATGTAATTCTTCTAGATGCCGTTGTCCATATTGAAATGTTACTGCCTCCACATGTTCAAACTCACGCAATGCCCAGAACAAACAGGTAGTACTATCCTGACCACCACTGAATACAACGACTGCTTTTTGGTTGTTCATCGACTCTTCTCCTCCCTTTTTACAACAAAGAAGAGCGTTCGTTACTAAAATTTCCATCAAAAAAACAACACTAAGAAGGTGTGTTGTTTTGATCTCCTTAGTTTTTTATAGAGGGATGGAATTTCGAACCTCTCCTGCTATTTTACAGAATTCTTATTTTTACTTGTTATCATTAGTTTACCATAAATTGGCTAAAACCTATACCTCTTTTTCTTTTACACGATCAATATGTTCAATTGCCATTTTAACGTTTTTGAATGTTTTCATATCTTTAAACGTATCTTGAATGGATACCGTTTTTATCGCCATATCTGGGCGAATGCCTGCTACTAATAGCTGCTTCCCCATAAGTGATATAAATTGATGAATTTTTAAAAAGCGTGAAACGGTATACGTATCCACTTCATACAATCCAGATAAATCCATAATCAAATATTCTTCATTCGATTGCTCCAAATAAGCAGATAATGAAGTCATCAAAGCTTCTAATCGATGGTCGCTCATATTGCCAATAAGCGGCAAAATAGAAACATCATCCCTTATTGGAACAATTGGAGTAGAAATCTTTTCAATTTCTACCAAGCTTTCTTGAAGCAGGCGTTCCTTTTGTTTTTCATCTGTAACATCTTTTTGCACTCCAACAAAATAGAGTTTTTGATCTTCTTCTATCCACATCGGATCAATGGATAATTCGTTCCAGAAACCCGTACCATCTTTTTTATAATTGTATAATTGCACAGAAATCGATTCGTTAGCATCGACAGCTTCGCAAATTTGATTCACACGCTTTTTATTGGTCTCTTCCCCCTGCAAAAACCTGCAATTCTTTCCAATCACTTCTTCTTCATTATAGCCTGTTAGCTCTAAAAAACCTTTATTAGCGATAATAATCGGATTATCTTCAATAGAAGGATCTGTAATTATTAAACCGACCTCTGTATAATTCAATGCCTTCTCCAATAAATATAATCTTTCCTTATTATTTTTCACAGTCATTCCATCCTTTTTCTTATGTTACATATAACATTCAATTGCTCATTTCTATCATTATACAATCCCTGTTTGATAAATCATATGATAAGGCTTAATTATATCCCTTAACTTGCTAATCTATTCTGTTCGATCCGTCTATTTTATCGATCTCGATACGTTTTTAATTCTGCAATTGCCTACTCGACTCCTTTATTTATATACTCTACCATAAAAATTCTGCTAGAATATAATGTTCCCTATTATCAATTGGTTACAGTTATTTCCAATTAAAATAATTGATCTTCTGCTATATAAAAAAGAGCCTGTAAAAAGGCTCCTATTATATAAGGAATTATTTCATCAAACTTGGTAAGATCGTTACCAACGGTGGAAATAGGATTAATAAACAAATGCAGATAATCATTCCAATAATCATCGGTACTGTTCCCCGGAATATGGTTTGTACTGGAATATTTGTTGCAACGCCTTTGATTACAAAAATGCTAATCCCAAGCGGTGGTGTTAAAGAACCAATATTAATTGCCATCACCATAATAATTCCAAACCAAACACCATTAAAACCAAGTTCCATAATGATTGGATAAATTATTGGAAGCGTTAAAACAATTAAGGAAAGACCTTCAATGAAGCAACCTAGTAAAAATAAAGCAATCAATATAAATACAAGTATGATATATGCATGGAGATCTAGCCCACCTACAAAACTGGTAAGCATGACTGGCAACCTACTAATTGTTAAAAATTGACTAAATAGAGTAGCACCGATTAGAATTAGAAAAATATAAGCAGTCAACCTTACTGATTCATTAAACGATTGCTTTAACTTATCCCAGTCTAAACGCCTAGACAATAGTGCAAAAATAATTGCACCAACTGCTCCAACCCCGGCTGCTTCAGTTGGAGTGAATACCCCTAAATATATCCCGCCAATACTTATAAAAAATAACCCCATAAATGGCCAAACATTTTTTAATGTATGTAGCTTCTCACTAATAGTCGCCTGCTCTGTTCTAGCTGGTGCCAAATTAGGATTCCGTCGAACAAGAATGGCAATAATGATCATAAATATAATAACTTGAAAAATTCCTGGAATAATACCCGCAATTAATAATGCCCCAATGGGTTCTCTTGTTTGTATTCCATATAATATTAAGATAACACTTGGGGGAATTAAAATACCTAATGTACCCCCAGCTGCAACACAAGCAGTGGAAAGGCTTGGTTTATATTTATATTTATCCATTTCTGGTAAGGTTATTTTAGAAACTGTTGCAGTTGTTGCATTAAGGGAACCGGAAATAGAAGAAAATATAGCTGCAGTACCAATTGTAGCCATCGCCAATCCTCCTCGAAAATGACCAATCCAGCTATCTACCGCTCGATATAAGTCCTTACCTAACCCTGTGTACGACAGAATCATCCCCATTAGTATAAATAATGGAATAACACTTAATGAATACGAACTTGCTGTATCAAAAGGAGTTCTACCTAGTTGAGCAAACGCTACATCCCATCCCCTGATTAAGGTTGTACCTACTAAGCCTACGAATAACAAAGAAATACCAACTGGAACTTTTAGTAAAAATAAGATCAATAATAGTACAATCCCAATAAAACCAATCATTTCAGGACTCATTTTGATGAACCACCTTTTGCAAGTAGTAAATGGAATGCAGGATTGCAATGAATGCAAAGAGAATGGAACCAATAACTGCTAATATAGCAATTGGATAAAGTGGGATACTTAAATCCCCCGTTACTGTATTAGCATGAAAAAGTCGTATCGCATAATGACAAGTACTCCAAGAAACAAGTACCATTAAAACAGCGATTAATAAATGAATAATCGATTCAACTATCCACTGGATACGCTGAGAAAACCGCTCAACAACAAAGTCAATAGTAATATGTTCTTCTTTGACATGTGTATATGCTAAGCTTAGAAAGATAACTACAGATAGACCTAACTCTGTAAAATCTACAGTGCCCGTTACTGGAGTTTTAAAGAGCCATCTCCCAAGCACATCTAACGTAATCATCACTGCCATGAATAATAAGATAATCTGAGCAAAAACATGCAACATCTTACTTAATCGCTGTATTATTCTTTCCACACCATTCACCTCTCCCGCTACTTCACTTCATCCTTTAATGCTTTCGCCCGCTGATAGATTTTTTCACCTGGTAACCCTTTCGATTCCATCTCTTCTATCCATGATTGTACAAGTGAATTTAGCGCCTGCCTCCATGGCACTAATTGTTGTTCACTAAGTTCAATTACTTTTGCGCCATTTTCAACTGCTAATTTCCTTCCTTTTTGACCATCTACGTCAAAAACACGTCCACTCTTAATAGCAGTATTTATATCTGTCGATTCATTAATAAGCTCCTTTTCTGAATCTGTGAAACGCTGATATGTATCTTTGTTCATAACAGTAAAAAATGGCGTAGCTGAAAAGTTTCCAATTGTAATATAGGATGCTATTTCATGCAAATTATAATTGTAAAGCGCTTCCAAAGGCACCATTGCTCCATCAATAACCCCTCTTTCCAGTGATTCATATACGTCTCCCATCGGCATAGAAATGGGTACGGCTCCTAAAGCCTCCAATATATCATTAGCCAATGGTGATGGAGAGCGAACACGTAATCCTTTTAAATCGTCTGGTGATTCAATTTGATGGTCTTTCATAATTAACTGGGCAGGTTCAGCAGTAAATAAATATAACGGTATCGTATCATCATGTTCTGCCTGTATACTTGGAAATTCTTCATATAGATTGGCTATGACTTCTGAACCATGCGCAGCTGATTCTGCAAGAAATGGTAACTCCATAACAGAGACTAATGGAAATCTCCCAGGAGAATACCCATGTACACTTAATGCAATATCTGCCTCCCCTGTAACAGCCATATCATACTGTGAACCGGCATTACCTAGAGCATTGGATGGATACAGTTCAAACGTAATCTCCCCATTTGACTTCTGCTTCCAATCATTCCCAATCTGTTGGAATACTTGTGTTTGAATCGGATGATTCCCCGGTAAGAAGTGAGAAATAATTAAATTATGTGAAGAACCAGTAGAGGCTATACCTCTAGAACAAGCAGAAAGGACAACTAAGAGAAGTACACTAATTAAACAACTCATCATCTTTCGATACATATTTTCTCCCCCTAAGGAATGGAGTGTAGTAATCCACCATATGTTAACGCTTACATTTATTATAAAATTATATATGATTTCATATATGATGTCAATTAATCATAGCTTAATGTTGTTATTTAAAGAAAAAAGCACCTATAAACAGGATATAAGTGCTTTTTTTGTGCTGCATCTAGTTAAACACTTTTTCTTGATGTTTGTCCGGATTAATCCATGTATCCGATGTCCAGCCTGTAAGATCATAATCACTTAATGCTTGTTCTACAAATGCTTTATATTTAGCTGTCTGTCCTGAATTATCAGCCATTTTCAACGCATCTAAGCGAATACCTTCATGATTACCAGCATAATTAATTTCATATAGTTCATTCCTGCCTCCAAATTCAGTACCAATTGCATCCCATATTAATTTCAAGACCTTAACACGTTCCTCAGCACTTACTCCACCAGAACCTTTATAATAATGGTCGAGATACGGACGTAATTCCAGGTTTTGGAAATCTTTTGCACTGGAAGGAAGCTGGATCAGCCCTCCAGCTACTACTTGCTCAAATATTTGCTTAATCTTTGGCCAAACACTAGGAGCGAATGTCCGGTAAGCTGTTGCATAAGTAGCATTAGGTAAGACCACCCCATTTGGACCAGTTTCGGGATTTGCTGCCATAGCTTCCGAAATCGCCCAGAACATATTACGATAAGAGATAACTTCACCTATATTCGCTTGAACGCCTCTAAACTTATTTGTACCTGCCATTTCAGTCGCCTTCAAAAGTAACCCTACCATGAAATCCAATTTTACCGCGAAGCGTGTACATCCTTGAAAAGTATAACGATTGAGCCATCCAGTTTTAGGTCGGAATCCATTCGCAATGTCAACATTGTTATATGTTAGTACGTCTTCCCATGGTATAAATACATTATCCAGCACAATTACTGCATCATTTTCATCAAACCTGCTAGATAAAGGATAGTCAAAAGGTGTCCCCATTATTGCTGCCGTTTCCTCATAGGATTGGCGACTAATCACTTTTAACCCCGGTGCATTCATTGGTACAAAAAAGATTAATGCGTGACTCTTATCCCCTTCCCCTAAATCTTGAGGAGAATAATTAGCCACAAAATTATAATGCGTTAATGCTGCTGACGTTCCAACCATTTTGGCGCCGCTAACAATAACACCATCATCCCGCTCTTCTACTGCACGAACAAATACCTCCTTATTCTTGTGAAGTGGTTGATCCCGATCCAGTTGTGGATTAACTATAGTATGATTACAAAATGGAATTTCTTGCTGAGCTTTTTTATACCATCTTCTTGCATTATCCTCAAAACCTTTATAAAAACAAGCATATGGACCCAATGATGCGGTAAACGCTGCCTTATAATCTGGGGTTCTCCCCATGAAGCCATAACTTAATTTTGTCCATTCCGCCATTGCATCCCTTGCCCCTAGCAATTCTTCAGAACTAGTAGAAGCTTTAAAAAATTTATGTGTACGGAACCCAAATTCAGATTTTGTCGTCAGAATAGCTTCCTTTGCCGGATCATGTAATGCGTCATACAGTTTTGCAATTGATCGAGCTGCATTTCGATAGGCCGGGTGTGTAGTTACATCGTCTACCTTCTCTCCATTTAAATAAATAGCACGACCATCTTTCAAACTATCTAAATATTGCTTGCCATCCATCATATGATACTACCTCCAATTTTTGAAATGCTCGTTTATCGAATTTTCAAGTAATTTTCTTGTAGATTTAGGATAGCAAATCGTATTTGTTCCAGCTACGACAATGGTTGTTGGTGAATAATCTGCTAACTGACAATCATTGTTTTATTCAAATGATAATTCGCTTTTAGCAAGCAACACTTCTAATGTAAGTAATAATTGATGACTTACTGCAGGATCTCTTAATTGTTCACCAAGTATTTCCTCTAATTGTTTAACACGATATCTTAATCCGCTCATAGATAAAGCCAGTTCTTTCATTGATTTCTCTAAATTGCCGCCATACGATAAAAATACATATAACGTTTTTAATAGTTCCTTATACCTGTCTTTATCTTGATATAATGGACCAAGTAAATGTTTCGCTTTTTGTTTAATCGCATCCTTGTTTTTTGAATGGATTAGCATTCCAACAACACTTAGATCTTCAAATAACATAACCGATTTCGATCGAGTAGCCATTGATAAGGCTGTTAATGCTTCATGATAATGATCGTTTGCTAACTTTACATCCAGACCTATTGTACTTATTCCGAATGTAAACATGCGATTAGAAAAATGTTCATGTAAATTATCCTTCAGATGTGAACATAGGGTGCATACTTCACTAGCAGACGACTGTATTTGTATTAATAAAATAATTGTGGAAGAACGCTGTCCAATTAACATGTTTGACCGAGTCTTAAAGTAATTCAAAACATGTTCCATCACTTGCTCATGAAATACTAACTCATTCCTTGAATGATTCTTCGTGTGTTCGTAATTAATTGCCACTATAAAATAGTTTTGGTCCAAATCAACTTGCAGATAACTGCCTCGTTTAATCATTTCTTTTTTGGATGCGATGCTCCCGTCAATAATTTGATCTAAAAAATGACCCTTCATTCGTTCCATTGCTTCAAATGTAGTCTTTTCATTTAACATATATAAAGAGCAAACCGTTGCTGTACGCTCTAATATCATTTGATCCACTTTTGTAGGCTGTTCATTTTCTCCATATACAAAAGTACAAGAACCAATATATTTTTTCTTAAGCATTATTGGGCTTGTTAAAAACTGACAACCATTATAAGAAACACGCCTTATTTTAAACCAATCTTGCGCTTCTTCTTGTTGTAAAGCCTCCAAAAAAGTTTGATAATGTTGAAGCGAATTTATCAAACCAAATCCAGCATGCGCAATCAGATTGTGCTTCGTATTATCAATCATAATTGGTAATTGGGTTTTCTGATGGACTAATTCTGCAATGGACGGTATATCTTCGCCCTCTACTAATTTTTCCGTTAATTGTTGATGAACAATAAACGTCTTCGCCAGATTATTGCGTTCTTCTAATAGTTTCTCATAGGTGATCGCCAGTTCCTCGACAATTGGATTGTCTTCGTAGTATTTTAATTCCTCTACAATGTCATCTTTCCACTCCGGAATTGTTTTTCCTACATAATAGCAATAACTTGACCCTGCAGCTTTACAACTCGTTTCTTTAAAAATGACCTTTCTCCTGCAAATCTCTGAATAATAACCACTAGCGTAACCAACAAGGGTATGACAAATAAATTCATTTGTGACACCAAATTGTCTTAGATGCTCTTCTGCTTCATATGAACCCGTCCATATTCCTTCAACATGGACAGCATTTATCTTTCCTGATGGATCGTAATCAATATTTAAATTGGTTCGCTGCACTTTTGTATATCCACGTATCATATGTAGTACCGGACCTTGCCTCAAAATTTGTTCTATAGAAGATAACCTTTGTTTTAATACCCTTTGTGCATCTAATTTCCCTAGGTTCCATCCATACCGAATCAGAAAACCTTTCATACGCTGCTCAGAGATATTTTCTTTTAAATCTTTCCGTAAAATGCCAAACACAGAGGAAGAAGTTAAAATAATTCGTTCCCCGTTTAAATAGATCCTTCCCTCCTTATCCGTCAAATCTTGAAAACTCGGTAAATTTGCAAAATCAAGCTTTCTCTCAGTATTTATCTTATCAATATGCTCCCTCACCCCTTATCGATAACGCTTTCATAAAAAGAAAAGAGCTGTCCTCAATGGCAGCTCTAGAAAAGCTGGATTTCCAATCCTTGATATAAGGATACAACAGTCGTTTCCTAGCTATTTAAATCCTTCGCTACGAATTTGGGTATTTTGATTGTTAAATGCTTCCTTTGTATTTAATTTATGTGTACGTGCTGCCTTCTCAATCAATTCAAAATCAGCATTTTTACTAAGTAAGTCAATGAGTTGTTGATGCTCTTGAATCGAAGCAAATGCTCGTTTAGGATGGAATGCAGAACCCGTTCTTCGAATCGAATCTAATTTTCTCCAAGATTTCCGAATCTCCTCAACCAAAAAAGTGTTTTCACATTGGGAATAGATTAATTCATGGAACTCCCGATTCAGTTGACCAAAAGATTGTAGATCAAATGCTTCAATTGCCTCCTTCATTTGTTGATTTTTAGTTGTCAGCTCTATGATTTTCACTTGTGAAAATTCATGTTGGCTGCTTAATGCTGTTGCATACCCTTCCATAACTGCTAATACAGAAATCGTATCTAAATACTCACTTTTATCAATCGGAGTAACTACCGGACCAATATTATTTTGATAATCAATTAAACCTTCTGCTTCTAACTGGCGTACGGCTTCACGTATTGGTATTGCACTCGTCGATAATTCTTTAACTAATTGATTAATTACAATTCGTTGTCCAGGTGCATAGTGCCCTTCAATAATTCGCGATTTCATGTAATCATAAGCTTTTTGTTTTTTAGTAATCGTTTTATTTTCCATAGTGGATTAATCATATACTATATCATATATGATGTCAAAGCATGTTATTTCCTTATTCTATTACGTTATCTTTCCGTCTCTGGATGCTAAACCATAGTAACAGCGACTATATCATTTTATACTATTCTTTATAACGCGGATGAATATTATTCCGTTTATACGTAGGTGATGTAAATTCATAGAGTTCCATAGACAATGCAAGATAACGATTTTGATAGATTATTGAAAAATGCTGTTCGATCGCCTTAAATAAGTTATCACATAAATCTTGTTTTTCTTCCTCCGACCTTCCTTTACCTAGTTTTAATGTCACATGAACAAAAGCATCATCTTCGGTGCCATCCGCTACAAGATAATCTGACAATTCAATGGCTCTAGAGCGTAATCCACCAATTGGAATAATATCTTGATGTTCCAATAATGTGTTATTTACTGTTCGTAGTAATTTAGGGATATCTGCTTCTTCTTTAAGATTATTCGTATATTCAATGATTAAATGCGGCACGTATGCTCCTCCTTTCGTCAATTCGTTTGGAATGTATTCTCTCCTACGATCGTATTAACAAGACGCCCAATCCCCTCTATCTCTGTTACCACTTCGTCGCCTATTTTCGTATCCACAGAACCTTTCGGTGTTCCAGTAAGAATAATATCCCCAGGATGTAAGGTCATAAATCCACTTAAGAATTCGATTAGCTCTGGAATTCCCAAAAGCATATCAGCAGTCGTCCCTTCCTGTGTTTTCTTTCCATTGACATATGTACGTAAGGTCAGATTCATGGGATCCTTCACATCCTCTTTATCAACAAACCACGGGCCGATTGGCGTACAACCATCACGATTTTTCACTCTTAAGTTTGGTCGATAGTAATTCTCTAAGTAATCACGTAATGCATAGTCATTTGCAATCGTGTAGCCTTTAACATAATCGTACGCGGCTTCTTTGCTTACTTGATTTGCTTCGCGCGCAATAATGACTGCTAATTCACATTCATAATGCATAAAAGTTACATCACTTGGGCGCATCGTTTGAGCATTGTGACCAATAAGCGTATTTGGTCCTTTGAAGAAAATAAGTGGTTCTTTTTGAGTTGCTGAAAAAGATAACTCTTTCGCATGATCAGCATAATTCAAACCCAGTGTAAAAATTGTCTTTGGTTCAACAGGCGGCAGCCATACAACCTCATCTTTGTTCACAAACCTGCCATCATTGAGTTGAATACCAGCTTCTGTCACAATTGCTTCTTGAGCTAGACCTTGGTAAGCAATTCGAGCATGCTTCATATTCTCCCTCCTATAAATGCTTTTTCAGAAATTACCTGATTTTCTAAAGTCCCTATTTTGTCGATTTCAATTTGTACCATATCATCTTCTCTAGCTAATGGTGCATTTTCAGGTACGCCTACTAATAATACATCCCCTTTTGTTAACGTCATAAATGCTGTCACATCAGCAATAAGTTCTTCGACAGATCGAATAAGGTTCTTTGTCGTGTTTTCTTGTTTCAATTCCCCATTAATTTTTACGCGAAGTTGCAAGTCATTAGGATTATTAATAGAATCACATGCTACTATCCAGGGACCAATTGGACAAAACCCGTCACGAGCTTTTTCTTTAATTGCTGGACGATAGACGCTATCATGAGGAATACTAACATCATTCACAATCGTATATCCTTCAACATAAGATAGAGCTTCTGATGTAGTTACTTTTGTTGCGGTTCTACCAATAACAACCCCTAATGCAGCACCTATTTCTAATTCGAATACACCCTCTGGAAGTGCAATGGTTGAACCAGCTGAAGCAAACGTATTTACAGGCTTGATATATAAAATTGGTGCCTTTGGAGGTGCTTGGTACGGCGGCTCATACATGGATTTTTCTAATTTCTGATAAGCGCCGCGATAGTTTAATAGCGTACCATAAACCGTTCCATTGACAGGAATGTCGTAGGAGATATCCTTTTTGACATATGTTTTTCCCGCAATTACAATGGTGTCATTTTCTAAGTCTACCCTCGCTTCTTTAAACGGATGTACGCCGGACTGCTTTAAATAAACGGTTTGCACAAACATCATCCCTTCTTAATTAGATCAGATCTAGGAAACAACTTAAGCAATACCCGAGATGACAACCTTGCCACAAAGGGATATTGCTTAAGGACTGCGATTGTACGGAAAAAGAAAGTTTACATTCTCCTATCAACGCGGATTTAAAGGAAGCAATAGGCTTGGGGAGACACCCAAAATGAGCCACCATTGTTTCGTTATTGGATGTTAGCCAAGTCAACGTAGTTATTATGCGGCATCTCCCCCTTATTTTAAGCATGTTGCACTAATTTACCGTATTCTAACAAAGTTTTACGTATTTCTTCTTGTAATGAATCCGATGGTAAATCCATTGGCAGACGTAATACTGGCTCAATTTTGCCCATCATTCCCAACGCTGCCTTTACTGGTGCGGGGTTCGTGTCTTTAAACAAGACATCATTTAGTTTCATTAATTCAAAATGCAGATCCTGAGCACGCTTCACATCCCCATTTTTCCATGCATCATGCATTTCAGCCACCTTCGCAGGTTCTACATTCGCTGTTGCACTAATGGACCCAGCCCCACCTATTGTCAACATGGGATAACAAAGTAATTCAATACCAGAATACAATAAAAAGTCTCTTCCACAGTGAAGCATCACTCGATTCACATGTTCAAAATCCTTATTTGATTCTTTTACTCCTACAACATTTGGACAATCTTCGTTTAATCTAGCCAATGTCTCAACTTCCATATTTAATGCTGTACGCCCTGGAATATTATATACAATGATTGGTATATCTACAGAATCTGCAACCTTCTTGAAATGTTTATACAACGCTTGCTGATTTGGTTTATTGTAATACGGAACGATCACCATCGCTGCATCTGCACCGATTTCTTGTGCCTTCCTTGTTAAATACATTGTTTCATCATGATTTGTCGAACCTGTACCCGGTGCAAAGGGTACTCTACCATTTATTGTTTTTTTCGCATTTTCCATAACTTTGACACGTTCTTCAACAGTCAATGAACTTGGTTCACCAGATGTTCCCGTAACTGAAATCGCGTGAGTGCCATTCTCTAACTGGTATTCTATCAGTTCGGATTGTTTCTCATAATCGATAGAAAAATCAGCTTGGAACGGTGTAATAACTGGTGTCACAGAACCTCTTAATCGTTGTTTAATTTCATCATATTGCTTATTCATTTGGACCATCCTTTCTTTTCAATAACTGAATTGTATTAAATTTATATCACAAATTGCGGTTTTCTTTTCTTTAATTTTGGTTCATGCTGCGGCAATTTTCTTCCTGTTTGTATATCTAATACTTCAGATGCTTCATCGAACCAACTATCTGGTGCTTCATGTCCCCAGAACGTTTGGCGCATTGGATCATCTAAATCCCATTTGATTGGTTTGAAGTCAGGATCACTCGTTAAATAGTCCCCATTGTACAATTCAATCCGGTGACCATCTGGATCTCGTAAGTATAAGAAAAAAGCATTTGATAAACCATGACGTCCTGGACCGCGTTCAATGTTCGGTCCGTAACCTAAAGCAGCAAGCACATCACAGCCATCGATTAGACTCATTGGATCTTTTAGCCAAAAACCGACATGATGAAGTCTCGGGCCGATCCCATTCATAAATGCTACATCATGAACAGATGGCTTACGGTGGAGCCAGGCAGCCCACACTTTCTCTTCTTCACCAACCGTATATTCTGAACATGCAAATCCTAAGTGTTTAATATAATAATCATAAGCTCGCTCTACATTTGGAACCATACAATTGAAGTGATCAATTCGTTGAACTTTTGCACCCTTGTATAAATCATAACGCTGCAATAGGCGATCAACAGTTTCCATTTCAGCGTAAAATTCTAACGGCAACCCCGAAATATCTTGAACTCGTAAAGCTCGCCCAACTGATCGTTGAGTCCCCTTTTCCAACCATTTGATATCATTTCCTTGGCTAATAAAAAACTTCTCAAGTTCATCAAGGTCCTGCTCAGAAATAACTTTGTAACTTATTGCCTCTACAGCAGGTTCTGGTTTCTTTTTTAACCAAAGACTATGGTGGTTATGTTCTTCCAGCCCTCGGAAAAAAATATTCTCCTCATCTGCTTCTGACTCAATAAACCCGAGTGCTTCATAAAAACTTTTAGACTGTTCTAGGTCTGTTACATGCAAGATAGCACGTCCGGAACGAATAATATCAAACATCATGCTGGTATTCTCCTCTCCATATAAAATGGTATCAATGAATTACAATAATTACTTTCCGAACTGCGGAATATGATGATCCTTTAAGGCAACATGGATAATTTGCGTTTCTGTATAGAATTCAAAGGCATAATGTCCCCCTTCACGGCCAATTCCACTATGCTTAGACCCTCCAAATGGAGTTCTTAAATCACGAACATTCTGTGCATTCACCCATAACATGCCAGAATCAATTGCTTGAGCGACACGATGTCCCCGTTGTATATCCTGCGTCCAAACATACCCGGCTAAGCCATAGCGAACGTCGTTAGCTAATTCAATTACTTCTTGTTCATCTGTAAAAGTCATTGCAGCAATAACTGGTCCAAATATTTCTTCTTGTACCACACGCATTTGATTTGTTGCATTTAGGATAAGGGTTGGTGCAATGTAATTCCCTTTACCATCTGGAATATTTCCGCTAATTACTTCGCAGCCTTCGGCTTTTGCAATTTCAAGATAATCTTTGACATTATCGTAATGATTTTTATGAATAAGTGGGCCCACTTGTGTATCAGCTTTCAATGGGTCACCTACTTTAATTTTGTTAATACGTTGTTTTAATCTATCAATAAATTTCTCTGCAATATGTTCATGCACATACAAACGCGAATTCGCCGTACACCGCTCTCCATTAAACGAGAATATTCCCCATGTACATGCATCAAGTGCACGTTCAAAATCAGCATCATCAAAAACAATAATCGGTGATTTTCCACCTAATTCCATGGAAAAACGCTTCAAAGCATCCGCACCATTTTTAAGAATTTCTGAGCCAGTGGTGGTCTCACCAGTAAATGAAATCAACTCAACATCAGGATGCGCCACAAGTGAAGCACCTGCGGTTTCTCCGTAGCCATGAACGACATTGAATACACCGTCTGGAAGTCCTGCTTTGTCAATAATCTCTGCTAATCGATTTGCGGTTAGCGGAGACCACTCTGCTGGTTTTAAGACAACCGTATTTCCAGTAGCCAGCGCAGGTGCTATTTTCCAAGTTTCTAACATAAATGGTGCATTCCATGGAGTAATTAATCCAGCAATACCAACTGGTTTATGAATGGTATAATTTAAAAATTCATCATCTACTTGATATGCTTCTCCCACCATACGTGTAGAGACCATTTCAGCATAAAAACGGAAATTATAGGCTGCTCTACTCACCATCTTCTTCGTTTGTGCTATTGGCAAACCGGTATCAAATGATTCTAAAGGGGCAATTTCATCGATATGATCATCAATGAGGTCAGCAATTTTATAAACATATGCAAGTCGATCTTTTACTTTTAGTTTCCCCCATTCTCCTTTAAACGCTGCTCTTGCTGCCTGGACAGCTTTTTTAATATCCTCATTATCTCCTGAGGCAACGTGATTAATGGTCTCATTGGTATAAGGACTGATATTTTCAAATGTATGCTTGCTTGCTGCATCAACGAATTCTCCATTAATATACAGCTTGATATCTTTTGTTTGCTGTTTCATTTCTATATGTTCATCCGCTAATTGGTTAGCCATATGAATTCACTCCTTTTATGAATAATATATTAAATCATATATAATATTTATGATAAGTAGCTACACATACTCTACAGGTTCATGTTTTCCATATTTCCCACCAAAGAATGTTAACGGATTGCCATCTGTTAAATTGATATCAACCACCTTACCAATAAACAAGGTATGATCTCCAACTTCAACGCTGCGATCTAAATCACATACGACTGAAGCAAGAGCGTTTTGAATGACTGGAATTTGCTGGATATAATCAAATTGAATTTCTTCACCTGAATTTGCCTGACCTGCAAAATGCATCGAGATATCCTGCTGCTTATCAGAAAGGAAACTAACAGCAAATTTGCCAGATTGATTAATTTTATGAAGCATGTTTGCTCGGTTATCAATGGAAACTGTAATCAATTTTGGGTCCAACGAAACGGACATAAATGCATTTGCTGTCATCCCATGATGATCTTCTCCTGATTTTGTAGTGATCACTGTAACTCCCGTGGCAAATCGACCCATTGCATTACGAAAAGTTCTACTTTCCATCATGATCATCCTCCTTTATAGGTTTACATCGTCATCGTTTTTTTAACCATCGCCTGGCTTAGAAATTCGATGGTGACTGTTTGCTGGTGGTTCGTTATCCTTTCTCTAACCATCAACATCCATTTACCCCGATCACATTGTAATACTGCTGGAATAGACCTGGCATCTACCATTAGTAAAATGTTATAGCTTCCTTCTTTAGGAAAGATGAAATTTTCTATTGGATCGAGTTGAAAGATACCAATTGTATGTGTATTGGAAATAACAGCCTTTATTTGATAATTAGCGCCGAGATAAAATGGAATGACTTCTACTCTTCCTGCTTGAATGCATTCCCTAATTAATGTTGAACTAATTTTCTTATTGTCGTACATTTTCTTAGGTATCACACTCAAACCAAAATCACTCTGTTTTGCAGCCTGTGCCAAAACCTGTGTATTCCCTTGTGCTTTATGACCAAACCTAAAATCAAAACCAACCACAACATGCCTCGTATTTAGCTCAAGAATATAGTTTTGAATATAATCTGCTGGAGAAAGAGAAGCAAATGTACGATCAAAATGTATAACAAATAGAGCATCTACACCCATCTTTTCCATCTTGTCAATTTTTTCTGAAAGCGGCGTCAAATAGTTCCGTGCTTTCTCATTGTTGATTACCTCATCTGGATGCGGATCGAATGTCATTGCGGTAAACAACAGATTTTGCTGTTCAGCTATGTTTTTTGCATGGCGTAATAATTGCTGATGCCCTAAATGAATACCATCAAAAAACCCTATCGCCATCACATGATCCTGAAAATTCGTTACCTTGATAAATGGATCTATACGAATGACTTTCAATCTACTTACCTCCTCCACACCATATTCTAAATCTTAAGCTTATCTTACTAAATGAGAAATATAGCGTCTACAACAAAAATTGTTTCGTGCGAACTAGAATTCAGACAGAAATTATTACATTGTTCCTCCAGTTTATATGTTCACTTGTTGGATTTGTTGACTACTTAAGAAATCACGAACTTGAGATTTATAAACTTCTTTCTCATATTTATCAAAGTAAGCCATCCCCATCTTAATTGGGTCCCCAAAGAAATAATATTCATAATGTGTTTGTCGGCTGCCAAAGGCACTCATGGTTAGATCCCAAGCTAATCGGAAAATTTGGACACGTTCGTAGCCTTCTACGTTTTTCCCCTGCATGGCACGATGTAAAATCGGACCAATTTCCTTATTATTAAAATCAGCATGCGTGGGTATTCCCATCATTCCAGATGCTCCTAAAATTCTTAGAATTTCAGCCATTCTCGGATAAATACGCGGAAACCAATTTCTCGCAGCATCCAATGCTTGAAAGTCTGGTGTCATCATTCCCCATTTATCCAATTTCGCATTGTGCTCTGCTCGAAATAGATGGGATTTCATTGTTTCTAAGGTAAGCATGATTTCAGTTCCTTTATCTTTCACATGCTGGAACCCATCAATTCCAATTGAATCCATTAATGTCAAAACCACCCCTAACAAGAATTCTGTTTTAGCAATATCTTTTGTTATCACCTGATGTGTCATATGCACAACTGCGTTTGTCTCAGCAAAAGCTCGGTTACATATCGATGAATTTTCTAAAACAAAAATACGATCCCAAGGAACAAGTACATGATCAAATGCAACAATGGTATCTCCTTCTTCAAATCTTGAACTTAGGGGATGATCATAGCGATTCTCCCCATATTCAAATGACTCGCGACTTAAATACTTTAACCCTGGGGTGTTATTCGGTATCGCAAAAGCTAATGAATACGGATCATCCAGCTCCCCTGATTTCTTAACCGTAGATGGAAATACTAATATTTCATCGGTAATACCACCTTGTGTTGCTAAAAGACGGATCCCATCAACTATGACTCCTTGATCATTTTTTTCAACTACATGAAGAGCAACATTGGCATCTTTTTGATCTGCCTGAATTTTTGCCCTGTTCACTTGTGGATGTATTAGGGTATGAGTTAAGCTAATATCATTTTCCCTAGCAAAGGTAGCATAGTTCCTAGCGTTTTCGGCAAACGCAGGGTCTCCTTCAGCATAGAATTCACTTGCTGGCCCCATGGCCATAACATCAGCATTTAAATAATCAGGAGATCTCCCCATTAACCCTTTTGTAAAACTTTGCCACTCCATAATTGCTTCACGTCGTTCAATTAATTCATCGATAGTAGTTGGTACCATAAATGTCTTCCCTACTTTATCTCCAGTAGTTGGTGAAGTATAAAGCATTTTTTCTGGTTTTTCATATTGGATATCGTATAATTTTGCCATTGACTGAATTGCATTTTTAAATGCTGGGTGCTTTGTTACATCATCAACACGTTCTCCATGAATATACACATTATTGTTTGCTTGCTTTAATCGATCTATATATTGTTGTCCTGTTTTGGCGGGCATTCTAATTCCTCCTATAACCATATTAATGTAAGCGATGTCATATCAGAACAAACCTTTCCTCCTTTTCCATTATCTGAATACTTGTGCTTATTTGAATAATAGCACGGTTATAACTATATTAATAATATCTATTACATTCGTATTCTATATAAAAAAAATATACTATTTTGATAATCGCATTGTCTTTATATATAAAATTATATATAATTCTTTATAAGGAAGCGTTTTCATAAATGGTTATATGAAAGAAAGGATGTTTATCTTCTATGGAAATGAGACATTTGCGTTACTTTCAGACAATAGCAAATGAAGGCCAAATTACGAAAGCTGCCAATAAGTTACATATGGCTCAGCCGCCATTGAGTCAAAGCCTCAAATCATTAGAAGAAGAGTTAGGTGTTAAATTAATGGAGCGTCATGGAAGGAAAATGGAGTTAACCGATGCTGGAACTGTTCTTTATAATCATGTAGACAAATTATTTCATACATTAGAGGAAACGATTACCGAAGTAAAAGAAACTGGAGAAGGAACTAAGGGGACGATCTCAATTGGTTGTGTAAAAACCTGTTTTTCACAAATACCGAAACAAATGAAACGATTCCAACAAAAATTTCCTCACATACGTTTTCATTTAAAAGAAGGCGATTCCTATCTGCTTGCGGAACAGCTTCATAATCGAGATATTGATCTTGCCATTATTCGATTACCGCTAGAAATGCATGCATTCGATTCTCTTGCTCTTCCTGAAGAAAAATATGTCGCAGTTTTGCCTGAAGAATGGTGTAATCCATCTATAACATCAACTACAATGGAACAATTAAATGCCTTCCCATTGTTATTATTACATCGTATAAGCGGTATAGGACAATATGAACTAATACTTGATCAATTCGAGAACTTCGGGCTATCTCCCACCATTGTTTGTGAATGTCCTGACGTAGATATGATTCTTCAGTTAGTCAGTGAGGAGGTTGGAGCAACAATTGTCCCTGAATCGACTCTATCTGGCCATCCATTACGCGGGGTAAGAACATTAACGATTGAAGATAATACAATTATCTCTAAATCATCCCTTATTTGGCTTAAAGAAAGGTATCTTTCAAAAAGCACACGAAACTTTATTGAATTATTTCAAACAGCAGCGTTGGAAGAAGAAGTTCCAAGCTAATTTTTATTAAAAAGAGACTATATCATTCGGATGTATGCGACCAAATTACTTTACGATGTACCCCGCCTTTTATTCGTTTGTATACCTTTTACATCATCTGGGAAAGACTAATTTACAGATATATCCTTTTCTAAATAATGGATATTTCAAACAACATCATGGACTAAATTTATTAATTAAACACGAAACACAATGTAACATTTTCCTATAGCATACGGACTAATGAGTAAGGGTGGTGATAAACATGTCAAAAAAATACGTGATACTTGTATTTTTGGCAGCACTAATTTTTTATATAAGTGGATGTGGTACGAGTAAAACAGGAACCGATTCGGTAATCAATGCTAGTTTTGACAAACAAGATTACAAAAAAATCACTTCCGCTAATAACCAACTAGGCTTTCAATTATTGAATAGGGTGAAGCCAAATGACAAAGGAAACACCTTATTCTCTCCTACTAGTCTATTTATCGCACTATCTATGGTTTATAATGGTGCGGAAGAAACAACCAAAGATGAAATTTCTCAAATTCTACATCTAGAAAATAAACGTTCGACGGACTTAAATCGAGCGAATGCTTCCTTGCTATCTTCACTTATGGAGCAACCAGAGGGAATTCAATTGCAGATTGGAAACTCAATTTGGCTGAATGACCAATTTCATTTTCAGGAAGCCTTCACGGACAAAAATACCGATTACTTTAATGCGGAGATTGAGGAAATTGACATCAACAATCCAGACGCAGCTCAAAAGATGAATGACTGGATAAAGAAATCGACGAATAACAAGATTACTGAAATTACAGACAGCCCTTTGGATCCTAACTTAGTAACGATGCTCATCAACGCTATTTATTTTAATGGACAATGGACCTATGCGTTTAATGAAGCGCAAACAACAAACAGGAACTTTCATCTTGAAAATGGAGATACCAAACAAGTGCCTATGATGCTGCTAAAAGAAAAACTAAACTATCTAGAGAATAAATATGTGCAAGCTGTATCCCTTCCTTATAGTGAAGAAAAAAAGATGAGCATGAATATTTTCCTTCCTAAAAAGAATACCAGTCTGTCTGAACTAAAAACAAAGCTAACCAGTGACATTTGGCAGCAATGGCAGTCACAATTCCAAGAAGAAGAAGGAACGGTGCAGTTGCCAAAATTTCAAATCGAATATGAAACCACATTAAATGATGCTCTACAACAACTTGGAATGACAGAGGCTTTCGACAAGCAAAACGCAAACTTCCAGAAGATGATTCAAGAAAATAACCAACTCTGGATTAGTGATATTAAACAGAAAACATATATAGAAGTAACTGAACAGGGTACAGAGGCGGCTGGTGCTACTTCTATCGGAATGGAAACGACTTCGGCCCCAATAGATCCTCCATTTCATATGGAAGTAAATCGACCATTCTTCTTTACTATTACAGATCATGAAACAAATAGCATACTTTTTATGGGCACAATTTATAATCCATCGTAAATAAAAAAGAAGTATTTCCTAGTCGCAGTGGATTGTGAGACTTCTAAATAATCACCCCAAACATACTAAGATTAGTAGTACAAAACCAAGGCCATG
>NZ_AUQA01000007.1:0-429770 GCF_000445495.1 Virgibacillus sp. CM-4
AATAAATTGTGTAAAACACTTGACTGGAGGTAAGAAAAGTTAGAGGTTAATTGGGTGGTGTGAATATGCCAGTATACTCCTTTGATTATTTTGAATCTTATCTATGCCGAAATATCAACGTTTCTCACTTGGTGGGAAACGTTTTTTAATCACTTAATAAGAAGAGCAACAAATTATCTTCCACGAGTGAGGTTGTTGTTTAAACCACCGCGTTCCTTAGTGAATGCTATATTTCCAAATGCCTGATATGGATAGAGTGCAACCATTCGTTGCATGGATGGTTCTGTTTATTCGCTTTACATTTAGACTATTTTCTACAAAGATAGGTGTCAGGGAGGAGTGTTTATCATTGTACTTCAAAGAGCGTTTAAAAATTGAAAGAGAGTTAAAAGGTTGGTCTCAAAGTGAATTAGCAGACAAGCTTCATGTTTCGAGGCAATCTATATCTAAATGGGAAACCGGAAAAAGCTTTCCAAACATTGAGCTGATTATCCAATTAAGTGATTTGTTTGGTATAACGATTGATGATTTTTTAAGAAGTGATGAGAGGTTGGAGAATAAAATTATAGATGATAGTAAAAATTTAGCCTATCCAAATTTAAAAAAGTTATTTGAAGCATTATTGATTCTGGGTGGTTTCTTTATCATGATAAAATGGTTTGTGCTGGGAGTAAATACATATATGAATACCGATATTTATATACATGGTGTTCCCTCCAATGTGTCAAATTATCTGCCGCTTGGTATGGCAACTGTAGGCTGGATTGGCGGAAGTATATTAAGCAAAAAGTATAAATAACAAACAAAGGGCAAGAATCATCTCATCTTGCCCTTTTTACTAATCTTATTTGCAAATATAAAAGGATTCCGTGAGTTAATAACAAAAAAGCCTATATTTTACTCAAATATAGGCGATTTAAGGTGATCTGATCTACGTTTTGAATATAGATTTAGGTCTATATATTTCCCGTCATCTTTCTCATACTGTCTAAGGGTGCCTTCAAACGTAAATTGAAGTTTTTCTATAAGGGAAATGGAATTTAAGTTATCAGGATCTATTTTAGCTTCAATTCGATTAAGATTGATAGATTGAAATGCGAGCTGTAACAATTTACTAATGGCTTCTTTAGCGTAACCTTTCCCCCAAAATTCTTTTGCAAGTTCGTACCCAATTTCTGCTTTGTTGTTTTCTTGATCGATGGAATTAAAGCCACATGTTCCAATAATATGATTTGTAGATAATTCAATTAT
Source organism: Virgibacillus sp. CM-4 (assembly GCF_000445495.1). Taxonomy (NCBI): domain Bacteria; kingdom Bacillati; phylum Bacillota; class Bacilli; order Caryophanales; family Bacillaceae; genus Virgibacillus; species Virgibacillus sp. CM-4. Next base: position 1,252 of record NZ_AUQA01000007.1, read on the forward strand.
GGAATAACGTATAGCTTGGTTATCTTTATACAATTGATTCAAGAATTGAATCATTTCTACTGCCTGGTTTTCATCCGTAAAACTACTTATATTCATGAATTTAGTCACTTCTGGATCAGACCATATTCGAAATAGCATGGATGAATCATTAACTGAGATTTTCCTTAAAAGAAGTCTATTGGTCCGTAAAGTTGTAATCAATACTTATTCCTCCAATATAAAATGAATATGGGTTTTAAATATTGATATCCGTGCATGATTCAATCCCTTCTGTTTGTAAGCTAATTTGATTATACAAAGTTCTTGGATGATAGTAAAATATGAATGTAGCTAGAGCAATTTAATATGCCTTTTTTAATAATTCGACAAAGTTTTCTGCGGCGGCAGATAAGTGATGATTTTTAAGCCAAATTAATCCTATAGATCCTTTTACGTTTGCTTGATCGGAAATCTTATAGATGTGAATCGGGTATCCACTGTGTCGTTTCAACAAAGTTTCTGGAACGATGGAAGCAGCAAATTCAGATGAAATGAGGTCCATTAATAGCGTAATGTCTGAACACTCCCCAATTATATTTGGTTTTCGCTTTGTTTTTGAAAATGCCTCAAGAACTAAATAATGTACGCCCAACCCTTTTGTACTAGGCAGAACAAGCGGAAAATCATGAATCTCTTCAAGACTTACCTCATGGGTATGTTGAAAAGGTTTATGTTTGTTGGATGTAATAAAGTAAAATGGTTCTGTATGAAGATGGAGAACGGAAAAGTCATCCAAATCTAATGGTAATCGAATTATTGCTAGCTCAACGATTCGATCCTTTACTAATTGGCAAAGATGAGCCGATTCATTTTGTTGGATCTTATAAGTGACTTTCGGATATCTGCTTCTAAATTGATGTAGTATTTCCGGTAATTCGGCCACTGAAAATGTATTAATGCCAAGTGTTAATCTTCCATTTACGCCATGTCCGACTTCTTTTACATTCACTTTTGCTTCTTCCATTAGCTGTGTCACCTGCAAAGCATACGTATATAAAGCTTTACCAGACTCCGTTAATTCTAAATACCTTCCACTTCTTTCTATTAATTTGCAATCAAGTTCATCTTCCATTGCTTTTAAATGCTGACTTAAAGGTGGTTGAGAAATATGAAGCCTTTCTGCTGCTGCCGATATTTTTCTTTCTTCTACGATCGCGATGAAATAGCGTAATTGCCTTATATCCAAGATGACTCACTCCTTTAATATATGAAAAACTTTAGTAAAATTAAGTTTATTTATATTTTTGATATAAGAAATCTCATGATAGCATAGTTACATAGGAATGAAAAATCAAGAGAAAGGGGATCCACATGCAGCACAAACCATACTGGTTAATAAATGTTCGATTAGAGGTCGGTTACCAATATGATAATGATATCGTCACTGGAACAAATACCGAACAATTTCATATTCGTGTGGAAGATGGAAAGATTGCAGAGATGGTGTTGGCTGATGAACCTATAGAAGATCATCTCCCTAAGCAAGATGCAAAGGGTTGCTTGCTACTTCCGTCATTTCGAGACATGCATATTCATCTTGATAAAACCTTCTATAGTGGACCTTGGAAAGCACCAACGGTTCCAACACAAGGGATTTTTACAAGACTAGAGGAAGAAAAAGAATTGCTTCCAAAAATGCAGCCCTTTGCTGAAGACAGGGCAAAGAAACTTATCGATTTGCTCCTATCTGCAGGGACAACTAACATAAGAACACATTGTAATGTCGGTCCTATAGAAGGGATGAAGAACCTGGAGGCTACTGTACGAACAAAGGAAGCTTATAAAGAAAAGGCTAATCTAGAAATTGTTGCTTTCCCTCAACAGGGCTTGCTACGTAGCGGTTCTTATTCATATATAAGGGAGGCCTTACAAAACGGTGCTTCAATAATAGGTGGAGTTGATCCAGCTTCCATTGATGGGAATATTGAAAAATCCTTACAACAAACGATGGAATTAGCTGTTGAAAATAATAAAGGTATCGATCTTCATTTACATGAACCAGGTCATCTGGGGATATTTACGATGAAACGATTAATCGCTCTTACGGAAGAAGCAGGGTGGCAGGGGAGAGTTAATATCAGTCATGCTTATGCTTTGGCTGACATATCGTGCCAGGAAGCTGAAGAAATGGCAGTATTACTCGCTCACCATGGCATTTCTATTACATCAACGGTTCCTATGGGGAAAACCATTCCAATCCCATTATTGAAGGAAAAAGGAGTAAGCGTATCCCTAGGCGATGATAGTATTATTGACCATTGGTCCCCCTTCGGAAAAGGAGATAGCTTGGCAAAAGCAGGGAGGTTAGCTGAACGTTTTGGTTTAAGTGATGAACGATCTCTTGGACAAGCGTTAGGATATATTACAGGAGGGGTAACATCCTTAGATGAACAAGGGGAGTTCATGTGGCCCCAACCTGGTGATGCTGCTGATTATGTTCTAGTTGATGCCAGCTGTACTGCTGAAGCAGTGGCAAGGCGGTCGCCAAGGAATGCGGTCTTTTTCAAAGGAAAAATCGTAAGCGAAGATAAATAATTTTATATAGGGAGGATGTTTAGATGCATGCTGGTTTTTGGTTAACAAATGTTCGACTAGAGACAGAGTTTCGATTTAGTGCTGGAGATGTGATCGGAACGAAAACGGGCGTATTTCATTTATTTATAAAGGATGGAGAGATTAGCAAGGTATTATCGGCAGACGAGATGCTCACAGATGATGTCCCAAAGAAAGATGGAAAAGGATTTTTAGTATTACCATCTTTCATAGAAAAGCATTGTCATTTAGATAAAACGCTGCTGGGAGAAAACTGGCGTCCTGTCATTCCAACATCCAGTATTTTTGAACGATTTGAAATTGAGAAGCAGGTCCTACCCTCGTTGGAAACATCGACACAATCTCGGGCGGAAAAATTACTTGAAACATATATGCAGTCTGGTGTGACACATGTGCGAACACATGTAGATATTTATCCGGAAGTAGGTCTAAAGAATTTAGAAGCAGTGCAAAAGGCATTACAAGCATATGAAGGAAAGTTATCGTATGAATTGGTTGCCTTTCCTCAACATGGGCTATTACGATCAGAAGCCAAGCATTTAGTTAGGGAAGCTGTTCACAAGGGTGCAACGCTAATAGGTGGAGTTGATCCTGCCACAGTGGATGAGGACATAGAAACATCTTTACAAGAGATGGTGAAGATCGCGGCAGAAGAGAACGTAGGAATCGATCTTCATTTGCATGATCCAGACCATTTAGGAATATTTACAATGAAAAGATTAGCTGCGTTAACAAAGGAAGCTAATTTAGAAGGGAAGGTTGCGATTAGTCATGCCTTTGGACTTGGAGAAATACCTACTTCTCAAATAGAAGAAATGGCCGATCTATTAGCTGATGCGGGCATATCCATTATTACCAGTGTGCCTATTAACCGCAAATTCCCACCAGTTCAACTATTACATGAACATGGCGTAAAAGTTGCTGTTGGCTGTGATAATATTTTTGATGTTTGGTCCCCATTTGGTAATGGCGATATATTAGAGCGTGCAAGTCGATTAGCAGAAATTTCTAAATGGGTAGATGAACGGTCATTAGCTCAAACACTCTCCTTCATAACAGGAGGTGTGACCCCATTAAACAGGGAGGGTCAACAGGTTTGGCCAAAAGTAGGAGATGAAGCTAGTCTTGTTTTGGTAGACGCGTCCTGTTCAGCAGAAGCTATTGCGAGAAGAGCAAAACGAAAAGCTACAGTATTTAAAGGTGAATTTGTTTCGGGTTCATTTTAATAAGGGGTCGATAGAAGGATTTAGGTGGTCAGAAAACCGCATAAATTATTTTTAAGTAAATTCAATTAAAATAAATATCTTCTATTTCAAGACTATTGGGGTCTTTTAATTATGTATCAAGGTCATTTTTCAAAAAGGAAGATTCTTCCCTATCCGTAATTTCAAGTTTATCTTTAATTAGTTCGAGTTCCTTTAATATTACTTTCGTATTTAACCAAGCGGCTATGGATCCAAAAATCGTTATAATTAAAATGATAGTAATAAGAATTTCCAAGATTTCACGCTCCAATCATTTATTAATAATAACATAGTTCCGACTATGTAACAGTAAAACTATATATTTATTCTAATCATCCGATAAATAAATGAGAGCTGATTGTTTGAGTATAGATTTTAGTCCTTTAGAACCTGCATTAGATTATATATGGTGGGGCATATTTAAAATTCTTTTTATCCCTTTTATTTTCGCAATAATAAGTGGTTTGTTCCTAACTTTTGTAAGGGTCCCAAATAAGCTTATCAATCTTATATCGATATTAATTTTCTTGTTTTTATTTGTGAGGATGATCTTGACTTTGGAATGATTTTTAAAAAGAGAAGATAGATTTATTGTGATCTCGATGATGGATCGGGATCTTTTATATTGGCAGATAATCTAACCAGTTTGTTGTTAGGATATATACGACATGATAACTTGAAACAGCAATAGTCAGAAAAATGAATAAAAAAGAAGGGGTGGAAGAATGGATCAGATCATGGAGTTTATTGGACAGGTTAACGGTATACTGTCTACATATTTAACAATTCCTGTTTTATTAGGAGCAGGATTATTTTTTACAATCTTTTCGAAGTTTGTTCAGTTTAGGTATATGAAGGAAACATTTCGTGTTTTATTTGAAAAGACACCTGGTGAAAATGGGAAAGAGATTTCTGCTTTTAAATCTTTTTGCATTGGCTCTGCAACTCGAATAGGTACTGGTAATTTAGCAGGGGTGGCTGTGGCAATAACCATGGGTGGTCCTGGAGCAGTATTTTGGATGTGGATTGTTGCACTTGTTGGTGGTGCAACTGCCTTTTTTGAGTGTACGTTAGCTCAAGTGTATAAGATACGTGATGGTAAGGATGCCTTTAGGGGTGGGCCAGCTTACTATATCGAGAAGGGGCTTAAGCAACGGAGGGTAGGAATCGTTTTTGCTATCCTAATCGCTGTTACATTCGGTCTTATTTTTAATTCGGTTCAAAGTAATACAATTGCTGCAGCAATTAGTTCTACCTTTAATATACCAACATTCGCAGTGGGACTTGGCCTCGTTATTATTTCTGCACTTATTATATTTGGTGGCGTCCATCGCGTAGCTAATTTCTCTAGTGTCGTTGTCCCAATTATGGCAGGGATTTACTGTTTAATCGCTTTTGTAGTTGTGGCAATGAATATTACTGCACTACCTGATATTTTGGCTTTTATTATTTCTAATGCCTTTGGTTTTGAACAGGTTATTGGCGGTGGAATAGGCGCTGCGATTATGCAAGGAGTAAACCGTGGTTTATTTTCCAACGAGGCTGGCATGGGAAGTGCGCCAAATGCAGCAGCCTCTTCGCATGTGTCTCATCCAGTAAAACAAGGGTTTATTCAAGCGGCAGGGGTATTCCTTGATACCCTTGTTGTTTGTACCGCTACAGCGTTTATTATTTTAGTATCGGATCTTGCTGAGTTTGGAAGTGAAGCGGGAATAACGCTGCTTCAGGATTCCTTAACACAGCAAATTGGTAGCTGGGCAAGTATATTTGTAACATTAGCCATTTTTCTATTTGCATTTAGCTCGATTGCTGGAAGTTATTATTATGGAGAAAAGAATATTGAGTTTATTCGAGAAAATCCTACCGCTATTTTAGTCTATCGCGTAGCTACCTTAGGAATGGTAATGTTTGGTTCGATAGCAAGTCTTAGTCTGGTCTGGGCCCTTGCTGATGTGTTTATGGGATTAATGACAATGATTAATATGTATGCGGTAATACGATTAAGTAAAGTGGTCTACAAGGTTTTCGCAGATTATATGGAACAACGAAAAGCGAACGTTGAACCAGTATTTGAACCAAGGAAGCTTGGCATTGAAGAAGCAGTAACCTGGGAAAGACTCGATTTTGAAAATGTAAAACATAAGAAAGTGGTTTAGTTAAACAAGACCGTCGTGACGATCACGACGGTCTTGTTTTTAATGTGAGGAGATATTGCTTGCAACAAGGTTGTTCAATAAAAATCATGATTAATGTGATATATATGTTATTATGAACCAGAGAATTGTTACATAATTTGGTAATAAGTTCATGTTACTGCGAACCAAGAAGAAAAATGAATCAGATGAACATAGCTATTCTTGCTCCATGTTCAATTAACTATAACATGTGTAGATTTTATAACATCAAGTAGCGTTTGGAGATGGTAAAATGGTATTCGTTGTTGGATATGGAGTTGCATGTATAGCTGCTATGATAGCTTATCTTCTAAGCAGAGATAAGTCTAGAAATAGCAAATATAAGATTTGGGGCATCGCTTTGATGGTACCTATTTCCGAATCCTTGTCTTTTGCTATTGGGTTAACCTATGCGACCATTGTTAAAAATGGTTGGGCTGGATTGATCATGTGGTATATTTTTTCCATTATCTTTATCATAGGATTGATGATGCTTGCGGTTGGTATTCTCAAAAAAGAGAAAGCAGAAAACCTTTGATTCGGGGACAATATTTTAATATTATTATTTTAAATACTGATCAAGGATGTTCTGAAGAAGCATTGTCATCATGGGGAATTTTTTCCTCTGATTAATCCTTTGAGGAGTGTATGAATTTTAAAAGCCATACTACATCTATGTCGGGAGAGAAAACTTTTATCCTAGAATTTGCATGATAGTTATTTAAATTGCATTTTTGCTATGGGTTGGAAGTTTTTTCTTTAATTCATGGACTGGAAAAGCGGTTGATTTCGTTACTTCCTATTATATTTATTTGAGAGGAGAAGCATAGAATGTCTTTATTTATTGGATTCTTATTACCTATTTTTTTGGTAGCTATCTATGTCTTTTTTAAATTTTCCTGGAGTAAAGAATCGAAAGATGAAAGTGGTAAACAAATACTAATGAAGGCAGCTGAGAATGCGATCCCTATTTTCCCGACCGGTTGGTTATTGATGGAATATTATCATCGCTATATTCAAGAAATTTCATTGCAGCTATATAGAGATTATATGGGCATATTAGTTTGCATCACATTTATAGTAATCGGATTCAGTATCGTAGTTTTAAAGCAAAAAAGAAAACAGAATAACAGTACTGGATAACAAACACAGTCGTTGAGGGAGGTCATTAGTTATTTTTCTTATTATGTAGGGCTATCCTGCTGTTAAGGTTCTTAGGGAATACAATTGTTTCTTTCATAAATACTTGTAAGAAGAGTAAGAAAAAGAGTATTTATATTTTTTACTGATTGGCATAGCAATTTTCTTTTTAACTGGTTGGTCACAAAGAGTTAGAGATCAAAACGAATGATGGTTTAAAATCAAAAAAACAGAAAGGGTTTGGAGGGAATTGAAATAATAAATCTTAACTGTTAGCTACAAGAAAAGTAAAAAAGAGGTGCCTTAATGACAAATAGTAGAACAAATCCTAAGGTTGATGAGTATTTAAGTGAGGTTAAAAAATGGCAGGCAGAAACGGAAAAACTGAGAATGATCATTCTCAACTGTGGGCTAACCGAAGATCTGAAGTGGCGTAAACCATGTTATACGTTCCAGAATAGTAACATAGTTATAATACAAGGATTTAAAGACTATTGTGCGCTAATGTTTTTCAAAGGCAGCTTGTTACATGACGCCAAGGGAATTCTAATTAAACCCGGGGAGAATTCGCAGGCGCAACGTCAAATTCGATTTACAGATGTTCGAGAAATAGTTGAGCTGGAACCCGTTTTGAAATCCTATATTCATGAAGCCATTGAGATCGATAAAGCAGGTTTGCAAGTGAATTTTAAACAAAAGAAAGAATTAAAATTTCCTGAAGAACTTCAAAATAAATTCAAAGAATTCCCTGCCCTGAAAAATGCTTTTGAAGAATTGACACCTGGGAGGCAAAGAGCGTACATAATTTATTTCTCACAGGCCAAGCAATCCAAAACGCGAGCATCTAGGATTGAAAAATATATGCAGCAAATTCTCAATAGAAAGGGATTACATGATTAAGTGTGTCAGTGAAAGCATAAATAAATGAATCAGACTTTTCAATGGATCACTTCCTTTCTTTTTTATCATAATTTAATTATAGGGCAATTTACTGAACAATAAGTTACTTAACGAATAGTATGAATAAGGAATATTGCTAAATTAAAATTATTGGACCATTTAATAGATAATAAAAAATACAAAATGGGAGGTTTGAATATGACAGTTGAAAGTGAAAAAGAGGTTGAAGGATTAAAGAGAATCGGAAAAATCGTTGCAGCGACTATAAGGGAGATGAAACGCCAAACATGTGTCGGCATTGACGACTAAAGAATTAGATGATATTGGATTAAAAAGCCACGGAGCTGTATCTGCACCAAAGACAACTTTTCCTGGTAATACGTGCATAAGTATTAACCATGAAATTGCCCATGGAATTCCAGGGAATCGGAAAATTCAAGAAGGTGACTTAATTAATATTGATGTTTCCGCTGAACTTGGAGGTTATTTTGCTGATGCAGGACATTCTTTTCAACTGCCTCCGTACAAACCTACTTTAACGCATCTGACATACAATAATTATTACAAGGGATCAGCCCATCATTACTACTGTAGCCTAGTTTATTTTCTAACGGGTTCCATCATCGTATCGATAAAATTAAAGGAGGAAGATTAAAATCAGAGGTCTACAAGCTGGATATGGGTTAGACAGAGATGGTTACATTATAAGTGACGTCTCTCTAGACAAAATTGATAATGTCTACTTTCCATGCATTAAAGAGGCTGTTGAGAAACTAGGAAGGGTATTCCCCGATTTACTACATAGTGTCTATGTATATGGCAGCGTTGCAAGAGGCGAAGCTGTGGCGATTAAGTCAGATCTAGACCTTTTAGTTATATTCAATGGTGTGCTGCGAACGGAAGCGTCGATGGAATTAAAGAGCCTTTCTAAAGAGTTGTCTCTACGATATAATTATCTGGTTCGCGAAGTTGGCTTAGCTGTTGCAAACTATGATTACGTGATTAATCCGGAGAATTACTATGAACAAGCATTTTTAAAGGAAATCTGTGTTTGTGTCCACGGAGAAGATCTTCGCGAACGGTTCGGCCCTTACAAACTCACATCTGAAATAGCTGTAAGTTTTAATGGAGATATTCGCGATGTTTTTACTCGGACTATAAACCGGTTAGAAGTAGCTTCCAACAAGGAATTTAAAACACTTATACAAAACTTTGCTCGTAAGCTCATTCGAACATACTATTCTATGGTGATGGAACGATCTCAGATTTGGACGACACGCCTTCATGAGCAGTCTGAGGTTATTATCAATTACTTGCCACATAAGGAACCTATTATTCACACCTTGCAGAACTGGATAGAAGAGTCACCAACCAACCGAGAACCAGTACTAGAGTTATTTCAGAGCGAGGGCAGCTGGGTTACTGAAAACTTTGAATATGAAGCCCGTATTCCTTATTTATAAAATAAATTGATACTATTTCAAGTTGGAAGGGATAAATGATGAGATTGTTCTTTTTTTTTGCTTTTGCTATTTTCGTTTTAATAGGTTGTCAAGAAGAACAATCTAGTGAAAATGCAGAAGTTGAAGTAACTTTTTGTTGTTAATGAGGATCAGATTCCGTTGGGGGACGCAGCAATAAGTCTTGTGAGACCAAGCAAGGGGGAAAAGGAATGAATCTAGATCCTACCAATGAGGATGGAAAAACAACAGCAATTTTAATTGTTGGAGAAGATTGGAAGTAGCACAAAAGAGGTGCAAAACAAAGAGTTGATAGTTTCAAAGAGAGAAAATGACTTTACGTTAGTAGTAAAATAATAGTAAAACCTTTTCTATCTCAATGATCAGTGGGGATCATCTTTTTCGATAGTAGTAATAAAATCACTTGTTTATTCTGTTTTTAACAAAATAGATACTAGTCAATATTATTAGCGACAAAATCATTAAACCTATGGTTGGAGCAGCACTTATTTCCTCGTATGGATACGCAGCTTCTCGGATAGCCTTTTTAAATTTACCATTATTTTCTTGAATAGCTATAGCCTTATCTGTGCTAATACCCTCAATAGAATAGTATTTGGTACCTTTTTCATACACATTGGAAAAGTTCCCGGAGTATTGTTCCATATCAGAATACATAGTAACTTCCCCAATCTCTTTATGTATTTGAGTTATGTATTCATCGCTAACTACATAAATCGATCCATCCCACACGACAAATGGATAAGCCCATGATGTTGCGAAGGATGTTATAGTTGGAATCAAAAATGAAAACAATATAATACATGGAATTACATGTTTCCCCATCCTAATAAGCCCCCTTATATTAAAATAGACGTGTATGATTCTGTTACGTTTCACTAACATACTCGCTTTTTTATTGTAAAGACGAGGAAAAAACTAAAAAGCTAAAAGATTAGTTACGAAAGGGAGGGCAGGATACTATGTCTTTAAAAATAGTTATATCACACCACTAATCGTTGCAATAGCTGGTTATATCTCGTCCACAATGTTTCAATCTACCTTGGTTTTAGGTAACACTGTATGTAGGATTATCGTTATTATCAGGGCTAATTAGTAAACTAATTTGTTCTAAGAATAACTATGATGATAGATAAACGTAAAGATATCCTATGGCTTCTCCAGCATTTCTAGTGATTATCTATATCGCTATTTAATATAAAGCAACAATAAAATAGTCTATGATATAATAAGAAAAACATCATCATATGTGATTACAATAAAGCTAGAAGGATAGTAAAAGCCATGTTACGAAAATTGAAAGAAACCATTGAGCAAGGATTGCATGTATCGATGCAAACAAAGATACTTGGACTAATAATTTCCCTGCTTGTTTTCATCATTGCATTAATTTCTACGATATTTGGTATAATGGAGCTTCGGGAAGAAATTGAAAAAGCAGAAAATAGTGCGGAGCAGACGGCAAAAACATTATCCTATATGCCTGTGATACAAGACTATGCGACAGCAATAGAGAGGGATACCAAGCCGAAGCTCAAAGGAATTGCGGATCAAGTACGGGAAGAAATCAATGCGACGGGGATTATGATTGAAGATAGAAATGGGTTGATTTTTCATAATGTTTCTACTTCGATTGTTTCACAGCTTTCAAAGAGTGACGAGACCTATCAAGCAATTATGTTTGGAAGCGCTTATACGAAAATGCTAGGTGAAGGAGAAGAGGAACTACTCTTAGGGATTGCTCCTATTTATGTTGATTATGGATCCTATATAAAGGTGGAAGGTGCCATTTCCGTTATTTTTCAAATGAAAGAGATTAAAGCGGATATTATTACAGATATTCGCAATATCCTGATTATATCATTGATTGTGCTTGCTGGTGGTTGCTTTGGGGGAGTCATGCTAGCGAGAAGTATTAGAAAAGATACATTTGGATTGGAACCGGCTGAAATTGCTGCTTTATACAAAGAGCGAGGAGCAATTTTACAATCTGTAAAAGAAGGAATTCTAGCCATCGATTCAAATGATCAAATTACCATGTTAAATATGTCGGCAAAACAGATGTTAAGCATTGATCTTTATAAGAAAGGCATACCTTTGGATGCCGTATTTTCCTCTAATAATGTGATTGAATTGTTAACGTCTGCACATGAAAATCATGATGTAGAACTAGAATTTAATGGTAAGACGATTATTTTAAACTCACAGCCAATTATTGATGGGAACAAAAAAGTAGGGACAGTTGCTAGTTTTAGAGATAAAACGGAAATAAAAGATATGGTCAATACCCTTTCGGAAGTCAAACGTTATTCGGATGATTTACGTGCACAAACACATGAATTTTCCAATAAACTGTATGTTTTACTTGGATTAATTGAACTTGGCCGCTTGGATGAAGCGATTTCTTTTATTAAACAAGAAGTAGAGATTCAAGAGTTTAATACGGATATTATATTTAATCAGATTGAAGATGAAAAAATCCAAGCGATACTCCTAGGCAAGTTAGCAAAAGCCTCGGAATCAAGGGTGTCACTTACAATAGATACGAATTCTTCCTTATCACCGCTTCCTGAGTACTATGGATTACACCCATTATTAATTATTCTAAGCAACCTAATAGATAATGGATTCGAAGCGGTGTCACACGTAAATAATGGGGAAGTAACATTTTTTGTCACAGATATTGGGAAAGATATTATTTTTGAAGTTGCCGATAACGGTGGAGGAATAGATCAGGATAAATTACCAATGCTTTTTAAAAAAGGAGTATCTGAAAAAGGAAAACAGCGGGGATATGGTTTATCCAATGTCAAGGATGAGGTTGAACAGCTGGGAGGAACGATTGAGATCGAGACCTCTGTGGATAGTGGAACTGTTTTTACCGTTAGCTTACCGAAGAATCAGAAATGAATGAGGGGGATCATGGATGATTAATGTAGCCATTGCCGAAGACGACTTCCGAGTAGCACAAATTCATGAAGGATATTTAGAGAAAGAGCAAGATATGCAGATCGTGGGTAAGGCGATGAATGCAACAGAGACGATGGATCTATTAAAAGACAAAAGGATTGATCTAATCCTCCTGGATGTATATATGCCAGATCAATTAGGAACAGAACTTCTTCATCAGATTCGTTATCACCATCCAGGAGTGGATATTATCATTATTACGGCGGCTAGGGATAAGGCTTTCTTGGAGAAATCATTGGGTTATGGTGTGTTTCAATATTTAATCAAACCTGTTGATTTGCAATTATTCAGCAAAACGATGGAGCAATACAAGAAACAGAAGCAAGTATTAAATACGGCAGCGGAAGTGAATCAGGATATCTTAAATCAAGTATTTGGCAAACGTATTACGGATTCGAATGAAACGAATAATCTTCCACTAGGCATTGATGCACTAACTCTCGAAAAGGTAAAAACTTTAATTCATCAAACCTCCGAAGGGCTTACATCAGAGAAAGTTGGTGAAAAAATGGGAGCATCTCGTACGACCGCCCGAAGGTATTTGGAGTACTTAGTAGGAACAGGGGACTTAAAGGCAGAAAGTGTATATGGTATTGTGGGGAGACCTGAGCGAAGATATTATGCTATGAACGAATAAACAACTAAAATAGTTACCACAAAAGCCGATTGAAAATAGAATGAACTAAACGATCATACGATGTGCAGTCAACATATGTAGACTCCTGTGGGAACAGCATGAGCGCTGAAGATCCCAAAGGAAAGTGTTCTGATAAGGGCCGGCGAAACTCGTTCTTTGCGGACAACGTCGGCATACCCCTTGCCGGGGCAAAGAAGCCGAAGCCAGGAAGTATATGTCGAAGCCTTGATAGTACCTTTTGCAAATAAAAAATCCGAACGGTTTCGAGTGGAATCGTTCGGATTTTTATTAGAATAAGATACTTTTGTCTCAGTCTTTTTTTATCTTCCACTATTTGTTTCATGAACTTTATGAACAAAATTAATTTTAAGTTTTTAAAAAACAATATTTTGAAAACGTTTACATTAAACGTTGTTGTGATTTAATCTAGTAGTACACTTATAAGTTGTAATTTTCCAATATTTTTATGAGAAATGTAAAGGGGGATATAGATGAAAAAAATTATCTTACTTATTTGTATTTTATTTCTAGCAGCATGTTCAAATTCAGCTTCCGGTGGAAATGATTTTCCGACAAAAAATGTGGAAATCGTTGCGCCAGCATCTCCAGGGGGTGGCTGGGATTTAACTGCACGCTCGGTGCAAAAATTGTTGAACGATAATAATCTCGTGGATGCCAATATTAACGTCGTAAATAAACCAGGCGGCGGTGGCGAAGTAGGTTGGCAATACATTCAATCGAAGGATGCACACAATCTTGCAATTAATTCAAGTTTGCTGATAACCAATAATTTATTAGGTACAAGTGATTTAACGCACAAAGATTTTACGCCTTTAGCTACCTTAGCTACTGAATGGCAGGCATTAGCGGTTCCTGTAGATTCTGAATTTAAATCTTTGGAAGATTTAATGAACCAATTCAAAAAAGATCCTAAATCGGTGAAAGTCGGTGTTGGTCCAGCTTTAGGGAATGATGATCATTTGTCTTTTGTTCAAGCTGTTCGTGAATACGATGTAGATCCTAAGAACGTAGATTTCCTTGTTTATGAAGGTGGTGGAGATGTTGTAACTGCACTGCTTGGTGGTCATGTAGGTGTTGTGACTACGTCATTGTCAGAAGTAAAAGAACAGCATCTTGCTGGAAAGGTACGTATCCTTGCAATTTCTTCTGAAGAACGTGTGGAAGGATTAGAAGATGTTCCAACCTATCAAGAAGAAGGACTGGATATCGTGTTCCCGCATTGGCGAGGCATTATGGGACCACCAGATATGACGGAAGAAGAAATCGCCTATTGGGATGAAAAACTTAGTGAAATGGTGAAAACCGATCAATGGCAAGAAGTGATGAAGAATAATGATTGGGAAGGGTTCTATAAGAACAGCTCTGAAACGAAGAAATTTCTAGAAGAACAGACAAAATTGTATCAAGACTTAGTGAATGATTCTGGGTTAGGCCAGTAACTCTCTCGGGATGATAGGAAGGGGGATATTTGTTGAAAGCATTTAAGATAGGGATGCCGATATTTTTAATTCTTTTAAGTGTTTTTTTCCTAGTTGGTTCGTTAAGATTGCCCAAAGCTAATTTGGGCAATCCTTATGGACCACTGTATTTTCCAATTGGTGTAAGTCTATTATTACTTATCTTTAGTATTATTTACTTTATTCAAGAGTTAAGAAAGTTAACGGAAGATAATGAAGCGATCAAAGAGCTTTTTTCCGGTCGAACTCCAAAGCTAATCGGAATTACCATTTTGTTTGCGATTGGATATTCGCTGCTATTTGAGAGGGCGGGCTTTCTCCTTTCTTCCATAGTCTTTTTGGGGGCATTATTATTCCTGATTAATGGGCCGAAGAAATGGATCACCAATCTTGTTGTGGCCGTTATCTTTTCATTTATTTCTTGGTATGCATTCAGTGAGATGCTTGGAGTAAGTTTACCGTAGGAGGTGTAATACCATGGATATGAGTACATTTATGCAAGGGCTAACCACAGCTTTAGAGCCAATGAACCTCCTCTGGATTGTTATTGGTGGGTTTTTAGGGACCATTGTTGGGATGCTTCCAGGTTTAGGACCAGCTACGGCAGTTGCTGTATTAATTCCAGTTACCTTTGGTATGGATCCAGTAAGCGCATTAATTCTTATGGCAGCAATTTATTATGGAGCCATGTATGGCGGGTCGAGAAGCTCGATTTTGCTAAATACGCCTGGTGATGGTTCTGCGATTGCTGCTACATTTGACGGTTATCCCATGGCAAGAAAGGGAATGGCTGGACAGGCGCTTGCAATTTCAGCAGTTGCCTCATTTATTGGCGGACTTATTGCTGTAGCAGGGTTTATTTTATTAGCAGAACCATTAGCCAATTTTGCCCTGAAATTCGGACCAGCAGAGTATTTTTTATTAATGCTACTAACGCTTTCAGCAATCATTTCCTTATCCATTGGAAGAATGGTTAAAGGATTTATCGCGATGTTAATTGGATTAATGCTAAGTACGTTTGGAATTGATACGCAAACTGGCGTATATCGATTTACGTTTGATATTCCTCATTTAAGTGAAGGTATCGATTTCTTAATTGTGATTATTGGAATTTATGCTGTCGGTGAAGTTCTCTATAACTTATTGACAATTGATAAACAGAAGAAGGAAAAGAAAAAGATTGGCAAGGTATGGTTTGATAAAGACCAATGGAAACGTTCGAAATGGCCGATATTACGTAGTGGGCCGATTGGTTTTATTGTAGGAGTTCTGCCAGGTGCTGGCGGATCTATTGCTTCCATGATTAGCTACACAACCGAGAAGCAGATTTCCAAAAAGTCAGAAGAGTTTGGTGAAGGTGCGCCTGAAGGACTTGCTGCTCCGGAATCAGCAAATAACTCTGCCTCTGTTGGTGCAATGATCCCCTTACTGACAATGGGAATTCCTGGTTCAGGTACAACAGCAGTTATGCTTGGCGCTTTAATTATGTTAGGTATACGTCCAGGACCGATGTTATTTGAGAGTGACCCTGGCCTTGTTTGGACATTTGTTAACAGTATGTTTATTGGGAATATCGTACTAGTTATTATTAATATTGCACTTGTTGGACTGTTAGTAAAAATTCTAGATACACCAGCAAAAGTGCTTTATCCAATCATTTTACTACTTGCCTTCATTGGAACCTATACACTTAGTTACAGTGCGATTGACTTTTTCTTGTTAATTATTTTTGGTTATTTAGGTTTACTTTTTAAATTATTTGACTTCCCAATTGCACCATTAGTATTAGCGGTGATTGTTGGATCAGATATGGAACAAAACTTTAGAATGGCAGTTCTATCTTCTAATGGAAGCCTTGGTGTTTTCTTCCAGTCTCCAATATCGATTGGGTTGATCATTTTAACTATTTTATCCCTGTTCTATCCATTGATAATGAAATTAATTCGAAATAGAAAAAGAAAACATGCGTCGGAACAAAGAAAGGGAGCGTAATTGATGAAACAAGCTTATGATGTGATTGTTGTAGGAGCAGGAAATGCTGCATTATGTTCAGCTATTGCAGCAAGCGAACAAGGAGCAAAAGTAGTTGTCTTAGAGAAAGCTCCAAAACATAAACGTGGTGGGAATTCATTTTTTACCGATGGAGCAATTCGTGTTGCATATGAAGACTTTCATCAGATCAGAGAAATCATTCCTGATATTACAGATGAAGAAGCAGATAAGATAGAGATGCCAGTATATACGAAAGACGATTATTATGATGATCTCATGCGAGTTACAGCTGGCAAAAGTGATACCGATCTTGCACACCAATTAGTTGGTTCTTCTTTAGAGACAATTAAATGGATGAGACAACAAGGAGTCGCGTTTGAATTAAATGCTAAAAATCAATCCTTTATCAACGATGGAAAGCGTCATTTCTGGGGAGGATTACCATTAAAAACAAAGAATAAAGGGATCGGTTTAATAGGGCAACTATTCCATCGTATCGATGAACTAGGAATTGATGTGCTTTATGAAGCTCGAGCGATGAAACTTTTAAAAGAAGCAGCCCGTGTTAATGGGGTAGTGGTGGAACATCAGGGAGAAGCTAAAGCGTTACAAGGAGCTAGTGTTGTTTTAGCTTGTGGCAGTTTTGAAGCGGATAAAGAAATGCGAAAACAGCATATTGGCGATGAATGGGAGGCAGCCATTGTCCGTGGTACAGAATTTAACACGGGAGATGGAATTGAAATGGCATTAGCCGTCGGAGCACAGAAATATGGTGAATGGTCTGGCTGTCATTCGATAGGTACGGATTATAATGCACCACGGGTTGGAGATTTTGAAAAGCCTGGGGACATCTTTAAAAAGCACTCGTATCCAATAAGTATTATGCTTAACAAAGATGGGCAGCGGTTCGTAGACGAAGGTGCGGATTTCCGAAACTACACCTATGCCAAATATGGCAAGGAGATATTAAAACAGAAAGATCACGTAGCTTATCAAATCTACGACGTCACATTACGTCCATTATTAAGAGAAGAGTATGATTTAGAAGAAGCAACCAGCTTCCAAGCAGATACACTAGAGGAATTAGTTGATCAGCTTCCAGTAAATAAGAAAGCCTTTATCGAAACCATTTATGAATATAACGATGCTGTTCAAGCAGGAACATTCAATCCATCTATCAAAGATGGTAAGCATACGGAAGGTATTACACCGCCGAAAACAAACTGGGCAGCTAAAATAGAGCAAGGTCCATTCTATGCCTTTCCAGTTACCTGTGGCATTACCTTTGCTTTTGGAGGTTTACATGTAAATACTGATGGAAAGGTATTAGATGAAGATGCACAGCCAATTAATGGCCTCTTCGCTGCTGGAGAAATGGTTGGTGGAATTTTCTATGAAAATTATCCAGGTGGTTCTGGATTAATGTCAGGAGCAGTGTATGGAAAAATTGCTGGAACGGAAGCTGGAAAGTATGTTCAATCTGTTAACGTGATGAAATAAGAAACGATGGGAGGAAAAGCCACCTTATTTGATGGTGGCTTTTTCATTGATTTCTCACTTCTAGACCGTTATTCAAAGGGGTAGGAAGGTATGAAAAAGAATATCCTTTTATGTATTGCCATCATCCTCTATTTGCTTTTTCTACCTAGCTATGTGGATGTTGACATAAAGGTAAAAGCATTCGCTACACTTGTTATTATTCAAATTCTTTGGATGGGAAGAGTTTTTCCTCTAGCCCATAGTTCAATTCTTTTAATGTTGATTCTTTCGTTTCATTTTTTTACATACGAGGAAACACTTGACTTTATCGCTACGGATATTGTCTGGCTAATGTTTTCAATTTTTATCATCTCTCATGCATTTATTAAAACGGGATTAGCAAGTAGAATTTCCTTAATGATGTTAAAGCTTTCCAGGGGATCTGGGAGGCTACTCATCTTAATTGCATATCTTCTGATGTTTATTTTATCGATTATGGTGCCTTCTAATATTGGAAAAGCTAGTTTATTAACTTCTGTATTTGATAGCTTACTAAAAAGTGTACAAAAAATAATAAAAGCAAAAAACTTAGGAAAAGCCTTGTTTATTGGTGTATCTTATCTTACAGCGACGTGTGGTGCATTTGTTGCCACAGGAGCTAGTTCCACTGTATATGCCTACGGGATTATGAGTGGGTTGTCGCCTGACTTAAATTATTTAAATTGGATTCTATACTTTGCTCCACCAATTATTCTATTTGCATTCGTTCTATGGGGGATTTTTCTGTTTGTTTATCCACCCGAAAATATTGATAAAGAGCTATTAAATCAATTAATTAATTCCAAGCTGCGTGAACTTGGAGAAATAAGCCTTTCAGAGAAAAAGATGATCGTTATTATTAGTATAACCGTTGCTTTATGGGCTACACAGCAACTTCATCACGTCTCGATACCATTAATAGGGCTATTAGGAGCGGTGCTTACCATTACTCCTATGGTTGGTGTTTGGAATTGGAACGAAGCAAAACAGGCCATTGATTGGGATATGATTCTATTCTTTGCTTCGACAATCATGGTATCTGGAATGTTAATTGATACAGGAACCATTGATTTGCTTGCGAAGACACTAATGGATGTTTTACCTTTCGAATCATCCATGCTCATTGTAGTTGCTCTACTCATTTTTATTTTATTATTACGAATCATCTTTGTTAACGTACTCGGATTTTTGACGATTGTTTTACCATTGGCATTGACATTAGGAGAGACACTTCCAGGATTTTCATCCATTGTGCTTACGATGGGGGTATTTTTGATTGGTATTCCAGGATTTCTACTCATTACCCAATCGCCTGTCCATTTACTTACCTTCCCATATGGGTACTATTCTGAAAGAGATTTACTACGAGTAGGAGGGATTTCCATCGTTTGCTGGTTGGTTATCATTCTAACTACGATGATGACCTATTGGATATACATAGGGTAGAACAGTAGGTATAGCTTGTGGAGACTGGTTTCTGTTTTCTACAAGCTATTTTTATAGTATTTTGATAAATGGGGAATATGGTCCTTGCTGATTGCTTTTGTGAAAGACAAAATATCTAACAAAAAGGAAATAATTGGTTGAAGGGCATGGAAGATGAATGGTATGATCGACTTAGATAAAACGTTGGTATGAAGACGAGTAAATGAAAGGGCAGTTCCTTACAATTCAATAATTCTCAATTTTCGTTCTTCATTCTAGGCAATTCGCATACAAAGTACAAAAAGGGTTGGTAAATGGGGGAGTTGGATGGGAAAAAAGAAAAAGACAAAAAAAGAAAAATTACCGCTTCGATTAAATATTATTTTCTTTATTATGTTTCTCATGTTTTCCGCATTGGTTCTGCAATTAGGAGTTGTACAAATTCTTAATGGGGAAGAATTTCAGCAGGAAATTGATCGAACAGTTAGAGAAACAACGAAAGAACCAGTGCCTCGAGGGGAAATATATGACAGCAATCATCGGTTAGTTGTTGGGAATAAACCGATATACGCGATTACATATACTCCACAGAAAGGGTTACAAGCGAACGACCGTCTAGAAGTTGCCGAAAAACTTGCAGCATTCATCGATTTAAGTACGGAGGACATTACGGAACGCAATAAAAAAGAATATTGGTATTTAAAAAATAAAGAAGCAGCGGTAGAGCGATTAACGGATAAGGAAAAAAAGGATCTTGATGATACAGAAGAATACAATCTTGCTTTAGAGCGAATTACGGAAAAAGAAATGAATGATTTATCGGAACAAGAAAAGAAAGTAATTGCTATTAAAAAAGAGTTGGATAAGGCTTATGCGCTAACGCCACAAATTGTCAAAAATGAAGATGTGACGATGGAAGAGTATGCAAAGGTGTCTGAAAATCTTGATAAGTTACCAGGAATCAATGCCATTGCAGATTGGAATCGCGATTATCCTTTTAATAATACGTTTAAAAATTTAGCAGGTAACATTACCTCCCAGGATCAAGGGATACCTGCTGATCAAGAAGAACATTTCCTAACAAGAGGGTATAGCCGCAACGATCGAGTCGGTACAAGTGGACTGGAAGAGTACTATGAAGAAGTTCTACGCGGCAGAAAAGAACAGGTTCAATATATAACAAAAAAAGATGGGACGACGATTGATTCAGAAACCGTAGTGGAGGGGAAACCTGGAAAAGACTTGGTTTTAACGATTGATATGGAATTTCAAAAAAAAGTTGACGAAGTGGTAAAACAAGAATTACAAAATACCATTCAAAAACATCCTTACCAGCATCAATTCCTTTCTGATGCCATTGCTGTTGTTATGAATCCGAAAACAGGTGAGTTGCTAGCAGTTAGTGCACAAACACATGATAAGAAGAAGAATGAATATATCAATACTTCTTATAAAGCATTGCATGATTCGTACTTGCCAGGTTCCGCAGTAAAAGGAGCTACTGTATTAGCTGGTTATCAATCGGGAACGATTACGCCAGGTCAAGTTTTCGTTGACCGTACGATAAATATTGCTGGAAGTCCACCGAAAGGCTCCTATCGAACATTGGGATCGGTCAATGATTATGATGCACTCCGATTATCTTCCAATGTTTATATGTTCTATATTGCCTTACAAATGGGGGGGGAGATGAGGCATCCATTTCCAGATGGAAGTAAAGCTAGTTTTAATATGGCTGCTTGGACAGAAATGCGTGGTTATTTCCAACAATTTGGATTAGGAAAGCATACAGGGGTTGATTTCCCCTATGAATCTACTGGTGTAACAGGTGATAATCCATTTAACCCCGGGCTACTCATGGACTTTGCTATTGGCCAGTACGATAATTTCACCGCCATGCAGATGGTTCAATATGTATCGACCATTGCTAATGATGGCTATCGAGTTCGTCCCCATTTCGTCAAAGAAATTCGTAATCCTTCCAACAATGACGAACTTGGTCCAGTATATCGAACAAAAGGCACGGATGTTTTGAATCGTATTGATATGAGTCAGCAGTATATTAATCGAGTAAAGGAAGGGTTTCGACAAGCATTTCATGCAAATGGTGGAACTGGAACCGACTATTTTGGAACAAAAGATTATCGAGGCTATAAAGCAGCGGGGAAAACTGGTACCGCAGAGAATGAATTTTATAGAGATGGCGAGAAGTTAGGAGATACAGAAAATTTATCTTTGGTAGGTTACGCACCGTACGATGATCCGGAAATGGCTTTTGCTATCATTGTACCGCATACCGGAATTGTAGATAATAAATACCCCATTAACCATCGCATAGGTCAAGGAATACTAGATGCTTACTTTGAAACATATAAACCATAGACAAGAAGAGGCGAGACAAAAGTAATTTAAATAAGAGAAATCCGAACGCTTTCCGAGTATACAAGGATTTTTTGGAGAGTAGTTGGGATTTTTTTGTTTCATACATGGAGGATTTTGATGAGGAAAGTAATTGTTACAAATTATCAGGAGCAATGGGAAGAAGGATTTAAAAAAGGAACTGCTAAGCTAGAAAAAGTGTTTAAGGATATACTTATTTCCATTCATCATATTGGGAGCACAGCCGTTAAAGAATTAAAGGCAAAGCCAATTATTGATATATTGCCTGTCGTAAACGCAATTGATCAAGTAGATAGCCATAATCAGAAAATGTATGAATTAGGATATACTCCATTAGGCGAATATGGAATTTCAGGAAGAAGGTTTTTTAAGAAGGGTGTAGATCAACGAACCCATCATGTGCATATATATCAAGCTGGCAATCCGCATATTGATCGACATTTAGCGTTTAGAGATTATTTACGAGCCCATTCACAAACTGCTAAGGAATATGGCGACAAAAAAGAATGGCTTGCAATACAATATCCTTATGATATCGAATCCTACATCAAAGAAAAAGACATGTTTGTTAAACAAATCGAACAACAGGCATTAAAGTGGTATGAAGGCAAGCAGTAATTTATCCCTATTAATGTATGGAACATCCATTGTTATAATGGAGATCGTATTACTTAGGAGAATGAGGTAAGGTATGGGCATAAATGATATTATTATTGTTATTGTGGTTGGTTTTCTTTGTCTTGGGGCGATTGATAAATGCTTTGGCAATAAACTTGGATATGGAAAGCAGTTTACAGATGGGTTAATGACAATGGGGTCACTTACCATAGCAATGGTTGGAATTATCTCCATGGCCCCAGTACTCGCTAAATTACTGACTCCGATAATCGCACCTGTTTATGGGGTTATTGGAGCAGATCCTGCCGTTTTTGCTAATACCATCCTTGCCATTGACATGGGTGGATATGCTTTAGCGCAGGAAATGGCGGAAACCCCAGATGCAGGGCTGTTTGCTTGGGTTTTTTTAGGAACCATGATGGGTCCTACTATTGTTTTTACAATTCCAGTCGCATTGGGAATTATTAAGAAGGAGGATCATCCGTTTTTTGCTAAAGGTATTCTCATAGGAATAATTACGATTCCTTTTGGTTGTTTTGCTGGTGGGTTCCTTGCTGGATTTACTATTCATATGATTCTATTAAATTTACTTCCTACTGTCATATTCTCTGTGATCATTTCTGTTGGTTTATGGAAAATACCTGATAAAATGATTTATAGCTTTTCTATTTTTGGTAAATGTATCGAGGTAATCGCTATTATTGGGCTAACAGCGATTATTATCGAGACGTTGACAGGGATAGTTGTGATTCCTCATTTAACACCACTTAATGAAGGAATACAAATTGTTGGTCAAATTGCGGTATTTTTAGCAGGTGCATTTCCAATGGTCCATTTTATTTCGAAAGCTTTCAAAAAACCGTTATTTATGCTAGGTACACGTCTAGGTATTTGTGATACATCAACTGCTGGATTAGTTGCTTCGCTTGCGCACAGTATTCCGATGTTAACCCTGTTAAACCATATGGATGACAAAGGCAAAGTATTGAATGTAGCTTTTGCCGTCAGTGGTGCTTTTGTATTCGGTGGCCATCTAGGGTTTGTCGCAGGAATTGATAAGGAAATGGTATTTCCGATGATTGTGGGGAAATTTATTGGAGGAATTAGTGCAGTTGTATTAGCGATTTTTGTAATAAAACCGTCTAAACAAGCTTAAAAGTAGAGAGAAGGGATTGCTGTTGATCATTGCATTGCGCTGGCTAGTATTTTTTTTAGGGTTGATGTTATTTAGTTTAGGAATTTCGATCTCTATACAGGTACAGTATCTTGGTATCCATCCTTGGGATGTATTAAATGTTGCATTGTATGAGAAGTTTGGTCTATCGATTGGTTCCTGGGCTATTCTTATTTCCATTCTATTAATTATCATTTCTTGGTTTTTAGATAAGCGTTATATCAAATTAGGTACATTTCTAAATGCTGTCCTTATTGGAGCTTTCGTAGACATTTATTTATTTTTAGACTTTTTGCCAAAAGCAACACACTCGTGGATTGACTATCTTATTATTATCATTGGTATTGTCATTATGGGATTAGGTGGAGGCATCTATAATGCTGCAGGTGTTGGATCTGGACCACGTGACGGATTTATGTTATCGATCTCTGACAAAACAAGCACTTCTGTTGGAAAAGTACGGATTATTACGGAATCAATTGTACTTGTAATTGGATTCATGCTAGGAGGGCCGGTGTTTTTATTTACTTTCCTCTTCACCTTTATACAGAGTCCAATTTTTCAATATACGTATGAACGGCTAAAAAAATGGATCCGTAAATTGGATGAGTTATATCGCCACAAACAAATTTCAAAAATGCGTGCGTAAGGCAGCGATTAGTTAGTAATCGCTGTTTTTTTCAATAATTAAAAGTTTCCTATAATGATGGATAACTAACCAAGTAATCAAGTCTCTAGGGTCTTTAGGATAGAGGACATGCTGAAGTTGGCCTACGATGGGCCGAATTTCGCGGCTTTCATTAATAAATGGTGCTGACGTTATTGTGCAATAACTAAAAATTGATAAATAAGCTTGCCTTTGCACGATAAAATGGTAAAAGTTCTAATGGAAAACGAGAACCGAGCGAAACGTTGCTGCTTTCCATTCTATTTTGTACATTAGACGTTCCCTTTATGAATGCTACAATAAAGAAAATAGATTGGGGGGAAACTTATGTTAAATCAAAAGAGCGCTTCAAAATCCCTATGTAATAAACGGGATCTAATTGCGATGATTGATGAAATATTTTACTATTCAATGGAACAGCATCTGCAACGATTATTGGAAGAAACAGAACGGTTTGCAAAGGATATTCATTTATCTGAAACTTGGTATAATAAACTATATGTCCAATGGTTATGGTGGACGATTTTTTGTATAGAATGCAATTCTACTTCTAGAACTATTTATCAACAATTCTTAGAAAGATCAAGTACTCGTGACTATCCGGAGCCAATTCGACAAGTATTGGGTAAGTGGAAACAGGTGGATGCTGGTTTTTATATAATAGAAACTTCCTATGATAGACCTCATTATATTATGTGTAGAGATTTAGTTGATCATCAAGTTAAGCCTGTTCAATTAGCTAGTACTAGAGTCAACTACCAGATAGGTGACTTGGTAACAGGATTATTACTTCCTTTTCCTGACGGCATGTACTTCTCTCCTAGTAGTTTATGTAAGCTTAGAAGAAAACTATCAACTCCACTTGCTTCTGATATCCAAACAGTGATTCATCCTACAACTTCTTCTCAATGTTCTTCGAATTATCCTATATTATTAAAAACAATCTTACGTTTGGTGGATAGCCCGATATGAAAGCACCTTATAAGACATCTAAAAATGATACGTCTTCCATTATAAAATCGTTAGCTAAAACAAAAATCAGGATTATATTTTTTGAAAAACCAACTTGTTTACGAGAGAAAGATAGTACAATTGATCCGTTCAGGTGATTGATGTAAAGCTTTTTCCAGGTCGTAATCAACAATAACGTCTTGTAGCCAAAACCAACATAAGGCTAGTGCTATTAAAGTCACAATAATTAATATAAATACAATTGTTCTTCCTTTCATGATCTATCCTCCTTCATATGTACATAAGCGTACCAAACCGCTTATCTTATGTAAATATTCTTTTAAAAAGTACTAGAAAATAATAGATGACTTGATTCAATTACTTTTTGTTAACTTCTAGTAAATCAAGCAAATACATAAGAAAATTAAAGAAAACGAAAGAAGAACACGCTTTCTTTCGGTTTTTAATGTCGGGCGATTTATGGTATGATTCATTGGTTATCTGCGGCTCAAGCTACACGAAGGCTTGGAAATCTTAAATAGAAAGAGGTTGAACATTTGAAAGTAGCACAATGGAAACAGGAATGGTTTGGCAATGTCAAGGGTGATGTTTTAGCAGGAATTGTCGTAGCTTTAGCATTGATTCCTGAGGCAATTGCTTTCTCCATTATCGCTGGTGTAGATCCGATGGTCGGTTTATATGCATCGTTCTGCATTGCAGTCGTAATTGCTTTTGTCGGAGGGCGACCGGGAATGATCTCTGCGGCAACAGGAGCAATGGCATTACTCATGGTTGATTTAGTTGCCGAGCATGGGTTGCAGTATTTATTCGCGGCAACTATTCTTACTGGTATGATTCAAATTATATTTGGTATCTGTAAGTTAGCAAAAGCAATGAAATTCGTACCACGTTCGGTGATGGTCGGTTTCGTTAATGCATTAGCTATCTTAATATTCACGGCCCAACTTCCTCATTTTAAAGGAGAAGGATGGATAATGTATGCATTGGTTGGATTAACACTTGCAATTATTTATCTCTTACCACGCATTACTACAGCAGTTCCATCCGCATTAGTAGCAATTGTAGTGGTTACAGCAATTGTAGTCTTAGGGGATATTCAAGTTGGAACAGTCGGAGATATGGGGGCTTTAACACAGCAGCTTCCAGTATTTTTACTCCCATCTATCCCATTTACTTGGGAAACATTGATGATTATCTTTCCTTATGCTTTCGCATTAGCCATTGTAGGTTTGTTAGAATCGCTATTAACCTCAAATATTGTGGATGATATGACGGATACGGAAAGTAATAAACATCGTGAAAGTAGAGGCCAAGGAATTGGGAATATCATTGCTGGTTGTTTCGGAGGAATGGCAGGATGTGCCATGATAGGTCAATCTGTGATCAATGTGAAGTCAGGTGGAAGAGGAAGATTATCAACACTAGTAGCCGGTATTTTCTTGATGTTTTTAATTATTGTATTAGGTGGCTTAGTTGTACAGATTCCCATGGCAGCATTAGTGGGTGTTATGATTATGGTATCTATAGGTACATTTGATTGGTCCTCGATTAGAAATATAAATAGACTGCCGCGTACGGATGCAGCTGTCATGCTGGTTACAGTAGCTGTTGTGGTTTATACACATGACCTATCCAAAGGCGTATTTGCCGGAGTGCTATTAAGTGCGATTTTCTTTGCGGCAAAAATTTCACGAGTGAAAGTAACCAATGAGCTTGTAAATCAGGGACAAAAACGAATTTACTATTTAGAAGGTCAATTATTCTTTGCATCCATCAGTGATCTGCCAGTTAACTTTTACTTTATGGATCAAGTTACGGAGGTAGAAATAAACCTTGAAAAAGCCCATCTCTGGGATGACTCTGCTATTGGGGCATTAGATAAAATTGAGATGAAATTCGAGCAGAATCAAATTGCTGTTTCATTTTCTGGGTTGAACGCTGATAGTCAACAGCTTATGCAACGAATTGGTGGTATTTCCAAAGCCTCTGGTCATTAATATGATAGGATTAGGATAAGAACTATTTTTCTAGAGTTATCAAAGAGGTGAGGCTATTGTTCCAACAAATTTTATTAGCAACCGATGGTTCGGAGCATTCTATTCGTTCAACGAAACAAGCAATTGAACTTGCCAAAAAGTTTTCTGGGACAATTGAACTGATTTATGTAATAGATGGCCAAACAGCGAAATCAGATGTTTTACATGCAGCGGATAAATTTGAGGTAGAACAAAAAAGATTAGAAAAATTAAAAGCGGTTGAAGATATCGTAAGAACGGCAGGGATTAAGTACAAAATAACTATTTTACATGGAGAACCTGGACCAACAATTGTAGCTTATGCTAATGAACAAGCCTTCGATTGTGTTGTTATTGGTAGCCGCGGATTAAATAACCTACAGACATTTATTTTAGGAAGTGTTAGCCATAAGGTAGCTAAGCGAGTAAATTGTCCGGTTCTAATTGTAAAATAAAGCTAGAAGGATGCCTGATTAAAGGCATCCTTCTCTTTGTGTGTAATAAAGGCAATGTGCTAGTAAATTGCTCCATTAATATCATAGTTGTCTAAATCAATCTCATGCTCTTGATCTGTTGCCATTTTTGCTAATTGTGATCCTATATATGGACCCATCGTAAGACCAGTAGATCCTAAACCATTCGTTAAATAAAGTCCTTTAAACTTAGGTATTGGACCGATAACTGGAAGGAAATTTGGCGTTACCGGGCGAAAACCTACCCTCGCTTCCACTATCGTACTGTCAGAAATGCCAGGAGCATATTCCATTGCTTTTGATAATATTTCATGAAGCCCCCCAGCAGTGATACGTGGATCGAACCCTACATTATGTTCATGGGTAGCACCCAGAACAATTCGATTGTCTGGAAAGCTAAGCATGTATTGATTATTAGGTGGTTTAACAACTGGCCATGTAGCTGTTTCTTCATATGGATGAGCTACATGTAATATTTGTGCACGCTGTGCTTCGACTTGAAATTTGATCCCTAATGGTTTCAATAGTTCAGGCA
The DNA here is from genome assembly GCF_000445495.1 of Virgibacillus sp. CM-4. Lineage (NCBI taxonomy): Bacteria > Bacillati > Bacillota > Bacilli > Caryophanales > Bacillaceae > Virgibacillus > Virgibacillus sp. CM-4. The sequence continues at coordinate 29,657 of NZ_AUQA01000007.1, forward strand.
TCCAAGCGCCAGTAGCGGCAATAACTGAATCAGCAGGTAATTTTTGATTATCTACGATCGCTCCAATCACCTTATGTCCAGCAACGTTTAATTCGGCACTTCCATTGATAAAAACAGCACCATGTTTTTGTGCACCGTTTAATAAAGCATCTCGCAGTTTTTGGCCATTTACACGAGCAGCACCACTTACGTAAACAGAGCTATAGTTGTTATCCAATAATTTGAATTTACGCTTTGTTTGTTCAGGATCTAGTATTTCAATATGTCCTATTTCTGGTGCGTCTATTTTTCTTTTTTCTGCTCTTTCTTTCATAGCAATCAATTTCTGTTCATCTTTATGAAGATGAAGTGCACCCACTTGATCATATCCTATGTCACCTTCACCATCTTTGGCAAGAGCATCTACAAGGCTTGGATAGATGCGAGCCCCTGCTTTTACAAGCTGATACCAAGCCTTATTTCTGCGTTGAGACAACCACGGGCAAACAATACCAGCCGCAGCATCTGTAGCTTGGCCATTATCTGAACGATCGATAATAGTGACTTCATGGTTGGCTTTAGCAAGGTAGTAGGCAGCAGAAGCTCCAGCTATACCTCCACCTACTACAATGATCTTCTTTTTCATTTATTTGTTTTCTACTATACGCTTTATTGCTTTAATTTGGCCAAGATGTTCTGCTTCGTGATGAATAATCATTGCATAAATATCACCATATGTTTTGAAGTTACCAAACGGTAATGTATAGGGTAAATCTTTTGCAAGGAATTCCTCTGTCAATTCTTCAATACGTGGTGCTTGTGCTTCCAAATCTTTAATCAGATTCGCTAGGCTAGGTACGCTCTCAGGCCAATCGGCCGGTTTCGTACCAGTCGCAAATAAGTCATTATAGTATTCTGGCAGCTGATTGGTTTGTTTTGGAAAGCCGAATAATAGACTTTCTGCGGTTACAAGAATATGGCCGATATGCCAATGAATGTTGTTATTAAATTCTTTTGGCTGCACATCAATCACTTTAGTGTCTAAGTTCTTAATAAATGAAAGTAAACTTCCCCGTGTAAATGAAAATTGATTAATCATTTAACTTCGCCTCCAATTCAAAAATAACTCTATCTATCATGATAAAAATAATTACGGAAAAAGTAAACTATTTGAAGGGTTTACAAGAAGAATCAAGAATTAATTATCAAGAGGACTAGCGAGGAATGGGAATGAACAAATCATATAGCTCGCTATTTTATGTCTTCCTGAAAATACAATGGTGGAGGATAATAATGGAAAATAAATGCAGCAGAATTGGAATAATAATGTCTATAAGATTATGGTTTTTATGAGGATCAAGCAATACCAGAAATAACTGAAACGTCCATAAAGGGATATTTTATGATTAATCTTCAAGATCGTCGAGACTATCCATTAAATCCAGAGTTACATGTGGTAAATATTAGTACTGAGCAAGCAATTGAACTTACGTATCAAAAACAGAAGCTTTAACTAATGGAATGCTATCATAATCGACGTATCTAGATCTTTTGAACAGTTGTTCAAAATAAAGGGAGTTTTAATATGAAGCGGAAAAAGACAAAGAGAAGCTGGGGGTGGTTTGGCTGGACAATATTGAGTGTTGTGTTAGTCACCATTATTGGTTCAACTGTGTTTTTCTTTACCATCTTTCAATTCAATATCTCCTCTCTATTTCAGGAAAGCGAGGCAGCCAATAATTCGGAAGTGAATGAAGAAAATTCACAGCAAAATAATGATGAAACATCTAAAAATATTGAGCATGTACAAGAAACTGTAGGAAAACAACATCAGGTAATTGGTACATTTATTTCTGAGACACATGCATTTTATAATGAGACGACAGGTTATGGTGGTATAAATAATTTGGATTGGGATGAACAACAATCAAAAGCAAAAACGATACAATCCCAAATCCATTTGCAATTAAGGGACGTGAAAAATGAATCACTAAAGAATGATTTGGAGAAGGTGAATGTTTTTGCAAAACGTGTCGTCAAAGACCAATCAGTCGAAGCTGTTCAGAGTCTACATCGATATTTTCATGATTTAGACATCGCTTTAAATGAATACAACGGGTATGACAAAATTTGGAATATCACCGAAACATTAGCAGAAACAGACTAAATAAAACGCTATTCAATTTCCTTGAATTTTGATAAGCTATTATTGGTAGAAGCTTAATAGAAGGAGAATGATCATGGGAAAAACGTTAATTTTTGGCCATAAAAATCCAGACACTGATACAATCTGTTCGGCGTTAGCTTATGCTGATTTAAAGAATAAACTTGGAATTCCGGCAGAGCCAGCAAGATTAGGTTCCGTTAATAAGGAAACCCAATTTGCATTAGATTATTTTAAAACGGAAGCTCCACAACGCATTGAAACAGTGGACAATGATGTAAGCGAAGTTATACTTGTCGATCACAATGAATTCCAACAAAGTGTAGATAATATTAAGGATGTACGTATTGCAGAAGTAGTTGATCATCATCGAATTTCTAATTTTGAAACAAGTGAACCACTTTATTTTCGTGCAGAACCAGTAGGTTGTACAGCCACTATTCTAAATAAAATGTATAAAGAAAATAAAATAGAGGTCACAAAAGATATTGCTGGTCTTTTAGTTTCAGCAATTATTTCCGATTCATTATTACTCAAATCACCAACATGTACAAAAGAAGATGTAGATGCTGCTTATGAATTAGCTGAAATTGCTGGCATCAACCTTGAAGCGTACGGTTTAGAAATGCTTCAAGCTGGTGCAGACTTAAGTGATAAATCTGTAGCCGAATTACTTACGATGGATGCAAAAGAATTTTCTATGGAGGATGCAAAAGTAGAAATTGCTCAAGTCAACGCGGTGGATACGGCGAAGATTTATGCGCTTCAAGATGAGATTAATCCAGAAATAGAAAAAATCATAAACGAAAAAAATCTTGATTTATTCTTGTTTGTTGTAACAGATATTCTAAATAATGATTCAGAAGTGTTGGCACTTGGAAATGGCAAAGCGAAAGTGGAAGAAGCATTTCATGTTCGTTTAGATAATAACAATCGTGCCTTGCTTAAAGGTGTTGTCTCACGTAAAAAACAAATTGTTACTGCTTTAACAGATGCATTCACAAAATAGAATGTTTTTCGTAAAAAGTGAGAGCTTTTAGGCATTCGACTTTTTTACTGTGCTAAGCGACGGGTTACTTCAGCTAACTAAACATAGTAATATTTTGGCTTTCTGCGCTCTATTTAGCTGTTGTAGGATGGAATTCACTGATTTTATTTATCCCATACATTTATGATTAAGCGACAAGTCAAATGTTCGGTCGATGAATAAATGAGAATACTACCTCAAATGCTATGTAGTGTGAAAGGAGGAAGTTATCCATGGGAGGTAAGCCAAAAGGACCGAAGCAGCAAGAGCATCCTAATTTGCCACAAAGCCCCAAACAGCCATATGGTGAACCATTAAGTGGTTCTAAGAAAGTAAAGAATGCAAATCACTCGAGACAAAAGCATAACCCGCATCATGGTCTTTAGTATCAAGGTATCCTGTTTTAGGATACCTTGTTTCTTTTATATCATTCTCATTGTAATTACATATATAAATTAATTCATGTATAGGATGGAACAGGGGGATGATCTAGTTGTGGAAGGATTTTAAAGAATTTGCATTTAAGGGTAATGTAATTGATTTAGCTATAGCGGTGGTGATTGGCGCGGCATTTAGTGGTATCGTTTCATCCCTAGTGGATAATATCATTACTCCATTGATTGAAATCCTCTTAAATGGGATGGACTTTACCGATTTAACTTATACGATTGGAAATGCAGAGATTTTATATGGCATGTTTATTCAGTCTGTTGTAGATTTCTTTATTATTGCTTTGTCTATTTTTTTCATTATCCGCTTGTTTATGGCATTTAAACGTAAAAAAGAGGTAGAGGTGATTAAGTTATCATCAAAAGCAAACCCTCAAGAAAAACTGCTTAAGGAAATTAGAGATATATTGAAAGAAAAAAATAAATAAAAGGAGGTAAGATATGGAAATTAGAGCTTATGGGCCAATTTCGAGAAAAGTTGGCTAAGGTTGCAGGGTTCTTTTTTCGAAACTACTTATTTTGATCATGCTTTACATCAAAAAGAGACATACAAAAATCCGGAAATTGAATGTGAGTTATGCTTATAGATGAGCAAGTAGTGGGGATTATTGATGTTGAATATGAGTTAGCATGAAATAAATGGGTTTAACCATGTATTCTCTTATTTATAAGTTACATGGAGGGCGAAACAGAATTAGGAGCCATTACAACCAGTTCAAGCTTGGGCACACTGCACAAGAAAGGACGAGTCAACTATACATTCTACTTTCAATCGTTACCTAAATGTAGCAATTTTGAAAAGCGTTTAAATGAAACCGTGACGAATTAACATTAGCAATAAATAAGCATAAAGGGAGGCGTGTCGATGCAACCGAAAACAATCATTCGTATAGAAGGCGTAGCGGTTTTGTTAATAAGTATCTATGTTTATGCAGCATATGAATTTAATTGGCTATTATTTGGATTATTCTTGTTTGCTCCAGATCTCTCCATGGTTGGTTATCTAAAAAGTAAGCAAACGGGAGCCTGGGTGTATAACATCTTTCATACCTATGCACTGCCTATTATTATTGTGATGCTTGGCTTTATCTTTGTTCATACATGGTTTCTTAAAATTGCGCTCATCTGGTTTGCGCATATTGGAATGGACCGAATGTTTGGGTTTGGTTTAAAATACAAGACTGCATTTAAAGATACACATATACAACGAGTTTAGTGGCTTATTGAGATTGTTAGCTTTGCAGTTATATGATGATGAAAACCATGAAAATAATTTCTCCTGACTGGGTAATTGTCTTATACAAATCGTAGTTACTTGCCATACGTTATTAGTGTAGTAAATACAGGAAAGGGGAGTCTTTATTCATGAGACGTCATCATCATGGGAACTGTGGTTGCCCAAAACAAGTCGTTCATCCAACTAAATATAATAATGTACAACAATGCTCAGAAGATGTAGTAGAACATGTTCATCCGTCGCACACAACCGTTCACAATCATCACACAACAGTTAACAAACACGTATTTCCACATTCAACTTCCGTACAAAACACGAGTGACAATGTAGATGTTTATGGAGGATCATATAACGTACCTTCTCAAGTAGGAGGAGCAATGGATCCGGGTTATGGGAATGGAAACGGTAACGGAAATGGGCAAGTTGGGGGAGCAATGTACCCAGGTATGGGCCAAGGAATGGGTCATGGGTGCCACAAGCCTAAACATTGGAAAAAACCACATAAATGGTGTTAACTTAATGTAAAAGGCTGGCATACGATATGCCAGCCTTTTATTATAAGGAGGAGTGAGATGTGAAGATTCTAACAGTAACTGGTTATAAACCAATGGAGATTAATATCTTTAAAGAGGATGATCCTAGGATTACATATATTAAAGCAGCTATCACGAAACGACTCATTCCATTAATCGAAGAAGGATTAGAATGGATACTTATTTCAGGGCAAATGGGAATTGAGTTGTGGACTGCAGAAGTTGTACTTGATTTGCAACAAGAATACAATGTGAAATTAGGAATTTTCCCTCCTTTTGAAAATCAAGAAAGTCGCTGGCCAGAGACAATTCAGGAAAAATATCAAATGATTACAACAACAGCTGATTTTTATAAACCAATCTACAAAGGAGATTATCAGGGGGCTTTTCAGTTTAAGGCAAAGAATATGTGGTTAGCTGATAAAAGTGATGCATGCCTCTTATTAATGGATAGTGAGTATCCAGGAAGTACGCGCTTTTTCTATGAAATTGCAAAGCAGGTAATGGAAGAACAAGCTATTTTCATAATTACCCCAGCGGATTTAGATGATGTTGTAGAGGAGATAAGAATGGCAGATCCGGATTATTGGGGGTAAATGTTATTCACAAATATCCCCCTAAAGTTCAACAAAAATAAAACGTAACAAAACCCCCTCCAGGTCCACCATATACAACCAATCTGCATGAAACGAAAGCAATTTCTTGATTTCGTTTTCTTTCAATCTGAACCGTCAATATTTTCTCCCTTTATGCATACAATTTACTAATTCATGAAAGGAGGAGTGCAGATGCAATATACTTATCCTTACTATAGACAACCGTTCACTCCTAATCAGGTTGAGTCAAATCGAAGAACGATGGAGGTTTATGGAGATGGTAAAGTTTCTGTAGAACCTAATGTCGTAACCATTCAATTAGCTGTTGTTACAGAAAATCAATCCCTACAAACAGCGCAGGAAGAAAATGCAATGCGAATGAATCAAGTTATTCAAGCGCTAAATAACGAGGGAGTACCTAAAGAAGTGATTCAAACGGCAGCCTATACTATTTCTCCCAAGTATGAATATGAAGATGGAAAACAAATGGATCGTGGTTACCAAGTTACAAATGCTGTTCAAATTAGGGTGAAAGATATTAGTAAGATTGGCAAGATAATTGATACAGCAGTGGATCAAGGTGTAAATCGGGTCTCTAATATTACGTTTACCATTGATCAGCCACAAGTATATTATGAAGAAGCATTACGGTTTGCATTGGAAAATGGAGGCCAAAAAGCGCAAACGATTGCTGATTCACTGCAACTTCAATTGGACCCAGTTCCAGTAAAGATTATCGAGCAAACAGAAGCACCACCTGTAGCCTACAAAACATTTGCTGCATCAGCAGAGAGTTTTGCAACACCTATTGAACCAGGCCAGATCGAAATTGAAGCCTCAGTAGAGCTGCAATATCAGTATTAGTTTCGTACTTGACAACTTTTTGAACATCTCAAAAAAGCAGGTATTTAAAGAAAATTGGCGAATATAACATATAAATAGGAAAATAATTAAAAATTGAAATGAGTGGTGAATGGATGGATAAAGATGATAAAGAATATGAAGGAAATGAGCGAATTCAATATGCAGACCCAATAGGTGAAATGATAAAAAAAGCAGAAAATGATGGCCAATTTGACAACTTGCCTGGTAAAGGAAAGCCTCTTTATTTGGGAAAGAATTATCTAAATCCAGATGAAAAACAACTGTATAAAACGATGAAGGATAATCATGTTCTACCAAAATGGGTGGAATTAGCTAATGAAATTGATCATATAAAAAAAGAATTGTTAACGTTGGATGGAGAGGAGCGGCTAAAGAAAATCAAAATCATTAATAAAAAAATAAAAGCGTATAACTATGCTTGTCCACCGTCACTACAACTTAATAAAATAATGGAATGATTTCAATATTTTTGTGGTTACATGCATGAATAGCGACGTAGGAATAAGCAAAAAGTCCTCCGTCTTTTTTTGTGTTATCATTAAATTCATAATATAATGAATTTAATGGAAAGGAGCTTTGATATGGAATATAACATACGTCCAATGGCGGAAAAAGATATCACTCAAGTGCAACGTGTAGCGGAAACAAGTTGGCATACTACATATAAAGGATTAATACCACAGGCTGTACAAGATCATTTTTTAACAGAAGCATATAGTGCGAAAATGCTACAACGACGTATGAAATTCTCCTATATTCTGGTAGTCGAAGTAGACAACCAAGTGATAGGCTTTGTCAATTATTCACCAGTTACTGAAGGGAAGGTAGAACTTGGTGCCATTTATTTGCTACCTGATTATCAGGGGAAAGGGATTGGTACAGCTTTATTAGCGCGTGGGATAGAGATGTTTCCGGAAGCAAAGGTAATTTATATTAATGTTGAAAGAGATAATGAAATTGCTAAACCCTTTTATTATGCAAAAGGGTTTAAAGAAGTTGAAGTGTTTAATGAGGATTTTGATGGTCACCAATTACAAACCATTCGAATGGCTTTAAACCTTTAAACAAGAAATTTAATAATCATTAGTAAAAGAGCGTTCAGGAGGTAAGCTCATGAAAATTTTTAATTTTGCCAAAGATGCAGGGAATGCAATTACTCTATTTGGTTCAATTAATATGGTGATGTCACGAATTATCCAAATTGGAAAAGGTAGATATCCATATTGGATGTATTCCCATTTAGAAGCTAACGGAAAGATTGGCGAACATGCTGCCTCAACTGATCAATTATTACTAATCGTATCTGGTTCAGGCCAGGTAAAGGGAAAAGAAAATGTATTTCAGGATGTTACTCGTAACGATGCTGTACTTTGGGAGAGAACAGAAATGCATAAAACAATAACTGAAGCAGGACTAACAGCAATTGTTATTGAAGGGAATAGCATTGATCCTGCACCTTATTTGCCAATGAAACAGGGGCATTCATATTGAATTATTTAAATTTAGGAGCGTACGTATGCAAAAGAATATCGTAATTTGGGATTTAATTTGTTATCTGGCTTTTCCATTATTGGTATGGAATGTTTTAAGGGATTACATCGGTGATTATCCTGCAATGCTTCTATCAACGATACCCGGAATTGTGTATTCCTGCATCCGTTTTTTTGCAGTAAAGAAGATAAATACGTTTGGTATATTTATGATTGTTACGTTAATTGCCAGTACCTTGGTAAACGTACTTGCTGGCTCAGCAATACAGATGCTTTGGAATAATGTATATTATGCATTTGCCATGGCCGCATTCTTTTTATTTACTATATTAATCAAACGGCCATTGGTTTTATTGTTTACCTTAGATTTTGCCGAGCTGCAAGGCCAAAGTCGTAAAAAAATGAAAAAAATTTTTTATGAGAAAAGATTTTATATGATCTTCAATTTAATTACGTTTGGATTTGCCATGAGGGAAGTTATCTTAGGAATTATAAAAGTTAGACTAATATCAGCATATGGCATAGAGGCGTTTGATAAAGGGTTAATCATTCGAAATATCCTCAGTTGGGGGATTACTGCATTATGTGTACTGGGATTTATTTATATATCGAAGCTTTTACATACGCAGACGGCGAATTATACAGGTAAGTTCAAGACGTACTGAATTCGGAGTAGGTTAAATAAAAGGAATGAGGAGAATAACGTGAGAACCATTGGTTTACTTGGGGGAATGAGTTGGGAATCTTCGGCAACATATTATGCATTAATTAATAAAGAAGTGAAAACACGGCTGGGTGGATTGCATTCAGCTTCTTGCATTATGTATAGCGTTGATTTTCATCAGATGGAGAGGTATCAATCTACAGGTAAATGGGAAAAAGCAGGTCAATTGCTTGCAAATGCAGCTAGGTCGTTAGAACAAGCTGGAGCTTCTTTTATCATACTTTGTACAAATACGATGCACAAAGTCGTTGACATGATTCAAGCTGCTATCACGGTACCGGTCCTACATATTGCGGATGCTACAGCGAAAACTATTAAACAAAAAGGCATGAAGAATGTTGGTTTACTTGGGACGGCTTATACGATGGAACAAGATTTTTATAAGTCACGCCTTGAAGAACATGGAATTCATGTGGTGATTCCTGATCAAGAAGAAAGACGCAACATAAATGACATCATATTCAATGAATTATGTCTGGGTCATACTCATACATCTTCAAGGGCTGTTTTTCAAAAGGTGATAAATGGACTGATCGAACAGGAAGCCGAAGGTGTTATTTTAGGCTGTACAGAGATTGGCATGTTACTCAAAAGCGAAGATGTCATACTGCCTATTTTTGATACGACAACTATACATGCGTTAGAGGCGGTAAACCAATCGTTAAAAGGAGGCATCCAACTTGAATAACAGGTTATTACGAGCAGGCACGACTTATTTACCTATAAAGGAGTTAGAATTATCAATAACTTGGTATGTTCATTATTTAGGTGCTGTGCTAACGTATCAAGATAAAAATTAAACGATTCTTAATATGGCAGGCCAAAGTTTTTGTCTAGTGAAAGCGACGGACGGTCAAAAATTTTTTAGATCAACGTGGTCAAGAATGCTTTTCACTTGTCGTTTGAATTCAATGGATAAACTGATTTACTAAAGCTACATAGCGAATTATCCAGTCATCATATAAAAGTAGGTCCTATTGAAAACAGAGGACATGCTGGTAGGAATTTTATCTTTTCTGATCCTAATGGTAAGCAATTTGATGTATGGAGTGAGTGAAGTGATAATTTTAAACAATGTATGAAATAAACATGAATCTTACGAAAGGAATTACCAAGGTTTTGGCTGATTAAGCCCAATTTGCAGGTAATGTAGAGGGATTATCAAATGAATAGTAGTAAAATAATGAAGCATTTTGGAATTAAGACGGATGAAGCACCAATAAGTATTTATCCGTTCTCTCCAGTTTATAAAGTTCAACATACTACAGGAAATATAATTATAAAGAGAACACAGCAACCATTAGAAAAAGCGAAAAGGTTAATGAAGTACTTATTGCATTTAAGGAAAAACAAGATTGATATTGTCACCCCGGTTGTATTGGACAGAGAGAATCCAATAGAGATGGAGGATGCGTGTTATGTGGCATATCCGTTTATAGAAGGTGAAGGTTACATTGCCTCGGAAAAGTCGATTAAAGAAGCAGGTAGATTACTTGGTTCCATTCATAGACTATCGGAGAGTACGAATACCTATCAGCTTCCAGAATACAATGTGTATGATTTTACAATAGAGGAAGTGGAAGAAAGTATGGCGGCAATTAGGAGATATGCAATGCCATATAAGGAGGATGTTCAGGTTCCTAAATTAAGAAAGCGATTATTAAAAGTGGTGGGACAACAAGATGAAATCAAACATGCTAAATTACCACATGTTGCAACACCCCATGATTATAAAGCAAATAATTTAGTATATACACCTGAGCCTTTTTTAATTGACCCAGATAACGCTACATGGATTCCACGTATTTTTGATTTAGCTCTCGTTTTATTATTGTTTCATAATGAATTAGAAACAGCCCCCGATCGTACATTCACTCCTGATGAATGGTACATATTTATGGATGGTTATACAGAGTATGTAAGATTAACTATGGAGGAGAAACATTTTTGGAAAAAAGCAGTAGAACATGTTTTTTTAGATGAAGTAATGTGGTTAATGGCTGAAGTTCCAGAAGATTGGAAGAGCCCTTCGCAACGTAATTTATTTCAGAGTATCGTCCATTTACTATTTCACATAGAGAACTATTTCATGCTAAGGACAAATACCTGGTGATCTGCTCACCAGGTATTTGTCTTTCCATTATGACTGATTTGGAACGGGAGTTTGCTGACTATCTTGCATTTCTGCTTGTTGCATTGCCATCTCCTGTTGCTGTTTTTGACTTTCTGTTGTATCAACACGTTTCATAAATAGAGCTAAAATCAATGCTCCTACTGCAATTATGGTTGATATGAAGAAGGTAAAGTTAATTCCGCTTAACATTGCCTCATTCATAATTTGGGCTTGCATTTCTGCCATCGCTTGGTCAGAAGGAACAGCACTCGGATCCATATTTGCCATTGCTTGCTCACCCAACTCAGTTGCCTTACTTTCTGTGCGATTATTCATTACTGTAATTAATAGTGCAGAACCAATCGCTCCTGACACTTGTTGTAGGGTATTATTCATTGCAGTTCCGTGCGGGTTATCTTTAATTGGTAGTTGGTTTAAGCCATTTGTCATAACAGGCATCATGACCATTGACATTCCGAACATACGAACCGTGTATAGAAGCATGATCGTACCATAAGCAGTTTCCATATCTAGACGGCTAAAGAAATAGGTTGTTGCAATGGTAATGAATAGACCCGTAATTGCTAACAATTTTGGCCCGTATTTGTCAAATAATCTTCCTGTAATTGGTGACATAATTCCCATCACAAGTGCTCCTGGTAGCATTAATAACCCAGAATCTAGTGGAGAAATGCCACGAATCGTCTGTACGTAAATAGGCATTAAAATCATTGCTGAGAACATTGCTACAGCAAGGACAATGGAGATAGCGGATGATAATGCGAACATCGAATGCTTAAAGATTCGAAACTCTAACATTGGATCATCCATTCGTAATTGACGAAGAATAAGGCCAATGACAGACAAGGCTCCAACAATAATCGTTCCATAAACAGATGGATCATTCCATCCGCTTTCTCCTGCTGAACTAAATCCATAAAGTAACCCACCAAAACCTAAACTTGATAAAATAATGGACAGGATATCAAGTCTAATGGCTCGTTGCGGGGTAATATTTTTTAATTTAACGATTGCATAGATTAGTGTAAATACAGCAAACGGCAGTACAATATAGAATAGCGTTCTCCAATCATAATGTTCAATAATCCAACCAGATAATGTTGGGCCAATTGCAGGTGCAACAATCATTACCAAACCAAAGGTTCCCATTGCTGTACCTCGTTTTTCGACTGGAAATGCGGTTAGCATGACATTCATTAATAATGGCATCATCACTGCTGAACCGGCCGCTTGAATCATTCGAGCTACAAGTAGTATTCCAAATGAAGAGGCAAGGGCAGCTGTTAGTGTTCCAGCTGTAAATAGAGCCATGGCAGTTATAAATAAACTTTTATTGGTAAACCGCTGAATAAAAAATGCGCTTGCTGGAATAAGAATTCCGTTTACCAGCATATATCCATTTGTTAACCACTGTACGGCGGATGGACTTACATCAAATTCGGCCATAATTGACGGCAATGCTATATTTAATAACGTTTCATTTAATATGGCAACAAATGCTCCAATAAATAAAATAGCGATCATTCCATAGGGTGGACGTTTTTCAATAGAATGTGCTTCCAATTGTTCATTCCTTCTTTCATTCTGAAGAGTAATTTTTTAATATAATACTAACCTATTTTATACTCATAGTATAATAAAATCAATATCTTTATTGAAAATTTACATTAAAGTTGATTTGGCAGCGTTTTACTGATCAGATTTATTTATAAAATGGTGCTTTTTTCTTCCGCTGTTTTTTGGGTTTTGTACACTTATTATAATACTTTCGTTAATAGAGAATAATGCATCAATATAAAGGTTTGGTTTAACTTCTTGAGAATTAAGGTATGATAGAAATATAAATAAATTGGAGGAAATACGATGAAAAGGTTAATTAGAAAACTAATAAAATATGGTCCCATTATCTATCCGGTAATAAAAAAATATTTAAATAAACGAAAATCCAAAAAATATCCAGGAGATTAATAAAAGGCGAAGCGTTTCTGAGCTTCGCCTTTAAAAATGGTTGAAATCAACAATATGGAGGGGCTCGACTAGAGGAAACTAATCAGTAATGTACTCGATGTACATGGACATCCTGCATAGGGCATTTATGGTTTTTCTAATCTGTTTCATAAATGAAACAGATCTCTTGATGTTTCCTGTGATTTTTGTAACAATATATTATGCGATTATTTTTAATAACTAACAGGAGGAATACGAGATGAAAATTGTAGCAATGGTCGGAAGTAACCGCCAAGATTCATACAACTTGAAGCTGACTCGCTTTTTACAAAAAAGATATACGAATAAAGTAGAGGTTGAGATTCTACCTATTGATCAGCTTCCTTTTTATAATCAGGATGAGGAATACAATCCACCTGAAATTGTGAAAGAAATTCGAAATAAAATCTTAATGAGTGATGGTGTACTTATTGCAACACCAGAATATAATGGTTCTATTTCAGGAATGTTAAAAAATGCGCTTGATTGGTTCTCGAGAGTAGAACAAGTATTAGTGAAAAAACCAGTCATGATCGTTGGTGCTTCTATGGGTGCAATGGGAACGATCCGTGCGCAAATGCACCTTCGTCAAATCTTACAAGCTCCAGGGATTGGTGCATTGACATTGCCAGGCAATGAAGTATTCATTGGTTCTGTTCATGAAAAAATGGATGAGCAAGGCAAGCTTACCGATGAGCCAACAATTGAATTTGTAGATTCCGTAGTTGATAACTTTATCGATTGGGTAGAGAAAACAAAAGTTTTTTAATGAATTAAACATGCAAGTTTAACACTTACTTTCAAAAATTTATTTTTTGAAGGTAAGTTTTTTTGTATCATAATGAAAAGGAGGGACAAAACTTGGGAATAAAAGGAATTAATCATTTGCTATTTTCAGTTTCTGATTTGGAAGTCTCTATTGATTTTTATCAGCACGTGTTTGATGCAAAACTTCTAGTGAAAGGGAAAAGTACGGCTTATTTTGATTTGAATGGGCTATGGCTAGCTTTAAATGAGGAGAAGAATGTTCCGCGAGAAGAAATTCAGGAGTCTTATACACACATTGCTTTTTCTATTGAAGAAAAAGATTTTCAGCAGATGTACGATCGGTTAGGGAGTTTAAACGTTTCTATATTGCAAGGTAGACAACGCGATGTTCGCGATAAGCAATCGATTTATTTTACAGATCCGGACGGGCATAAATTTGAGTTTCATACAGGTACCCTGGCAGATCGATTGGACTATTATAAGCAGGCGAAAAAGCATATGACATTCTATGACTAATTTCAGGTACTTTGAGTTTCTATAATGAAAAAGCACTCGGGTAGGCGCGATGAGATTTTTGCTTACCCGAGTTATCTCTTGGTAGATATTATGTTCATTTCGGTCCATGAAGATACGGTGCTTTCGTTACATTCTTATAATTCCAATTGTTCAATTTGTGATTGGAATTCGATAATATTCTCCATTGTTTGATATACTTCTGACTCCTTAAATTGTTCAACGGCAATTTCTCCTTGATCAATGATACCATTTGTTGCATCCAATAATGCTTGGCTTTGAGATTCTAATTTCTGATGAATATCTTCAGCCAGGCTCGGTGGTTCTATCGTAAGAAAATCCTTTATTGTATCTTGTAGACCTTCTAGCTTTATGACAAGCTCTTCTTCTGGAAGTTGTGTTGCTTCGTTTGCAAATTCACTTAAATCATTTATATAATCTGATGTTTCATTCACATAATTGACTGAATTCGTTGTTTCTTCTAGAAAAGAACATCCAGTTAAGCTCCCGATAAATAAAACGGACAGTAGAATAAAAATCGCTTTTTTCATTTGTTACTCCTTTCTTTTTTATAACACTTTATATAATCTACATACGATGAAACATCATTTTTGTTTCATAAAATCAATAAATGATTTTGTAACAAATGGGTAAGCTATTTTCTTGAGAGGATATAGAAAGGATGTAAGAAGATGAAAAAAATATTACTATTAAGTATGATTGCGATTTTTGCTTTGGTAGCAGGTGGGAATTCGGTCTCTGCAGAATTTTTAGACATCCGATTATCGGACATGCATCATTCCAAGCAAGCAAACGATGTTCATAAGGCGTTACTTCATCAAAAGGCGAAAGAATTAGGAATTAAGGTAGAAGATAAGTCAACAAAAGAAATTCATAAGGAAATTATAAAAACAACCATTCTAAAAAATGCAAAAGAAATGGGAGTAGAAACAAAAGGAAAATCATTTAAAGAACTGAAGGAAGAAGTTCATCATCAAAAAGTTATAAACAAAGCGAAAGAACTAGGAATAGCTACAAACAATAAGTCGCAAGAGAATCTGGCGAAAGAAGTTCATGAAGCAATGATTAAAAATAAAGCGCAACAATTAGGAATTGAACAACAAGGCAAAAGTATCAAGGAGCTGAAGAAAGAAGTTCTTGCACATTCGGTAAAAAAAGAGGCGCAAGAGCTAGGGATTGAAACGAAGGGGGAAGAAGTAAAAGCTTTAGTACATGCTATTCATGAAGCAAAATTATATACCACAGCCGAAAAACTTGGGATACTTACAAGCGGAAAAAGTGCCAATGAGTTAATGGAGGAAATCATTGTAAATCATGCTACGGAAGCGGCAGAACTAAACCTTTATCCATTTAAGAATGGCAAGCTTCATTTTCATGCTTCTCATAGAGAACTTCGGAAATAGGAAAAACGAGCAAGGATGCTCGTTTTTTTATGAATGAGAAAATGGATTGAATTTTTTACATAGTGGTTGAAACATTTTAGTTTGTAATGTATTTTCGATATGGTATGATGATGTTTATGACTAAACTTTGAGTCTAAATTAGGGTGCTTTATAGCTCTACCACAGGTAATACGTATGTATAAAAAGCTGTCGCTGAGGCATCCATAAGATTAAAAAGAATTCTAAAAGAAAGAAGGAAGATTTTATGGTGGACAACAATGTTTCAGAAGCAAATAATCCAACTTCTGTAAATAAAGTACCGCTAATGATTGTTCTTATATCTGGTGCTTTTGTTGCTATTTTAAATCAAACATTATTAGCCACAGCCTTGCCTCATATTATGGCAGACTTGCAATTAGACGCTAATACAGCACAATGGTTGCAATCCATTTTTATGCTTGTTAATGGAATAATGATTCCAATTACTGCATTTTTAATTGAACGTTTTACAACAAGAGGATTGTTCTTGACTGCATTAACGATATTTGCGGTGGGAACAGTGATCTGTGCAATCGCTCCGAATTTCAGTATCTTGATGGCTGGACGTGTTGCACAAGCTGCCGCTGCTGGTATTATTATGCCATTAATGCAGACTATATTATTCCTAATATTTCCTGTTGAAAAACGCGGTTCAGCAATGGGGATGTTTGGGTTGGTTATCGCATTTGCTCCAGCCATTGGACCAACGTTATCCGGCTGGTTAGTAGAGCATTTTCCGTGGAGAAGTCTGTTCTATATTATATTGCCAATCATTATTGTTGATATTATTATTGCTTACTTTATATTAAAGAATATTACAAATCGTACATTCCCAAAATTGGATATGATATCCATTGTTCTTTCAACGTTAGGGTTCGGAGGACTATTATTTGGATTCAGTAGTGCTGGTAATAACGGCTGGGGAAGCTTCGAGGTTATTCTTTCTCTAGTTATAGGTGCAATCACGCTCTTCTTCTTTATTTGGAGACAAATGAAGCTGGAACAACCAATCCTTGAATTCCGGGTATTTAAAAATAGTATTTTCACTTTAACAACCGTTTTAGGTATGGTTACATTCATAGCGATGATTGGAGCAGCAGTTGTATTACCATTACTCGCTCAAAATATGCTTGGGTTTACTGCATTGGAATCAGGGTTAATGTTATTACCTGGTGCTGTGCTTATGGGAGTTATGAACCCAATTACGGGGCGTTTATTTGATAAGTTTGGGGCGCGGTGGCTCTCCATTATTGGATTAACGATTGTTACCGTGACTACATTTATGTTTTCAAATTTATCAGCAGATACAACGTTTACTTATCTTGCCACCGTTAATGCAATTCGTATGTTTGGAATTGCTATGGTAATGATGCCTGTTACAACAGCTGGATTAAACCAGCTACCAGTGAATTTAATTCCACATGGTACAGCTATGAATAATACCATGCGACAAGTTGCTGGTGCAGTTGGTACAGCACTGTTAGTTTCGGTTATGACAAATAGTGCAATACCTGAAGAAGGGTTAAATGGTATGATCCATGGTGTAAATGTGTCCTTTATTGTTGCAGGCGTGTTTGCAATCATTGCCCTAATCTTGTCATTCTTTATTAAAAGATCTCAACCGAAATCAGTACAGATAAGTAAGTAATTTGCATTAATTTTGAAAAAACAGTTGACATAAGTGCTATTTCTATCCATAATATTAAAAAAACATACTTGAACGGTAAGGAAGGAATAGTATGTGGTAGAAATAGGTGGCCAGAGAGAGTGGGTTATTAGCTGGAAGCCACTTCACTTATTGTCACAGAACGCGCCTTCTGAGTCCTGCATAAAGCAGGCGCTTTGCATGGCGTTAACGCAAAAAGACGGGATGTAATCATCCAAATTAGGTGGTACCGCGGAAGAAAAGCTCTTTCGTCCTGAGTAGCAGGACGAATAGGGCTTTTTTTATATATTACTTTCATTTTAATTATATTAGATAGCTGGTTCTTAGTTAAACATCTATAGAAAGAAGACAGAAGGATAGGGGCATACAGTATGAGTAAACAGAGAATTGTAGTCAAAATTGGAAGTAGTTCGTTAACTAATCCACAAGGTGAGCTAGATAAAAGGAAATTGACGGAGCATGTGGAAGCAATTGCTAGACTTCGTCAACAAAATCATGATGTTGTGTTAGTATCTTCTGGGGCAGTTGCTTCCGGTTTTTCTAAAATCGGCTATGCTTCAAAGCCGGTAACGGTAAAAGGAAAGCAAGCAGCTGCAGCGGTAGGGCAGGGATTATTAATTCAAACCTATATGGAGAAGTTTGCTGAGTTTAGGTTAACTGCTGCCCAATTACTACTAACTAGAGAAGATTTTACTACACGTAGTAGATACAAAAATGTATTCAATACGATGATGGAACTTTTGGAACGACGCGTCATTCCAATCATTAATGAAAATGATACGGTGTCTATAAATGAGCTTACATTTGGAGATAATGATATGCTTTCAGCATTAGTAAGTGGTATTGTTCATGCAGATCAATTAATGATGTTAACGGACATAAATGGTTTATATAATGGTAATCCGCGTACCAACCCAGATGTTGTTAAGTATGATTATCTAGAGATGATCACAGAGGAAATGATTGCCGCTGCTGAATCAAACGGGTCTTCTGTAGGTACCGGTGGGATGAAGTCAAAATTGGAAGCAGCACGAATGGCTTTATCTTTAGGTGTTAATGTATTTATTGGTACAGGTGAAGGGGAGAGAAAGCTCCTCGAAATTATTAGTGGCGATGGGGATGGTACATACATTTCTAATAAATCGAAAGTAACTGTTAATACAAATAGGCAGTGGATAGCACTTCATTCAGAGACGATGGGGAAAATTTATGTCGATGAAGGGGCAGAGAAAGCAATCTTATATCAAGGAGCAAGTCTTCTTTCCGCAGGAATAAAAAAAATCAAAGGAACCTTTCAAGAAGGAGACGTGGTGGAAGTTTATGGAATAAAGGGGCTTATTGGAAAAGGGGAAGTCAGTTGTTCAGCTGCCATTGTGAACAAAGAAATGGAAGAAAGAAATACAGATAATAGCTGTTTATCATCACGCGTTATCCATCGTGATCGTTGGGTAAGGTTGAAATAATAAAGATAACATTTAGAGGAGGAGAGATAATGGAAGAAGTTCTGGAGAAAGGAAAGTTAGCCAAAGTCGCAAGTTATCAATTAAATGGGGTGACTACCGAAGATAAAAATAAGGCTTTGCAATTAATCGCAGATCAATTAATACAGGATTTGGATTATATATTAAGCGAAAATCAAAAAGATATTGTTGATGGCCGTACTAATGGCCTAAATGAATCTTTAATAGATCGAATTATGTTAGATAAAGATCGAATCCGATTAATGTATAATGCCATTTACCAATTAATTGATTTAGCCGATCCAATTGGTGACGTGCTTGAGTCGATTGAAAAGGATAATGGATTGCTAATTGAAAGGAAGCGTGTACCAATCGGAGTTATCGGTATGATTTATGAAGCAAGACCAAATGTTACCATCGATGCTGCAACTCTTGCTGTCAAAACTGGGAATGCAGTAATATTACGAGGCAGCTCCTCTGCTAAATATTCTAACCAAGCTTTAGTCCATTCGATACATCAAGCATTATCTACTAGCAATCTTTCTGTAGATGCAGTACAGTTAATTGAAAATACAAATAGAGATTCTGCAAAAGCATTATTTACATTAAATGAATATTTGGATGTATTAATTCCAAGAGGCGGGAAAAATTTGATTGAAACGGTGATTAAGGAATCTACCGTACCAGTAATAGAGACAGGTGCTGGTAATTGTCACGTTTATATTGACGATACAGCCGATGTGAAGATGGTTCAGGATATTGCAATTAATGCGAAAATACAACGACCATCTGTATGTAATGCGATTGAAACTGTTTTGATTCATGAGGATTGGTTTAATCATCATGGTGTAGAACTTCTTGATACATTACGAGAAAATAAGGTGGAAATTTATGGCGATGATATCGTATGTGAGGCTTTCCCTTTTGCTAAACAAGCATTAGAAGAAATATGGTACACAGAATTTCTTGATTTAGCAATTGCTGTACGTGTCGTAAAAAACTGCAATTCAGCTGTTAATCATATTAATGCTTATGGAACAAAGCATTCGGAAGCAATTATTACAGCAAATGATAATCACGCTATCTACTTTCAAACACATGTTGATGCTGCGGCTGTATATCATAACGCTTCAACAAGATTTACAGATGGTTTCGAATTTGGATATGGTGCAGAAATTGGCATTAGCACACAGAAATTACATGCAAGAGGACCGATGGGGCTTCCAGCATTAACATCTAGCAAATTCTTTATACATGGTACAGGGCAAATCCGTTCATAAATCTAATTTGAAACGACTGCATTAAATGTAGTCGTTTTTATAAGGAGAGAATTCGAAAATTTATGGACGCCGATTAAAGTGAGCGTTTAATTGGCCTTGTAACATTTCACTTCGAATGTCTTTCTTTCTTTTTTCTCGAATCATGTCACGTTTAATTTCAGTGGTTTGAACACCGTCTTCACGTAGATCAGCAATCTTCATTAACAATTCTATATCTGAAAAAGAATATTTTCTGGTTCCCCGTTTACTTCGTTCTGGAAATAATAGTCCGCGCTCTTCATAATAGCGAATTTTCCTTTCTGATAGGCCAGTAAGTTCGTGTACAATACCAATTGTAATTACTTTTTTATCTTTATAGGATATCATTTTGTTTCCCTCCTGAAGAATTAATCGACGTAATTTTCGGACAATACAGTCATTATCTCACTTTTATGTTAGGTTTCCTAACATAATGATTGGGAAGTGAATAGAAACGGAAACTATCCTGGATAGTTTCCGAATAACTTATAACTGATAAAATTTAACCAATCGCTGTAGTTCACTCAATGTGAGATTATTCATCTTCTTATTTTTATCCTCAATGACACCCGCATCTTTAAGTTTTAAAATATAATACAATTTCGCTTCTTCAATTCCCTCACGAAGCTGATTTCTCATTGACTCGCCTCCATAAACATTTTGCATTTACCGTTCAATTTATGAGATAAAAGCCAGTAGCGGTACAATTATTGCAAGAAATAAGGCAGATATCGTCATTGCGATACTTCCCCATTGCACCTTCTTCTTCTCCCCATATTAAAGATCGATTTGCTCCTAACATTTGTGCCTAAGTACCCATAGCCAATCCTTTGGCAGATTTACTCCTAATACCTGCTTTCTTTAATAAATCAGGACCTATAATAAGTGATAATAAGGCAGAAGTAATTACAAACAGGACAGTAACTGAACCTAGACCACCAAGATCGCTAGATATGGTGAGGGCAATTGGTAATGTGACAGAGCGCGGAATTAGTGAAGCTAGCAGTTGATCTTGTAAATGAAAGAAGTGAGATAAACCAATCACTGCAAGAACTCCTAGTCCCGTTCCGCATATCACACCAAGACAGATTTTTTGATAATTTCGTTTAAGGAATTCCCACTGTTTGTATAATGGAACAGCTAGTGAGACGATGGTTAACTATAATAACAGGCTGAATAATTCAATTCCTTCCTGATAGCTCTCTCCTTTGATAGGTGTGAATAGTAATAGGATGACAACCATAACGGAAGCAGTATATAATGGGTTTAACCAAGATTTTTTGTATTTTTTAAATAAGAATAGTCCAAGTAAATAGCAGCTAATAGTAATCGTAATTGCAAGAAGTATGTTAAAAATGAAAAAGCTCATTCTACATTTCTTCTTTTTTCATATAGCTCTACAGCAAATCCTGTACCTAATAAACAACATATACTACTTGCTAGAAGTATAAATAAGATGTTCCATTGGAGTATTTGTATAAAACCGGTGGAAAGAAATAAGGTGACGAGCGGAGGAATGAAAAGAAGTGTCAGATGCTTTAATTGAAAGTTAGATATCTTCTCAATCCATTCCAGTCGTATAACCCCCGTTAATAAGAAAAAGAATAATAGAATCATACCAATAATACTCCCTGGTAGTGGAAGTTGCATGACAGCTGCTATTCCATAACCCAAAAGAAGAAACAAATTTATTATCCCAAGCTGTATGAACCAGCGAAATATCATGTTATTCCCTCCAATCTGTAGATGATGATAGTAACAGATTAGAATAATTTTCTTGTCTTGTCATTCGATTTGTTAGATTATCTAACAGGATATTTTGACATGATAGGATAGGAAATCTTACTTCGTAGGTTAGAAATGATTAGTTTCCTATATAAACAGGGATTAGGTGAGGGTTTAGCGAATTAATTATATAGAAAATGGAATGGAGGAATAAACTTGGCTACTATTGACGATTTTATGGAAATTGATATGAGAATTGGAACCGTAAGAAAGGCGGAACTGTTTCCAGAGGCTAAGCATCCCGCAATTAAATTATTTATTGATTTTGGAGAGCTTGGTATGAAACAATCGTCTGCGCAAATAACCAAACGTTATACACCAGAAGATTTGATTGGTCGGCAAGTAGCAGCAGTTGTTAACTTCCCGCCTATGCGAATTGCTGGATTTAAATCAGAAGTGCTCGTATTAGGTGGGGTGCCGGAAAAAGGCGATGTCGTACTGTTGAATCCAGGAGAAGAAGTGAAAAACGGTACTCGAATTTCTTAATTTGCATATCAAACATATAAAATAAAGAAATGAAGTTCTTAGGAAGGGAACGGACAGATGACAATGATAAAAACTGTCAACAAAATAGGCCTGCTTACGAAGGTAATATCGTTCTACTATCTAACAAGATGACCGTATTGAAATAATAAACAATAGGAAACGGGTGTGGCATCTAGAAGACAATCAGGGACGATTACGTATGTCCTATTCTTCTTGGTAGGTATAATGCTATGGTATTTATCTGTTTATGTCCCTTTATGAAGTACGTGCGTACATATGAGCCATTTTGGTTAAAGTACATCTATCGATTGCACAGGTGAGTAGCAGAGAAAATAGGTTAAACGAACAACAAAGTAACGCATCAAGGAGGTTATTAAATGGCTGAAACAAAGCCAGCTGGATTCTGGATACGGGTATTAGCAAGTATCGTAGATTCGTTATTATTGTCTGTATTGGCAGCTATTATTGCATTCATTATTAACGATGAGGATTTTGTATTTTTGTATTCGCAAGCTGAAATGGAGACTTCCACTTCGGATTCATGGGCGTCTGCGATTTATATCATTTTATTTATGATTATATTAACGGCGAGTAAATGGAAAGGCTCACCAGGAAAAATTATCTGTAATATTCAAGTTGTTAATACGGATATGTCGCAGATAAGTATATTGAAATCAATTGGACGGTATTTAAGTTATTTCCTTTCTGCAATTCCATTATTGATTGGTTTTATGATGGCAGGTTGGAATGAAGAGAAAAAAGCTCTCCATGATATCATTTGTAAGACACGAGTTGTATATAGAAAGTGATCACTGCTTGTAGGGAATTAATTGTAGTTCTCTGCAAGCTTTTTTATGCTGAAAAATGCATCCCAATCCCCTTTCTTATTAGTAAATGATATCATCCAGAAATAAATCTCTTCAATAACGTATAGGTATTAAATGTGATAAACTATAAATAAATGAGACGATTTGAAAGGAAGATGGGGTTGAAACTATTAGAGGCTTTGCATCAGATTTTACCAAACGATCGTGTGACGAATAATGAAACCGTTTTAGACCAGCATAGCTCGGATGAATCGTACCATACACCAGCACGGCCAGATGTGGTGGTATTTCCTGAAAATACGGAAGAAGTCAGTGATATTATTAAGCTTGCAGCGTTATATGAGGTGCCAGTTGTCTCGTATGGTTTGGGAACGAGCTTAGAAGGAAGTATGATTCCCTATGATAAAGGGATTGTTATGGATTATTCATTGATGAACAAAGTATTGGAAATTCGACCAGATGATTTTCTTGTTAAAGTCCAACCAGGAGTAACCAGAAAACAATTGGAAAAAGAATTAAAGTCACATGGGTTATTTTTCTCGGTTGATCCAGGAGCAGACGCAACCCTAGGGGGCATGGCTGCAACAAATGCAAGTGGAACTACCTCAGTAAAATATGGAATTATGCGAGATCAAGTTCGAGACTTAGAAGTAGTGCTTGCAGATGGAACGATTATCCATACCGGTGGGATGGCAGCTAAGTCTTCGTCAGGTTACCATTTAAATGGATTATTTGTTGGTTCAGAGGGCACCTTAGGATGTTTTACAGAGCTTACACTTCAAGTGCATGGAATTCCTGAAAAAACAATGGCAGGAAGAGCCGCTTTTCATTCATTAGATGAAGCTGTATCTGCTGTCATTAGTATTTTGCAAGCGGGTATTCCAGTAGCAAGAGTAGAGTTGGTTGACGAACAATCAATGAAACAAATTAATTTATTTAGTGAGACAGATTATCCGGAAGTTCCAACTGTATTCCTTGAATTCCATGGAAATGAGGCTGGATTACAACAAGATGTAGCGTTTGCCAAAGAAATTCTGCATGATTTAAACTGCCGATCCTTAGATTTTGAATCAGATACAGCTGCTAGACAGCAATTATGGGAGGCGCGACATAATGCGGCATACGCATATTTGCATAATTTCCCAGGAAAAAAACAGATGGTTACTGACGTATGTGTCCCAATATCTGAACTAGCTGGAGCAATTAAGGATGCAAGGGCAGCGATTGAAGCTTCTGGCCTTGACGGCGGAATTGTAGGTCATGTTGGTGATGGTAATTATCATATCTTATTAATGGTTGATGTAAATAAATCGGCTGATATAGATAAAGCTAATGTAGTAAATGAAAAAATCGTAGCCTATGCTTTGGATAGAGGCGGAACCTGTACGGGGGAACATGGGGTAGGTGTTGGTAAAGCAAAATATCAAGAAAAAGAGCATGGAAAAGCATTAGAAGTGATGCGAAAAATTAAGAAAACATTAGACCCGGCGGATATTTTAAATCCTGGTAAAATCTTATATGATAAGAAAATCCATTCTTAAGGAACTGCGTAGGAGGCAGTTCTTTTTTATTCGTAATTATCCTTGGAATTCTTACCAGTAAGTTGTTTAAAACTTTTGTGAAATTATATGATCCACGATATATCTGCAAGGATTGCTTTAAATAGATGTAAAAATAATGCAGCTAATTGAAATACATAGTTTTAGAAAATAAAGGAAATATATAGGGAAACAGTATTTATGCTAGGAGGAATTTCGATGTCAGGGCAAAATCAACATCAGGAGATTGAAAAGTGTACCATTCAAGTAAAACAAGCATATCAAATGATGGAACAGGCAAAAACGAATGGGGATATGGATCAGTTGGAACAAGCTCAGCAGCAGTTACGTCAAGCCGAGGAGCATTTAAAGGCTGCGCAGGATCGGTTTGGAAATGAAGCGTTAGAAAATCCCCAATTTCAACAGACTCAAGAACATTTACATGATGCTCGCCAAGAAATAGAGCATTTTAGGCAGAATCATAAGTAAAAAGCTCTTTCAAGAGCTTTTTACTTTTTTGTTCGGTATATGTTAAAAAAATAATTTATGGTAGTTGTCTATGTTATATTGTTTGGATTTAAATTAAATAACAAGTTTTATTCGTTTGTTATCGCATTAAAAAACATTAAAAAACGAACAAAAACTTGTATTAATGACTGGACTTTTTTATAATAGGAACGTTCACTAAAAAATCAAACCATTTTTGGGGAGGACTTTTTATGAAAAAGAAGGTTTATTTAAATCATGATGGTGGCGTCGATGATTTAATTTCATTATTTTTATTATTGCAAATGGAAGATATTGATTTATTAGGAGTGGGGGTCATTCCTGCAGATTGTTATTTAGAGCCGGCAATGTATGCGAGTCGAAAAATAATCGATCGTTTTGGGAATGGTGACAAAATTGAAGTTGCTGCATCTACCTCACGTGGGAAAAATCCATTTCCAAAGGATTGGCGAATGCATGCTTTTTTTGTCGATGCCTTACCAATCCTCAATGAAAACTTACCAATAAGTACAAAAGAAGCGGAACTTCCAGCACATAAGCATTTGGTTCAACAAATTCAGCAAAGTAATGAACCAGTAACACTTGTTTTTGTTGGACCTCTAACAGATCTAGCACGAGCGTTAGAGGAAGCACCTGAAATTGAAGAAAATATTGAAAAACTAGCATGGATGGGTGGTACCTTTCTTGATGTAGGGAATGTGGAGGAGCCTGAACATGATGGCTCAGCTGAATGGAATGCGTTTTGGGACCCAGAGGCTGTGCAAAAAGTGTGGGAAAGCAATATTGAAATAGATTTAATTGCATTGGAAAGCACGAATATGGTGCCACTTACAGTTGATGTAAGAAACCAATGGGCTGCAGAGCGAAAGGACATCGGAATCGATTTCTTAGGACAATGCTATGCAATGGTCCCACCTCTCGTACATTTCCAAACGAACTCTACGTATTTTCTTTGGGATGTGCTTACAACGGCTACCATTGGCAAAAGTGATCTAGTTAAGAAAAAACAAGTTAACTGTACAGTTCACCCTCAAGGTGCGAGTCAAGGCAAAACAGAGATTTCAGAAGAAGGGCGAGCAGTTAATTTGGTATATGAAGTAGATCGAGAGCAATTCTTTGGTTATATTACAAGCTTATCAAGACAACATGAAAGGAGCTGATATACATGAGAAGGGTGATTATTGATACAGATACTGCTGGTGATGACACGATCGCATTACTTACTGCTCTACATCACTTTAAAGTAGAAGGAGTCACAATAACTGGAGGAAATGTAGAATTTCAACAAGAGGTAGAAAATGCATTATATACCATTCAAGTATTTCAACCTAATTATAAGGTACCGGTATATAAAGGCCATGAGCGCTCTATTTTGTCTGCTGGAAAAGATAGTCATCGCACCGTTGAGGATGTTCATGGCAAAGACGGGATGGGGGATTCGTTTTTTGAAAAAGCAAGTCAACGACCTGAAGCGGAGCATGCTGTTGATTTTATTGTTAGAACGGTAAAAGCCTCCCCTGGTGAAATTGAATTACTGGCAATTGCCCCATTGACCAATATTGCTATGGCAATAAAAAAGGATCCATCTATCGTAAAGGATATTCCGCACATCTATATTATGGGTGGAACTAATAATTCTTTAGGAAATATTACTGCTGCAGCAGAGTATAATTTTTGGGTTGATCCTGAAGCGGCAAGAATTGTTTTGCATGCTGGTATTCCCATCACGATGGTTGGCTGGGATATGTGTACGAAATATTCGGTGATGACTGATGAAGACCATCAAGAAATAGCATCTTTAGGAACTTCTAGATCTGATTTTTTTATGGATATTAATCAAGTTGTTATGCGCTTTAATCCATCCATTCATAAAATTAATGGAACTACACATCCAGATACTTTATTAGTTGCTGTTGCTGCACACGAAGAATTAATGGTGGAGGCAAGTAGTTACTACGTAGATATTGAAATAAAAGGAGAGCTAACGAGAGGATATTGCTTCGTTGATATGAATAACCGTTCTGGAAAAGCGCCAAATGTTCGTGTTTGCGAAGCAGTGGACAGGAGAGCGTTTAAAGATAAATTAATCGACGTATTATCATCTGGTTCGTAATTAGAAAACAACGAAGTGAGGTTTACATGATGGAAATTATTTGGGGAATTACTGGAATATTGGTGATATTAATCATTGCATTTCTATTATCAAAAAGCAAAAGAAATATTAATTATCGAACTGTATTTGGTGCACTGGTGCTGCAATTTTTATTTGGATTTATTGTTTTGAAATGGGAATTGGGTAGAAGTTTTTTTCGGAAAATCACTTCCATTGTTGAGCAGATAATCAATACTTCCAATGAAGGAATTAATTTTTTATTTGGCGGTGTGCTCGGATTAGAAGGTATTGGTACTGTATTTGCTTTCCAAGTGTTACCTGTTATTATATTCTTTTCTTCACTTATATCTGTTTTATTCTATATCGGTGTGATGCAAATTTTGACAAGAGCAATTGGTGGATTTTTGGCTTTTATGTTAAAAACAACAAAGCAAGAATCATTGTCAGCTGCTGCCAATATCTTTGTAGGCGTAACAGAAGCACCACTTGTTGTAAAACCATATTTAGAAAAAATGACAAAGTCGGAGTTGTTTGCAGTTATGACTGGGGGGACAGCTTCTGTGTCAGGGACGGTTCTTGTTGGATATTCCCTATTAGGTGTACCATTAGATTACTTGTTAGCCGCGGCATTTATGGCAGCACCTGCAGGATTACTTATTGCTAAAATACTTGTACCGGAAACAGAAACAACGGAAGAACAAGCGATTATCGCTGAGTCTGAAAAAGAGGCAAAAAATATCGTTGATGCAGCCTCTAATGGTGCATTAATCGGGCTCAAGCTTGCATTAAACATTGGGGCATTGCTGCTTGCGTTTATATCCCTAATAGCATTGGTTAACCTTGGTCTTGAATGGATCAGTGGCTGGTTTGGGTTTGAGGCTGTGACCATTGAACAGATTCTTGGCTATGCGATGGCACCATTAGCTTTTCTAATTGGTGTACCCTGGGATGAAGCGATACAAGCAGGTTCCTTTATTGGTCAAAAATTCGTATTAAATGAATTTGTTGCGTTTAGCAATTTTGGAGCTGAAATTAACCATTTTTCAGATAAAACGGTTGCAGTTATAACGTTTGCTTTATGCGGCTTTGCTAACTTGGCTAGTATGGGTATGCTCATTGGAGGAATTGGCGGACTCGCTCCGTCTAGAAAAAACGATTTAGTTCGGTTTGCTTTTTTAGCTATTATTGGTGGTACATTAGCCAATTTATTAAGTGCAGCAATTGCAGGATTGCTTATTTAAAGGTGAATAAAGGGGCTGACTTTTAGGTCAGCCTCTTATTTTTAATCATAAAAAATCATATATGATTTTACATTTGTACTGTGAATTTTTTGCACGTAAAATTCAGCTTCGTTATTGGAACCATCTACAAATCCGCCGATATTTCTAAAAATCGCACATTCACCATGGGATAAATATCTTTCTCCTACAAAATCATCTCCTACAGGGTCATCTTCCCATAACTTGTACCAGCCGGAAGGACCTGCATCTAAGCAGTACTTAAAATCCCCGCCGGTGGATTCTGCAATACCAGTAGTATTAAAGAAGATAGAGTAACCAACATAATCCCATCCAGTTAGTTGTGATTTTGCTTGTACGGATGAGAGGGAAGCGAATAAAATTGTTGCAACTGTTAGTAACATAATAAATACCTGTTTCATAAACAACCTCCTAAAGTAATAAATTTTGAATATGAATTCTCTTTACTTTATTATGATGGGGAGGAAATGGTTTCGGACATCTATTACAGGTTCCTCTAATTTCCAGCCTATTTTATACTAAAGGGAGTTTTTACTTGTTGTATTGACAGAAAAAATAGTTTATGGTATTTAAACATATGATAGATCAAATTAGTAAGAATAAAGGAGAGATCGTCTTGGAAACAAAACAATTTAAAGCGGAATCTAAAAGATTGCTAGAGTTAATGGTAAATTCTATTTATTCTCAACGCGAAGTCTTTTTAAGAGAATTAATCTCTAATGCTAGTGATGCAATGGATAAGATGTATTACCGTAGTTTAACAGATGAGAACTTAGCTTTTAATCAAGCTGATTATTACATACAAATTATTCCTAATAAAGCGGATCGAACGTTGAAAATCATTGATACTGGAATTGGTATGACGAAGGAAGAATTGGAAACAAATCTAGGTACAATTGCAAAAAGCGGATCATTTGCATTTAAGAAGGATACCGAAATCAAGGATGGACACGATATTATCGGACAATTCGGTGTAGGGTTTTATGCTGCGTTTATGGTAGCTGATAACGTCACAGTGAAGAGTAAAGCTCTGGATGAAGAACAAGCACATCAATGGGAATCAACAGGTACGGAAGGATATTCCATTTCTATTTGTGACAAAGAACAGATTGGTACAGAAATTACGTTAAAAATAAAAGAAAACACGGAAGATGAATCCTATGATGCTTATCTAGATGAAGTCCAATTAAAGGAAATTATTAAAAAATATTCCGATTTTATTCGTTATCCGATTAAAATGGATATCACAAAAAGCAAACCAACAGATGATGAAAGTGACGAATATGTAGACTATGTTGAGGAAGAAACCATTAATAGTATGGTTCCAATTTGGAAAAAAAATAAAAAGGAATTAACGGAAGCTGACTATGAGAATTTCTATCAAGAGAAACGATATGGTTTTGATAAACCATTAAAATCCCTTCATATCAATGTAGATGGAACTGTACGTTATAATGCTATTCTGTTTATTCCAGAAAATACGCCATTTGATTATTACTCCAAGGAATTCGAAAAAGGCGTAGAGTTATATTCGAATGGCGTGCTCATCATGAATAAATGTGGTGAATTGCTTCCGGATTACTTCAGTTTTGTCAAGGGGATGGTCGATTCAGAAGATCTATCTCTAAATATTTCAAGAGAAATGCTCCAGCATGATCGCCAATTAAAAGTCATTGCTAAAAATATTACAAAGAAAATAAAAAACCAGCTGCTTCATTTGCAAAGAGAGGAGCGAGAAAAATATGAAACATTTTATGACTCCTTTGGAAGGCAATTGAAAATCGGCGTTTATAGTGATTTTGGTGCAAATAAAGAAACACTTCAGGATTTATTAATGTTTTATTCTTCAACGGAAAAGAAACTGGTAACACTTGATGAATATGTAAAACGAATGCCTGAAGATCAAACATATATTTATTATGCCACGGGTGAATCGATTGATCGTATTGAAAAACTCCCACAGACTGAGATTGTAGCGGATAAAGGATATGAAATTTTATATTTCACAGAGGAAATTGATGAATTCGCAATTAAAATGTTAATGAATTATCAAGAAAAGGAATTTAAGTCCGTTTCCAGTGGCGATCTTGGTATAGATGAAGATTCGAATGAAGAAACGGATCAAGGGAAGCAAGAAGAAAATGAAGAACTATTTCATTTCATGAAAGAACATTTATCAGGAAAAGTAAAAGATGTTCGAGCTTCGAAGCGCTTGAAGTCTCATCCAGTTTGCTTGACTGCAGATGGAGATATATCATTAGAAATGGAAAAAGTACTAAATACAATGCCGAATAATCAGCAAGTAAAAGCGGATAAAATCCTAGAAATAAACGTTCATCATGAAATTTTTCAAAGCTTAAAAGCTACCCATGAAACAGATAAAGACAAGCTAGTCCTCTATACAAATCTATTATATAATCAGGCTTTACTAATTGAAGGTATGCCAGTAAATGATCCAGTAGAATTTACGAACGATATTTGCAAAGTAATGATTTCGTAATTCACTGATGATAAATAAAACAGCTCTTCCCTTATAAAAGGGAAGAGCTGTTTTATTTATTATTTGACCTAAGTCAACTATAATAGAAGAACACAGTAAATTGTGAAATTACAGATTTATCAAAAGAGGGGAAGGCAATGTTTGTTACTGTAACAGAGGGAATACATAAATTAGTGGTGAAATTCCCAAAAGGGATGGGAGAGATTAATTCTTATTTAATAAAAGGAGCCCATGGGTATACAGTTATTGATACAGGAACAAATTCGAAAGAAGCAAAAGGAACATGGAATGATGTATTAGATAAGGGCATTCCGATAGAAAAAATTGTATTAACACATACACATCAGGATCATATTGGGCTTGCAAAATGGTTTCAACAAGTTCATGAGATTCCTGTCTATGTTTCCGATTATAGCTATCAGGAAATGAAATGTCGGAGAGAAACAAATACAAAGAAGAAATTAGCCTGTCTGGTAAGAAAACATGGGGTTTCTAATTTCCCGGAAAAAAGCGAAAATGAATCAGATATTTATAATTTTGAACCGAATGGAATATTCACGAAGGATGAAAACATTAAACTGGGTGATGAGAAATATGAAACAATATGGACTCCAGGTCATTCTTGGGATCATTTCTGTTTTTATCAGCGCAATAAACAGCTTATGATTATTGGAGACCATATATTAAAAGATGTTTCTCCTGTAATTGGTTTATGGACTGGGGAAGAAGCTAATCCCTTGAAGGAATATTTTAATTCCTTATCCTTATTAACGAACTACCCAACCACGATTGCCTTGCCTGGTCATGGTGATCCGATTTATCATTTGAGTGATCGCATTGAAGAATTAAGGAAGAGACATGTTACTCGTTTAAAGCAAGTATTTGCATCAGTAAAAGATGAAGCAAAAACCGCTCATCAAGTTTGCTATGAGATTTATGGTACAACAAACATTATTTTAATACTTAGTTCATTTATGGCTACGTTAACGAGGTTACTCTATTTGGAATCGATGGATAAAGTGAGAAGAGAAGAAGTGGATG
Organism: Virgibacillus sp. CM-4; assembly: GCF_000445495.1. Classification (NCBI taxonomy): domain Bacteria; kingdom Bacillati; phylum Bacillota; class Bacilli; order Caryophanales; family Bacillaceae; genus Virgibacillus; species Virgibacillus sp. CM-4. The sequence goes on from NZ_AUQA01000007.1 coordinate 62,064, forward strand.
GAAAAGTTACTTTTAAAGCTATTTAAAAGTGGTTCTGTCATTCGAGCTGCGTCCTCAGTTATTCCAGCCAGTTTCAGTTTGAATCGAGTTCATGCGTTAAGACGAGCTCTGTTCCCGATTGAAGGGTAGTAATATCAATCGTTACTCGTAACATTAAATACAAGTCTTCTTCGTCCATCCGTTTACACGTGCAGTCAACATACGTAGACTCTTGAAGAAAGCGAAGCATTGTTACGAAGCGATAGACAACCTATTAAATGTAAACAAATCATCCGAACGGGTTCGAGTGAAATCGTTCCAATGATTATAGGAATAAGATACTTTTATCTTCGTCTCTATCAAGGTGTGAAAAAGCAGTTATGCTTGAATGCAGAAAGTGGAGCGGTTGGCTAGGTAATTATATGTGAATAACTGAAAACGGGGAATCATCCTTGTGCTTATCTTATGAAAGAAATAATAAAGATCCCCTGGAAGTCCATGATAGGCTCTTTCCAGGGAGATGATTGGTTATTCTATGAAACTTTTGTCAACTAATCCTTTTAAGTCAGGTTTTTCTTTTAGAAATGCTAAATCATAGGAAGCATTAGAGAAATCCTGTAAGACATCCGCTTCTATATTGTAAGTGAAGTCAATTCGTTTCCAAGCATTATCAATGACTGATTTCGAGAGTTTTTGATCTGTTATCTCGTTAATTTTATCAATGGCTATTGTTTTAGCTTCCTCTGGGTTTTCTTGAATGAATTCAGTCGCTTTTTTATGTCCATCAACGATATGTTGAACAAGTTCAGGGTTATTCTTTGTTAAATCTTGCGAGGTAACAAAGACGGCAGCTGGAAGTGATTCTCCCCAGGCAACTTCAGATGTGTCAATCAGCACTTCTCCACTGCCTTCTGCTTCTATGACAGAAGCCCATGGCTCTGGGACAGTAGCGGCGTCAATTTTTCCGGAAGTAAACATACTATGGTAGGTTGCTGGTTTGCCTGTAACATGTTTCATTTCTCCATTGACTCGATCAGAGGTAAGGTTGTATTCTTCTTTCATTTGTGCTTCGAATTGGACATCATGCGTACATCCCACGCGAGGTGAAATAAATGTCTTACCAGCTAGGTCGTCGGGCGTTTCTATCCCAGCATTATTTCGAGCCATAATCACCGTTCCTCCGGTTGATCCAGCTGCGACAATATTAACTTTTGCACCGCTAACAAAATGATTCATAGCTGGACCAGGTCCAACTAAACCACCTTCAATTTCACCTGTTTCTAATGCAGTCATAAAGGCAGAACCATCAGGAAAATATTGATAATTTACTTTTGTTCCATCTGGTAATGTTTCCGCATATAAATTTTTTTCCTCGGCTACCATTCCAGCGACATGATTAATGTTTGGGAAGTAACCAATTGTTATCTCTTTTTGTTCACCATCCGTTTCATTATTTCCGCAAGCTGCTAACACGCTCGCAATTAATGAAAATAGGAAAATAAATTCTACGATTTTATTCATTCGTTATTCATCCTTTCACCTTAATAGTCCCCATCTCTTTCTTACTGTGTGTTCTAACTTTGAAAATACAAAATGATCCATAAATGCTCCGATTACTCCAATAATTATAATGATACCAATCACTTGATCCATTCTCGCGTAGTCTTGCGCGTAGCTTAGCGAATATCCTAGACCTGGACCATTACTTAACAATTCACCAGCCATTAATGCACGCCAGCTAAATGCCCAAGCAAGTCGTATACCTGTCATAAAGTAGGGGATGCCAGCAGGTATCTCTACTCGATAAAATAATTCCATTCCTTTTGTCCCCATCGTTCTAGCTGCTCGAATAAGCTGTGGTGATACGTTCTGAATTGCTGAACGAACATTAATCGCCATGACAAAGGTTCCTCCTAGTACCACAACGAAAATGACAGAAAACTCCGTAAATCCAAATAACATGATCGCGAGAGGAACCCATACAATACTTGGAATACTTTGAAGTGCAATTAAATACATTCCTGCTGTTTCATCCGCTTGTTTCGATTTACCAAGAATGACACCGACAATCGTTCCGATTACAATGGCTAATGACATCCCAGCTAAAAGATGTTTAAAGCTAGCTCCTAAAGCTTCTACAAACTCCCCACTTGCAAAGCCTTCATATAATGTAGTAGCAACAGTACTTGGGGAGGGGAATACAATTGCTTCAAAAATGTTTAAAGAATAAATCGTTTGCCATATACCTAAAACAACAACGAGAAAGATCATCCGCTTAACTGCTATGCTGAAATTCATCCGATAACTCTTCCTTTAACACTTTATTTATTTCTATTTTTAAAAGTTCCATAATGTGTTGCTCTAATTCAATAACATTACGATCTTCGCGTTCACGCGGTCTCTGTAGATCAATTGGAATATCTGAAATAATCCTTCCTGGACGAGTACCCATTACGATAATTCGGTCAGATAATTTAATTGCTTCTTGAATGCTATGTGTAACAAATAGAATGGTTTTCTGTGTTTCCTGCCATATATCCAATAATTTGTCTTGGAGAATATGGCGTGTTTGTTCATCAAGCGCTCCAAAAGGTTCATCCATCAGCAGCACTTTAGGATCCATTGCTAAAGCGCGAGCAATTGCAACACGTTGCTGCATTCCTCCCGATAGTTCATATATATAATGGTTTTTAAATTTGCTTAATTGCACCATTTTTAAAAAACGATCCGCATGATTGTCGGCATCTTGTTTAGACAATCTTTTTCTAAGTGGAAAGGTAACATTGCCTCTCACGTCAAGCCATGGGAAGAGAGAAGGTTGTTGGAACACCATTCCGCGGTCTGGACCTGGTTTGTTTATTTCCTTTCCCTGTAATGAAATAGAACCTTCTGTTGTATTTTCTAGTCCAGCAACTATAGATAATAATGTGGATTTTCCACAGCCAGATGGACCAAGAATGGAAACAAACTGATTTTCCGGAATTGTAATTCGAATATCGGAAAAGACTTCAAAAGAGGATTGCTTCTCTTGATCAATAAACGTTTTTCCGATGTTTTCCATTTGAAGAAACAATACAATGACCTCCTTAATCTGTTAATTCCTATAAAAAAACTTGGAATTGATTAGAATTGTTATTATTATACGCAACAGTAGGCAAAAACGTCAATGTTCTATGAAAGATTATAGAATAATTCTAAAAATTTTATATTAGGAGTTTAATAGGTAATCTATACGGGTAGACGTCGTTAATGTAAGGAGGTTTTCCAACAATAGGGATAGGAGTTATACAAAGCTTACTGTGAAAATTCGAATAGGAGGAGTGCTAATCATGGAAGATCTTTATCCTTCAAGACAAAATAATCAACCGAAGATTTTGAAAAGGAAGGATCCTGTAATCTATACTGATCGATCCAAAGATAATCAAGCCCCTATTACAAAAGAACAGCTTGATTCCTATGAGAAAAATGGATTTCTGCAGATTAAAAACTTTTTCTCTGAAGACGAAGTGATAGATATGCAGAAAGCGATTTTTGAACTGCAGGATTCAAACAAAGATGTGGCTTCCGATAAAGTAATACGCGAACCGGAAAGCAATGACATCCGTTCTATTTTTCACGTTCATCAGGATGATAACTATTTCCAAGATGTGGCAAATGACAAACGCATTCTTGATATTGTTCGTCACCTTTTGGGAAGCGATGTGTATGTACATCAATCCCGAATTAATTATAAACCGGGATTTAAAGGAAAGGAGTTTGACTGGCATTCTGATTTCGAGACATGGCATGTAGAAGATGGAATGCCACGGATGCGAGCCATCAGTGTATCTATTGCTCTATCAGATAACTATTCGTTTAACGGACCTTTGATGCTTATACCAGGGTCCCATAACTATTTTGTGAGTTGTGTAGGTGAAACACCTGATAATAACTATAAAGAATCATTGAAGAAGCAGAAGCTGGGCGTACCTGATGAAGAAAGCCTTCGTGAACTAACAAGAATAGGCGGGGGTATCTCTGTTCCAACTGGTAAGGCAGGGTCTGTTACATTGTTTGAAAGTAACACAATGCATGGTTCAACCAGCAATATTACACCATATCCACGTAATAATTTATTCATGGTGTATAATAGTGTTAAAAATCGTTTAGTGGAGCCGTTTTCTGGTGGTGAAAAGCGTCCGGAATATATAGCAGTACGAGAGAAACAACCAGTGTATAGTGCTGTAAACTAACATAGAATAAGAAAACCTTCTTCTTAACCACTTCTATCCCTAGATAGAAAAACCAGCTTCCAAGACAATCACTTGGAAGCTAGTTTTTTAATAATAAGATATTGTATATCGTGCAGTTTATTTATGGGGTTCGAAACGATTTGGTGAATTACAACGATTAATGCCAAATGTCACAAGGATGGTGCTGCCCCAATAGCTTAGAGAGCTAGAAGCTGATGGCATTATCTATCGGAGAGTTCCTTCAAAAGTAGAGTACGTGCTTACAGAATATGGAGAAACCTTCTGAGAAGTACTTGATATTATGTGTGCATGAGGAGAACAATGGATTCAACTAGAAATATTAAACAGGAAAAAATAACGTAATAAAAAAAGGAGGAAGTATTAAGCTGCTTCCTCCTTTTAATGTTACTAGTTATGCTTCTATTAAATGGAAATATAAATTCAATTACTGCTTTACTGCATTCGCTTCATTAACAATATCAATCCATCCGAAGGGGTCTTTTTCTTTGCCATATTGAATTCGAGTTAATGTGTTATATAAATCTCTTGATATTTTTCCGGTTTTTCCATCATTAATATATAAATCTTTATCCTCCCAGCTTAACTGCCCAATTGGAGAGATAACTGCAGCAGTTCCCGTACCAAACGCTTCTTCTAAACTGCCATCTAAATAAGCTTGATATAAAACTTCCATTGAAATTCTTTCTTCAATTACAGGAACATTCCAATGTTGCAGTAATTGAATTACAGAATTACGTGTAACACCTTCAAGAATGCTGCCATTAAGTGCAGGTGTATATACTTTTCCGTTTATTTTAAAGAATACGTTCATGCTGCCAACTTCTTCAATATATTTTTTCTCTACACCATCAAGCCATAACACTTGAGTAAATCCTTTTTGAGAACAAAGTTCTTGTGCTTTTAGACTTGCAGCATAATTTCCACCCGTTTTTGCTTCACCCGTACCACCTTTAACCGTTCGAACATATTGATTTTCTACAGCGATTTTTACAGGATTAATCCCTTCTTTATAATAGGCCCCAACTGGTGATAGAATAACGATCAATCTATACTGATGTGATGGAGCAACTCCAATAAACGGTTCCGTAGATATAATGAATGGACGAATATAAAGGGAAGTTCCCTCAGCAGTTGGAATCCAATCTTTATCTAAATACACCAGCTGCTTAATAGCCTGCAATACAAACGCTTCATCGATCGGAGGGATACAAAGACGATCATTTGACCGGTTTAAACGTTGCATGTTTTTTTCAGGGCGGAACAACTGAATATTACCCTCTGGCGTGTAATACGCCTTTAATCCTTCAAAAACCGATTGACCATAATGAAATGTCATTGCAGAAGGATCAATTGAGAATGGTTGGTAAGGGATGATGCGTGCATCATGCCAACCTAATGGTACAGAATAATCCATTATAAACATATGGTCTGTAAATACTCTTCCAAACTCCAATTGATCTGTGTTTGGCTTTTCCTTTTTTGTTGCAGAACGATTAATTTCAATTGTCCATTCTTCCATGTCACTATCCCCTTGCTGTAAAAATTTTAATAACTATAATAGTCTATATTTCTAATAAAAGCAACCCTAAATATTCAGTTTTTTTAATTTAATTAAAATGTTGTATACTTTTAATTAACGTATGCAGGCAGAAGGAGAGATGTATAGATGCTAAAAGCAATTATATTTGATTTGGACGATACATTATTATGGGATAGCAGAAGTGTCTCCGAATCATTTAAAGAGACTTGTAAGTTAGCAGAAGATAAAAATCCAGTAATTGATCCTATCCAACTGGAAAATAGAGTAAGACAGGAAGCGCGAACGCTTTATGCTTCCTATCCCACTTATAAATTCACACAAATGATTGGAATCAATCCATTTGAAGGGCTGTGGGGGGAGTTTAACGATGAAGGGGAGAGCTTTAAACAATTAAATCGAATTGCTCCTCAATATCGTAAAGATGTGTGGACGAATGGTTTACAGGCAATAGGGGTTAATGATTCTCACTTGGGCTTAACCTTAGCAAATGTCTTTGTAGCATATCGTAAAAAGAATTCATTTGTATATCAAGACACCTTTTCTGTATTAGACAAACTATATAAGAAATACAGGTTAGCACTTTTGACAAATGGGTCTCCTGATTTACAACAAACAAAATTAGCGATGACGGCAGAGTTAGAACGATATTTTGAGCAAATTGTAATTTCTGGAGAATTCGGAAAAGGCAAGCCAGATCCAGGTATTTTTCAATATATGTTAAAACAGCTTGGGGTAGCTAAAGATGAAGTGTTAATGGTGGGGGACAATTTACATACAGATATTCTAGGGGCTTCACGTGCAGAAATAGCTTCCATATGGATTAATCGAAATAATCTCGATAACAACGAGATTCCGACATATGAAGTAAATCGTTTATCTGAAATTCTTTCGATTATTAAAGAATAAAGCAAGAGCGCTCTAAAAACTACTTAACAACTGGAAGATGCATCTGTTGAGGATCCTATGCCAGTTGTTAGGTAGGTATTTGACAGCTCTTGCTTTCCTATCGATATATTATAAATCAATTGCCGTGGCATCATGAATCTCTTCAAGTTGCTCCAGCGCTCGTAATTCCTTTTCTTCGATGTGTCGATCAACTGACATCACCATAATGGCTTCGCCTCCGATATCTGCTCTATCGACCTGCATCGTTGCAATATTAATCTCTTGGGTGGCTAAAAAGCTTCCCATTTTCCCAATGACCCCTGGTTGGTCCTTATGATGAATGACTAGTAAGTGTCCTTTTGGTGTAACATCAACACTGTAATGATCCATTTTTACAATACGAGGTCCTAAGCCATTCAATAGCGTGCCCGCAACACTTCGTTTTTCTGATTTCGTAATGATTTCCACTTTTAATAGATTGGTAAAACCTTGTGTGGAAGATGTTTTATTTTCATTGACAGTGATGCCTCTTTTTTCAGCGAGATAAAGTGCATTGACATCATTTACATGTTCGCCTAGATGACGGGTTAATAGCCCTTTAATTGTATTACGTGTAATTGGTCCGATTTTGGTTTGTGATAGATCACCGGAGTAATATAGATTGATCTCTTCAACAGGTTCATTTGCCAAATGAATAAGGAAGTGACCAAGTTTTTCGGCAAGATGGAAATATGGTTCAATTTGGCTAAGTATATCTTTAGGAACAGAAGGGAGATTAACTGGGTTACGTACAGCTTCTCCAGATAGAAAGCGAATGACATCTTCACTGACATCAATCGCGACACTTTCTTGTGCTTCAAACGTACTAGCACCGAGGTGAGGTGTTGCGATAACTTCGGGTAATTCCAAAAGAGGGTGATCATAAAATGGTTCTTCCTCAAATACATCTAAAGCTGCACCGGCTACCTTTTTAGATTGTATCGCATGATACAATGCGTCCTCATCGATGATCCCCCCGCGGGCACAGTTAACAATGTGTACGCCTGGCTTAACAGCATGAAACGCGTCTGCATTAAGTAAATGACGTGTCTCTTTTAAAAGTGGAGTGTGGATGGTGATAAAGTCAGCTGCGTGTAATACTTCGTCTACGGATCCATATTGAATATCCATTTTTTTGGCTTGATCTTCTGTTAAAAATGGGTCATATGCAATGATATTCATGCGTTGCCCTTTCGCACGATACGCAACCTCCGCACCTATTCTTCCAAGACCAATAATGCCAAGTGTTTTGTTTTTAAGCTCCGTACCTACGTATTTTTTCCGATCCCATTGTTTGTTCATTAAAGATAAATAAGCTTGAGGTATTTTTCTTGAGAGAGCCATGATCATGGCCATTGTATGTTCTGCTGCTGAATTCGTATTGCCATTTGGTGCATTAACAACGATTATTCCATGTTCCGTTGCGGCATCAAGATCAATGTTGTCTACCCCCACACCTGCGCGTCCAATAATTTTTAAATTGGTGGCTTTCGTAATTAATTCCCGGTTAACTTGAGTTTGACTTCTTACCAATAACGCATCATATTCTGTAATTTGGTTTGCCAATTTTTCCTGTGACCAATCTGTAGCTAGTTCAATACTAATATTCTCTGCCTGAAGCAGGGGATACATCCCTTCTTCACTTAATGGATCTGATATTAGGATTTTAAAAGCCATTTTGTCTGCCTCCTTGTGTGAAAATATATTTTCGATTAAATATCTAAATAAGCAGTTTGAGCCGCTTTAACACCGGTACCAAGTTCAATCGTTTTGTCTATCGATTGCAAGCCGACTTCTACTAGACTAATAATTTGTAACACATCAGCTGGTGAACAATATCCCATATGCCCAATTCGGAAAATATTACCTTTTAAATGCTGTTGTCCACCAGCAATCGTTAGTCCGAATTTTGAACGAAGTTCTCTTCGTAGATCTTCTGATGAAAAATCATTTGGTTTTACAGCTGTTACGGTTGGCGATGCATCCATATCAGTTGTGAGAAGCGGAATATCTAACGCATGAAAGGCATCTCTTGTCATTTTTGCCATTAAATGATGTCGTTGAAATACAGTAGATAATCCTTCCTCCTCAATTAGCTGCAGTGCTTGCTTTAGCCCTAATAATAGAGAGACTGCTGGTGTGAACGGACTTGCATCTTCCTGTAGTTTGTCTCGATATCTTCGCATATCTAAATAAAAACGGGGATGACTGTTTTTCTCAATCACTTTCCACGCTCGTTTGCTTGCTGCAACAAATGCCAAGCCTGCTGGGAGCATCATTGCTTTCTGTGATCCAGTTACAACGATATCAAGTCCCCACTTATCCATTTTTGTTTCCGTCCCCCCAATACAAGATACACCATCCACGATAAATAGAGCTTCCGATTCTTGATGAACAACCTTTGCTAATTGCTTAATTGGATTCAAAACACCAGTAGATGTTTCACAGTAAGTAGCAAATACTGCTTTTACCGTAGGGATTGATTTTAAGTATTGTGTTAATTGCTCGGGATCCGCAGCCTCTCCCCAATTCACATCATATTTGTGAACCTTTATGTGATATTCCTCACATATTTTTGTAAATCGATCTCCAAATGCGCCTGATACAATGACGATAACCTCATCTCCGGGCTGAACTGCATTCACCACAGCTGTTTCCAACGCAGCTGTCCCACTTGCTGTATATATTAATACATCTTCGTTTGTACCAAAGATCGGTTTGAGCTTATCTTTTACACCGTGAAGTAAATCTTTCATATCCTGACTACGGTGACCAATCATGGGCTGGGTCATCGCTCTTTGTATACTAGGGGGAATAGGGGTAGGCCCTGGGATTCTAAGTATTTGATGATCCGTATACATTATTTTCTCCTTTCCTTTCCTTGGGGTTTCATCTGAAATAATATTCTTCAGCATAGCAGAAGTTTGTGTATTGTCAATAAATTTAATGAATTTATAATAGTTAAATTACTGAAAAAGGTGTAAGATCTTATTCTTATTCGGGAAAGAATCTATTTGTTAATTCCATGATATGGAAATAAAATAAATTTTCATAAAATAGCTTGCATAAAACCAACATCCGATATAGAATATTCTTTAAAATTTCAAAAAACACTACGAGAGAATCTATATCTATTAGATTTTCGGATAAGGAGGGGAAAAGCGATGGTTACTTTTGTAGCATCCATCTTGCTATTACTAATCGGTTATTTTGTATACGGAAAGGTGGTGGAACGAATTTTTGGCGTCAATGATCAACAACCTACACCTGCCTATGCAAAACAGGATGGGTTTGACTACATGCCTATGAGTTGGTGGAAAGCTAGTCTTATACAGCTTTTAAATATCGCTGGAACCGGTCCGATTTTTGGTGCCATTTTGGGAGCGTTATATGGTCCCGTTGCTTTTATTTGGATTGTTATTGGTTGTATATTCGCAGGGGCTGTACATGATTATATGTCAGGGATGCTATCACTTCGTCATGGTGGCACGCAATTCCCTTCATTGGTTGGTAAATATTTAGGGAAATATGCTAGAGCTTTTATTACGTTATTATCCATTTTATTAATGATCTTGGTTGCAGCAGCTTTTACAGCAGCACCTGCCCAATTGATGACGCAAATCACGCCGCTTAATTTTGTAACATGTATTTTAGTCGTATTTGCTTATTTTCTACTAGCAACTGTTTTGCCAATAAATAAAATTATTGGTAAAATTTATCCAATATTTGGTGCGATTCTCATTTTTATGGCAGTTTCCATTGGAATAGGGATCTTCTTTTTTGATTATTCGGTACCGAATTTAACGCTTAGCAACTTGCATCCTGGCCAATTGCCTATCTGGCCACTTTTAATGGTAACAATCTCTTGTGGTGCAATCTCAGGATTCCATAGTACACAAAGTCCAATTCTTGCTCGAACCTTAAAAAAAGAAAGTGAAGGACGTAAGGTTTTTTATGGGGCTATGATCGGTGAAGGGATTATTGCATTAGTTTGGGCGGCAGCAGGAATGGCTTTTTATAACGGAACAAATGGATTACAGGCTGTATTAAATAGTGGTGGTCCTGCCGGGGTAGTAAATGAAATAAGTGTTGCTACACTTGGTTCATTCGGAGGTGTTTTAGCAATTCTTGGTGTTATGATTCTACCGATTACTACAGGGGATACAGCACTACGCTCATCTAGGATGATGCTAGCTGATTTAATTAATCAGATAGCAAAAAAGGATATAATGGGGAAAAAATCACTCATTTTACTTGTTATTCCAGTAGCACTTCCAGCTTTTTGTTTATCTTTAATTGATTATACATTTTTATGGCGTTATGTTGGCTGGTCAAACCAAGTAGTCGCTACATTTATGTTATGGACAGGCGCTATGTATTTATTAAAACATAATAAGTTCCATTGGATTTGTAGTATACCAGCATTATTTATGACAGCAGTTGTTAGCACATATATCTTCTATGCTCCGGAAGGATTCCAGTTAGACTATTCCATTTCAATGATACTTGGGACAATTATTTGGGCAATCGTATTAAGTTGGTTTATCTATACGTTAATTCAACATCATACAAAAAACAAACAAAAACTAGCAAAAACGATTGCAAGCTGATGCACGTAAAAGAGAGGGAGTCCCTCTCTTTTTTTATTACGTCCAGAAGGCGAGTTATGTTGGCGGAGGAATATAGAACCATGTAATGAAGTAATCCGAACAGATTCGAGTGAAATCGTTCGGATGATTATAGGAATAACCCCAATTTTTTGTCTTCGTTTCATATTTACTGAGTAGGAAAAGATAAATGCTGGTTGTCAGAGTAAAGATATACCAGTTTATCTTTTTGGAAGATAGGGATATTTTAAAAAATATTGACAATTTCTGCAAGGAGCTCTAAGATGTAACATGTAACGGGTTACATATAACTATCAACTTAATTCCGGAAGAGGTTAAAAAACATGGCAACAATAAAAGATGTGGCTAATTTAGCTAATGTTTCTACTGCTACTGTATCTAGAGTTTTAAATAATAATGGATACGTAAATATAGATACTAGAAAACATGTAAAAGCGGCTATTACCCAATTAAACTATCGACCGAATGATATAGCACGCAGTCTTTATAAGGGTAGCTCAAGAATAATTGCACTATTCGTTCCTGATATTATGAATCCTTTTTTTCCTGAACTTGCACGTGCAGTTGAAGACGTTACAAAAAAACATCAGTACACCTTTGTTCTTTGTAATACGGATGACAATCCTGAAAAAGCAAAAGCTTATCTAGAAGCATTACAGCAAAAATCTGTGGATGGTTTTATTATTGTATCAAGTAATTTAGAACCGAAACATCTTGGTCATATAGATGTGCCTGTAGTCGCGCTTGATCGGATTGTAAGCGATAAATTATCGTCCGTCACTATTAAAAATCGCGAAAGTGCAAGAGTAGCCACACAGTATTTAAAAGATGCGGGATGCCAACGTATAGCCCATATTTGTGGCCCTGATTTTGCAGTTAATACAATGGAGCGATTAAAAGGGTATCTCGATGTCGTGAAAGAAGAAAAATGGTTTTTATCTAGTTACGTTGTCTGTGGAGAATATAATTATGAAATGACGATTTCAATTACGAAAGAATTACTCGTGAACCATCCTGAAATTGACGGTATTTTTGCAGCGAATGATTTGATGGGCATCAGTGTTTTGAAAGCAGCTGAAAAGCTAGGAATTAAAGTACCGGGTCAGTTAGCTGTAGTAGGGTTTGATGGTATTGCGATGGCTGAAACAGCCACTCCTTCATTAACAACCATACAACAGCCAATCTATCAAATTGGGGCACAGGCAGCACATTTATTATTAGAGCATATTAATCATCCAAATAGCGAAATACAACAATTAAAATTGGATACAAAATTAGTAGTTAGAGATTCAACATAATTAAAAAAACACTAGGAATATAGTAAACAAAAGGCATAAGTCGTAGGAATCTTCATTCTTGATAAAACACGGCAATATAGAGTTTTTACATATTATTATCTGTATATTCCTCATGGTCACATTAAAAGACCAAATCGTTTTAATAACTGAAGTTATTCAACCATATGTGAATACAGTGTTTGAGTAGGCATTATAGGGACAAGGGGGGATAGAAGTGACTAAAGCAACCAAGATAATTGAGATGACAAATATTGATAAAAGATTTGCTGGGAATCACGTTTTAAATTCCGTTTGTTTTCAAGTAGTCCAAGGAGAAATACATGCATTAATGGGAGAAAATGGTGCAGGGAAATCAACACTAATCAAAGTACTCACTGGTATACACACCCGTGATCAAGGGGTGATAAAAGTTCGGGGCAAGGAGGTACATTTCTCTGATCCAAAACAAGCAGAGAAACAAGGTATTGTGGTTATTCATCAAGAATTAAATATTATTCCTTACTTAACAGTTACTGAGAATATGTTTCTAGGTAAAGAAATAACGTACAAAAAAACTGGTATTCTAAATAAAAAGGAGATGAAACTACATACCGAACGAAATTTAAAGAGACTGGGAGTATCCAATATTTCTCCAGACGATATTGCTAGTGATTTATCTGTAGGTAAGCAGCAACTGGTAGAAATAGCTCGAGCATTAGCAGCTAATGCGGATTTACTTATTATGGATGAACCGACTGCTGCTTTAACAGAAAGAGAGATTAAAAACCTATTTTATGTTATTTCCACTCTAAAGCAACAAGGTGTTAGCATTATTTATATTTCACATCGAATGGAAGAGATCTTTGAAATTTGTGATCAAATTACCGTTCTACGTGATGGTGAATTTATTAGTACTAAAGCCACCGAACAAACATCCTTTGAGGAAATAGTTAAAATGATGGTGGGTAGAGAACTTGGAGAACGTTTTCCAGTAAGGAATGGAAAGCTTGGAGAAGTAATATTTGAGGTAAATCATTTGTCTAGAAAAGGATATTTTCAAGATGTTAGTTTTGATGTAAAACAAGGAGAGATACTTGGTGTTTCTGGTTTGATGGGAGCTGGACGATCCGAAGTAATGGAAGTCTTATTTGGATTTCGTAAAAAGAATGAAGGAACTATAAAATTACATGGTAAACAGTTAGTCATTAAACATCCAAATGACGCAGTGAAGGCAGGGATAGGATTTATTACTGAAGACCGAAAAGCAAAGGGGCTAGTATTGCAGTCATCCATTCGGGAAAATATCGCATTACCAAATTTGAAAACGATATCAAAAGTAGGAATTATCCGAAAATCACAAGAAATAGCTTTCATTGATCATTTAATGAATCGACTCCAAGTTCGAATGACTGGTAAAGAACAAGAAGTAAAATCTTTAAGCGGGGGTAATCAACAAAAAGTAGTTATAGCAAAATGGTTAGGTATTAAACCCAAACTATTAATTTTAGATGAGCCGACAAGAGGAGTAGATGTTGGGGCAAAGAAAGAAATCTATCATATTATGAATGAGCTAACGGAGCTGGGTGTGGCTATCATCATGGTTTCATCCGAATTACCAGAGGTGTTAGGAATTAGTGATCGTATCATGGTTTTACATGAAGGAAGAACAATTGGCATCTTTAGTCGGAACGATGTGGATCAAGAGATAATTATGACTGCAGCAACAGGAGGCGAGAGAGCATGAAAAAGCTAGGTCGCCTTCAATTAGCAACATTGGGACCACTCTTCGGGTTAATTCTTATTACTAGCGTATTAGCAATAATGAGCGATAATTTCTTTACATTAACGAATATTTTTAATTTATTACGACAAGTTTCCGTTAATGCGTTAATTGCATTTGGGATGACATTTGTCATATTAACCGCTGGAATTGACCTATCGGTAGGATCGATTCTAGCACTAGGCAGTGCATTGACAGCAGGTCTATTAACAAGTGGAATAGACCCGATCCTAGCTGTATGTATTGGCTTAATAATCGGCCTCATTTTAGGAACGGTCAATGGATTGATCATTACAAAGGGAAGAGTAGCGCCATTTATTGCAACATTAGCCACAATGACAATCTATCGAGGTATAACATTAGTCTACACAGATGGAAGACCAATCACTGGACTATCGGATAGCTTTGCCTTTGAGATGATCGGCAAGGGGTATGTTTTTGGAATTCCCTTTCCTGCCATAGTAATGGTGATTGTATTTATTGTTCTTTATTTTATTCTTCGACAAACTGTATTTGGAAGGGAAGTATATGCCGTAGGTGGTAATGAAGAGGCTGCTACGTTATCAGGAATAAAAGCAGATCGCGTTAAAATTTGGGTATATTCACTAACTGGTATGCTTTCTGTTTTAGCAGGTATTATTATTACAAGTCGATTGAATTCTGCCCAACCGACAGCCGGATCCATGTATGAGCTGGATGCCATTGCAGCGGTTGTAATTGGAGGGACAAGCCTTGCGGGAGGCCGTGGAAGAATTGTCGGTACCTTAATTGGTGCGCTAATTATAGGTGTTATAGATAATGGATTAAATTTATTGAATGTTCCATCTTTCTATCAACAAATTGTCAAAGGTGGGGTGATTCTACTAGCTGTATTATTAGATCGTAAAACATCGTAAGTAGTGATAATTTATACGTAATTAGGAGGAATGGACATGAAAAAACAATTACTTGTAAGCTTTACCTTAGGATTATTTCTCTTTCTCGTGGCATGTTCAACAGAAGCACCTGGAGAAGCATCTGATGGTTCAGATGAATCGAATAATGAAAAAGCGAGTGAAGATGTAAAAGTGGGTTTATCCATTTCCACTTTAAATAACCCATTTTTTGTAACATTGCGAGATGGTGCAGAAGCAAGTGCAAAGGAATCGGGATATGAAATAATTACTTTCGATGCACAGAATGATCCATCAACACAATTGAGTGATATCGAAGATTTATTACAGCAAGACATTGATGTTTTATTGATTAACCCAGTGGATTCGAATGCAGTGGTCTCAGCGATTGAATTGGCAAATGACGCGAATGTTCCTGTAATTACAGTTGACCGAAGTGCAGGTGGAGGAGAGGTGGTAACTCATATTGCTTCAGATAATGTTGAAGGAGGGGAAATGGCAGGAGATTTTATTGCTGAACAACTTAAAGAAACAGGAAAAATCGTTGAGTTACAGGGGATTGCTGGTGCATCGGCTACTAGAGAAAGGGGAGAGGGTTTCCATCATATTGTCGATGAATTAGAAGGCATCGAAGTAGTTACTAGTCAATCGGCAAATTTTGATCGTACCGAAGGATTATCCGTAATGGAAAATATCTTACAAAGTGTTGGAGACTTCCATGCTGTATTTGCGCATAATGATGAGATGGCACTCGGTGCAGTGGAAGCACTGCAGGCGCAGGGCTTATTAGATAACGTAGTTGTTGTCGGGTTTGATGCTACTGATGACGCAGTAGCAGCTGTAGAAGAAGGATCGATGGATGCAACCATCGCACAGCAGCCAGGTTTAATCGGTGAAAGAGCAATTGCTGCTGTTGGAAAGATTGTCAAAGGCGAAAAAGTAGAAGGTTTCATTCCGGTTGAATTACAAATGGTAACCGAATAAAATTCCTCCGAAAAGCGGTATCAAATTTAGAATGATGCCTCCTTCCATAAACGATTTTATGAAAGGAGGCAGCCACTGATATATCGATAAGAAGCAGTAGAAACCCTTCGGCTTCTGCGGAAACAACAAGGCCCATGATGCTCCACTCGGATAAGAACTTTGCTTATCCGGGTTAGCTAAGGCCATATTCTTCGAAAAGCAAAACGATTTCAAACTTCGATAAAATTACGCTTATAGATATAATTGGTGTAAGGAATCGTTACTCCCAAATTTCTTTCGCAACGTCTACAATGAATTTTAGTTTCCTCCACTGTGCCTCCTCAGTTAAGATATTGCCGTGATGGGTAGAAGCAAATCCACATTGTGGACTTAAACATAATTGCTCTAAAGGTACATAGTTGGCTGCCTCTTTTACTCTAGCGATAATCGCTTCTTTATCTTCAAGTTCTCCTGTCTTCGAAGTTACAACACCTAATACGACTTGTGGCCCTCCAGTAGGAATATGCTTTAAAGGCGTAAAGTCACCGGAACGTTCATCATCATACTCGAAGAAAAAGCCATTTACTTTCTCCTTTGCTAATAATGTTGGTGCGATTAAAGCATAGCTGCCTTCAAAAGCCCAAGTTGATTG
The DNA here is from genome assembly GCF_000445495.1 of Virgibacillus sp. CM-4. Classification (NCBI taxonomy): domain Bacteria; kingdom Bacillati; phylum Bacillota; class Bacilli; order Caryophanales; family Bacillaceae; genus Virgibacillus; species Virgibacillus sp. CM-4. The sequence continues at coordinate 78,953 of NZ_AUQA01000007.1, forward strand.
ATAATTACCTCTACATAAGTGGGTGGTAATCTTTAGGTCATCTGGTTTGTTTTCTAATGCACCATTAACAACGCGAAGAGCTAAATCAATTAATTGTTCCCTTGAATAATCGCCATCATTAAATGGGATAGAAGGTGCTGATAATCCTGCAATGTAGACATCGTCTAATTGAAGGTATCTAACGCCGGCATCATAAAATGCTTGAATTGCATCTTGATATGCTTTGATTACATCATTGGCATAATCTTCGATGTTTGGGTAGATTTCCGAATTTCGAATCCCTTTATTGAAAAGTTGATTTGGGCTCGGTATTGTCTGTTTAGGTACTGCACGATCACCAACAATTTCTTTGAACGCAATAAAATCCTGTATAAACGGATGCTCTGAATGAAACGAAATCTTACCTGTGTTACGTACATCGTATTTTTCTGTTTCGACATCTTTGAATTGGTAGCCAGATGATGGGACATATCCTTCAATGCCGTTTAAATGTTCCAAAAAGTCTAAATGCCACCAAGTTCTTCTGAATTCACCGTCTGTAACTACCTTTAAGCCAACTTCAATTTGCTTATCAACGATGTAATTAATTTCTTCAGTTTCAATCGCACGTAGTTGCTTTTTTGTTATCGTGCCTTGTTGATAATCTCTTCTTGCTTGATGCAGTCTCTCTGGTCGAAGTAGACTTCCTACATGGTCTGCCTTGAATGGAGCTTTAATAAGAGTGGTTGTCATTTTACATACCTTCTTTCTTTTTGTTTGTATAACTAAAAAGCCTCTTCTTATAGATAAGAAGAGGCTTTGATATACATTAGCTTGTCCTCTTCTTATCTTCATGCAGCATGCATCTGGAATTGGCACAGTACGTATGAAAAGTCTGTTGCCGAGGCTTCCAAGGGCCAGTCCCTCCACCTCTCTGGATAAGAAGTTATACGATTAATTTAATTATTGAAAATAAGATTACCGTATATACATTGTCTTGTCAACATTATTATTTTAAAACTTCAAATTTTCTTTATTCATGATATGCTAGAGTTATAAAATAGAAGAGGAGATGAGTGGTATGCGCAAATTAAAGTTGGGAAAGAGTGACCTATTTGTTTCTAACCTTGCATTTGGCTGTATGCGGCTAACTCAATTGTCTGTAATGGAAGCGGAAAAATTACTTCACCATGCATTGGGTCTTGGAATCGACTTCTTTGATCATGCAGATATCTATGGCGGAGGGCATTCCGAAGAAATATTTGCTAAAGCTATTCAAATGCGTCCTTCGGTACGAGAAAAAATGAAAATTCAATCAAAGTGTGGAATACGAGAGGGGTTCTTTGATTTTTCTAAAAACCATATAGTAGAATCAGTAGATGGAATACTTAAACGTCTCCAGACAGAGTACCTTGATGTATTATTACTCCACCGTCCGGATGCGTTAATGAAACCTGAAGAGGTGGCAGAGGCATTCCAAGTTCTTAAAGATAGTGGTAAAGTTAGACAATTCGGTGTGAGTAATCATAACCCATTACAAATAGAATTATTAAAGCAATACGTTGCACAAGATTTAATTGTTAATCAATTACAATTCAGTATTATGCATTCTGGAATGGTCGATGCAGGTCTGCAAGTAAACACCCAGCATGTAAATGGAATAAATCGAGATGGAAGTGTATTAGATTATTCTCGAATGAATCATATGACAATACAAGCTTGGTCACCATTTCAATATGGATTCTTTGAGGGCGTTTTTATTGATAATGAAAAATTCCCTGAATTAAATACAAAGCTTATGGAAATAGCTGAAACATACGGAGTAACAAAAACAGCAATTGCTATTGCATGGATTCTACGTCACCCTGCAGGAATTCAACCTGTTGTAGGTACGATGAATCAAGAGCGTTTGTCACTAATAGCAACAGCATCTGACCTTCAGATTACTCGAAAAGAGTGGTATGACATTTATCAAGCAGCAGGAAATAAACTGCCATAGTCAATAAACACAATGTTTCATTTTCGGGATGAAGAACCGCTTCATTCTATTTTTTTCGAAACCCATGAATCAATCTACTGAAAAAAAGGCGTTATTTCCCATCTTACTATGAAAATGAGGAGTACAACCATGTATCAAAACTCAGAGCGTTTTCTTACTGCATTCAACCGAATAGAAAAAATGCTACGTGCGTTATTAATTCATAAGAAAGATGTAGGTTTCTCTAAGGCTGTAAAAATACTTAGAAATTCTAACGCCCTCGTTCGCGAATATAGTGATGATCTTTTGGAGTTTGCAGAACTACGAAATGCTATCGTACATAATAAATTAGATATGACACATGCCATTGCAGAACCGCATGATGCAATTGTGGAGAGAATTGAAGAAATTGAAATAGAATTAAATGAGCCAAAACGGGTAACTCCTTTATTTTCTAGGCAAGTACTTTATTATCAGAGTAACGATCCGTTAAATCAACTTTTAACAATTATTCATGAAAAACAGTTATCTAAATTTCCTATTTATCAAGGAGATACGTACAAAGGATTATTAACCCAAAAGGGGATAACGAACTGGCTAGCTAGTAAAAAGCAAGAAGAGTCATTTGCTAAGAGTAGTTGTCAACTAGAAGAGATCTTGCCATTTGAAAAACAAGATAATTCTCGTTTTATACATCATGGAATGACAATATATGAGGCCATAGAAATTTTTAAAGAACATACAAGTAAAGGAAGGCGACTAGAAGCATTGCTCATTACCAAAAATGGTAAACCTTCCAAACAATTATTGGGTATGATTACCGCGTGGGATATTTTGGAAATATCCTAATATTGAATAAAAGAAAGAAGAGGAGAAATATGAGGGTTGTCTCGATTGATTTTGAAACAGCAAATGAAAAAAGATTTAGTCCATGTGCAGTGGGGATAGTAGTTTTAGAGGATGGAAAAATTATTGATGAATTCTATCATTTAATTAATCCACTTATGCATTTTAATTCTATGAATATTCACGTGCATGGAATTAATGAAGCTGATGTCGTGGGTGAACCGACGTTTCCTGAAATTTGGCCATCGATCAAATCGTATTTAAGAAGTGGTTTAGTAATTGCGCATAATGCTAGTTTTGATATGAGTGTTATTCGGCAAACACTTGATTATTTTGGATTACCCTATCCTGAAATGAATTATCTTTGTACCGTTGGATTGTCCAAGCAATTTTGGCCCGACTTAACTAATTATAAGTTACATACACTAGCGAACTTTCTACAGATGACGTTTAATCATCATCATGCGCTTGAGGATGCCAGAGTAGCAGCAGCACTATTTCATCATGCTTTTAGGGAAAGTGAAGCCAAATCATTAGAAACATTTTTAGATAGATGCAATTTACAAACTGGTAGAATTTATGAGCGAGGATATGTTACTCCAAAGAAAAAAAAGAAAAATCAACCTAAACGAATATATATTTAAATGGATGGAGGAATAACTAAAACGAGTAGCTGCATCGGCATCATCATAATTGCAAGAAATAAGCCATGCTTTCCGCCGAAACGATAACTTTGGTAAACAAACAATACCTACTCGCATCAAGCTTCGGACGCCTTATTGTTCCTCAAAAATTATCCTTATTTCATTCCTTTTGGCAGTAAGATATTTCAAAAAAATAACGTTAAAATCCCAACTACCATCCGAAGTAATTGGGATTTTGCTTTGTTTAAAACCAAGCTTCTTGCTTTTATTAAATATCTGAATTAAACTAAAAAAAAGAAAATTCTATCTTTTTATATAAATTTTATCATTTGAGGGGTGAGTAAATGAACACGCAGGCAAATGTACATGATGAAATGAAAATGATTCAACGTGCAAGACGGAACACGCTTAGTGATATACTCTCACGGACAGCAGCTAGAATGCCAGATAAAAACGCAATCGCTTACAATGGGGTGACAGTTACGTACAAGGAATTAGATACACTAGTAACTCTCACAGCATATGGTTTTAAGAGAGATGGGATGGGTAAAGGAGATATGATCATTGTCATGTCGAAAAACAGCTTGGACTTTGTGATAGTCAATTTTGCTCTTGCACGTATTGGGGCAGTGATGATCCCAATTAATTATATGTTGAGTACAACGGATACAGCTTACATTATTGAACATGCGAAAGCTTCGGGATTTATCGCATCTAAAGCGTACGCGGATGTACTAGATATTTCAGCGAAGGAAAAAGCGAAAGAAATTAAATATCGGTATATAATGGAGAACAGTGAAGACCAGGTAGAAGGATGGAAGAACTTAAAGGATATACAAGATGGGCACAATTCTAATGCAAAGATTGAAGTTGAAATTGCTGATGATGACCTCTGTCATGTGTTATATACAAGTGGTACAGAATCACGGCCAAAAGGGGTTATGCTCACGCATAAAAGCATCATGAACGAATACGCAAGTTGTGTTTTCAGTGGAAAAATGGAAAGCGATGACATTATGATTCATGCATTGCCACTATATCATAGCGCGCAATTACATGTATTTTTAGGTCCGAGTATATATATTGGATGCAGTAGTATCATCCTTGAAAAAGCTACTCCGGAGTTGATTCTTAAAACAATTGAAGAAACTGGTGCATCACAGCTATTTTGTCCTCCTACTGTATGGATAGCGATACTCCGTCATCCTGATTTTGAGGTGCGAGATTTATCTACACTAAGAAAATGTTATTATGGCGCAGCAATTATGCCAAGAGAAATACTAAAAGAATTGTCGAGTCGATTGCCAAACGCAAAATTCTGGAACTTATATGGTCAAACAGAGGTTGCACCACTAGCCACTGTCTTGCAACCGGAAGACCAGTTAAGAAAGATTGGTTCAGCTGGAACGCCATCCTTATATGTTGAAACAAGAATTGTGAACGACCAGGATGAGGAAGTTGCCCGTGGAGAAGTTGGTGAGATTGTGCATCGAACACCACATGCAATGAAGGGGTATTTATATGATCCAGTTAAGACTCGTGAAGCCTTTCGGAATGGTTGGTTCCATAGTGGTGATCTAGGAAAGATGGATGAGGAAGGGTATATTACGATTATTGATCGTAAGAAAGATATGATTAATACGGGTGGAATAAATGTTTCAAGTAGAGAGGTAGAAGAAGTAATTTATCAATTGGAAGGAGTATCAGAGGTCGCTGTTATAAGTATTCCGGATCCATACTGGATTGAAGCGGTTACGGCAATTATTGTCCCCAAAAAAGATGTAACGTTATCGAAAGAAGTGGTTGAGCAATTTTGTAAGGAGCATTTGACCAGATTTAAAGTTCCTAAGTATGTGACCTTTACAGATGCATTGCCAAAGAACCCGAGTGGAAAAGTACTTAAGCGTGCACTACGTGATCAGTATGAAATATTAAATAAAAAGTAATTCTTTATCGTAGGCATACATTACAGTATTTTTGTCAGACTATAAATGGAGGTGTTTTTTATGACTAAAGAAAAAGAACCATATCAAAAACGAAATGCACAAACAAGTGTAAATCCACAAGGCTTATCAGAAGATACGGCAGATCAACAACCTAAATCACAATTAGAACAACGAGCAAAGAAAAAGAACACAAAAATTTAAGAGGTGAAGAAGATCGACCATACATTAAAATATCTTAGAGAATCCTTGTCTAACTACATGGATAATGCGTATTGTCAAACGATCGTAGGAAAAATGGAACAAGGTCATTTTGCAAGTGAAGTAGCCTTTGTTAAACAGTTGAGTGAAGAAGAATTAACGTATTTAAATGATGTATTGGAAAATGAGATAAATTATGCAAAAGAAGTACAATTCGATAATCGCGTAAAAGAATTAACAGAAGTCTACGAACAATTATTTTGAATAATCCTTCTTTGAATTTAGGATAATTTTACCATTGATTATTCATTTCATAACGTATAATATAAATATTACAAGCTACGTTGTACGTATTTAATTAAGTTTTAACCTCTAATGAATGAATAGGGAGTTTTACATCGGAATTCTAATGTCGAGCCGTCCATGAACGGAAGGCAGGACAATTTCTGCAAACACCCACTTAGCGAAGTGGTGGTTTAAAACTTTTTATTAGATAATACGGCAAATGTGGCCTGTTACTATTATACGTAAATAAAGTAGACCAGTTTCTAATGAAACTGGTCTTTTTGGTTTCCTTAGTAATTATAAATTTTACGACTGTGGTATGGCTGATGCGACCAACGAGCCTAACGAGTCTTCTCGTACTTATTCGCTGAAAACAAAGCATAAAATCGAACAGGTGCCATACTGATGATCGTTATGCAGCAAATTCTAAGGAGAATCTCGCTTTTTAGCGGTCAGTGATTAGGTTGCTCTTATTAGAACAGCGTCAAGCGCTTGGTTGGTATCCATATGAAAAGCTTATATATTTGTGATTCCAAAACGCTCTTCAGATAACTGCTTGAACGAATGCGTATCTAATTTTAGTTTATTCTTTTTCCCATTTTTTATTTCCGTGAATGTATCTTTTGTTAGTGTAATGTGCCCTTCTTCCGTTAGTTTAGATAGTAATACGCTATGATTGAATGGAGAATTAGGATGAGAAGTAATGGTTTCTCTTACTTGATTAACATCATTTTCGTCTACAGCGTTTGTAAAGAATGCATATCCTGCTTGAATGAGATCATTCTGATATTTCACTAGTTGATAATCACCTCTATCTGTATGCTTTTGAGTGATTTGAAAATCTCCTGTTGTTGCATGGATTATCTCGCCGCTAAGCGGAATTGGCTGCAATGCTAGATGCGAACCGAATCCAACATCAACAATATACTTCCGTTGGTTAATAGATAGAAGGTTGGCAATATGTGTCCCTTTGATCCCGTTTTTAGGTACAGTAATCGTGGCCGTAATCATTTGTACATCAAATCCCAATTCTTTTAGTAAATAGTAAAAAAACGGATTTAATTCATAGCAGAGTCCACCCCGCTGCTGATTTATTATTTTCTGTTGTAAATTGGTGCGGTTAATAGTCAATGCCCGTTTATTGATAACATCAATGTTTTCAAAGGGAATATGCCTGGCAAATTGGTGCATGAGTGTGGATATATTGTTGAAATCAATTCGATTTGATTGCTCATAGTGGATACGTTGAAAAAGTTTATGAGTAAATTCGTTCATTATAAATCACCTCTCTCACACTAATCATAAAACATAGCTAGGTACTATGAAACCTATTCAACCTATATATAATAAAATCTGATCATATTGGATTTGAAACGGATATTAGCATTTGTTCTCACATTCACTTAATCTATTACCAGGGAGGGATTACATTGTCTTTTCAACTGGAATGTTTTGATCATGTTCAACTAGCAGCTCCATGTAATGGAGAGGAGCAAGCAATTGCATTTTACCAAGGGATTTTAGGAATGGAGCTGATCGATAAGCCAGAACCATTACGAAAAAATGGCGGTGTTTGGTTTCAAGCAAGATCGCTACAAATACATGTTGGTATAGAAGATCCGTTTAAACCTTCTAGAAAGGCACATCCAGCTATTCGTGTTCAACATTTACAGGAGTTAAAAAACCGATTCGTATTGAGTCAAATTAATGTCATAGAAGATCAATTATTGCCTGGAGCAAATCGATTTTATGTAGTTGATCCATTCGGTAATCGCCTTGAATTTTTAGAATGGAAAATATAGCCTATCAAAATTATTGGAATGTTAGTTTTATTAGGGAGGGGGTTGTTAAATCACACTCACATGCTATACTAATTACATTCAAATAATTATTTTTTCATATAATCGCGGGGATATGGCCTGCAAGTTTCTACCGGTTTACCGTAAATGAACCGACTATGAAAACGTACTGGAAGAGGGATATTGTATGTGCTTATTGCAATGCAATTTCTTTCGCTATTTCGACTGTATTAAAAAGTTCGAAAACCAGCTTCCGTTCATGGTTCTTACGGAAACTGGTTTTCGAACTTTTTTATTATTGTCCAACATCACTGCTAGAAAGGAAGATTTTCATGGAAGCTTTAAAGCAAAAGATCTTATCAGAAGGAAAAGTTTTGTCAGAATCCGTTTTAAAGGTTGATTCGTTTTTGAACCATCAAATAGATCCAGAATTGATGCAAGAGATTGGTAGGGAATTCGCTGGTCGTTATGCTGATGCTGGAGTAACAAAAATTTTAACATTAGAATCGTCGGGAATCGCTCCAGCTGTTATGACGGGGTTAACGATGGGGGTACCGGTGATTTTTGCCCGCAAACGAAAATCATTAACATTAACTAATCATTTGTATTCTGCTGAAGTATATTCGTTTACTAAAAGGGAAGCCAATGAGATTTCTATTTCTCAGGATTTTATTACGAGTGAAGACACCGTATTAATCATGGACGATTTTTTGGCAAATGGACAAGCAGTAATAGGCATGATTAATATTCTACAACAAGCAGATGCCCAACTTGCTGGAATTGGAATTGTGATAGAAAAAGGATTTCAAGAAGGTGGAAGAAAAATTCGTAATCAAGGGTATCGGGTAGAAACACTTGCGAACATTGCAGAGCTCACCGACGGGAAAGTGACGTTTATGAAGGAGGAAAAAGTCGTATGAAAAACGCAACTTTAGGGTTTCAACACTTGCTTGCTATGTATGCAGGAGCTATCCTCGTTCCGCTAATAGTTGGTGAAGCGCTCGGATTAACTTCTACACAATTAACGTATTTAGTGGCAATCGATATATTGATGTGTGGGGTTGCTACGATTTTACAGGTACTTAACAATCGTCTTATTGGAATTGGTCTTCCAGTTGTTCTAGGTTGTACGTTTACTGCAGTAGGACCAATGATTGCGATAGGCGGTCAGTTTGGTGTTTCGGCAATTTATGGAGCTATTCTTGTATCGGGTTTAGTGGTTATATTAATTAGCGGTGTTTTTGGTAGTTTGGTACGTTTCTTCCCTCCGGTAGTAACTGGTTCCGTAGTAACGATAATTGGGATAACATTAATCCCTGTTGCAATTAACAATATGGGAGGCGGAGAAGGAGCAAGCGATTTTGGTTCCTTAGCGAATATTGGTTTATCTTTTGGCACCTTATTTTTTATTATTCTGTTATATCGATTCACAAAAGGATTTATTCAATCTATTTCTATTCTATTAGGATTAATTGCAGGAACAATTGTTGCTTCTATTATGGGAAAAGTAAATTTACAGTCTGTTGCAGAAGCTTCCTATTTTCATATGCCTCATCCATTTTATTTCGGTACACCAACTTTTGAATGGTCAGCGATTATTACCATGATCCTTGTAGCTATCGTATCATTAGTCGAATCAACAGGTGTCTATTTTGCGCTTGGAGATATGACGAATCGTAAATTAAAAGGAAAAGATTTAGCAAAAGGATATCGAGCGGAAGGGGTAGCTATTTTATTAGGTGGAATTTTTAATGCTTTCCCATATACCGCTTTTTCACAAAATGTAGGACTAATGCAAATAACAGGTGTAAAGAAAAAGAAGGTTATTATCATTATGGGATGTATGTTAATTGTTCTTGGTCTGATTCCAAAAATTGCTGCATTAACCACAATTATCCCGTCGGCAGTATTAGGCGGAGCTATGATTGCAATGTTTGGAATGGTGATTTCACAAGGAATTAAAATGCTAGGCCCAGTAATTACAGAATCATCCGAAAATGCAATGATTATTGCTTGTTCGGTTGGTATGGGCTTAGGTGTAACAGTGGTTCCGGAGTTATTTGCTAAACTTCCTGATAGTATTCAAATCTTAACTAGTAACGGCATTGTTGCTGGAAGTATAACAGCAATTTTATTAAATATTTTATTTAATATGCTGTCGCAACGAAAAGAAAATAAGTCAGTAGTATTAAAAGAACAAGAGGCATCTTAAACGTAAAAGATAAGACAATAACAGAATACCATCTGTACTCAGCTTGTAGAGAACCCCCTGTGTTTTTCTACAGGCTTTTTAACTGGATGACGTATGTCGTTCTCTTGGTTATGGAAAAAGACGCTCTGTATCTAGCTAAGTTAAGCTAGATACAGAGCGTCTTTTTATATGTTGCTAGGTAGCTGTTATTCGCCCCTATTCATTTTTATATTTCAGATTCTGTATAATGCTTAAAAGTTAGATTACCTGCCTTGAATAACACCGCAAGCTAATCGTTTTCCTGCATCACCCGCTGGCTGAGTACGGTAATCATCAGGCGATTGATGAATGATGATTGCTTTTCCGATAACATCAGTTGGAAGAAACTTATTGGTGAAGAAGCAGATATACGCAAAGCCATTGTTGGAAAATAGAACAGGGAAATCACCAGCATGGTTACCATGTGGTTGATCTGTCGGATTCCAGTGCTCTCCTGCCTCTTGGAAAGGGTTTTGTTGATCACCTATTTGACAGCTGTCGTTTTCATGAAGATGAAATCCATGAGGCCCGATCGGTCTTCCGTCTCCTTGTCCGGCTTGATATGGCGGAAGCCCTTCGATTTGAGCACAAACCATGGTTCCGTTGTAGACTTGTTGAAACGTTACGAAACCGTTAATTTCAGGAGCTAAAGGGCCACCATTAATTTCAGCGAAAACTTGGTCCACTCGATGTGGGTAATAGTTATAATACATGTTGTACTCCCCTTTACATACTCACTTCGTTTTTATTCATTCTATGCTCTTGCCCATAAAGCTGTTCTCGCGTAAACGGTAATAATCAAATACGATTAACCATGTATGGATAACGCAGGCTAACTTATTGTAAAAAAAGATATATCTGTTAAAATGAAAGGTACTTTTTAAGAGGATTATACTTTAAATTTCAACGAATAGGGGGGAAAAAATGAAACAAAACGATATAGACAATTTAGGAGAAATAAATAAACTACCAATCGTCATCGTACTCATAACAGGAGCTTTCTTGGCAATATTAAATCAAACGCTGCTGGCGACAGCGATCCCTCATATCATGACGGATTTACAATTAACTGAGAACACGGCACAATGGGTGACTACGATCTTTATGCTAGTAAATGGGATCATGATACCGATTACTGCCTTTTTAATAGAAACGTTCACAACTAGACGCTTGTTCATTACAGCAATGAGCATATTCGCATTAGGGACGCTCATATGTGCATTATCACCAAACTTTCTCTTATTGATGGTCGGTAGGATTATTCAAGCTGCAGGTGCTGGAATTATGATGCCTTTAATGATGACGATATTCCTGTTAATTTTCCCAGTTGAAAAAAGAGGGACGGCAATGGGAACAGTTGGATTGGTTATCGGTTTTGCTCCGGCTTTAGGGCCTTCTATTTCAGGGTGGCTAGTCGAGCATTTTCCGTGGCGATCATTGTTTTATATTGTGTTACCTTTAGCAGTCATTGATATTATTGTCGCTTATTTTGTAATGAAAAATATTACAAAGCGTACATTTCCAAAAGTTGATATCCTTTCTATTATTTTTTCAACACTTGGTTTTGGCGGTATTCTACATGGATTCAGCAGTGCGGGAAATATCGGCTGGTCTGATCGAGTAGTAATTATTTCTTTACTAGTAGGTTTCATTTCATTAGGCATTTTTATTACCCGTCAATTTAAATTAGCACAGCCCATTTTAGAATTTAGAGTATTTCAAAATAAAATTTTCACCATAACGATGATCATAGGGATGATTGGATTTATTGGACTTATTTCTGCAGAGACGATACTTCCTATATATATGCAAAACATGGCAGGTTTCTCTGCTTTTGAGTCTGGATTAATGATCCTCCCTGGAGCTTTACTGATGGGAATTATGTCACCAATTAATGGTAGGATCTTTGATAAATTTGGCGCGAGGTATCTTGTTATTATTGGTCTTTTATTACTGACGATAACATCGTTTCTTTATACTAATTTGACGCCAGATACCTCTTTCGCTTATTTAACGGTTGTATTTGCGTTAAGAATGTTTGGGATATCGATGATTATGATGCCTTCTACAACAGCTGGATTAAATCAATTATCCAATCGTTTAATTCCACATGGTTCAGCCATGACAAATACAATGAGACAGGTCGCTGCATCGATTGGAACGGCATTATTAATCACAATCATGACTGCTTCTACATTAAATAGTGGTAGTCAAGTTACTGCTATAAATCAAATTCATGGTGTGAATATCGCTTTTTATGTAGCAACGGGCATTTCGTTTATTGGTTTAGTCCTAGCTTTTTTTATTAAAGATAAAACACCAACAGAGAATAAAACAAATGCTGTACGACAAAAGGAAGCCTAGAAAAAAGGATGATCTCAGCGGTGAGAATCATCCTTTTCTAATTTATTCCTGCTTTTTTTGGCGTCCATTTTTGTTTTCGGTCACTAATAATAGATAGCAAACTATGTAAAATCATTCCGATAATTACGAATGAAATACCAATATAAGATAATGCTCCTGGCATGGGAACACTTAAAAATAATAATTCTCCACCTAGTACAAAAATTACTTCTCCAGATTGTGTAGCTTCTACTCCAGCGAGTTTATGGTTATCATGCTGTACTTGCTCTGTGGCATAAAAGAAAAGAGCTGTAGCTATAATGCCAGATGAAATGGCAACAATGAATGTCTGCACAAGTTGACTTGAATCAGGGGCTCCGTGAGATAAAAACCCAAAAACTGATAGGAATATCCAAAATGGCATGGATGCAATTGTCATACCGAGGATACGTTGAAAGGTATTTAATTCCCCTTTCACCATTAACATCATTTTTCGGTTTCCTAATGGATAAGCAAATGCTGAGATAAGAATTGGCACGACACATAAAATAACACTTAACCATGATACAGCAGATGCATGTTCAAATTGGATAAAGAACACCCCAACGATAATAATGAAAGAGATAACTACTGCACGATAAGGAATACGCTGTTTCACTTTTTGATTTAATAATGGAACGAGGATAGATCCTGCAATAATCGTTAATTGAAATGTCGCTGCAACTAGCCACCCTGGTCCATATATTGTAGCAAAGGTTAAGGGTGCATAAAATAAGCCGAAACCGACGGTACTCCATAGAATCCATGGCCATGGATGAGATCTTATATGTGTAAGGACAGGTTTGACATTTTGTTGATAGCCAACAATAATGAATAACATAGGAAGCATAAATAGAAAGCGAAGGGAAGCGCTCCATGCCCAACTGCCCCCTTCTAATTCCATCGAACGATTTAAAATGAATGTAACCGAAAAGAACAATGCCGCAAATATACCGATCAGTATTGCTTTCATGACGTCACCTCGATACAGATATGTACCATCATAACAAATACCGAAGTGTTTTGTGTGAAAATTTATAAAAAAAATGAACTAATTTTGCTTGTGAAATTTTATTAAGACACGTTACGCTTGTTAGAGAAGTTAGTAATAACAATGTTTGATGATTTTTGGGGGTATAGATATGACAGCGGTCCAACCAAAACATACGTTAATAACTGAGGCATCCATAAAGGGATTAATGCATACCTATGACATTGGCCACGTGGATGAATGTATCTTTCTGACAAGAGGATTAAATGATACATATCGAATAAAAACAGCTAATGATTACTATATATACCGCGTTTACCGTCATGGATGGAGGGATTATTCCTCTATTCAGTTTGAGGCGGACGGGCTACAGCACCTGAAACAAAGGCGATTTCCTGTATCCTATCCGATAATTAAAAGTGATGGAACGATGATTAGTACCATAGAAGCCCCTGAAGGGACGCGGTATGGTGTGCTTTTTACATACTCTCCAGGAGAACGTCCCACTATCCAGCCAAATCATGCTGGGAAAATTGGGGAATTACTTGGTAAGATGCATAGTCTAACCGACGACTTTCGTTCATCAAATTATCGGGGATTTAAATTAGATGAATCCCATTTGCTCGATGAACCGTTATCACGAATCAACCCATTAATTAAAGCATATTTAGGAGAGGAAGCTGAAGAAGAAATAGCAAATGCAGTAAAGAATATAAAAAAAGAACTATCTAATAAGAAACTTGAAGTTGGATTTTGTCATGGTGACTTTCACAATCATAATATGCATATAAACCAAGGGAATCTCGAAGTGTTTGATTTTGACTGCAGTGCAATTGGGTATAGAGCTTATGATATTGCAGTTGCCTGGTGGAATATAAGAAGCAATTATCAAAGTGAAGAAAAAGCTTGCTGGAATGCTTTTCTGTCTGCTTATTTAGAGGAAAGAAATTTATCCGATGATGATTTTCAAAGTTTGCCGCTATTTATAACGGCTAGAAGAATTTGGCTGCTTGGGGCAATGCTGGAAAATGATGATGTCTGGGGGAGTAATTGGATAAATAAATCGTCTCTCGAATTATTCATACTACAGATTCAATCGGATCGAAATAGGGAAGAGAATAGAATAAGATAAGTTAAAGGGAGTGATAACAAATTGGTGTCTTTACCAACATGGATTTGGGTCTTTTATTTTATTTTCTTGGTTTTTACATTAACTACAGCTTTAATCAGTAATTTTAAAAATAGGTCGATTTCATATGCCTACACAGCAATTATCTTATCGTTCGCCGCCCCGTTATTTTCATTTTTGTTTTCAGTGGGAAGACCAGAGGGTGTTCATTCGATTAGCTATGTTTTTTCACAAATTTGGAATGGAAACCTGTTTGCTTTAGCTATTGTGTTAGCAAATATCTATCTACTATTTTGGGATGGACTTTTTATCAAGAATTATCGGGATCAGCTTATAAGGTATTACCATAGAGTACTCAAAAAAATACAAGATACGGATATACTGAAAAAACGTGAAAAATCACAATAATAGATAAATTATTAACACCAATACGTAGGATTGAATTTAATTAATCTCTACAGTTGAAAAAACGCCATGAAAAATATGGAATGCTTTTCGCGGGCGCGGTCTGGAGGTCGGTATACAAAAATCGATCATCTGTCTGCATCTCTAGATACTTGTTATTGCAGCTGGAGTTCCCTTTATTTTATTTACAATACTTACAACGGTATCCATAGTAATCATCAGCGTTTCAGAAAAAACCAAACGAATATTCAAGTATCATTCGTTTGGTTTTTTTCTTTATTTAATTACTTTTGTGTCTCAAAACTACTTTATTTTTATAATTATTTTTCCTTTTGCATGATGTGTTTCACTAAGCTGATGGGCTTTCTGTAGACCTTCCTCCGTAAGAGGGAAAGTATGGCCAATGGTAGGTTTTATTTTTCCTTCTTCAAGAAGTTCCGCAATTTCTGCTAATTGTTTGCCGTTTTCTTCTAACCATAAGAATCCTGCAACAATACCATTTTCACGTGCTATATCTTCATCAGGTGGTTCCGCGATAGAAACAAGTTTTCCTCCCTCTCTTAAAATTTGAAAACTCTTCAGCTGTATATCTCCACCCATTGTATCCACAACGATATCATAATCTGATAAAATTTCTTCGAAGTTTTCTGTTTGATAGTTAATCAAATGATCTGCTCCTAATTCTTTTACCAGCGCTTCGTTTTTTTCGCTAGCGGTTGTCGCCACATACGCACCAAAATACTTGGCGATTTGGATAGCGAAGCTACCTACACCGCCTGAACCAGCATGAATCAATACGTTGTCTCCTTGCTTGATTTTGGCAAAGTCTACAAGACATTGCCAAGCAGTTAATCCAGCCAATGGAACACCAGCCGCTTCATCGAACGTGATGGAGGAAGGTAGTTTGGCTAATCGTTTCTCATCTACTGCTGTGTATTCTGCATAAGTGCCATTAGCTGTTGTGGCGGGTCTTGCAAATACACGATCTCCAACTTGAAATTGAGTCACTTCTTCTCCTACTTGTTTC
Source organism: Virgibacillus sp. CM-4 (assembly GCF_000445495.1). NCBI lineage: Bacteria > Bacillati > Bacillota > Bacilli > Caryophanales > Bacillaceae > Virgibacillus > Virgibacillus sp. CM-4. The sequence continues at coordinate 94,792 of NZ_AUQA01000007.1, forward strand.
ACAATCCCTGCTGCATCCCAGCCTAGGATAATAGGGAAGTCAAAATCAAACTTCTCCTTTAAATAGCCTTCACGAAGTTTCCAGTCAATTGGATTAACGGCTGTTGCGTGCAATTCAACCAAAACTTGATTATTCTTTATAGTAGGTAAGGGTACTTCTTGTTCTTTAAGTTGTTCCGATTTACCATAATTAGTGATAACAATTGCTTTCATTTTTAACCCTTCTTTCATAGCGTACTATTTATCATTTTCCCGATTCTATTTTCGTTAATCATAAATAAGAGGTGATTTTTTTTGGAAACGTTAACTTCATTTGAACCAATCTTACCTTCTGATCCTATTGTTCTTATTTTAGGATCGATGCCAGGTGGGATTTCATTAGAAAAGCAAGAATACTATGGAAATCCTCGAAATCATTTTTGGAAAATCATGTTTACTTTATTTGATAAACCTTTAAAAGAGGATTACCATGAAAAAATAAAACTCTGCAAACAGCATCAAATCGCCTTGTGGGATACAATTGCAAATTGTTATCGTGAAGGTAGTCTCGATGCCAATATCAAGAAAGAAGTCCCTAATAATATTTTAGAGTTGTTAGATAAGTACCCAACAATTAAATTAATCGCTTGTAACGGGGGGAAATCGTATCAAACGTTTAGGAAGTATTTTTCAACGGCGTTAATTAAACCAGTAGATGTAGTTAAGTTACCTTCAACAAGTCCGATTCCTGGGAGGTACACGAAGTCATTTTCAGGAAAACTGGAAGAATGGAAAGTTATTCTTTCATATCTTAGCGAATAGTACAAAAACAAAGCGAATAACCCTCAAAAAATCAATATTTATGTCGATTATCTATGTCAAAATAGGGTATAATAATAATACTTAGATAATTCATTACATTTAACTTGATTATGAATATTTTTGATGGAAACGTAATAAGATTACATTGGTTGTTTTTTAAGTAAAGGTTATGGCGAGATAGAGGTTGGGGACGGCAAATGAGTCGCAAGCGGCAACTTGCGACTCAGACAGAGATATCCGCAAGGAACGGCGACATTGCAACATAGGATACAAACGCATCTCACCTGATCCTTGTTACTATCGTCGACAGGGTGCTTACTTGTTTTCTCGGCTATTTACAATCAACAATACAAGCGTGGCGAACGAGAACATCAGCTCAAGTGTCTTGTCAATTGGTATCAATTTTTTTCAGCCCCTTTCCCTTAGGGGATTACCAGTCGCCAAGTATAAGAAGCCTTTTCACTAAGCTTCCATCTTACACCCTGCATATCCTGTCCCCACCATTATACTATAAATAATGTAATAATTGTGGAAATTATTAGGAAATGGTATAAAATTCACAGATTTCAGTTTTTTGAGTATAAACTGCCTATTCATGGACAGGCTTTCCATGGGTTAGAAGCCCTGTGAAACAAGTATGTGTAAAGGGTTACAGAGATTATATTGGTAGTATTAATCGACGATAATTATGTTACGGGATGTGAATATTTGCTTAGTTCCTGTAATATTTTGAAAAATTGATACTTGATTTATTTTTCTATATTACGTATACTATTTGTAAATTTAGCAATTAAAAGGCGATGACAGAGAAAAGTAGGGTTTGAATTGTTTATTCAGAGAGCTTCGTTTGCTGAGAAGAAGTTAAACGTCAAACTTGAACAATGGTCTCATAGAGCTTCGAACTGAACATAATTTTTATTATAAGTAGGTTGCGACGGGATTTGGTACTCGTTATTAATATCATAGTATCCATGCTAATATAGCTAGTGTACTTATAAAGGCTATTTATGTAATTAAATAGTGAAATAAGGTGGTACCACGTTACAAACCACGTCCTTATCGATTCTACGGTAAAGACGTGGTTTTTTAGTTAATCATATTGGAGGGGTTCACATGTTTAAGCAACTTGTATTACAAACAGACTTTGGGGTGAGTGATGGAGCAGTTAGTGCTATGTATGGGGTAGCAATTTCAGTGGATCCTGAAGTTCGAATCTTTGATTTGACCCATGACATACCACCGTATAATATATGGAATGCTTCTTATCGTTTGTATCAAACAATTTCATATTGGCCGAAAGACACCGTTTTTGTATCTGTCGTAGATCCTGGGGTAGGGACGAACAGACTGAGTATCGTTATAAAAACGACAGATAATCATTATATTGTAACACCTAATAATGGGACACTAACCCATATAAAAGAACATATTGGAATAAGAGAAGCACGAATTATTGATGAAAATGTAAACCGTTTACCGCAATCTGGAGATTCTTATACATTTCATGGTCGTGATGTGTATGTCTATACAGGAGCAAGATTGGCGTCTTCTGTGATAAATTTTGAAGAAGTGGGTCCAGAAATAGATGTAGACACTGTAATTAGTTTACCTAAGCCAAATCCAACGGTCGAAAATGGAGAAGTATTCGGACATATTGATATATTGGATGTGCGGTTTGGCAACCTTTGGACGAACATTGATCGAGAATCTTTTGAAGCGGCAGGAATAGCGTATGGTGACTTGTTAAATGTGAGAATTACCAACAATTCTCATGAAGTATATAATAATAGCATGACATTTGGACGTTCTTTTGCTGATACTCAATTAGGGGAACCATTAATCTATGTAAATTCATTAGACAAACTCGGTGTTGCATTAAATCAAGGATCGTTTGCAAACGCATATCATATTGGTACAGGAGCTAGTTGGAAGATAAGCATATCTAAAACAGTATAGTCACATATTTTAAGAAACTGGATAGAGATTGTCCACATAAGTATATTAAATATATTGACCTGCTAATAAAAAGCAGGTCTTTTACATATTCCTATAAGTATCCCGTTGTATCCGGTTGCATTCATTTACATATCACAAAAAGAATATTGTGAATACAATATCTTCCTGAAAATGGCTGGATTTACTTCTACAACGTTGTTATAATCATCCATTATATTATCGTTTTTTTGCCCTAAGATGAATAGTCATTCATTTATTATGTAAAAAGAGGTTGAGTTGTATGAAAAACAGCTTTAGAATTTATTCAAAAGATATAAAAAACATTGCTACAAATTGGGTAGCGGCTATTTTAATTGGTGGATTGATATTATTACCATCATTATATGCATGGTTTAATATCAAGGCATCATGGGACCCGTATGGACAGACAGATCAAATTCCTATCGGTGTCGTTAACGAAGATGCAGGTGCAACCGTTCGGGGTCAGCAAATTCATGTTGGAGATGATTTAGTTGCAACGCTCAAGGAAGATAAATCAATGGATTGGCAATTCACAGATAGAGATACTGCGATGGAAAAAGTAGAATACGGAGACTATTTTGCAGTTATTGTTATCCCCAAAAATTTCTCAGAAAAACTAGGCACCGTCGTTGAAGATGAACCAGAAAAAGCGGATGTTGAGTATTATGTGAATGAGAAGGTTAACGCCATTGCTCCAAAAATCACAGAAAAAGGTGCTTCCGTGATCGTGGAACAAATTAGTAGTAATTTTATTTCCACTGTGAATGGTGTCATTTTCGATATGTTTAATAATCTTGGTGTTGAATTAGAGAAGGATTTACCAGATATTAAGCGTTTTGAAAATTATATTTTTGAGATGGAGAAAAAGTTACCGGAAATCCATGATTTGCTAAATCAGTCATTAACAGATGCGAGTAGTGCACAGAATATTATTAATCAAGCTCAAGCATTAGTACCAGAAGCTGAACGTGTCACTGGCGAGGGAATGCAAACGATTGATAATACAACCGAATTTCTTAATAAAGCAGAAACGCGATTAGAAGAGATGGCACCCAAAATTGAAGAAGACTTAAATCGCGTCCAAGAAATAGCTAATAAAACAAATAATTTTATACAGGATATCCAACATTCAGAAATTGATTTTAGTAATGGGGAAGAGCTTACGGATCAAGTGAATGAACAGATTACGCAAGCTATGCAAAGAATAACGACGATTAATCAGGCATTAGATCAATTGCAAGAGCAAAATCAGGATGATCAGTCGGGAGATACAGGGAATGGTGCAAATAATGAAAAAATTGATCAAGCACAACAACAGTTAGAGGAGCTGCAACAGCGTCTAAATGAGGTGCAAACAAAAAATGAAGAAGTTGCTGCTTTTATCACGGATAAACATGCAGAAGTACAACAAACAATTGCAGAATTACAAGAGCTGTCAAGTAATGTTTCAACAAGTATAGATGATTTTGTTAAAGAATATAAAGAGAATATTGAACCGACGGTTATGGGGGAAATTGATCGCGCACAGTCTACATTAGCAAATGCACGAGGAATATTGGTAGACATTCAAAATACAATTCCTGAAGTAGAGCGAATTCTTTCCAATACGGAAGGGAGCTTAGGAGAAGGCGAAGATATACTGGAATATGCACTTGGAGAGTTTCCTTATGTAAATAGTAAAGTGAATGAATTAGCAGATAGGATTCGAGAAATACAAGGAGAAACGGATATTAATGAGATAATTCAACTATTACAGAATAATCCAGAAGCTGAAAAAGGTTTCTTCGCTGAACCTGTTCAATTAAATGAGAACAAATTATTTCCAATAGAAAATTATGGTACAGGCATGACACCTTTTTATACGGTATTAGCAATTTGGGTGGGCGGCTTATTATTGATATCTCTACTATCAGCAGATAGTCATCGATCAGATGACTTTACGGGTAGACAAATTTATTTTGGTAAACTATTTACCTTTATAACTATTGGTTTATTGCAAACAATCATTGTCACAAGTGGCGATTTATTATTATTAAATGTTGGCGTTACGCACCCATATTGGTTTATTGGATTTGGTTTACTTATCAGCATGGTATTTATGATGATTATTTACACGCTGGTCTCTGTGTTTGGTGATGTTGGTAAAGCCATGGTTATTGTACTATTAGTGTTACAAATTGCTGGAGCAGGCGGCACCTATCCAGTCGTCTTGCTGCCAGAATTCTTTCAAGTTATCCATCCATTTTTACCGTTCTCCTATGGCATTGATTTAATGCGCGAAGCTGTAGGGGGGATTGTATGGGATAGGGCCACCAAAGATATTCTCTTCCTATGTATATTCGGAGGGGCAGCAATTATCATTGGCGCCTTCTTAAAACCAATAATTAATAAACAAACAAATAAACTAAAAAAGAAATCAGACGAATCCGGGCTATTTCACTAGAAGCTAAATTAGCTTTATTAAATTCGTTAAGGAAGAAATAGCGAAAAGCTATCGAATTTTATCGTTTCGATTTATAATTGGTTGAAGGAGTTGATGATGGTGCAAATAAACGAACAGGCACGTGAAACGTTGTTGTCTGAAGTAAGTGGACTAACAGATGAACAATTAAACCTAAAACCGTCAACTGATCAATGGTCAGTGAAGCAAATTCTTGAGCATCTTTTTTTAATGGAAGCAGCCATTACAAAGACAATTCAACAACAAATAATTCTTGGTGATACGAAAACAGTGGATGAGAAACCCATTCATTTTACTGTTAATCGTTCTGTTAAAGTAGACGCTCCAGAATTTGCTATACCAAGTGAAGCATTTGCCACCTTGGAAGAAATGAAACAAAAGCTTGCGGCAAGTCATGAAGGACTACAAAATTTAGAAAAGACAGCAGATAAGAAGACATTAAGGGAGAAAGCATATCCGCATCCTGCTTTTGGTGAGCTAAGCTTATATCAATATATTCCGTTTGTTGGCTATCATGAAATGCGGCATATTGAACAATTGAAGGAAGTAAAAGCAAAGATGAACTAGAATAGAGACTGAGACAAAAAGTAGCTTATTCCTATCATAATCCGAACGATTTCACTCGAATCCGTTCGGATTATTTGTTTACATAAAACAAGTTCTATTATTGCTTCGTCAACATACTTCGCTTTCCGCGGACACGGTTTCACCTTCCTTGCCTCGGCAGGTGGATGCCGTCATTATCCGCAAAGGACGAGATTCGTTGCCCCTCATCTGAACACTTTCCTGAGGGATCTTCCACTCGTGCTGTTTTGCTTCGTATGTTGACGGCACCCTTATCAGTGTTTATTTCATTTCATTCCTGTTTTATCATTTGGCTTTTGGTTACCTTTTTTAATTGTGTCCGGCCCTTTTTAGATTTTATTTTACATATCGTCCTGCTCCACATGAAAAAAGAGGTACAGAAGCTTTTTAGATTGGAGTGAATATAGTTTGTTTGCTTTATTGTAAACAAGTACCAATGAAAAAAGGTTATGATGAAACTTGTTCTCCTGTATAATAGAAAGGGTAATGCTTTAAAAGGGAGGAGAGCGAGTTTGAAGAAAAAAACATGGATTCGGATAGGGATCGGACTACTTGCGACCCTTTTAGTAATAGATATCATAGCTAGTTTTTATTTTTATAATTTAGCGATCGCTCGTAATGTGAAAGATTTTCTTCAAGACAATTCGGATTTAGAGGTTTCAGCTGAAGCTTTAGATGAAATGCTAGAAGGAGATTGGAGGGATTGGGTTCGCAACCAAGATTTTGAAACTTGGAAAATGACATCTTACGATGACCTTCAATTACAAGGATATTACTTAGAGGCAGAGGAAGAAACAAATAAAACGGTTATATTTGCACATGGATATCTAGGTAATGCTATGGATATGGGGATGTTTGGGCAATATTATTATGAGGAACTAGGTTATAATATGTTTACGGCTGATCTAAGAGGTCATGGCGAAAGTCAGGGAGATTATATAGGGTTCGGCTGGCATGATCGTATTGATTATTTGGACTGGATTAATAGAGTAATTGAAGAGCAAGGGGAAGATACGGAAATCATATTACATGGTGTTTCTATGGGAGCTGCTACCGTTTTAATGGCAAGTGGTGAGGAATTACCAGATAATGTGAAGGCAATTGTTGCAGATAGCCCATATACAAGTGTTTACGATATGTTCGATTATCAGATGGATCGGATGTTCCATTTGCCAGCGTTTCCTGTCTTACCAAGTACGAGTGTTATTACGAAAATGCGAGCAGGCTATGGTTTACAAGAAGCCTCTGCGCTTAATCAAGTGAAGAAATCAGAAACGCCAATCCTTTATATTCATGGGAATTCAGACACATTTGTCCCTACTAGGATGAGTCAGGAATTATATGAAAATACGAAAAGTGAAGCGGATTTAATAACATTTGATAATGCTGGCCATGGAGAAGCATTTGTTACCCATAAAGAAAAATATATTGATAAATTAAATCGTTTCTTAGAAAAATATATTAATTAGTCATTTGGTTTCCTGTGATAACAACAGGAAACCTTTTTTATACGATGTCTCCATGAATGGAACGTTTTCTTTCGTACAAAAAGCAAATAAAGGATAAAAGGGCTGTTTTTCAGCCCTTATTGTATTTTTATTCCTTTTATATGCAAAAAAACGCATAAAATAGATGTTATTATGAATAATTATAAAATAAAACTAATAAATATGCTTGATAAATTGATGGCGGAAAACTATAATAGTCAATAATTAAAAAAATATAGTATAGGGGTGAAAGATAAATGACAAAAGGATATCTCGTGTTAGAAACTGGTGAAACATTTACCGGAGATTGGATAGGATATGAGAGCGAGGTTGCTGGTGAAGTTGTGTTTAATACCAGTATGACTGGATATCAAGAAATGCTTACTGATCCATCTTATGCTGGTCAAATACTAACTTTATCTTACCCCATTATCGGTAATTATGGGATAAGTTCATATAACTATGAAAGTAATACGGTTCAAGCTGCTGCCGTAATATTAAATGATGTTTGTGATGAACCGAGCCATTTTGAATCGGAGATGACTTTATCACAGAATTTAAAAGCAGCTGCGATACCAGGGCTTAAACATGTAGATACGCGATCGCTTGTTTCAACTATTAGAAAATATCAAACTGTTAAAGGAAGAATTGTGTTAGAAAAGGTTTTTCCTGATTATATACATAAGTTCAATATTCCGAACAGTCGTACTCTTGTTGAACAAGTCAGTGTGAAACGGCCAGTTGTAATGGGTAGAGGAAACTGTCATATTGTATTGATTGACTTTGGGTATAAAAAATCAATTGTTGAAGCTTTAATTCATGAACATTGTAAGGTGACAATTGTACCGAACTCAACTTCTTATAACGAGATTGAGGAACTATATCCTGATGGAGTTATCATTAGCAATGGCCCTGGAGATCCCAAAGATTTACATGCACATTTTCCACTAATCAAACATCTTTCTGAAAATTATCCAACTTTAGGAATATGCTTAGGCCACCAATTAATTGCTTTAGCCTTTGGTGGCAGAACAGAAAAAATGCCATTTGGCCATCGTGGAGCTAACCATCCTGTGAAAAATCTAGTGACAGGAAAAGTGAATATGACGTCACAAAACCATGGATATGTAGTGTTAGCTGATGGTATAAATTCAGAAGATTTTCAACTGCTTTTTAAAAATGTGAACGATGGTTCGGTAGAAGGAATGAAGCACAAAAAATTACCAATTACATCGGTTCAATTTCATCCAGAAGCACATCCAGGTCCCAGTGATACGGAATATATTTTTACTGATTTTATCGAAACAGCAAGATTATCAGGGGGGAAACAGGTATGGGAAAGCGTACAACTTTAAAGAAAGTACTTGTAATTGGATCAGGACCTATTGTGATTGGTCAAGCGGCTGAGTTTGATTATGCTGGTACACAAGCTTGTTTGACATTGAAGGAAGAGGGAATTGAAGTCATTTTAGCTAATAATAATCCTGCAACAATTATGACAGATAAACAGATAGCGGATAAAGTATATATGGAGCCGTTGAATGTAGCGACGCTTGAAATTATTATCGCAAAGGAGAAGCCAGATGGATTGATTGGTACTCTTGGCGGTCAAACTGGATTAAATTTGACGATAGCTTTACATGATAAGGGCGTCTTAGCTGAACATCAGGTTGAAATCCTTGGTACATCTGTAGACTCTATTCAAAAAGGAGAAAGTAGAGAATTATTTCGTCAGTTAATGCTAGATTTAAATGAACCTGTTTCCGCGTCAAAAGTAGTGGAAACTGTCCAAGAAGGTGTTGACTTTGCTATCGAGATTGGATATCCGGTTATTTTACGTCCAGCATATACACTTGGTGGTGAAGGTGGTGGATTTGCATACGATGAATCGGAACTGCTTAATCATCTGCAGAAGGCTCTAGAGTTAAGTCCCATTCACCAAGTATTAGTTGAAAAGAGTATTAAAGGTTGGAAAGAAGTTGAATATGAAGTCATGCGGGATGCAAATGATACTTGTATCATTGTGTGCAATATGGAAAATATGGATCCGGTAGGTGTGCATACTGGAGATTCCATGGTAGTGGCACCATCCCAAACATTATCTGATACACAGTATCAATTGCTGCGTGCCTCTTCATTAAAAGTCATCCGGGCACTTGGGGTTGTTGGTGGCTGTAATATTCAATTTGCCTTAGATCCGAATTCAAATGAATATTGCATTATTGAAGTAAATCCCAGGGTTAGTCGCTCATCTGCTCTAGCATCTAAGGCCACTGGTTACCCAATTGCTAGAATTGCTACGAAATGCGCGCTTGGATATCAATTGGATGAAATTAGTAATCCAATTACGGAAAATACATATGCATCATTTGAACCTGCGCTGGATTATGTCGTCGTCAAGCTACCTCGATTCCCCTACGATAAATTTACAGAGGCGGATCGTACGTTAGGTACACAAATGAAGGCCACTGGCGAGGTAATGGCAATTGACCGTACATTTGAGGCAGCTTTAAATAAGGCTGTACGTTCGTTGGAGATGAATGTTTATTGTATGCATTGGCCTAAAATGCATGAAAAAACGCCAAAGCAACTGTTGCAACTTCTGGAAGTACCAAATGATTTACGATTGTTTGCTATTTATGAGGCTCTAGAACGAGGTTATTGTATTGAGGAACTGACTCAAGTTACTCAAATCGATCCATGGTATTTGCGGAAAATGGAGAGGATCTTTTATTTAGAACAATTAATTACAAATGAAACCATTACATCTATTTCGAGAGATACATTACAACAAGCCAAACGTTTCAATATCAGTGATGAACGTATTGCTGAGTTACTGAACACTACTGCCACCGTCTTACGGCAGAAATATCAGTACATGCAAATGAAACCAAGCTACAAATTAGTAGATACGTGCGCAGGAGAATTTGATGCAATTACTCCTTATTATTACTCTACTTGGCATGGGCAGGATGAAGTGTCAGTAAAATATGATAAAAAGAAAATTCTTGTATTGGGTTCTGGTCCAATTCGTATCGGACAAGGCGTTGAATTTGATTATTGTTCAGTACATGCTGCCATAGCGGTAAAGGAGCTTGGATATGAAGCAATTGTGATGAATAATAACCCTGAAACGGTGAGCACAGATTATTCAGTTGCTGATCGATTATATTTTGAACCATTAGCTTTAGAAGATGTATTATCGGTTGTATATAAAGAAGCAGTGGATGGAGTACTCGTTCAATTTGGAGGTCAAACGGCTATCAACCTAGCGAATGGTTTAAAAAAAGAAGGGGTTGAGGTTTTAGGAACAGCACCAGAAAATATCGATCAAATGGAAGATCGTGAACAATTTTATCAACTATTAGATAGCTTATCTATTGACCATATTAAAGGGCATATTGTTAAGAATATAGATGAATTAACAGTATCTACGAAAGAATTAGGTTTTCCCGTGCTTATTCGCCCTTCCTATGTAATTGGTGGGCAATCCATGTTTATTTGCTATAACCAAGAAGAATTGTATCATTTTGTTACGCGAATACAATATGACACCAATGATCGTTGTTGGCCACTACTGATCGATCCTTATCTGCCCGGGAAGGAGTGTGAAGTTGATGTTATTAGCGATGGAAAAGACATTATTATTCCAGGGATATTTGAGCATGTAGAAAAAGCTGGAGTTCACTCAGGTGATAGCATGGCAGTGTTTCCGCCATTTTCTTTAAGTGATTCTGAAAAACGGAAAATCACAAATATATCACAAACCATTGCTCAGTCAGTTCCGATTGTTGGGATGATGAATATTCAATTTGTCATTTTTCATGATACCGTTTTTGTATTAGAAGTAAATCCTCGTTCGTCACGAACAGTTCCTTTTATTAGCAAAGTAACAGATATTGCAATGATTGAACTTGCCGTAAATGTACAATTGGGTCAAACAATACAAAACTTGGCACCCCAAACTGGCCTTTGTAGCGAACCGCATTATATTTCTATCAAGGCTCCTGTTTTTTCAGCTGGAAAGTTAAAGGGAGTTGATCACCTTTTAGGTCCAGAAATGAAATCGACTGGTGAAGCAATAGCGATGTCCAAATGTAAAGAAAAGGCTTTTGCAAAATTAGTTTCAAATAATCGTCCATCTAATCCAATTATTTTTGCTTCAATTGCTGATCGTATGAAGGAAGAAAGCCTTGCCTATTTTCAAAACTGTGCTGAAAAGGGAGCTACTATTATAGCAACGAAGGGGACTGCTAACTATCTAATTTCACATGGTTTACCCGCAGCTTCGGTTCTGAAAGATAGAGAGCGTATTTACGAATCATTTGAAAAAGAAAAGCCTGACATGATCGTAAATATTCCTGAACAAGGAAGGGAGAAAGAGAAAATAGGTTTTTATATTCGAGAACTTGCTACACGTTATCAAATACCATGCTATACAAGTTTGGAGAAATTTAAAGCAATGTACCTAGTTGGATCTGCTGCTGTTAACGATGATGTGTATGCTTTACAAGATTATCTTAATCGTATTCCTAAGAAAGCATCTATTCTTCGTTAAAAGTCTCACTTCTTATAATTCTTTATAACTGATACATAAGTGCAGTAAAAGGAAGAGAAGAAAGCAGACCATAAGTTAAAGAGACGAGGACCAAAGTAGCTTATTTCTATCATCATCCGAACGATTTCACTCGAATCCGTTCGGATGATTTATTTACATAAAACTGGTTCTATCATCGCTCCGTCAGGATACGTCGCTTTCCACGGGTGCGGTTTCAGCTTCCTTACCCTAGCAGAGGGGTTTGGCGACATTGTCCGCAAAGGACGAGTTTCGTCATCCCTCATTAGAACACTTTCGGCTTTCGAGTTACCTACCCTTAACCTATTCTATACGTATTTCTCAAACCATCGACAAATATGATTGAGTCGTTCAATTCGCATATTTGGTTTTCCGCTTCTGCTCAGTTCGTGATTAGCCTCTGGAAAACGCACAAATTCTACTTCTTTCTTTAAATGCTTTAAAGTAATAAATAACTGTTCCCCTTGTTCAATTGGACAACGATAATCATTTTCTCCATGCAGGATTAATAAAGGTGTTTCTACATCTGCTGCATATTTCAGAGGGGAAATTTCCCATAATTTTGATGGATCGTCTAATAAGTTCAAACCATGTTCCCATTCTGTAAAGAAGTAACCTATATCGCTTACACCGTAGAAGCTAAGCCAATTCGATATCGACCGTTGCGTAACAGCAGCTTTAAAACAATTCGTATGCCCAACAATCCAGTTTGTCATAAAGCCTCCATAACTTCCTCCTGTAACACCTAGACGGTCTTTATCTATAAAGCTATACATTTGAACAGCATGGTTAACAGCCTGCATCACATCATGATAATCCCCTCCTCCATAGTCCATGCGGCATGCATCCACAAAATGTTGATCATAACCATGGCTGCCTCTTGGGTTTGTATATAGAACGACATATCCTTGTGCTGCAAGTAATTGTAGTTCGAAAAAGAAGGTTTGGCCATACATAGCATGAGGACCACCGTGAATCTCCAGGATCATCGGATACTTCTTTCCTTCTGTAAAATGATATGGCCGAATAAGCCATCCTTGAATTTCTACATTATCCTCTGTTTTAATCCACAAGGTTTCAGGCTTTTCAAATGCAATCTGATCTTTTACTGTTTTATTTCCATTGGTAAGTTGTGAAAGACTTAAATCCTCATTTAATAAATAAAAATTACAAGGATCAGTCGGAGTACTGATTCCAAGAATCAATTGATCATTTACAACGTCATAGGTAAAACCAAAAACATGATTATCGTCCGAGTATAGTACTTGGTGGTTAGCTGTCAATTCGATTTGATGTAATTCGGTTGCACCTTCTCTCGTTGCAATAAAGAAAATGGTGGAGCCATCCTGAATCCAAGTTGGACCAGTTTCTGATGTACCTAGATGGGTATCGCCTATCATCGCATCACCAAGCTGGAAATTCCAATTGGTACTAAGACAGGTTTGTTCTAAGGATTGACAGTCGAAAATGTATAATTCGGTTAGTGTAGCTCCTTTATATGCAAAATCGTGCCCAAAACAAGCGATTTTGCTTCCATCCGGAGAGAAGGAAGCTTGCTGATAGGAACCATGTTTAGTGGTTAATTTGTTCATCTTTTGAGTTGCGATGTCAAGTAAATAGAGATCGTTAGACAACTCTTGATCCGCTTCATCATTTAAATTTGCTGCTATTAAAACGGTTTTCCCATCGGGAGAGATATCTTGAAAGGCATGATCCGTATCCGCTTGCGTTAATTGAGTAACAGAACCATCTTGGATATTCATGCGAATGATCTGTGTCTTTTTATTATCATGAAATCCTTTTGCATCTGATTTATATTTTAAGCGATTAACAACGAGGGGGTGCTCCTGTTTAGCAGATTTTATTTTTTGCTTCTCTTCTTTCGTCATTTCCTGTTGATTATGTATATCATCATCGTTTTCTAATAATGCGCTAAAGAGAATAAATTGTCCATCCTTTGTCCACGTAGGGTTTGTCGCACCATGCTTAAAGGTAGTTAATTGCTGTGCCTCCCCTCCATCGGTATTGATCAACCATAATTGAGGGAGACCACTTCTAGTAGATTGAAATACTGCTCTCTTCCCATCAGGAGAAAATCGAAGATGTGTATTTTTATCGTTGTCAAATGTCCAAGGAATTGCATTGTTGTCATTTAAGCTTTGGTAAAAAAGTTGAGACTGATAGTCTTTTTTATCATTAATTGTGGTAGATACATAGGTGAACGCTTGGCCATCGGGTGTGAATTGTGGGTCACTAAATACTTCTAGATTCAATATGTCTTCAGAAGTCAGCTTGCGTCTATGCTTACTCATTATTTTCCTCCTCTATTAAAATAAATGATTTTTTAATAGTTTAAACTATTTCGACTTCCGAATCAATCGACACTACGGTGATGATTTAGATTTTTCAGGAAGTTATTTAATTCTTTTCTGTTTTTGAAGATAAGAATGTTTTTGTTCTTATATTTAGAAAGGCGTTGATAAATTAGCGGAGCCTTTTTCTTATTAAATGTACGTACCCAATTGAAGAATTCGAGGTCAATTTTTTCCTTACAATCCTTTCCCATGTCTGGACGGGTTTTGTTACGGTGTTGAATCCGTCTTTTTATGATGCCATACAGACATTGTATTGTTCGGTAATGCAAGAAAATAATCGTATCTGCTTGTTGCATACGTATCTCCATTGATGCACTGTAATTCCCATCAATAATCCAATTGTCTGTTTTCATAATGTTGATTGTTTCTTCTACGAGTTGTTCTCGTTCAATAGCGACCCATCCAGGTTGCCAAAATATTGCATCCATATGATGGACAGGGAGATGAAGTAGCTTACCCAATTGTTTTGCTAACGTTGACTTACCAGAACCTCCGCTACCAATAATCATTATTCTCTTCATGAAGTAAAACCTCCTAAACGGGAAAAACTGAATTTAATTAAGTATCTTTACAGTGGGGGTTTCCATTAATCGCAATTAATAGAAAAGCACCTCACAAATGATGCAAGGTGCTTTTTCGATAAATTAAAGGGAATGCGTTATATTGTTTTCTGTTATATTCGCATCACGTTCATATTCTTGTTGTAATTTACGAGTTATCGGCCCAGGTGTACCATCTTGAATTTGTTTTTGATTAATTCGGATGACAGGCATAACCTCAGAAGTGCTACTAGACAAGAAAACTTCATCTGCATCAAACAGATCATCTTTGGTAAAGCCACTTTCATTAAAAGAAATAGAAAGATCGGTTGCGAACTTCTCAACGCGCATACGAACACAACCATGTAAGATTCGGTTGGTTGCTGGGTGCGTGTAAATAACGCCGTTCTTTACTATATAAATATTTGATGAGCTGCATTCAGTTACAAGGTCATCACGATGTAAGATAGCTTCATAGCAGCCTTGTTCTTTTGCTTCTTGCTTGGCAAGTACATTAGGTAACAGATTTAAACTTTTTATATAACAATTCTCCCAGCGCACATCTGGCTCCGTAATAGAAGAGACTCCTTTTTGAAGGTTTTCTAGATGACGAGGTAAATCTTGTACATACGCATACAAGTTTGCTGGTACATCGGCAGGAAATACATGATCTCTTGGAGCAGATCCGCGCGTTACTTGTAAATATACTTTCCCATCGGATGTCATTTCATTCTTTTCTAATAAATGGAGTAACAAATCTGTAATTTCCTCTTTCGTAGCAGGAAGTTTAATTTTTACTGCATCTAGCGAACGAAACAAACGATCAACATGTTCATTCAGTAAATAGTATGAACCATTATATATACGGATTACTTCATATATACCATCTCCAAATTGTAATCCACGTTCTTCAAATGGATAGGTTAAATTATCTTGATGAGTAAATGTTTGCTGTGTTAATACAATTGGATAAATAGCCATTCTCTCTCTCCTCCCTAAAACTTATGACTATTCTATAACTTCTAAAACACAATGTAAATCCTTTCTCATTGGAAATTCAAACTTTTAGAACGAGCGTCTAAAAGGAGTAATACCTGCCTCTAGGGGGAAAACAGTAGAAAAAAGAAATATTTTTTAAATAGCTGTAAGCTTTGTTATTATTTTATTAAATTTTTGTCGAAAAAAATTAAAAAACCTCTTGATTTCGTAAAACCTAATTGCTATAATTAACACTGCGTTCGAAAAAATGATAAATAATTTTTACATACATTGCGGGTGTAGTTTAATGGTAAAACCTCAGCCTTCCAAGCTGATGACGAGGGTTCGATTCCCTTCACCCGCTCCATACATATGTCTTAACGCAGTATTTCGTAATGGAAGGTACGAAGTATTGCGTTTTTAATTTATTTAGAAAACTAAAGTTGTTTTACTTATGTAAGTTAAGCATGTACAATCTTGGACGTAGAATATTACGTTGAAACGACTATACTTGGCTACTTGAGGTGATTATATGAAGAAATTATTGTCTATATTAAAGCGAATTGATAATAAAGGTTATAAGGCTTATAAAAGTATTCAAGATCATTACGAACATGAAAACTACGATTTAGATATTGATTATGTCCAAGGAGACCCTTTTGCCACTCCTTCTAAATTACGCATAACGATCCCTAAGCGTAAGCGATATGTTTATCCAGAATGGTTGGAGACTACTTCTAGAAAAATTGCTACAGAAGACGCTTTCGGAAGAATAATAGGGGAAGCAGTGACTAATGAAGCTTCATTTATAAAAGGTTCTGGTAAGAGTGGATTGATTCTATTCGATCGTCCAGGACAAGAAATATTGGAACGAAGTGCTGTACAAATTACGACACAATCAATTGTTATTTGTATTTCTGTTGGATTGCCAGCCAATGGAAGGAAGATTAATGGGAAAGAAGCAGAGAAATTATTTAGCCAAGCATTACCATCGATTATAAGGAATTCCGTGTATACGTTAAAAGATGAAGCAATTAATCAAGCCATCAAATTGGCAGATCAACAAGATGCGGTTCGTCAGCAAATGAAGGAAAATAATTGGGTTGCATTTTTAGCAAATGGCTCCATTTTACCAAGAGAGAGCGGTATAAGTAATCGCCCGTTAAAAAAAGCTGTACCATTTCAAAGTCCTGCAGAAAACCAAGTGGAAATCGAAATTCCTCATACAGATGAACCGATAAAAGGAATGGCCGTGGAAAAAGGTATATCATTAATTGTTGGCGGTGGCTATCATGGTAAGAGTACACTACTTCAAGCAATTGAACGTGGTGTTTATTCGCATGTAGCGGGCGATGGCCGAGAATTTGTATTAACGGATAGAAATGCTGTAAAAATTCGCGCTGAAGATGGGCGTAAAGTAAGTGGAGTAAATATTTCTCCGTTTATTAATAATCTCCCTCATGAACAGGAGACTACTTTTTTCTCCACAGAAAATGCTAGTGGCAGTACGTCACAAGCAGCAAATGTAATGGAAGCTTTAGAAGCAGGTGCATCTACATTATTAATTGATGAAGATACAAGTGCAACTAACTTTATGATTCGTGATCATCGAATGCAATTGCTTGTTCATCAAAATAAAGAACCAATAACACCATTTATTGATAAAATAACGCAACTACGTGATGAATTAGGCGTTTCAACAATACTAGTAATGGGGGGTTCAGGTGACTATTTTGCAACTGCTGATACAGTAATTCGAATGGAAAACTATATACCTGCAAATGTTACAATAGATGCAAAAGCAATTATGCAACAATATCCATTAGAAAGAGAGACTTCATTAGAGGGGACATTTGGAAAAGTTAGAAATCGTTATTTTCAGCAATCATCCTTACAGACAAATAAAGGAAAACGAGTAAAAGTTCAAGCCAAGGGCCGCACACATATATTGATGGGGAAGACAGATATATCATTTACAGATACAGAACAGTTGGTTGATGCCTCCCAAACTAGGATGATAGCTGAAATGATTCAACATCTAGACCGTAAACAAGGTATGAATGATATTGCGTTGTGTACATTGCTAGATCAGATTGAAGAACGAATGGATAAGCAGGGGTTAGGGTCAATTACTGCTTTTCCTAATCAGCATCCCGGCGATCTTGCGCGTCCACGTAGATTCGAAATTGCAGCAGTATTAAATCGGATGCGTACAGCTATTATAAAGCAGAGGTAGAACGGAGAAGAAGCTTATGCAAACAGATCTACTAAAACAAGAAATTATTGATTATAGTAAACAGATAGGTATCGATAAAATCGGTTTTGCATCTGCAGATGTATTTGGTGAGTTAAAAGAACGGCTTAAAAGACAGCAAGCGTTAAACTACCAATCTGGATTTGAGAAAGGTACAATTGAGGAACGTACGGAACCTACACGATTACTTCCAGAGGCAAAATCGATTATATCAATTGCATTGGCTTATCCTTCAAGAATGAAAAATGCTCCTCGGAGTACAAAAGAGGAACGACGAGGTTTATTTGCCAGAGCTTCATGGGGCGTTGATTATCATATCGTGATGAGAGAGCGTTTAAATAAGCTGGCAGCTTTTATTCAAGATAAAGTACCTGACGGGAAAAATAAAGTAATGGTTGATACGGGGGAATTATCCGATCGAGCTGTTGCGGAGCGAGCGGGCATCGGTTTTAGCGGAAAGAATACATCGATTATCACTCCGGAATTTGGTTCTTTTGTCTATTTAGGAGAACTAATTACTAATGTTCCTTTTGTACCAGATGAACCTGTTGACGATAGCTGTGGTTCATGTACAAAATGTATTGATGCTTGTCCTACAGGGGCAATTGTACAGGGGGGGCAATTGAATGCACAACGCTGTATTGCCTTTCTAACCCAAACAAAAGACTTCTTACCAGATGAATTCCGGTCCAAGATTGGAAATCGTGTATATGGTTGTGATACATGCCAGGTAGTTTGTCCTAAAAATCACAAGGTTGACTTTCATATTCATCCCGAGTTTGAACCGGAACATGAGGTATCAAAGCCAAAACTAATTCCAATGTTAAAATTGTCAAATAGAGAATTTAAAGCGACATTTGGGCATATATCTGGATCGTGGAGAGGGAAAAAACCAATTCAGCGTAATACTTTAATTGCTCTTGGGCATTACAAAGATAAAACGGCAGTAAAAGAGATTATTGATGTGATGACGAAGGATCCTCGGCCGGTTATTCGAGGTACTGCAGCCTGGTCGCTAGGGAAAATCGGTACGGAGGAAGCATTTCATGCAATAAAGATAGCAATGGAACAAGAAACAGATGAGCAAGTATTGTTTGAAATGGAAAAAGGACTTGCCTTTCAAAACTAAGAAATTTTTGGCTGTTTGACAAGCATTCTCTCCATATACTTTCTATGGAGGATTTGAGAATATAAACGTTGACATTACTGGGATTGTCGGGGGTGGATAAAAAACCTCCCCCAAAACCTCCCCCAGTTAATCTTACATACTTATCATAGAACTAAATACGGATGCTGCTTTTTTGTCAGCTTGATCATCAGAATGGCCATAAGTTTTATAAACTTCTTCAGGAGTATTCCCCAACCGTTTAGCAACTGTTATGACTGATGTCTTCTGGTCTAGCAGAATAGTTGCGTGGGTATGCCTTAGACCATGTGGAGTAATACGTTTAACTTTCGCTTTTTTGATCAATGCATTTAAAGCTCCATTAAAAAGCATATGATCTTTACTGGGAACACCTGATTTTGATATAAATATGAAATCATCATCTGATAAGTGATCTCCGATCGATAATTTTGCTTTTTTGCACCAAGTACGGTATGTTTTTAATTGATCAATCAGTTCATCATTGATCGGAATGGTTCGATAGCTATTTTTTGTTTTTGGAGAACGTACACCGTATTGATCACGGGTACGTTCTATTTTTATTGTCTGCTCATTAAAGTTAATATCACACCACTTCAAACCATTTGCTTCACCTTTTCTCATGCCAGTGTAGGCTAAGGTTAGCAATAATGAGTAGTTTGTTATATTTGCTGTATTTTTAGCTACATTCAGAAGAGTAATTAATTCTGTTCTTGTTAGAAAGTTATTCTTATTTTTTTTGTCGTCAGTGATTCTTATAGAGTTAATGTTATTTTCTTTAATAGTCTTATTAGCTACCGCTGCATTCACCGCTACTTTAAAGACATGATGGTACATCTTTACCGTGCTAGGTGCAAGCCTCTTTAAAATTTCGTTAATAAACACTCGTTCATAAGTCATTGAATCTAATTTCGAAAGGTTGTACTTGCCTATCATTGGTTTGATGACGTCATCTAACATCCGTTTTCTTTCTATGCATGTTGAGTTTTTCCAACCACTCTTTTTCGTTTCATACCAGATATCTAACCATTCAGAAACAGTTAAATTAGATTCTTCTACTTGTTTAACATCCCCGTTTACAATAGCAGTTTTGACTTCAAGCAATGCTCTATAAGCTGCGTTTTCTGATTTAAATCCTTGTTTGTATTTCTCTTTTCTTTTCCCTAATGCGTCATAATATCTGTGCCTATAACACCATAGTTTTTCTTTTTTCGAATTAAAATAGTAATATAGATCTTTATCCTTTTTGCTGTTGTACAATTTCATCGTTATCTTTCCCTTCTTTTGCGCGGACAGGCGTTCAAAATTGGGGAGGAAGATATCGGTTCTGTACTTATATTAGAACCACCTCCTTAAATGGATCGTTTGTTCTGTTTTAACTGTAAAAAAATTTAACAAGAAGTTGTTCTGGCATTCCGTAGTCTTCTATTGCTTGATCAAAAGAAACATTTCCATTCTCTGTGTTTGATAACAAAAGCTCAATAGCAAACGTGTTCGCTTCAACCTCCTTTTTATCTGTTAAACAGTATGTGTTACCTTTTAGAAAGGCAGTGTTTTCATCTGGGTGTAATACAACATGACCTAATTCATGAGCAATTGTGTACAGTTGTTTTTTATAGGATAAACTCTCATTTATATGGATAATAGTTGTTCGATAGATACTACTGAAGTACCCTAGTGATGTACCTAAGTTTTCGTATACAATCTCAATTCCCATGGCTTCAGCAATCTTGAAAGGATCATTCGTTCCATATTTTTCAACTAATTGACCGACCTTCTTTTTTATTGTCACGGAATCACGCCTTATCTATATTTTTTAGGAGTGAACTTCTTCTTAGCTAGTCTTTTGTGCATTCTTAGAGCATTCTTCAATGATGATATATATAGATCTCTGTCTTCTTCGTCCATTTCATCTAGAACCTTTCCGTCAAATGAAGCAAGTCCGCAATCACTTTCAGCGCTATTAATAATACGCTCCAGGTCTTTCTCGATATCTCGCTCATCTTTGTCAGTTAGGTCATAGTATCTCTTTTCGTCAGTACGGCCTAGTAAGTAGTCAGTAGAAACATCAAAGTAGTTAGCTACTTTAGTAACATTATCAATTTTCGGTGAGGATTTATCCCAACGGCGTATTTGTCCATTGGAAATACCTGTACTTCTTTCAACCTCTGCGAAAGATACTTTTTTCTCGTCACATAACTTTTTTATTCTTTCCACTAAACTCACTCAAATCAACCTTTCAGGGAGCTTATGGAAAACAAATATTAACTTTTGCGCTATTTAGTTGTTGACAAATAGCGTTTACGCTAATATACTGTGTTCATAAGCTATTTAGTTAGCTATAAAAAGACAGTAAAAATACGACCTATCTAAATGCAATTTTTGACGCTGGGGGGCTGAAAAAATGCACAATTACAGGCTTTTTAGAGTCTTATTTAGCTATGCATTGATAATAGCATACACGCTAATTAAGGTCAACACTTTTTAGCTAATTAGCTAACTTTATAGCTTTTTTATAAAACACTCACACCTGAGTTTCAACATCTAAACGAGCGGAGCATGCCATGATCTATCAATTGCGGTAAGAAGCAGCACCAATAGGTCACGCCATGACTTTAGGTCTTGAAACTTAGGTGTGAGTGAAATAAAGGAGGGGTGTAGAGTGAGTGAAATGGTTCCTTACTGTTCAGGGAAAACATTTGGAGGTCAAGTACCGGGATATGTTTTAGAAGTAAGTTTGATTTTTTCAAGATACGAACTAGAAGTAGATGGAGAAGGTAATTTCCAAGTGAATGTACCCGATAAAGAGCTATTTATTGTGAATAAATTTAAAGATGATGTTTCTAAAATGTTATCAGAAATTTATAAAGTGGATAGCGAACTAGCTAAAAAACTAGCTCGCCAATATCAGTTTAAATTACAGAAATTGATTTAATTGCAGATGTGAAGTAGATGGTTTTATCTTCACCATCTCCAACAGAAAAAGCGTCGTGAGATAAAAGGAATCCACCAATCCCTAATCTCTTATCACCAGTATTTAATGCGGATTGAAGACCATTTATGTCACCATCAAGACTACCTGCATAAGTCATTGATAAATAGAATTCTTCTGAACCTTTTCGAGGATTATTATTTATTCCAACAAAAAATGTGTCATGTTCGACTTCTAACTTATCACCATCAAGAAAATTAATAATTACCATATTAAATCACCTCCCCCATAGGGAGATTATACCAAATGAGAGGAGAAATATAATGTCAGATTTAACAATTGTAAGCCACAACGGTCAACTTGTAACGGATAGTAGAGAAGTAGCCGAAATGGTGGGGAAACGTCACACAGAATTACTAAGAACAATTAAAGGGTATGAAGCCATTTTAGCCGAACGCAATTTTGCGTCGGGCGATTTCTTCATAGAACACAACTACAAAGATAGTAATAACCAAACAAGACCTTGCTATCTTCTAACTAAAAAAGGATGCGAAATGGTTGCTAATAAAATGACTGGTGAGAAGGGGATTTTATTCACTGCAACATACGTAAGCAAATTTAACGAAATGGAACAGCAACTAGACACATCACAGTTAAGTCCAGAACTTCAAATGTTTAATGGTTTGTTTCAATCACTGGCTAAACAAGAAATGGCCACCAAGCAACTAGAAAATAAAGTTGATGGAATACGTGATGTAGTTGCTCTAAATACAACAGATTGGCGCAAAGATGCTCGTCAGCTGATTAGTAAGATGGCTCAATCTCGAGGTGGTTTCAGTGCATACAAAGAAATTAACACAGAGATTTATAAAGAAGTAGAACGTCGTGGCGGTTATCAATTAGGTGTTCGTCTAACCAATAAGCGCAGACGTCTTGCAGATGAAGGTGTTAGCAAGTCAAAACGAGACAAGCTCACAAAAGTAGATGTAATAGAAGATGATAAACGTTTAATTGAAGTGTATGTAGCGGTTGTAAAAGAATTTGCTATTAAGCATGGCATTGATTTAAAGGAGGCTAACTAACATGTCAGAAACAAATAAAAAAGTAACCTTAATGTTTTGGGATTGTAACGCTTCGATCGATATAGAAAATCATGAAGAAATGGACTCTTATACATTGTCAGTAACTGAATATCAAGTTAATGAAGAAAAGTCTTCCAGAGATAACGCTCGATTGGAGGAAAGAAGTGTTACGGAAGTCTATCTGGGTGAAGAAGAAATTCAAGAGCTGATCAGATCATTACAATATTTATCACATAACAAGTGTGATCGAAAGGAGTGAACACCATGTCAAACGATTTAGCAGCCAAGGTTAAATCAGAAATGTATAAGCAAGATATTACACAGAAGCGATTAGCTGAGCTACTAGGTGTGTCTGCTCCATATGTGAGCGACATTATTAATGGAAGAAGGACAGGAAAAAAAGCTCAACAGCACGTTAAACACATTAGAAAAATCTTAGGTATTTAACAGGAAAAGGGGGTTCCTAATTGCCAATAGCAGAATTCAATATTGATGTAGATCAATCGGAAGTAAGGGAGTATATCAACGAAAAGTTAGATGAAACATTAAAAAATGCGTTATTTGTTTGGGATATCGAAGAAATGTCGAAAAGAACGTGCATGAGTAAGTCTTTCTTAGAAAATGAATTTTTACACGATCCACGAATGAAGCTCTTGGAAAGAAGAAAAGAAAAGGGAAAACGTTTTTGGTTTTATGAACAAAGCTTAGAAGTTATGAAAGAAATTATGGATGAATGGTAATCCAAATTAAGCGCGGACAGGCGTTCAAATTAACTTTTTAGTTGAAGGAAGTGAAACAAAATGACAAAAGCTAACACATTTCACTTAAACATCTTACAAGAGCGTTTCAATGACATCATGAATACTTTTCCAGCTTCAAGAAAACAACGTGCAGAAATGTTAATGAAAGACATGGAAATGATCTTCCAACTGCCAGGCTCAAATGTACATCCTAGAATTATTAACTTATATGAAAGGGTACAAGCTGCTGCTTTATAAAGGAGGTTTAAAAAATGGCATTAAGAGATCACTTTCTTCCAGAGGATAGAGACATGGTGGATGATGAAGTGGAAAATCTAAGAATTACTTGCAACAAAATTTTAGATAATGCGGTGTCTGCAAACTTTAAAAACAATCGAGGTAGCTTGGAAGACATCAACAATTCAATGCTAACACTAAAGGCATTGAACGCTAAAAAGATTGAAGAAGAAAAGAGCGACATAGCAAGCGAAAAAAGGAGGGATTGGTATTGAGAAATAAAATAATTGATTTCTTTATCGGTGAAGTTGAAGAAGTTAGTTTGTCCGATGAGATTCTATTTTATGTCATTATGGCCACTCCTCTAATAATCGCAGCAATAGCAATCATTATTTCTTAATTAAAGGGGGTGAGGTAATTGTCACAGAAGGAGCTGCAATTATATCGTGAACGGTTCATTGAGATTATGTGGGCATCTAAAGAAGTTCGAGATCATCGTATTACTGCTTTGATGGATGATATGAAAAAGGTTTATAACATTCCAGATCTTTATTCAGCAGCATTTGAATTTAATAATCCAGAAGTAATGCAATTATATCGAGAAATATCTTACGCCAAAGACCTGATAAGGAGGTGAGGTGTAAACATGTTCGACTTTTTAATACTGATGATATCTATAATCGCACTAATTATTAGCGTAATTGTGTTTGTAGTAAGTGCTAGATAGTTGAAGGAGGTGAGGACACTGATCAGAGGAAGTTTAATGGGAGCATTCATTATAGCTTTAGTAGTATTTCTAATCGTTATTTAAGGAAGTGAGTTAATTGGGTAACTGTTTTGAAGATGAAACTGATAAATCACCTGAGGAATTAACAAAGGAAGAGTTCAGCAATCTATCTGATGACTTGAAATGGCTTGCTTATGAGAATTTGTTAGAAATGTTTTATGGCGTTTCTGGTGAGTTAGAAGAATCTATTCAAGATTATTGAAGGGGGTGAACTAATTGGAACTAGGCATAGCAGGAAGTATTGGAACCAAGCAGTTATCAGGTGGTCTTATTGATGGAAAAATCAACAAATGGTTAGAAGAAAACGCAGATGTTGAAGTGATTGATATTAAGTTTAGCGCAAGTGCGAATGAAGAAGAAATGGCAACAGATGTATTAATAATCTATCGGAAGGAGTTATAACATGCAAATCAAATTTAAATCTCTTAAACTAGAAAATTTTAAAAGCCACCAGGATCTTGAAGTTAAGTTTGCCGACCTGACTAAGATCCTTGGTGACAATGCTCAAGGGAAATCAACAATCCCTCAAGCTATCTCATGGTTATTATACGGTACAGACACGTTAGGAAGCAAATTGGATCCTACACCGATCACTTACGAAGCAGATCAAACAATGGTTTCACTACTGTTAGATGTTAACGGTAAGGACATGCTTTTAGGTCGAGGAATACAAAAGGGCAAAACTCAGTTTTACATCAACGAAGTACCAAGCAAGGCAACAGAATTTAATGAAGTCCTTGAACAGATTTTTGAACAAGATTTATTTCTATCATTATTCAATCCAAATTACTTTTTTACTTTACATCCAACAAAAGAACAAAGACCGATGCTTTTGAAATATGTACCTGCACCAGCAAATAAAGAAGTGTTTAAAGCATTGCCAGAAGTACAAGCTTCTAAATTAGCTGAATTAGTTAAGAAAAAATCATTAGAGGATCTGGACAAGATTCATCGTTCAAATAAAACCAAACTTGAAAAACAATACATTGCAGCACAAAGCAAGACCAAAACACTTAAAGAACAACTTGATGAAAATGCACCAACTGTGCCGCTTGAGTCATTAAATGCAGAAGATAGCCAATTAGTAAAACAAATTAAGGAATTAGAAAAAGCTACTGAATCTGCAAATGATAAAAACAGGAAGTTTAATGAACTGCAATCACAAATCCATTCACTAAATGATCAGATTGAAATGTCTAAGGAAAGATGGCCAAGGTTGCGGGACGAGGAAATAGAGGACACATGTAAAACATGTAAGCGTCCTTTAGATGAAGAATCTGTACAAGTGGTTAGAGACGATAAAGACAAACGAATTGGTGAATATAAAAGCCAACATAAAGAACTTGTCGATAAGCGTAATGAGTTAAGAGAAGAATTAAATTCATTGGAATACATCGATGTATCAGAACAACATGAAAAGATTAGAGAGTTAGAAAATAAACGTTATCCAATCTTACAAGAAGTGTCTAAACATAAGCATATTGGAAGTTTACAGGAACAAGTGGATAAGGCAGCAGCTACTGAAAAAGAAACTCTTGATTCTCTCAACGAATCCATTTTCATTATTGATAGCATTAAAGCTTTCTATGCAAAAGAAGCTGAACTGCAAGCGCAGAAGGTACAAGCCTTGTTTGACACCTTATCTATTAATCTATTTAAAGAACAGAAGAACGGAGAGATTAAGCCTGACTTTGAAATTGAAATGGATGGAAAAGGTTATAAAAAACTTTCCCTGTCTGAATCCATAAGGGCAGGACTGGAACTTAGAGAAGTGTTATCTGAACAAAGTGAAGTAATCGCACCTGTATTTGTAGATAATGCGGAATCAATCACCAAGTTTAAAGAGCCTAGCGGTCAGTTGATTATTAGCAAGGTTGTGGCTGGTAAGGAATTGGAGGTAACTGCAGATGAGTAAGGCTAAATTCGGACTATCGTTTAATGCTCGGAAACCTCATGTAAATGTAATTTTTAATACTCGTAAAGAGAGAGAAGAACTGCTACTGCTGCTGAATAAAGTGCAATTTGATGCAACTATTTCTTTATTTGAAAAAAGGGAGGAAACAAACAATGACAAATAATCAATTACAAACATATCAAGGAATGGCATTTGGAGAGTTGGCACCACAGGATGTAACAACTATCCGAGAAACAATAGGTAAGGATTGTAACGAATCCCAATTTAAATTGTTTATGAGCATTGCTAAAGCTTCTGGTGCAAATCCAGTTATGAATGAGATTTATCCAGCTGTACGCAGTGGCCAATTAACAGTTCAATTTGGAGTAGATTTCTATGTGAGAAAGTCTAAAGAAAGTGAAGGATACCAGGGTTATGATGTTCAGCTGGTACATGAGAACGATGAATTCAAAATGCACCAGGAAAAATCAAATTATGGTCGATATTATGCAGTAATTGATGAACACGCTTGGTCGTTCCCTAGAGGGAAAGTTATTGGAGGATACGCTATTGCTTACCGTAACGGATATGATCCATTCACAGTAGTAATGGAAGTGGATGAAGTAGAACACTTTAAACGGTCACAGATCGGTATGCAGAAAACGATGTGGACCAATTATTTCAACGACATGTTCAAAAAGCATATTACAAGAAGAGCGTTAAAAGCAGCATTTGATCTTAATTTTGATGAAGATCAACGCTTAGAGTCAGGTGATCAAATTCCAGAATACCAACCAAGAGAACGCAAGGACATTACACCTAATCAAGAAACTATTACTGAGCCGAAAGAAGAGCAGCCAGAAAATAAGGTTCCTAGTTTACGCGAAGAAATGAAAAGTAAGTTTAGGAAATTAGGAATAACAACAAATGCCAAAATTGGTAAGTATTTAGAAGATAACAATATGAAAATGAGTGATCCAGCTACTGAAGCAGAGCTAATTGGATTAATTGAATTGTTGGACATGCATCTTGAAATGAACGAAGCACAAGCTGCTGATGACGATGAGTTACCTGAATAAGCATTTTCCAAAAGTGATTGTTTATGAAAGAAGACCTGATTGTCAGTTATGTGGAAAAGAAGTGAATCCAGGAACTGAAAATTATTACCGTGGGTGTATTATCTGCCCACGGTATAAGGAGGATTTGAACGATTGAAAGTAGATATTCTAGCATCGGGATCCAATGGCAACTGTATTGCTCTTACTGCAGGTGAAACTACTATTCTAGTAGATGCTGGCATTGCCAAGACAAAGATAGAAAAGCGGCTCTTAGAGGTTGGAATCACTCCTAATAATATAGGAGCCATATTTATTACACATGCCCACAAGGATCACACAAAGGGGCTTCCGTTGGCTAATAAATATAAGATCCCTGTTTATGCAGGTGAGGAAGAATGGAAGTCAATTGAGATTGTAGAGGAAGATCTTATGCAAGTAGTAGATAGTGAAGGGGAATTTTTTAATCACGGAGTAGGGGTTTCCCCTTTTAATACACATCATGATGCATATGATCCGAAAGGTTACATTATTCAAGGTGATAAATATAAAGTATCAGTTTGTTTAGATACCGGAAAAGTGGACGAGTTTATGCTTCACGCTATGCAAAATTCAGATGTTTACATCATAGAAAGCAACCACGAACCAAGAATGGTAGAAGCATCTAGTTATCCTAACAGCGTAAAAGCCAGGGTGCTTTCAGATGTGGGGCATTTATCTAATAAGCAGACAGCTGCAGCATTAACTGAGTTGATTCAAGGTAAAGGTGAACAGATATATCTAACGCATTTAAGCGGCAATAACAACTTGCCTGCTCTGGCTGAAATGACTACAGTTAGAGCCTTAATGAAAAAGAGATTTAAACGAGATATACATTATAAATTGGAGGTAATTTGAATGCCTGTACGTGTACCGAAAAGGGTTGCTGAAGCTTTTGATTATCATCATAAGTTGTGGAAATGGATGTCAAAAGAAAGTAGAGTACTCATGTTTATGTCTATTCCATCATCTTGTGTTGAAGGGAAAGCATTAATTCTAAAAGAATTTGCGAACAAATATCCAATAACTTTTCTTGATGCTGTAAGGAATGGTTATGAAGCTGAAATCGATATTCAAGCAGAATTATCACAAATGATTACCCTCTGGCTAGAAAAACAATATGTCGGAAACGAGCAAGAAGATATAAATAACTTTGCTCACATGGTTACTAAATTTTTTAATCAAACATGAACGGATGATTGAATATGGCAAATCCACAAATTGAAAACGGGTATACAAGGGTTGCCAATGAAATCTTAAACCAAATAATGAAGACCAATCTCAATGGCACACAGTTTCGCTTAGTAATAGCTATATGGCGTTATACGTACGGATTCAAACGGAAGGAATACGAAATGTCCAGTAGCTATTTAGCGAAGCTGCTAGATACAAAGAGTCGTAGTCAAGTGGACAGAGAATTAACTTCTTTAATTGATAAAGGAGTGCTAACTGTTAAAGGGATTGGTGAGAAGGGAGCAAGAGTATTGTCATTCAATAAAAATTATAAGGATTGGAACGAAAAGGATCCAAGTAAGGAGACTGTTCCAGAAATTAAACCTAATAAAAAGCCGACAACTAAGAATTAGAAGTACAGCGAAGATAGCACTTATTACAAAATGGCAGTTTATTTCTATGAGCTTGTTGAGAAGGTTGCACAAGATGCAGGAGTTCCTCATTTAACTAAAAAGGCGAATATGCAAACCTGGGCGGATGATATGAGGAAACTGATTGAGCTTGATGGAGTAGATAAAAAGCTTGCAAAGGATGTTATGGATTGGGTGGTTACAGATTCCTTCTGGAAAACGAACGTTCTTTCAGCTAGGAAACTACGAGATAAATTTGTCGAGTTGGCCATCAAAATGAAAGCACAAAAACAACCTGAGAAGCAGCAACAGCCTAAAGATCATCGTGACAAAGAAATCGAACTGCAGCAATGGATTGCTGAGGGGAATGATCCAGAGGAGTTTGATTGGAATGATTGAAAATTTATCTGCAGAACAATCTGTTCTGGGTGCGGTATTTCTAGATGCAAATGTGCTTGATGAAATTTCATTTCTAGAGGAAAGAGACTTTCATAATCCAGTTCATCAGCAAATCTATAAGGTTATGAAGTGGTTAGACAGGCATGAGTATCCTGTCGATGCTGTGACCGTAACAGAGCAATATGTGAAGTTTAAAAAAACGGATCAATTGGATACCACCTATTTTATACAATTGGCTGAATCTTGTCCTACGACTGCAAATGTGGTTCATCATGCAAAAATTTTACGGTCTAAAGCCATTAGAAGAAGAGGATCGGAAATAGGCAATCAAATTGCAGAACTAGCAAGGGAAGATTTTGAAACAGATGAGGAATACTTTTCCGCTGTGGAAGCTTTAGCTGCTGAAATTAGACCTGATGAGCAAGGCAGGATGAAAAGCTTACAAGAAACCAGACAAAGCTATTTTAACTATCTGTTAGATAAATCGGTCGATTACATTGAAACTGGATTTCCTCAATTTGACGGATGGGCAAAAGGAATATATAGAGGAGATCTCTTTGTATCTGCAGGTCGTCCATCTGTGGGAAAAACAGCAAAATTACTTCAACGATCATTAGGGGTTGCTGAAACAGGTCCTGTACTTATTTGGTCACAGGAAATGGATGAAAACCAGTTGAAAGATAGGATGGTCTCCAACATTACTGGTATTGGATACAACCGAATTAGAAACAAAGAACTGAATCCACAGCAATTTGCACAGATCGAGGAAGCATATAACCGAATAGAGAAACTGCCAATATTTTTACAAGATAGCAGCGGAATAACAATTGAAGAAGTAAGGTCTACCGCTCGGAGGTTTAAACGTAAATATGGCGATCTGGCAATGGTAGCTGTAGATTACTTGCAGATTATGAGTATACCAAGAGTTAAAGGACAAACAAGGTCTGAGGCGATTGGGGAAGTGACAGGTGCAGCTAAGCAATTAGCACGAGAATTAAAATGTTGCTTTATGATGTTATCTCAAATGACCAGGGACAGCGATAAAAATCCTAAAAAACCTACTCTCTCAGAATTAAAGGAATCAGGAGCTATTGAACAAGATGCCGATGTAGTTGAGTTTCTATGGATAAATCCAGACGACAAAGAACAACAAGGCAAAGTGGTGCAGCAGTTTATCGCTAAAGGTCGTAATACTGGATTGAACGAATTCAGGCTCTTGTTTAGAGGTTGGAAGCAGCAATTTGTGGAGTTGGAAAAGAAAAAGCGTAAAAGGTGAAGTTTAAATTTGAGGAGGAACCTATATGGAATTAAACATTGAAGTAGTTGAAGGAAATAAAAGAAACTCTCTACAAATGAAAGGAGCCACACAGGAAAGCGAAAAGACAGCAATTAACAACTTTTTTAAGCTGATGAATGTTGATCCTGACACAAAGCTAGAAAGCCCACCAAAAGAACAAAATATTGCTTTGCTAAACAATGAAACAGCAAAAGATGAAGTTGTGAAACACGAAAAAGAAGAAGTTAAGAGATCCAAAAAACTACCTTTGCTTGGCTCTGAAACCAGATCTAATTTCTCTGTTTATGAATCCGTTGAAGATAAAGAAGGATTTCAGAAACCGGACCATTGGATAACTGGAATTAAAACGGATGAAGATGGATCCAAAAGATATAAATGTCGTTATTGGTGCGAATGTGGAGGAAAAGGAAATCATTATATTCCTCTAGACGTTGAAGAAGTTGAATGTAGAGATTGTGGTGGTTTTATTGATGTGTATCCAGCAACCGATGAAATTGATCAAGAAGGCGTTCCTGAACGTGATGATTTCGGTAATTTCTTTGTAGCGCGTTACTAACAAATATAAAAGTTTTGAAAGGAGAATCGGAATGAAAACAATTGAGAAACAGCAAGTAATAGATGTACTAAATGGTTTAGAAGTAATTGAGGAAAATGGTGGAGAAGATACTTACGTTCTTGTAGAAAATAGTGAGGAAAACCATAAACAGTTAAATTCTGTGGGAATTTCTAGCGAAACTATCAATCGATATGGTGATGAAGAAACATTTTGCATACTAGCGTTAGCTTTCAGTGAAGGATACGCAGACCTGTACGATGGTAATAAAATAATCTTCTTTGATGAAAAAGTCGAATTGGAAGTTGAGGAAGGTAAAACTATTATTTTTTATAAAGATGATGGAGATTTTTACTTAGCTGTTTCTGAAGACAGTGGGAATGTATCAATAAACAAATTAACAGACGAACATCTTCAAGCTTTGAAGAACTTATTGCATAGAGTGAATTAAATAACCAACCCTCCCTTAATGGGAGGTAAAGGAGGAAATGACGTGAAAGCAAATATAAACCTTGAAATAAATAAGGAAGATCTCAATTACGAACTTGAATGCTTGGTGTCTGAAGTAGCTTCAGACCAAGTTGAAAAAATGGTTAGAGAACAAGCAACTGAAATGGTGCGAGAAGAAGTAGAAAAAATCATTTCTCCAATTGTAGATAGTTATTTGAAAACAGCTATAGTCGGGGAAGAGTACAAATCCTTTCATAGCGATAAACCACCAAGGACAGAAGTTGATCAATATATCAAACGTACTCTACAAAATTATTTAGATGAACCTTGTTTTGTTTTTGATAAAAACTCCAATAAGCTGTCTAAAAAATATATGAAGAGTAGTGATGGAGATAGAACAACAAGAGCCGAACATTGGATTATGGATAAGGCAAGAGAGTATGCAGATAAAGAATTATTCTCGAAAATTGATTCACAAATCGAAGAAACAATAAAAAGCGTTATCCCTACAGGAGAACAAATTCAAGAAATAATAAAACAAGAAATACAAAACAAATTCAATCAGGAAGGCGTAACGTCATGACAAAAGAACAATTATAGGAGGTCAAACAATGAAATATCATACCGTCCATGTAGATGGAGTTTATGAACATTATAAAAACAAGAAACGTTATGTGGTATTGGAAGTTGTAGAACATACGGAACGTGAAGGTGAATACCTTGTTACCTACTTTTGTTTAGATGACATTGGCAAGCATGGTTCTAAAAAGGTATGGGCAAGACCTAAGGATATGTTTGAGGAAGGTCTGGAAATAGACGGGGAGATAGTTCCTAGATTTAAATTATTAACAAATTAAATGAAATGAGGTCAAACAATGAATTTAAATAAATTAACAACAAATATCAAATCATGGGCTGAAGATAGAGGTTTAGACGAAGCTCAACCAGAAAAACAAATGCTGAAGCTTATGGAAGAAGTAGGAGAACTGGCGCAAGGATTAGCAAAAGGAAACAGAGATCAGATAATTGATTCTGTAGGTGATGTCTACGTGGTATTGACTATCTTGTCTATGCAGATGGATTTAGATATAGAAGATTGTATAGCAGCTGCGTATGGAGAAATAAGTGGACGTAAAGGCAAGATGATCAACGGTGTGTTTGTTAAAGAGAGTGATTTATAAAAGGTGGTGAAAGCATTGAAAAACATTAAATGTGAATGCAAATATCCTGGTTGTAAGAAATCAGCAGTAACAACTTACGCATTGGTTCCTATTTGTGCCACTCACTACTCCGATATATACAATGAAACGCTGAATTACTACAAGAAGAAAGTAACCAGTAATAACACGAAGTATTCGGATAGAGAGCATTATCACAAGATTTCTCATTTAACACTTCTAGCTAATAAGGAGGAAATGCAGTGAGATTTCTAGGGATTGATCCAGCATCAAAAACAGGATTCGTTGCTCTTGGAGAACAAGGTGATGTATTAAAGGCAAAGGAGTTAACAGGTGTAGGTGATAAGGATCCTAAAAGAATGATTACCTTAATCGATGAAATTGCTTCCTTTGTAAAACGAAAAGATATTATCTGTATTGAAGGAATGCCATTTAGTACACAAAAAGCAATGTTTGCTGGTGGTTTACATCATGGTATCAGGAATGAGCTTTACAAGCGCCACCTTAGATATTATGAGGTTGCACCAAATGCGGTTAAGAAGTTCGTAAACGTCACAGGATGGGAAGGCGAACCAGGTAATAAAAAGCGGCTGAAAGGTAGAGAAAAGAAATTGGCTGTTATGGCTGCAGTTAAAAATCATTTTGGTTTTGAACATACGAGTGACAATGTAGTCGATGCTTATATTTTAGCTCAAATAGCAAAGGCGTTAGTGGAACGAAAAGTATCATATTCTTATCAGGCTGAAGTTTTGTATAATGTAAAAGCTGGATGACCTTGTGAATGATTTTAAGGCAATCTGAGCGGTTTTTATATAAAAATGATCAACACTACTCGTTAACAAATAAAAACGCCACATTTGGCGGAAATCTATTAAATTTAATATGAAGAGGAGAAACTATTATGTCAAAAATAGATTTAAATGTATTGTTTAAAAAGATCCAGAAAGACGATAAGAAAGAAGTATTGGAATTCCATGTACAAGGTGATGAGCTGCAGCATTCAGATGAATTAGTTCTACTGGCTGGGAATATTGCGATATTAGAAGTAGGAGGGAGTGAAGCTGGTCAACTTACTGCAGAGTTTAAATCTATTCAACGTGACAGCAAGAAGACTGTTCTTAAATTCAACGTTAAAGGGGATAGCGAAGATAAGGTATTACAACTATATGCCTTTGCTGGTAGAAGTGTTGTCCTTTACTTGGAACCTTCACAGATGACCATAGAAGAGTTTGAAGAAGCAGCAGAAGAACACGAAGGCATTGATTATAGCGTACAGAAGGACGGCACTGTTGAAGTCGCAGAAGGTCAAATGAGTGTAGAAGATATACCTGCAGGTGAACCAGATAACGTTAATTTTGATGATGACGATTTGTTAGATTAATAGATTAAGCCTCGGATAGTATTCCGGGGCTATCCTCTAAAAGGGGGCGTAACATGGAATTTGAATTGCCAGAATTAGATAGAAAAGCTACGCAACGAGAAGTAGAAGATGCTCTTGAGAAATATCGCATTTTTAAATATCTAGCGTTTGAAGAAAGGGAAGCATCCATAACCGCTGCTTATGATGATATAGGTGGAGGTAAGGCAAATACAATTAGTGACCAGACTGGATCCATAGCTACTCACAATATAAGCGAGCAAGAAAAGAGGAAAAGGTATTGTGAACGTATTGATCGTGCTGTAAGGCGTTTACCTAAGATGGAAAGGTTCCTAATAGAAGAGAGATATCTTAAAGAAGATGCCGAGTATCTGACGGACATCAATGTGTACTGCTTTAAATTTCAACCACCTATAAGCGCAATGACATACTCTAAGCTGAGATGGAAAGCTTTTTATAAATTGGCTTTGAACCTTAATATAGCTGTTACAAAGTCATAATATTGATATGAATACACCGAACAAATGGATGTTTGGTGTATTTTTTGTGTCTCTACATTTAAAAATACTAGAAAAATATTAGAAAAAAATTATAAAAAAGGTTTAAATCATTAGGTTCAAAAGGTGATAAATTTATATTATCGGAAAATCAATAAGGCATAAGCAAATGAACTGTACGCTAATTAGAGTACACCTTTTACTGTACGCGGATTAGAGTACAGCTTGTACGCTAATTAGAGTACAGCACTGTACGCGGATTAGAGTACAGTAAAAATTTTTCCTTCATTATATGCAAAAATCCTAAAGAAAGTATTTAAAGAAATATATAAAGAAAGATACTTGCAAATGGTTTTAAATTACTTTTTAAATGCTAGAATAGGAAGAAAAAGAACAGGGGGAAAATTGTGTTCGAGACTAAGTATTTAGTAAGGTTCGGTATTCCAGGATGGACTTTAATTATTGGTATTGTTTCTTCCTTATTTTTTTCTGAGTTAGAAGCTACATTAAAACTGTTTGATAAGAACACTTTAACTACAGTTGGGTTTGGAGCAATCTTAGCAGGTATTGGAGTACCAATAGGTTATTTAATACATCAAGTGTCCCTTTATTATGGTTGGGTTAGAAAATGTGATTCGAAGAAGTTTTTCGGGGAAGAAATTGAATATGATAGAGAATTTTTAAAAGATGGCACTGGTAAATTAAACGAAAGGTACCGTTATCTCTTATCACAAGTCCATGGTCTTCGAGCTTTAAAATTTTCTTTATATATAGCCGTTATTTCTAATGCGCTTTTATTTGTTTTTCATAAAAATCATTTCTCTATATTACTAGTTTGTATAGTAATGTATTCTTTAAGCATTATTGTAGATAACAATCTGAAATATACAGAGGGAAATCTAAACTTCTTTAAAGATAATATAAAGAGGTTAAATGAAAAATGTAACGAATAAATCAATATTGCATATATTTTCCATCTCCATCATAATAAAACTAAAGTACTACTATTGGGGGAGATTGGGATTGAAGAAAGTATTAGTTGTATTGAGTATTCTAATCACTTTAATGTTGTTTGGTTGTTCTAATGAAACTAAGATTCACGAGAATATTAATGAAGAATTAGCGCAAGATTCTTTGCAAGTTATGAGTATTATCGAAAAAGCTGTGGAACAAGATCAAACAAGCGATGAGCTGGACGATAGTGATTATAAAAAGTTGGTTTCTTATAAAGATAAGTATTTGAATCCCGATGACTCATTCGTGGTTATTGGTGAAGCAGACGATGATATTATCACTTTCACTTTAGGTACTATAAGTCAATATTCTGATAGCGGATTACTTGAATCTGATAAAAAGGACTTCCTAAAAAATAAGGAAAATGTTGAGAAGATAATAGAACAGGGGAAAATACACGCTGAATTAGAAGATTAAAGACATCTCAATGAGGTGTCTTTTTAATTATGTAATTTTGATTCATTGGTGCTTTTTCAATAATCTATTCAAATTAGCTAACAACTCTCCGATAATAGTATTAAATAATAGGGGGGATTAATTATGAAAAAATATTTGTTTGCTTTAATTATTGGATTAATTCTTATTTTAGCTGCGTGTGGTGACTCCAGTGAAAGTGAAGATGCTTCAGCCGAAGAAAGTAATAGTACAAGTGATGAGTCAACAGAATCAGATTCTGGCAGTGAGGAAGCAAAAACAGAAGAAAATTCAGATGTATATTTCAAAGATAACGAAGCTAAAATTAATGATTTAAAAATCAAAATTACCGAAACTAAAGTTATTCCTGCAGGGGAATCAGGAAATGAACATGGAGAAAAACCAGTATTCGCCATATGGTATGAAGCTACGAATCTTTCCGATAAAGAGATAGATCCTTCAACCGCTTGGATCGCAATGTTTACTGCTATACAAGACAATGATCCTAATGCAGTAAACGAGTTAGAAGTAGGAGCTTTGCCTGATGAGGCTCATTTAGATTCGCAGTTAGAAAACATAAAAAAGAATGGCACAGTAGAAAATTCTGTTGCTTATGAACTAGATGATTTAGAAACACCAGTAACATTGGTGGCCAATCAAGGTGTCATGGGTGACGAGATAGGAAGACAAGATTACGAAATAAAATAGTTATAGTTTATAAAGACATCTCAATGAGGTGTCTTTTTTATATGGGGGTGAGTCAATGGATCTCCAAAGAATTAAAGAATTAATAATTCAGGACAATCTTGTTAAGTTCTATCAATGCAAAGCATGGTATGGCAAAGATGGGATAAGGAACAAAGCGCTGGAACGTGATAACAATGAATGCCAGGAATGCAAACGACAAGGGAAAGTTAGCCCAGCACAAAACGTGCATCACATCAAAGAAGTTAAGACTCATCCAGAGTTGGCACTGGTTCTAAGTAATGTTGAGTCTGTTTGTATTAACTGTCATAACAAAGAACATAAACGATTAGAGAAATACATTCGCAAGAAGAAATCTAAGTGGGATGATGAGAGGTGGTGATTGTTTTGGAGACATGGAAACCAATTGAAGGACATAGCTATGAAATATCAAATCATGGTAGGGTTAGGAATAGGAACACAAGAAAGGTAATAAGAGTCGATGTAACTGATCATAGTTATGCGAGAGTTAAGTTAAATAATAGCAGGCACAAAGTCCACCGATTGGTTGGGCTTTATTTTATTTCTAATCCTGATAACAAGAAAGAAATAAATCACAAGGATGGAAACAAAATTAATAATCATGTTGATAATTTGGAATGGGTCAATGGTGAAGAGAACATCAAACATGCTATCAATGAAGGATTGATTATAACCACTGATAATAACATCGTGTCAGATATATACTTATCATTTAAAAAAGGAATTGATAAGAAAGAAATCATTAAAAGACATAAAGTTTCTCGACAGATGGTAGATAATATTATTTCAAAACGCAGGCACAGGAAGTTTACTGACAAACTTGATCTCAAAATTATTTCCTGATACCCCCGGGTAAAAAATTCAGTGATTTTTGGGAGAACCGTGAAACGGGGAGTGGGTGTCTACTGTCCAAAAAAATCGAAAAATCCACACTCGTAATAGGGGGGATAAAAAGTAAGGGGGGTGTTTTTGTGATTAGGACAGTAAAAATTTCTGATTTGGAACAACAACTAATGCTTCGCATAGATACAAACGATTTAGTGGAAGTTGATAAAGTAAAGCGGTATGTCGCTATCGTAAAGCAGGTTAGGAGACTTCAAACTGAAATAAATAAGAATGGAGTGCTAACTAAAACCGTTAACGGAAGCCAAGAATTCATGAAGGCAAATCCTGCAATTAAAGACTTAAATAGTCTCACAAAAACATTAATTTCTCTTGAAAAGTCAATCAAATTTGAACTGATTAACCCTCCTGATTTGGATGAGAATAAGAAGGATAATGACGACCCAGAAGTCAGTGATTTATATTGATTCACCAAAAGTATGTAGATGAATATATACAAGCTTGGCGAAGTGGAAAAATTATATTCAACCAAGAAAGAATTGATTTAGTCAAGCATTTAGAAGCAGAAGTGCTTGTTCGTGATGATATATACTTTGACGAAGATCAGATTGAACAATGCATTAACTATATTGAGAAATGGTATTTTAAATTAGAGCTATTCCAGAAATTTATTATAGCTTTTATCTTCCTGAAGTATATCGAGAAAGACAAATTATTTTATAAAGATATAGTGATTGTTATTGCTCGTGGGAATGGGAAAAATGGTTTGATTACAGGGCTTTCTGATTACTTTATCAGCCCTGGCCATGGGATAGAAGGTTATAATGTAGATGTTGTTGCCAATAGTGAACAACAAGCGGAAACCTCTATAAAAGAAGCATTCAATATGAAAGAAAAAAATAAGAACTTCATGAGAAATTTCTTTTCATGGACTAAAACAAAGATTACGGGTAAAAAAACATTATCCGAATTCTCCTTTAAGACATCTAATGCAGACACTAAAGATGGTGGTCGTCCAGGATGTATCATAATTGATGAATGGCATATTTATGAAAATATGAAGCTTATTAGTACGCTCAGTTCTGGGCTTGGTAAAGTTAAACATAGAAGAAGGATTTTCATTTCCACCAACGGTCATGTCCGAGGTGGTTTTTTTGATAAATTCATGGAGCAATGTTTAGAAGTATTAAGTGGCGGCAGTAAACGTAAAAACCGCTTTGTATTTGTTTGCAAAATGGATAGTAAAGATGATGTAGACAATCCAGATTTATGGGAAAAAGCTAATCCAATGTTTAGTAAACCGCGGAGTCCTTATGCTGATGAATTATTTGATACAGTTATGGACGAGTATTTAGATTTAGAAGATGATCCTTCAGGACGTCCTGAATTTATGGCCAAGAGAATGAATCTTCCTCAAGAGGACACCGCAACCAGGATTGCTTCTTGGGATGACATTATGGCCACCAACAGACCTATACCTTATGATCGTTTAAAAAACAAACCATGTGTTGGTGCTATTGATTACTCTTTTATAAAGGATTTTACTGCATGCGGTGTTTTGTTTAAGGATGGCGATGATTATATATGGGATAGTCATCAATATGCAAGAAGAGATTTCGTGAAAGAAGCTAATTTAAAACCTCCTATTTTTGAATGGGAGCAACAAGGGCTTATAACCTTACTTGACGAACCGGCAATTAATATAAAGTATATGGTTGACTACTTCTGTAGAATGCGTGAACTATATGGATTAACAACTATCATAGGAGATACCTATCGTTTGGATATTGTGAAAACTGCCTTAGAAGCGGAAGGGTTCGAAGTTCTCTATATCAGAAATCCGCATGCTATTTATGCAAAACTTGCACCAAGAATTGAGATGCTTTTTGCACAGCATAAAATCATATTTGGTGATAATCCATTGATGAGATGGAACACGAACAACATAGTCGTAAAAGTAAAAAACGATGGGAATAAAGACTTTGTAAAAGAAGATGAAGTCAAAAGAAAAACAGATGGATTTTCAGCATTTGTTTATGCAATGTGGCAAGCCGATAACATTCTTGTTGAAGAAGAGGAATTTTTCCTTGATGCAATTGACTTTTAGGGAGGTGAGTAAAAATAGGTTTCTTAGATATATTTAAACGCAATAGCGAACTGGTACAGATGTATGACGAGGACTTGATAGAAAATACTTCCGAACGAATTCAGATGAAGCAGCTGGCCATACAAATTTGTGTCAATATGATAGCCAGAACAATAAGTCAATCTGAATTCCGAGTAAAAAAGGACGGGAAAGTATTAAAGGATGAAATGTACTACAGGCTAAATGTTAGGCCTAACTCTAATATGTCAGCATCTCATTTTTGGCAAACTGTCGTTTATAAACTCATACATGATAATGAATGTTTGATTATTAAATCGGATAGCGATGATTTATTAATTGCTGATGATTTTACGCGAATCGAATATGGGCTTGTCGAAGATCTATTTAAAGGCGTTACTGTCAAAAATTTCACCTTCCAACGGTCATTTAGGATGAGTGAAGTTTTTTATTTGGAATACGATAATGAACGATTATCCAAATTATTAGACAGCCTGTATACCGATTATGGGATGTTGTTTGGTAGGATGCTAGAATTTCAAATGTATAATAACCAATTTCGTAGCACCGTGAGTGTAGACAATCAGGGTCCTAAAGACCAGAAAAACCAAGAAAAGCTTCAAAATTTTATTAATAAGATGTATATGGCCATTAGAGATAAAACATTTGCCATTGTTCCCCAGCAAAAGGGGTTTGCTTATAAGGAAGAATCACAACGACAAAACGTAAGTGTAGAGGAAATCAATAAAGTAACTAATGGTTTTCTCGATCAAGTAGCCAAAGCGCTTGGAATTCCACCATCGTTGGTACATGGTGAAATGGCTGACGTGGAAAAGCATACACGTAATTTTATGACGTTTTGTATTGATTTCTTTCTCAAAAAAATTAAAGACGAGATCAATGGGAAGTTCTTTACGAAGCAAGAATATTTAAAAGGAAAGAAAATGGATATAAGACGGGTCTCTTATAGTAATATCTTTGATTTAGCAACTGCTGTTGATAAGCTTGTATCTTCTTCTGCGTTCACAGGTAATGAGATAAGAGAGGAAGCTGGTTATGAACGATCAGAAGATGAGTTATTGGATAAGCATATTATCACCAAGAACTATACAGAACTAGGTAAATTACTTGAAGGGGGTGAGAAAGAGTGAACTGGAAAGAGGAACTTAAAAATATGATGAATAAGAAAAGCGATATCCGTTTTGAAGCAGATACCGACAATAAAGAAGTGAAACTTTATATTTATGGACCAATTGGAGGCTTTCTTTTCAGCGATAACAGTGCGCAGGGAATTAAAAGACAATTGCAGAATGTAGATGCAGAAACAATACATGTTCATATTAATTCTCCTGGCGGTTCTGCTTTCGATGGTGTTGCAATTGCTAATCAGTTAAAACAGCATAAAGCAGAAATAATTGTACACATTGATGGATGGGCTGCTAGTGCTGCATCTGTTATAGCGATGGCTGGTGACAAGATTATTATGCCAGAAAATACAATGATGATGATTCATCGGGC
This sequence comes from Virgibacillus sp. CM-4, assembly GCF_000445495.1. Lineage (NCBI taxonomy): Bacteria > Bacillati > Bacillota > Bacilli > Caryophanales > Bacillaceae > Virgibacillus > Virgibacillus sp. CM-4. The sequence continues at coordinate 136,688 of NZ_AUQA01000007.1, forward strand.
TTCAACGATTGAAATTGGAAATGCTGCAACATTTGAGAAGACAGCCTCAGATTTACGAAAAATTGACACCTCATTAGCTGCATCTTATAAGAAACGTTTTGTAGGTGAAGATTCCGAACTAAATCAGTTACTTGATGAAGAAACCTTTTTAACAGCAGATGAAGCAGTTGCTTTTGGACTAGCGGATGTTGTTGGTGAGGAAATAGAAATCAAGGATCTAGAGGATCTAGAAGATGATGACAAAGAAGAATATGAAAACTTTAAAGATAGTCTTGTTGCCAAATACACAGCACAACAAAATAACCCAAAGCCAAAGCCTACTCCTGCTGAACCAAAGCAGAATATGAGTAAGCTTTTTTTAAATTTAAAATAAAGGAGAATGACAATGCCAATTAAATTCAATAATTTCGAAGAGAAGAAGTTAGATTTCGCTAAAGCTACACAAGATGGTACAGAAGAGGAACAGTCACAAGCATTAAATACTATGCTTGAGGCACTTGCAAACGATGTAAGGGGAGACATCCTGAATCAAGTTAATACACAAATGGCTGATAATGCAGTAATGCAAGCTCGTGGTCAAAACGTATTAACTTCTGAGGAACATAAATTCTTTAATGCTGTTGTAGAAGATGGTGGTTTCAAAGAAACGGATACACTTCCTAAAACAACCCAGGAACGAGTATTTAAAAACTTAGTAGAAGATCATCCAATTTTACAAGCAATCGGATTACAAAACTTAGGAGCAGTTACAGAGTTTATCTTTTCTGATCCAAGTGGTGCAGCTGTATGGGGGCCGTTATTCGGAGACATTAAAGGGCAATTAAATACTGCATTCCGTAAGGAGTCTATTAGCCAATTGAAACTAACAGCGTTTATACCTCTAGCTAACGACATGCTTAAATTAGGACCTGCATGGGTTGAACGTTATGCACGTACTATCATCAAAGAAGCAATGGCTGTGGGACTAGAAAAAGGATTTATTGCTGGTACTGGTCAAAACCAACCTATTGGTTTATTAAAAAATGTTAACAAGGATACTGGTGCCGTATCCGATAAAACATCATCTGGTACCTTAACTTTTAAACGTGGAGACACTATGATTGATGAATTTGCTGGTGTTGCTGAAAACCTTGCAGTCCGTACTGTTAATGGAGAAGAAAAAGTACGTAAGGTTGAAAACAAAATTGTAATGGTTGTGAACCCTAAAAACAGCTTTAAAATCAAAGGTAATGCTACTATTCAAAATGCAAGTGGCGTTTATGTAACAAATTACCCTTTAAACTTTAAAGATTATGAATCTGTATTTGTACCTGCAGGTAAAGTATTGTTTTTCTTGCAAGGTGAATATATTGCTGCTATGGGTGGAACTGAGCCGATCAAACAGTATAAAGAAACAATGGCGCTTGAAGATGCAACCTTGTATATCGCAAAACAATACGCAAATGGTAAACCAGTTGATAATGATGCGGCTAAAGTTTATGACTTGCAATTGACAGAAACTACACCCTAATGCACCCGCAAACCTAGCAGCATCTGATGTAACGGATACAACATTAACGTTAACATGGGATGCTGTTACGTATGAGGCGGGAATCGCAAATTATGAAGTTTTCCGGGATGGTGCAAGTGTGGGAGTAAGTGATACGAATAGTTTTAATGATACAGAACTAACTGCAGATACAGAGTATGTTTATCAAATCAAAGCTATCGGATCGGATGGTAAAGAGTCTATATTAAGTGCTGAATTAACGATTTCTACAGTTCCAGCAGTATAAAAAGGGAGGAAATATTATGCCTTACAAGGTAATTAATGAATTTATTGATAAAGATCATAAGGATACACATTACAAACCAGGTGATGATTATCCAGTGGATGGTTACAAGCCAACGCAGAAACGCATAAAAGAACTATCTCAAAATCATAAAAAGTATAAACGTGTATTCATTGAAGAAGTTAAAGAGGATAATGCTTCTGATGATAAAACAAAGAACAAAGAAACTAAAAAACCATCTTCTAAAAAGTAGGAGGTGGTTTTCTTGAATGAACAACAATTAAGTGATCTAAGGGACGAATTGAAGGATTATCTGAAAATAACATGGCCAGATGAAGATGATGATTTACTAAAGTATATCAAAGATGGTATTGATTATTTGTATGAAATAACTGGTACAGAAATTGATTACACTGTGGATTCAATGGCTAGACGCTTGTTAATGGATTATGGCCGTTATGTTTACAACCATTCGTTGGAACTGTTTGAAATCAACTTTGAAAGAGTGCTTTTCAAACTTTCATTACGAGAGGGGATGAAAAGTTTTGAAACGGAAAATACAGAAACCAGTTCATGGAGTATTTAATGATGGCTTTCTCAGTTATGGCCGAAAGAAAACCAAGCGTAATGAGGCACGTAAACGAATTGGTGAGGAGTTTTCAGAAGAGGGAAAGCTAGCATTTCATTTATTAACTGCCCGTGAAGAGGATTATCGTTTTGCTGGGTTAATGAGTGCTAGCTTAGACCTTAAAGTTAAGACAAGGTTTCCACCATCTTTTAAAAATGTGCGTAAAACGAATTTAAAAGTGGTTATTGAAGAAATTGAATATGATGTTATTGATGTAGATAGAGATAATGACAAACGTTATCTCTATTTTTACTTGCAGGAAGTTGGTGTAACGAGTGAATGAAAAGAAAAAAAAATACATGAAAGAGCAGCAAGAAAAATTAGTTGCTGAACTAAAAAGTGTATTTGAATTGCCTGTATTCGAGGATGAGATTGCTGATGATGAATTACCAGCAACAGGTAATTATTTTCTTGTTGTTTACGGAGATATGCGCGCAACAGAGTCAGTAAAGAGCTTATCCCAAGAAGTATATGTGGTTTATATATCAGAGGATAACGGAGATGTAGAAGTTTCAACGCTTGATATTTTAACAGTCGTTTCAAAAATTAAAGGATATACTTTTTATCGAACGATAAAAGAGCGTGTTCAAAAGAATGAAACAGACGATTTTGTTGACCAGGTAACCATCATCTTTAGAAGGAAGTTGACTTATGAGTGTCAAGTTTGAAATTGACTATGAAGAAGTTGAAAAGTTGGAACAAAAGTTTAAACGGATCCCTGATAATATCGAAAACATCATAAACAGCTATTTACACAAGGATGCTCCAAAACTGGCAAAGAGCAGAATTGTTTCTTTAATGCCTCTATCTCAGAAAAAAGAAGGTATACATGCAAAGCAAAGTAACCCGTTACGAGTGAAAAAGATTAATCTGGGTTTTGAGATATTACCAAAACGAAAATTTAATTACCTGGTGTTCCCTGATCAGGCATTAGGAACATCGGTTGGTAACAATCCTGATGAGTTTATGCAAAGAGGTCTTAATCAATCTATCAATGACATTATGGAAGGTCTCAATGAACATATAGATCACTATTTAGAGGAGGAATTTTGATGGCAAAAACAATTATTGAGGAATTTGATGCAGTTTCCATTGAAAACGCAAGTCTACAATTCTTCGATAAAGGTCAAAAACAACCAGGACAAAAATTTGGTTGTTTAGGAACCATCGAAGGAGAAACAGAATTAAAAGAAATTGTAAAAATGTGTGCCGGTCAGGAAAGAGGAAAAACTACAAAGCCCATTAAAATGAATTTAACATTGTCTGGTCATGTAAAAGTGGCAGTAATTAGAAACTTATTTGGGTTAACGAATCAGGGGTTAAAACCTGGTGTTTACAAATATTCGACTAAGTCTAAAGGGAAGACTTTTGTGTTAACGGCAGATGTCGTAGATGAATTTACAGACGTAACAAAGCTTATTGCCTTTCCTAATTGTATTTCTGCAACGGGGTTAAAAATAACAGTACAAGCAGGTGCCGATGAAGTTGCAGAATTAGAGTTAGAAATAACAGCTTATCCAGACAAAGAGAGTGAAGAAGGGAATTTTTATTATGAATCCTTCAAAGAAGAATTAGAAGATACAACAATAGTAGAGCAATGGCACAAGGAATTTAATCATGAACTTGTTGCTGCTAGTGGAGCTACAGGAGGTGCTGCAAGCTAATGGCATATTTTACAGCTACAGTCACAGAAGCAGTTGAAACCAATCGACTATTAAGTCTATCGAATAGTGAACAAGGGGCTACTTTGTCTATCGCAACCGCAGGACAAACCCCTGATTTCTATTCCACTAGAAGTCTAACTGCAGATGAAAGTATTCGTGTAAGTATTACTGGTAAATCATCTTGGAATATCGAAGCAAGCGAAGATATACAGGAAGGTTCGCTTGTAGATATCGGTGAAGGTGGAACGCTTGTTAATGTGACAACGGGTGAAGGGGTCGGCTATATTACCAATACGGTAGTAGCTGGCGAATTGGCGAATCTTGTTTTAACAGTAAGTGGCGGAAAAGGTCCTAAAGGCGAACAAGGACCTGAAGGACCAAAAGGACCGGCTGGACCAAAAGGTGATCCTGGTGCTGATGGGTTTCCGACAGAAACACAATGGAATGATCTAGTGGCCAGAGTCGATGCTTTAGAAGGTACTGGCGGAGCATAAAGGAGGAGGCATTAGCCTTCTCTTTTTTACATAAAAAGGAGGATAATAATCATGGCCAAAATTGAAATGATTACATTGAAAGACATGGAAATTAAAGAAGTTGATGGAGAGTACCAACAGATCTTTTCCAATGAGAAACAATATCCAGCAGCCATAACGAACTACGGGCTAGGTCTTGGTGAAAAGTTAGGTTTACTGGAAGGTTCTAATTTAACGGATTTATTAAAAATTGCATCGTTAGAACAACTTATGGCTGGCGGAGGAGTAAACGAACAAGCCTTAGAAGCAGATGATACCAATACCACTAAATACTTAAAAGGAATATATATTGCCCTCATCGGTATCAACCCCAAACTCGAATTGTCCTATGAGGAATTTTTACAAAAATATCATGCGGACAGTATAACCACAATGAAAACATATGCCAGATTGGTAATGAATACTCTCCCTTCTACCAAAAACAAATTCGCTGAAGGGATGGAACAAAGTACTAAAAAAAAGTAGAAAAAGACCAGAAAGTAATTAAACCACCAAAACTCAATTTTGAAGGTGTAGAAGATCGCTATGTTTGGTATTGCATTGCCAATGGTATAGATAGCGATATTTTCTGGTATTATCCAATTCCTGATGTAGAACGAATCTATAAAAATAAAATTGCCTATGACGGATGGGCGAATAATCCAAGATAAAGGCAGGTGATAAAATGGCAAAGCAACCAGAAACTAAAGTCAAATTTAGTATCTTCAACAAGGAATTCAATGAAGGCATGAACGAGATGAATAGAGATAGTGCCAAGTTACGTAAAGAGTTTAAATTACAAGAAGCTCAAATGAAACAAAACGGTACAGCTGCAGAACAACTTGAAGCTAAGATATCCTATTTAGGGAAAGAACAGGACATCGTCAGAAAGAAAATAAGCGCCACTGAGAAGCAATTAGATAAAGCTAAGCAAACATACGGAAATAACTCTAACGAAGCAAACAAGCTATCAAATAAGCTTCTAGATTTGCAGATTTCAGAACAGAAGTTAGAGAATGCTATCAATCAATCAAGAAATGAAATAGCGAAGCAATCGCAAGAAATGCAAGAAGCTGCTAGCGACACAGATAAATATAAAAAATCCTTACAAGAAGTTGCTGGTGAAGCTAGTGATCTAGGCGATAAATTAAATACTGGCGTAACATTACCTTTAGCAGGAGTGGGTGCTGTCGCTGGTAAAAGTGCAATGGATATAAGTGATGCCGTTCGATTGATGACAGGATCGCTAGGGGCTACTGGTGATGAAGCGAAGCAGCTAGAAAATGATATGCGTACCGTTTGGTCTGAGGGATTTGGCGATAATCCTGAAGAAGTTGCTCGGTCAATGATGATGGTGAAACAAAATATTCAAGGGATTGATGAAGGGGAAGAACTTCAAAAGGCTACTAAGAACATTTTACTTCTTGCGAATGCCACAGAATCCGATTTAGGTGAAGCTACCCGTGGTGTAAATCAGTTAATGCATAACTTTGGAATAACAGCAGATGAAGCGATGGACCTGTTTAAAAAGGGTCAAGAAGAAGGCATTAACTACTCCAACGAAATGTTTGATAACATCTCTGAATATGCTCCTTTGTTTAATCAAATGGGCTTTGAAGCGGATGAGTATTTTTCTATTCTAGCTAATGGTGCGCAGAACGGTGCTTATAATTTGGACTATGTGAACGACATTATGAAAGAGTTTAACGTCCGTGTTCAAGATGGATCCGATAAAACAGCTGATGCTTTCGGTGATATGTCGAAAGAGACACAGAACCTATTCGAAGAATTTAAGAACGGAGAAGCCACAACAGAAGATTTATTCAAGTCAGTTATTCCTGAACTGGAAAATATGGACGACCAGGTGAAAGCAAATCAAATTGGCGTGGAGCTTTTCGGTACGAAATTTGAGGATATGGGTACGGATACGGTTTATGCACTAGACGATGTTAATGACTCGATGAAAAATGTTGAAGGATCCATGGATGACTTTGCCAAATCCCAAGAACAAGCATTTAGCCGTGAATTAAAAGAAACCATTCGCGGTGTTACTGAAGCATTAGAACCTTTAGGTAGAGAGTTGTTGGAGATTGCCCAAGAAGTCACACCTAAAATACAGGAACTATCCGATTGGTTTGTTAACCTTGATGATGATACACAAAAGTTTTTATTAACGATGGCTGGTTCCGCGGCTTTTATTGGACCAGCATTAAAAGTATTTTCTGGGCTTTCAGGTGTTGTTGGAGGAATAACTACCAAGTTCGGAAAGGCGGAAAAATCAGCCGGAGCGAAAGGATTTGGAGGTACACTACTTGCTTTAGTTAGTCGTGCTGGTCCTGTCGGGGTAGGTATTGGGGCATTAACTGGGCTAGGGATAGCAATTGCAAGTGTGTCTAACAAAGAAGAAGAATTGAATGAGGTATCACTTGAAACCTATGATTCCTTAATGAAACAACATGAATCGACTGGAGCAATGATTGATCAAATGGAAAAATTAAGGGGGAAATCTGAACTTACAAGTGATGAATTTGCGCGGTATGTCGATTTGCAAGCAGAACTAGAAACAGCCAATAGCTCTGAATCTATTAAAGCTATTAAGGATGAAATGGCAGATCTGCAAGGGAAATCAGGATTGTCTAACCAAGAATTAGGAAAAATGGTTGAGTTAAATGGAAATTTGGTAGAAAATCTCCCAGGAGCAACAGAAAAAATTACTACTCAAGGTGAAGGTATAGCAGGTACTACAGAAGAAATGAAAAAGTATAACGAAGAAACACTTAAAATGGCAACTCTAGAATTAGAGGGAGAATTTTTAGATGCTGCAGAGAATCATAATAAATTATTGGAACAACGTAATGTTATAAAAGGTGACTTGGCTTTAGCACAGGAAAAAGAAAAATTCGTTGAAGATATTTTAAATAATTATAGTAAGCAACGGGTTTCTGATGCTCGAGATAAACTAATTACACAGCAAGCTGAAATAGAAAAAAAGATAAGGAACAATGAGTTGAGTCGAGAAGAAGCTGTAGAAGCAGAAAAGATCATGGGACTTAATACAGATATCCTTATTGCACTAGAGGGTGGGAAAAATAAGTTAATTGATCAACTGGGGACCATGCAGCAAAAAACAAACGAAGAACAAAAATCCTTAATTAAGAAAGACCAAGAGATAGGTAAACTAGAAAGCATTTACCAAAAGTTACAACTTCAATATTTAACAAATGCAGGGATTAATGAGGAAACCGCTAGGCGTGCTGTCAAAGAGGGAGAAACATTAGAAACACTAGATAGGCAAATAGGAATGTTGCAGTTCAGTAAAGATATAATTAAACAGCAAACCCCTCCAAATGAAAGGAATACAGAAGAATATAAAAACCAAATCGCAGCTATTGATGAACAAATTGCAGAAATGCAAAATGCAAAAGGTGAATTGAGTGACCTAGGTGGAGATGCAAGAAGATATACTGATGAGCTAGGAAGAGATGTAAGTAAAAATGTCAATGTAAATACTAGCCCGTCTGTTTCTAGTCTAGATAGTCAATTGAGTGCTGAAGTGTGGAAAAGAGTTAATTTAAACGTACCGCGTGCTCCTATTATGCAGATGTTAAGACCAGACAATAATGCAGACGGAACCAACTTCCATCCAGGGGGATTGTCTTGGTTAGGTGAAGAAGGTCCAGAATTAGTAAAACGTAGAGGAAAATGGTCCATTGCTGGTTTCGGTCTATATGATCTTGAACGAGGATCTAAAGTATTTACACATGAACAATCAAAGAAAATCATTAGCGGTATTAATCAGTTTCCGCAATATGCTGGTGGTGTCGGTGTAAGTAGCAGCATGGCTAGGCGTTCAGATGATATGGGAACAGCACTAGCAAATAACAGACAAGCTATTAGCAACAACTTCACCATCGATGTTGGTGTAGGAGATGTAATTATGGATGGTCGTACTGTAGGAAGTGTGGTATGGCGACCAGTTAAAGAAAACATGGATAGAGATGCTAATATCCTACAGGATTTTAGGGGGTGATGGTGTGAAAAGTGAACTTAATTTCAAAATAATAAAGGACGGACAAACCTTTGATATGCATGAATTAGGTATTTGGGTTGAATCTTTTCACATACATTCTCCTAATATAAGTCGATCTAAATTAAATGTTCCAGGAATGATAGGGGCTCATTTGGCATCTACGGAAGAAGGGGAACGTCAAGTATCAATCGGTATGCAAATTGAAACGGATAGCATGTTAGAATTCGATCAACTGAAGCATCAAATATACGATTTATTTTATAGCGATGAATCCTTTTCCATCGTAAGAGATTTAACACCTGATCAAGAAATCTTTGTCCTTCAAGAAGGTGGGTATGATATAGAAAATCTTACTCCTGAAGATGGGGAGTTTGGACTTACTCTGACGATGTTAGATCCATATAAATACGGGAAAGAAAAAGTAAAAGAATTTGGATCAGATGCAGGAAAAATTACAAATGAAGGAACAGCAGAAGCTGAGCCGATATTTGAATTGGAAGTATTGGCACCTGTTACATTTGCCTTGATCCAGAATCAACACGGCGAATATATGTTAATTGGTATCCCTGTGGATGTAACAAGTGAAGTTGTAGATACAAAAACATTACTTTTAGAAGAAAGAGGGCAGACGTTAGATACATGGGATACTGCATCCGATTCCATTGATAATGGATATGTAGACGGCACCTTTGGAACGGATAACGATGGAATTACGGTTCCTAGTTATGGCGAGGACACAACAGAAAAGGATTGGCATGGTCCAGGATTGATAAAAGAAGTACCTGTGGCACAAGACTTTGAAGTCGAGGCTATGGTGCAAGGACGTACCACAGAAACCTCTCAAACCTTCCGAATTGAGGTTTATTTATTTGATGAAGGTATGAACGAATTAGGGAAAATGGCAATTAAAGATGACACCTTGGGAATCCATCGTAAAAAGGGAGAAGGTCGACTTGGTCCATATGTTGGAGCAAATGAGAATTATTTAATCAGTTCCCAAAATTATAGTTATGACCAGGATTATTTCTATGGCATGTTAAGGGTGCGAAGAGTAGGAAAAGAAATCATGTTTTATATTACCCGTGTTAATAATAGCGGTAGGCATGTTCAAACTATACTGCGGAAGTTCATTGATAATGAAAATCGATATGCAGGCAAATTAAAATACGTTCAAATCCATATCGGGAAATTCGCAGATACAGACCGAGCTTATGCGCCTAAGATTGATCATATTAGAGTATTTCAATTGGCGCAAGTAACTGTCGATCAAACGCCTTATATTGCAGATATCGGTGATATTATTACATTTGATCATGTGAATGAAGAGATATTGATAAATGGGGAAGCAAGAAATGACCTTAAAGCATTTGGAGGTCTTTTTTTTACGTTAAAAAAAGGTGAAAACCATTTAATTACGCATCCAGCAAATAGCTTTCGAACAACTGGAAGATACAGGCCAAAAAATAGGTAGGAGGGGAATAATTATGATTTACTGCATAAAAGACAAAGATGGCAATGTGGTACTACAAATTGATGAAAAAGGAACAAAAATTAATAACGCAACCATAACGCAGGGTTAAAAACTTTTTTACCCCTGCTGCAATTTTCCTTTCAGGAAGGAGGGGATCATTTTTGATCCATATTACAGATGGCCAGTATGGTGAAATACTAGACTTTATAACTGCTAAAAACATTCTAGAAAATAATCTCAGGCAGTCAAAAAAGGATAATCTAGAAATATTTGAATTCACTACTTTCGCAGATAAACGATTTTCGCAATATCTGGCTAAGCGCAATCGAGTTATTATTCCCGATGAGGATCAAGGCTACAAAGAGTTTATCATTCACGAATCCGGTAAATTCAGAGATTTTAAAGGATTAATGGCTAAAGTTTATACAAAAGCTAGTTATCTAGAATTGAAGAAAGCTAAAGTCATGGATCCACAAACTTTCTCCAAACAGACAGCAACCACACTAGTAAGCCATACTACAAGCGGCACAGAATGGAGACCAGGCATTATTGAAGGCAGCGGCATACGAACGATGCATATTGAAAAGCATACCAATCCTTATGCATTCTTAAAACGGATTGCCACTGAATTCGGCTTAGAGTTGCGTTTTCGAGTTGAAACAGATGGCAACAAAGTCGCTGGTAGATATGTAGATCTGATCGAACAAGTAGGACAATGGCGTGGTCGTGAGGTTGAATTAGGTAAAGACTTAATCGGTCTAAGGCGTATTGAAAAAACAGATAACATCTTCACAGCATTAAAAGGTCTGGGTCCTGAAAGGGAAGATGGAACCAGACTAGAAGTGATTGTCGAGGATAAAGAAGCATTACAGCGATGGGGAAGACCAGATCCGATAACAGGAGAATTACAACATTTATGGGATACGTACGAACCGCAATCCAGTGATCAGGCAATGACAAAATCTCGATTACGTGAGCTTACCGAGAATGAACTAGAAAAGCGAGTTAATGAAGTGGTCGAATATGAGGGAGACATTGCGGATTTAGAACATGTGCCAGGATTGGAAAATAAAAAGATTCGTTTTGGTGATACCATCAAAATCAAGGATACAAAATTCAATCCTCCTCTTTATCTAGAGGCTAGGGTTCACACACAAGATCGCAGCATTACGGATAAATCGAAGAAGAAAGTTACACTTGGAGATTACATTGAATATACCGAGGAAGAAGTAAATGCTATCTGGCAATCATTACAAAATGAAATACGGAAAAAAATCGGTATTGACCAATTACAGGAGTACGCCGAACCGAAGAAAGTAGAATCGGATACTCCACCCGAAATAAAAGAAGGAGAGAATCCGATTTGGGTTGATACTTCCCAAAAGCCGAAAGTACCGCATGTCGTCATTGCTGGTGAATGGGTTAAAATGAGTCCAACCACTCCCGAAGAGATTGACGCCTATACCAAACAACAAGTCGATAACAAGGCAAATGCCGCTCAACAAGCAGCGGAAGCATACGCACTAGCTAAGGCAGAATTAGCCGAAACGGAAGCAAAAGCACATGCAGATGGTATTGTGGACGCAGAGGAAGCTAGAGCAATACAAGATGCAAAAGCTAAGTTAGCGGAAGCCAAGCAACACGCTGAACAAGCTATTGAGGATATTGAGGTTGGTGGCAGGAATTTACTTGGTAACACAGACTATCATAAGATGCCTGAGGCTTGGGACAACTCGAAGATCATAATTGTTGAAGGCAACCCCAACCACATTCATGCTGAGAAAGTTAATGAACGTGTTGGAGTCGTAACCGATAGGATTACAAATATCGTTGAAGGAGAAACATATATTGTCTCTTTTGAACTAAAAGGCGATGTTACAGCATTAGACTATAATTATCTTATGGACAGTGACGAAGGTAACAGTAGTTCTTTCCCTTCAATTCGAAACATCAATCCAGATGGGGAGTGGCATTATTATGATTTAACTTTTACTGCTACGACTAGCAGAATTGGTTGTGGCGTGTTGTTAGCTACTAGTTCTGGGACGTACTTTGAGATGCGAAAATTACAACTTAAAAAAGGCAACAAAGTCACCGACTGGACACTAGCGCCGGAGGATCAAAAAGCATACACGGACGAACAAGCCGATAATGCGAAACAAGAAGCTAAAGAAAGGGCCGAACAAGCCCTAAAGGATGCCAAAGCCTTTTCAAAAAATGCAAATAACATATCCGAGGGTGTTATTGATGTTAATGCTATACCAATACGAACCTCTGTGACGGGGGCTGGGCTCAAATGGGATGGCGTGAACGGTCTTGTGCAATACGACGCAAACGGTGATCCTGTCTCGTGGCTTGACTTATCCGCTAACGCACACTTTGCGAATGCATTTTTAAGCGGGCGTGTTGAGGCACTTGAAGGATTTTTCGGAGATAACATTCGACTACGAGACGGTAAAATGGAGATTGTTCGTGAAGATGGTGCCATAAGTATGAGTAGTGGGATGGTACGTAATGGGCTTACCGTAGTTGGTAATGATCCGCACTTTATGACATCAGGAAACGCAGAAACAGGAGCTTTTCAATCATTCGTTCCAGGGGGAACAACCGAATCAACATCTTTTCATATTTATGGAGCAACAAAAGGTTCTCTGGACGGAAGAGGTTTAAGCGGTATTAACATGGAATATTACGATGTTCGTGATGCTTTGGGTGCGCTGGCTTTTCAAAAGTATCATTTTATCCATTCGGCTAGGTATTTAGTGTTTCGGTTTAGAAAATACTCTGGATCAAAAATCAGTGTTCACGTCATGGAAGGTTCCAGTGATGATACAAACGACCGTCTGTATTTTGAGATTCTCGAAAATGGTACAAGCGGAGTAGAAGAGTTTCAAGTCGATCTGGGTGTTCCAGATTTTAAGTTAAGAACAGTAACCTTCAAAATTGGATGGACACATGGCTGGGGCGATCGAATGGAATTTGTTAGATTCATCATGGAACGTGTCTTTTTAACAGACTTTCTATAAGAGGTGATTGGTATTGGAATATATTCAAACATATAATACAAATGTTAATGGCAATAAAATGAAGGTGTTTTTTGTCTTGGATGAGAACGGAGGCGCTAAATCCGTTAAAGTGGGTAATCAAGTGGTTCCTTCCGAAGAAGGAATTCAATTTTATGTAGACAAGCATGTGGCATTGCAGATAGATAAATGTGATTTAATCATCGAGTCAAGACCTTATTTGAAAGTGAAGGATGGGGAAACGATAGAAATTCCTGACGAAGTACAACAAAAGGAAGAAAGAATTAAGGAATTAGAAAAAGAATTAGAAGAGTTGAGAGGTAACCAGTAAACGCCTAGTAAGGCGTATTTTTTATGTCTAAAAATGGGGGGGAGAGCATGATTGAATTAGGAGTATTAGTATCAATCGTATCAGTAATTATTGCAACATTTGCAGCGTTAATCGGATATCAAACTTATCAACTCAAAAAAGCTAATTCAACCAAGAGTGAAACACGAGACGAAGCTGAGCAAAGTGCGGAGGTAAGGGCTGCACTAGTATACATCCGTGAGGGAGTTGACGACATTCGAATTGATTTAAAAGCTAACGAAAAAAACATTTCTGATCTAAATGAACGTGTAACCAGAGTAGAAGAATCAACGAAACAAGCTCATAAACGAATAGATACGGTGAAAGGTCAGTCCTAGTAATAGGGCTATTTTTTATTTAAAGGGGGTGAAAACATGAAAGCAGCGATCATTAGATTAGCAGTATTAGCGATTTTATTGTTAAACCAAGGCTTGGTTGTATATGGATGGGATCCACTTCCATTCACAGAAGACCAAATCTATAAAGGCGTATCTACAGTAGCAACTGTCGCTATGTCAATCTTTGCTTGGTTTAAGGACAATCCTGTTACTAAGAAAGGGAAGCATAATGACAAGTTTTTACGTGATCGAGGTATGAAAAAATAAGGCGCTCATTAATGGGGGCCTTTTTATTATTCAAAAAAAGGAGAGGTTTATTTATGACAAAATTATTTATTGATGCAGGACATGGTGGTTCTGATCCAGGAGCAACAGCAAATGGATTAAAAGAGAAGGACCTTACTTTAGAGATTGCTCTTAAGCTACGTAACATTCTTAATAATGAGTATGAGGGACATTCTTTAATGTTATCTCGTACGACTGATCAATCTGTAACCCTGTCATCCCGTACTAACATGGCGAATAATTGGGGTGCGGATTACCTTGTTTCTATCCACATTAATGCTGGTGGAGGTACAGGATTTGAATCCTATACGTATAACGGTAGCTATTCAGGAAAAGCAGAAACAAATCGTTTAAGAGGCATTGTTCACAATGGTATTGTTGCTGAGACAGAATTCAGAGATCGAGGTAAAAAAGAAGCGAACTTCCACATGGTACGAGAATCAGCAATGCCAGCCGTTCTTACTGAGAATGGTTTCATTGACAATGCATCTGATGCTGCAGCTCTAAAATCTGATGCATTTTTAACTAAAATTGCGAGAGGTCATGCGGAAGGATTAGCGAGTGCATTAGGGTTGAGTCGAAAGGATGGCGGAAATGATGGAGAGCAAGGTTATGTGGAAATACTTGCAGATTCTTTATGGACATATAATACAGCCGATTGGGATGACAAAGCTGTTATCGTAAATAAAGATGAGGTATTTACCGTCATTCGGGACAAGTTTCCAGTAGGTGGTGGTCACATGTATCAGATTAAGAGTGGTTTTTATATTACCGCTAATCCGAATTATGTAAGGTATTATACGAAGTAAAATTATGCCCTGCCTTTTGGTGGGGCTTTTTTGGGTTTTATTATTACAATTGTTTTACAAATGTTTCAATTGTGTGGCATGTCTTATTATCAAGTGTTATTATATACAAACAAGGGTAACTTTTTGTACATATAAATCAAGATTCCACCATACATAGCATAAAATTATAAATACTAGGCGATAACTGTAAACAAAGGTGGTGTATGTATGAAAGGCGTTAAATTTTCATTTTTAAGCGAGGGAAGAAAAATGAGTCAAAATAGTATATTTGATGTAGCAAAATTTTTCTTATCAAAAAATGATGCGAACATGACTCACAAAAAATTGCAAAAGCTATGTTATTATGCCTTTTCATGGAACTTAGCATTACGCAATAAATTTTTATTTAGGGAACAATTTCAAGCTTGGGTGCATGGACCTGTTGCTCCAGTTCTTTATAGTAAATATAAGGAGCATGGTTGGAAAACAATTCCTTCAGAAGATGCGCCTAGTTTTGACCAAGATGATCAGGCGATGTTAGAAGAAGTATTTAGAATTTATGGATCTTTTACTGGTGATGAATTAGAAACATTAACTCATTCTGAAGAACCTTGGGTATATGCGAGAGGTGATTTAGCTCCTTACGAGCCATCTCAAGTTCAATTAAGTGATGCAATTATAAAGGATTACTATTTAAGGGTATATGAACGAGCACAAAACGACTAGCGTTCAGTATGATTTATCACGAATACAACCAAACAAAAAGAAGTTACAACAGGACAAAAAAGAAAAACCTCCGATAATACCCAAAGAACAATTAGATCGTATAAAAATTGGTCAGAAACAGGATATTGTATTTTCTTGGCGCTTTTTTGATCGGTATAACAAACTATTTAGTATGGGAAACAGTAAAAGAGAATGGTTTATAGGTTTAATAGACTGTTTAAGTAATGTTTCTAAGATGAAAGTAATGGAATTCAGGCAGCAAAGTAAAAAGAGAGGGCTACGAGTACACTCGCACAATTGGAAAAATGCAACCGATAAATATAATTTTACAGATGAATGGTTTGATCAACACAGTGATGATTGTTTGCAGTTTAGTATATCGAAAGCTAATGGAAGAGTGCATGGATTTTTAATAGATAATGTATTTTATATTATCTGGCTTGATCCAGAGCACAATTTATATCCTCCAAAAGAAAGTAACAGAAAAGTTCTTGAGTATGACTATCCTGTAACTGAATATGAAATTTTAGAACATGATTATCATACATTAGAATTACAATTTAAAGAATTGCAAAATGAACTAAAAGCATGTGAAATTTTATTGGAAGAACATGCTTAATTTGTTAACTCTCTTAATACAGAGAGTTTCTTTTTTTACCTTAAAATGTATAAATAAAAATAAGCCCCGTATCTTTAGGGAGACTAGGGGCTTAATACGTTGGCTCGGCAGGAGCCTCTAAACAGTATTAACATGGATAAATAATCATATACAAAAAATATCCCTCACTAAAATTAGTGGGGGTTTTTCTCTTTCTTAAGCTTATCCACTTGATCAATAAAACCCTCTTTAATCTCAAAGTCTGTACCTTTCATATACCGTTTCATCGTTCGACTAGTCATTTCTTTTAAATCTTCCCACAATCTTGCCTAATTCTAGAAGACTATATATCCCTAATTTTCGGCTGTTTCGGCATCTGCCTTTGTTCTATGAACAGTGCCAAATGGATGTTCAGGCGGTGCATAGATTGTGTAGAGTTTTAACGGGATATTGCCTGTATTCGTTAAATTATGCCACATGCCAGCAGGGACCATAATAGCAGAGTCATCATATACATGCCTTGCAAAGTTTAACTGACTTTCTTTCTCTCCCATTTGTACTAATCCTTGACCTTCCTCAATACGTAAAAATTGATCAACGTCAGGATGAACCTCTAAACCAATATCTTCTCCGACGTTTATGCTCATCAAGGTCACTTGCAGATTTTCTCCAGTCCATATAGCAGTTCGGAATGTGTTATTTTGCCTAGAAGCTTGATTAATGTTTATTATAAAAGGCTCCTTACCATGGTCGTTTAATATGGGATTAGTACATCCCTGAGTGTTTAGGTTTGACCAATATTGGTTTGCAAAGCGCATTCCATACGACATATTTCCATAATTAGGATCAAACATATGATCATGATTACATATTGACCCATGACCATAATAAGCGTTCGAATAATAAGGACACATATAAAAAGGGTAGTTCATTGAAACATTCCTCCAAAGACATATAATTATAATTACATCATATGTCCAGTTTGCTTAGAATGTTATTGCTAATTCTTATTCCGTTATATAGTCCTATTCAAAATAGGAGTAAGGGTTACAAGTTTATATGTTATTACTTCTCCAGATTTTTCAGCGCATATTACATCCCATTCTTTTGCTGATAGCTCTTCCTTGATTACAATTTCCGACATTCCTGCATCCGTAAATTTATCATCATAATAACCGTCATGCATAATAACACCTCCTTATAACTAATATCGAAACAAGTTAGAAGAAGGTGGCATTGTTATCTTAAATTCTTAAAAAAATCATATTTATTAATGATATCTAGATACGTGCCCGTATCTTTATACGAAGTGCCATAAAAACAATTACGATGAATAACTGTATTGTATTCATCCAGAATGACCTCATGGTTATTTTTCAGGACGATCCCACATTTCCCGCAGCGCATTTTTTCAGATCCCTTCACGATTACTTAAATATCTTCCTTATTGTCTTTCCTGCTGCCTTACCAGTCACACGTCTGCCGATCCGTTTACCTACTTTCCCTTTCCTTACAGCATCAACATCATTCCAGATGCGAAGTATTTTATATATAGTAGATTTAAGACTCATCATATCCACTCCTATATCAATGGGGATCTAATAGTGAAATTATCTTTCTAATACGTGTTCTCTTGAGACATTTTTCTTCTTTGTTCTGAATCATTTTACCTTAATGTTGCAAATAGCACTTCTTTTAAGGACATTAGATTTAGTTAAAGAGTAACATACTTTAAAAATGTGTAGTTAATATTTACCTTTTTTGTGGTGAAATGTAGAAAAATGAATTGAGGGGGAAATGAGTTGAAAGAAGTAATGAAGAGTAAAAAATTGTGGGCAGTTGTGTTAGCGATTGTTTTGTTGTCTGTTGCTTTTAAAGTTGGAGAATCTGGGGCTAAAGTTACGTTAGATGAGGAAAAGGTAGCCCATGATGAATTGACATCAAAAATCAACAAATTAGAGGGAAAACTGGAAGAAACGGAAAGTAAATTGCAGGACGAAGAGAAAAGACTAAGCGAAAGACAATCAGAAGTAGACGAAACTCTTGCTTTAGTTGATGATCGAGATACCATAAAAAGCGAAATTGATAATCTTGATACAGAATTAAGTGATAAGAAAGCGGAATTAGATGATATGAATTCTAATATAGAAAGTAAAGAAGAAGAGTTAGAGACTCTTGAAGGAGACATTGTAAAAGCAACAGACAAACCAATTGAATTGTCAGCTGGGCAATGGGTTGTAGGAACGGATATACCTGCGGCACGTTATAAAGCAAGTGGATCCTCTAATTTTTTTGTATATAGTAGTAGCGGGGCGGTAATGGTTAATACAATATTAGGAGATAGTTCAGTTGGAGATGGAGACTATGTGTTTTTTGCTGAAGAGGGCGATATAATAGAATCGTCTGCGGCAGCAACATTAACTCCTGTAGAATGAATGACAAAGAGAAGGCCTTAAAACCTTCTCTTTTTTGATTGATAACTAGGTTAGACCTGTCCGCGCTAAATAAAAAAATCCCTCCCCAAACCTCCCCCAATTCTCCCCAAATGAATAAGTTTATATACTGTATTTTAAGAAACGCAATTTCTATTGAATGTCCGAAAACCCTTATGAATACTGGGTTTCGGGGAAAATGAATAGTGTTATTTAAAATCCTTTTTACATATACTTTCTATGGAGGGGATTTTTTATGGAAAAATTAAGAGATTACTGGATCCACATGTTTGAATCAGATCAGTGGAATAATGACTGGTGGAAACGGAAAAAAGCATTGCTCGAAGAACGAAATGCTTCCATTGTTCATATTAAAGGAAATGGCCATCTGTATAGAAAAATCCGTTATGATCAAGCTACACATTATAATTATCATTTGCATTTATCCTTATTAGTGAAACAACAGGAACAATTATACTTGGAGGAGTCAGTCTATCCATATACTTTTCAAATCAATCAAGGAGAGATTAGTGACCATCGTCTTATAATAAATAAACAACCAGAAATACAACAAAACATAAGCCCTGATGATATTATCGGCAGGGATACATCCACGCGTTTTTCCTATGATCGTCATGCTGCAGTTCAATATGCAGAAAGATGGTGGAATAGTTACAATCCTGCTTATAAAAAGTTTGAAGTGGATTGTACGAATTATGTATCTCAATGCATGTTTGCTGGTGGAGCTCCAATGCGAGGTGCACCTGTAAGAGAAAGAGGATGGTGGTACGGAAACGGGAGTTGGAGCTTCAGTTGGGCTGTAGCTCATTCGCTACGCTGGTATTTAAGTGGTTCGACACAAGGTCTCAGAGGTGAAGAAGTGGAATCTGCCGGAGACCTCCTACCAGGCGATATTATCTGCTATGATTTTGAAGGAGATGGCCGGTGGAATCATAATACAATTGTTGTTGCAAAAGATGCGTATGGAATGCCGCTTGTAAATGCACATACCGACAATAGCCGTAATCGATACTGGTCCTATGAGGATTCCACTGCATGGACACCAGAAATTAAATATAAATTTTTCAGGATTTATTAGAAAAAGTGATATACTAAAAAGCAGTACGTAGGTAAGGAGAATGAAAAGTGAGTTTACATGTTGTTTTATATCAGCCAGAAATTCCAGCAAATACAGGGAATATTGCTAGAACTTGCCTAGCAACAAATGCCACATTACATCTTATACATCCACTTGGATTTTCGACAGAGGACAAAATGGTGAGAAGAGCTGGTCTAGATTATTGGAAAGATGTCGATATACAAGAGTATGATTCACTTGATGAACTCTATGAAACATACCCAAGTGGGTCATACTATTATATAGAAAATTTTGGAAAAAAGCATTACACAGACTATGATTTCAGTAATTGCCAGGAAGAATTATTTTTTGTTTTTGGCCGAGAGACAAATGGGATTCCACATGAATTATTATACGGAAAGGAAGATCGTTGTCTCCGAATACACATGGGTGATAAGGTAAGATCGTTAAATTTATCCAATACAGCTGCTATTATTATTTATGAAGCATTACGTCAACAAGGATTTCCTGACTTGACATAAGAAAAATTAGAAAATAAAAAGCGCAAACGAAAGCTATCTTCTGTAGCGAATCGTTTGCGCTTACTTTATTGCTGTTTTTTAGGTACACCAGGTTTTGAATCATACCCTGATGTGAAAAATGATGTTACAAATACAAGGATTACTCCCATTAATAGAGCTAATTTCATGTACATATCCTCCTTCTATGTAAGAGACCATTAGTACTTAATGTTGCCTCTATTATAACTAATTATTAATAAAATGTGAATATAAGGAAGGAAAACAATGAATAATTATGGTTTTTAGCTAAGAGGATTGGTATATAGTTCATCCTTCCCTTTTTTAATAGAGTTAATCATTTGAAAATTTAAACTATAATCAACGTTGGAACATTGTGTTGTTTCAACTAATAAAATAGGGTATATTAGTTGAAGTAAACATCAGTCAGTTCTATAATGTAGAATGAATAATGTATACCGTTTCATAACGGGAAGCTAACTTCTAATGGGGGTATAAAAGGTGGCACAGCGCGAAGAATCTAATGAGAGATTCTGGTCAGAATTTCATGGTCCAAACATGGGGTATGTAGAAGAACAATATGAATTGTATAAAGAGGATCCAGAGGCAGTAGATCCATCCATTAAGAAAATGTTCGATGAGCATGGAGCCCCACAATGGTTATCCCAATCAACTGTTTCAGCCGAGGCACCGTCTCAGGCTACATCTATAAATGACGTAAAAAAACTCACCTCAGCAATGAAACTTGTTGAGGCTATTCGTCGTTTCGGACATTTGGAAGCAGATATATATCCAGTTGGTCATAGAGGTCGAAAATCTGAATTAGTAGAAGCATCAACTTACGGTTTATCGGATGAAGATCTAAAAAGTATGCCAGCTGCATGGTTATGGGAAAAAGCACCAAGTAATGTTGAAAACGGGTTAGATGTTATTAAAGAATTGAAGAAATATTATTCAGGTACCATTACATTTGAGTACGATCATGTAAATAATGATGACGAACGCAAATGGTTGTTGGATTTGATAGAATCGGGAAATGCCCGATTGGAACTATCGAATGAAGAAAAGGTTAAATTACTTGAACGCCTTACACATGTAGAAGGGTTTGAGAGCTTTTTACAAAAGACGTTTGTTGGCCAAAAAAGATTTTCTATTGAAGGTTTAGAGGCTATGGTACCGATGCTCGACCAAATTGTTAAATATGCAAGAAATGATAAGGTCGAAAACATTATGATGGGAATGGCGCATCGGGGACGTTTAGCAGTATTAGCCCATGTTTTGGGAAAACCATATGATAAGATTTTTTCTGAATTTCACCACTCTCCGAACAAGGAGCTTATTCCATCTGAAGGCTCAATGGGAATTAATTATGGTTGGACTGGTGATGTGAAGTATCATTATGGTGCAACCAAAGAACCAGGCGATGAGAATACAACTCGAATTCGTTTGGCTCATAATCCTTCTCATTTAGAATTTGTTAATCCAGTGGTAGAGGGATTTGCTCGTGCTGCTCAAGATGATCGGACAGAAAGCGGTTATCCAAAGCAAGACACGAATAAGGCAGTTCCTGTAGTTATTCATGGTGATGCGGCTTTTATCGGCGAAGGAGTTGTTGCCGAAACGTTAAACATGAGTGGATTACCAGGTTATTCTACGGGAGGATCACTTCATATAATAGCGAATAACCTTGTAGGATATACGACGGATCAAGTAGATGGACGATCAACTCGTTATGCAAGTGATTTGGCGAAAGGATTTGAAATACCTATTATACACGTTAATGCAGATGATCCAATTGCATGTGTATCTGCTGTGAAGATTGCTTACGAATATCGCCAGAAATTCCATAAAGATTTTCTAATCGATTTAGTTGGGTACCGCCGTTATGGTCATAATGAGATGGATGAACCACGAATGACACAACCAGGTCTTTATGAAGAAATTGATAAGCATCCAACGGCTGCCAATGTTTTTGCTAAAGTGCTCGAAGAAAAAGGAATTGCAAGTGCTGATAAATTTAAAGAAATTAAAGATAAAGCAGAACAAGAATTACGTGAAATATATAATAATATGAAAGAAAATGAAACGGGTGAATGTGTTTCAAAACCAATGCCTGAAGCCTTAACCAATGGCTTGGATCAATTTGAAACGGCAGTTGACTTAGATACATTAAAAGAGTTAAATGAAGGATTAATGCATCGTCCGGGAGGTTTTAATAGCTATAAAAAGCTTGAGAAAATACTCAAACGCCGTCAAAACTCCTTAGAAGAAGGTGGAAAAGCGGATTGGGGCACTGGAGAGGCACTGGCATATGCATCTATCTTGAAAGATGGCATTCCTATTCGTTTAACTGGTCAAGATACAGAGCGTGGGACATTTGCACATCGTCATCTGGTTATTCATGATGTGAAATCGAATGAAAAATTTAGTCCAATGCATACGTTAAAAGATGCTCATGCATCTTTTGATATTCGTAATAGCCCGTTATCTGAAGCAGGTGTGTTAGGCTATGAGTATGGGTATAGTGTTCAGGCGACAAATACGTTAGTTTTATGGGAGGCGCAATTTGGTGATTTTGCCAATGCAGCGCAGGTAGTATTTGATCAGTTTATTTCCGCTGCTCGTGCAAAGTGGGGAGAGAAATCCAATATGGTGATGCTGCTTCCTCATGGATATGAAGGGCAAGGTCCAGAACACTCAAGCGCTCGCTTAGAACGTTTCTTACAAATGGCGGCAGAGAATAACTGGATTGTTGCTTATGTAACTTCATCTGCACAGTTCTTCCATTTAATTCGCAGGCAAGCAGCTTTAAGAAATCGCGAAGAAGCAAGACCTTTAGTTGTTATGACACCAAAAAGTAGTTTAATTCGAAATCAACGGATTGCATCCGCTGCAGAAGAATTTACAGAAGGTAAGTTCCAGCCATTGCGCGAACAGCCTAATTTAAAAGTAAGCAAGAAAAATGCTACACGCCTGTTAATTGGAAGCGGGAAAGTAATGGTTGATATAGAAGAGGCGATGGAACTTTCGGAAGAAAAATTTGATTGGTTACGTGTATTACGATTGGAACAAATCTATCCATTTCCT
This sequence comes from Virgibacillus sp. CM-4, assembly GCF_000445495.1. Taxonomy (NCBI): domain Bacteria; kingdom Bacillati; phylum Bacillota; class Bacilli; order Caryophanales; family Bacillaceae; genus Virgibacillus; species Virgibacillus sp. CM-4. The sequence goes on from NZ_AUQA01000007.1 coordinate 160,008, forward strand.
AAGAAACAATTAGAGAAAGAATTAAAGGCATTGCCAAATCTTGAAGAAATTGTTTGGGTTCAGGAAGAACCGAAAAACATGGGTAGTTGGGATTTTGTAGATGATTATTTAAGGGAATTATTAGAAGATGATCAGTCATTGCGTTATATTGGACGACCAAATCGTTCAGCACCATCTGTTGGTGTTCCAAATGTGCATAAAACAGAGCAAAATCAAATCGTACAACAAGCGATTAGCCCATCAAAAGGAGGAGATTCCAATGAATGAAATTAAAGTACCAGAGCTAGCTGAATCGATTACCGAAGGAACCATTGCAGAGTGGTTGGTTAAAAAAGGGGATAATATTGAAAAAGGTGACCCAGTAGTAGAGTTAGAAACGGATAAAGTAAATGTGGAAGTCAACTCCGACTTCTCAGGAGTTATTACCGAAATTATCCGTGAAGAGGGTGATGATGTAGAGGTTGGTGACATTATCGCGAAAATTGACGAAAATGGCGAAGCAGGTGGGGATACTTCACAAGAAGAAAATGAGCCTGCCGAATCAAAAGCAAAAGAGAATGAGCAGAAAAAAGAGGAACCAAAACAAGAAGACAAGCAAGCGGATAAAGAAGAAACACAATCAAAAGGAGATGTCATTGCTTCTCCAGCAGCAAGAAAACGTGCTCGTGAATTAAACATAGACTTAAGTAAAGTGAGTCCACGCGATCCATTAGGAAGGATTCGTCCAGAGGATGTGGATGCAGCTGCTAGCAGTTCTAAGGAAAATACCAAACCAGCAAAAGAGGATAAAAAATCAAAAGAAAAAACAGAATTTGATAAGCCAGTTGAGCGGGTGAAAATGTCTCGTCGTCGCCAAACAATTGCTAAACGTCTAGTGGATGTACAACATGAAGCTGCGATGTTAACAACATTCAACGAAGTTGATCTAACGAACGTAATGAAACTCCGTAGTGAAAGAAAAGAAAAATTTATTGAAAAACACGGTGTTAAATTAGGGTTTATGTCTTTCTTTACTAAAGCAGTTGTAGGTGCTTTGAAAGAATTTCCGCTATTAAATGCTGAGATACAAGACAATGAAATTGTTATTAAAAAATTCTACGATATTGGTATTGCAGTATCTACAGATGATGGTTTAGTTGTTCCAGTTGTGCGCGACGCTGATCGTTTAGATTTTGCAGGTGTCGAAAAAGAAATTGGTAATCTCGGTAAAAAGGCTCGTGATAAGAAGCTGGAAATGAGTGAACTGCAAGGCGGTTCATTTACGATAACAAATGGTGGAACGTTTGGCTCTATGTTGTCTACGCCAATTCTGAACGCTCCGCAAGTTGGAATTCTCGGCATGCATAATATCCAAAAACGTGCAATGGTTATGCCAGACGATAGCATCGAAGTACGCCCAATGATGTATATTGCTCTATCCTATGACCATCGAATTGTTGACGGAAAAGAAGCTGTACAGTTCCTAGTTCGTGTGAAACAATTGCTTGAAGATCCTTATGATTTATTACTTGAAGGATAATGAAATGTTTAAAAAGCCTTGCTTAAAGCAAGGCTTTTTTTGTGGTAAGATCTTAATTATTGGTTAAAATAGGGCTAATTCTTTCATGTAAAAGATACAAAGCATTTTATCTTGCATTAAAACTTAAAAACGAATATTATATTAAATGTTGTCGATTTTATTCGGAAAGAAAGGTGCTATCTTTGAAGAATTTATTTAGATTAACGGAAAACAATACAAATATCCAAACAGAAATAGTTGCCGGTTTGACTACATTTTTAACAATGGTTTATATTATCGTTGTTAATCCTGCTATTCTGTCTGCAGCGGGGGTACCATTTGAACAAGTATTTATGGCAACGATTATATCGGCAGTAGTTGGAACACTATGTATGGGATTTTTTGCAAACTATCCAATTGCTATTGCTCCTGGGATGGGGTTAAATGCATATTTTGCCAGTGTCGTTGCAGCAGAAGGTCTCTCGTATCAAACTGTATTTGGTACTGTATTTGTGGCTGGTATTTTATTTATACTACTTAGTTTAACAACGTTGCGGGAAACTTTAATAAAAGCAATCCCGTCTTCGCTAAAGTATGGTATTACTTCGGGCATCGGCTTATTTATTGCATTTAACGGGTTGAAAATGGCTGGTATTGTTGCTCCAAATGAAGCCAACATTGTTGGATTAGGGGACTTACATCAGCCAATGACATTATTAACATTGATCGGTTTGTTTATTACCCTTATTTTATTTGTCTGGAACATGAAGGGTGCCTTATTTATTGGTATGCTTATAACTACAATTATAGCTATTTTTACAGGACAATTATCGTTCAGTGAAGGATACATATCAACTCCACCAACACCTGTATTTTTTGATCTTGATATTGCCGGTGTGTTTAGTCAAAGTCTATATACGATTGTCTTTGCATTTCTTCTCGTAACAATATTTGATACAACGGGAACAATGATTGGTGTAGCTGAACAAGCAGGATTTATGAAAAATGGGAATATGCCACGTGCAAAGGCTGCACTATTATCTGATGCTACGGCAACTACTGTTGGTTCTATGTTTGGGACAAGCCCTTCAACTGCTTACATTGAATCTACTTCTGGAGTGGCTGCTGGTGGTCGAACTGGCTTAACTTCTGTAATTGTAGCTTTGTTATTTGCACTGTCGATATTTTTTACTCCCATTATTAGTGCAGTGGCAAATATACCAGCAATTACTTCACCAGTACTAATCATAGTTGGTTGTTTTATGATGGAAGGATTAGCAAAAATAAATTGGAAATCGTTTGTTGAGGCTTTTCCAGCGTTTGCTATTATTCTATCCATGCCACTTACTTCTAGCATTGCCACTGGAATATCCATAGGATTTATCACTTACCCTCTATTAAAGTTGGTATGCGGAAGGGGAAAAGAAGTCCATTGGCTACTTTATTTGTTTGGTGTAATTTTTATCATCCAGATGGCTTTTTTTCCTACCCATTAATTCGTTACAATGGTCTCAATAACTCCTAGGTTATTGAGGCTTTTTTAATTATAAATAAGTGGCTACAGATCAACCGAGAGACAGTGCAACAGTAATTCGATTATATTAAATAGTCGCGTCACCCTTAAGCCTTGAAATCGACGTTTTTTACAAACGAATAGGAAAACAAAATAGTGTAGTTTTTTAAATTGACAGAAAAAACAATCTCTTGCATGACGTCAGACAACTTGGTACAATGACCTATGAAACAAAAAGAATGAAAACAGTTACAAAAAAGGGAGGCAATCAGTGTGGGAATAATTCTAGGATTATTGGCAATTGTCATTGTCCTGGGACTAGCTTTTTTAATGTCGAATGATAAAAAGAACATAAATTATAAAGGCATTGGAATCATGTTAGTCTTACAACTTTTGATTACCCTGTTCATGTTTAGAACAGAGATTGGTCAGAAAGTTATTACTGGTATTTCGGCAGGTTTTAATAAATTAATTGAGTTTGGTACGGAAGGTATTAATTTTGTAGTAGGTGGGTTTGTTACAGAAGAAGGCGGCGTATTTTTCTTCAATGTTCTACTATTAATTATCTTCTTTGCAACGTTGCTATCTGTATTAACTTATCTTCGTATTCTTCCACCACTTATTAAATACTTCGGTGGGTTAATTTCTAAAATAACGGGTTTACCTAGAGTAGAATCATTTAACGCCGTTAATAGTATATTTTTTGGACAATCAGAAGCGTTAATTGCTATTCGCTCACAGTTCCATCATTTAAATGATAATCGATTGTATATTGTAAGTGCTTCTGCAATGGGATCTGTATCTGCTTCTATTGTTGGAGCATATTTACAAATATTACCAGCTGAGTATGTATTGGTAGCACTTCCTTTGAATATGTTAAGTGCGTTAATGATATCTTCAGTTATTGCACCCGTAAAAGTACCAAAGGAAGAAGATGTGGTAGACATCAAGGATGTAACGAATGATCGAAGCATTTTTGAGGCAATGGGTAATGGTGCACTTGAAGGTGGTAAGATTGCCTTAATTGTAGCCGCTATGTTAATCGCATTCATCGCTTCATTAGAATTAGTCAATTGGTTAATTCAGTTGATATTTGCCGGAGTTACGCTTCAAGAAATCTTAGGTTATGTTTTAGCTCCTATTGGAATGCTTATGGGAATTTCACCGAGTGAAGTTGTTCAGGCTGGTTCGATTATGGGAACAAAAATTGTAACAAATGAATTTGTTGCTATGCTGCAATTTCAACCAATGTTAGAATCCATGTCAGAAAAAACAATCGGTATTGTATCTGTATTCCTAACCAGTTTCGCGAACTTCTCATCGATTGGGATTATTGCAGGAACAGTGAAAGGGATCGATGCTAAAAAAGCAGTTAGTGTTTCTGGATTTGGAATGAAATTATTAATTGGTGCGACATTGGCATCAATTTTATCAGCTTCTATTGTTGGCTTATTCCTATAATAATATATCTTCGTTTACGTACGCTTGAGCCAATATGGACAAGCGTATTTTTTTATTGTTTAGGACTGTATAAAATTCTATAATGGTGGACAACTAACCACGTAATCTAGCAGCGGGCCTAAAGGATGCAAGTCTTGCCGAGGTCGCGGTCGCCTAGAACGTGGAATTAGCCAGCCTTCCTTAATAAACCTGGCAAAAAAACTGTTGCAGAATCTAGATAGTTCTGCAACAGTGGTAATATCAATTTTATATTTTCTCTGTCTCTACTCCTTTCAAACGTACATATTTCCTTTGTAAGTAAAGCAGTCTCCCCAATAATGCAATGGCTCCACAAGTCAAGCCGGTTATAATACCGACCCAATATCCAAATGGTTCGAGAGCTGTGTAGTTTGCTAATAGCCATCCAACAGGAAGACCAATAATCCAATAGGAAATCAAGGCCATTATTAGGGTTATATTGACATCTTTATATCCACGAAGCGCCCCTTGTATAGGAGCTCCAAAGGCGTCAGCCAACTGAAAGAATATCGCATAAAATAAGAATTGCTTGGTTAATTCAATTACTTCGGGGTTTGAGTTATATAAGGCAGCAACCCAATCTCTGGTAATGTATATTACAAACCCTGCAAATAATGCAATAAAAATCCCGCCACTAATTCCGATATAGCCATAGGTTCTTGCGTCCTTAAAACGTTTCGCTCCAATCTCAAAACCAATTGCTATCGTTAGAGCCATACCAACACTAAGCGGGATCATATATAGTAAAGAAGCGAAATTAATGGCTGCTTGATGCGCAGCGATCGTATAGGTACTGTATACACTCATAAAAAGCGTTACGGCTGAAAAAATACTCGTTTCAAAAAACATAGCAAAACCAATCGGAATTCCAATCTTTAATTGATCCCACCATACAGCAATAGAGGGTCTAACCCAATTGGTTAAAATGGAAAATCTGCGAAATGGGTGGATATGGTAGATAACAATTAATGATATGATACCTACTAACCAATACGTTACGGATGTTGCTATACCAGCTCCAATCCCACCGTAGGCAGGGACACCAAACTTGCCAAAAATAAAGATATAATTAAAAAATAAATTTAAAGGTAACGATAGTAAAATGATGAACATCGAGATACGTGTTTGACCAAGTGCGTCAATAAAACAGCGAATGGTATTAAAAATAAATAACGGGATAATCCCTGTTCCTAGTGCAATTAGATAATATTTAGCTGTACGTTGTACACCACTTTCTAAATCCATCATGTTCAATATCGGGTTTAGCAGTATCCCGCCAATGATACATACGATAACTGCGAGTATGGTAGACAAGTAAATCGCCTGTTGAACTTTATGAGAAACTTGGTTATTTGAATTCGCACCAATTAGTTGAGCAATAATTGGAGTGATGGCTAATAAGATCCCATTAATTCCTGTAAATATGGGGACCCAAAGGCTAGAGCCAATTGCTACTCCTGCAAGATCTATTGCACCAGCGCGACCTGACATGACAGTATCAAATATGTTCATTAAATACATACTTACTTGGGTAATGAGTATCGGGATTAAAATAATACCAAATAGCTTAAATTTTTCTTTGATGGTTGTTGTTGGATACATAATTCTCTTCCTTTTTCGAGTATTTTCTAATAGGATAGAAGAGGAACAAAAATATTATACCGTTTTATGAAGCAGTTTGAAAGAAGGGACGTTAACATCATATGAATAAAAAAAGGATACTGTTTACAGGTGGAGGGACAGCAGGCCATGTAATTGTAAATTTAGCGCTAATCCCATACTACCAAGAACAGGGATGGGAAATTGATTATATAGGATCTAAAGAAGGTATCGAACGGAATTTGGTTAGCGAGCTAGATGAAGTCACATACCATCCGATTTCTACGGGAAAATTGAGAAGGTATATATCGAAGGAAAATATAAAAGATCCATTTAAAGTATTAAAAGGTACTTTACAAGCAATAAATATCTTAAGGAAACGGAAACCATCTGTAATATTTTCTAAAGGTGGATTTGTATCTGTTCCTGTCATGCTGGCAGCTAAACTAACCGGTGTTCCAGCAGTGGTACATGAATCTGATTATACACCGGGCTTAGCCAATAAAATTGCCATGCCATTTGCACAAAAAGTATTAGCAACATTTCCAGAGACCCTTTCGTACCTTCCGGAGAAAAAATCTGAATACGTTGGTGCAGTCATACGTGATGAATTATTTCAAGGCAGTAGACAAAATGGTCTGGATATAACGGGCTTATCAGGTGAAAAACCGGTACTTTTGATTATGGGAGGCAGTGGCGGCTCTGAAAAAATAAACGAAACCGTTCGAAATTGTCTTCCGCAATTACTACCATTTTTACAAATCATTCATATTTGTGGTCATAGTAAAATGGATACAGCAATTAACGAACCAGGTTATAGGCAATTTGAATACATTAATGAGGAATTAAAAGATATGTTCGCTGCAAGTGATTTTGTGCTTTCTAGGGCTGGTTCAAATGCTATCTTTGAATTTTTAGCTTTACAGTTGCCAATGCTGTTAATTCCATTATCTCGTCAGGCTAGTCGTGGTGATCAGATTATTAATGCAAAATCATTTGCAGAGCGGCGTTATGCCAGAGTTTTAGAAGAGGAAGCCTTAACAGATGAGGCACTAATAGAAGAAATCAAGCAATTAACAAAATCAGCGCCAGTAATGGTTGATGCAATGAAACAATATAAAACAGAAAAAGCCAAGGATCGTGTAATCGAAATCATATCCGAGGTAAGAAAATAATAAAAAGGCATGATAAATAAATTACAAAGGGAGCTTGTGGATAGCTCCCTTTATCTATGCAGCATCATCTAATCGTTCCGTATTCAACGATTTTTACATCTACCTTGTAATCCACGTCTATTTCAGGGTAGAGCTCATGCCATTGATCTCTTTTTAATTCCCCATTATTTTTATTGATTCGGTAAATTTCTCCGTATCCAAATGGATCTGCTTTCATTTTTTGTGTTTGTGTTAATAATTCTTCATACTGCTTTTTTACTTGTTTTTCAATTTGTTCTTCAAGTGTTGAAGTAACTTCTTCATTAGCTAAATCTAATTCTCGGGACAGCTCAAGTAAATTCATTTGGATGGTCACATCCGTTTGAAACTTAAGTTGTTTGGGATCGACTATTTTTGTATTCGTTCTTCCCTTGATAATCTTCCCATTTAATTGGATCGTCTCATTATCTTGACCAGAAAGAAAGTTTTGTAAATACTTTTCAAGCGGTTTTGCATCTACCCCAATATCAAACGGGGTAGAATGAATGGTTTTTAAAAACATATTAATTAATATTGCTTGATCTAGCGAAAGCTTCCCAACATAAACATCATCTTTGAACATGGCCATTGATGACAATGCTGGCGTCCCTTCTGCAGAACTAATAAGAGGTAGTACGGGATCTTGCCCCTTTTCAAAAAAGGCATGTGTAAAATCATATAGTTCTGGCTTTGGAATACTGTCATTCTCAATTTTCTGTTTGATTAACCCACTCATAAATAAGCCGACATTTATATTGGTTGCCTGCTGTCCTTGGGTAATAATTTCCTTTGCAGAAGAATCAGTAATTGCTAACAGTACCCTATCCGATGTGCGTGCATCACGCACTAGGGTATTTAAGTATGAAATGATTCCCTTTTCTGCTACATCTTTACCATATAATTCCAAACGTATTTGCCCTGGTGTTAATGTAAAACTGGTTTTGGTGTTTGCGTCATATCTAGCCTCTTTAATTGTTTTCCCTGAGCCGGAAGCAATCTTGGAAATGTCTGGACTTTGTGTATCAAATTGAAACATTACGAGTGTCGTATCAATTAATCCTTCAGCCAGTAAATCAATACCTCTAGCATTTATAATCGCTAATCTTTCTATTGGTTTCGTTTCCAGACAACCACTTAATAGAAGAATAGGAATAAAGCAGAGCAGCATAATGAGCTTATTTTTCATGATTAACAGCTCCTTTATTTTGAAAGATCCGCTTTTTTACGTAGACCAGAATAAGTAAAAGGAAGGGATAAATATATATAATCCAGAAACCAAGTTTGGCTGAAAAGTTAATTAACGCTTGAATAACATAATGTTCTTTTGTAAATATACTAGCGATTGCTAATAACGAAACAAGTACATATAAGGTAGTTTTTTGTGGGATTTTATAAAGTCGTTTTATCCCATAGATGACTGCCCAGCTACATAATATCATGTTAGGGAGAGTGACCATCATCCACTCTGCAACAACAATATAATCAAATCGTTCTACAAAAGAGAAGGATTGAATCTTATATAGACCAAGTACTGACCATTCTCTAGCTTTTATTTCTTCTGGTGTAAAGAAACCAGTTACAACCACTGTCGCTGCCATTACAAGTAAAGCCGACCATAAAGCTCCTAAATAAACCGGGAGCTTTACTGATTTCTTATTTTGGACAAAGGGATAAAGTAAAAATAGAAGCTCAATGCCGCTAAATGTATAGGCTGTTTGTCGAGCCCCTTCTAACAGCTCCGTTAACGATGATTGAAACATTGGTTGGAAATGCGACCAATCCATTTCCCAAATGGGTTGGGCAAGTAACAATACCAACCAGTGGGATAGGATGAAAAACAAGAAGCAGACACCAATAATTACTCTAATTCCACCGATTGTACTGTATAAGATCAAAGCAACCAATAAAATAGCCATAAAAAAGTTATTAAGATCAGGAAAAATAAAAATAGTAACTACCTCAATATAGGTAATTAATACCGTAAATAAATTTAGAACGAAATAGGCGATATAGATCGTACCTAATAATTTGCCTATCCAATTCCCAAAAATGTCAATTTGAATACCAAAAATGTCTGCATTGTCATACGGTTTTAAAATCAGGAACATCACTGAAAGCAGAAGAACAATATATAAAAATGCAAGGATGACAGATATCCAGGCATCACGGCCAGAGGCTTCAAATATGATTCGTGGCACTCCCATAATGCCTACACCAATTTGAATGGATACGATAACAAAAAACAGGTAAAAGGATCTTATCTGTAAATTTGGTTTGATATTCAGATTAATCTCCACATTTTCACCTACTCATCTATGTCTTTCTTCTTTCTCGCCTTATCTTTGTCAAATCGGTACAGGTCTCTTAAGCGAAAGGAAACAAATCGTTTCGTTTGCATATTGTATGGAAGTCGGAATAAGGTCTTATTTAGATCCTGCCAATTGAATGGGTAGACAGGAGATAAATATGGTCTTCCCAATGAAGTTAATTTAAGCAAATGTATAATTAAAAAACAAATTCCAAACATAATTCCGATTAATCCTAGGACACCTCCAAGAATGATCATCGGAAAACGTAATACGCGTATGGTTGTACCCATTAAGTAACTAGGTGCTGTAAAGGAAGCTAGTGCGCTTAATGTAACCAAAATAATTAACGTATTGCTAGTAAGTCCTGCCTGTACAGCAGCAGTACCAACGACAACACCTCCGACTATACCCATGGTTTGACCTACTTTGGTAGGTAATCTTGCGCCGGCCTCTCGTAGTAATTCGATCAATAGCTCTAACAGCATTGCTTCAAAAATTGGAGGAAACGGAACATTTGCACGTGATTGACCAAGGGTGATGAGCAAGGGCATCGGGATGATCTCATAATGATAGGTAACCACCGCTACATACATAGGCGTCAACAAAACGGATATAACCATTGCTATGAAACGAAGAATACGAAAAAAAGATCCAATGTTCCATCGCATATATAAATCTTCCGTTGATTCCAAAAAGCTAAATAACGTAATGGGTGCGATAATACCAGTAGGACTATTTTCAACAAGTACACCAACTCGTCCTTTGGAAATGGAATAGGAAAAGCGATCAGGTAATTCCGTCTCATAAAACTGTGGAAAGATGCTAGATGAAGAGTCTTCAATTAGTTGGATCAAAACGGAACTGTCTTCAATTTCATCCACTTCCAATTCAACTAGACGCTGGCGCATCGTATTGATGTCATCCTGATTTGCGACGGATTTTAAATACGCTAATCGTAGTTCTTTAGGAGACTGTTCACCGACGATAATCTTTTCTAATACCAGGTCGTTTGATAATATCCCTTTTCTCGTAAGATTCATATTGGTAGCGAGTGATTCTGTAAAGGCAACCTGTGGACCAAGAACTAGTGACTCTGTTTCAGCCTTTGAAAGGTCTCTTTTTTCCTCTTTCTTTAATGGATAGGAGACTATTTCTTTTTCATTTTCAATATAAATGAAGACTTCTCCCATTAGGATTCCTTTTAATATGTCATCCATTGTCTTAGCTTTTTTTCCAGAACTGAGCGGAATTTGATTGAGAAGTTTCGTATTATCCCAGGATTGTTTACTATCTAATAAAGGCTTAAGCAGAGATGCTTCGACTTTATTCGTATCTATTAAATAGGTAACATAAAAAACAGCAAGCTGCTGATTTTGATGTTGGTAGATGGTATAGTTTAAGTCTGAATTGTGATCAAATTTGGTTTGTAATTGCCTTTTAAGATCTTCTAGATTTGTTGGAAAGATAGAGTTATCATTGCTTTTTTTTCTTGCTTTTCTCATACATACCATCCCATTCGTACGGTTTATATAAGTTAGTATGTCTGCAAGCGAGAGATATTATGTTAGAAAAGTGTTGACGCGTCATTAAAATTAATTTCAAAATTTGCAAAAAACATGTTGACTAAAAATTTTCTTAATACTATAATAATTGAGAATCAAAAAAGAGGAGGTCACGTATCATGCGAAAACAAATTACCCAGCAATCATTATTAACCAATTCTATATTCTCTGTGACCTCAAGCGGAAGAATGTAATATTCTTAGATTGTTTATCCGTATCGTTAAAAGGTCACCTATGTCTGTGACTTTTTTTATGGGTAAGTTGTCTATGTAACCATTACTTATCTCAATAAAACACGCATTCGTCATGGACGGATGTGTGTTTTTTTATGGGTGAATGATCCGACATGTTTGAGTAGGACAGAGAATATCAGCGGAAGAATTTTTTATGTAAAAGAAAAAAGAGAAGAAGGTGTAGGGAATGTTTGAGGTATTTATCAAGTTAACTTGGTTTTTTAAACATTATTGGAAACGATACCTCTTTGCAATTTTAGCTTTAATTATTGCAAGTGCGATTGGTTTAATACCACCTAAATTGGCAGGTTATACAATTGATCATATTCAATTTGAGACATTAACTTCCCAGTTATTAATGGCGATTATCGTTGGTTATCTCGTATTAATTATTGTTCACTATGCTATTTCCTATTTATGGGATTATACATTGTTTAGTGGTGCAGTCATTTTAGAAAGATGGATGAGAAGTAAATTGATGGATCATTTCTTAAGGATGACGCCAACATTCTTTGGTAAATATCGTACAGGTGATTTGATGGCACGTAGTACCAATGATTTAAAGGCGGTTAGTTTAACAGCTGGTTTTGGCGTACTTACGCTCGTTGATTCGAGTATATTTATGTTAATGATTGTAGCAATGATGGGATTCACCATTAGCTGGAAGTTAACGTTAGCTGCTTTAATCCCATTACCAATAATGGCAATCGTAATGAATAAATATGGTTCAGCCATTCATAATCGATTTACAAAAGCGCAAGCGGCTTTTGGGGAAATGAATAATGACGTGCTCGAATCGATTCGGGGAGTAAGAGTAATACGAGCTTTTGTTCAGGAGAAGCAGGATGCAAAACGTTTTCATGCGATGACAATGGATGTATACGAAAAAAACATAGAAGTAGCTAAAATAGATGCTTTATTTGAACCTACAATGAAAATATTAGTAGGACTGTCTTATACAATTGGACTGGGCTATGGAGCTTTTCTTGTTTTCGATAATATTTTAACACTTGGGGATTTAGTAACATTTAACGTCTATTTAGGCATGCTTATTTGGCCAATGTTTGCTGTTGGCGAATTAATTAATATATTGCAACGTGGGAATGCTTCCTTAGATCGTATTAGTCATACGCTTGATTATCAATCTGATATTCAACAGCCAGCACATCCTATTCATGTACCAGACGTTATGACGGTGCAATATAACTCGGTATCCTTTGCTTATCCCTCGACGGAGAGAAAGCAATTAAAGAATATCTCATTAACGATAAATAAAGGGCAAACAATTGGGATAGTAGGAAAAACAGGTGCTGGAAAAACAACGCTATTTAAGTTATTACTACGCCAATATGCTGGGGTAGAAGGGAAAATAACAATATCTGATAAGAATATAGAGGATCTTTCCTTAGAAACAATTCGTTCTTGGATTGGATATGTTCCTCAAGATCAGGTCATGTTTTCTAAGTCTATCCGTGAGAACATTCAATTTGGAAAAGAGGCTGCAACAGATCAGGAAATATATCGAGTAATGGAATTAGCCCATTTTCTTAATGATATGAAGCAGTTGCCGAATGGCTTAGATACACAAGTCGGAGAAAGCGGTGTTACATTATCTGGCGGACAAAAACAACGCGTGGCTTTAGCGCGAGCCTTTATTAAAGATCCTGAGATATTAATATTAGATGATTCGCTATCTGCCGTAGACGGTAAGACAGAAGCAAAAATAATTGAGCATTTACGGCAAGAAAGGCAAAATAAAACAACTTTAATTGCAGCTCATCGTCTTTCCGCAGTGACACATGCTGACCATATTATTGTATTGGAAGATGGAAAAATTATTGAAAAAGGAACACACGATCAATTAATTCTTAATAATGGGTGGTATCAAAAACAATATCAACAACAACAATTAGCAGACAAAGAGGTGACCAATTCATGTCAACAGAGAAAAGGTTAGTCGCGTACGCATGGCAATTTAAAAAAGGAATTATTATTGGTCTCATTTGTTTAATTATTGCTGTTTCATTAGAATTAGCAGGTCCATTAATTGCTAAAAAAGTAATCGATGATCATATCCTTGGTGTCGAAGGCATTTGGCAACAGGTCGAATCAAATGATGACCGAAACACAGTCACTTATAAAGGGGATTACTATAAACGAAGTGATCGGTTAGAAGAGGAAGATAAGGCAATTGAGGGAGCATCAACCGTTTTAGGAATTGGTTCCAGTTATTATTTCGTTGATAAAGAAGTGACTTTACAGGGCAAACGGACGATCAATGGAAATTCCATAACGATTACAACTGGAAGTCAACAAATGGAGGTAATGGGAGATAAGTTATCGCTTTCTGAGATATATCCCTTTTTTAAACCTGAGCAAAGACCGATCCTATATTTATTAGGATTATATATGCTGTTGCTAATTATTGCTGGTTTCTTTCAGTTTTATCAGACCTTTTTATTACAGCAAGCATCCAATCATATTGTTAAAAAAATGAGAAATGATTTATTTACGCATATTCAAGGGATTCCGATTAATTATTATGTTGATCAGCCGGCAGGGAAAATAGTTGCCCGTATTACCAATGATACCGAGGCTATTCGAGATTTATATGAACGTGTTTTATCTATTGTCGTTACAAGTGTTATTTATATGGGTGGAATTTTTATAGCCTTGTTTATCTTGGATGTGAAATTAGCAGCATTATGTTTACTTATTATTCCTTTACTATATGGTTGGATGAAACTTTATAAACATTATGGGACAAAATATAATACTGTTATTAGATCAACCATAAGTGAAATAAATGGAAATATAAATGAAGCGATTCAAGGGATGTCAATTATTCAAGCTTTCCGGAGGGAAAAGAAAACAAAAGAGGATTTTGAGGTGTTAAACAACCGTCATTTTACGTTTCAGCGGAAGTTAGTCAAGTTAAGTGCGTTAACATCTTATAATCTGGTTACAGTTTTCCGTAATTTGGCATTTGTAGGCTTTATTTGGTATTTTGGTTCTTTTTCTTTAGAGCCAACTAGTGTGATATCAATTGGATTGTTGTACGCTTTTGTTGATTACCTTAACCGATTGTTTGAACCAGTTACAGATATCGTAAACCAGTTACCATTAATTGAACAAGCGAGAGTAGCGGGAAACCGTGTGTTTGAATTAATGGACTATAAAGGTGAAGCCGTTATTGATAAACCAGTCAAACGATATCGCGGGCATGTACATTTTGATCAGGTTTCCTTTGCTTATAATGACAAGGACTATGTATTGAATGAACTTTCCTTTGAAATAAAGCCAGGGCAAACTGCTGCATTTGTTGGTCATACTGGATCCGGCAAAAGCTCGATCATGAATTTGTTGTTTCGGTTTTATGATCCACAGACAGGAAAAATCACAATTGATGGTATCTCTACACAAGAGTGGTCAAGGCAACAAGTTAGAAGTCATATGGGGATTGTTTTACAGGATCCATTCTTATTTTCGGGTACGATTACCTCCAATGTGACTATGAATGATCCAACAATCACCAAAGAAACAGCGATAAAAGCGTTAAAAGCAGTAGGTGCCGACCGCTTTATTGAAAAATTACCGAATCAATATGAGGAAAAAGTTACTGAAGGAGGAACAACTTTTTCGTTAGGAGAAAGACAACTTATATCGTTTGCACGAGCTCTTGCTTTCGATCCTGCTATTTTAATTTTAGATGAAGCGACAGCAAATATAGATACAGAAACCGAGATGGTTATCCAACAGGCTTTAGAAGTATTAAAAGCAGGTAGAACAACATTAGTTATTGCCCATCGATTATCAACGATCCAGCAAGCTGATATTATTTTTGTATTAGATCATGGTAAAATTATGGAAAAAGGAAATCATAACGAATTAATGAAAGAAACTGGATATTATTATCAAATGTATCAGATGCAGCAAGGATTAAAAGCAAATTCTGCTGTCTAACGTCAATCAAATTTGGGGTGAATGATGAGCTCTAAAGATAAGCGGAAACGGGATATAATAGATGAAGATTTGTATGAAGAAATTGATGATGAAACGTTATTTGAATTAGTTGAGCAAGAAAGACAGCAAGCGTTAGCAAGAGAAAAAGAAGAAGAAAAACAAAAAAGACCCAAACGTCCATTTCCTAAATGGGCGTTTTGGTTAATCGCGTCAGTTCTATTATTAAATGTGATTGCAATAATCCCGCGTACTTTTTCAATTCCAGCCATTGATTTCTTAATTACTTCAGCACAGTTATCTCAAGAAGAGGATATCAAAACGTATCAGCAGGCCGTAGTTACCGTTGAAACTGGAGATTCAAAAGGAACGGGCTTTTCTATTTCGTCAGATGGGTTGATTCTGACAAATTACCATGTGGTGGAGGAAGCAAGCGAAATCATCGTTGCTTTTCCTAATGACAAACTTTATCCGGCTCATGTTAAGGAGATTCACCCATCCATTGATTTAGCAATATTGGATATTGATTCTGAAAATATGCCATATTTACAGTTAGCGAAAAATGCAGATATTCAAAAAAATGATGCTATCCAGTTTATTGGTAACCCACTTCAGTTTCATGGAATAGCTAATGAAGGAACCGTTATTGGTGAAACACAACTTCCTTCTTGGGATCGTAAGGTTATTATGCTTGATGCTCCTGTATACAGAGGAAATAGCGGTAGTCCAGTAATAAATAACAACGGAAAGGTAATAGGCATCATTTTTGCTACTTTAGACCATAAAAGCCATGGAAAAGTGGGATTATTTTATTCAATTGATTATTATTATGATTATCAAAGGTAAGGGCTGTTTGGAAGGAACAAAAAAAGGGTATGAGATCAGTAAACATTGAAGGAGGAAAATGAAATGTTCTTTACATCTGATTTGAAAGCCTACAATATTCATGCATCAGATGGAGAAATGGGGAAAGTCAAGGATTTGTATTTTGACGATCAAAAATGGACGATACGATATGCGGTTATAGATTCAAGAAAGTGGCTCCTAGGCAGGCGCGTGCTTATTTCTCTAACTTCCTTCCGAACGCTTAATGAAAGGGAAGAACTTGTAGAGGTAGAATTAGATAAAGATACCATTCGAAATAGTCCTACAATACCTGAAGAACATGCAATTACAAAAGATGTAGAAAATTCGCTCATTAGTTATTATGGTTGGGCAAGATATTGGACAGGAAATATGATTTGGGGAAACATAGATGAACCTTTTACCTCCCCTCGATCAAATGAGCAATCCGAAATACAAGAACAACGTTTACATGACATGCAGGCGTATGATTTGCGAAGCGAAGATGAAACATTAGGATATAAAGTACACGCGAATGATGGAAAGATTGGAACGGTTATCGATATGGTATTCGATACAGAGTATTGGAAACTAAGATATATGGTAGTACAAGATAGCGATACGTATACAGAAGAAGCTTACTTGATTTATCCAATTGATAAGATTGAAACAGTGGATTGGTTTGAAGAAGATATTTATTTAAACGAGACATTAGCAGAAGCCAAGACAAATGCCGTATATAAATCGAAAGCTACTATATTGCCAAATTTATAAAATGTAATATCAGAAGGACTACGGTAGAGACAATCTACCGTAGTCCTTTTTTCTAAAATTAATTCTTTGATTTTGGATTTACATCCTTATCTTTTTTACTAATGTGAATGGTTGGATTTTTAAACTCTCTAGATGATTTAAGATCATGATTGGATGCTTTGATAAACGACCATGACAATAGGAACATGATGAATATGAGTGGAAAACCTGCAACGATGCTTGCTGTTTGTAATGCCTCAAGATCTCCGATAAACATTAGAACAAGCGGTAACAGACATAAAGTGAATGCCCAGAATAAACGATTCCATCGCATTGGTTCACCTTTCATTTGTTTTTGCACCACAGAGGCTAAGATATAAGAAGAAGAATCAAAGGTTGTTGCTAAAAATAGAACAGCTAATATGGTAAATGCGCCCACAACAACTTTTGCCATAGGAAGTTGATGGAGGATTGCTATGATAGCAGCTGGTGCTCCGTTTTCATTCATAAACCCGATGATATCAAATGTGCCAGAAAGTTGAAGGTAAAGTCCAAAGTTACCAAGAATCCCAAAGAATAAAATGCAGCCCAACGTACCATATATCATCGTACCAAGAATCATCTCACGAATTGTTCTGCCTCGGGAAATACGTGCAACAAATAAACCAACGAATGGTGCGTATACAACCCACCATGCCCAGTAGAAAACCGTCCATGATTCTGGGAATCCAGTTTCCGAAAATCCGGCCAAGTCTCTAAATGGCTCTAACCATGTAGCCATGCGGAAGAAATTATCTGCAAGAATACCAATACTAGAAAATGTCGTTTCACTAATAAATACAGTTGGTCCAAAGATAAATACAAAAGCCATTAATAGAATCGTTAACCAAATACAAACATCACTTAATACCTTAATTCCTCTACGTAACCCAGAATAGGCACTGACGGCAAAGATTACGGTACATAACAACATGATGACTGCTTTTAAGCCTAATGTAACTGGTATACCGGTTAGGTCATGGATTCCTTCTGCAATCATAGGCGTTCCTAATGCTAACGTTGTTCCAGCACCACCCATAAGACCGAACATAAACAATATATCAATGATATTGCCTACGGGGCCATCAACATACTTTCCTAATACTGGTCGGACAGCTTCGCTAATTTTCAAAACAGGCTTTTTTCGTACATAGTAAAAGTATGCGATAGGGAGAGCAGGTAAAGTATAGATGGCCCAAGCAATCGGCCCCCAATGAAAAATTCCATACGTAGATGCCCATTGAATAGCTTCATTTGATTTAGGTTCTACTCCAAATGGCGGCCCTTGATAGTAATAAGCCCATTCAATCATTCCCCAATAAAGGATACTAGAGCCGATCCCAGCAGCAAATAGCATTGCTGCCCATGAGAACGTATTAAATTCTTTTTTGTCATCTTTATTCCCTAATTTGATTCGTCCATTCTTACTAAATGCAACAAATACAAGAAACAGAAAACATCCAAGCCCTAATATTAAATATAGAATTCCAAAATTACCAGTCATGAAAGAATTGGCTAGATTAATTACTTCAGCCCCAGCTTCTGGAAAGAAAATCAGAGGCAGAGAAACACCTAATAATATAAATAAGGCCCCTAAGAAGGTTGGCCAATCGATTAGTTTAAAATTCATATAGTAATCAAACACCTTTCCTATCATAAATATAAAATTTTCCGATTTAAAGGACTTTATTATCTTAGCAAACCAAACTAGCCCACACAAACATCAAATAACTTATAAACTTTATAAATTTTATTATTTATAAAGTTTATAATGGTTGAGTTAGCTCATTCTCTCATATGCTCCCATATTCTAGTTGAATTGATATTTTTTATTTTTGTACATGCATGTTACAGTTTCTACGTAAAACAAAGATTGATATGTCGTCACGATGATGAAGTAATAAATTTCTTGTTGAGAAAAATCCTAACGGTTACTGAGCTGGTTCCCTTTACTTCCATTTTATCCAGTAGGTAAAGAGAGACAATCAGATAGTAGTACATTAACGAAATAGAGGAACAAAATGAGATTCTGATGGAAATCAATTTATTTTTTGGAAGTGGCGAAGTAGTCGAACATATGCATCAGAATAGATAGGAGGAAGAAGAATGAATAATCGAAAAGTTATATTATCTTGTGCAATAACAGGTGCTGGCGAGACAGCTGAAAAAAGCCCGCATGTACCGGTAACGCCAAAAGAAATTGCAGATTCAGCAATTAAAGCAGCTAAGGCAGGTGCGACCATTGCACATATCCATGTACGTGATCCAGAAACGAAAAAATTGAGTCATGATGTTCAATTATTTCAAGAAGTTGTAGAGCGAATTCGTGCGTCTGAAACAGATGTTATTATAAATATTACTGCCGGTGGTGGTGGCGATTGGATACCTAGTGATGCAGACCCAACAAAAGGGGGACTAGGAACGGATATTCAAACACCAGAGGAACGTCATGAACCAGTTGGTTTGTTACTTCCTGAAATATGTACCTTAGATTGTGGTAGTGTGAACTTTGGTGATCAAATTTACATTAGTCCGGCAAATTGGTTACGTAAGCAGGCTCAGCTAATAAAAGATAGTGGTGTTAAACCAGAACTTGAATGTTTTGATACGGGTCATATACGGTTTGCAAATCAATTAATGAAAGAAGGGTTAATTGAAGGGGATCCTTTATATCAATTCTGTCTTGGGATTCCTTGGGGAGCAGATGCTGATGCTGAAACAATTGCCTACATGAAAAGTCGTTTACCTGAAAATGGAAAATGGGCTGCTTTTGGGATCGGAAGAATGCAACTACCGATGGTTGCTGAATCTGTTATCCAAGGAGGAAATGCACGTGTTGGTCTAGAGGATAACTTGTATATAAAGAAAGGTCAGCTTGCTACGAACGAAGAACTCGTAGATAAAGCAGTAGAAACGATTCATGGTTTAGGTCATGAAGTAATGAGTCCCGTGGAAGCGCGTAATTATTTAAATTTAAGAAATCCACATGAAAGAGGAGAATAATCAGAGATGTCAGTACAAACTTCAAATACAACAACAAAGATAAAAAATATAACCGTCGTCGGGACTGGTGTCATAGGGAATGGATGGATAACTAGATTCTTAGCAAATGGCTATCATGTAACTGCTAGTGATTTAGATCCTAAAGCAGAAGCACGCACACGCGAAGCTGTTTCAAGGGCATGGCCAGCCATGAAAAAAAAGGGGCTAACAAATGGAGCTTCTTTAGATAATTTATCTTTCGAAAGTGATCTGGGAAAAGCTGTTTCAAATGCTAACTTTGTTCAAGAAAATGTTCCTGAAAGAGAAGAACTAAAGCGTCAGGTTATAGCAGAAATTGACAAATATGCACCAGAAGAAACAATTATTGCATCTAGTACTTCAGGTATTCTTCCAAGTACATTGCAAGCTGATTGTAGCCTTTATCCAGAAAGAGTAATTGTTGCACACCCATTTAATCCAGTTTATCTAATGCCTTTAGTTGAACTTGTAGGTGGACAAAAAACGTCTTCTTCTTCAATTAATGTCGCTAAAAGTGTCTATGATGGTATGGAAATGAAGCCACTCGTTATTCGAACAGAAATCGAAGGACATGTGGCTGACCGATTAATGGAAGCTATCTGGAGAGAGGCATTGCACATTGTTAATGATGGAGTAGCAACGACTGATGAAGTAGATGCGTCCATTGTATATGGGCCAGGATTACGCTGGGCATTAATGGGTCCTTTCATGACCTTGCATATGGGTGGAGGTAAACAAGGAATGGCACATTTACTCGAGCAATTTGGTCCAGCTCTTAAACTTCCATGGACAAAATTAGAAGCTCCAGAATTAACTGAGGAGCTCTCTGAAAAAGTTATTAGTGGTTGTGAACAACAAACTGCAGGAACAACGATGGAAGAATTAGAAGAACGACGTGATCAGTTTTTAATTGAACTGCAGGATTTAGTAAAGAAATATTGGCCAGCAGCAACGATTAAAGGCGAATTATAGAAAGAGGGTTTGGAAGTGACGTCAAAAGTAATTTTAGAAGATCGGGTAAGAAAAGAATGGATTGACTATAATGGGCATATGAACGATGCAGAGTATGGGCGTGTATTTAGCTGGGCTGTCGATCGATTAATGAAGCTTGCAGGTATTGATGATTCCTTTCGTGAAACAGAACAATACACCATGTACACATTAGAAACACATATCTGTTATTTAGCAGAAATGGAGTATAATGAGCCACTCGAAGTACATGTACAATTGCTGGATTATGATGCAAAACGTATACATGTTTTCTTTGAATTAATGGGGTTGAATGGGAAACGAGCCGCTTCGAGTGAACAAATGTTAATGGGTATGAATCAAGCGACTGGTAAACCGTCACCTTTTCCTGATCAAATATTGTCAAAAGTTAAAGAACTTGCTTCTATGTATACACCGGCTGAAAAGCCGAAAGAAGCTGGAAGGGTAATAGGAATAAGGAAAAAATAAATAATACGTTGTTTCATCAAAGCTGTCGAGACACTTCTCGACAGCTTCTTATATTTAAAGTATTTTATAAAATGATCGTTTCATTATATTCTTATTATTCATAAAATCATACAATATAAGCAAAAAGTCACAGGTAAAAATTGATTAAAGACATTGTAAAGAAATTATTACATAATAGGTGAAGAGAGTAATTATTATTTAAAGAAAATGTAACGGGTTTGTGGTAGCCACACGGTATTCGTTACGTTAAGATAAAATGACTTGTCATATGAAATTACGACAAGATACATCATAATATTCGTAGTGTAACAACCTTATTTTGGGGACTAGCCTCAAAACGTAATAAAAATTTAAAAAATGAACGGGTATATATAGCTTGTTAGAATGAATAATTAAACCTATTAAATGTGTAATAACGGGGAGCAATACCCGTAACGAGAATCAATTGCTTTAACTGAAATAAGTAGGGTTGAAAGAAAAAACCCGACAGACCGAAGATATATTTTATTGAAACTAATAATAAAAGATGGTGAATACATCGTGACTAATAAATTAATGAATGATTATAAATGGAATGAATGTGAATATGGAAATAGTACGGCCAAAAATATTTCAAACAACTCGAAAATTATAATGGCTAGGGGGGCTTTTAATTGATGGTGAGTAAATCATTAAAAGATATTCCCTTAGAAGAAATGATACTTTCAGCCCAGCAAGGAGACCAGACTGTCCAAAATTATCTATTAAAAACATATCAACCTTTTATTGCAAAATGTGTTTCAGAAGTCTGTAAACGGTATATTGATCCTAAAAAGGATGATGAATTCAGTATTGGACTTTCAGCTTTTAATGAAGCAATTTTATCCTATTCACCAGAGAGGGGTAGCTCCTTCTTATCCTTTGCAAAACTGGTGATTAAACGGAAGGTAATTGATTACATTCGGTATGTTCAAAAACGCCCAGCTGCAGTTTCTTTAGATGAAACATATGATGCGGAACAGATGGAAAACCCTACAGAAATTCTCGCAGTAAAGGAACAGTATCAATTAGAGCAGGATTCATGGTATCGTAAACAAGAAATACTTGATTTTAAAGAAAAGCTAAAACTATATAAAATGAGTTTAGCTGAATTAACAGAGGTATCGCCGAAACATAGAGATGCCCGTGAATCAGCGATACGAACAGCAAGGGTATTATGTGAAAAGCCTGAGTTAAAAGAGTATGTGATAGCGAAACGAAAGTTGCCAATTAAAGAACTGGTAAAAAACGTTGATGTAAGTAAGAAAACACTAGAACGTAATCGAAAATATATATTAGCGATTTTTATTGTACTTACAGAAGACTATCTATATCTTAAAGACTATTTGAAGGGGGTGGGTCAGTGAAGAAAGGGATCATCATGGAACAGCATCGAAAGTATATGATTGTTCTTACAGAAGAAGGTGTATTCTATAAGGCAATCCCTGTTAAGAATGTTGAAATTGGAGCTGAAGTTACTTTTAAACCAATCCCAGCACAAAAGCGTTTTCATTTCTTGTCTCGTGGTCATAAAATGAATATGCCAATGCGTTTACTTGCTTTAGTAAGTATCATGCTTTTATTTGTGCTGCCTTTTTATTTTCTTATGGATAATAAAAAAACATATGCTTATGTTGGAATAGATATAAATCCCAGTGTAGAATTACAAATCAGTGAAGATTTGCAAGTCCAATCCATTCGTCCTATTAATAATGATGCTGAAAACATTGTAGGCAAGCTAGGTGAATATCAGGGAAAAGCATTGGAAGATGTAATACATATGATTATGGTTGAAAGTGAAGAGACTGGCTTAATTAATAATCAAAAACATATGTTAGTAGGAGTAAGCTTGATTCAAAATAATAAAGGTTCATCTATAATCGAGAGAATGCAACGCTATTTTCAAGTAGAAGGTTCCGAATGGGATATTGCAACTTATTATGTTCCAGATGAAATCAGGCAGGAAGCAGAAGATAATCACATGTCTATGAATGAAGCGATGGCTGCGGCAATACAAGAGAAGGATGATACGTTAACTAAAAACACTGATTCAGAAACGAAATTGGATGATGAGGATAGAGCTATTATTAATTCATTTTATAATTCTAAAAAAGAAAGTGATTCCGAAAGTAATTCTGAAAAGGTGTCAGAACAAGATTCATTGACGGATCAAACCAATGCTAAGGATAAACAAAAGAATAATCCACAATCAGAAAATAATAAAGAGCAGCAAGAAAATCCAATACAATCGAAGGCTCCATCAACGTCATCAGCAAAAAATAGTAGTAAAAATGAAGATACCAAACAGACAGAAGAGAAAGACCAAGCGAAATCTAAAAAGAAACCTACAAATACAAAAAAGAATGAACATAAACAAACGGATAGGGACAATCATAAATGGGAGAAAGATAAGCAATGGTATCAAAAGCGCCATCATGATAATGAATATGAAGATGAAAGCGACTACAATTGTGGTCGAGAAGAGAAGAAAAGCCATGGATATAGACATAAATACGGTGATGATGAAGAAGATACAGATGATGATAAAGAGGATAGAGATGATGAAGATGAAAGAGAGTACGATGATTAAATCGAATTAACGAGTAGAATAAACAAATGAAGTAACACAGACCATGTGGTAAGGTCTGTGTTACTTTTTATACTTTCATCGTAACTGTGGATTCATATTTCATTGCATGATCCAAGTAATAAAGCAGATTGTCATGAGATTCCATAATTGTTCGTTCATCAAGTGAATAATGAAAAGCGTGCAGAAAATGTTGAATTTTTTTTGAGAGAAGATCATCATTTGTTCGTACCATAAGTACAAGCAAATCGTCCCAATGTCCCCAAAGCGTATAGTAAAGTGCTTTATCATAATCAGGAATATCCATTTTACCCCTCCTTAAATTGTAAGGGTTATTCCATAGTGTCCCCATATTATATATATATTGTCTGAAACAAAAATGGTGTATTTGCCATAAAAAGGCTAAATAAAAAAAGTATAATAACTCAACCTTGAATCATACTAAGGGCAAAACAAAGGAGGTAAATACACATGAAAATAAAATTAGTTAGTATTCTTGCTGTACTTGGTATTGTGCTAATGGGATGTGCCAATACAGATGATAACAACAATAATCCAGACAATGGAGCGGAAGAAAACGCAGAACAAACAAGATATAATAATACTGGCGATGGCATGGCAGGTGACCGTGATTATGAGATGAGAAGAACATCGGAGCGAGATCAGGAAAATAATAATGCTGATCGTTATGATGTTTCAAAAGAAGCAGCTGACAAAATAACCAATGAAATTGATGAAATTGATCGTGCATACGTTGTAACTACGGACAACAACGCTTACGTTGCGGCAGGTCTAGACAAGAATGATGCAAATACCGAGAATAAAAATACAGCAGATAATACGAATACAAATAATACAAACACAAATAATGCGGATAACGGAAATGAAGTTACGGATGCAGTAAAATCAAAAATTAAAGAAATTGTTCAGTCTGTTGATAAAGACATAGATAATGTATATGTCTCAACTAACCCGGATTTTCTTAACTTAACGCAAAATTATGCGGAAGATGTGGATAATGGAGAGCCAGTAGAAGGGTTTTTTGATCAATTCGGTAATATGGTTGAACGCTTATTCCCGCAAAATCGTTAATGATAAACGAGTGGCCCAATTTCAAGGCTACTCGTTTTTTCTTTTAAAAAATAGGAACTTATTATATAATTATACATATAATTCTTACTATCCATAGTGTTTTAGTAAGGATTAATTTATTTTTGGAGCTGAAAAACATGGGGAGAGAGTTTCTATCGATTTTTGATGATTGGGCAAATCAATACGATGACAGTGTGGCAGGGATGGATCCGCAATATGCACGTGTCTTTGCTAACTACAATCATATTTTAGATACAGTGGTTTCCTATACGGAAGGCAGCGTGTTAGAGTTTGGAATAGGGACTGGGAATTTATCTCAAAAGCTCATTGAAGCAGGGCATGAGTTTGTCGGAGTTGAACCATCGTTAGCGATGCGTGAAATTGCTAATAAAAAACTTCCAAATGTCCAAATAGTCGAAGGGGACTTCCTTCACTTTCCAGCTTTCACAGAAAAGGTAGACACCATTGTAAGCACCTATGCGTTTCATCACTTAACGGATACGGAAAAGGAGAGTGCTATTAAACAGTTTTCAGAATTGCTGCCAATAGGTGGAAAAGTAGTATTTGGAGACACCGTGTTCATTACTGAAGAAAAAAAACACAAGGAAATAGATCATGCAAAAAAACATGGTTATATGGATCTTGCAGAAGACCTACAACGGGAGTATTATCCAACAGTAACGGTTTTAAAAAGTATCTTCACCTTGTATAATTTTGATATAGCGATGAAACAAATGAATGACTTCGTTTGGTTAATCGTAGCTACGAAAAAATAGTATATTTCGAAAAGGAGCGGTTATCATGGCAAAAAAAATGAATGTAGAAAGTTTTAATCTTGATCATACAAAAGTGAAGGCACCATATGTTCGTTTAGTTGGCGTTACAGAAGGGGCTAATGGGGATAAAGTATATAAATATGATATTCGGTTTAAACAACCTAATAAGGAACATATGGATATGGATGGATTACACTCCATTGAACATTTAATGGCAGAGAATATCCGTAATCATATGGATAATGTATTAGATATTGGTCCTATGGGATGCCAGACTGGCTTTTATTTATCTATTATGAATCGTGATCAATATGAGGAAGTATTAGAGGCCTTTGAACACACCTTAAACGACGTTCTAGAAGCCCGGGAAGTACCTGCTTGCAATGAGGTACAATGTGGCTGGGCAGCAAATCATAGCTTAGAAGGGGCAAAAAAAATTGCCCAGGAAATGTTAGATCATCGGAACGAATGGCATCAAGTATTCTAAAGGCAGGAGAAATGGATGACAGTTTACAAGTCGATTCAGCATATTATCGGAGATACCCCATTACTTGAGTTAACGAACTTTTCATTACCAAAGGATGTCCATTTATATGCTAAATTAGAGTTTCTAAATCCTGGAGGAAGCATTAAGGATCGATTAGGAGTTGCGTTAATTCAGGATGCCTTAACGAAAGAGAGAATCCATCCAGGTGGTACCATTATTGAACCGACAGCTGGAAATACCGGTATTGGTTTAGCGATTGCGGCAATATCACATAATCTTTCCGTTATCTTATGTGTACCAGAACATTTTAGTACTGAAAAACAAACACTGATGAGAGCTTTAGGAGCAACGATTGTTTCTACTCCTCGGGAATTAGGAATGAAAGGTGCAATACAGAAGGCGGAGCAGTTATTAGGGGAGATACCGAATAGTTACTCTCCACAGCAATTTACTAATGAAGCTAATCCAACTACCTATTATCAAACAATGGCTCCAGAAATTTGGTCAGACTTAGAAGGGAAAGTAGATATATTTGTTGCTGGAGCAGGGTCTGCTGGAACGTTTATGGGAACGACCAGATACATGAAAGAAAGGAATAAACAATTAAAAGCGGTTATTGTAGAGCCAGAAGGTTCAATTATTGGCGGTGGTGAGTCTGGGTCTCATCGGACTGAAGGTATTGGAATGGAATTTTTTCCTGAATATATGGATCATTCCCTGATAGATCTGGTTTATACTGTACCGGATGATAATGCTTTTGATTTAGTTAAAACCTTGGCGGAAAAAGAAGGATTACTCGTTGGGAGTTCTTCTGGTTCTGCAATGTATGCCGCACTGAAGGAAGCAGAGCTTGCCTCTCCAGGCACAACGATTGTGACAGTATTTCCAGATGGAAGTGATCGTTATTTAAGCAAGGATATTTATCCTAGATAAAAGAAAAGAATAAGAAAAGCGGTTTTCAACTCAGCTGCTTTAATGTATGAAGGAGAATCGGAATGCGAAGAAAAACAAAAATGGTTCATGGTGGTATTACTGGTGATAAGCAAACAGGTGCGGTTTCAGTACCTATATATCAAGTAAGTACCTATGAGCAAAACAACGTTGGTCAACATCGCGGATATGAATATTCTCGGACCGGTAATCCTACTCGGAATGCGCTGGAAGAGGTAATTGCTGATTTAGAAAATGGTCAGGCAGGTTTTGCTTTCGGCTCTGGAATGGCAGCAATAACATCAGTAATGATGTTATTTAATACTGGTGACCATGTACTATTAACAGACGATGTTTATGGTGGTTCTTATCGGATGATGACAAATGTATTGAATCGATTTGACTTAAGTCATACATTTGTAGATACAAGTAATCCAAAAAAAGTAGAAGATTCGATAAAACCAAATACAAAGGCTTTGTTTATTGAGACACCTACGAATCCGCTTTTAAAAATTACCGATTTACAGAAAATGGCCGCTATTGCCAAAAAACACGACTTACTCCTTATTGTGGATAATACGTTCGCTACTCCTTATTGGCAATTACCATTAGATTTGGGTGCTGATATAGTATTGCATAGTGCAACGAAATATATAGGTGGGCATAGTGATGTAGTAGCTGGACTTGTAGTTGTTAATTCCGAGAAGCTTGCTGAACAAATTCATTTTATCCAAAACTCTGTGGGAGCAATATTAGGGCCACAAGATGCTTGGCTATTAATGCGAGGGATTAAAACTCTAGGTCTACGCATGGAGGCAATTGAGGCAAATACGAGAAAACTTGTAGCTTTTCTTGAAAGTCATCCACAGGTAACGAAGGTTTATTATCCTGGACTTAAGAAACATCAAGGCCATGAAATAGCAATGCAGCAGGCAAAAGGCTCTGGAGGGATGGTTTCATTTGATGTTGGAAGTAGTAAGGCAGCAGAGACAGTGATTGAAAAAGTAAACTACTTTACTTTGGCAGAAAGTTTGGGAGCGGTAGAAAGTTTGATCTCAGTCCCTGCAAAAATGACACATGCATCGATCCCGAGGGAGCGGAGGCAAGAGCTGGGTATTACAGATGGCTTAATTCGCTTATCCATAGGTATTGAAGATAGTGAAGATTTAATTGAGGATTTGGAACAGGCACTGGAATAGATAGACAAGGCAGCTATTGCTGCCTTTTTTATTATGTCAGCGGTATTGTCCAATAGGTGTTTTGTAAATGTATATGGTAAAATGATACATATTAGAATTTTCAAGTAGGAGGCTTTCGAATGAGTGAAAAAGCGCTCGTGTATTTAAAAAATAATCGAGAACAATTACTAAACAAATTATCAAATTTTTTGGAAATTCCGAGTGTAAGTACGGATCGTGCACATAAAGAAGATATTCATCATGCTGCGGATTTTATCGTTACGTATTTACATGATATTGGCTTCGATTTTGCTGAGAAACAAGCAACTTCGGGTCATCCTCTCGTCTATGGCGAATACAACAGGGCTGGTTCCAATGCGCCAACTGTACTTTTTTATGGCCATTACGATGTACAGCCAGCAGATCCTCTTGAACTATGGGATAGTCATCCATTTCGGCCAGAAGTAAGAGATGGCCGATTATATGCTCGAGGTGCTAGTGATGATAAGGGACAAGTGTTTATGCATCTTGCTGTATTTGAAGCGTATTTGAAAGCGGAGGGGAAGCTCCCGCTGAATGTTAAAGTATGTATAGAGGGAGAAGAAGAAATAGGCAGCGAGAATTTATATGAAGTGCTTCACTCAAAAAAAGAACAATTCGCGGCAGATTTTGCCGTTATATCCGATTCTGGTATGGTCGCTAAGAATCAACCAACCATCTTATATGGATTGAAAGGCTTTACCGGAATCGAAATCAATGTCACTGGCCCGGACCACGATTTACATTCAGGAATGTATGGCGGTGCAATTCGGAATCCATTGATGGCTCTAAGTCATATACTTGCCTCCATGAAGAACGAAGAAGAAGTGATTACCGTCGAGGGTTTTTATGACGGTGTAGAGCCGCTTGCGGAAGAAGAAAAAAAGCTGATTGATCAGGTTCCAGGAGAAAGCTATTCTGAAGCAACAGGAGTTAACGAGACTGCTTCAGAGAAAGGTTACACGGCTAAAGAACATACGATGGGTCGTCCTACATTTGAAGTTAATGGTATGTACGGTGGGTATCAAGGAGAAGGAACAAAAACAATTATTCCTTCAACAGCTACAGCTAAGATTACGTGCCGGTTAGTCCCTGGACAAGATCCTGTTAAAATTCAACAGCTGTTAGAGGAACATGTAATGAATGTTGCCCCTGCAGGAGTTACAGTAGATGTTAAAAAGGAAAAGTTATCTGCGAAAGCTTATAAAGTAGAACCAAACCATCCATTAATTACCAAAGCTGCAACTGCCTACACGAAGGCATTTAATAAAGAGACTGTTTTTGTTAGAATGGGTGGATCCATTCCTGTGGTGGAGTGGATCGAAGCAATCTATCAAATGCCAATTGTATTGTTAGGTTTTGGAACACCAGACGATCGGCTTCATTCGCCAAATGAAAGCTTTCCAATTGATAGTTTTGATAAAGGGATGGAAACCCTTATATATTATTGGAATGAAGTAGGTAATCAATAAAAGCAGGATTATAAATATTTGGGTCCTTTCTCTAGCGGCAAGGACCCTTTTCGTCATTTCCAACTGTAGTTTATTAATGAAAAGGAGGATAACGTATGAAATATGCGGTAGTAACAGGAGTCTCAAGAGGTTTAGGGGAAAGTGTAGCAAAAAAATTTATGAATCAAGGAGTTCATGTTGTTGGTATTTCACGTAATAAATCCTCTAATTTAGAGGCCTATGCATCCGATAAAAAGGTGAATTACACAAGTATTAGCTGTGATTTAGGTGATATGGAAGCAGTCAATGAAACAATCGAATCTCTCGCAATGAAACTTACACAAGAGAAACCGACGAGTATCTATTTAGTTAACAATGCCGCAGCAATTGAACCAATTGATCATGCAATGAATATTTCCTCATCTGACTTGGCATATCATTTTCAAGTAAATGTATTAGCACCTATGGCAACTACGAACATATTTTTAAAATATGCGCATGCAGAAAATGTACCGATGATTGGACTTACCGTTACATCAGGTGCAGCGGAAAAGCCATCATATGGATGGAGTGCATATTGCAGTTCAAAAGCTAGTATTAATATGTATACGCAAACCGTCGCGTTAGAGCAAGAAAAGTTAGCAACGAAAAACAAAGTTATTGCATTTAGTCCAGGTATAATGGATACGGCTATGCAAGAAGCAATTCGCTCGAGCTCAAAAGAATCCTTTGCAGCAGTGGAGAAGTTTAAGGAATACAAGGACAAAAACCAATTGAAAAATACAGAGAAGGTTGGTGGAGTGCTTGTAGATATTATGGTTGATGAGTCTAAAATCACGAATGGAAAAATATATCACGTGAACCAATACTTATAATATTTCTTAAAGTTAGGTAGAGAATTTTTTCAAGTTTGATTCCTCGCTAACGAGAAGCCTTTTTGTGTAAACAAATAAGACAAGTAGAGGGGAAGACATTTAGGTGTCAACACATCGTTCATTCATTACAACAGTGGGAAATGATAGGTAACGCTACTGCTTGCATATTTAGATGGAGCATGTAAAATTTAAAGCCCATATAAGCTAATTTCCCTCCCATTATTTTATCTTTAGCATAAAATGAATTATTCAGTGAAAGAGGAGGCGAAATGCATGAGTGAAGGCGGTTTTGGCTATGGCGGCGGTTTCGCGCTACTTGTAGTATTGTTTATTTTACTAATCATTATTGGTACTGCCTATTCAGATGGTGGTGGCTACGGCGGTGGCTATGGCGGCTGTTGCTAATAAAAAATGCAGGGTTTTCCCCTGCATTTTTTTATTATTTCTAGATATAGTGTTGATGTTTTGCTCGAATTTTTGATTGAATTAGCTTTAATACCAAACCATTGACAAGGACTAAGGCAATCATGATACTAAGAAATGTTAGAAATAGACCATGAATACTAGCTGAATTCCAAATAATTAATACAAGCCCACCAAACATTCCAAAATAGATAAAGAGCGCAATCAAACTAATAAATCTTGATTTAAAGACTTCTTGTTCGTCTGTCCAAGTTAATTTTGGATTGCTGAAGTCCAGATATGTTCCAAAAGTACTTGTTAACCAGCTAGCAATGAACATTAAAATGGCCCAACTTCCAATATATAAGGGAGACAATTGGAATAAAAAACTTCCGATGATTAGCAATAATCCTATCAATATTAAGTTAAGCAGCCAAGCTGTCATTATTTTATAAAACAGTATTTGTTTTATACTTATCGGAAAATACATATGTACAAACCAATTCTTTCCTTCCCTTGAAATGGAAGACAAAGAAGTTGCGTTCGTACCTAGTAAAATAATTGATGCTAAAAACAAAAGTAAAATCGTTTGTTTGCTTGACAAGTTATCAAAAAAGGCAGCAAAAGCTTCATTGGATGAATCCATCAATAGGATAATTAAGATAAAAATCGGACCAAACAAGCTCTGTAT
Organism: Virgibacillus sp. CM-4; assembly: GCF_000445495.1. Taxonomy (NCBI): domain Bacteria; kingdom Bacillati; phylum Bacillota; class Bacilli; order Caryophanales; family Bacillaceae; genus Virgibacillus; species Virgibacillus sp. CM-4. The sequence continues at coordinate 191,994 of NZ_AUQA01000007.1, forward strand.
CACACATTGCAGTAAAAACGAAGGAGTGCGAAAAATCGTTCGTAATTCTTTTCTTATAAATGAAACCCAAATTGGTCGTTGTGTTATAGCTTTTTTAAATGTATTTTTAGCAACTATTTGCTTTTTCGAATTTCCTGCTCCAAACATTCCTTTTAGATAGGTTTGCTGACCTACCCATAGGAATAAACTGAATAATCCAATTGTAAATGCAATAACAGCAAGTAAACAGAGTATTCCTTCCCATGTTCCAGCCCCAGTTAAGGATTTCGTTTGGAAGTAAGCTGGTGGATAGTATGCAGTAATTTGGTTTAGTAAGCCATCGTTTTTTTGAATGTAATCCGCAAAGTTATTGGTTATCTTATCTGTATCCGTGTTTAGACGGATGAGGACATTTATAAAAATAATAAATGCTAAAGATACAATTCCAGCAATTACTTTTGAACGATCTTTGTTTTTAGCAACATTTACAAAACGCATGACAATCATAAGTATAATGGCTGCAAAACAAAAAGGGACGAACGGCAATAGTATAAAGTTCAAAATCCCATGTATGTAATAGAATATAGAGGCACTGCTCACCCCCCCATAAATGAAGTAAAAAGGAAGAAACAGGAATCCATTCGTTAAATATAAATATAAAAATGGGTTAGTTGCCTTACCTAATAATAATTGATATGGCTGAAAGGGAAAAGGAATGAACGATTGAATATCCTCTGTAAAGTAAAATGTATTCATTATGGTGAAGAAACTCATAAAGAATAGGATTGCATGGATACTAATAAACAATAACCCAAGAATAACGGTTTCCTGCCCTATCGGCTGTAAGGATTCGAAAAGAACTGTAACAATACTCCTAATTAACCCAATATATAAGAACACAAATGGAATACAAAAGATAAATGCAATTAATAAAATCCACATTTGCGAATGGCTCTTACCAGCTTTCGAGTATTGCATTTTTAGCATGATCCGCATTAAAAGCCAGGTTTTACTCATCATTTGTCAACTCCAAAAATACATTTTCGAGTGATTGATCGGTTTGATATTCTTTATGTAATTGGTCCATATCACCATAGAAGAGCAGTTCCCCATTATTAATAATCGCAACTACATCACATATCTGCTCTACAACTTCTAGTCCATGACTTGAAAAGAAGACAGTATTTCCTTTGTCAGCATGTTGACGCATCAAGTCTTTTAGTACATATGCGGACTTTGGATCTAGTCCTGTTAATGGTTCGTCTAGGATCCAAATAGCAGGTTCATGTAGTAATACGCCACTAATAATGATTTTCTGACGCATTCCATGTGAATAATTTAGGATATAATCATGTAGTGATTTATCAATTTGAAATTGCTTTGTAAGCTTTTCGATTCGTTGTTGTCTTAACTGTTCAGGTACCTCATAAATATCACCGATAAAATTTAAATATTCGATTCCTCTTAATCGTAGGAACATGTCTGGTTGGTCAGGAACATAACCGAATAATTTTTTTGCTTCAATCGGATGGTGGTTAATGTTGTATCCATTTAAAGTAATACTTCCTTCGTCAATAGGCAGAATCCCAGTTATCATTTTGATGGTAGTAGATTTCCCTGCTCCATTAGGGCCGAGAAAGCCAACGATTTTTCCATCTGGGACAGTAAACGAAAGGTTGTCAATGGCACGGCTATTGCCAGGAAAACCTTTCCGAATATTTGTTAATTCAATCATGATTACGCCTCATTTCTAATTGCTTTTATGAATAGATTAAACTATGGTACACTTTATGTTGGGTATTGTTTCTTTCATGTACGTTAAAGCTATTCTAACATATATATATTGGAGATTTTGTATGAAGAGAGGAAGTATTAGATGATAACGAGAAAAAGTAAACGAGAGATTGAAAAAATGCAGGCAGCAGGAGATATTCTTGTTAACTGTCATAAAGAAATTGCCAAAATAATTAAACCTGGTATTACTACAATGGAGATAAACGAGTTTACGGAGAACTTTTTAAAAGAACATGGGGCAACACCTGAGCAGAAAGGTTATAATGGATATCCTTATGCAATTTGTGCATCAATTAATGATGAAATCTGCCATGGTTTCCCTCGAGAAGAAAAGTTAGAAGATGGAGATATTGTTACTATCGATATGGTTGTTAATTTAGATGGTGGTTTAGCAGACTCAGCCTGGACGTACGCGGTTGGGAATGTAGATGAAAAAGGTCTTCGATTAATGAAGGTAACCAAAACCGCACTTGATAAAGGTGTGGAACAGGCGCAAGCGGGAAACCGCCTAGGAGATATTGGGCATGCCATTCAACAATATGCTGAAGGAGAAGGTTTTTCAGTAGTACGTGATTTTACTGGTCATGGAATCGGACCGACACTTCATGAAGATCCACATATTCCCCATTTTGGACTGCCTAATAAAGGCTTACGTCTCAAAGAGGGAATGGTGATAACCATTGAACCAATGATTAATGAAGGATCTTGGCACAGTCAAATGGATCGTAATAATTGGACGGCTAGAACAATTGACGAAGGGCGTTCTGCACAATACGAACATACCATTGTTATTACGAAAGAAGGGCCATTACTACTTACAGATCAGGATAAATAATTTTGTAGGATAGGAAAAGGCAGTTCGGAGAGCATCTTTTACTCCAAACTGCCTTTTTTTTATATTTTTTTTGATTTTGTTTCAAATGATTTACCACTGAAGATCATCGTAATTATTGGACTTAATAGACAGAAGAAGGCAAACGGTAAATAAGTTAAAACTGGAACACCTAGAACATCTGCGATAAATACACCACATACGCTCCAGGGAACGAGTGGATTGATAACCGTTCCTGCATCTTCAAGCGTACGAGATAATACTTTTTTAGGCAATTTTGACTTTGCATAAACTGTTTTAAATGTTTCACCAGTAAGCATGATAGAAAGGTATTGTTCCCCAATCAATACATTTACACCTATTGCTGTGGCTGCTGTGGAAACAATAATAGATCGAATATTTCTTAATTTCTCCTGTAATGCAGTTAAAAGACTTGGGATAATCCCTGTAACAAATAATAGGCCGCCAAAGCCTAAGGCTAGAATAACAAGTGAAATTGTAAAAAGCATACTGTTAATTCCGCCTTTTGTTAATAGTTCATTAACAGGCTCGAAATTTGTAGATGCTGAATAGCCATTAAACCAAATTCCCCATATTTCACTTAAGGCTAGTCCACTTGTAAAAGCTGCGAAAATCGTAGCAAATAAACTACTTATTGCAATCGATATAAACGCTGGTATTCGAAAGTACGTACATATAATTAAGACCATAAGTGGTAGCCAGGAAGTCCAATGGATGAGGCCCGTTTCTGCTAAAGCTTGTTGATAAGCTTCCCCATTCTGCATCCCCACCGTTTCATTTGGTGACAGAAGGGCAAAAAGTATAAACGAAATAATAAACGCCGGTATTGTTGTCAAACTGATATGCTTAATGTGATCAAACAGATCAACACCGACAACTGTAGAAGCGAGGTTAGTTGTATCCGATAATGGGGACATTTTGTCACCGAAGAATGCCCCGGAGACAATTGCTCCTGCAGTAATAGCTATAGAGGCATCTAATGCACTCCCCATACCAATAAAAGCAACACCTATTGTCGCCGTTGTAGTTAAAGAACTTCCCATTGATACACCAATGATAGAAGTGATGGCGAATACAATCGCATAAAACCAAGTACCACCGATAAAAGAAAAACCAAGATTAATTAAAGCAGGTATCGTTCCACTTATCATCCAGCTGCTGATTAAGATACCAATAAGAAAGAATAAGAATACTGCACCCATGCCTGTTCGCGCACCTTCAATTAATCCATTCTGAAGGTCTTGAAAAGATATTTTTTTGATTATCCCATATGCCATTAGTATGAAAATACCAAGTAAAATTGGAATATGAGGATTGGTTCCCAATTTAATAATAAAATAGCTTATAAGAGCTATAATGACAACGAAAAAGATAATGGATTCTGATAATGACGGACGGTGTTTAGGTTGAATTGGAAACATCGATTTTCCTCCTTCATGTATTAGATATAAATAGAGAACGATTTCTAAAAAATGGTTGGCTTTTTAACTCCGGTATTCTCATTGAGCGATTTAACAACAATGGAATGCTTCAGAATAGATAAGTGACTTATTCTGCAAACAATGTAAAAGGAACTAAAATAAAAAAAGCTTCGCCCCTATAGGGACGAAGCTTTCTCCGCGTTACCACCCTGATTGCTGGAAAAATATTACCAGCCTCTCGTTATCTTATGACCTATTACAAAGAATGTGTAATTCAATAGTTTTCCTGCCAGAGTTTTCACCAAGCACTCTGTCTCTCGTTACTGCTCAGAAGCTATTTACTATGCATTCTAAGGTCTTCACTATATTATTTTAAAGATTAATATTGAATATAACTGGGAAATTCCAATTTGTCAACATGAAAAATGGGGAATTGAATCTTTTTAAAATTGATAATATAGGATATAATTACAGGAATTATATAAGGGAGGGAAGGTCTTGAACATAAAAGCTGCAGACGGAAGAACAAACGGAACCATTGATATCATTCAAAAAGGATTCGCAAAAGGCTTCCCTATTATGGTTGGGTATTTACCAATAGCCTTAACGTACGGTGTATTGGCTAAACAAGCCGGAATGTCAATTACAGAGTTAACATTAATGAGTGTGCTTGTATTTGCTGGAGCAAGTCAATTTATGGGAGCAAATATGATAGCGGTCGGTGCGGGTGCAGTAGAAATAATTATTGCAACCTTTGTACTTAATTTCAGGCATTTTGTAATGAGCCTTTCTTTTATGAATCGATTAAGGGGGATGGATATAAGATGGAAACTTCCTATGTCTATGGGGTTAACGGATGAAACCTTTGCTGTCACTTCTCTTCATCCGGAAGAGGCGAATAAGGATAAAGGGGCATTATTCTATACAACCATCATTTTAACTGCCTATTTATCATGGGTATTTGGATCTTTTGCTGGTGGTATTTTAGGGGAAGTCATTCCTGAAAAATTGAGTCAAAGTATGGGGATTGCCCTTTATGCCATGTTTATTGGTTTACTAGTTCCTTCTGTGAAAAAAGATAAACGGGTAGCCGTGATTGCAATTTTAGCTATGTTAATTAATGGATTATGTCTGCAATTAGGCTTAGGCACTGGATGGTCCATTGTGTTTGGAACGATAATTGGCGGGATGAGCGGGATATTCTTATGGAAGGAGGAGCGCTGATGATTTTGCTAATTATTATCGGTATGGCAATGGTGACCATGCTACCACGAATGGTTCCTGCCTTTATAGTAGATAAATTACAATTTAGAGATTGGGTGAATCGTTGGTTGAATGCCATTCCTTATGCAGCGCTAGGCGCTCTTATTTTTCCAGGAATTATGTCCGTTAAGCCAGAGCAACCATTAATAGGGGTTATCGGTGGAGTTGTTGCAATTATCCTGGCATATATCGGTGTTAATGTTATATTGGTTGTTGCTGCAGCAATTACAACTGTGTTTTTATTGACTTAATGAAATGCCAAACGCATGAGTTTAGACTACTCATGCGTTAGTTTTTTGTTACATAGGGTTCAATGTGAATATGCGCCCTTGAAATACTATGTTTCTTATATAGATAATTTTCGAGACGTTCTGTAATTGCGTGGCTTTCTTCTACATTGAGATTAGGATCTACTAGGATCGTAATATCGATGAATGCTTGGTTTCCATGTATTCTTCCCTTAATTTCTACAAGCTTTCTTACGTCAGGGTCTTTTTCGATAGTTTTACTTATTTTTTCGATTTGTTTTTCGTCAAAACCATCCGTCAACGTATGTGTAGAATCTTTAAAGATGCCCCACGCTGTTTTGCAAATGATTAGCCCCACAATTAGTCCAGCCAGTGGATCGAGCCAATAAATACCAAATTGAGCACCAATAATACCAATAAATGCTCCGATACTAACCAGCGCATCGGATCGATTATCTTGGGCAGCTGCATAAAGGGAGCTGCTTTGTATTTTTTTGGAAAGTCGTAAATTATAGAAATAGACAGCAAACATAACGATAGCTGCGATTAACGCTGTCCATGCAGTTATCATATTAGGTTGAGCATAGCTTCCGCTTAGGACTGTCTTGCATGTTTCAATTATAACTTGAATACCTACAAACATCATAATAAAAGCTGCAAATAAGGAGGCAATTGTTTCTGCCCGGAAATGTCCGTAGTGATGATCTTCATCGGGTGGTTTCCGAGAAATCTTTAATCCGATTAGAACAGCAATTGATGCAATGACATCAGTTGTATTATTTAAACCGTCTGCTCGTAAGGCGTCTGAGTTTCCAGACGATGCTATGGTTAATTTTCCAATAGCTAAGCTAATATAAGCGAAAATACTTATCCATGCACCTTTTTCACCTTTTTTTAAGTTATCTGAGTAATTCATCATGTAAAGGGCCTCCATCTAACAGCCTTATTTGTACTTAAACAGTCTACCAAAGCGTGCTATGGTAAGTCTAGAGAAACAATAAAGCGTTGAGCAATATGTATTGAGTGGAGGTAAGGATGTTTCGTTAGGTAAAAATTACTTAAAAAGAATTTAACTTTTCTTGCTTTTACCTATTGCAATTATTCTAAAAATTTAAGATAATAGTAAAAAGGAACAAGGGGGAAGTGTTCCATGAAAAAGCAGAAGACAGTTTATCAGTTTTATCGGTATAGTGGAAAAGGAATTAAAGCTAAACGAGAAATTCCGTTTGAGCTAAGGTTTTCCTCCCGGCTGCTTTTAGATGAATTATGCTTTAATTATAATAAAGCATTTTTGGAGGAACGAATAAATCGTTCCATTGATGAAGGTAACGAGGATAGCTTTTTGAAATTAAGTGAGCATTATAGACACTTTATTTGGGAATAAGCATTAACAGATATAGTGCCTTGCCTATCTGGTAAGGTGCTTTTTTTAGTGTATGGATAGGACTTTTTACATAACGGTACGCTTATGATAAATCAGTACACCTGTTTTTAAACTTTTTGTAAAGTAGTTCTTGATTGTACCTTAATTTGATATTCTTAAGATAAACAGGGGGGGATTTTATGAGGAAGATAACGAGAAGCTGGGTACTGTACGATTTTGGTAATTCTGCTTTTGCTACAACGATCATGGCGGCTGTACTTCCTGTCTTTTACTATGATGTCGCTGCAGTTGGCGTCGATGAAAATTTAGCTGCCAGCTTTTGGGGGTATTCTCAATCGATTGCAGTGTTAATCGTAGCAATACTTGCACCAATATTAGGTGCCATTAGTGATTATTCGGCAGCAAAGAAAAAATTTCTACGGTTTTTCGCTTACATGGGGATGTTAGCAAGCATTTTATTAGCCTTTGTTGGAGAAGGGGACTATCTATTTGCTTCATTATTATTAATTATAGGTACGATAGGCTTTTCTGGTGGTAATGTATTTTATGATGCATTCTTACCAGAGATTGCCAAAGAAGAAGAAATTGATAAAGTTTCCTCAGCAGGATTTGCCTGGGGATATATTGGCGGCGGCTTATTATTAGCTATAAATATTTTAATGATTTTAAAATATGAATGGTTCGGCTTAGCTAATGCAACCATAGCTAGTCAGGTTTCATTTGCAACAGTTGGTCTATGGTGGTTTTTGTTCTCACTACCGCTTTTTCGAAATATCAAGGAGGAGAAAAAGCAGCGAGTGAATCGTGAAAGGTCGTATGCGGCAATTGGTTTTTCACGCGTTGCTTCAACTATAAAAGATTTAAAGCACTATAAGCAATTATTAATTTTCCTACTTGCTTTTTGGATGTATAATGATGGCATTTCAACAATAATTAAGATGGCAACCATCTATGGAAGAGATATAGGAATTGACGGGAATAGTTTAATTGCAGCATTGCTGATTACTCAATTTGTTGGTATTCCTTGTACCTTTTTCTTTGGATGGCTGGCAACAAAAATAAGTGCAAAGAAAGCTCTAAGTCTCTCCTTATATATTTATATAGGAATCGTTATATTAGGGTATTTTATGACATCCGCCATTCATTTTTACTTATTAGCAATATGTGTTGGAATGGTCCAAGGTGGGGCTCAATCACTTAGTCGTTCTATATTCGGCAGGATGGTTCCTGAAAATAAACATGCTGAATTCTATGGATTCTACGGAATTTCCTCAAAGTTTGCAGCGATATTTGGTCCATTTTTATTTGCATTTGTCGGGCAGTTGACTGGATCAAGCAGGTTAGGGATTATTTCGTTAGTCGTATTTTTTGTTGGAGGCATTTTATTATTAAAGTTTGTTGATATAGACAAAGGTATAGAGGATGCCCAAAGACAAACAGCGGTGAATGAGAAAATTAATATTATCTCAAAATAAATAAAGCGCTTGAAATGTAACGATAACATTAGAGAATAGACATAGTTAAGACCCCGAACCTCTTTGTCGAGATTCGGGGTCTAGTTATTCAGAGCGTGTTTATCCCCTCAGGCACTTCCTAGTTGTGAGTAACATCTGTTTATGTTATACAATCGGTTCACTGTATCTATTTTCTAATTCTAAGTGAAGTGATTTACCGGTATCATAAGAGATATTGCCAATCTGTCCAGTTAATTTTGTCAAAAGCGATTCGTTGCTTGAATTCCAATACTCGTTAACAGTTGTTAATATTTCTATGGCTTCAACCTTTGCTTGGTGATAGAGGTCAAGAAAACTGTGTGTACAAGGTTTGTTCGTCGCAGGATGAAACCAGGTTGTATTGTGTAAATTAAGATAGTCTTTCTCATCTCTAATCGGTTGATGAGAGTAGGAAGCAATGGTTGATTTTAGAAGTGCATTTTTCCATCCATATGGGTCCGCTAACAGCTTTAATGCAAATTTCATATCACGGTATGATTTTTGAATATATCGTGTGGTACTAAAATTGAATTCTGGAAAATACTTTGTAACCAATCGATGAAGAAGATGACGAATATCTTCATCAATCGAAATACCAACATCAATTTCTTTATAGACAGGAGTTTTCCATGTCTTAAGGTTTTGGTATTTTTCCATCATCAATGTATCTATAAACACTTCTAATTTTTGATGTTTGCTGCCTTCATATCCTGCACGATAATGGATATAAGGATGCGTGTTGCGGTCTAATATATGGTGGGTGATGAATCCAAAAACATAAGCTTTTACGCTTCCATTCAACGTACTAGCCGCTTTAATTAAATCGATTAAAAAATCTCCACAGTATCGTGTGTGCAGTGCAGTGCCAACTTTTTGAACAGACTCATCTTTTAACCATGGCCAAAATTTATAATAGAAAAAGGGATCAGGCCCTTGTGCACCAAGTTTCATGATTGTCTCATGGTTAGAAATTGTTTTTGTCTGTGTTATCTCATCAACAATTTCTTCACAAAAAAGAATATGTGTCCAAATATTAGGCATAACGAAATCCCCCTTCTGTGCTTCTATAAGAAGACTTCTGTTTTGCATTATTATAACTGCTATTTATATAAGTGTCTTCCATAAGTGCATGGTTCTCTAACATATTATAAAAGATATTTGATCAATAAAGGAATAGGGCAGCACGTACAATTTTGTGTCAATCAACAAGCAATAACATGAAATTGCTTTCATTATTTTATTCTGACAAATTTCTGATACAATAGATAAAGAAAGATGGACATAGGGAGGAATCTAAATGGATTATCGTGTAGAACGAGATACAATCGGAGAAATACATGTACCTGCTGACAAATATTGGGGAGCGCAAACACAACGAAGTAAACAGAACTTTCCAATTGGAAATGAAACAATGCCAGTAGAGATAATTAAAGCGTTTGCGATACTTAAAAAAAGTGCTGCACATGCAAATAAAGAACTCGGGTTACTGGAAGCCAAAAAAGCAGAAGCTATTCATGCAGCAGTGGAGCAAATTATAAATGATGAAATAACAGACCACTTTCCTTTAGTTGTTTGGCAAACTGGAAGTGGAACACAGTCTAATATGAATGTAAATGAAGTAATTGCATATGTAGGTAATCATTGGTTACGTGACCAAGGAAGTGACTTAACCTTACACCCAAATGATGATGTCAATAAATCACAGAGTTCAAATGACACCTATCCAACAGCGATGCATATTGCATTTGTTCTTAAACTAGAAGATACAGTTCTCCCAGCCGTACGTACGCTTAAAGATACGTTAAAAGTCAAGATGGAAAAATTCAATGACATCGTTAAGATTGGTCGAACCCATCTACAAGATGCAACTCCATTAACGCTTGGACAGGAGATTAGCGGATGGCATCGTATGTTAGAAAAATCAGAAACGATGATTGAGGGAAGTATTCATTATATCAAAGAACTAGCAATTGGAGGAACTGCTGTCGGTACAGGATTAAATGCACATCCGGAGTTTTCAGAGCGCGTTTGTGCAGCTATTAATGAACATACAGGTAAAAACTTTGTATCTGCCCCGAATAAATTTCATGCTTTAACGAGTCATGATGAATCGGTTTACGCTCATGGGGCTCTAAAAGGGTTAGCAGCAGATTTGATGAAAATTGCAAATGATGTACGTTGGCTTGCTAGTGGGCCGCGATGTGGAATTGGGGAAATAACTGTTCCAGCTAATGAACCAGGTAGCTCGATCATGCCTGGAAAAGTAAATCCAACACAAAGTGAAGCTGTCACGATGGTCGCTTCTCAGGTAATGGGAAATGATGCCACCATCGGTTTTGCATCGAGTCAAGGTAATTTTGAGCTAAATGTGTTTAAGCCTGTGATTGCCTACAATTTCTTACAATCATGTCAGTTGCTATCCGATAGTATTCTGTCATTTGATGAACGTTGTGCTCAAGGGATTGAACCGAATTTAGAACAAATTGAGAAAAACTTAAAAGATTCCTTAATGCTAGTAACCGCTTTAAATCCACACATAGGATATGAAAATGCTGCTAAAATTGCTAAAACTGCATTTAATGATAATGCTACTCTAAAAGATACAGCTGTAAAACTTGGTTTACTTACAGAAGAAGAATTCGATCAATATGTAAATCCAAAAGAGATGACATATCCAAAATAAACTCAGTTTGTAATGAACCTCAAAAGTTAGCGAACGTAACGCTAACTTTTGAGGTGTTTATTTATTTACGCTTGGATTTCGTTTGTTCCTCGAGTCTTACATAAGCGAAGTTTGAACACCGATAGTTTGAAAAATTGTTTTTATAAACAAACACTCCATAAAAACAATCCCTTTAGCTAACATCTACAATTTACCAGTTAAAACTTATGATAAGTTTTCGTAATCTGCTCACACTAGTAGTACAGGAGGTGATAATTATGGCTAACAACAGTTCAAACCAATTAGTCGTACCTGGAGTACAACAAGCTCTTGATCAAATGAAATACGAAATTGCTCAAGAATTTGGTGTTAACTTAGGTCCTGATTCAACTTCTCGTTCTAACGGGTCTGTTGGTGGAGAAATCACTAAAAGACTTGTTCAAACTGCACAACAACAACTAGGTCCAAAAGCTTAATAATGATGGATAAGGGGAAAAGCTGATCAGCTTTTCCCCTCATTGTTTAACGTATGCGAAGTTCTGTTTCAATATCAAAAAAGTGGGCTTTATTCATATCAAATGCTAAATCGATGTTCTCGCCAACATTAATATCTGTACGAGAATCAATACGTGCAATAAAATCTTGTTCGTCTATTTTTGAATAGAGAAACGTTTCTGCTCCCATTAAATCAGCTACTTCAATTGCTGCAGTGATTTTGGTATTTGGTGAAGACTCGATGAATATAGGCTCATCATGAATATCCTCTGGTCTTATTCCTAATGTAATTTCTTTATCTTCATAACCTTGTTCTCGTAATGTCTTCAGTTTACCTTCTGGAATAGCAATTTTCTTTTCTCCTATTTCAAAATTACTTCCATTTAACTTTCCAGTAAAAAAGTTCATTGATGGAGATCCAATAAAGCCTCCAACAAAGACATTGTCTGGATTATCATATACATCCTTTGGTGCCCCAATTTGTTGAATTACCCCATCTTTCATTACAACAAGTCGTGTGGCCATTGTCATTGCTTCTGTCTGATCATGCGTAACGTAAATGGTAGTAGTTTGTAAGCGTTGATGAAGTTTTTGGATTTCTGCACGCATCTGCACACGGAGTTTTGCATCCAAGTTTGATAATGGTTCATCCATTAGGAATACTTTTGCATCTCGAACGATGGCACGGCCAAGGGCTACACGTTGACGTTGTCCGCCTGAAAGCGCTTTAGGTTTACGGTCCAAGTAAGCCTCTAGGCCAAGAATATTAGCAGCATTTTTAACACGTTGTTCAATTTCATCCTTCTTAAATTTACGTAGTTTCAAACCGAATGCCATATTATCGTATACATTCATGTGTGGATACAAGGCATAGTTTTGGAAAACCATTGCAATATCCCGGTCCTTTGGAGCTACATCATTCATTTTTTTGTCATCGATATGCAATTCCCCATCAGTGATCTCTTCAAGACCAGCGATCATACGTAATGTAGTCGACTTACCACATCCAGAAGGACCAACGAAAACAATAAATTCTTTATCTTGGATATGTAAGTTAAAGTCATCTACCGCCGTTGTTTTTTTATCATAGGATTTTTGAATATGCTCCATACGTAATTCTGCCATTTTCTATTCCCCCAATTTGTAAGCGTTTGATTAATTATAGTATAAAAAAAGATTGGGTTGATCGAAACGGTAAACATGCACAAATATTCAATTAGTCTTTGTGCATATTTGCTAGAAGTGCCAAATAGACTGTGACAGCTTGATGAAATTGGCGAATATCAATTCCTGTCTTTTCAATAAACTTATCTAAGCGATATTGGAGACTATTACGATGCATATATAATTCCTTTGCAGTAACAGAAACATTGAGATTGCATTTCAAAAACATTTGAATGGTTTGTAATAGTTCTGTATCAGCTGTGAATTCTTGTAGTATCGTATTTGCTAATTCGTTTCGAAAGGGAGAACCCACTTGCTCAAGTAAAATGTAAGGAATTGCCTCTTGATAATTCGTTACTGGCTTATCGGAATAGGTTAAAGCTATCGGGGCATACCGAAACATCGTTAAGTATTGAGATTTTGCCTCTTGATATTGATTTAAATAAGGTCCAACAAAAAAATGAATATTCACATAAAGATCGCTCATGATCACATCTATGATTTGTTCGTAAGGGATATTTTCACCCGTAATGGAGGATTGCTCTTCAATAAGTATTCCTTCCTGTTCATTCTCCCATAATATAGGGATTTTATAATTGAACAAGGCTTGAATTGACTCTTTAAAGGTAATTGGTTCAATTTGTTGTTCGTTCATCGAAAAATAAACGAATCGAAAAGGGGAAGAAGCTGTTTGATGTGTCATGGAAGAGGTTTGGTCAATGACTTCTTTCCACTGCAACTCTTTATCAGAGGGCACCGGTATTTGCGCATGATATGGAGTCATAAATGTTTCCAATAATGCGGTATCTCTATTTGTTAATTCATTTTTTGAAATACCTATTTTAATCCCATTATCTGTGATATACCATTTATACATTTGCTGTGGGAGCTTGATTTTATCATCGTTTACTATAAGTGATGGAAATATTTTTTTTAGTTGATGTAGCATCTGCAAAACCTCTTTTTTAAAAGTTCTTTTTTTAATTATAGCAATTCTGGTTAATGAAAAAAATAATATATTCAAAAACATGACAATCTCGAATCGCTATACACAATTCCCATCGTTTGATATAGTAAATGGGAGTAAGAAATACGAAGGAGGATAAATCGTGCCTAACATTTATGATAGTGCTTATGATTTAGAAAAAGCGATTCGCGAGAGTGAAGAATTTAAAAACTTGAAAACTGCCTATGATGCGGTAATGAATGATCCATCTGCAAAACAGATGTTTGATAATTTCCGAGATACACAAATGGCTTTGCAAGAAAAACAAATGCAAGGACAAGAAATCACAGAAGAAGAGGTAACTAAGGCTAGACAAGTTGTAGAACTTGTACAACAGCATGGAGATATCTCTAAATTGATGGAAGAAGAGCAACGCTTAAATGTTGTGATCAATGATGTGAGCCGTATTATTACAAAACCATTAGAAGAGCTTTATGGTACACAGGAAGAACAAAATAGCCAAGCAACTGAATAGATAAAAGAAGAACAGCTTGTAGACAAATTATTAAAATTTTCTACAAGCTTTTTTGTCTTTATTATACTATTTAATATAGTTAAGCTTCATAAGCTGTTATTGGATAGTCGAAGGTTAGCATATGGGTATGTAGATCTGTAAATAATTCTAGTCCTTCTTTACCTTGTTTAATTCTTCAGTCATTTGTTCAACTAATTCAGGTCTCCCATGAAACTGAGCCGGAGTATTTTGAAAGAGCTCAATATGCCAATCACTATTTACTTTAGATACGACCATCGTTTGGTGGGCATTTAAATTGGGTTCAATATCTTCTTCTCCTGGTGGGATCATCCCTGCAATAGCATGTAAAATAGCAGCATGGTTTCCTATTGGACGTATATTTTTAATTTTAGTTACAAAAGGAGCAGTTGGATGATTTTCAAAGATAGGTTTTACATGTGCTATGATTTCTGTTTTTCCAATTACCTTGCTCCCATCAAATCCAATTTGAACTCCCTGTTCTGCGAACGATTCAGCCATTCTTGAAGCGTCGCGGTTATTCCAAGCTTTTATTAATTCTTGATAAACTTCCTGAACTTCATCGTATAAAGAAGTATCCATATTTTAATTCCTCCTAAAACAGATATATCATTAATTTTAATTAAAACTTATCCCACAGCAAAGCGTGTATGTTTGTAACCAAGTTTTTTTGGCTTTAGGGAACGGATAATGAATAGTATGATTAGCCATTTCAATTTTTTTGTTACACCAGATTATGATATAGAGTAGGCTGAAACAAAAGATAAAGGTTATTAATGGCTGAATTTTTTCATGAATCTCCATTATAACTGCATTGTATCAAACGCAAGTATAACCTAACCGGAAGTGAATAAATAGTTTACCTATAATAGCAGATCTTCATTTTAACCTTATTGTTATATAGGCAGGAGAATGTTTCACTCATCTCGAAATTTATATACAGTTTAAAAAAGAAGGGGAGAGGATTATGGGCCATACACTCATTTATGAAAGCAAGGACCGTGTATCATATATACATTTTAATCGTGCTGACCGTTATAATGCTATGAATAAAGAAATGCTGGAAGAATTATTACAAACGATTGAAAAAGTAGAACAAAGTGAAGATGCAATTGTCATTTTGTCTGGAGAAGGAAATGCTTTTAGTGCTGGTGGAGATATTTCGATGATGAAAGATTCTGCTACAAAAGAGAACTTTAATGAAATAATGGATATCATAGGCAAGGTAGCTTTAAAGCTATATACGCTTAACAAAATTGTGATTTCAGCTATTCACGGTTCAGCTGCAGGACTGGGATTAAGCATTGCTTTAACAGCAGATTTTGTGATTGCCCAAGAAGATGCAAAACTAGGAATGCTATTTATTGGAATTGGGCTTGCTCCAGATGGTGGAGGACATTTTCTACTAAAAGAACGGCTCGGAACACAGCAAGCAAAACAATTTATTTGGGGACGTAAACAGGTAGATGGTGTAAAGGCTAAAAAAATGGGGCTTGTTGATATTGTTACGGAGGAACGAGTATTGACGCATGCTATAAAGCTTGCGAATCAACTACTGTCTACCCCGCTAGCTGCTATGCTGGCGACGAAAAGCATCTACCATTCCAGGCAAAAGGATGAATTGAAATATTATATTGAAGAAGAAAAGCAAGCGCAGTGGAGCTTAAAGAATACAGAAGATCATCAAGAAGGTGTACAGGCTTTTTTAGATAAAAGAGAACCTGTATTTCAAGGAAAATAAGTAAATCTAAAGCCGGTTAACCATTTTTCTGTCTATTTCAAAACCTGAAACAGGTATGCTTCTACGAGAACGGTTTCAGTAATTTCCGTTAAATAAGACTCGAGTTGCTTCGTAGGAATTATGTCTATTTCATTTGCTTGGTAGGATTGGTTAACCGGTCAATGGAATTCATTTCTTCTGTAATTATCGGATAAGCAAGTAATCTACATATGGTTTGTTACAGTCTTTTGAAGGAATTACTCCTGCAAAAGGGGAGGTATTCATATCATCTATGAAAAAGAACTAGCTTAGCTTCCGGTGATACACATCGATGCGTGTGTTCTAAGTAGCCTTCCGCTTCTAGCTTGGTTGTTCCCAATTGCTTTGCTTCTTCATCATTTGCAGCATTAATTGTTTCATCTAAGAGCTTTTTTCCAGATGGATCAAAAACGGTAAGTGTGTAATTTCTCATATATTACGCTCCTCCTTGAAGTGAATTCAATACTATATATATTCGACATATAATAACAAAAACCTTCCTAATCAAATGGTTATATTCTGTTTCTTTCGCAGCACGTTAAGCTGGGGAAAAGAAAGAATGTACGAAACATGATTCCAATCATTTACGTACTACAAATAGAAAAGGGGGAGAGACCATGCTTAAATTGACTAATGTAACAAAACAGTTTGGAAATCATACCGCAGTAGATCATCTTTCATTAGAGATCCCTGAAAAAGAAATGTATGGTTTTCTTGGAGGAAATGGAGCAGGTAAAACAACAACCTTTCGTATGATATTAGGGCTGTTGGATAGCACAACTGGTGACATTTCATGGAATGGACAATCCATTCATTATGATAAAAGTCACTTAATTGGCTATTTACCTGAAGAAAGGGGGTTGTATCCAAAGTTAACAGTTAAAGAACAGATTGTCTATCTTGGAAAACTTCGTGGTATGAAGAAAGCGGAGATTATAAAAGAGCTAAATAGCTGGTTAGACCGTTTTAAAGTTCCAGAATACTTGAACAAGAAGGTAGAAGAGTTATCGAAAGGGAATCAGCAGAAAATACAATTTATCTCAGCTGTTATTCACCAACCGAAATTATTAATTCTAGATGAACCATTTTCTGGACTTGACCCAGTTAATGTAGAAATGCTTAAAGAAGCTGTTGTTGATTTGAAAGAGTATGGAACATCAATTGTATTTTCTTCTCACCGCATGGAACATGTGGAAGAACTATGTGAACATCTTTGCATATTGCAAAAGGGGAAACAAGTTGTGCAGGGTTCATTACAGGACATCAAGCGTTCCTATGGCAAGAAAAATCTAATTGTGCATGCTGCATTTCCATTAGAATTTTTGGAACGCCTTCCTGGTGTTGTAGGGTTTCGTAAGACAACAGAGGGGTGCCGCCTAGAAATTGAAAATGAGGATGTATCACAGCTGGTTTTTCAGGAATTACAGAATAAAGGCTTTATCCGCAAATTCGAACTAGAAGAACCGTCTCTTAATGATATCTTTATTGCGAAGGTAGGTGCTTCGTATGAATAAGTTCTGGATTATTCTTGGGCATACATTTATGACTCGAATCAAGACGAAATCATTTATTATTAGTACAGTTATTACACTATTATTAATTGTAGGGCTGGTTAATATACAATCAATTATAGAAACTTTTTCCAGTAAAGAAGATGATGAGGTAGCTGTAATTGATTATTCGAACGAATTATATGATCCTTTATCGCAAAGCATGAACCAGTCAAGTGAAGAAGTGAAATTAAGTGAATATGATGGTTCGGAAGAAGAGGCAAAACAAGCTGTTAAAGATGAAACATATCAGGCGCTGATTGTGTTAGACATGAATGAACAGCAATTACCAGAGGCTATTTATTATGCAAATAATATTTCTGAAATAGGCAATCAAGCAGCCATTCAGCAGCATATCCAACAACTGAAAGTTACATATGCGACAACTCAGGCTGATATTGATACTGAAACCTTAGCAAACATTAATGCACCAGTACAATTTGAAACCGTTGCATTGGATAAATCAGCAAAAACAAGTGATGAGTTAAATCAAGCCCGAGGCATTGTATATATCATGCTATTCCTACTGTATATGGCTGTAATTACCTATGGAAATATGATCGCAACAGATGTCGCGACGGAGAAGTCATCACGTGTGATGGAAATATTGGTTTCAAGTGCTTCTCCAGTAACCCATATGTTTGCAAAAATTATCGGTACTGCATTTGTCGGATTAACACAAATCAGTCTGTTTTTAATCGTAGGGTATACATTAATTACCACAAAACAGGATGAACTGACAGAAGGGATATTCTCTACCTTTGGAATTGGTGACACTTCCGTTTCTGTTTACATTTATGCCATTGTGTTCTTTATCCTAGGCTACTTATTATATGCTACCCTTGCGGCTATGTTAGGTTCATTAGTAAGTCGAATTGAAGATGTACAGCAATTAATTATGCCGATGATATTTCTTGTTATGATTGCCTTTTTCATTGCAATATTTGGATTAAGTGTACCTGAATCCAATCTTGTTAAAATCACTTCATTTATACCTTTTTTTGCTCCAATGATTATGTTCTTACGTGTAGGTATGTTAGATATTCCTGTGTGGGAAATTGCTCTATCTATCGGTATTTTAGTAGCTACAATCACTTTATTGGCTATTGTAGGAGCTAGAGTTTATAAAGGCGGCGTATTAATGTATGGCAAGTCTAACTCGTTGAAAGATTTTAAAAAGGCACTCGCTTTATCAAAGAAGGAATAAGAGTGCAGTATGGTATTAAGCTACATGGATAGGACGTAGGAAAACATTCTGTTTTCTACGTCCTTTTTTATGAAGAGCTTTATGTTAATGCAGAAACAGATCCAATAGTGGCCCCAGGCGTACGAACGTGCATTCTGTCATGGGGTTTGATAAAATAATGGGAGATGGAGGTGTGGTTATTGTTAAAACAAGTATCATTTATCCATGCAGCAGATTTGCATTTGGACAGCCCTTTTAAAGGATTATCTCAAACACCAAGCAACTTATTTAAGATGATACGAGAAAGTACATTTTCCGCATTGGATGAATTAGTGCAAACAGCAATTCATCATCAGGTTGATTTTGTTTTACTGGTGGGAGATCTATTTGATAATGAAAAACAAAGTATTAAAGCACAAATACGATTAAAGCAGGCTTTTGAATTGCTTCAACAACATCAAATACTTGTTTATTTATCCTATGGTAACCATGATTACATAAAAGGGAATAAGCATCCAGTAACGTATCCAGATAATGTTACCATCTTTTCCCAAGACACGGTTGATTCAATCGTCTATGAAAAAAATGGTGAAGCCATGGCAGCTATATATGGTTTTAGCTATGTAAATCGAAGTGTACATGCAAATAAAACATCGGAATACGAAAAACAGAACGAATCGATTCCATTTCATATTGCGATGCTCCATGGTAGTGTGCAAAGTAATACAGATCATGATGTATATGCTCCATTTCAAGTACGGGATTTATCAAGAAAGGACTTTGATTATTGGGCACTAGGACATATTCATCAGCGAGAAATTTTAAAGGAAGATCCACCTATTGTATATCCAGGAAATACCCAAGGGCGTCATCGAAAAGAAACTGGAGCTAAAGGCTGTTACCATGTTGTATTGTCACATGCAAAAGCAGAGCTGTCTTTTATTCCACTTCAAGCATTCCAAATAAATTCGCTAACGATAAATGTGTCAGAATGTAAATCAGTATTAGAAATAGAACAAAAGATCTTAGATGAACTGACAAAGCAATCATTTTCTGTGCCTCAATTAATCGATATTCACTTGGAAGGTACAGGTAACCAGGTAGTAGAGTGGGATAAAGAAGGCAGAATAGAAGAAGTAATAGATTTAATTAATGAATCATGTATACAGAAGGATCATTGGATATATCTATTTCGTTATTCTATCCACTTGAAAACTACTACGATAAACCCTGAATGGTATAAAGGGGAACATTTCATTAGTGAATTATTACATGAAGCAGATAACCAAACCATTTCATCGCTTGTAACAGAACTATATCAGCAAAAGCGAGCTAGAAGGTTTATCGAACGTTTAACAGATGAACAGGAACAACAGATAAAAAGAGAAGCAAAAGAATTATTGATTCATGAGTTTTTTAAGGAATGAGGGTAACCGATGTTTATTGAACAAGCAACGATTTTTGGTTTTGGGAAGTGGGTTGACTACACGATTGATTTTTCTAGTGACAATGCTATTTATATATTTGGTGAGAATGAATCTGGAAAATCAACCCTACATACCTTTATTTTATTTATGTTGTTCGGTCTTCCTCCTAAAAAAAGAGAATTCTATCGACCGAAAACAAGTGGCAAATTGGGTGGCAGACTGACGGTGCAAGATAAGGGGATTAGGTTTACAATTGAACGATTTCACGAAGTTGATAACGGTGCAGCTAAATGTTATACATCTGACGGTATACAACAAGATGAACAATGGTTAAAGAACCGATTGCAAGGAATGACATATGCTTCTTATCAATCTGTATTTTCCTTTTCTGCAAACGACCTGTCACAGGTTTCCGAGATGAATGAAAATGAATTAGGTGAAGTTATTCTCGGGATTGGATTAACGGGATCTAAGAATCTATATGCAATTGAAAGACGATTAGATGACAAAATGGGTGATTTATTTAAGCCATACGGAAAAAAACCAAAGATTAATCAGCAGCTATCCAAGTTACAAGATATGCAAATCCGTTTAGATCAATACAAACAATTGGAAGCAAGTTATTATCAAAAGAAAACAGAAGCCAATAACATGAAAACAGCAATTACAGCTACGAAAGAAAAGTTGGAAAAGTTAACGAATGACCGTTTATTCTTGGGGAAAATGCAACATGCCCAGCCTTCGATTCAAATGTATAAAACGATATCGAAACAATTGGAAGATTTTCCTGAACATATTCCATTCCCTGAAGATGGAATAACCCGTTTAGAAAAATGGAAAGAAAAAATGCTTCCATTAAAGAGTGAACTTGCTATCTTACAAGATAATGAAAAGAAATATGATCAGAAAATTAAAAACCTGCAAATGCATCAACTCGAAAAGAGTATTCTAGATCAAGCAGAGAAAATGATAGAAGCAGAGAAAAGATACGATCACTTAATAAGTGAACAGAATAAACATAAAGCAGATAAGGATAAACAGCAAATACAAGTGGATAAAGAGTTAGAGGAACTAGATCTCCATATTAGCAGGGAAGAGCTTGTATCAATGGCCCTGTCTTTTCAAACAGAAAAAACATGGAAGCAAATAAAGGTCGATTCCGAACAAATATCTTTGGAAAAAGAACAATTACAAACAGAGCAAAATCAAATCGATCGGCAACGTCACCATTTGCAGCAGCAAAAGTCCGTACTACAGGAAAAATTACATTCAGATAATAAGATTCATGAGTGGCAAGAAAAGCTGCAAGCTGTAGATGAATTTGCTGCCAAAAATTATCTAAAAACGTTTAAAGAACAACAACAAAATGATTGGGCTAAGCAACGAGTCCGCAAACGAAAAGCAGCAAATTACATACTGATAGGGTTAGTTTTTATTGGAATGATAGTTGGTATGTTTGGCATACTAGGAACACATACTGTATCAATTTTTAGTTCACTACTTCTAGTGCTTTTAGGTATGGGTCAATGGTTTTTTCAACGTCATTCCATACATGAAATGGATCATGCGTTCATGCACGAAGATGACATGCCCATAAGGACGAACGAGATAAATGAAAGCGAACGGGAAATGATAATGGCTGATCTTGAGAAACAACACCAATATAGAAATCAAATTGATGCCATTGAAGAACAATTAAAGGGGCTAGAAATTCAATACTTAAAATGGGAAGAAAAAACCTATCAAACAGCAGAGAGAGAAAAGCGAATAGCTAGGCAGGTTCAGGACCAACAGTTGGAGTACCCCTTTTTGAGTAATATGGAAACTTCATTTTGGCCAGAATTATACTATCGTTTAAAGTCCGTGATACGAATGGATAAGCAAGTTCAAGATATAGCTGCAAATTTCAATAAAATAATATGCGAATTAGAACAAATCCAGGAACAGGTAAATACGTTTTTTGAGCAAGCAAATCGGGAAATGAAAAATAAATCAATTAAACAAAAGTTTGAGTGGATTCATCAACTATTAGATAATCATCATGAAACAACGAAGCAAATGACGTATTTAACAACGTATAAAAAGGATGCTGTTGAGAAACAACAACAGCTCCAACAGCAACTGCAGCCTCATCAAATGGAAATAGAAAAATTATATAAGCTTGCTGGCGTAAATAGTGAGGAAGCTTTTTATGAGAAGAGCAGGGAATTAAAAGAAAAACAAGATCTTTTACAAAAAAAAGATTCGCTGTATCAACAGCTATCTGCCATTGATGCAGAACAAGATTGGCAACATATGCTACAGAATGTCAGGGATGAACATACATTACAACTTCAACTTGACCAAGTACAAGAAAAAATGAAACAGTGTACTACAGATCTTGACAAAAAAAGACAGGATTTAGCAGATATTAATGCTGAGATTACCTCTATAGAAGGTTCGGATAATATTTCTCAATTGATGCATGAGTTGGAGTTTGAAAAAGAAAAACTGAAACAGCAGGCAGAGCAGTGGGCAGTAGTGAAATCAGCAAAGGAAATTCTCTTACAAACAAAAAGAACTTATCGTAACAAGTATTTAAATAAAGTGATGGAATTAACAACGGATTACTTTCAAGAATTAACAGGAGGAATTTATGTTCACGTTTTTCCACCTGTAGATGACTCAACGTTTATAGTCGAGAATGAAAACGGCACTCGATTTCATTTAAGTGAACTATCTAAAGGAACGGTTGATCAATTGTATGTTTCTTTACGTTTAGCTGTAAGTAAAAGTATGAGTGAAAAGCATGCATTGCCATTTATTATTGACGATGCATTTGTTCATTTTGATTCGATACGTACAAAGCGAATGGTTCACTTACTTAACCGTATTGCGAATGATCAGCAGGTTATTATTTTTACATGTAAAAAGGAAGTTGCTGATACTGCAGATAATAAAAGTTTTATAAAGCTACAAAATTCTATTCGCATTCATTAACAAATAATGATAAACTATTTGCAGATTATTAATGCAGGTGGAGGGACATCCATTGCCAGAGAAAAAAGAATCAAAAGAATGGGAAATATATGATGAAACGATTGAGAAGTTTATACAAGTTATCGCGAAGAATATGAACCTATATGGTATCACTTCATCAGTCGGAAGGTTATATGGTGTATTATATTTTGCAGATCAGCCAATGACGTTGGATGATATGCGAGATGCGTTAGAAATGAGTAAAACAAGTATGTCAACAGGAGTAAGATCATTATCCGATATGAAGATGGTTGAATCAACATTTAAGCGGGGCATACGGAAGGATTTATATCAATCAGAAGAAGATTGGTATAAATCTTTTACCTCTTTATTTGGTAACCGTTGGCGTCATCATACAGAAACAAATATTGAAGAAGCAGATGAAGCTATTTACGAATTGGAGAAACTTTATGAAGAAACAACAGATGAAGAGCTAAAGCTGAAGATTACTCGGGACATTGATCGATTACGGTATGCGCAGAATTATTATACCTGGTTAATGAAATTCATTCAGGTCATTGAATCTGGAAAAATCTTCGATTATATTCCTAAAAACTAAGGAACGGTAGGGATTGGCAGTTAAATTGACTATAATTAGTTGATGTCAATCTCTTTTTGTTTACAGTTGGATTGAATTATTTGGTAACGGGGAGGAGTAAATATGAAAAATGATGTTAAAAAAGGAATTGGACATGTAAGTGTTGGTGACGCTTATGACGGTTTCTTACTAATAAGAGAAGCAACCAAAGGGCTAACCAGTAACGGGAAACCATTCTTAACATTAATGCTGCGTGATGCATCTGGAGAGATTGAAGCCAAATTATGGGATGCTAGTAAAGAAGACGAAAGCTTATTCGTCCCTGAACAGATTGTGAAACTAGCTGGAGAAGTTGGTCAATTTCGAGGTAAACCACAATTAAAAATATTATCTGTACGACCTTCGCAACCGACAGATGACGTACATGTTTCTGATTTTGTGGAAAAAGCACCAATCGAAAAAGATAGGCTAATAGAGAAATTGACAGAAGCCATTTTTGAAATGCAAAATGCCACATTACAACGGATTGTTCGAGCTTTTATTAAGAAATATCAGGAGGCACTATTAACATATCCTGCTGCAACCAGGAATCACCATGAGTATGCTTCTGGTTTAGCTCATCATATTGTTAGTATGCTTGCAATTGCTAAGGAACTACATCAATTATATCCACAGCTAAATAAAGATTTACTATATGCTGGAATTATTCTTCACGATATAGGTAAGATAAAAGAGCTATCAGGTGTGGTAACAACCACTTATACATTAGAAGGTAAGTTACTTGGACATATTCCCATGATGATTGAAGAAATAGGTCTGATGGCTGAAGAGTTACAAGTAGAAGAGGAAGAAGAAGTTTTGATATTAAAGCACTTAGTTTTAAGCCATCATGGAAAAGCAGAGTGGGGTAGTCCTAAACCTCCTCTTGTACGTGAAGCGGAGATTCTTCATTTAATTGACCTATTGGATGCAAAATTAAATATGTTAAATCGATCACTCGAAAAAGTGAAACCAGGAGAGTTTACCGAGCGATTATTCGCAATGGACAATCGGGCATTTTATAAACCATTATTTGAAGATTAACGAAAAGTAACGGGTATTTTTTGCTTTCTACTCTCATATATATTCACTAGAGAGATGGACAAGGAGGCATAAAACCCATGATATTAGGAGTGCCTTGGTGGGTATTCGTCATGATTATTCTTATATTTCTTAGTGGATTCATGGCATTCCGTGGAATGCTCGCTGAAAAGAAAATTGAGCAACAATTCATTGAGAAAGAAGGAGAAGTATACATGAAAAGAATACAAGAGGAACAAAAAAAGAAAGCACAACGAAAACAAACAAGAGAAACTTCATAATAAAAGGCTAGTCCACTGATTGTGGCTAGCCTTTTTAGTTCATTGTTTATTCTTGAGATTCAGTATCTTCTGATCCACCGTTTGATTCTCCAGATTGACTGCTGTCTTCTTGTTTAAACATATCTTTGTATTCTTCAATTTTTACATCAATGTTTGCGTCCTGAAGAATTTTATCAATTTTTTCCTGAGCTTTGGTAGGATCCATTTTTTGAGTTAGTAACTCACGACGAAGATCTTCTTTTACATCTTCATATTTACCAATACTTTCTTCTTTTTCGCGCTTATCATTTACTTTAATAATATGGAAACCATGTTCTGTTTTAACAGGATCGCTGATTTCACCTTTTTCCATACTGTAAGCGGCATCCTCGAACTCAGCAACCATATCGCCTGCTGTGAAGTAGCCAAGGTCGCCACCTTGTTCAGCAGACCCGTCTGTAGAGTATTCTTTAGCTAATTCCGCAAAATCTCCACCATCATCAAGCTTTTGTTTTACTTCTTTGGCTGTTTCTTCATCTTCCACTAAAATATGCTGAGCTTTAATTTCAGTGTTTTTTCGATCGTAGTATTCTTTAATTTCTTCTTCTTTAATTTCTACATCTTCAGCAACTGCTTCTTCTTGTAGAAGACTGATTTTAATAACACTACGAAGTGCGTTCTCACTACCGAACTGTTGTTGTACTGCCATATCATACTGTTCACCAAGTTGATCTTTCATTTTCTGTATTTCTTCATCAACTTGTTCATCTGATACTTCATACTTATCTTCCAATACCTCAATAGTAACCATCTCTTGAAGAATCCCTTCACCATAACGATCCTTTAATTCTTGGTAGAATTCTTCTTTTGTTACATTACCAGAACCAGTTTCTACAACTGCTTCTTCTCCGTCTGAACTGCAAGCACCTAACGTAATTAACCCTGCCGTTAATGTGACAGCAATTGCTGTTTTCTTCATACTTGAACACTCCTAATCTGCTTGTACAATAATTCTCCCCTAACAATAAATATAACATATAAATAAGTAAAAAATACAGTTCTAACTAAAACTGTATTTTTAAAACTATACCATGACATTCATTACTCTTACATACGAACATACAAGCAGTACAGTTATCATAATATTAATGATTCGGAACATCTTTCCTTGCTTGAGAGATTCCATTTCCATTTTTAAACAGAATTGATGTGTTAATGAATTAAAAATAAGTAAAATAATAAATCCATATAATAGAAAGATAATATTCATTATATCCCCCCTGATACTAAAGCTCTCTATATAACGTCTTTGTTGTATAATTAGTTAAGCTCTCTAGAATATCCTATTCACTACTGTATCAAAAGATTAACATTATGAACAGAGCAGAGTATTAGAAAAAATGAAAGGATTTGGTTCGATGGAACCAAATCCTTTAATGTTGATGTGCTCTTACAAGTATATCAAAACCATTTCCATCTTCTCTATTTTCGATTAAAGACCGTTTTGGTGCATTCCAAAGATATGCAATAAACAGTATATCAATAACTGCAATTCCAATATTTACGGATGTTAATAAGAGAATATATACGGAATACGCTGTAAAGTAGAAACTAGCAACTACTCCAGGAATTGTAAGCAAGACGGTAGGAGCTAATTTTACAATGAAATATGCTTTTTTTGTTAGGTGATATTTCGTATAATAATAAAATACAGGAAAAATTTTATGTCTTAATTTAAATACAATTTTAATGCGCTTATTCATTAGGATCAAAGGTAAGATATGCATACACGAATGAATGGTTGGTAAAAGAACCAATGAAAGCAAGAATGGAATGATTCCTGATTCATTTACATCATTCGTCCCTTGAGCCATTGTTAATGAAACATATAGAAAGATAAAAGCGATTAGTGCAACTAGCAAAGACACAAGGTATAAACGGTTTCGACCGAATTCTTTTGTAAGATTAATTGATTTCCAGCAATTCATTTTTGATCCCTCCAACCAAGCTTCTTAGAAGTTTTATCCTTCATGAATAATAGTACGATTAATGGTAAAAATCAATAGTTTTTTTATACTTTTTTTTGACGTAAAGAAAAGTTTAAAATAATGAGGGTGGGATCCCTATACAAGCAAGGGTTTGCCAGTTATTATCAACAGTATGTAAAAGTTGATAAAGGTGTGAAATGATGAAGGAGTGAAGATTTATAATGAAAGATTATCACGAAGCAGAAACAGCTTCTTTTCACTTACATTTACTGTCTAAAATTATGGATATGGATAAATACCCATTTACAAAGTTAATTATTGAAAGGAATCTAACCAAAGCAGAATACATTGAGTTAATGGATCGTCTATTCTTATTAAATCAACAGTTTGAGGTGCAAACAAAGGAAGGGTTGTTAGATTTTTCATCTTTGCTTCTTCATTTCGCAGGAATGCTTACGGAGAAACTAGAACCAAATCAAACCATTTATGCATTAAAAGAAGAAGGAGTTTATCCTTCTTTAATGGAAACATTTATAACTATCTTAAAACAAACCAAGGAATAGAAAAGAAGGTAATCAGCACATATCTTCTTTTCTATTCCTTTTTTAATCCTGTTTCATCTCTTTAAATACATCCTCAACTTCTTGATGAAATAAAATGATTTGCTTAAGTCGAGGTGTAATCGTTGTGACTTCAGATGATCGTAACTGATGCATTTGTTTTTCAATTTCTTCTAGAGAAACACGTTGTTGATTTGCGGCATCAATCCATTTGTTTATATAAGAATTCATAAATGATTTAAATAATTGCGTATTTGCTTCGTATAGATCTTTACGAACACCTTTTCTCCAAACACGAGTAACTAAATTTTGATCTGAAAGAGCGCGAATACTTGTACTCATTGATGTTTTACTTTTTCCAAGAGCATCTGCCATATCATCTAACGTCATTGGTTTTTCAGTTAAGTATAGGTAAGCAAATAATCTTGATTCTAAGGGGGTCAGGCCAAACATTTCTACCGTTTTTGATAATTCCAGCATAATTTCATTGATGATTGTTTCTTTTTGAGGTCTGTTCATAAAATCCTCCTAAAGCCTTGATATATCAAGGTTACACTATATCCTAATCTATTAAAAATAGGTAATGATATCGAATTTTAAAGCAATTTAGAGCTAAACAAAGGATATTGTATGTATTTTTTATACAGAATTAACTGTATAAAAAATACATACAAAACCAAAAGAATTTAAAGTTTGTATTGAATTAATAAAACCGTTATAGTAGATAAAGTAAATGAAAAACTGTGTTCGGAGCTCGTGAAAATCTATGTATCAATGAAAATAGTTTTTCATGCGTCTTTG
The DNA here is from genome assembly GCF_000445495.1 of Virgibacillus sp. CM-4. Taxonomy (NCBI): domain Bacteria; kingdom Bacillati; phylum Bacillota; class Bacilli; order Caryophanales; family Bacillaceae; genus Virgibacillus; species Virgibacillus sp. CM-4. The sequence continues at coordinate 220,416 of NZ_AUQA01000007.1, forward strand.
TATGTATCAGTACTGATCTGAAAGTAGTAGTTCTATAATCATGTTCAGAAGCTGAAATAGAAAAATAGAGGTGAAAGTAGTGCCAGTAATAGAAGCGAAAAATTTATCAAAGATTTTTGGTAAAAATCCGAAGCAGACAACAAAGCTTTTGGATAAAGGGGTATCAAAAGACGACATTTTAAAGGAAACGGGTAACACAGTAGGTGTTAATCGTGCGTCTTTCTCCGTCGAACAAGGGGAAATTTTCGTTATTATGGGGCTTTCAGGAAGTGGTAAGTCAACATTAGTACGGCTGATTAATCGATTAATTGAACCAACGGAAGGAACGATATTAATTGATGGGGATGACTTATTAACTTTAGATAAGAAGTCGCTTCGAGAAGTTCGTCGTCAGAAACTAAGTATGGTCTTCCAAAAATTTGCGTTATTTCCACATCGTACAATTTTGGAAAATGCCGAGTACGGATTAGAAATTCAAAAAGTAGATAAAGAAGGAAGGCGAAAAAAAGCTCAGGAAGCTTTAGAATTGGTAGGTTTAGGTGATTATATGCATCAAAAACCAAATCAGCTATCTGGTGGTATGCAGCAGCGTGTAGGACTTGCACGTGCTTTAGCAAATGATCCAGAAGTTCTTTTAATGGACGAAGCTTTCTCAGCATTGGATCCATTAATTCGTAAAGATATGCAAGATGAACTATTAGATTTACAAACAAAGATGCAAAAAACAATCCTGTTCATCACGCATGATTTAGATGAAGCATTACGGATTGGCGATCGAATTGCTTTAATGAAAGACGGTTCGATTGTTCAAATTGGTACACCGGAAGAAATATTAGTTAATCCGGAAAATGATTACGTTGAAAAATTTGTTGAAGATGTCGATCGCTCCAAAGTTTTAACAGCACAGCATATTATGAAGCGTCCAGAAACAATTAATATTGAAAAACATGGGCCGCGCGTTGCGTTAGAACGAATGCGTGAAGAAGGACTTTCCAGCATTTTTGTCGTTGATAAGAAGCGAAATCTCAAAGGGTATATTACAGCGGACGATGCATCAGAAGCACGGAAAAAAGAAATTAAAGATCTCCAAGATATCATGAAAAATGATATCCCACGTGTAAATAAAGAAACGCCAATGCATGAGATCTTTGATTTGATTTATGATTCGCCAATACCTGTAGCTGTTGTTGAAAATGAAAAATTAGTTGGAATTATTGTACGTGGGGCAGTACTTGCTGCATTATCCAGTGAGGGTGAGGTGAATCTAGATGCTTAATAACATATTAGAAATAGTTCCAGAGATGCCAATTGCAAAATGGACCAATTCTGCTACAGATTGGATTACGGATAAATTTTCCTTTTTATTCGACCCTATCAAGGAACACTTCGGGAATTTCATGGAGATGACTTCCGAAACTTTAAATACTATTCCACCAGTCATTATTATTCTTATCGTTGCAATTATTGCATTCTTTATTTCTGGTAAGAAATTTGGATTGGCAGCCTTCTCTATTGTGGGATTATGGTTAATTTATAACCAAGGTTTATGGGAGCAATTAATTAGCACATTTACACTTGTGCTTCTAGCTAGTCTATTATCAGTCATTGTTGGTGTTCCACTCGGCATTCTAATGTCGAAAAGCAAAATTGCTTCTGCAATTATTACACCTATTCTTGACTTTATGCAGACAATGCCGGCGTTTGTTTATTTGATTCCGGCAGTAGCATTTTTTGGAATTGGTATGGTTCCAGGTGTATTTGCATCATTAATTTTCGCAACACCGCCAACAGTACGCTTTACCAATCTAGGGATTCGTCAGGTGTCAAATGAGTTAGTTGAAGCATCGGAGGCATTTGGTAGTACCGGTGCACAGAAGTTATTTAAAGTAGAGTTACCTATGGCAAAAACGACAATTATGGCCGGTATTAACCAAACCGTTATGCTGGCATTATCTATGGTAGTAATTGCTTCAATGATTGGGGCACCTGGTTTAGGAAGAGATGTTCTTTCAGCACTACAACGTGCAGAGGCAGGTGCTGGATTTGTTGCCGGACTAGCAATTGTTATCCTGGCAATTGTAATTGATCGTATTACACAAAACATGAATAAACAAAAAGATTAATCGTTGTTGGTATCTTTTCTAAGGAAAAGTTTCCATATATATCAACTTTAAAAGGGGAGATTAGTATTATGTTTAGAAATAACTGGAAACGTCTGGGTTTAACTGCCGGACTTGCATTGTCATTATTTGCAGCAGGATGTGGGTCAGATGAAGAATCTACTAGTTCTGATGAAGGAGCTTCATCAGAAGGAAAAGAAATTGAACTAGCATATGTAGAATGGGATACGGAAGTTGCTTCTACACATGTCATTGGTAAAGTTCTTGAAGATCAAGGGTTTGATGTAACGTTAACCCCATTAGATAATGCAGTAATGTGGGAAGCCGTAGCTAACGGCGAAGCAGATGGAATGGTAGCTGCATGGTTACCAGGTACGCATGCTGACCAGTATGAAAACTATGGCGATCAAGTAGTTGATTTAGGTACAAATCTAGAAGGTGCAAAAATTGGTTTAGTTGTACCAGAATACATGGATGTAAATAGTATTGAAGATTTAGATTCTCAAGCAGATCAAACAATTACTGGAATTGAACCTGGCGCTGGTGTAGTAGCAGCGGCGGAGGATGCAGTGGAAGAATATGAAAACCTTGAAGGTTGGGAAGTGCAAACTTCTTCAAGTGGTGCTATGGCTACGCAATTAGGTCAGGCGATTGAAAATGAAGAAGACGTTATTGTTACAGGTTGGTCACCACACTGGAAATTCGCTAAATACGATTTGAAATATCTAGAAGATCCAAAAAGTTCATTTGGTGAAGCTGAAACCATTGATACAATGGTGCGTCAAGATTTAGAAGAAGATATGCCAAATGCATATAAAATTTTAGACCAATTTAACTGGACCTCTGAAGATATGGAAGAAGTTATGCTAGAAATCACAGATGGAGCTACACCTGAAGATGCTGCAGCAGCATGGGTTGAAGAAAATCAAGATAAAGTTGATGCGTGGACAAAAGGTGTAGAGTAATGGATGGAGGGCTGATACTTTTTTGTATCAGCCTTTCAATGAACAAAAGAAAGGATGTTTATGTGAATAGCAAAGTAAAAAAGACAGCAGGTTTACTATTTAGCTTAATCGTTGTATGTATACTGGCAGCATGTGGTTCAAATGATTCTGAAGGTGAGAATACAGAAGGATCAACAGAACAAACCAATTATAGTGAGGCAGTCGATTATACAATTACAGGTATTGAGCCTGGAGCTGGAATTACAGTTACAACTGAAAAAGCAATTGAACAATATGATTCGCTCTCAGGCTGGGAACTAGAACAGTCGTCTACAGCTGCAATGGTCACAGAATTGGAAGATGCTATTGCTAATGAAGAACCAATTGTAGTTACAGGGTGGAATCCGCATTGGATGTTTGCTAAATTTGATAACATTAAATATTTAGATGATCCGAAAAATATTTATGGGGATGTTGAGGTTATCAAATCATTAGCTCGAAAAGGATTGAAAGAGGAAAAGCCAAACGCTTATAAATTAATTGATCAATTTAACTGGAGCGTTGACGATATGGAAGGAATTATGTATGAATCATCAGAAACTGGAAAAGATATCGCTGAAGTTGCTAAACAATGGGTGAAAGATAACCCCGATAAAGTAGCTAGTTGGACCGAAGGCGTCGAAGATGTTGATGGTGTGGCAATCGAACTTGTGTCTACGCCTTGGGATTCCGAGCGTGCATCTGTTAATGTTGTAGCAGAAGTATTACGCCAGAAAGGTTTTGAAGTTACGATCACTCCGGTGGACGTAGCAGTTGTTTTTGAAGCGATCGCAAATGGTGATGCTGATGCTACGTTAGCAGCATGGATGCCAATGACACATAAAGATTTTTATGATGAATTCAAAGATGACTTTGTCGATATGGGACCAAATCTCGAAGGAGCAAAAATTGGAATTGTAGTACCAGAATATATGGATATTGATTCAATTGAAGATTTACAGGCAAAATAAAACAAGAAAAGAGCATAGAGATGCTCTTTTCTTGTTTTATTGAATAAACGAAAGCATTTTCTGATGGAAGAATGCTTACAAGCTTATTAATGTTTTTTTACTTTATCCTCTAAGTCTTTTAAACTTAATTCAATTTGTTCTAAATATTGGTGAATGCTTTCTTGATGCGGCTCTACTGTAGCCTTCCAATCACTAACCGATTGTTTCATATCTTGTGTAAGTTCTTTAATTAAAACTGCACCCTCTTGAGAAGTTTCTTTAATTTGCTTTTTCAAGCGTAATCCATCTTGTTTTAAGTTTAAAAGGACATCCTTCCATTCGATGCTTCTATCTTTCATTTGCATACGTAAATCTCTCCCAGAAGCGGGTGTACTTAATAATGTAACTGCTGCACTTACAGCACCTCCAACCATTAAACCTAAAAATAACGACTTATTATTCGCCATTTATCATACGCTCCTTTCTACACATATTATATCTTTTCCTCTTTAGAGTGTAATATTAAACCTTTTATCACAGCTTATGTATTTTTTAAAAAATCCTCCGACAAGCATGTCAGAGGATTTTCATTACGTAATGATGAGTGGCTGTGACCTCTTTAGAATTTTTTGTACGATCGGATAGACAACAGCCATTATGACTGTATTTAATAGAGCAGCTGGTAAAACAGCTATCCCAAATAATGCAATAAATGATCCATCCATTAGACCTATTAAAAATAGGGCAGTACTCAAGAAAATGGCTCCGGAAATCATTGTCCCAACTGCTGTTAGAGCTGGTGCACTATACGAAGGGTTCATTCGATCCTTTATTACAATAAACATTGCTAGAAATAACATCGCTGTTAATGGTTTATCAATTAAATTAGCAATTTGTCCCCCTGGAGCTGTCGTTGTTAATGCTGATACAACACCCGTAGCAATAGAAAGTATAGCTACATATTTAATTTTAGGGAATAGAAGGATACCTAGAAACATCATTGCCAGCAACATGTCAGGTTTTACTCCAAATAATACTGGTGGCACTACTGCATGGAGTACTGCACCTATCCCCACCAAAAGAGACAAAATAATTAAAATACGCGTATTCATTTGTCAACTCTCCTCTTCTCAGCTTTTCTCAACTAAAGTTCCCAACTGTACACTATTGTCAGTTGCGGAAATATAGTACTATTATATCAAAAAGTTTACGGAATAAAAAGAGTTGAATGTGGATTTTTCAAGGGTTGTACACTAGTTCATTGCTTGGTTTAGTTTACTTGCAATCTCCTGTAAATCCTCTGATGTATAGTCATCAGAATGAACAGTCCAATTCGATGAAAAGCCGTCTTCTTTTCCATAACGAGGTAATAAATGTATATGTAAGTGGAAAACGGATTGATCAGCTGGTTTTTCATTATTATTTAATAAATTCATGCCAATTGGTTGGTATGTTTCTTTGATTGCTTTTGCGATTTTAGGAACTCTTTCAAATAAAGCTGCTGCTATTTCTGGAGGGGTTTCATAAATATTTTTAACATGTGTCTTAGGTATAACTAATGTATGCCCCTTGGTAACTTGGCTAATATCTAAAAAAGCATATACGTGTTCATCTTCATATACTTTAGCAGATGGAATTTCTCCATCGATGATTTTGCAAAAAACACAATCTCCATGACTCATTCTATCACCAATCCTCTCATACATTTTTTCTTTCATTGTATATAGTAATGTAACTTATTGTAAAGGGATCCATCTAAGAATTATTTATGTCAAAAAACGAGCTAGCCCATATGGACTAGCCCTTGAAAGGAATGAGATGCAATTTTCTAATGCGGGGACAAGTAAACATTACATAAGCGCATTGCTTCATAAATGCTTACAAAAACCTTTTTGTTCCATATCTCCGTTCTTAGAGATATGTTTCAAAATGGTCATTGATTAGACTGCCGTTCACAAACACCTCATTTTTGTGTTTTTTGTACACGAAATTCAGTTAGATATCGATCACTAACACCTAATTTGTGTAAGCATACACGCATTTACATTAGATTTTCGATCGCTGACACCTCATTTTGTGTTTTTACACGCAAATTGTTTGTTTCAAGTGAACATTGTTGCATCTTCATTCCTTCACGATTATTTTGTACGAAATAGATGAGATTATACAAGGTATTTATAAAAAATTCAATCGTATAAGGATGTCGAAAAATAGTGGAAAGTTTATTTTGGTTTTCAACAAGACAAATGATAAAATAAAGATTAGATGAAGAGGAGGAGCGACTTGTGGAAGCATTATTACATATAAACCATCTCTTTGGTGGGTATACCCATAAAAATGTATTACATGGTATTTCTTTTGATGTTCATCCTGGTGAAATTGTTGGCTTAATTGGGTTGAACGGTGCAGGGAAAAGTACGACAATTAAGCATATAATTGGATTAATGCATCCCAAAAAAGGGACAGTGATGGTGAATGGGAAAACCTTTCAAGAGAATAATGAAAATTATCGTAATCAAATGGCCTATATTCCAGAAATGCCTATTTTATATGATGAATTAACGCTATATGAACATCTACGTTTAACAGCAATGGCATATGATATTCCTGAACACATTTTCGAAAAAAGATTACAGCCACTTTTGAAGGAATTTAGAATGGAGAAGCGATTAAATTGGTTTCCTGTTCATTTTTCAAAAGGGATGCGTCAAAAAGTAATGATTATGTGTGCATTTTTAATTGAACCGCCATTATATATTGTAGACGAGCCATTTGTAGGACTAGACCCCCTTGGTATTCAGTCTTATTTACAACTTATGGAGTCGATGAAAAAAGATGGTTCGGGTGTTTTAATGTCCACGCATATTTTAGCGACCGCAGAACGCTACTGTGATCGTTTTGTTATCCTTCACGAAGGTGAAATACGTGCAAAAGGAACACTTGAGGAGCTGAGGGCAAGTTTTTCAATGCCCCATGCGTCACTTGATGACCTTTACGTTCAATTAACAAAGGAAGAAAATAATCATGTTTGATTCACATCTATTCTTTAAACAACGATTTTCTGCACACTTAAAAGAGACAAGCCGTTATCTAAGGTATATCTTTAATGGACATATTGCTATTGCTATGCTTTTTTTTGTATCTGCTCTCGCATTTTATTATCAAAAATGGCTACTAGAAATACCTGAAAATTTTCCAACCGCATTTATTATTGGAGTATTATTTGGGTTGGTAGCAAGTTATAGTCCTGTTCGCACGCTGCTGAAAGAGCCGGATCTTGTTTTTTTGATAGCTGCGGAACATAAAATGACAAGGTATTTTAGGAATACACTTATCTATAGCTTTATCATTCAGTTGTATCTTGTTTTATTAGTTGCTGCTGCATTAGGCCCTTTATACACCACCGTTTATCCAGAGCGTGAAGGTAGTTTTTATTTACTAACCGTCGTTGTCCTATTGATGTTCAAATTAGGAAATTTAATTGCTAATTGGTGGATGTTAAAGGTCAGAGAACCAGGGATAAGAAGGATTGATATAACAGTACGAACGGTTCTTAATATAGCCGTTTTTTATTTCATGGTAGATGGCAGTATGTGGTTAGCGGGTATGATCTCTATCTTGTTTGCCGCTTTATTTTTATATGATTATCAAGTTTCACGAAAACAACCTGGCATCGTATGGGATTTATTAATTGAAAAAGATCAAATGAGAATGCAGGCGTTTTATCGTTTAGCAAATATGTTCGCAGATGTCCCTCATTTAAAAAGCCGAGTCAAAAAACGGCAATGGCTAGTACAGCTTGTAAACAATGTCCCGTTTCTAAAGAAGCATACTTATGATTACTTGTTCCGAATTACTTTTATTAGAAGTGGCGATTACTTAGGAATGTATGTCAGACTAATTGTTATTGGGGCGCTAATCATTTATTTTATACCCCCGATGTGGCTTAAAGTTGTGTTCGCTATTTTGTTTTTGTATTTGAGCAGTTTTCAGATGATGGCACTTTATCATCATCATCGAACGGTTATGTGGATTGAGCTATATCCAGTCAAGACTTCTATTAGGCAAGAATCGGTTATAAAATTATTATTCCAATTAACCATTATCCAGACTATGTTATATGCGCTTTTGCTTTTTGGAATGATGGAGTGGAGCGGAGGCGTGCTCACACTTGTTGGAGGAGTTTTATTTAGCTTTTTGTTTCATCGTGGATATGTCAAGCAAAAATTAATTAAAAGCACATGAAGCATTGGCTCATGTGCTTTTTTAAAAGCCTATTTTTCCTGATACGCATAATAGGCTTCAATTAATGTTTTTGCTGCTATTGGCATCGAGCGTTCATCAATATCAAATTTAGGGTGGTGATGAGGATAAGGGTTTTCGTGTTTTTGTGCACCTGTGAAAAAGAATGCTCCTGGCTTTTCTAAAAGATAATAGGCAAAATCCTCTCCAGCCATAGATGGATTAACCTCCTGTGTTTCTTTTATATCCTCTATATTTCGTGCGATCTCTAGTAATAATTCAGCTTCACTGGCGTGGTTAATTAGAGGTGGGTAACCCTTAATATAGTCAAATGAATAGGTTGCATCATTACTAGTGCAAACACCTTTAATCATTGCTTCCATCTCTGATATGATTTTATCTTGTAATGTCGGATTTATATAACGGACAGTACCAACTAGTCTAGCCTTATCTGCAATGACATTGAAAGCTTCACCTGCTTCAAATATACCAACGGTTACGACCACCGTGTCGAGTGGATCGACTCGTCTGCTTACGATTTGCTGTAGTTGCGAAATAAGTTGTGAGCCTATAACAATAGCGTCTTTGGTCTCGTGAGGATAAGCGCCATGCCCCCCTTTACCCTGAATGGTTAGTTCAAAGCGATCAGCACCTGCCATGAATGCTTGTTTTGAAGTTTGCAGTACCCCAAGTGGGGTTGTAGCCCAAAGGTGTGTGCCAAATACAGCATCGACATGATCAATGGCACCAGATTCAATAATTGGTTTTGCTCCACCCGGTGCATATTCTTCTGCGTGTTGATGTAAGAAGAGGATGGTTCCTGGTAATTCATACTGGTAATCCTTCATTACTTTTGCAAGCGAAAGTAATGTAGCTGTATGGCCATCATGCCCACATGCATGCATGACTCCGTCAATTTTGGATCTATATGGAACATCTTTTTCATCTTGGATAGGTAATGCATCAAAATCGGCGCGTAATGCAATTGTTTTTCCTGGTTTTCCCCCTTTTAACGTGGCGATTACACCGTTGCCACCAACTTTTGTCTCATAAGGAATACCTAGCTTTTTATAATGACCGGCAATAAATGCAGCTGTTTTTGTTTCGTGAAAGGATATTTCTGGATATTGGTGTAGATATCTACGGATTTCTACCATTTCTGAATAAAGCTTATCAATGGATTGATGTATTTGATCTAACACAAAAAGACCTCCTAGCTGTTTTTCTAACTATTATAACACCAGAAGACTGCGAAGAAAGTATATATTAGTAAAATACAAACAATTATTTATTCTTTTAAAATCAAAAGACAGTTCGTAAACCGAACTGTCTTTTGATTACGATAAGCGAGGGTCAGCAAGTAGGCGCTCTATCTCCTCTTTATGCTGCGTTTCATCTGTTATTAAATCCTCTAATTTTACTACTAACTCGGTATATCCTAAGTCTTCAGCCTGTCTTTTACGCTTTTCATACCGTTCAATTGTAGCAGATTCAGACTGTAAGGTTGCTTGTAATAATTCTCTAACCTCTGTTGGTTGAGGAATTTCAGCAGCTTTCGTAGTAGGAGTTCCGCCAAGTGATTTAATTTTTTCAGATAAGTATAGGGCGTGTCCCAATTCATCATTAATCTCAGCTTCAAAAAATGGTTTAAGTGCGGAACGGTATAACCCATAAACTACAGAGGCACTGTAAGTATATTGAATTACTGCGCCATATTCATTAGAAAGATCCTCATTTAATCCATCAATTAAGTTTTGTAAATCCTTTTCCATTTGTCTTCACCCTTTTATCGTTATTGTATATCTATTCATCCATTCCCTATTCGGTTTTTTTGAAACATAAAATAAGGTATTATATAAGAAATAGGAGGGACCGTATAATGACTGATAAAATTCGCTTTAGCCTTTTCCTTCTTTTATTATTTATGATTGGAATAATTGGCTATTGGATTTTCCGAATTATGAATAATGCAGTTCCTTATGTGGATCAATGGACAAGAGAACCGGTTGAGCAATTAGCAAACACAGGGATGTACAGCATCTTCCGTTGGATAACCGAATTAGGATCATCTACCTTTACCATACCGCTCGTAATTATTATGGGCATGATCTTATGGCGGATGTACCAAAATTGGCTACCTGCATTGGTTTTTAGCGGAGGAACATTAGCAACACATTATTTAAATGTAGCAATAAAACATCTAGTCAATAGAGAACGTCCCAGTATATTAGTTGCAGCTAATGCAGAAGGACATAGTTTCCCTTCCGGGCATGCAATGATATCGATGGTATGCTATGGTTTATTAGCTTATTTTTTCTCAAAAAAGGTTAAATCATCAAAGAAGAAATTGTTTATTGAGTGTTTCTTTGCATTGCTTATTTTATTAATTGGAGTTAGTCGATATATCATTAATGTTCACTATTTGACAGATGTTTTGGCAGGGTTCTTTATTGGCTTTTTATGTTTAATTGCATGCATATATTTATTTCAGTTTCTAATGAGAAAGCAACGCTCAGTCTAGGGGCGGATAGAAAAGCATCCCTTGGTAGGTTTCCCTCGTTTTGGGATATAGGTAAGCTAACATTATATCAATCGAGGGGGGAGATTTTTGTCATGGATGCTGTTGTTCAAGAAAAGCAGGTAATACCAATATTAAAAAACCGGAATTTTCTACTTTTATTTATAGGGTCGCTTTTTTCTGCTCCTGGTTATTATGTTTATTTAATTGGAGCGGAATGGTTAATGCTTTCTTTAAATGATAATCGCTTTTACTTTGGCATGTTATTCTTTGCTGCCTCCATTCCTCGTTTGCTGTTATTAACAATGGGTGGAATTGTGGCAGATCGTTATAATAAGCGAACAGTATTATTTATTTCGGATTTATCCCGTGCGCTTTTAATTGTTATTTTATTGGTTTTACTATATCTCGATGCAGTATCTGCTTGGCATTTAATTGGTTTAGCAGCATTATTTGGTATTGCAGATGCGTTCAGCTATCCAGTTATAAATTCATTAACACCAATGGTACTAGAGGAGAATCAATTACAGCGGGGGAATTCGTTTATTCAAATGACGATGCAAATTAGTCCGATTTTTGGTCCCGCCTTAGGTGGGACATTAATTGCAGTCTTAGGGTTCAAAGGGGTTTTTACTGTAGCTTGTGTCATGTTATTAGCTGCTTCCGTTACCGTTATCTTTATCCGGTTAAAACCAGAAGAGACACCTATCGTATCCTCGCCATGGGAAGATCTTAAAGAAGGATATAGGTATGCTCGCAGGAATCGACTCATTTTGTCTATCGTAAGTATGGGATTTTTTATTAACTTCTTTTTTACAGGTCCATATACCATTGGTATACCAATCATTGTAAAGGATATCTTTCAAAGTAGTTCGATTAGTCTGGCTATCGTACAAACTGCGATGGGGGTAGGAGCCTTAATCGGTGCGATCTTCTTAGCATCAAAAAAATTAAAAAAACCTGGGATAACTATGCTTACAAGTTTAGCATTATTGGGATGTATTTACACTAGTATTGGCATGTCCAGTTATCTTTATCTCACAGCAGTATTGGTAGCGATGATGGCATTTTTATTGCAGCTAATTAATATTCCAATTACTACAGTTTTGCAAGAAACGACAGAGAAACGTATGCTTGGGAGAATGATGAGTCTGCTTATGACTGTATCTACAGGGCTTATCCCGGTTTCTTATATCGCAACTTCTTTATTAATAGCTATGGGGCTATCGATTCTAACGATTATTATGGTCTCTGGACTGGTAATTCTATTTATTGCTCTCTATAATTTGAAGAATAAACCGCTTCGTACGCTTGGAACTTCGTAAAGGGTGAAAAAAATGAAACAATTTGCACGCATTGTTGTCGCAATTTTTTTAATTATTATTGGTTTGCTATGGATATTAGCGAATATCAATGTAATATCGTTTGATGTTGCTTTTTTATGGGCCTATATATATCCGGTAATCTTGGTTATTTTCGGCAGTAGATGGCTGATTAATTATGTCCGAAAAGATGGTGGAAGTTGGTTTTGGGGTTGTTTCTTTATCCTGTTTGGATTGTTATTACTGTTGGACCGTTTTCAAATAATCGCTTTTTCCTTTTGGGATGTACTAAAGCTATGGCCGTTATTAATTATCTATGTTGGCTTCATGTTAATTAGTCGAAGAAACTATAATATTATTAATGCAGGAAGAGATAAGCCAGGGGCAAAAAATGGGACTGGTTCGCTTTTTTCTATTGGGAGTTATGATTATACCGAAGAAAATTGGAAGGCGGAACCAATGAAGTTAAATAACATGGCTGGGGATTTTTATTTCGACTTCTCTAAGGCTTTTATCCCAGAGGAGGAAATCCCAATTAGCATTCGCTCTCTAGCAGGAGATGTAACTATATTAATGCCTGAAACAATCCCTTTTCACGTAGAAGCATCAATGAAAGCCGGGGAAATTAACATTCTAGGCAGGGTGGCAGAAGGGGTAAATCGATCATTAGCATTTACAAGTGATGAGTATGACGCTTCAATTCGAAAAATTAATTTTACAATTATCCTAAAAGCAGGATCTATCAAAATCGATTATGTATAGGGAGGAGGTCGTATGAATAAACGATTTGCTAGTATTCGTTATAGTTATATTCGCTCTCATTTTCAAGGTCTATTTCTTACTGTTGTTACGATTCTCTCTATCTTACTCACTATTTATGTATTCATTCAACCAGACTGGTTATCTGCAGCAAGTATATTTCTGTTTATTTCGTTATATAGTGGTATTGGTTTCATTGTTACCGTCTATGCGGGATTTAAATCTGGTGGAGATATTAAAAATCGATTAGACTATTTATCCGTCCAAATTACCCAGTTTGCAAATGGAAATTACCAATCACGACTTTATTTTAATGAAGGGGATGAAATGGAGCGTATTGCCAATGAAATGAACGACTTAGGAGAGAAATTACAAAATCAAGTGAAATCTTTACAACGAATGGCAGATGAAAAATCAGATTTTGCAAAGTCAGCACATAAAGCAGCTGTTATCGAGGAAAGACAGCGATTAGCAAGGGATTTACACGATGCTGTAAGTCAACAATTATTTGCAGTCACCATGTTATCCGAGGCAGCTGTAAGGCAATTAGAAAACAATCCAGAAAAAGCCAAATTGCAAATACAAGAAGTAGCTAAAGCAGCTTTACAATCTCAATCAGAAATGCGGGCGTTGTTATTACATCTTCGTCCTGTTCATTTATCAGGAGAATCCTTATCAGAAGGGTTAACAAAGCTAATAAAAGAATTACAACAAAAAAGCCAAATAGATTTTCATCTTACTATTCCAGTGGATCTTTCGGTTTCGGTAACAATAGAAGACCATATGTTTCGAATTGCTCAAGAATCATTATCGAATATATTACGCCATTCAAATGCTTCAGAAGTAAAGATCATGATAAAGGAACGCCCAGGAGAATTATATTTTCATGTGCAAGACAATGGGAGGGGCTTTGATATGGAGCAAGAACGCAAAACGTCTTATGGCTTAAAAACAATGAAAGAACGTAGTGAAGAATTAGGAGGTGTTTTTGCCATCCGTTCAAACATAGGTGAAGGAACATATATAGATATTCGTATTCCATGTTAAAGGAGAAGGGGTAGTAGAATGATACGAGTTATCGTTGTAGACGATCATGAAATTGTGAGAAAGGGGATTATCGCATATTTACAAACAGATTGCGAGATTGAAGTTGTAGGTGAATCTTCAAATGGGAATGATGGAGCTGCGTTAATTATCCAAGAAAAACCGGATGTTGTACTTATGGATTTAATTATGGATAATGGAACTGGGATAGAAGCAACGAAACAAGTAATGGAATCTCATCCACTATGTAAAATTATTATATTAACAAGCTATTATGATGATGAACAAGTATTCCCAGCAATAGAAGCTGGTGCTTTCAGCTACTTATTAAAGACCTCCTCCGCTACAGAAATTACAGATGCAATCAAAAAGGCTGTCAAAGGGGAAACCGTCATTGAACCGAAAGTAGCTGGAAAGATGATGTCTAGCTTCCGAACGATCGATCGAAAATCACATGATGATTTAACAGAAAGAGAATTAGAAGTTCTGCTTTGTATTGGAAATGGTATGACAAACCAAGAAATAAGCAATCAATTATATATCGGTATTAAAACAGTAAAAACTCATGTAAGTAATATTCTATCGAAGCTTGAGGTGAATGATCGGACCCAAGCAGCAGTTTATGTACATCGAAATAAATTGACAGGTAATTAATCGTATAGATTTTCATAAAATTGTCACATAAACAAAATGAATAAAGCGTCACCCTTTGTCTTTCATCTCCCACATTTGTATAATACAGATGTAACTAAAAAAGAAAGGACTTCTTCTATGGCGAATCTATCGAAAAAAGCAGAGAATTTGCTAATGTTAATCTGGGCTCAAGCTTTAATTGCAATGCTAGGAAGTTTGTTTTTTTCAGAAATTATTGGGTATGAACCTTGTGAGTTATGTTGGTATCAACGGATCTTAATGTATCCTTTAGTTATTATTTATGGTATTGCAGCCTATAAGAGAAATCTCTCTATTGCATTACCGGGGTTGTTTTTGAGCGGGATAGGCGCGTTGGTTTCCATTTATCATTACGCTGTTCAGAAATTACCTGCATTACAGGAGGCAGGAGGTTCTTGTGGTACGGTTCCTTGTAATCTTACATATATTGATTATTTTGGATTCATTACCATTCCATTTCTAGCAGGTATCGCCTTCATTATCATATTTGTATTGCATGTAATTCTAAGGAAGCACCAAAGGGAGATGAAATAAATGAAGAAAAAAATGTTGATTTTTATTGGTATTATTGTTTTATTATTCGCAGGGTTATATTTTGTAATTGATTATAAGAATAATCAAGCAGTGGAGAACAATGACAACCCCTATGGTGATAAAGATCTTGAACAAGCAACAATTGATCAGCTTGATGACCCTAATTATCAAAATCAAATCATGCCAGACGAGTTGTCAGATGAAGTAGAGAGTGGTGAACCGGTTACTGTGTATTTCTATGATCCATTATGCCCGCATTGTCAGCAAACAACGCCATACCTTGTTCCATTAGCAGAAGAAAATAATATCGATATGAAAAAGATGAATTTACTAGAATTTCAAGATCAATGGAACGCTTATGGTATTGAATCTACGCCAACATTAATCCATTTCGATAATGGTGAAGAAGTTGCTCGAATTGTAGGGGATAAGGGAGAAGAAAATTTTCAATCCTTTTTTGACCAATATGTAAATAATTAAATGAAAAAAAGCCAACTGCAGGACAGTTGGCTTTTTACTTTTATCATGATCGACTAGTTGGGACACTATGTTTAAAGGTACAGAAGTGGCAAAGGCATCTTATTCTTCCGTTACCATATGATAGGTGGTAAGAAATGGTTGGTCAGCAAAATACGCAGGAGGTTTTCCGGATGATTGCCCCTTATGAGATTTTTTGAATGCGTCCGAGTTCTTCCAGTTATCAAAATCTTGAACGGAACGCCATTGTGTAAAAACAATATACGTATTCCCCTTTTTTGGTTTTAATAACCGAAATGCTTGAAAGCCCGGCATCATTTCAACATCATGTTTGCGATTTTTAAAACGATCTTCAAAGACTGGCTGCCCTTCTTCTGTTACGGGTATATTATTCATAACGACATATCCTTCTTCTTGAATCTTTCCATTCTCTATTATAATGTCGTATTCTCTTCCAGATGCAAATATGCTTTTTTTCTTATCTTCGTAATAAGCCAGCGCTCCTGAATTAGAACGCATAATCCAAATTCGTTTATCGGGATGGTTGTCATCCAGTTTTTGCAGAAAATCTATCGTTCCATTAGTCATAAAAGCTTTCATCATTGTTTTCCCCTTTCATATGACTTCCTATTTTCATCATAACCGATGTGTAGATAGGGTAGTCAACTATTATTTAGAAAAACTTATCATTTCATAGTTACAAAGATACTTAAATAGATTGGGGAGTTAGTTATCAATAGGACTTTAAGCTTGACCGACTATCATTTGATGTGATGTATGGAACTTATCCTGCGTTTGCTTATGAAGTAAGTAATCCGAATGTAATGTTTTATATTGGAGATAATATGGAAAATAAAGCCATTCATACCATGGATGAATAGGGGAGGGTATCTTATAAAACAAGCGCTATCATCAAGCAATACGTATCAACGAACGCCCAAGCGAATGTTGAATTTACTATTTGGACGGAAACCCGTATAAAAACAGAAGTGGATGACAGTGGACATACAAATCAAATTTTCTCCAATTAAAAGTGAACAAAAAAACGTTATGTGAATATTGGTAAGATCAAGTATATGTCTAATGGTTTCCTAAACAGACAAAATCGGATTCGACTTTTGGAATACATATGAAATTATTCTAAACCTTAACTCCTGAACTTAAATTGTATCTTTCTAGATAACCTGAAACGTTTATTTAACAAGTTGGATTTTCGGTTGTTCAATAATTTGTAATAATTATTAATTAATATGAAGTATAAAGCTTTAAGATTGTAAATATATGTCGTATAATGTAGGGGTGAATGTGTAGAGGTGAACAAATGAGCAGAATAGAAAGAAGGAATCAGAAGCGTTCTCACTTGATCGGCAGATTGAAAATAATTGCATTCAGTTGTTTACTTATTATATTTCTTGGGTTCATTGGATATGCTGCTATTGTTTTTGGAGGACGATTCGTTGTTGATGACGATAAATTTCTTTTAGATGCAACTACGACCATTGAAACAGAAGAAGGGCAGATAATTGGCCGATTATATAATGAGAATCGCAAACTGACAACACTTGGTGATATTCCAGAACATGTAAGACAAGCGTTTATTGCCATTGAAGATAGACGCTTTTATGGACATGCAGGTGTTGATTTTCGTTCTGTGTTTCGTGCTGTTTATAAAGATATTCTAGCTATGGCCAAAGTTGAAGGGGCGAGTACAATAACCCAGCAGCTTGCTAAGAACTTATTTCTAACAAATGATAAAACGTGGTTGCGAAAGACAAAGGAAGTAATGGCAGCTGTTTATCTAGAACAAACATTATCTAAAGATAAGATTCTAGAATTATATTTAAATGAAATTTATTTTGGACATGGGGTATATGGGATAGCTACAGCCGCAGAGTATTATTTTTCAAAAAATATTAAAGATCTGACTGTAGATGAAGGAGCGATGTTGGCTGGAATGGCAAAAGCGCCTAATGGATATTCGCCAATTAATCATCCTGAAAAAGCAAAAAGTCGTAGAAACACAGTGCTTCATGCTATGGAAGCAACCGGGGTATTAACGTCAAAACAACTGGCTACAGAGGAAGAGAAGCCGCTTGGATTAGAAGTGAATAAGTGGAATCCGTCCCCATGGACAGCTAGTTATGTCGATTATGTAATGAAAGAGGCAGCTAGTAAGCACGATATGTCCTTAGAAGAGTTAAAGCGAGGTGGTTATCGTATCATTGTAAATATGGATAATCACGTGCAAGAGAAAGCCTATGAACAGTTTAAAAATGCTGATTATTTCCCAGGGAATACAGAAGGGGTCGAAGGGGCTTTTATGATGATGGATCATGGAACGGGCAAAGTTGTTTCGGTGATCGGTGGTAGGGATTTCCAATTAGGTGATTTAAACCGGGCTACCGTTGCAAGACAACCAGGTTCAACCATGAAACCATTAGCGGTTTATGGGCCCGCAATGATGGAAAATGAAAAATATCAGCCTTACACACTTATACCAGATCAGAAAATTGATTATGATGGTTATACAGCCGAAAATTATGATAACGAATATACAGGAGCGGTTTCAATTTATGAAGCGATTGTTCATTCGAAAAACGCTCCAGCTGTATGGTTATTAAATGAGATTGGAATCTCAACTGGAAAGGCATACTTAGATAATATGAATTTATCAGTAGAGGATGATGGATTAGCAATTGCTTTAGGTGGATTATCAAAAGGTGTTACCCCTGCTAAATTAATGGAAAGTTATAGTTCCTTTGCTACAAATGGTAATATGGTTGAATCGCATTCAATTGAACGAATCGTACAAAATGGACAAACCCTTTTCAAAGCTAATCCAGAGATGAAAGAAGTGTTCGCCCCCCAGGTGGCTTGGAATATGACAGAAATGCTTGAGGAAACCGTTGCAAGTGGGACTGCAAGTTCAGGAAACTATTCAAAAGCATTAGCAGGAAAAACAGGTTCAACACAACACCCGCAAGTAGAAGGGCAAACCAAGGATGCTTGGTTCGCTGGATACACACCACAATATGTAATGACATTGTGGATGGGATACGATACATCCGATAAAGCGCATTTTCTAACAGGAGGAAGTGAATATCCAACTAGGTTAGTAAAATCGATTTTAACAGAGGTAGATAAAGAACAAGCCCTAACAGAGACATTTGCTAAACCTGAAGCGGTATCGGCCTTACCAAAACCAATTCAACTTCCAGAAATAAAAAACGTACAAGTAAGTTATCAGTTTGGAAGCCTACCTTTTGGAAAAGGAAAATTAACCTGGCAGGGATCCAATGACGAGCGTGTCATCTATCGTATTTACCGAGAGAAAGAGGGGATTGATGAACGCATTGGAGAGGTCGAAGGAAAGAGAGAGTTTGTAATCGATAATGCTCTATTTCATTCAAAGAGCTATTATATCGTTCCTTACAATCCATTAACCAAAACAGAAGGAAAGCGCTCAGAATCTGTCAAGCTTTCTTGGTAATTTAGACAAATTCATGACAATCAATAACCATTACTATACAGTTTCTATTGAAATCGATATAGTTATTAGTGGCAAAAGTAGTACGTGAAAAGGATGGATGGTATGTCAAAGCAATTAAATGATACGATAATTCGAGCATATAAAGGAGAAACTACTAATTATACACCCACTTGGTTTATGAGGCAGGCAGGTAGATCGCAGCCAGAATATCGTGAGCTAAAAGAAAAGTATTCGTTATTTGAAATTACGCATGAACCGGAATTATGTGCTTATGTAACAAGGCTTCCTGTTGAAAATTATGATGTTGATGCCGCGATTTTGTACAAGGACATAATGTCGCCATTACCTTCCATCGGAGTTGATGTGGAGATTAAATCTGGTATCGGTCCAGTAATTCATAATCCAATTACTTCCCTACAGGATGTTGAGAAATTGGGAACCATTCATCCACAAGCGGATGTTCCTTATGTTCTCGATACCATTCGCTTGCTGACAGAAGAACAATTGAAAGTACCGTTAATTGGCTTTAGTGGTGCACCATTTACATTAGCAAGTTATATGATTGAAGGTGGTCCTTCTAAGAATTACAACAAAACAAAAGCATTTATGTATCGACAGTCTGAAGCTTGGTTTGCGTTAATGGATAAGCTAGCTGATATGATCATTTCGTATGTGGATGCACAAGTCGAAGCTGGTGCGAAAGCTATTCAAATCTTCGATTCGTGGGTAGGAAATTTAAATGTTATGGACTATCGTATCTTTATTAAGCCTGTCATGACCCGCATTTTTTCTGAATTAAGACGACATGATGTTCCGTTAATCATCTTTGGTGTAGGAGCAAGACATCTTCTTCTGGAATGGAATGACCTGCCAGTAGATGTGATCGGCCTGGATTGGCGTACATCTATTATGGAAGCAAGACAAATGGGTGTAACTAAAGTAATTCAAGGAAACTTAGACCCAACGATATTACTTACAAATTGGGAGACAATTGAGAAACGCACAACGTCCATTCTGGATGAAGGTCGTGCAGATGGAAATCATGTATTTAATTTGGGGCATGGTGTTACACCAGATATTACACCAGCTACACTTAAAAGATTAACAGCCTTTATTCATGAATACACAGGGAAAGATTAATAAATTATTAAGTGAAGAGGTGCTTTGAAAATGGCAAAACAAAAAATGGGATTATTAGTAATGGCATATGGAACACCATATAAGGAAGAAGATATTGAGCGTTATTATACACATATTCGCCATGGAAGGAAACCAGATGAAGAAGCATTGCAAGATTTAAAAGATCGTTATAAAGCAATCGGTGGAATTTCTCCATTAGCCCAAATCACAGAACAGCAAGCTGAAACCTTAGAAGCAACATTAAATGAAGTACAGAATGAAATCGAATTTAAAGCATATATCGGACTGAAACATATTGAGCCGTTTATTGAAGATGCAGTTGCACAAATGGCTGAGGACGGAATCGAGGAAGCCGTGTCTATTGTGTTAGCTCCACATTATTCTACGTTTAGTGTAAAATCTTATAACCAACGAGCGAATGATGAGGCGGCGAAGTATGGTGTAACTTCTATCACATCCGTAGAAAGCTGGTATAATGAGCCTAGATTTATTCAATACTGGGCTGATCAGATTAATGCTGTTTATAATGGAATGCCCAATGAAGATAGAGAAAAAGCAGTATTGATAGTATCTGCTCACAGTCTTCCGGAGAAAATATTGCAAAATGGCGACCCTTATCCACAACAATTGGCAGAAACGGCACAGCTAATCTCTGAGGCAACGGGTATTACGCATTATGAAATTGGTTGGCAAAGTGAAGGCAATACGCCAGATCCATGGTTAGGACCTGATGTTCAGGATCTAACAAGAGAACTGTTTGAGCAAAAAGGATATCGTGCATTTGTCTATGCCCCAGTTGGTTTTATTGCAGATCATTTGGAAGTATTATATGACAATGATTATGAATGCAAAGTGGTATGTGATGAATTAGGTGCGTCGTATTATCGTCCGGAAATGCCAAATGTTCATCCACAATTTATTAAAACATTAGCTGAAGTGGTTATGAAAAAGGTAAAGCGTGAGGTTAGATGAAACCGAGCAAACAAATAGTGATTATAGGTGGCGGAATAACTGGGTTATCCGCAGCCTATTACATACAAAGAGAAATAAAAGCAAAAAAGCTTCCTTATACAGTAAAGCTGGTAGAAGCAAGTGAACGCTTAGGCGGAAAAATAAAAACCTTAAAGCGTGATGGGTTTACGATTGAACAAGGTCCTGATTCGTTATTATCCCGCAAACCTACAGCTATGAAATTGGTGAAAGAATTAGGTCTAGAAGATCAAGTTATTCGTAATGCAACTGGCCAATCTTATCTTTTAGTTGATAATAAATTACATAAGATGCCAAAAGGAACGTATATGGGAGTCCCGAAAAATGTTCGTTCCCTTTTATCATCAACAGTTTTATCTTCTAAAGGTAAAATACGTGCTTTAGCTGATATCATGGTGTCAAAAGGAAAAGCAGATACGGATCAATCATTAGGCGCTTTCTTTCGACGTCGTTTTGGTAATGAATTGTTAGTGAACCAAGTGGAAGCACTGTTATCTGGGATTCATTCTGGAAATATTGATCAGATGAGCTTGAAAGCAACATATCCAACCTTTTTAGAACTAGAACAAACCTATGGCAGTGTAATGAAAGGGTTATCCAAGACAATGCCGAAGCCGACGAAAACGAAGCGTAACCAACCATCTTCTGGAGCCTTCTTCTCATTTAAAAATGGATTGGAGACATTAATACACCGGCTTGAGGATAAATTAGATCTAGGAATGCTTCATAAGGGAACGGCAGTTGATCATATTGAGAAAAAGAATTATGGTTATCATCTTCTATTAAGTGATGGAAATGTTTTGCAGGCAGATGCCGTTATTGTGTCGACTCCTCACCTTACTGTTCCAAAAATTTTTAGTCAATATGATTTCTTCCATGTGTTTAAAGGTGTCCCAGCAACATCAACCGCAAATGTGGTCTTAGCATTTGACCAATCGGCGATAAAAAATGATATAGATGGTACTGGTTTCCTTGTTTCCAGAAATAGTAATTATCAAATTACTGCATGTACGTGGACCCATAAAAAGTGGCCAACGACTTCTCCTGAAGGAAAAATTTTATTGCGTTGTTATGTTGGCAGACCTGGAAACGAAGATATAGTAGACTTATCAGACGATGAGCTGACAGATATTGTACTTAATGACTTGAATAAAATAATGAAAATCAAGGATGATCCTGAGTTTTGTGTCATAACGCGTTGGAAAAATGCAAGACCACAGTACACTGTCGGTCATGTCGAACGGCTAGCTGAAGTAAGAAGAAAGACCGAAAGATATCTTCCAGGTGTCTTCTTAACAGGTTGCTCTTATGATGGTGCAGGCATCCCTGATTGTATTGAACAAGGGGAGAATACGGTAAGCGAAGTATTGCGTTTTTTACAAGATTAATTTATGAAACCTAACGCTAAAGCTTAACTAAAAAGACCCTTAAAAAAGCTTGAGAAAATGATTCTCAAGCTTTTTAAAACTTTATAACTTCAAACATGGATGAAATAACAGGTGCTTAATAATTTAGTTGTAGCTTTCTTCGAGCTGATCAATCAGTGAATCGACGAAAGCAACAGCATCTTTAATTGCATCTGGTTTTGACATATCAACACCTGCCTTTTGAATCAGATCCAATGGTTTCATCGTTCCACCTGATTTTAGCACGTCAAGCCAGCGATTGACTGCAGGCTGCCCTTCTTCTTGAATTTGTTTTGCAACAGCCGTAGATACTGTTAACCCTGCAGAATAGGTGTATGGATATAATCCCATATAATAATGAGGTTGTCGCATCCAAGTTAGTCCTGCACCATCGTCGAAAGTGACAGTGTCTTGCCAAAAATTTTTAAGCGCTCCTCTTTTTAATTCAGATAATACATTAGCAGTTAGTGGAGTACCTGTTTCTGCCGATTGATATACATTTTTTTGAAATTCTGCTTCTAAAAGATGCGTAACAAAATTATGATAATATGTTCCAAGTAGTTGGGTAATAATCCAACGTTTCATTCGTTTATCGTTTGTGTTACCTAATAAATGGTTGGCTAGGAGTAATTCATTCAAGGTGGATGGAGCTTCCACAAAGTAAGTAGATGGACGTGTATTCAAAAGGGATTGATTCTTTCCCGCCAAATAAAAATGTCCTGCATGGCCTAATTCATGGGCTAAGACGAAGGCTCCTCTCATCGTATCTGTCCATGTAATGAGAATATAGGGATGTACCCCATATGGACTAGAGCAAAAAGCGCCTGTTGCTTTCCCAACATTATCAGCTAAATCTACCCAGCGATTATCAATAGCTTGTTTGGTAATGCCACGATATTCTTCTCCCATAATCGTTAGAGCATCTAAAATAGTAGAAGTGGCTTCTGCGTATGTTGTTACTGGATTAAAGTCAGGATCCAACGGTGCTTTGAGATCATAGTAATGTAATTCAGGTAAACCTAACTTCTCTTGTTTTAGCCTAGCAAACCGGCGCATGTGAGGAGCTAACTCTTGTTGTAATAGTTGGAGCTGGTTTTCATACATTTCAAATGTTACTTGTTGTGGATGAAGCAGCATTTCAGTAACAGATGAGTAGTTTCTTAGTTTGGCCATGGTTACCTGCTTCGTAACCTCTGTTGCATATACAGCTGCGTAAGTATGTTTATACTGATCTAATGTCCTGACAAAGGATTTATATGCTTTCCTTCGTGTATTTTCTTCTGCGGCAAGCTCATATCGGTCTTCATATAAAGCAGCTGACATGGGAAGTTCATTTCCTGCATCATCCGTTATCGAATCAAATGTCAGATCAGAGGATTTGCTTCGTTGGTAAATCATATAAGGAGCATCATGAATTTCTGATAAAGCAGCAATGGTTTTCTCTACGATCGGTGCAAGTGCATATGGTTTCTTTTCCATCACATCTTTGAGCATCTTTAGATAGGGTTGCAGGGAACGCTGCTCTTGTAAAAATAAATCAATGGTGTGTGCAGGAAGATCTAATAATTCAGATTCTATAAATGCAAGTTCTGTATTAATCAAGGCTATCGCCTTCGCAACGCGTGAAGAATCACGTTGATTGATTGGGTTTGTTCCATCTGCATTTGAGCGTAAATTAGCATATACTGCTACTCGAATAACACGCTTTTGAAAATCCTCAAACGTAGTTAAACAGTGATCTAATGTCTCAGCATTCTCTCCTAAATTACCTTTAAAACGGGTGACTTTATGTACATCTTGCTGAATAGCTTCTAATTCTGTTTCCCATGCTTGATAAGTTGGAAATAAGTCATATAGATCCCAGGTAAGTTCCATTGGCACTTCCGAACGTTTAGGTCTTGTTACCACGTATGTATACCCCTTTCTCTTAACTATTTCGTAACTCTAAGTAATTATAATATAAAAATAGTAATAATGGTATGTTTTTTCAGAAAAAAACAGCTATCAATGGATAGCTGTTGGTAGAACATTGGATATGCGTATAGTACAGTAGAAAGAAGAATAAAGAAGGTGTTACCTAGCTGGATGATCACAATCGTCACATAAATTACCATAGCAATCGGCTTTCTCTATCATTTCATTTCCGCATTTACTACACTTTTTCTTAGGTAAATTACGAAAAAATTCGATGACGTTCATCATGTGATTTCTCCTCCTCTAGTTTGAATTATTTTTATTGTAATATAACAGTATTCAATCAGTCAACACTGTGTTACAACAAAAACTAAAATTAGGAGTGTGTACCTATGAAGTTTACGGTTATTGGTTATTGGGGAGGTTATCCTGCTCCAAATGAAGCGACTTCCTGTTATTTACTTGAATCAGGTGGCTTTTCCCTTGTCATTGATATGGGGAGTGGTGCCTTGGCAAAATTACAGCAATATAAGACAGTTACCGAGATTGATGCAGTCATTCTTTCTCATTATCATTTTGATCATGTTGCTGATATTGGTGTTTTGCAATATGCCCGATTAGTTACCTATTATATAACAGGAAAGGATAAAGTATTACCAATTTATGGACATGAGGAAGATGAAGCTGGATTTCAATCTTTGACGCATACATATACAAAGGGAGTGGCATATGATCCAAAAGAATCTTTGGAAGTGGGAGCCTTTACCATTTCTTTTTTAAAGACAAAACATCCCGTACCTTGTTATGGAATGCGTATTACTGATGGAACAAATTGTATTGTCTATACGGCTGATACAAGTTACCGAAAGGAGTGGATACCATTTGCAAAAAATGCAGATTTATTAATCACGGATTGTAATTTTTATGCCGATCAAGATGGAGAAAATGCTGGACATATGACAAGTAAACAAGGTGGTAAGATTGCAGAGGAAGCAAATGTAAAGCAATTACTGCTTAGCCACTTACCACAATATGGAGATCGTAACCAATTAATTGAAGAGACGAAGGAAGTCTTTTCTAGAACGGTTCAATTAGCTCATGCCGGTTTTATTTGGGAAAGCTAGGTTTATCTTTTGATTACTCCTTTAATTTACATTAAACTTAAACTATACAAAAGACCTATTTATATTGAAGGGAGTAAAAACGTATGAAGTTTATTGATAATAAAGGTATTACTGATCCATCAATTAATCTTGCTTTAGAAGAATATGTGTTGAAAAATTTTGGCGAACAGGATACATATTTACTATTCTACGTGAATGAACCATCTATTATTATTGGGCGTAACCAAAATACTGTAGAAGAAATCAATACGCAATATGTGGATGAGAATGGAATAAAGGTAGTGCGTCGTCTTTCCGGTGGAGGCGCTGTTTACCATGATGAAGGAAACTTGAATTTTAGCTTTATAACGAAGGATGACGGGAATAGCTTTCAAAATTTTGCTAAGTTTACACAACCAATGGTAGATGCATTAAATAAACTTGGGGTACCTGCCGAATTAAAAGGGAGGAATGATCTTACTGTGGAAGGCAGGAAAATTTCTGGAAATGCCATGTATTCTACAAAAGGTAAAATGTTTAGTCATGGCACACTCATGCTTGATTCTGAAATTGAGAACGTTGTTTCTGCATTGAATGTAAGAAAAGAAAAAATAGAATCTAAAGGAATCAAATCCATTCGTAGCCGTGTCGCAAATATTTCGGAGTTTCTAGAAAATAAAATTACAGTAGAGCAGTTTAAAGAAATTATATTGCAATATGTCTTCCATGTAGACGATATAATAGACGTACCTCGTTATGAACTATCCGAAGAAGATTGGGAAAATGTCCATCAAATTTCCAGAGAGCGCTATCAAAATTGGGAATGGAACTATGGGAAGTCTCCATCCTTTAATATTCAAGAATCTTATAAATTTGATGCTGGCTTTGTAGATGTTCGCCTTGATGTCAAAAAAGGAATTATTGAGAATTGCAAAATTTACGGAGATTTCTTTGGAGTTGGAGAAATTAGTGTTATTGAGGACAAGCTAACTGGAGTCCGCCATAATCGACAAGCAATAGAAGAAGCACTTGCTGGTGTGGATGTTCCACACTATCTAGGAAGGATTTCAAAAGAGGATTTTGTCAACTTGATATATTAAGTAAAAGCAGCCTTTTATTTGGGGCTGCTTTTTGATTAGGTTTATATAATATTTTGGCAGCGCTTCCACTTGAAAAGAAGATACCAGTACTTTATACTTGAAATAGTAAAATAATTCATATGGTTTTGACGGATAGAAGATTGTTTCGTGTACATCTTCTTTTAAATCTTAAAATATGAATGATCATTCATTCATATTTTTTCAGGGAGGAATATTAGTGAATGTAAGTGATCAATTAAGTGAGACTGCTAAACAGTATCCGGAAAAGATAGCTTATGTATATCAAGGAAAAGAAACAAGCTATGCTGAGTTGGATCGTGCTATCACGCAGTTTGCTTCTGGTTTGATGTCTTTAGGTTATCAAAAAGGTGACCATGTTGCTTTGATTGTCGGAAATAGTCCTTATTATATTGTTGGATTATACGGCGCGTTACGGCTTGGGTTAGTTGTCATTCCAATCAATCCGTTATATACATCAACTGAAATGAGCTATATTATTAAAAATGGAGATGTCAAAGCCATTATTACCATGGATAATTTACTTGAGAAATTTAAGACGATCAATGACCAATTTTCAAAGGTTAACCATTACATCGTTTGTGATTCTCATTCTAATCAACAACCTGTTTCCTTTCTCCAAGAAAATTCAAAATCATTCACAGCGGTTTTAAAATTAGGATCTCCCCACTTTACCGGTCCAGTATTAGAAGAGGATTCAATGGCAATTATTCTATACACATCAGGGACGACAGGAACACCTAAGGGTGCTATGCTTTCCCACAAGAACCTATACTCCAATGCTAAAGATACAGCAGATTATTTGCAGATAAACGAACATGATCGCGTTATTGCTGCGTTGCCAATGTTTCATGTGTTCTGTTTGACCGTATCGCTTAATGCGCCGTTAATGAACGGGGGAACAGTGCTTATCTTACCTAAGTTTTCTCCAACAGAAGTATTTAAAATAAGCAAACAGAATGAAGCAACCATTTTTGCTGGTGTGCCGACAATGTATAACTATTTATTGCGAGGTGGGAAGGCGAAAGTCGATTATTTTTCAAGTATTCGCTTGTGCATCTCTGGGGGCGCTTCTATGCCCGTTTCATTATTAAAAGCGTTTGAAGAAGCATTTCATGTTAAAGTTTCCGAAGGCTATGGATTATCAGAAGCTTCTCCTGTCACTTGTTTTAATCCGCTGGATCGTCCGCGAAAGCCAGGATCAATTGGATGTAGCATTTTAAATGTTGAAAATAAAGTCGTGGATGAGCTAGGTCAAGAAGTTCCTATTGGAGAAATAGGCGAACTAATTGTGCGTGGACCAAATGTCATGTTGGGATACTATAAAATGCCAGAAGAAACAGCGGCTGCTTTAAAGGATGGTTGGCTTTATACTGGTGATATGGCTCGTATGGATGATGAAAACTATTTTTATATAGTAGATCGAAAAAAAGATATGGTTCTTGTCGGCGGGTATAATGTTTATCCACGTGAAGTAGAAGAGGTACTATATGCTCATCCGAATGTGACTGAAGTTGCGGTTATTGGTGTCCCAGATCCACAGACTGGTGAAGCGGTACATAGTTTTGTAGTCATCGATAAGCCCTCACTGACAGAAGAAGACTTAATTGAATATTGCCAAGCCCATTTAGTGAAATATAAAGTCCCTACGTCCATTGATTTCTTAGAGGAATTACCAAAAAACACAACAGGTAAGATTCTGCGTAAAAATTTAAGAGATAAAGTTCGCTATTAACTTCCCTAAAGCTTTGAGGTATTAACTACACCTTAAAGCTTTTTTGTGTATGAATAACATATTAATCCTGGGGGAGAATGAGTAGAAGAAGGAGGGATAAAAATGGGCTTTGAATCTAACCGTTCAACAAAAGAACTAGATACATTTACTTTGTTAAACCCGCAATTTGATGTATTCGAACATAAAGAAAGATTGTATAGCAGCGAAGGGGACGTCATAACGGAAAAAGAAAAAGACACTACATCATCTAATTTTTAGAAAATATAGATTTTATATTCCATTTTACCTATAAATTTGTTAAATTAGTAAATAAGCCACTTTCTTTTCTATTTTTATAGAAAGGATGAAAATTTTTGATAAATCTTTATATGCAATCTCCAGAAGTTACTCCTCTAACCGTAGCACTTGTAGCTCAACGTAATTCTAGCAATAAACCAATTACTATGGTATTGGAAGAAGAAGCAGAGTATCCTGTTAATTATTCTCCTAGTAAAATTGTTGATCATGCGTGCAAGTTTTTCGGTTCAAGTCTAAAAGGCAGGCAAGAAGGGACAAAAGACATTTGCGGCATCACCCATAAAGCTCCAATTACGATTGATCCAATTAGTGGTATGTATTTCTTCCCTACCACTTCTCCCACAAGCTCAAATTGTTCATGGATTGCCCATTCCCATATTGATCAAGTTTTAAAAGCAGATAACTATGGTACAGAAATCCTATTTAAAAATGGAAAACGTATATTGATTGATATATCATATGGATCTGCTTTAAATCAGATTCAGCGAACAGCTCAATTTCGCTACTTGTTGGACAATCGGATTAAGTTTCTACAAAAGCAAATTGGGGGTCGGACTGCAGAGTTTTTCGCATCAATTCCCGAATAATAAGCTGTACTTTTTTGCGAATAGCAGGATTAAAATAATTTCGTTTTTCTTCACGCCCTCGGCAAAGGAACAGATAAGAAGAAAAGGAATCATTTTTTTCTAAGGTAACTACTTTTAATTGCATGGTTTGCATTGTTTTGCGCAAGCTTCTTCGTTCATTTAATGCTTCTGTTTCCATTTTCTTTAACAGTTCCATATATGGCTCTTTTATTTTAAATCCTCCGTTTTGGATATGCTGGATATCTTGTTGTATCACGACCATGGCCATCGATAGAAATAGAAAACGTGAGGCAATGGTAAATTCCTCTTCATTTAGATAGCGCATGATAATTCCCTCCTTAAACAGAACATTTGTTCTTTATCTAGTATATGCTAAATCATATAAAATATTCAATAGACAAGGCTTAAAAATGAAAAGAAAGTGGCAAAATAGTGATATTACTATGCATATCTATTGGATTACATTAAAATATACATATATCTAATATCTTGATCTTTTACATATTGAGGAGATTTACTGCATGTTTTTATTAGACGTTCAACTATCAGATTGGAAAACGATGATTGAAAATGACACTTTTGATGAATATATCATGCAATTACTAAATAACTATGAGAATCTAGGACCGCTTCCAGGGATATTGTTACCGTTTGTGGAAGCATTTCTGCCATTTCTCCCACTGGTTGTATTTGTATTTGCGAATGCGGCTGCTTATGGACTAATGGAG
Source organism: Virgibacillus sp. CM-4 (assembly GCF_000445495.1). Taxonomy (NCBI): domain Bacteria; kingdom Bacillati; phylum Bacillota; class Bacilli; order Caryophanales; family Bacillaceae; genus Virgibacillus; species Virgibacillus sp. CM-4. Next base: position 250,545 of record NZ_AUQA01000007.1, read on the forward strand.
GGATTTTTATTATCTTGGTTAGGAGCTGGACTTGGAGCTATCCTTGTTTTTCTAGTTATTCGTAAGCTTGGTAATAGGAAAGTGTTTAGAGCGGTTCGGGAAAATAAACAAGTGAAGAGAGTAACTAGCTGGTTAGAGAGACATGGTTTTGGACCCTTATTTTTGCTTATGTGCTTTCCATTTTCTCCATCGGCAGTGATTAATGTTGTTGCTGGTTTATCAAAGGTAAGCACGCAACAGTTTATATTGGCTGTGATCATGGGGAAATCAGTAATGATTTTTTCAATTGCTTATGTAGGTTCAAGTATTATGGAGTTCGCCAAAAATCCAGTTAAGACGATTGTAGTTGGTGGATGTATTGTCTTATTTTGGATGATTGGTAAATATATTGAAAAACGGTTGCAAAAAAAGGCGCTGTTAAAGGATAAAATGGGCTCTGAGAACGATTAAGACGGGATAAACCAGGGTAAGATGTTAAGAGAACTTACTCTGGAGGAAGATGAACATGAAGAAAATAAAATATCGGAAAGTGGTTCCAGTTATTTTACTTGGAGTCATTCTTGCAATTGTATTCCGTACAGCTATATTTGCAAGCTATGTGGTAGATGGAGAATCGATGGAACCGACATTAAATGATGGTAATTTGCTAATGGTTAATAAAGTAGTATATGATTTAGCAGATGTTGATCGTTTTGATGTCATTGTGTTTCATGCGAATAAACAAGAAGACTATGTTAAGCGAGTTATTGGAATACCAGGTGATGAAATAGAATATAGAGACGATAAATTATATATCAATGGGAAATATGTAGAGGAAGAATTTCTAAATGATTATGCAAAAGCGACAACTGGAGAAAAACCATATACAGAGAATTTCAATTTAAAAGAGGTTACTGGTAAAAAAACCGTGCCGAATGGAAAGCTATTCGTAATGGGCGATAATCGCGGAGATAGTTTAGATAGCAGGTCTTTTGGTTTTATCTCACAGACACAGCTCGTTGGCAAAGTAGATGTGAAGTATTGGCCGCTTTCACAAGCAAGTTTAAGCCTTGGCAAATAGTTATGTAGAAGCTCTTATCTTTGATAAAATAAAAGATAAGAGCTTCTTTATGCAGTAAATATATCTTATTAATAATTGTTTAATAACTGAATGGAGGAAACAGAATGGGACTCCGTTTTATTACAGGACGAGCAGGAACGGGGAAGAGTGGTCGTTCCTTAGACGAAATAAAAGCAAAACTACTGGAGGATCCACAAGGTCCACCAATTTTTTATATTGTACCAGATCAGATGACATTTCAACAGGAGTATACCCTGTTTAATAATAGTGAGATTACCGGAAGTATTCGCGCACAAGTTGCAAGTTTCTCTCGATTAGCTTGGAGAGTACTGCAGGAAACAGGTGGGGGAACGAAACAATTTATTAGTACCATCGGAATCCAAATGATGCTTCGTAAGATAATTGAAGAAAAGCAGGGAGATTGGCGTGTATTTCAAAAAGCGATGGAGAAACAAGGATTTCTCCAGCAGCTGGAAACGATGATAACTGAGTTTAAACGTTATACAATCACCCCTGAGACGTTGCATATGCAAATTGAAGAAATTGAGCACTATGTACATAAAGAACCTGGGGAAGTAGGTCTGGTAAATAAGCTAGAAGATTTAGTCTATATATATGAAAAGCTATTATTTGCCTTGCAAGGGAAATATATAGATGGAGAAGATCAACTGCAATTATTAGCAGATAAAATCCCAGCGTCTTCTTTATTAAGTGAAGCCGAAATTTACTTCGATGGTTTTCACCGTTTTACACCAACAGAAATGATGGTAGTAGAAGCGCTTATGAAAAAATGTAAAACGGTCACGGTAGCTTTAACAGTGGAAAAGCCAGAAGAATACGAGGCTTCTGAATTAGATTTATTTTATCAAACAACCGAGACATATTTTATGCTGAAACAGACAGCAGAAGTAAATCAAGTGAATATTGAAGCGAATATTGAATTAGATCCGGAAAATGGGAGGTTTCGAGATCGCCCTCATTTTGCTCATTTAGAACGGAATTTTGATATTCGCCCTGTACCGGAATATCGCGGAGAGGTTCCTTTACAAATTGCTGAAGCTGTTCACCCTCGTGCGGAGGTCGAAGGAGCTGCACAGGAAATTACTCGGCTTGTTCGTGATGAAGGCTATAGATATCAGGATATCGCAGTTTTTATTCGACAAACGGATACGTACCATGATTTGATTACAACCATTTTTAGTGATTACGAAATTCCGGTATTTATTGATGAAAAGCGTACCATGTTGAACCATGCATTAATTGAATTTATCCGATCAGTGCTAGATATAGTGGAAGGCAATTGGCGTTATGATGCTGTTTTTCGTGTGTTAAAAACAGGTTTTATTCCCATTCAAAATAACGAATATCCATTAACTGCAGATGCCATTGATGAGCTAGAGAATTATGTCTTAGAATATGGTATTCGCTCACGAGAGCGCTGGCTTAGTGATGAAGAGTGGGTGTTTCAGCGATTTCGCGGTTTTGAACAATCAGCACAAACCGATGCAGAGAAAACAGCACAAATAAGAATAAATCAATATCGTAAACAAGTTGTACAGGCATTAGGATCATTTGATAACAGGATTAGACAAGCGAATACGATTCAAGAAAAATGTGAAGTTATTTACTTATTATTAGAAGAGTTACAAGTTCCGGCCCGTTTGGAACAAATGCGTGCAGATTTCGATGAAAATAATGAGCTAGAAAAAGGGAGAGAACAGGAGCAAGTTTGGGAAGCTGTAATCCAATTGTTTGATGAAATGGTTGAAATGGCTGGAGATGAAACAATATCCCTAACAACATTCCGAAAAACATTGGATGCCGGGTTTGAAACATTAACATTTGCGCATGTACCTCCTAGTATTGATCATGTGATTGTTGGTTCTATCGACCGTTCACGTATAAGTGGAATTGCTTGCGCATTTCTTCTCGGAGTTAACGAAGGAGTATGGCCAATGAAACCTGCTTCAGACGGACTCATTAATGAACATGAAAGAGAAATATTGGCAGGTCACGGTCTGCAATTAGCAGAAAGTAGTAGACGACAGCTTCTAGACGATTGGTTCTACATGTATATTGCCTTTACAGTGCCAAGAGATAGATTATGGATTAGCTATGCTCTTAGTGATGAAGAAGGCAAAACAAAAATGCCATCTCAGTTAATCAAACGAATGGAAGACTTATTCCCAAGTTGCAGTAATCATCTATTTTTGCAAGATCCAGATGAATTATTGGATGCAGGTCGGTTTATTACAACGCCTACGAAAACGAGGGCAGCCTTAACTGCTCAATTAGCAAGGCATCGCAAAGGCTATCCAGTTAAATCCATTTGGTGGTATGTTCTGAATTGGTATATTGAGCATGATCCGAAGTATCATACAACTTATCAAGTATTACAAAGCTTATATTACAAAAATTTACCTATCAATCTATCAGAAGAAACGGTTGAAGAGCTTTATCCTAAACAGGTGAGAGCAAGTGTTTCTCGTCTGGAAACCTATTACCGCTGTTCTTATCAGCATTTTGCTAAATATAGTTTAGGACTGGAAGAGCGCAGAACATATAAATTAGATGCTCCAGATATTGGACAATTATTCCATGAGGCATTAAAAACAATTACGGAATGGATTCAATCAGACGGAAAAGATTATGCACAATTAAACCAGACGGATGCGAATAACTATGCATCTAAAGCAGTGAAATCCTTAGCGCCGGTTTTACAACATCAAATATTACACAGTTCAAACCGATATAAATACATTCAACAAAAATTGGAAGAAGTAATTGCACGTGCTGCCTTTGTACTTAGCGAGCAAGCCAGGCAAAGTAATTTCTCACCAGTTGGCTTGGAACTGGGATTTGGACAAAACCAAAAACTACCGCCATTAACAATTCCATTAGACAATGGGTTCGAATTAATGCTGCGTGGACGGATAGATCGAGTTGATCGTGCCTTAAAAGACGACTCCTTGTTCCTTCGAATTATTGATTATAAATCAAGTGCAAAAGGACTGAATCTAATCGAAGTTTATTATGGATTAGCATTACAGATGCTTACGTATTTAGATGTAGTGTTAACTCATTCTGAAAACTGGTTAGGTGTAAAGGCCACACCAGCTGGAGTCTTATATTTCCACGTGCACAACCCAATGATAGCTGGAAAAGAAAAAATGGATGATGTCACGATTCAAGAAGAATTGTTTAAAAAGTATAAGATGCAGGGATTGTTATTATCTGATGAAGAGATTGTCAGATGGATGGATACAGCATTAGATTCTGGATCAAGCCAAATTGTACCTGCTGGTGTGAAGAAAAAAGGAGGATTCTATAGTTATTCAAAAATTGCAGATGAGCAAACCTTTGCAAGTTTACAAAGCCATATGCATCAGCTGATGGCAGGAGCAGGAATGGATATTACTAACGGAGGAGTCCATTTAAATCCATATCAATATAAACAGCACGTAGCTTGCACATATTGTCCGTTTCATTCCGTTTGCCAATTTGATCCAGATTTGATAACGAATGATTATCGAAAGTTAACGGATATGAAAGAAGAAGAGATATTACAGTATTTACGAGAAGAGGAGGGGAACGGATGGTAAATTGGACAAAGGAGCAAGAGGAAGCAATTTATACTAGTGGAAGTGATGTGCTCGTAGCGGCAGCAGCGGGATCCGGAAAAACGGCAGTCTTGGTAGAGCGGATTATTCAAAAGTTATTAGATAAAGATCATCCAGTAGATATTGATTCCTTACTTGTTGTTACCTTTACGAACGCTGCTGCACAGGAAATGCGAAATCGAGTTGGTACAGCTTTAGAAAAAGCTTTGGCAAATGATCCTTCTTCCCTTCATTTGAAAAAGCAATTATCTTTATTGCAGCGTGCTTCGATTTCAACCTTACATTCATTCTGTTTAGATGTAGTAAAACAATATGCTTATCTATTAGATATCGATCCAGCTTTTCGAATTGCAAATGATATGGAAGCTGATTTAATTAAGCAGGAAGTAATGGATGAATTATTTGAGAATTGGTATGGTTCGCAAGGAGAAGAGCAGGAATTATTCTTCCAAGTCGTTGATCGCTTCTCTAGTGACCGAAGTGATGCAGAAGTAGAGGATTTAATTCTTTCCCTTTATTCATTTGCTGTACAGAATCCATGGCCTGATCAATGGCTTGACCAATTAGCTGAAGCGTATTATATACCGGAAGACTATCAACAAGAGGATTTATTTTGGTTAGACATTTTAAAGCGGGAAGTTCAACATAAGTTTGAAGCGATTCAACAAGAAATGGCAATGGCGTGGAACATTGCAAAGGAAAATGATGGCCCTTATCAATATGTGGAAACCGTTGAAAATGATATGCATTTATTACAGCAGGCATTGGATGCGGTTCATGACTGGAATCAATTACATGAGATGATGAATAGTCTCGCTTTTGGAAAGCTTCCTAGTAAAAAGTCTGATGTCAATGAAGATAAAAAAAAGCAGGTTCAAAAGCTACGAAACAATTATAAAAAACGCTGGAATGATATGAAACAAGAATGGTTTAGCCGAGATTTAACTAGCCATGTAGAAGATATGCAGGAAATGACACCGGTTATTAAAAAATTAGTTGAGCTGGTTAAGGAATTCAAACAGCACTTTATTGACGAGAAACGTGAGCGAGCCATGGTCGACTTTACGGATTTGGAACATTACTGTCTTCAACTATTAATTGATGAAACAAATGGTTTTGATTTCAAGTCGCCTGTACCGTCAAAAGTTGCTAAAGGCTTCCAGCAGCAGTTCTCTGAGTTATTGATCGATGAATATCAGGATACCAACCTAGTTCAAGAGACAATTCTCCAATTGATCAGTGACCAGGTTGGTTCGGGGAATCGGTTCATGGTAGGGGATGTAAAACAAAGTATATATCGATTTCGTCATGCAGAACCAACGTTATTTATAGGAAAATACAAAAGGTTTCAACAGATGAATCATCCTGGGAAACGAATTGATTTAGCTCGTAATTTTCGTAGCAGAGCACCCGTTTTAACTGGTACTAATTATATATTTAGACAAATCTTAGATGAAACACTGGGTGAAATTAGTTATGACGAAAATGCGGAGCTGATTTATGGGAATAAGATGTATGATGAATTACCCTATTCTGAACCAAATCCAGAATTATTGATTATTGATCGAGATAGTGAAGAACAAGAGACGCCAGAGGAAGAGGACTTTCGAGATTTAGAAAAAGCAGAATTGGAAGCTAGGGCATATGCAGATAAGATTAAAAAGTGGATTGGACAGAAAGGAGATGCGCCATTACAAGTTGTCGATAAGGAAACACAAATACAGCGAGATATGCAATATCGCGATGTTGTCATTTTATTACGCTCGATGACATGGGCACCTGCAATTAGTGATGAATTAAAGAAACAAGGAATTCCTGTTTATGCCGAGTTAACTTCAGGTTACTTCGAAGCAATTGAAGTAAAAGTCATGATAAGTCTATTGAAAGTCGTGGATAACCCAAGACAAGATATTCCGCTGGCCTCTGTACTGCGATCCCCAATTGTAGGGTTAAATGAGGAGGAATTAGCTGCTATTCGACTTGCTGGTAAAAATTTTGCTTTTTATGATGCGTTAAAGGAATACGTTAAACAACATATAAATACAACGGCTGAAAAAATACAACGGTTTATAGATAAACGAGAAACGTATCGAATCTCCTCTAGACAAGGGGCGTTGTCGGAACTGATTTGGCAAATTTATAGAGAGACTGGGTACTATGATTTTGTTGGAGGGATGCCAGGCGGGAGGCAGCGTCAAGCTAATTTACGAGCACTTTATGATCGAGCAAGAACGTATGAAACAACTTCATTCCGTGGGTTATTCCGCTTCCTTCGGTTTATTGAACGAATGGAAGAAAGAGGAGATGATCTTGGGGCAGCACGTGCCTTAAGTGAGCAGGAGGATGTCGTACGAATTATGACGATTCATAAAAGTAAGGGCCTAGAATTTCCAGTCGTCCTGTTAGGGGGAATGGACAAACAATTTAATCTCATGGATCTCAATCAGAAGTATTTACTACACAAAGATTACGGATTTGCTAGTAAATATATTGATCCAGTTAAACGAATTACCTATCCGACGCTTTTCTATCATGCCTTAAAAAGGGAAAAATTACGTGAGCAGTTAGCTGAGGAAATGCGTGTCCTGTATGTTGCTTTAACTCGTGCTAAGGAAAAGCTGGTTATGGTCGGGAATGTTGCTTCATTCACAAAAAAAATTGACAAATGGGAAAAAATTCGTGACCATCAAGAATGGGTTCTTCCCGCTTATTTTCGAATGGAGTCCAAAACATATCTTGACTGGGTTGGCCCTGCATTGCTTCGTCATCGTGAAAATCAGTTGCTTCGAACAGATGAATTCCAGGAAATAATTAGTTCTGCAGTACAACATGATTCTTCACATTGGGATGTAACGCTTATTCATGGAAGCGAATTGGTAAATACCGATCAGTTACAAGAACATGAAGATGAACAATTATTCAACCATATCTCTACATGGCAGCCAATGGAGGGACTAAAAGACAACGAACTTAGTAAGCTAGTGAATCACCGTCTGCGTTTTATATATCCTTATAAGGAAGCAGCTATATCCAGAGCAAAACAGACAGTTACCGAAATAAAACGGCAACAGGAATTAAAAGATGAATATAGTGCTGAACAGCTCGTAACACCTTTTCAAAAGCCGATCGTTAAACGACCAGCTTTCATGCAGCGAGAAAAAACAATCACATCTGCGGAAAAAGGAACGATTATCCATACTGCTATGCAACATTTGCCTATGAATCGCCGATTGACTCTAATTGAAATCGAAGAAGAATTAGAAAAAATGGTAGAGAAAGAGATTCTAAGCAAAGAAGAAGTAGAACGTATTGATCTCCAAACAATTGAACAATTTTATGATACAGAGTTAGCCGAATATATGAGGGAAGTACCAAACTTGTATCGTGAGGTTCCATTCAGTTTAGCACTGCCAGCCAGTGAAGTTTATCCGTCATGGCAGAGCAATCAAGAAGAGAATGTGTTAATTCAAGGGGTTATTGATGGGATTATACCGAAAGATGAGGGTTGGATAATCATTGATTATAAGACGGATGCTATCGAAGAAGCTTGGACTGAAGAAACAAAACAAAAAATGCTTGACCGGTATTATACACAGATGAAATTATACCGATATGCAATTGAAGTAATTTGGAAGCAGCCTGTCAAGGCGACATATCTATACTTTTTCGCTAAAAATGCGCTTGTAGAAGTTCCAAATGAGTGATACTTGGATAAAAGTGCGATGCAAGAACGATGTTAACAAGTCAAATGATTAGACTACTACCTCATGGTGGAAGTAAACCGAAACAAATAGTAATTTTGAATGCGTTGTTTATAGGAAAGGGACGAAGACCACAATCCATTACGATTGTGGTCTTGCCTTTTGTCTTATGCGTTTGCTGTAATATTTTGATCATAGCCATCAGGGTCGAATGGATTTGTTGAGCTAATTCCATTATTTGTACAGATAAAGTCACCAGTATTTAATGAACCTGATCCAGCATTTGTTTTTGCTGTATCCTTCGGAGATAAATAAAAGGAGTCTCCGAAGTTAACGACCCCTCCCCCTACACTAACAATCTTTATCGGTCCGACAATCGCGGGCATTTTACCACCTTCTAACAAAAGTATTTCATACATTAGCTTATGTTTAAAGTAAGCTAATGGTGTGTAGATCCTAATCTCTTAATTCCCTAAAATGTTTAATTCTTGCGTCTGCGTTAATATGACTGACACTCCCTATTTGCATTAAGGAAGAGGAGCTTATACCTATTGTACGTACATGGTTTACTTGAATGCTATCATCATGGTGAAAGGTAGTTTTATTTACTTTCTTTGAAGAAGGGATCCAATTGGCTTGCTGTGTAAATAAAGCATAATTGTTAAAGTACTTTTCATCTTCTCTGGTAAATCTTACACCTTCTTTTTGTACAGCGATTCCTCTTGATTCCAAGTTTGCATCGACGGTATCTCCAATCGCTACAATCCCACTAAAGGAAACAGAATTCGTATAGATATCACATACATCTGCTGTTCGTTTATTCATACGTTTTACTCCTTACGTAGGTCCCAAAGGTACAATATTGCTGATTGTAAATGCTTCTGGGGGGGTATCAAAGAAGGATGACAAGCTAATCTCGTCGTTATCCCCAATTAAGAAAACAGATGATGCAGAAACATTATCAATGGATACATTTTCAACATTTAAACCCCAATTATGAACTTCCATGTTCATACTTATTCTCCTTTTTGATTACTAGATTGCATGTAACTTGCTAGTGATTGATTAATTTCGCTCTTTATCTTATTTGTTATATAGGCATGAAGTTCTTCTCTTGATTGTATTTTTCTGTGCTTTGTTGCTTCATTTTCATGATAGGCAATCCGTCCGGGTAGTTGTTTTTCGATATCCTTAATGAGAATAGAAGGATAACCATCATCCAAGGTTACATTATGATCTGAAGCGAGTTGACGAATAATAGTTGGTCCTGAATCATTTAAATAACTGCTTAATTCTGATTGTAAGGTTTGTTTTAGAGGTGGTTGATAATTAGGCGGCGTACCTGGTTGGTTAGGGAATCCATTTTCTTCTAGATTTACTAAATCCTGCGGCGACAAACCAATATGAAGTGTTCCATCTAAATGTTCGATTTTTAATTGATCAAAATGGTATTCCACTTTTTCAATCTTATTCGAATTAGTATGTTGTAGGCTCTCTTCAAGTTGATTTACTCGTGACATCAATGTTTGGATAATGGTTTCCTGTTGCTTCATATACTCATGTATATCGTTAAGATAATTAGACCAATTAGTTGAATTCATGAAAATAAACCCCCTCCCATGGATGGTAGACGAATGCCTATGTTTAATTTATGCACTTCTACCCAAAATGTGCGTGTTAAGGGGCTAGTGGGACAAGCGGAGTTGTATCACCAATTGCTTCAGCTTCTTCTACAGGCTCTGCATATCCACCTGTGTTATAAATATCTGATTGGGATTGAAGGCTTCCAGTACTTCCTATTTGTAATACAGATGAATTGGTGATTGCTCCAACTTTAATCATATATATACTAATGGATTGATGGACAGTTAAATTCATGTTTTTCCCTCCAATAGCTAGTTCACTGGCTGGTCGACTTTGTCTGGATCATACACATATGTTTTAGAATTTCCAAGGTGGACGCGAATTCCGTCTCCTGTGTTAAATGATCCACCACCAGCATAAGTTTTTGCAGAGCTATCTGGGGACATCGAATAGACATCCCCAATATTAAAAATACTGGAGGAAGATAAGTTAATTACTTTCACTGCACCGACTTTTGCGGGCATATAGATTCCCCCTTTATGTTAGTTTATGTATATAAGGTTTTTTGTTGAAACGTTTGGCAGGAATAATGCAATTTTTCTAGAATAAAGGGTAGAAAAAATACAGAAAGGAATTAAGGAAATGACTACAATGACACCAGTTAATGAGAAAGACCGACTTCGTTGGATCGATGCTGCTCGTGGATTTGCCTTATTTGGAATTCTTGTTGTAAATATCGGCGCATTTAGTGCTCCATTTTTTATTTACGGAGGAGAAGGGATCGTTTGGAATTCTAGCATCGATCGTTTGGCACAAGCGGTAATTGATATATTTTTTCAAGCTAGCTTTTACACCTTATTTTCTTTTTTATTTGGTTTTGGATTACAATTAATGAAGGATCGTTTAACATCCCGACGTGTATCCGTATATCCAATTTTAATTAGAAGGATGCTTATATTAACAGGAATTGGATTGGTTCATGCTTTTTTGATTTGGCATGGTGATATCTTACTAACTTATGGCATAATAGGATTAATATCTTTACTATTTTTAAACCAAAGGGATAAGACCATACGGCGGTTTGGAATTAGTTTACTTGTAATTATTGTCGGCCTTTTCACAGTCATGTTATATAGTTCCCGTCAGTTTTTAGATACGTATGATCAAATGTTAATAAGTCAAGCCTTTGAAAATTATCAAAGCTCATCTATGGCAGCCATCCTATCGCAAAACTACCAGGATTGGATGTATGCAAATGGAGGCATAGGCCTCATTCTTTCTATTTCAACTATCTTGCCGTTATTCTTATTTGGGATGTATGTAGCTAGAAAACGTTGGCTGCATCAACCAACACAGCATCGTTCGATATTATTTAAACTATGGTTTTATTCATCCATTTTATTTTTGATACTTAAATTGGGACCATACTTTTACGGGAATCCTGCTTGGTTCTCCATGATTCAAGATAATATCGGTGGAACCTTTTCGGCATTATTTTATATTACATCGGTTACCTTAATAGCTCAAACATCCGTAGGTGAATGGTGTATGAGACCTTTTGTTTATGTAGGGAGAATGGCACTATCCAATTATATTTCACAATCCGTTATTTGTTTTTTATTGTTTTATGGGATAGGAATTGGATTATATGGAAAAGTGTCACCTATTTTAGGGATTGTAATGGCTATAGTTATTTATAGCTTACAGGTAGTCTATAGCAAATGGTGGTTTACACACTATCAATTTGGTCCACTAGAATGGGTATGGCGAAGTCTTACGTATAAAAAGAAACAGACTTTTAGAAGACGAAATAAAAGCAGCTTGAAATAGTCAAGCTGCTTTACGTCTATGCGCTTAGTACTTCACGAATTTGGTCGATTGCCCAATCTAAATCTTCTTTATCAATGATTAGTGGTGGCGCAAAGCGAATCACATTTTCATGGGTTTCTTTACAAAGAAGTCCTTTTTCCTTTAATGCCTCACAATAAGGGCGAGCAGCCTCATGCAATTCTACTCCAATAAATAATCCTTTGCCACGTACCTCTTTAATTAATGGATTGGAAATTGCGTTTAATTCATCCATCATATAGTTTCCTAGTTCTAGTGAACGGTCGGCTAAATTTTCTTCTTCTAACACTTCTAAAGCAGCAATTGATACAGCGCACGCTAGTGGATTTCCGCCAAATGTTGAACCGTGTGAGCCGGGGTTAAATACACCAAGTATATCTTTATTAGCAACTACACAGGATATTGGAAATACGCCGCCACCTAATGCCTTTCCAAGTATTTGGACATCTGGGGTAACATGTTCCCAGTCACATGCGAACATTTTTCCAGTTCGAGCAAGTCCTGCTTGAATCTCATCAGCAATATATAATACATTATTTTCTTTACATACTTCGTAAGCTTCCTTCAAAAATCCCTCTGGTGGAATAATGATGCCAGCTTCTCCTTGAATTGGTTCAAAAAGAAAGCCTGCCGTATTTTCGGTAATAGCGCCCTTTAACGCCTCAATATCTCCATAAGGAATTGTCTTAATGCCTGGAAGCATTGGACCAAAGCCGCGCTTATATTCTGCCTCTGATGATAAAGATACTGCAGTCATCGTACGACCATGGAAATTACCTTCACAAGCGATAATTTCTGCTTTGTTTTCATCTACACCTTTTACATCATATGCCCAGCGTCTTGCTGCCTTAATTGCAGTTTCCACTGCTTCAGCCCCTGTATTCATAGGTAGGACCATGTCTTTATTCGTTAATTTACAAATCTTTTCAAACCAAGGGCCAAGTTGATCGTTATGGAAGGCACGTGAAGTTAATGTTAACTTATCAGCTTGTTTCTTTAGTGCTTCTATAATTTTAGGATGACGATGTCCTTGATTTACTGCAGAATAGGCACTGAGCATGTCCATAAATCGGTTTCCTTCTGGATCTTCTACCCAAACACCTTCCGCTTTTGAAATGACAACGGGAAGGGGATGATAGTTTTTTGCACCGTATTCCTGTGTCTGATCAATAATTTCTTGACTAGTCTGTACCATATGATCCCTCCGAATTTTAAAAATAATCTACAAAAACAGTATAACAGTTTTTATTCAGAAATTGATACAGAAATTTGTCACGATTTTTTCGAATGATTTATGAGATGTAACATGGTATGATAGCTGTAGTCACTGATATTGGACAGGAGGTAAAGAAATGAATACACATATGCATATCACTGCATGGGCTCTTGGATTTATTTTATTTACAATTGCATACGTCATGTACAAACAAGGAAAGATGAAACCTGGAAAAATTACGCACATGATTCTCCGATTAGATTACTTATTTATTCTGTATACGGGTGGAAGCCTAATCACTCCTTATTTCAACGGGAGTCCGCTTATGCCTGAGGCAATCGTTAAAGGATTAGCTGGAATTTGGATGATTGCCATAATGGAAATGCTGCTCGTTAGATTGCCAAAACAAAAACCATTAAAGGGGTTATGGGTGCAGTTTGTTATCGCAATTATTATTCTGCTAGCATTAGGTTTCTTTAGATTACCAATGGGGCTTAATTAAATGAACAAGAAGTGTAAGGTTGTCCGTAACAAGGGCAATCTTTTTTTCTATAGAACGAGGTATGACCGATTGCATTGCTACGATTTCTTATGATAGCAATTAATGAATAGCTATCATTGGAAGGAAGTGAAGGGCCTCAAAATTATGAATGATTTCTAACAAAGCTTTATTCCATGTTGACTAATTAGATGAAAGATTGATAATAGTACAAGAGGTATTATGGAATGATGGAGGAAGTAAATATGAAAAGAACAATTGGTATACTATTTATTGCTGTATTTGTGCTCTTCGTTCATTCACCAAGTTATGCTCAAGCTCAAACTAGTGAAATAGAAGAAGAAATCTTATATAGTATCATCATTGATCGGTATAATAACCTGAATCATGATCGTGACAAACAAGTTCAATTAGATGATCCAAACGCTTATCATGGTGGAGATTTGGAAGGGATTACAGCGAAACTCGATTCTTTTGAGGAACTTGACTATACAACGTTGGTTCTTTCCCCGCTAATGAATAATGCGTCTGGAGGATATCATGGGTATTGGATTGAAGATTTTTATAGTGTGGAAGAGCAATTCGGAAATATGGAAGATTTACATACCCTAATTGAAGAAGCGCATAAACGGGATATAAAAGTAATTATGGAATTCGTAACAAATTATGTTGCAGAAAGTCACCCGATTATAGAAGATAGTGACAAAACAGATTGGGTCGACGAAGATAATCAAATAAATACAGCTTGGGGAGAAAAGGCAGTCAGATTAAATCAACGTAATGCTGCTGTTCAACAATACTTAATCGATGTAGCCAATTATTGGATGAGTGAAACAGATATTGATGGCTTTAAATTACATGCAGCTGATCAGTCATCTCAGGAATTTATTACGAACTTAACGCGGGCAATTAAAGCTAAAAATGAGGATTTTTATTTACTTGCAGATGTGCTACATCAACATGCTGATACGACGTCATTACAGGAAAATAATCATATCGATGCAGTTGATAATTACTCCTTGCAAGAGAAGATGGCGAAAGTTTTTTCTAAAGCAGGAACCCCTGTATCGGATTTAAACCAATCGTTGGGGACTGGGAATGCTTCTCAGATGATATTTATCGATGACAAGACAACAGAACGCTTTACCCAAGCCTTAGCCGAAAATGGGAGGAATGCACTGACTACGTGGAAGCTTGCATTAACCTATATGTATACATTGCCAGGCGTACCTGAAATATATCAAGGAACCGAACTACCTATGTATGGAACAGGTTTAGAAGAAGTCCAGCAACTTGTTCAATTTAATAGTGGAAATCCTGACTTAACAGAGTTTCATAATCGTATATCCTCTCTGCGCATCCAGTTTCCAGTACTGACGCATGGTGATTACCAAATGGTAGCTTCGAAGGGAGCCATGACGGTATTTAAACGTAGTTATGAAGGGGAATCCATGTATATTGCAATTAACAATGATGAGGAATCTCAATCTGTTTCTATATCTGATTTGCCATCGGGTGTAGAATTACGAGGATATTTAGGTGACAACACAGTTAGGGAAGACGAAGATGGAATATATAAACTTGGTTTGGCACGAGAAACTGCTGAAGTATATACTGTCGAAGAAGATAACGGTTTGAATTGGCTGTTTATCGGATTTGTTGTTGGGATATTTATTCTATTTATTATCGGAGTAATTGTACTTAGTGCCAAACAGAAACATCGAAAAACAAAATAATCGATAATCGATAAAAAATACTTGTGAAGAGATACCGCAAGTATTTTTTATTTTATCGCTCTTTTTATCGTGCCAATGGTAATGATGAAAATTTTCCTATTACTATCGATGTGTTTTTCCTTACAATCTCTTAATCTCGCCTTTAGTTCGAATTAATAATGTTTCCATACAATAGAATTAAATACATTGCAAAGGAGAGGGAGATTGAATGAAACGCATGTTTTTAATTTTTGTTATGGTATTGGTAATGATGGCGATGTACACCGTATCTACGTCTGCAGCTAGTAATTCAATGGGGAAGAGACATCATGTAGAAAACATCGCACATCGAGGAGCATCAGGGCATGCTCCAGAAAACACGATGGCTGCTTTTCATAAGGCTTTTTGGATGAAGGCAGACTACATCGAGGTAGATGTCCAAATGTCAAAAGACGGGGAATTAGTAATTATTCATGATACTACTTTAGATCGTACAACAGATGGATCTGGACTAGTTAGTGAGCATACGTTAGAAGAAATGAAGCAGTTAGATGCTGGAAGTTGGTTTAGTAATGAATATGCTGGAGAAAAAATTCCTACATTGGAAGAAGTGTTGGATGAATTTCGTGGGAAGATTGGAATTCTTATTGAATTGAAGTCACCTGAGCTTTATCCAGGTATTGAGGAAAAAGTAGCAGAAGCACTGAAAGATAGAAATATGGATAAACCTAGAAATAATAAAATTATTATTCAATCGTTTAACCATGACTCGGTAATCAAAACAAAATCACTTTTACCGAGGGTTCCTTTAGGTGTATTAGCAGGGATGAGTTGGCAGGATGTAACAGATGAAGAGATAGAGGAGTTTGCTACATATGCGGATTATTTTAATCCAAATCAAAACATTTTAAACCCTGAGTTAGTTGAGCGAATTCATGATAAGAAACTAAAAATCTGGCCTTACACAGTAAGGGAACAGGAACAAGCTGACCGATTATTGAAGCTTGGGGTTGATGGGATAATTACAGACTTTCCAGAATATGTTTATCATCACCCACGTCCACGGAGATAACCATAAAAAGCTGCTGTCACGAAAGTCACGACAGCAGCTTTTTTTATTGTCTAGGAATTTATATTGTAGAGTAAAGAATGAAATAATTAATCAATTACAAAGTTTTATTAGAAAAAACTCCTAGGATTGGAAGCAAACATGTAAATTACAAAATTAAACGTATCATCAACCATTTATTATGGTTCCACCATTTACGTGAATCATTTGCCCCGTTACATAACTAGAGTCAGCACAAGCTAAATAGACATAAGCGGGAGCTAGTTCTTCTGGCTGTCCTGGACGCTTCATAGGTGTATCTCCCCCGAAATTGTCGACCTTGTCCTCTGTGAATGTAGAAGGAATAAGTGGTGTCCAAATTGGACCTGGCGCGACACCATTGACACGTATACCTTTGTCCGCAAGCTGTTCCGCTAATGAACGCGTGAATGAAGTAATCGCCCCTTTGGTTGCTGAATAATCAATTAAATCTTTATTTCCTTTATATGCGGTTATAGAAGATGTATTAATAATCGAATTGCCTTTTTTAAAGTTAGGGAGAACAGCTTTTGTAAGATAAAACATACTGAAAATATTGGTGCGGAATGTCTTTTCCAATTGAGTGCTTGTTATGTCTAAGAAGTTTGCCTGTGGGTGTTGTTCTGCAGCATTATTAACTAAAATATCAATTTTGCTGAATTTTTCTAAGGCCTCCGTGACAGCAGCTTCACAGAATGATTGATTCCCAACGTCGCCATCCATTAGAAGACACTTTTGCCCTTCTTGTTCTACGAGACGTTTGGTTGCTTGTGCATCTTCATGCTCATTTAGATAAATAATTGCGACATCTGCACCTTCCCGTGCAAAATGAACACTAACAGCTCGTCCTATTCCGCTATCTCCTCCTGTTATTAGCGCTACTTTGCCATGTAATTTATTACTTCCATTGTAATTCGGACGTATATATGTTGGTTCTGGCACCATTTTAGATTCTATCCCAGGTTGTTTAGTTTGGTGTTGGGCAGGGGGGGTTAACTTCCCATTTTCTTTGTCCATCTTCATTTTTCTCTTCCTCCTCAACAAGAAATGTTTGGTTTTATATTCCCCTAATGATGGAATTCAATCCTTTATAATTTAGATGGAAAGGAATAAAATTGACTGAACAGCAAGCAGACCTGTACTCACTTAGAAACAAAAAAAGAGCTTGTAGAAAATCAATCTCTACAAACTGATAAGCACTAGAATATGTTAGTGAAAAGAGGTAGGAAATATCTGTTTTGGTGACTCATACGAAAATTCGTGGGCAGATATTGCTCCTTGAATTTTTAAAAATGAATAAATTTCCCGATATTTCACAATATCGATTTCACCCGTTATATACTTTTTTTGGTAATGATCTAGAATATCATTCATCGAATTGGGTAGTTGATTTTTTTCATGATGATACATTTGAATGAGCTGATCGATGTACATGTCATCCTCTCCTCATAATAAGTGTACAACCTACTAATATCAGTTTATGAGTTATTGTTAGAATTCATGTTAGAAAAAGTAAAACCAATAATTTCTATATCCATTTTCTATTTGCTTGGTTGGTTTTGAATGAAAACAGGCTTATGTTCAGTCCATCGGTTTGTACGAGTGGCTCTTACCCAGACTTATTTTCAATCCATTTTGTTGGAGGTATCAGCAATGAAAATGGAAGTACAACTGGAGTATAGGGCAGAATATTAAAAGTCCTTTTTCAATTTGCTTTACTTGATTTACGTATTGGTTTGGAACGATGGCCTATACTAATAAGGGATCGACCTTGTATGTATTTTGTTGGGGATAAATTTCTCTTTAGAAAATTGATGGATAATTCGAGGTTTATTTCGGTATAAACACGTATTTTTATAGAATCCTTCCAATTTTCATTTGCGTAGTCAGTTAGACGAAAAGGAAAGAAGTAGGTTACAATATCATAATAAAAAAGCTTAACCCAAATGGTTAAGCTTCGTATTGCTTATTAATAAAGAAAAGAGCGATTGTTCCAGGGCCGGAATGTGATCCAATCGCTGAACCTACCATTTCAATGACGACTTCATTTACATTCAATCGTTCCTTAATCATGGAGGCTAACTGTTCTGCTCGCTTGAGATCATCTCCATGGGAAATTCCAATGGTATGATTGGAAAAATCACCACCGCGTTCTTCCATGATTTCAAGCATACGATTAAACAATTTTTTTGAGCCCCGTATTTTTTCTAAGGGGATTAGTTTTCCATCTTCTACATGAAGAATTGGTTTGATTTTTAATAAGGATCCAACAAACGCTGCGGTACGACTGACACGTCCACCGCGATATAAGTATTCCAAATCATCAACAGTAAAGATGTGTTCCATCTTCGACGCATAGTTATGACTCGATGCAATGATTTCTTTGGGATCATCGCTTTGCTTAGCAAGTTCAGCAGCGTGTAAAACAACAAGACCATAACCTAGGGATGCACATTTTGTATCAACTACATAAATGGGGGCATCCGGATAACTTTCTTTTACTTCCTGTTCCATCATTTTAGCTGTTTGATATGTACCTGATAATTCGGATGAAAAAGCAAGATAAATAAGTGTTTGATTCGTTTCAGCGTATGATGTGAAAATAGATTTAAACGTTTGAGGGGAAACCTGTGAAGTTTTAGGGCTTTTCCCTTCACGCATTGCATGATAAACTGTTTTAGGGCTAATGGATTTTCCATCTTCATAGTCCTCGTTATCTAAATGAACAGTCAAAGATACCATTTCTATATCGTATTTGTTGTAATAATCTTTGGATAAATCACATGCGGAATCCGCAAGTATTTTAATCGCCATAAATTTCACCTGCATTTCATAAACTAGTCTTGTTTTTAGTTTAAAGCGATTTGTTAAGATAGTCAAAGTATATTGATGTAAAATTTCTAAAAATGGAAAAATAATTGATGATTGTCACAATCGAAGGAGGGACACCTTTGTTTATATTTGAAGCTAAACGGATAATTGTTGTAATTTTTGGTGCACTATTAAATGCATTATCTTTGAACTTTTTCTTAGAAGGAGCAAATGTTTATGCTAGTGGCTTTACTGGAGCTGCACAGTTAATTTCCAGTGTATTTAATGACTTTCTAGGCATTGGAGTCAGTACAGGTATTTTGCTAGCATTACTTAATATTCCAGTCGCTATCTTAGGTTGGTTTAAAGTCGGAAGAGGATTTACTGTTTACAGTATTATTTCGGTGCTCTTTACTACTATATTTCTAGAACTTACTCCAATGTTAGTCATTTCGGAAGATATTATATTAAATGCGGTGTTTGGTGGTGTTATTGCAGGTACAGGTGTCGGGCTTACATTAAAAGTCGGCGCATCTACTGGTGGGATGGATATTGTTGCCATGGTGCTGTCGAGAATGAAGGATAAACCAATTGGAACGTATTTCTTAATGCTAAACGCTGTTATTATTGCTATGGCTGGCGTTCTTTATCAACCGGAAAATGCGCTTTATACTCTATTAACATTATATGTAACGACAAGAGTAATTGATGCACTTCATACTCGACATGAGAAAGTGACAGCAATGATTATTACACATAAAGCAGATGAATTACAGGCTGAAATTCATAAAACAATGGTTCGGGGAATCACGATACTTCCAGCTAAGGGAGCTTACACAAAAACAGACAAGCATATGATGTATTTAGTTGTTACCAGATATGAATTATATGATTTGGAACGAATTATTAATGAAGTTGATCCAAATGCGTTTACAAATATCGTCCAAACTACAGGGATTTTTGGCTTTTTCCGTAGAGATTAAATGAAAGATAAAGGGGATTACAATGAAATATTTTGGTTTCGTAATAATATTGGCATGTATTATGGTGGCATGCAGTAACCAAGAATCAGAAAAGTCGACGCAGACGGAAAATCAACAAGATGAAACAATACAACATACAACGGCAGTTAGCTTACGTAATGTGGATGTAAAAGTGGAAAACGGCAATGCTGTCATTAATGGTGAAGTTCAAGCGAGCAATACGAATGTTTACTATATACTTGAATATAACAATCAAACAACGATAGAGGAGCAAGAAGTTGAGCTAGAGAATATGGATGAAAAATGGCAAGACTTCTCCATTAAAATGAAGCTTCCAGAGGATTCGACTTCGAGAGACGAGCCTCCTATTATTACATTTTATGGTAAGAATGATCAAGGAGAAAAAGTGAACGCGAACTATATTCCTGTGGATATGTGAAAATAAGCGATGTAAACAAAAAGGTCATGCATTTAAATTGCTGACCTTTTTGTTTACATTATCTATTAATAACCATGTTTTTCTAAAACTTCAGTTACCTTAGGGGTCACATCATCCCATTCAGCATCGAATTGTTTGTTAACCGTAATGAAATTCTGATATCCAAATACATTATCGACACCTTCTAAGTGCATAAGATCGTTAAGAATTTCATGATCACTCGTTTGTCCTGGCATTACAGATACACTATTTGTTCCTTCAAAAATCAATTTGTCTGTAGTGAATTTCAGTGCATTTGGGTTTGGGGTGGCTTCTACTCGAATTCCCATTCGTCATCCCTCCTAGATCATACTTATCATCTATATTAGCAGAAATAGCAGGCATACAAAAGCATTTTGTCGAATAATCGTATTTAAAATAATTATGTAATAACCACTCCTAGCACATGAGGCTAGAAGTAGTTATTTGTTTCACATAGTTCTTTATAGAAATTACGTTGACAAAATTAGCAGAGGTTACTGTAATTGATTATGCTGCTTTAATTGATTTTCCAATTGCTGCAATTGCTGTTTTTCTTGAGCAGTTGCTTCATTATATGCAGCTTGAATCGCATTTTGGGCAGCTTGCTTATCTTGTGCATTCGCTGTATTTCCTTGCTGATTCATAAAATTGGATACAGCATTTTTAGCTTGTTGGAATAAATTGTTGTTATTATTTGTGTTATTTTGCAACCTAAAAACCTCCTACTGTATGGGTATCTGTTTCTGCACGCTTTCGTTCTGCTTCGGAGAATCGATCACGGTACGGAAAACGTTCATCATGTTTTTTTACTGAATCTGCACTTTGTTGACTAAAACGCTTCGATTTACTTCCTTTTCCCACGATACTTCCCCCTCAATTCGAAAGAATCATGCTGCATTATCGAAAGTTTAATTAGCGTATTGGTCGGACTATGGCCATAATCCTTTGATTCATGCTCTTAATAAGAAGTTAAAAAAGCGAACGCATTTTGCGTTCACTTCTAGTATGGCAGCAATCGTTGAATTCTATAGTAGGAAAATTTTGCGAATCAAACGGATTTTGCTTCAAGGTTTAAGTAAGATTCTAAAAATTTTCCGATTCCATCAGCTTCATTTGTGTCTGTTATGTGATTACTTACTGCTTTAAGCTCGTCAATTGCATTGCTCATGGCTACACCCACTCCAGCATAATCAATCATTTCTAAATCATTATCCTCATCACCAAAAGCAATAATACGCTCTTTCGGAATATGATAATAATGTGCAATTTTTTGCAATCCAACTGCTTTGTTCATACCTTTACGGACGATTTCAATAATATTCCAAGGAGCTCCCCATTTCCGATGTTCAATTAAGTCGGCGTGGTAATCATCAAGATGATCACGTAATGTTAAAATATGATCTTCCTTTGGGTGTATTAGCAGAGAAGTAGGATCCTCTGTTAATTTGTTCTTGAGACTTCCAATAGTAAATGGAGGATCGTTTTCTGTCATATGAAAGATATCAATTATGGCTTGGTCGAACTGATCGAGATAAACCTCATCCATGACTTCTGCTAATACATTATGAACATTCAGTTCATAGCAAGCGTCAATAATTTTATGTGCTGTTCGAATGGACATGGGGCTATGTAATGCATCCCATCTTGAATCGGCTGGATGGTGAATTAATGCTCCATTAAAATTAACCATTGGCGTTGTTAATCGAAGCCGATGATAGTATTCAATGCTTGCTCGATGTGGTCTTCCTGTTGCGATAACAACAATATGACCTGCTTCTATCGCTGTTTCAACAAGTTTCTTCGTATGTGGACTGATGACTTTTTTATCCGTGAGAAGAGTTCCATCTAAATCTAAAGCAATTAAATGTCTGTTTGTTTGCATAATTATTTCACCTCATCTGTCAATAGTGTATAGTTGATATGTAGAGATGTAAAGTAAAAATTCCTTTGCATTAGTTGCAATTTATTTCTTATGGGTAGTAAAATAATTTACATGACTGAAAACGTACATAAGGAGATAATGGCATGATCGGAGTATATAAAGAAGAAATTAAAACCATTCCAAGCCTAATAGTTGTTGATGCCGAAAACGAAAATAAAGCTTTACCAGTAATCACCTTTTTCCATGGGTTTACGAGTGCAAAAGAACATAATTTGCCATTAGCATATTTACTTGCAGAAGAAGGGTATCGTGTTGTTCTCCCAGATAGTAAATACCATGGTGCAAGAGAAAATGAAATATCTGAGATGAGAAGGCAGGTTTCTTTTTGGGATATCGTCATGCAAAATGTTATCGAATTAAAGGATATAAAAGATTATTTGGATAGCACAGGTTTATTATTAGATAACCGTTTTGGAATTGCCGGTACTAGTATGGGAGGAATTACAACTTCAGCAGCTCTCACGCAATATCCTTGGATTAAGACAGCAGTAATATTAATGGGGTCTCCTAAGATAACCACTTATGCGAAGACACTTGTAAACAGTTTCAAGAAAATGGGGAATTTGCCTATAACTGATGAAGAAATTAGCCATTTGTACGATCAATTAAAACAATATGATTTATCTGAACAGCCGGAGAAACTGAATCAACGACCACTCATGTTCTGGCATGGAGAAGATGATCCAGTTGTGCCATTTGATCATTCTTATACATTCTATGAGAAAGTGGCATCGGAATATACAAATAAAGATAATATTTTCTTTATTAAAGAGGCTAATCGTGGCCACAAAGTAGGTCGGTTTGCTATATTAGAAACTGCGAAATGGTTTACCAAACATTTGTAAGTTTTAAAGCAGTGTTATTTAAAATCAATTAAAAATATGTTTAAATAGTAATAACAAGATAGAGGAGGTACAGGGTATGGATGAAGCGCTTAAGGAAAATCTAATGGGTGCCCTAGAGAATGTTATTGACCCTGAATTAGGCATTGATATTGTTAATTTAGGTTTAATATATGATGTTGATTTGAATGAAGAGGGCATTTGCAATGTCACCATGACATTAACCGCGATGGGATGCCCATTAGCTGCACATATTGAGCAAGATGTAAAACATGCGCTTGCGGATATTCCAGAAGTAAAAGAAACAGAAGTAAATATTGTATGGAATCCTCCTTGGGGAAAAGAAAGAATGTCTCGTTATGCTAAGATTGCATTAGGGATTCCAGATTAATCGGTAAAAGGTTCATTCATGAGGTTGTAATCATGAATGAACCTTTTGTACATTTAAATTGTACAAAGTTACATTGTTCACATTGATTGCATTTTTAAATGGTCGAAATCGTAAATAACAATCTTTCCGTGATGAATTGAAATAATCGATAGCCGATTGACTCACTAAGTAATCGGTTTACACTTTCTATTTTGTTATGGTTTGTAAGAGGCAGATGAATGCATACTCCTTGAGTCTTTCTAACCACTATAAATAATTAGGGTCTTTCAAAAATGGTTGCAGGTTAGCTGCATACGTTTGTTGATAAAATCAAATTCCTCCAATATTTCCATTAAGCATTATAAAAACAGCAGTCATTGAGAACTGCTGTTTTAACTATTTATAGGAAAATAATAACAAGTATTCCGACGATAAAGCAATAAAAGGCAAAGTATTTTAAATTACCTTTCGCCATAATATTAGCAAACCATTTAAGAGCAAAATAGGATGCAATAATGGATGCTAAGAATGCAATAGCATATGGTATCATTAATGTGTCGAAATTAGGATCTGTAAATATGTCGGTTATTTTTAATACGGTTATTCCTAAGCTTACTGGAATATAAAGTAAAAAGGAAAAGCGAAAAGCTGTTTCGCGTTTCATGCCAACTAACATTGCTGCAACAATCGTTGCTCCAGAACGACTAATACCTGGAATTAACGCAATCGCTTGAGCAGCTCCGACAATCAAGGCATCTTTAATTGTTAATTCCCCATCATTTTTCTTCCCTCGTAAATTACGAATTATCCACAAGGCAGCCCCAGTAATAAGTAACGTGTAGCCGACAATGACAACTCCACTTAATCGCTCACTAATCATATCTTCAAATAGGAGTCCGAGGATACCTGTAGGGATTGTTGCAATGACTAAGAATAGGATAAATCGAAAATCTTCCTTCGCTTCTTCATCTCTATCCTTTTGAACAATGAATCGAAGGCCATTGCGAATTAAGCGTGCGATATCTTTACGGAATACGATAAAAACAGCAATCAATGAGCCAAAATTGACGAGTATCTCAAAAGATAACCCTTTAATTTCTAATCCAAACAGATCCCGTAAGATTACTAAATGACCACTTGAAGAAATTGGAATTGGTTCTGTAAAACCTTGAAATAAGCCAAGAATTAAATACTTAATTAACAAACCTAGTTCAGTTAATGTTTCCATAATGTATCTCCTTATAGAATTATTAATTTTTTATGTCACCAACCCATGGGCGAATGAATAGGCTAGCTGGTGAGGAGGTTGATAGGAATGACGGACCGAAATCAACAAATATACGATGTATGTAAAGATCATATGCATGCCTATGTGCTTATAGAATTAGTCGATGGCTCAAGTGTAGACGGAATTATTACTGGACTGGATAATGAATCCGTTTATCTTGCTGTACCACTTGAACCTCATGAACAACTTCAGGGTGGTGGGTCACATCATAGACAATTCGGTTATGGTTATCCTGGTTATGGTGGTCCAGGGTATGGATACGGCTATGGACCTGGACCACGATTTAGAAGGCTAATTCTGCCTTTAACTGCTTTAGCGGCATTGAGTATACTTCCATGGTATTAACATTATTACATTAACAGGGCCTAAAATGGGAAACCCTTGCCCTGTATAGTAAGAATGGGCAAGGGTTTATTTCAATCATACAGCTGGTCTCTGCCATAGAGAAATTGAGTTACCTAATATTATTATAGGTAGGATATATCAGTTCGGTTTAGTTCTCAGCGTTATCATCGTGGATAGCACTATCACCTAAAATGACAATAGCTATAAACATGATAACTGCGAAAACAATTGTACCCATCATACTAAAGCTGTCACCGCGCATACTTGATAAAACATAAGAAAGTACGCCACTTATTACAAGTGCCCAGATAATTGTTGCAATGTACCTCATGTATACACCTCATTTTTACATTTAACTCTAGTTTATCTTGTTTTAGTTTACCAAAACCAATCGTAAAAAAAAAGGATAATTTTATAACAAAGGGGAAGGGGGAATGTTATTGATGACATGTTTAGTTGTAAATTGTAATCATTGGATAGGATATCATATTGTAAATGGATTATTAGAGGATGATTGGCTGGTAGAAGGAGTAATCGATAAAGAAGAGAAGGATACACTAAGTATGTTTTTTGGTCGAAATAGCAATTTCTCATTTTGCGAGAATGTGGAAAAGAAAGTTTATGACACAGTGATTTCCGTTGGTGTTCCATTGAAAGAAATAGATCATGTACACACGAATCGTTCTGTTATCATTCATCCAACTGTTCCTGAAAACATGAAGGAAGATACAATATTAATAAAAGCTCCGCTATTGTTTGGAGAATGGATGCCAATGAACGAAAATGGAATGTATCGCAACCACCTGTTTATCCCTTTTGACTCGACATATTTTCTTACCGAAGCTGTTTATATTGAGGATTTTGTTTCTTATTTAGTGAAATGGTTAAACGACGATATTGCTGATAACAAGAAAAGTGCAATAATAAAACTTGAACATTCAACATATACTCGGGACAATAGACCTATCGAAAAGAAATTAGAGCAAGTAAAAGAACATTATCATCAATTTAAAAAGTATACGGAATAATACTCGCTTTGGTCTAGTTTATTTTCTCTTAAAGAAGCCGGGAGTGCCTACATTGCATAAATCGTATGTATCGTATACCCTAGTAATCCTTTTTGCAGCCATCTTTATAAGTGGTTGCAGTTCAATGATGGACGAGCCAAATCGAATTCATAGTGTAGGTATGGTACAAACGGATTCAAATACAGATCAAGCTTGGAATGATACAAATGTCTACTTTAGGGAACACCTAACCACTGAGCGAGCGATTACAGAGGCAGTGGAAGAATTTTTGAATCATGCAGCGATTAGGGAGATTCCACCAAGGCTTCGAAAAGAATTAAAAAAGATAATCAACGATTACCGAGGAGCTAATTTACTCCCACAGTGAAACTGCATAATGATTAGGTTCTTGCAAATTAGGGCTAAATGAATTAAAATTAGTACCAAGTCATAAGAATAGATATTAATACTTTTTAAGGAGATGGAAAAATGGATGTAGGTGTTCTAGGAGTCGGTCACTTTGTTCCAGAGAAAGTCGTGACTAATAAAGACTTAGAAAAAATTGTAGAGACGAATGACGAATGGATTCGTACTAGAACCGGTATCGAAGAGCGAAGAATTGCAGAAGACAACATGGATACCTCAGATATGGCATTTTTAGCTGCTAAGGATGCACTAGCAAATGCGGAAATGCATCCGGAAGAAATTGATCTTATTTTAGTTGCTACTGTAACACCAGACACCCCTTTTCCGTCTGTAGCATGTATAATTCAAGATAGATTAGGGGCAAAAAATGCAGCTGCAATGGATGTTAGCGCTGCTTGTGCTGGATTTATGTATGGAATGGTAACAGCAAAACAATTTATCGAAACAAATACGTATAAAAATGTACTTGTTGTTGGAGTAGAAAAACTTTCAAAAATTACAGATTGGTCCGATCGCAGTACTTGTGTTTTATTTGGTGATGGAGCAGGAGCAGCAGTTATGGGCGAGGTATCTGAAGGCAGAGGAATTCTTTCCTTTGAACTAGGTTCAAATGGCGCTGGTGGTAAGGAGCTATATCAAGATAAAGATAGTGGCTATATCTATATGAACGGACGTGAAGTATTTAAATTTGCTGTTCGGCAAATGCCAGAGTCTTCTGTCAATGTAATAAAAGCAGCTGGACATGATAAAGAGGATGTTGATTATTTAGTTCCACATCAAGCGAATATTCGAATTATGGAAGCTGCAAGAGAAAGACTTGAAATTTCTGATGAGAAGATGGCAAAGACGGTTAAAAAATACGGAAATAATTCCGCTGCTTCTATACCAATTGCTTTATCAGAATCGGTAAAAGATGGTAAAATAAATGACGAGGATTTGGTCGTTTTAGTAGGCTTTGGAGGCGGATTAACGTGGGGAGCCTTAGCATTACGTTGGGGAAGATAAATGTAAGTAGGAGGACAACCTTATGGAGCAAAGAAGAGTAGTTATTACTGGACTTGGGGCAGTAACCCCAGTAGGAAATAATGTAAATCAAATGTGGGAAAGTATAATTAACGGGAAATCCGGAATTGATTTTGTGACAAAAGTAGACAGTCAACAATTCACTGCAAAAGTAGCTGCAGAAGTAAAAGATTTTGATGCTACCAAGTATATAGAGAAAAAAGACGTACGTAAGATGGATTTATTCACGCAATACGCTGTAGCGGCATCCAAAATGGCAGTAGAAGATGCCAATTTGATTATTGATGAAACGAATACAAACCGTGTTGGTGTATGGATTGGTTCTGGGATTGGTGGTATGCAAACTTGGGAAGATCAACATCGTAAATTCATGGAAAAAGGACCGAAGCGTGTTAGTCCATTCTTTGTGCCGATGATGATTCCAGATATGGCTGCTGGTCAAGTATCTATTCAATTAGGAGCAAAAGGAATAAATTCTTGTACAACAACTGCATGTGCTTCAGGTGCAAACTCCATTGGAGATGCGTTTAAGGCTATTCAACGTGGAGATGCAGATTATATGATTACTGGGGGGGCAGAAGCTCCCATATCGAATATGGCATTTGCGGGCTTCTCTTCAGCCAAAGCGCTATCCTTGAATGAAGATCCACAAACCGCGAGTCGCCCTTTTGACAAAGAACGAGATGGTTTTGTAATGGGGGAAGGATCCGGTATTTTAGTCTTAGAAGATTTAGAGACTGCACTTGCTCGAGATGCCCATATATATGCAGAAATTGTTGGGTACGGAGCGACTGGAGACGCATACCATATAACAGCTCCAGCTGAAAACGGGGAAGGGGCAGCACGGGCAATGCAGCATGCGTTGGATGACGCTTCGATTACTGCTGGACAAATTGACTATATCAATGCGCATGGAACGAGTACGGCATTGAATGATAAATTTGAAACAGCTGCAATTAAAGCTGTAATGTCAGAAGATGCGTATAATGTTGCCATTTCATCTACCAAATCGATGACTGGACACTTGCTTGGAGCAGCTGGGGGAATTGAGTCTGTTATAGCTGTTAAATCAATAACAGATGGTATTATACCTCCGACAACCAATTATGAAACACCAGATGCTGATTGCGACTTAGATTATGTTCCAAATGAAGCTAGACAGCAAGATGTAAATGTTGTTCTCAGCAACTCACTAGGATTTGGCGGCCATAATGTTGCTTTAGTATTTAAAAAATATGAATAAATAGCAAATCGATCCCATGAAGGGGTCGATTTTTTGTTTACCAATTGTAAAAGCTTGTACAATTTTTTTCATGTAATAGGTAAGACAAGCATACTCTATTAAAAAGTGGACAAGGTAGGCGACAATTTATGGGGTATGTATTTCTGTTTTTAATGGGATTCGGTTTTGCTGTAATGGGTGGAGTAACTATCATTGCTTATATGAACTTTCTTCCAGCTGGTCTATCATGGGGAGAATATTTTAGTTTTATTTTGAGCCGAATTGAATGTTATTTTTTACCAATAGGAATTGTTATGATGAGTCTGGTTATCAGCCGTTTACCAAATAAACTTAAATGATAAGTGAAAGATAAAGGTTTTCAATTGAACCATTTCCATGCATGAATTACCTTGCTTGATAATTACTACCAAGAAGAATACTATATTTTGGAAAAAATATCATGCCGCAAATATGGCAGACTTAGAATATTTTTCTAAATCATGGTCATAATGTATGTTAAGTTCTGATTGAAAAGTGAGGGTTGTTTTATGCTATATATGCATGATGTATGGGTGAATTGGTTTGAAGGAGAAGAAAATGGCTATAATGTTTGTTATTTTCAAGAATGGCGCAAGGAGGACGGCATAGAATTACTCGATCAGGTGCCATTACTATACATAACAAAGGACTTGTATAACTTTATTGAAAATGATATGCATGAACTGCCAAAAGCTTTATTAGATGCTATTTATAAACGTGCTTATATGCGAAAAGGGCAAGAAAGAACCGTTTTAGACTATGCTTGTATTGTGACAGATGGTAATGACATGTTGGCATTTGATACAATCGGCTATAAAATTCCAGTTCGAAAAAGTCGTTTAATTCCCAGACAAGAACAGTTGGTGTACGACATGATTAAGAACACCAAACCTCAGTCATTTAAATATGATAATAAATATTATAAAAAGGAATACCATATGTTGTCGATGCCGCCCGAACTCGTTTTTGGGTTAACGAGAAGAGAAAGACAGCTGAAACAACTATTAATGATGGCACTTGATCAGCTACGGACGGCTAATCATTTAGAAGAACTTCGTTACTGGTTAACGGAATGGGACCCAAAAAATTATCCATATATCCGGTTTATGGATGAAGAGAAAGTTTGGACAGCTTTATATGAGGGTGTCAGACAAGGTTGGAGTACAAGGCATGAGGACCTGTGTGCGAAGTTAATAAAAGGACAGCCTTTCCTAGAAAAAATGTGGGAAATTGAAAACGGTCAAGAACAAAATACATCGAAGCAAAAATAAGGGATAGATATAATAAACAAGAGGAGGGTCTCATAACAAAGATCATCCTCTTGTTTACGTTTACTTTTTCTTCTTTTTAACTCTACCTAACCCCATTGCTTTTTTTGCTTTAGCAACGGTGCGATTTGCTGTCATTCCTGCCTTATCTGCTCCACGATCTAAAATATTATCAAGATCTTCAGAGTCAATCAATGCATAGTATTTGTTTTGAATTGGTTCTAATAAATGAATAACAGCATTAGCCACATCTTGCTTGAAAACACCATAGCCCTTACCTTCATATTTTTCTTCCAATACATCAATGGATTCACCTGAACAAATAGAGTAAATCGTAAGTAAGTTCGAAACACCAGGTTTATTTTCTTTATCGTACTTTACTTTTCCTTCCGAGTCGGTGACCGCACTTTTAATTTTCTTTTCAATTTTCTTTGGTTCATCAAGCATTGAAATAAATCCTTTTTCATTCGAATCGGATTTACTCATTTTCTTCGTTGGATCTTGTAAAGACATAATCCGAGCACCAACTTTTGGAATACTGACCTCTGGAACCGTAAAGATATCATTATATTTGTTATTAAACCGTTGGGCTAGGTTCCTTGTTAACTCTAAATGCTGCTTTTGATCTTCACCGACCGGGACGATATCGGTATTATATAAAAGAATGTCAGCAGCCATTAGTGTTGGATAGGTCAGTAAACCAGAAGAAATAGCTGTTTCTTTGTTTGATTTATCTTTAAATTGTGTCATTCGTTCAAGCTCACCCATATAACTAATAGATTGTAACATCCAACCTAACTGCGTATGTGCTGCAACTTCAGATTGAATAAACAGTGTTGATTTCTCTGGATCAATGCCAGAAGCTAAATAGAGAGCTGCTAAAGAACGTATATTGTTTCTTAGCTTTAATCGATCTTGTGGAACGGTAATAGCGTGCTCATCAACGATACAGAAAAAACAGTCATGATCCTCCTGTAATTGAGTGAAATGCTTTAATGCTCCTAAATAATTTCCTAATGTTAAAGTACCACTTGGTTGAATCCCTGAAAAAATCGTCTTCATCTTGCTCACTCCATTTCTTAGTAATACCCATATAAAAAAGTCCATTCATCCCCATACAACAGGGACGAATGAACCGCGGTACCACCCTTATTATCTTATTATATAAGATCACTTTTGATTATAAGCTCCAAAGGCCCAATTCCAATTATCCATAGTACTTGTTTCCACCTACCACAAGCTCTCTAATTAACCTAATCTAGTGAATAATTGTACTTTCATACTTTTTCATAGCTCATACGTATTTATTTGACACTATTATATAGGATTTGAAAGGTTAAAATCAAGTTTTGCTGTTGAAAGAATTACCGATTATACGTATGGTAAGGATAGTACAAGTGAATACGAAATGGTGAAAAAGCCGTAAAGGAGTAAATTCACATGAAAATATTAATTCTTGGTGCTGGTGCAATGGGGAGTCTTTTCGCTGGAAAATTAACGAAATGTGGATTCGATGTCACGCTGTATAATAGACCAAATAACCATGTAGAAATAATGAAGCAGCAAGGTATGCAAATGGTTCATGATAAAGGTGATTTTGCTACCCTCCATGTACCAGTTTATACGAACCCTGCCGATTTATCTGGAGATTACGAGCTTATGCTTGTATTGATAAAATCTTTTGCAACTAAGGCTGTATTAGAAAAGGTATTACCAATGGTCGATGACAAGACCCCAATCCTTACCTTGCAAAATGGAATAGGTAACCTTGAATTAATTCAACAATTAGCACCGACACATGAAGTTTTTGTTGGTGGAACTAGTGCTGGGGCAGGTTGGGTGAAGCAGGGAGTAATAGAACAACGGGCTTGGGGGAAAACATTTATTGGATCAACGAAACCGACTAATGAGAATGTCGATTTTTTAAAGAAGGTTGCTGCTACATTTTCCGAAAGTGGATTGGAAACGTTAGTGTCTGACAATGTACAATCTATAATTTGGAGTAAATTGGTAGTAAATATAGCTTATAATGGTCTAACTGCTGTAACACGTTTGAAAAACGGGGAGGCTATTGAGTATAAGGAAGGGAAAGAACTTGTTTCAAAGCTAGTAGAGGAAGCTGTTGAGGTTGCACATGCAAAAGAAATATCCTTATTGTATAAAGATCCTGTTCAAGAATGTATACGCTTAGGGATTGAAGAGATTGGGAGAAATATATCATCTATGCTTACAGATGTTCTTCATCAGCGTAAAACAGAAATAGAAGTTATCAATGGTGCGATTGTTAAAGAAGGAAAAAGGCTACAAATTGCTACTCCATATAATAATATGATGTATAAATTAGTGAAAATGATAGATCAGAGTTATCCACGTACAATTCTACATCCTTAATATGTATAGAACAGTCTGATTCTAGATTCAGACTGTTCTTTGATTAAGAATTTATTGTTGTTAATGGCGGTTCTTGTTCCAATAGGTTTGTAACCTCGTTTTTGTCATTCATGATTGCAACTAATGGACGATGGGAATGAAGCTCTTCACCTGAAAGGAGTGCATAGGAGACAATAATGACGACATCATCTTTTTGAACAAGTCTTGCTGCAGCTCCATTTAAGCAAATTACGCCAGAGCCTCTTTGTCCTGCTATAACGTACGTTTCTAACCGAGCGCCATTGTTATTGTTTACAATTTGAACCTTTTCATGTGGCAATATATTTACTTTATCCAAAATATCTTGATCAATTGTAACACTACCTACATAGTTTAAATTAGCTTCTGTGACACGTGCACGATGTATCTTACTTTTCATCATTGTTCGGAACATGTGATTAACTCCTTTTCATTCATTGTTAATCAAAATTGAATAAGTGAACCTCATTCTGGGAGGAGGTCTTTACTTTTTATGAAGAAGGAATGTTCGTCCGACGGGAAGTTTTGAGTTTTTACATCGGATATATATCCTTTAATCGCTTCTAATCCAATTTGATTAACATCACTATAAGGTTTAACGAATCTTGGTAGGCGATCGACACCATATTTTAGAATATCGTGATAAACAAGGACTTGTCCATCACATTTCGAACCAGCACCTATTCCAATAGTTGGTATATCAATAGATGCTGTTATGATGTCAGCTAGTTCTTTTGGAACGCATTCCAAAACAAGTGCTACAGCACCAGACGCAGCCACTTTCTTAGCATCATGTAGTAGTTTAGCTGCAGCTGCTTTATCTTTCCCTTGAACTTTAAATCCTCCTAATACATTAACGGACTGCGGTGTTAAGCCCAAATGACCAATAGCCGGAATACCTGCCTCTGTTAATCGTTGGATAAATTCAATAATCCCTGCTGAGGCACCCTCAATTTTCAAGCTTTGTGCATTGGTTTCCTGAAAGATTTTGGCTGCCTGACGTAATGAATCTTCTGTGGAAATATGATAGGACATAAACGGCATATCGACGACAGCAAAAGTATTTGGTGCGCCTCTCTTTACAGCTTTTCCATGATGAATCATGTTTTCTACTGTTACTTGTACCGTTGAATCATATCCAAGTACGACCATTCCTAATGAGTCACCGACAAGTATCGTATCAATGCCTGCCTGTTCTGCATGTTTAGCAGAAGGATAATCATAAGCAGTAACCATGGTGATTTTTTCATGATTTTGTTTCATTTTTTTTAAATCTAATATGGTAAGCATAAATAAACTCTCTCCTCAATTAAGTTATAGAGGCTATTCGTGTTTGTTTTTACTGGATTTGATGATGTTTATTATACAACAAAGGGGGAAAAGAATAAATCAAGCCTGATTATTTTCTTCAAAATCTTGTATTTTTCGTTCAAAATTGACATGTTTTCCTTTATACTAGACTCATATTACAATGAAATTGGGGATTGATTGCTTATGCAGAGAAAGCGAGGATTAATTGTAGCCATACTTAGTACAGTGCTACTAAGCATTCCGGCAATTGTAAGTGGGGAAGACGCTCAGGAAATAAAGCCACATCATGAGAGGGAGATCAGCTTAAAGCCACTTGAACTAGAAAATACGATGAAACGATTTGTACATACCTCAAGTTATGATTTCGAATATCCTGATGCGGTAAGAGGAATATATGTGACTGGAAATTCTGCTGGTGGCAGTCGGTTTAATTCCTTGGTTGATTTTGTCGATGAAACCGATTTGAATACCATGGTAATTGATATTAAAGAAGATAATGGTCACTTAACGTTTAAACCAGAAGAAGGTTCCCCATATGAAGATATGGCAAAAAATTTAATTGATGATCCTGAACAAATGATGAAAGTATTAGAAGAAAAACAAATTTATCCAATTGCACGAATTGTAGTATTTAAGGATTCGGTTTTAGCAGAAAAACGTCCAGATTTATCGTTTACCAAAGATGGGGAAGTATGGAAAAATGGTAAAGGAGAAGCGTTTGTTAGTCCGTTTCAAACCGAAGTTTGGGAATATAACGTTGAGGTTGCTAAAATGGCAGCAGCAATGGGATTCCAAGAGATACAATTTGATTATGTTCGTTTTCCTGAAGGTTTTGAGACAAGAGATAAGGAATTGGAATATTCTTTAGGAGAATATGAAAACCTAGAAATGAACAATATTAAGAAACGAGTTAAAGCAGTAACTGACTTTGTGCATTTTGCAAGTGAAGAATTGTCTAATTATGATGTTGATGTCTCTGCTGATATATTTGGATATGCTGCTACTATCGAAGAAACGCCTGGTATAGGACAAAATTTCTCTAAGATTGCAGATAATGTTGATGTAATTTCGTCGATGATTTATCCAAGCCATTGGACACCTTATTTTGGAATTGAAAAACCAGATGAAGAACCATACAAATTAGTTAATGCGTATGCAAAGGTGGAAAATAAAGTTTTAGATAAATTAGATAACCCACCAGTTTCTAGACCTTGGATACAGGACTTCGAAGCTCCTTGGCTTTATTCAGGAGCAACAAAGCAGTATGGTAAAGCTGAGGTGGAAGCCCAAATTAAAGCCCTAGCAGAGAATGATATCCATGAATTCTTACTTTGGAATGCTGGTAATACGTATACGGAAAATGTAGATTATACAGTCGGAATGAGCAAATAACGAATAGAGCAGACCAATTAAAAGGTCTGCTTTTTTAAAGCTATTAATTTAGAAACCTACAACCATTTTTGGAGAGGATTGCGTATACTTTTTTGAAGCAAGAAACCCTCTGAGGGGACAAGCTCCTTGTTGGGAGAACGTAATCCTTCAAGGATCTTCTCTTTTTTTCTACATGATATATCCTATCTTGGGAAATCTAAAATAACACAATATTGTGGCTTCTATTTAACAAAATTTTATTTTTTCGTTATACTAAATAGGACTACTAAAAATAAGGAGTAGATCAATGAATTGGTATGAGAAATTGAATAAGTATTTTCCTGTAGAAGAGATGAAATCCAAAAAACATATGGAAATGCTCTTAGAGGAAAAAGGTGACGTCTATTACAAAGACGAGAGTGATAAGCATGTTTTGATGTATGCTGAATTTGACACATTTCTGTTTATCGACTATTTATGGGTATCAGCAAAAACAAGGGGTCAAGGTATTGGTCACAAATTAATTGAGAAATTAAAAGCCAAAAACAAACCAATTATTCTCGAAGTAGAGCCTGTTGATTATGAGGATTCAGATACAGAAAAACGACTACATTTTTACAATAGGGAAGGGTTTTGTCATGCCCAGGCTATCGGTTATACCCGTAGATCTTTAGCGACAAATGAAGATACACCGATGGAAATCCTGTACTGGTCACCGAATGATGAATCGGAAGACTTTATTTATGAACAAATGAAAAAGATGTATGAAGATATACACACGTATAAAGATGAAGAGATATACGGAAAAGCTTATCAGGGGGTTGATGAAGTATTAACCTATGATAAAAATCGATCCTCCGCTAACATCTTAGATAATTTGAAAAGTTAAACAAAAGCCTCTTATTCCTCGTAGAATAAGAGGCTTTTTAACAATTGTTTTGTTAATTACGAGGATTTTTGCTGTGGCTCCCCTGTAGTAGTCAAATTATTTAAACGATCTGCCAAGCCAAGGTTATTTAATAATGGTTCTTCATCATCAGAGATCAGAGCTTCTTTTAGTTCATATGCGTTCGAACCATGTTCAGCAAAGTCTAATCCTGCGATTTCTTCTTCTTCAGAAACACGTAATGATGTAAATTGTTTTACAATGAATAAGAATACACCTAATGTGATCATTGTCCAAGCAATAACTGCTGCGACACCAATCCCTTGAATAACGAGCTGTGTAAAACCATTCCCATAAAATAAACCAGTTGAAGTAGAGAATAAACCAATAGCTAGCGTACCCCAAATACCACAAATTCCGTGAACAGTTATTGCCCCCACTGGATCATCAATACGTAATTTCGTATCCAATAAGTGAATCCCTTCCACAAGGATAATTCCTGAAATAAGGCCAACGGCGATGGATCCACCTAAAGAAATTTCAGCACAGCCAGCCGTTATACCAACTAGTCCTCCTAAAACACCATTTAACGATAATGATGTATCTACCCGTTTAAAACGTAATTTTGTATATGCAGCAGACGACACCAGTGCGGCGGAAGTCGATAAGAGCGTTGTTCCAATTACCATTGGTACAAGTGCTGGATCGGCTGCCAGCGTACTTCCCCCATTGAAGCCAAACCAGCCAAGCCATAAAATGAATACTCCTAGAGCACCAATTGGTATATTATGCCCCTGTATAACATTAACTTTTTTACTAGAGTACTTTCCAAGGCGTGGTCCTAAGAACAATACTGCTGTTAAGGCTCCGACTGCCCCGGTTAAATGAACCACTGTAGAACCTGCGAAATCGCTAAACCCTAGATCGGTCAGCCAGCCATCACCTTGCCATACCCAATGGCCAACTATTGGATACACAAATGCTGTCATAGCAACAACAATCAGTACGTAAACACCTAACTTCATTCGTTCAGCAACAGCACCAGAAATAATTGTTGCACAGGTTGCTATAAACATTGCCTGGAAAACAAAAAACTCGATATCTTCAACCCCGCTTAGCATGAAACCATCTGTGCCTATAAATGAACCTCCTGAAGTCCCAAACATAATTCCATAACCAACAACAAAAAATAGGATAGCAGCAACACTAATGGTTAAGAAATTTTTAATTAATATGTTTAGTGAGTTTTTGGCACGAGTAAACCCTGATTCCACCATAGCAAAACCTGCATGCATAAAAAATACAAGGAAAGCTCCAAGCATAACCCATACGAGATTAATGGATAATTCCAAGGAAGCGGTAGTTGGTGCAGCGTAAACAGGAGATGCGATGAGGAAAAGGATGAAAAATAACAGTAAACTCTTCTTAATCATGAATAAATCCTCCTTCAATTTTTTTACAAGACAGCCACTTTGCCTCGTTCACCTGTACGTATTCGTATTGTTTCTTCAATTGGAGAAACAAAGATTTTACCGTCTCCAATGTTGCCAGTGCTGCAATTTTTAATGATGATATCTAGAATTTCATCCAGTCTCTGCTCTTCCACAATTGTCTCTACTTTAATTTTTGGAAGTAGCTGTAATTGAAAAGTAGTTCCTCGGAATATCCCTTTTTGCCCCTTTTGTTTTCCTGTACCAGCGGCCTCAGTAACAGTTAATCCACCAATTCCTGCTGCAGATAACGCCTTGCGTAGAGCTTGGAACTTTTCTGGACGAATAATAGCCTCGATTTTTTTCATTTATATCACCCCTTTTTATTATGTTAGGAAACCTTACATTATAAGTTATGTAAAATATCATAATAGGAAATTAGTTAAAAATCAAGAGGTTTTGGCTAATTTTTTAGAAAATTTTGAAGTAAACGCTTGCAAGAAATAATTGCTGTGATTTGAAAAATTTTTTCAAATAAAAGGTTTAATTAAAAATGATTAGGGGTAACTTACATATATAATGAAACAATTTACATTTCGTAAACATCTATAAAAAACTCGATTTTTTCTTGAATATCCTCTACCTTTCGCTTGACAATTGTAGTATAATTTACATATAGGGTTATTTAAACTTATTTTAATTTGATAAGTACTCAATGTTTATGAAATGAATAAACCCATATTAG
Source organism: Virgibacillus sp. CM-4 (assembly GCF_000445495.1). NCBI lineage: Bacteria > Bacillati > Bacillota > Bacilli > Caryophanales > Bacillaceae > Virgibacillus > Virgibacillus sp. CM-4. The sequence continues at coordinate 289,053 of NZ_AUQA01000007.1, forward strand.
AATGAGGAGTGAAGTTTTAATGGTTACACTTTATACCTCACCAAGTTGTACATCTTGCAGAAAAGCAAAAGCATGGTTGGAAGAGCATGATATCCCGTTTACGGAGCGTAACATATTTTCCGAACCACTTACACTGGATGAAATAAAGGAAATTTTGCGTATGACGGAAGATGGTACGGATGAGATCATTTCAACTCGGTCAAAGGTTTTTCAGAAGTTAGATGTTAATATTGATCAATTACCGATGAAAGATCTTTTCAATTTAATTCAACAAAATCCAGGTCTTTTGAGAAGACCAATTATTTTGGATGAAAAGCGCCTGCAAGTAGGATATAACGAAGATGAGATTCGCCGTTTCTTACCGAGAACGGTGCGGACTTTTCAATTACGTGAGGCGCAACGAATGGTCAATTAAATCCATTTCATATATAAAAAAACGCAGATCGAAATTTCAAGATCTGCGTTTTTTTATCGCTTCGCTCCGTATCAAGAATACGACAAATCGTTACTAATTTCGTCACAAAAATATGGGTGACAAATCTTTAAGAATACGTTAAAATATGTTACTAATTAAATAGGCATATATGTTTCCAAGTTGATAAGTGCTATCATACAATAGAAATAGAATGATGTAACCACTCATTTCTGAAACATGAATTACAGGAAGGATAGCATCACCATTAATGTGGAAGCATAGATTAAATAATAATGATTATTGCATATCAATTTAGGGTACATGTTATAACAAGAAGTTATATTTGGTGAAGCTAATCTTCCACCTACCTAAAAAGAAGGGGGAGAAAACGTAATGGAAATTGAAAGAATTAATGAGAATACGATAAAGTTCTACATTTCATATATTGATATTGAAGATCGCGGTTTTGAACGTGAAGAAATTTGGTATAACCGTGAAAGAAGCGAGCAATTGTTCTGGCAAATGATGGACGAAGTTAATTATAAGGAAGATTTCAATGTGGAAGGTCCATTATGGATACAAGTCCAAGCATTAGAAAAAGGGCTAGAAATCATTGTTACAAAAGCCCAAATCTCTAAGAATGGAGAAAATATCGAACTACAGACGGAGGATGGAAATACCGTTGACTTTCCTGTAGATAAGAAAATTGAAAATATGTTAGAAGATAAATTCGGTAAACATGATGATGAAGAGACAGAACAGGAAGATGAAGAAGATAAATTGTGGATTATTGCTGATTTTAGTGACTTTGAAGATGTTATTCAATTAAGCCATTACTTTAGAGAAAATCATGAAGGTACAAAAGAAACACTATATCATTATAACGATAAGTATTATTTATATATGGAATTCTCAGAAGAAGAGCTTGATGAAAAAGAGCAAGAAGACATTATAAGTAAAGTATTTGAATTTGGTAATGATTCGGATATTACATTCCATTTGCTAGAAGAATATGGGAAAAAGATTTTTGTGAACGATACATTTGTTCAAATTAGATCACATTTCCCGGTACAAGTATAGACACTCTTTATGAAAGGGTGTCTTTTTATTTATCCATTATATTGACTTCTAAGTTTCTGCTTCAGCCTTTCTTTTATCAACAATTTTGATAAAATGGAGAAAATGAGGTGAACTTATGAAGAATCTTTCCTTATACGGTAAGGTGTATTGTGTTGCAGGTATTCTATTTTTCATTTTTGGCATTTTCTTATTTGTTCAGCGAATAGGTGATCCATTTCAATGGCGAGATCATTATCTTCCCATATCATTTATTTTCCTAGCATTATTTTTTATGTTAACTTCTTATATGACATCTCGCAAAAGGAATAAAGGAAATAACTAACCTCTGTCGAAATTATTCAGACGGAGGTGTTTTTTTATGTTGCAAGCGATTACCCATCAAGGCGATCAAATAATAATCGCTGCAAAATCACATGCAGCCATTCAGAAATTAAAAGCGAGCAATCAGAAGTACTATTGTCCTGTTTGTCATTCAGAAGTACGTATTCGTGCAGGAACAGAGGTAATTCCTCACTTCGCTCATCATGCTAATGCAAAATGTTTCTCAATAGAAGGTGGGGAAGGGGAATATCATGAACAAGGTAAGTTAATGATATATCAATGGTTAGAGAAGCAACAGCTAGATGTAAAGCTAGAACCATATCTTTCCCTAATTAAGCAGCGTCCTGATATGTTGGTAGAGATCGGAAACAAACAAATAGCAATTGAATTCCAATGCGCGACGATTCCAAAAGAGGTAATAAATAATAGAAGTAAAGGGTATCAATCTAGTGGTATCCAACCTATTTGGATTATTGGAGCTAACCAATTGAAAAGAATAACAGCAACAACGCTTCGTATTTCTCCTTTTTTATTATCAATGATGCATCAGTTTCCTTCTTCTACTTCTAATAAGCTCTTCTTCTTTTGCCCCGATACGAAACAGTTTGTAATTGCTCAACATGTATTTATTATCAATAAACGATCTGCTATAGCAAAATTCAGGGTAAGACAACTAATGAAAACAACCATAGTCGACCTGTTCCGTGAAAAATTACTTGCAGATCAAGAATTACTTAGCTTGTGGATGCGTGAAAAAGAAAAATTTCGAACAAAGCCAATCCATGTTTCAAGACTTGGCCATCTTTGGCAGCAGTGGTTATATCGTAACCAAACTTCTATTATATACCTCCCCTCAATCATACACTTACCAGTAGAATCTCAATACTTCATGAAAACTCCTCTTTGGATTTGGCAGAGTAAATTGGTCGTGGAGTATTTAGTAAAAATTTCGGTCGGTTCCTACCTTGAACGTTCTCGCATTAATGATTTATTTCAATCGGAGGATCATTACTCAAAAAAGGATTTTCCGCTTATTTATCAAGTAAAAGACCCAATTAATCAATATTTACAACTTCTTTGTAAGCTTGGAATCATAAAGCAATACAATTTATCTTTGTACAAAAAGCAAAAGAACATTATCTTCCATGCAAATCTAGAACAAGCAATCAACGCAGATCGAATACTCTTAAAGCAGTTGATGAATGCAAAATAAGAGCATGTTTTAGAAAGAATAAGCTATACTAAATAATAGATGTTTCAAAAAAGAAGATTTTGTTTGCTATTTACAGGATTTTAATGCCATTATCAAGAAGTAGTAGTAAATGATAGAAAAAGGAGGAATTAGCTTTGGCAAAAGCAAAAAAAGAGTTACCAAAACGAGAAGAAATTCCGGTGGAATCCACATGGAAACTCGAAGATATATTCGAAACGGATGATGCATGGGAATCAGAATTAAAGAGTTTACAAGCAGATATTCCGGAGATAGAAAAATACCAAGGGACATTATCTGAATCAGCTACGACTTTATATGAACTTCTAAAACTCCAAGATAAGCTTTCTCAACGATTAGGAAAGCTGTTTACATATGCGCATATGCGTTATGACCAAGATACAACCAATTCTTTTTATCAACGGTTAAACGCACAGGCTGAGAGTGTATTAACTGTAGCATCAAGTAAGATGAGTTTTATTGTTCCGGAGATACTATCCATTGATGAAGAAAAACTAAATCGTTTTTTAGAAGAAGAGAAGGGATTACAGGATTATCAAAAGACATTAGATGAGATTACCAGGCAACGTCCACATATTCTAAGTGAGCGAGAAGAAGCAATTTTAGCAGAAGCATCTGAGCCTTTATCTGCGCCATCGCAAACATTTAGCATGCTAAATGACGCAGATCTCACGTTCCCTTCCATAAAGGATGAAAATGGAGAAGAAGTGGATGTGACACATGGTCGTTATATTCGTTTCTTAGAGTCTAAAGACCGCAATGTACGGGAAGCTGCGTTTAAGGCTGTTTATCAAACATATGGTAAATTTCAGAACACCTTTGCTTCAACATTAAGCGGAAACATTAAAAAAGATAATTTCGTTGCCAAGGTTAGAAACTATGATTCAGCAAGACAATCCGCATTGGATGATAATCATATTCCAGAGCAAGTATACGATAATTTGGTCGAAGCAGTAAATGAACGTTTGCCATTACTTCATCGCTATGTGAATCTGCGTAAGAAAGTTTTAGGCTTAGATGAGCTTCATATGTATGATTTGTACACACCGCTTGTTAAAGATGTAGATATGGAGATTACTTATGAAAAAGCACAGCAATATGTATTAGACGGGTTGAAGCCATTAGGTGACGAGTACTTGTCAAAAGTCAAGGAAGGTTATCAGAACCGTTGGATAGACGTAGAGGAAAACAAAGGTAAACGCAGCGGTGCTTATTCTTCTGGAGCATATGGTACGAATCCATATATTCTATTGAATTGGCAGGATAACGTAAATGATATGTTTACATTAGCCCATGAGCTTGGTCATTCCATTCATAGTTATTACACGAGGGAAAACCAACCATTTCGCTATGGAAATTATTCGATCTTCGTAGCTGAAGTTGCTTCAACGTGTAATGAGGCCTTACTAAATGATTATTTACTAAATAATCTAGATGATGAGAAACAAAAGCTATATTTACTCAACCATTTTCTTGAAGGGTTTAGAGGTACTGTATTCCGTCAAACCATGTTTGCTGAGTTTGAACATGTGATTCATGTAAAGCAACAAGAAGGAGAAGCATTAACGGCTGAGAAGTTAACGGAAATTTATTATGATTTAAATAAAAAATATTTTGGAGAAGAAGTTGTCTCAGATGAAGAAATTGGCTTAGAATGGGCAAGAATTCCCCATTTCTATTACAATTATTATGTATATCAGTATGCTACAGGTTATTCAGCTGCTACAGCGCTAGCAAGCCAGATTTTAGATGAAAAAGAAGGTGCGGTAGAGCGTTATATTGATTTCTTGAAAGCGGGAAGCAGTGATTACCCAATTGAAGTCTTGAAAAAAGCTGGTGTCGATATGACACAAAAGCAAGTGATTCTAGATGCTCTTGATGTATTTGAAGAAAAACTAACACAAATGGAGCAATTGCTTGCAGAGTAATCTCCAATAATAAAAGCAGGATGACCTCTATAAGGTTATCCTGCTTTTTTAACGCATGCCACGGTATAAACGTTTGTTTGTAAACGAATAAATGGTCAAATAGATCGATACAAATAAAAGTGGTAAGGTTATATATAAAGGGATAACTTGCATTAAACCTAGAATATTTAGAAAGAAAGCAAAAGCAGTCATTAGTAAGAATAGGAATGGTTGAACAAAATGTTGCACTTAATCACCTCTTATCAGAAAGAATGCTAGTATAGCTTATGAATGTCGTTATTCATTTAGAAGTGACATTTTTGTGAAATCATGAACATACTACTTGAATCTCAAAAAATAACTTGGTATATTATTATTGTAAGTTAAATACAAACAAAAACCCCTTTGTTTGATCATGAAACTTTCTCCCATCCCCCTTTGTTATTACAAAGAGAGACTAGAAGGATATACGCTGCCCCGTATATCCTTCTTTTTTATCCATGCGGCAAGTAAACGTGAAACATAGAATTGTTATTCTTAGGAAAATAAAAAAAGCCTCAAATAAGGCTTTGAATTAATCTTCATATTTCCAAAAATCACCGTACTTTACTGGAATTCTCTCTACTTTTTGTTTTAATTGAAGTTTTTTCATTTCTTTTTCGGCCTTTGCTATGGACCAATCATATACAACAGCAATTTCTTTTGTGCTAACTGTTTTAAAAACGGAGAGAAAATGTTCCAATGTCGGTTTTTCCGAAGGAATAGGTTGCTTCTCTAAAATTTCTCTTAGTACACGTACATAAATATCATATGGATAAAGGCCAGAGATTTTAATACCTTGTTCCTCCGTTACTTGATTAAAAAACACAATGGTGGGAATGTAATCTACTTCCATTTCTTGTGTTAATTTCAAATCACATTGAAATGCTTTCTTTGCCGATGAAGAATAAAGGTCTGTTGAAAATTCCTCAATATCTAAGTTAGCAGCTTTTGCACAAGAATAAAGTATTTCTTCGTCCGAAATATCTTGTTTATATAGAAATGCACTCTCTTGAACTTTACGAAGGAAAGTCCTTCCAGATTTTTTGCCCTGTAACTCTGCAGCTTTAATTGCCAAGGATGCGATCCAAGGAAATGAGACTGGGTTTTCTAGCCATAAATCACCATCACAACACATACCTGTTCGTTTTGAAGTTTTTTCCCATATATCTTTAATTTTTCTGGGGCGGTCAAATTGATCTTTGTTAAGTGTGTTTAAGTGACCACTTATAATCGGTCTGATTGTGAAGAAACGCCCATATTCCATCGATAATTTTTTTAGGAATGGCTCTAATGACCAGCATTCAGGACATAACGGATCTACAAAAACGTAAATCTCAATTGGTTTTTGAACAAGATTAAAGCTATATTTTTCAGATGTGTTTGATTGATAGATGGATTCAACTCCAGAATGTTCCCAATTCACACCGATTCTCCTTTCTCCTATTCTGGCGTGTTCATCATGTGGTTCGCAGTTAAGGTTAATTTCTCAAATATAGCTGTGCGATAAGGTTCATCGATTTCTGCTTCTACTAGTGCATGTGCCATACAATCAAGCCAAGCATCCCTGCGTGTAGGTGTAATTTCAAAAGGTAAATGTCTTCTACGTAACATTGGATGCCCTCGTTCTTCAGCGTATAGTGAAGGTCCCCCAAAGAATTGGGTGAGAAAAAGTTTCTGTTTGTGGATTGTCTCTGTTAAGTCTTCTGGAAAGATTGGAATTAAATCGGGATGGTTTCCTACGCGCTTATAAAAAGCATGAACAAGCTTTTCAATCGTAGTAAATCCACCAATTGCTTCAAACATTGTTCCAGTCTGTTTCATTGTTATCTTTCCCCTTGTTTGTTTCTATATATTGTAGCAACGTAATGGTTACTGGGCAAATAATCTGATTAGAAAGGCTGGGCTGAAAGTCCTGATAGTTGTAATTCAGTTACTGCCAGATGCACCTTCCCCACAATATTAATGCAAATAAATAAATGATTTAAATATCCTAGTCTGAATATTCTATAATGATTTTATAAACTAGTAAAAAAACGTTTAATCTTATTCGGTGTTTCCCGTTTCGGTATTTTATATTTAGACAGCAATTCATTGAATTTTGCTTTTCCGTTCTCGGTCGATGTAGCTTCCAATTCTAGTTCATAATCCGATTTCCCATTGTACGTACTATAATCCAGTACTAAAAGAATATCCTCTCTTTGAACCTCGCGTCGTTCGGTTGATAAACTTCCATAGCATACGAGTGAATCAACAGAAATTCCTAATTGTTCTAGTTGAGTAGCTGTATCTTCTTTCTTCAAGATAGTTCCGTTAATACTTTGCAGTGCTTCGTTTTTTGTTAAAAAATCATGTGTTTCTAAAAGTCCGTGTTCATGCGGTTCTTTTAATGTTAGACGATAATAACCATTTTTCTCTCTAATTCGCAGTGCACAGCCTAACTCTTGCAAAGCCAAATCCTTTGTTTCAAAATAATAATTGGTTTGAGTATCACTATATGCAGGAAAAGGTATTTGATTCAATAATCGATGATATTCTTTTTGTGTTAATAAATTTTTAAACTCAATTTCTATTTCTTGTCCCATCGTGACCCTCCACATAAAAAAATTAGGCTATTACCGATTATCGCGAATTTGTAATTATTTTGCAAAGATTAGTCATTGAACGATTCTATGATACAATAATAGATGCTTCATACATAAGATGATTTCAATTAGGTGGTGTCGAATGTGAACTGGAAATCAATGCTTGCCCCATACGCGCAAGTGGTAGAAGAATTAAAAGTTAAATTAAAAGGAATACGAAAACAATTTGAATATGAATCCGAACATTCACCTATCGAATTTATTACTGGCCGTGTGAAGCCAGTACCAAGCATCTTAGAAAAAGCAGAAAATAGAAAAATTCCACTTGAAAACATTGATACGGAAATCCAAGATATAGCTGGAGTGAGAGTGGTATGCCAATTTGTGGATGATATATATGCGATTGTTGAAATGATTCGTGCAAGGAAAGATTTATTGATTGTGGAGGAGAAGGACTATGTCTCTAAGAAAAAAGATAGTGGATATCGCTCGTATCATCTTATAATTGAATATCCTGTCGAGACCATTGATGGGATGAAGAAATTGCTAGCTGAGATACAAATTCGTACATTAGCTATGAATTTTTGGGCGACAAATGAACACTCGTTAAATTATAAATATAAAGGAAGTATACCTGCTGATATAAAAGAACGATTGCAAAAGGCAGCTGAGGCTGCTTTTAAATTAGATGAAGAAATGTCAATGATCAAACATGAGGTACAAGAAGCGCAACGTATATTTCACAGAAAATAGAATGTGATTGGAAGATAGGGAAATCATAGGTAATGGAAGGGGGAAAAGCATGAAGTTCGCAATTGTATCAAAAGGAGATAATCGCTCCGAACAAATTATGGCTACAATGAAGCAATATTTAACTGATTTTCAATTAGAATATAATGAAGTTGAACCGGACCTTGTAATATCTGTAGGAGGAGATGGGACTTTTTTAGAAGCATTCCACTCCTATGTACATCGACTTAATGAGACAGCCTTTATTGGGGTACATACTGGACATTTAGGTTTTTATGCAGACTGGGTACCGGATGAAGTAGAAAAATTAATAATAGAAATTGCTAAAACACCTTTTCAAATTGTTGAGTATCCTTTATTGGAAGTTACGATTCGTGCAAAATCAGGAGGTAGTGAGGATCGCTTCCTTGCGCTTAATGAAGCGACCATAAAAACTGCCGATGGATCTGTTGTTTTTGATGTGGAGATTAAAGGAGAACATTTTGAAACCTTTCGAGGGGACGGACTTTGTGTTTCCACTCCTTCCGGCAGTACAGCTTATAATAAAGCATTAGGCGGTGGAATTATCCATCCTTCTCTCGATGCTATTCAATTAACAGAGATGGCCTCAATAAATAATCGAGTTTTTCGTACAATTGGCTCTCCATTAATTTTACCGAAACATCATACATGTTTATTAAAGCCAATTGTTGATCGCAGCTTTTTGATCGCAATTGATCACTTCACCACCAATTATACAAATGTAAAATCAATTCAATGTCGTGTTGCAGAAGAACGAATTCGATTCGCGAGATTTCGTCAGTTTCCATTTTGGAATCGAGTAAGAGAATCATTCGTTTCAGATGATAATAATTAGCAGAATAGAAAGAGAAGAAAAAGTATATGGAATGGACGATTAAGAAGGCACATGAAGGAATGCTTATACGTGAATTCTTACGCGAAGAACAAGGATTTTCGCGTAGGATTGTAAAATCCATCAAATTTGATGGTGGAAGAATTATGGTAAATGGAAAGACGCAGACGGTGCGTTATTCTTTAGTAGCAGGAGATAAGCTTACTGTCATTTTTCCAGAAGAACAACACGGCGATCATATGCAGCCAGAACAGCTTGATTTAGCCATTATGTATGAAGATGCAGATATTATAGTTATTAATAAAGCTGCTGGTATGGCTGTTATTCCTTCGCTTCATCATCCGACCGGAACCGTTGCTAATGGCTTATTGGCTCATTATAGCAAGCAGGATATTCACTTTACGATTCATATTGTGACAAGGTTAGATCGTGATACATCTGGATTAATGCTTGTTGCTAAACATCGATACAGTCACTCCATATTGGCTGAATCGCAAAAAATGGGGGAAGTGAAGCGGCATTATCAAGCAATTGTTCAAGGGAAAATGGAACAAAAAAAGGGAACGATAAATAAACCTATTGGTAGAAAACCAGGATCCATTATTGAACGGGAAATTAGAATGGATGGAAAATCAGCTATAACCCATTATTTAGTAGAGAAACAAGCGGATGCATTCGCATTAGCTGATGTTCGACTAGAAACGGGCAGGACGCATCAAATCCGTGTTCATTTCTCAGGTATTGGTCATCCCCTTTGTGGTGATACGTTGTATGGTGGGAGTAAACAATTCATCGATCGTCAGGCTTTACATTGTTATCAACTATCTTTTAACCATCCTATTACGAAGGAACCTTTCTACTTTTCTGCCAACATGCCAGCTGATATGGCCGCAATTATGCAAAATAAGTAAACTTTTCTTCGATAAACGGCTGCTTCGATGGGACGGACGTTATTTTTTCCTCTGGAAGACGAAATGCTGTTAGTTTATTGCCAAATACACATCCTGTATCAATATTAATGGTCTGATGAACAATACGTGGCTGTAGAACAGGCGTGTGTCCATATATAATCCAAGTACCTCCGTAATATTCCTGTGCCCAATCCCGACGAATTGGTCGCCCATCGGGATGTATTTCTCCAGTAGTGTCTCCATACAAAACAAAGGATTTCACTTGTTTATCGGTTCTGCCAATGTACGCTTGCTTTATTCCTGCATGGGCAATAATTGCATTTGCTTGAGGAAGCTGTAAATAAAGTGGCGCTTGTTCATATAGATGCATAAATTGAGAACGAACGGTGTCTTGTTGATAGGAAGTAAGCTTTTCATATTCTGCAACCGTCGTTTCTAATCCATGGCGCTGTTGAACGGGATTGCCTGAAAAATAACGGTATAACTTATTGCAATGGTTTCCTGGTACATACAAGGCATTCTGATTTGCAATTACCATTTGATAAACAAGGTTGATAACATCTATAGAGTGCGGTCCACGATCGGTTATATCACCAACAAAAACAGGAATACGTCCATCAGGGTGAGTGAAATTTGAATGGACTTTAGTATATCCTAGTTTTTGGAATAAACGTTCTAGTTCCTCTAAACAGCCATGTACATCGCCGATTACATCAATTTTCATCAAATCGCTCCTTGATTTGTATCTTTTTTTTGGATATGATATGTTGCGGGAATTATCGTCTGCCTTTGAACGGAATTGTACTATATTATATAAAAGGAACTACCATAATCCAAGTAACTTTGTTTGATTGTACATGCGACGGGTAAACTTTAAGATAGGGAAGAAGAAGGATGTGATCATATGGAATCCAATAATCGTTTTGATAAAGAGTATGAAGTACAGTATGAGCATCATTGGGAGAAATTACAGCAAGCGCTGGCACAAGATCATATGGAAGGATTTCGTAGCGAGTTTCTTGATATGCATCCCTATGATCAAGCCATATTTTTCATGGAGCAGGAAAAGGAAGCACGTCTACAAATCTATACCTATTTATCACCAGAAGAAGTCGGAGACATCATGGAAAGCATGAATGAAGAGGATACGCAAGTTCTGATGGGTGAGATGGATCCACGATTTGCATCGATGGTGTTAGCTGAGATGTCTGCCGATAATGCAGTGGATATACTTAATGAGTTAGAGAAGGATCAAGTTGCCAGTTTTTTAACGATTATGGAGAAAGAATCGGCAGAAGAAATTAAACAATTACTCCATTATGAAGAAAAAACTGCTGGAAGTATTATGACGACAGAGTTTGTAGCTACGTATAAAAATTACATGGCCAAACAAACGATGCAAGCTTTAAAAGAAGAAGCGCCGGATGCTGAGACTATTTATTATTTATATGTACTGGACGAAGAAAAACGGTTAGTTGGTGTACTTTCGTTAAGGGATTTAATTGTAGCAGATGAAGAGACGTTAATTGAAGATATTATGAGTGAGAAGATTGTAGCTGTCTCAGTAGGCAAAGACCAAGAGGAAGTTGCCCAAATGATGCGGGATTATGATTTCCTCGCTTTGCCTGTTGTTGATTTTCAAGACCATTTACTAGGAATCATTACAGTTGATGATATTTTGGATGTTATGGAAGAAGAAGCGAGTGAAGATTATTCGAAATTAGCCGGGGTCTCCGACATGGATAAACCAGATGATAATGCATTTGTTTCCGCTCGTAAACGACTACCATGGCTCGTTATCCTCTTGTTTTTAGGGATGTTTACTGCAAGCCTAATTGGCCGCTTTGAAGAAACACTTAATCAAGTCGCAGTACTAGCTATTTTTATTCCATTAATTGCGGGGATGGCCGGTAATACAGGTACGCAAGCCTTAGCTGTTGCTGTCCGAGGTCTAGCAAATGGAGACTATGGAAAGCAAGGAAAGTGGAAATTAGTAATGCGAGAAGCTTGTACAGGCCTAATCAATGGTATTGTATGTGGCATTGTTATAACCATTGTGATTTATTTATGGAAAGATGATATTTATTTAGGGTTACTTGTTGGTATTTCGATTGCTGCTACTTTGTTAGTCGCTACATTAGCGGGAGCACTTGTACCTATGCTTATGGATCGTATGAAGATTGATCCAGCTGTTGCATCAGGACCGTTCATTACAACGATTAACGATATTATCTCTATTCTCATCTATTTTGGTATGGCAACTGCTTTTATGGGGTTTCTGATTCAATAGTGTTTTCGTAAGGCTGTCGAGGAGAAATACTCGACAGCCTTATTTTAGTTCTGACGCTAAAACAACAAATTTGAAACATAATATTCTCACAGATGTTCATGTCACTTTGGAAAATGTGCACGATTCCAAGCCTTATCTATCCTTCACCTATCCAGGTTAAAGTCTTTTTCTGTGTTAAAGGAACTTCCAAGGCAAATCTGCGAGGCTTCTCTACAAGCTGAACTAAACCGCATAGTCTTTGTTATATGTATTCGAGATTTATCGCTCTTTTTTTTGATTATTTTAATCTCGCTATTTTTTTAGATATTAAAATAAACAAAGAAAATTAGTAGGGGCAACACATTTCCAAAAATGGGTTCATATAATGGTTTGAGGAAGACTGGAAGGAGGAGAGATAAAGGATGGGAAAGAAGTACGCAAAAAACCCATTGCTTTTTATTCATCAACCTAAGGAAGTCGATTTGCAAGCGCCTATGCAGCATATGTATGTAACCCCTAAAAACAAAAAAGAAACAGGAAATGAAAAAGTAGAAAACTTCGATAATAAAGGAACTCAAGAAGCCGTTAAAAAAGGGGGAAGGCATCCGGCATTTGATGAACAAAATGAAGTGAAACGAAATAATGATCCAAAAGAGGAAACGAAACAAACAAAATTCAAGGATATGTCCATTGAAGAAAAAGTGGACTATTTTGTTAATTCTCCAAGCTATGCACCAAAACTACGCTGTGAAATTAAAACAGAAGAAAGAACTTTTCGTGGAGTCATTACGGGTTCGGAAGGCAATTATGTGTATATAAGAGTCGGAAATCGATCATCAAGTACAAAGGTTTCACTTGATGATATAAAGCATATAAGATTACTAGGATTTTAATGTTATATTGAAAGTATCCGCCGGTGGTTGTACCGGCGGTTTTCGTTTATTTTATATGATTGGTGTCCTATGTTCTCTAACTATAAAATTGATAAAAAAACACTGAGGTGAAGCCACCCCAGTGTTTTGTTTATGCAATTAGTTTAGTGCATTAATTGCTGGTAAGCAAGTTACGTGACAGAAGCAGTTTAAGTCAGCAGTGATACAGATGCCTGTTGCGCAAAGTGGATCTGTTTCTTGGTCACAAGGATCTTTAGGACATGCATATTCATCTTCTGGATCTCTTAATAGTTCTAGAACTGCGCAGCAATCATCGGTTATTTTCTTAACTCGGAAGAAAAAGCTTCCAACTACATCGCCGATATCGCTTGGGTGAGCACCGAATCCTTTGAAAGGTTTGCAGTCCCCTTTGCAATAAAGTATTACTGGTACTGTATCAAGACCATTCCCGTTATCATTGTCTCCCAACAAATCATGAATGGATTGTTCGCAACTTGAGTCACAGCAATTCTCAACGATATCATTTTGTGCCTCTACAATTTCTTTTAAAATATCACATACACAGTTACCTGTATCAAAATCTTTTCCACAACCCATGAATTATTTCTCCTTTCGAATTGGAATTGACTCATTTGTCCTTAATAGAATATGTGCGTTTATAAGGATTGTGTGGGCGCTCACACTAATTATTGAGAATGATTCGTGATATTTATCCTGTGGGGCATGTATACTGTATTTTTGCTAAATTCCGGGCGGATGTCTATACCTCATCGGCATACATACATAGACTAATAACGATCATATGTATAGAAGGAGTGAAAGTGAATGTCGGAAGGTAAGAAACAGGTAATCCATGTGAAGGATCTTGTTATAAAGGCGGATAATGTTAGAATTGAACCATCTCGAGAGTCAAGACCTCAGCCCCGCCCACCTCGTCATCGAAGGGATCCATTTTTAGGAAGACGTCCGATGAACGAGGAAGATAGGGAAGAACATGAAGATAAAGAGTTTGAAAGTAGCAGTGAAGAACAGCATCATGAAGATGATCGTAGGGAGGAAGAACGTGACGACCATGACGATAGGAAACGGGGACCATTCTCTTTGTTTTAAATAATTGGGGGTTTGAAGCAGCTGTATTAAGCTGCTTTTTTGTCTCTGAGGGGGATAATATGAAAATTTCAGAACCAGAATGGATGAGACATTTTCATGCAATTGAGAAGCATTTAGGAAAAAACGAAAAGTGGCTTCAGTTTCCTGAAAAAAAGGTGAAAGCTTTTGAGGAAGAAATGGACCAATGGAATAGTGACTTTTTATCAATGATTACAAATGTTGAAGATCTAATAAAAGAATTAGAAAAAAAGATGGAAGAGTAGGATTAACTTTTTGAGAAAAAGGGTATATGAATAGTCGTAAACAAAATTTTCAGACGAATGGTATAAAAAGGAGCTGATGGTGATGGGGTATATTTTGCCAATTCAGCATTATCAATATCAACAATATCACCGTAGAACTGCTACAACAGATGAAAACGCATTTCATATTGAACGTCCTTTTAAAGTTATGCTTGAACAACAACATCAGCAGTTATCCAAGCAGTATGAACGATTCTATCCAGCTGGTTATGATCGTTATCTTATTACACCTGTTAAAGCTAGTGAAAACATATTTGCCTCATTAACGGGAAAGGGAAGACGAATTAACAGAACCATCTAATAATACCAATTGATGCTTAGCCTAATGTTTGCTAAGCATCAAATTTATGGTGTTCCCTATTAACAAATGGAAGAACGAACAAATCTTGCCCCTTCATATATTCGGCGTAAAATACATCTTTTATATGATCATAATCCTGTGCTTTCAATTGCTCTTGCAGCCATTCCTCTGTTAAATTTTTTTCTTTCAGATTATCGTAGACAATTTCACCATCATTAATTAATGTAGTCGCAAGATTAATTTCTTGAGGAGAGACATGAAGGTCTTGTTTATTCGGCATTTGATACTCGGGTTTACGAATAACGGATATCGTCCCGTTTGTTTCTATAAATGCAAATTCCACTTCACGTAAGGAAAATACGTCCTTTGTACGGAGTAAACTTTGTAATTGATTCACATCTAAGCTATTTTTTTTCATTACGTCACGAATTAATTTTCCTCTATAAATAACAAAGTCCGGACCACCTTCAATAAGATGCCTAGTACGCTTGATTTTTTGGGTAATTACTTCAGTTATATAAATCAATGCTCCCCATAAAAGAATAACAAACGCAATTTCAGGAATACCGGCTTCTTTATCAAATAAGGCATTCCCAACTAATTCACCTAGAATTAGTGAAGAGATAAAGTCAAAGGGAGTTAACTGGGTGATTTGCGTTTTTCCTAATACTTTGGTTAATATAAATAAGGCAAAAAAGCCGAATACTGTATCACCAAACATTTGCAGGTATGGATCCATCAATTGTGCCCCCTTCAAACAAGATCACCATTTAGCATTGCCTGTAATGGGAAATTCATTCATGAAAAAGGATATGTTAAGAAAACGTAACATGAAAAAAGCATTTCTAAAAAGAAATGCTTTTTCTATGTTAATTGCTTAACCATGGTTACATGAGGGATACCTGCATCCATGAATTGTTCCGATATAGTCTGATAACCCAATCGTTGATAAAAAGCTTCTGCATGTGTTTGACCATTAAGCTTTGCATGCTGGTAACCTTCTTCAGCAATTACTGCTTCCATAGCTTTAATAAGCTGTTTGCCAATGGATTGCCCACGATACGCTTTTAAGACACATATTCGTTCAAGTTTCCCATATTGATCGACAAAACGAAGCCGGCTTGCTGCAATCGGCTTGTCCTGGTCATAAGCAACAAAATGAATGGCCGTTTCATCGTAGCTATCCAGTTCTTCTTCAGGGGAAACCTTTTGTTCGTCTACAAATACAACCGTACGAATGTGATAAGCTTGCTCAATTGCTTCTTTTGATGTAACGACTTTTATATTCACACAAATTCCTTCCCGAATACAAACGAATCATGAACCGTCCATGAGCCGTTGTCTAATTGATACATTAGTTGAAAACGATCAACGGTATCTTCAATTTGGATATCTTTCATTTTCATACTGCCAAAAATATCGGAGTATTCATCATGGGAAAGCTTTTGAGCAATTGTAATATGCGGGACAAACGCATACTCTTGATTTTCTGAAAAGGTACCAGAATGCATTTTTTTATATAAATCATTAAGTTCTTTAATTGGTTCAATCTTGAAGTATATCGTATTGGTAACTGGTGCAAACGTACTTACTTTGTTAATGTTTATTTTAAAAGGTTCTGTTTCATTTGCAATGTGCTTAAGCTCTGTAACTACTTCCTCCAATTGATCCCCATCTGCTTCAAATGCTTCTTTCAACGTAATATGTGGAGGAATTAACGCGTAATGCGGGTCATAACGTTTTCTGTATGAATTTGCTTCATCCTGTACGGCCTTCGTTGGAAAAATAACAATACCATATTTCATAATAAAACCTCCTATTTTATCAAACACTTTGATTCATTTGTAATGGTTTGGTTCATATGTTGCTAAAAGCTAGATAGGTTTTTTACTACTTTCCTATTGCGTTTGTTAACAATAAGTATAGTTTTTTAAGTTACCCTTTATTATAACAAAAAATATGGCAAAATAAGAGATTTTTTTGCACTATCTGAAAAATTAAATGTAATTACCTAATCAAACATTGTTGTCAGTGCACGCTTCATATCTTTTTGCCAGTATTTCCAAGTATGTTCACCTTGTAATAGCTCATGATATTCATAACTAAACCCCTTATTCGTTAAGATTTGATACAATGCACGATTTGGTGTTAAAAAGTCTTGCGTTTTTCCGTCAGTAGTAGTTACCTTTGTTTCTTCACTTCCGATTGTATGATAAATATCGATAGCATCTAAATTCGTTGCTTGATTGGCTGCTTCTAATACGGTTTCATCCACATAAGGGGACTGCATGATCACATTCCCGAATGTATGTGGGTATCGAATTGCAGTCATAAACGCCAATGTCCCTGCTAACGAATCGCCCATTAAGGTTCTTGATTGTCCCATATGAAAGGTGGGGAGCAGCTCATCTAAAAAAGGCACAACTTCGTTAACTAGGAATTTTGTATAGGATTGATTTTGTTCCCCTTGTGGGTGGTATTTTTTACGACGATCGAATTTGTCTTGATAGTGAATGCCAACAAAGATCGTATTTGTCATGTCTTCATTTTCATGAAGTCGATCGCTTAGCGTCGCAATTCGGCCCATTTGATAATAGTCATTGCCATCTTGCATAATGCAAATATGATACTTATAAAGCGATGAGAACGATTGAGGCTGATAGATCTTTAATGCTATCGTTTCATCTAAATAGTTGCTATTGATTTGTTTTTCTATCATGGAACCTTTTCTACCCAAGTTGATCTCCCTTTCTCTGTAAAAATTCCCCGTATTTACATAGATATACCATTTTAATTAGCTTTGCTTTGTTGCATTTGGTTCTGGTTTAATTGGTAGTATTTCCCCTGCTGTGCTAGCAATTGATGATGGTTGCCTTGCTCAATAATCTCTCCGTGCTCTAGCATAATAATATGGTCCGCCTCTTGGATCGTATTCAATCGATGAGCGATTACAAAACTTGTGCGTCCTTCCATTAATCGTTTGAGTGCCTCTTGAATTTTTAATTCAGTAATCGTGTCAATATTACTGGTTGCCTCATCTAAAATCAAGATGGTAGGTTCTGCAAGTAAAGCACGAGCAATTGTTAATAATTGTTTTTGACCTTGGCTAATTCCACTCCCTGATTGATCTAACATCGTATCATAGCCATTTGGTAATTTCTCTATAAATTCATGAGCATTAGCATTTTTGGCTGCTTGCATTACCTCCTGATCAGTAGCTGCTAATTTCCCATATCGAATATTCTCACGGATAGTAGCATGGAATAAGAAAGCATCTTGTAGGACAAAAGCCATATGTTGACGCAAATTAGCTCGTTTAATGCTTTTTAAAGATGTTCCATCTATCCTGATATCCCCTTCGTCATAGTTATAAAACCGAGCAAGCAAATTAATGATGGTAGTTTTTCCTGCTCCAGTATGTCCTACTAGAGCAACGGTTTCTCCCGGGTTTGCTTCAAAGCTAATTCCTTTAAGAATGGCAGTATCCTCATATCCGAAGTAGACATGGTCAAAGATAATATGACCGGTTATTGAATGTAGTTCCTTGGCATCTTCTTCATCCGTTTCTTCTTGTTTCTCGTCGATCACACGAAAGACACGTTCTGCTCCTGCTACCGCAGATAAAAGAATGTTAAATTGATTAGATAGTTCATTTAGGGGGCGGGTAAATTGTCTCGCATACTCGGTAAAAATAACAATTACACCTACCGTCACAAAACCTTTAATAGCTAATAGTCCACCAACCAATGCGATGAGCCCGAAGCTTAAAAAATTAAGCATATTCATGACTTTAGGAATAAATCCAGAAATGGTTAGAGCCCAGAATCCAACATGATTTAAGTCTTTATTTCGTTGCTCAAATTCGCGCATGACCCGGTTTTCTTGAGAGAAGGTTTTTACAATATGCTGTCCGGATACAATTTCTTCTACATAGCCATTGACCTCGCCAAGGTTCCGCTGTTGCAATTTATATAATGGACCAGTGCGTTTCGTAATCCAACGTATACCTAGAAACATAACAGGAATAATGGTCATGGTTACAAGCGTTAAAAGGGGGCTAAGGTAAATCATCACGCCTATTGTCCCAATTAGTGTTAACACACTAGAGAATATCTGTATAACGGATTGATTAAGCGTGTTATTTACATTATCAATATCATTGGTAATTCTACTCATCAGTTCACCATGTTGGCGTTGATCAAAATAAGCGATAGGTAGTCGATGAAATTGAGAGAATAATTCCGATCTTAAAGAAAATACAGTTTGTTGTGCGATACCAATCATCCAATAATTTTGTAAAAATACCGAAAGGGAATGACCGAGATAAATGACGACTAACCAGATTAGTAAAGTAGTTAATCCTGCTGTTTCTTTAGTGACAATAAAGTCATCTATCGCCATACCGATCATAAAGGGACCAAGTAAGCTTAACCCAGAGCTTGCAATAACCATTAATATAACAAGGACTAATTTCATTTTCTCTCTTGCTAAATAAGACCATATGCGCTTAACTGTACCTGTTGTATCTTTGGCACGTTTTTTTTTATCTACGTGAATCGAGTCGATTGGAATTTTCTCATATTGAAAAGGTTGTTTTAATGAATTACTCGACATTTGCATACTCCTTTCCAAATTGAGACGTAACGATTCGTTGATATAGAGAGGAGGAATGAAGCAATTCCTCATGCGTTCCAATTGCAAGTACTTTTCCTTCATCAATTAATAATATTCGATCAGCCCGCATTGCCGTCGAAATTTTTTGGGTAATAAGTAACGTTGTACATTCATAGGACTCCATTGCGTGTAGCAACTTTGATTCTGTCGTGAGGTCGAGGGCGCTCGTACTGTCATCCAACATTAGAATCTTCGGATTTCGAATAAGTGCTCTGGCAATGGAAATTCGCTGTTTCTGACCACCAGATAAGTTGACCCCTTTTTGCCCAACTTTCGTTTGATATTGGTTGTCAAGCTCCATAATCGCATCATGGATTTGTGCATCTTTGGCTGCGTGAATAATTTCCTTAGTAGAAGCATGTTCTTTCCCCCAAGCAATATTCTCAGCTACTGTACCGGTAAATAATAGCGGGCTTTGAGGTACGTATCCAATACTTCTCCGCAAATTATCTAATGTATAATCAGTCGTTGGTCGATGATCAATCCGTATTTCGCCTTCTGTTGCATCATAGAGGCGTGGTATTAATTGAAATAACGATGTCTTACCTGATCCAGTAGAGCCAATAACTGCTAAACGTTCACCTGGATTCACAGAAAAACGAACATTACTTAAAACAGACTTCGTTGTTCCTGGATAAATAAATGAAACATGATCAAATGTAATAAAACCTTGCTTAACACGAAGAGAGCTATCTGCTTCATCATGATCTTTTAGATCCGCATCAACGTTTAATACCTGATCCACACGATCAGCAGAAGCTTTCATTCGTGAGATTCCCATGATAATAAAGGTAAACATAGAAATAGACATTGCAACCCGCATCGCATAATTGATGATCGCAACTACATCTCCGACACTAGTTGTACCGGAAATCGTCTGAAGGTTACCAAACCAGATAATGAAAATTAAACTCAGGTTCATAACGAATAAAAGCACAGGCATCGACGACTCTATGAACCGAAAAGTATAGCGGGTACGATTTGCTAAGGTTTGGTTTGCTTCAGTAAACCGTGTTTCTTCATGATTTCTTCGTGAAAAAGCTTTAATTAGCCGCATCCCGGAAAGGTTTTCTTGCATCACGCGATTTACTTTGTCAATACTATTTTGTATCTTATTGAATAAACCGCTGGCTCGTTTTAATACCCATAAGATAAACCCTACTAATATTGGAACAGTAATTAAAAAGATAAGTGCAAGTCTAGCATTAACGACAAAAGCCATGATTACACCACCGATCACTAATAATGGTGCTTTTGACATAATTCGCAATATCATATAAATCGTATTTTGAATTTGCCGTACGTCGTTGGTGAAGCGAGTCATTAACCCAGAAGTTGGATACTGATTTAAATTAGCGAAGGAGAATGCTTGAATCTTAGCAAATAATTTTTTGCGTATATCATGAGCAAAACCCCATCCGACATGGGATGAATAAAATGAATTGATAATTCCTGCAATGAAGGCTATAAAAGCAAGACCGATCATAATCACACCCCACATCATGATGGTGTCTATGTCTTGGTTTACCACCCCTTCATTGATCATTTTTCCTAGAAAGAAGGGAAGCATTAACTCTACCGTAAGCTCGATTAACATGAGTAAAAAAGCAACAACGGCCGGGAGCTTATACGGTTTTAAAAAAGCTAAGACTGTTTTCATGATGACCCTCCACCCAGCATACAGTTTTCTACTATTATAAATGGAATAAAATTTTTTATCCAACATCCTATTCCGCAAGTTATTACCATTTAAGGTTATACCCTATACCTTGCATAATAAGTAATCCAAGATCTTTAGAAGCAAGTCGAGGCCAGCTCTGGCATTTGCTTGTTTTAAAAAGAGAAGGGGAGCAAGCAAGAAGAAAAAGCTTGATGCATTTGGTTCGCATCAAGCCAATAGAAGTGGAAAACAGGTAATAACTGCTAAGTTATCCTAAAAAATAACGGTTATTCTTTGACAGATCCTGATGCAAGACCTTTAATAAAGTACTTCTGTAAGAATAGAAACAGAACCACCATCGGCAGCATGGCAATAATTGCTGCTGCACCGACAAGGTTGAGATTATTCGCATTTTCGCCGAAAAAGCTTGATAATGCTACAGTCATCGTTTGAACATCTTTATCTTGTAGGAAGAAGATCGCAAATTGATAATCATTCCAAATGAAGACACAAGAAATTATTAAGATAGATGCCGTGACCGGTTTTAGTAATGGGAAGATAATCCGAAAGAAAATGGTTGCTGTACTTGCACCGTCTATTCGAGCTGCATCTTCTAACGATTTAGGTATTGTTGAGCGGATAAAGCCAGCATATAAGAAGATCGTTAAGGGTAGATATGCAGCTACGTTATTAAGAATGGCTACAAGATGGGTATTCATTAAGCCGATATTAACAACGAGCTGATAAAGCGGGACGAGTGCCGCTAATGGGGGCACTACCATAATAGCGATAAACAACATATACATCCATTTATTCAATTTCGTTTGTCGTCTAGCTAATGGATAAGCGGCTAGTGAGCCAATAAATATAAGCAATAATGCAGCGAAAAAAGTAATTATTGTTGTATTAAGGAGTGCATGACCTAAATTGGCTTGCTGCCAGGCAAGAGTAAAGTTCTCCCAGCTTATATCCCTTGGGAAAATCCATTTTGAACTGAAGTTTCCCCTTGCCTTTAAGGAGGTTGTCACAAGGATATAAAAGGGGAGAATATGCAATGCGACGATAAGGAGTGCTATGATCGTAAACAGTCTTTTTTTTACGATGGGATGCATTATGCCTCAACCTCCTTCCTACGAAAATACAATAATGCTGAAAGACTTAGTAGCAGGACAATTACCATCATTAACACCCCTTGTGTAGCTGCGTATCCAGCATCTTGTCTGGAAAAATATAGATTATGCATAAAGGTCGACATAGACTGGGAGGCGTTACCAGGACCGCCGTTCGTTAACGAAATAATGACATCAAATAGCTTCAATCCCCCAATTATATTGATAACCATATTAATGGTTATGGATGGCATTAATAGTGGTAGTGTGATGTTTTTAAATCGTTGAAAGGGGCTTGCTCCATCTATTTCGGCGGCTTCATAGTAATCCTTCTGAATACTTTGTAATCCAGCCAAATAAATGATCATTGCGATTCCAACAAATTGAAATGTATTTACGAATACGATAATCCAAATATTCATGTCAGGGTTGCCTAATATATTAACTTTCTCCAATCCTAACCAAAGGAGCACATCATTAAATGCTCCGCCTTGGTAAGCAAAAAAGAAATACCAGATATACCCCATCACTAAGGGACTAATAATAACGGGCAAGTAAATAATCGTACGTGTCAATGTTCGAAAGTGGAAGCTCTGGTTTAATAATAGAGCATAAAGCAGTCCAATAATATTCTGCAACAATGTACTCCCAATTCCATAAATTAATGTATTTCGTACAACTAACCATGTATCGGGATCAGAAAGCATTCGCGTATATTGTTTGAATCCAATAAAATCATACATTTGAGAAAAACCATTCCAGTTTGTGAACGAGATGCGAATCCCATTGATAAATGGATAGATAATAAAAAGTCCAACAAATAACAATGCAGGTAGATACATCCACCATAATGAAGAAATCCGTTTCTTCTTAGTATTCGACTGTTGGAGAGAATGCGTGTATGCTTTCATTTAAATCAACTCCTATTGATAAGCGCAATTCTACTTCCCTTGATCCCGTAGTCGTTCAAATTCACTTCCTGTAGATTCGGACACTTGTTCAGGAGTTAAAGCACCGGATAGCAGTTCTTGTGCTGTATTTCCTAATACATCCCACATCCCACTTGGCAAATAAATTCGATCAAAATAAGGCTCTACTTGGACATCCGCGTACTTTTGATAATCGTCTGAGTAATAGACATCTGCTGTGGCATTGGTTAATCCGGCAGGTAGGGAGGTTCCTTCTGCTATCGCTTTAACTAAATCTGGCTGTGCTAAGAATTCAATAAATTTGCGAGCCGCTTCAGGGTGTTCCGTATCTTTCCAGATTGCCATCGTATGACGTTCGCCTCCAATCCAACTTTGTTCCCCGCCTTCATGAATCGCAGGTACAGGAATAACTCCTAATTCTGCATCCGGGTTTAATTCCTTTACGGATTGAATCGGCGTTGTGGCCATAACAAACCCAATCTTATCTTGAGCAAGTAGTTGAGGTAGTTCATGAATTTGTGCGGTAAGCACGTCTTCATTTAATAGTTCTTTATTTTGCATTTCTTTTAGTTTTTTAGGTAAAAAAGTGTATTTCGACCAATCGAAGCTTCCTGTTTCTAATTCCTTACTGAAATTGTGTTCCGGATGTGTAATGAGTAAAGGAGTAGCGAATTCGTCAAGAAATTGCCCAAGCTGTGACTTTTCTGATCCTGCAAACCAAAGAGGAGTAACTTCTCCATTACTTTTTTCTTTTATTTTTTCAAGCGCATCCATGAATTGATCAAACGTTTCAGGAGGTTTAATACCATATTTATCCAAAACATGTTTATTGTAAGTTAAACCGTCTTTTGCTTGGTTGAGAGGATAGGCATAGACCTTTCCTTGATCATCGGTGAAAATAGATTCTAAGGCAGGATCTAAATCAGCTACCCAATCCATATCGGATAAGTCCATCACATATTCGCCATAACGTTGCTGTGCCCATCCGTGTGTGTCAAATAAATCAGGCATATCATTAGCTGCCATCTTCACTCGAAGCATGTCCTCATAATCACCACCAGGAAAATTATAATCAATCTGAATATCTGGGTTCGCTTCTTCGAATTTAGCTGCTGCATGTTCGATTGCTTGCTGATCTGATTCATTTGTGACAGTAGAAAATAACGATAAAGTGACCTTTCCGCTCTCTTTATTAGAACCGTCAGAGCACCCGATTAATACAATGCTGCAAATGAGAAGTGTAAAGCTAATCTTTAAAAGCGCTTTCATAATATCAATCCTTCCGCTATTTTAATGGAAAACATCATTTAACTTACGTT
This sequence comes from Virgibacillus sp. CM-4, assembly GCF_000445495.1. Taxonomy (NCBI): domain Bacteria; kingdom Bacillati; phylum Bacillota; class Bacilli; order Caryophanales; family Bacillaceae; genus Virgibacillus; species Virgibacillus sp. CM-4. Next base: position 313,711 of record NZ_AUQA01000007.1, read on the forward strand.
GTCATCTTCGTGCTTTCACGTTGGATTAATGTTGTAGGTACTGTTACCTTTAATGGTAGATCACGCCCTTTTAGTCGTTCGACTAATAATTTCACACCGATTTTTCCCATCCATTCGGTTGGAACATGAATGGTAGAAAGAGGAGGGTTTGCAAATTGAGCCATTTCAATATCGTCAAAGCCAATAATTTTTATATCTTCTGGAACACGTAATCCGGATTCTCGTAGTGCACGTAATGCTCCAATCGCCATTGGATCACTTGCAATAAAGAAAGCATTTGGCAGCCCGCCTTGTTCAATTGCTTGTTTCATAAGCCGATAACCTGTCGTCATTGTGAATTCCCCAATATGCACATGACGCTTGTCGTATTGCTTTATTTCACGCATACGTTGTTTGAATGTTAAATAGCGTTCGTCCTCATATGTGTGGGAAAGTTGATTATTCGTATATTCGGTTTGCCTCCCTCCGATAAACCCGATTGTATTGATATTACTCTCCAATAAATGATCCAATGCTAGATTCGTAGCTTTCTGAAAATCAATTACAACTGAATCATACGTATCTTCGTCTGGAGAGCAATCAATAAACGTGATACATTTCATTTTTCCTCGAATATACTGTATTAGTTCGGTATCTACTTTTCCAATTATGATCAAGCCATCCAAATTAGGATTTAATTGAGTAGTATTAAAATTATATTTTCGGTATATTTCCATGCTTTCAATTCCAAGTGCTTTACATTCCTGCTCAACTCCTTGCCGTATCGAAAGAAAATACGGATCATTTAATTCTTCTTCTTGCGATAAACATAAGAAAATACCAATTCGGTAGGGAGCTTGGCTATAAGTATGTTGTTTGCGAACACGGATCGTCTGATAGTTTAATTGTTTAGCTGCATCAACGATACGGTTTCTTGTATCCGCCGAGACAGATAGGGTATGATCATGATTTAATACACGGGAAACGGTAGCCTGTGATACGTTAGCTAAATTAGCGACATCTTTTATGGTTGCCATTGTCTTCACCTTTTCTTGTATTTAGTAAAAAATGAGGTGGTTGAATAAAAAAATAATGAAATAGAAGCGATGTAAATAGGATGATTTTTTACGAAAGTTTACTTGATTTGAGTTCATTTTATGTGTTCATGGGAGAAGATATAACTTAAAAAACTAATTATTTTACTAAAAAATCTCTCGCTGAACCTAAGCGAGAGATTTTGTTAATTACGTATAAGCTGGTAGCCAGCTGCCATGTGCTTCAATCAAGTCATCACAAAGAGAAACAATATCATCAATCGATAATTCAGCAGCGGTATGTGGATCTAAAAGTGCGGCCTGATAGATCTTTTCTTTCTTCTTCGTAAGAGCCGCTTCGATTGTTAATAATTGTGTATGGATATTTGTCCGGTTGAGTGCTGCGAGCTGCTCAGGAAGGTCGCCTACATGAGTTGGTGTAACCCCGGATGCGTCGACCAGGCATGGAACTTCCACTACAGCTTTTTCTGGTAAATTACGAATGAGGCCGCCAGTATTTAGGACATTACCGCCAATTTTAAATGGCTGATTCGTTTCCATTGCCTCGATAATATACGAACCATATTCCATGGTACGTTCATGATGTAAATGTTTATTATGAACAAGATCTTCTCGCATCTGTTTCCATCCTTCTATTTGATTCACACAACGACGAGGATACTCATCTAACGGAATATTATATTGTTCTATCAGTTCTGGATAGTTCTTTTTAATAAAGTATGGATGATATTCTGCATTATGCTCGGAAGACTCCGTAACATAATAGCCGAAGCGTTGCATTAATTCAAAACGGACCATATCATCATGTTTTTCAGATTGCTTTTGGCGGGCACGTTGTTTGATTTCTGGATAAAGGTCTTTGCCATTTCTTGTAATCTCCAAAAGCCAAGCCATATGATTAATTCCAGCAATCTTCCATTGAATATTATCGAAGGGCATATCTAATGATTCTAATAAATGGCTTGCACAGACTTGCACGCTATGACATAAGCCGACTGTCTTAATTCCTTCTTGGAGCAAAACATTGGTTAATACAGCCATTGGATTCGTGTAATTAAGAAACCATGCATCTGGACAAACTTCTTTCATGTCTTTAGCAAATGCTTGTATAACTGGTATGGTACGGAGGTTACGAAAGATTCCTCCAATTCCGATCGTGTCTGCGATTGTTTGGCGAAGTCCATACTTCTTTGGCATCTCAAAGTCGGTAATTGTACACGGATCATAACCGCCTACTTGAATAGCATTAATTACATAGGTTGCATTTCGCAGAGCTTCTTTTCGGTCATGATAGGTAATAATAGTTACATTGGATTGTAGGTTCTTTTTCATTGTATTTAACAATAACTCTGAATCTCGTAAACGTTCATGATCGACATCATACAATGCGAACTCAAACGATTGCAACGCATCGACAGTCATGCAGTCGCCTAGTAAATTTTTAGCAAACACCGTACTGCCTGCACCTAAAAAGGTAATCTTAGACATCAACATTCCCCCCTGATAAATAATTGCCTTCTTGAACTACATGTTATGCGAAGAAATGTAGCTTTACAATCGTAAAAAAAATAAAATGAGGTAAATTATTGCTTGTATTTAATCGATAAAAAAATGATCAACAGGCATATAGGATTGGTTTTTTCGATATTCACTAGGAGGGACATTGATCATGTTTTTAAAAACTTTACTAAAATAATTACCACTACGAAAGCCAACCGCTGTTGCAATTTCTGCAATGGTTAGATCACTATTCTTTAGTAAAAAGATGGATTGATGTATTCGTAATTTTGCAAGGTATTTCATCGGCGTCTCTTTTACTGTGTGATGGAAGAGTCTTGTAAAATGATACTTTGATAAACCAGTAACAGCAACAATATCATCCAAGACAAGATTTTCCGCAAACTTGCTTTGCATAAAGGAGATGGCTTTATAAATCGTGAGGGGGAACGGGCTTTGACTCTGCTCTTCATATTCTACGTATTGCAGATAATCCATTAGAAAGCTGTAGGCGTATTGCGATGCTTTATATGCTTGTTCAATTCCTGAAGTCGCAATTTCCTCTAATAAATGAAAGATGCGCTTAATAGGTTTCGCATGAAGGGGAAACGTAAATAGATGTCCATGTTTCGTGGTGATCTGTTCAAAGAAGCGGGTTACTTCATTTCCAAATAACGTAATAAAGATAAATTCCCAGCTAGAAGATTGATCAGGTAAATAATAACAGTGATCACTCGGGATCTGCACAAGAAATGCGTGTCCTTTTGATAAATCATACGTCTGCTCTCCAATTCGGATAGCACCTTGTCCATGTAATGTATATTGAAATACCCATCTTCCTTCTTCACTCCGTTCTAAGCCATTCCATTGATAAGAAGGGCACGTTCTTGTTTCTTTTCCAATGGAGTGAAGGCCGGCAATCCGCATTTGCAGATCGCCTTTGAATTTAAAACCAAAACTATTCGTTGAAGAAGTCATTTCGTATGCCACCTTATTTTATAATTAGTAGTAATGATTATTCTCTTGCATTGATCTCATACGCAGTGCGAATACCAGACTCAATTGCTCCTTCTATCCAGCCGTGAAAGGAAGAAGTATGCTCTCCAGCGAAGTGTAATCGTCCCTCAGGTTGGCGAATAACCTCTGAAAATTCTTTTCCTTGTCCAGGGGTAAATAACGTAAATGCCCCTGCTGAGTATGGATTTAGGCTCCAATTATAGGATACAGCCTTAATATATTCTTGGAAGACGATATTGCCGTAGATTTTTGCTATGTCTTTTAACAATGCTCGAGCTAACTGCTGTGGTGGTAAACTCGCCCAGAGAATTGCATCTTCGCCCCAACTGTAGCTAGCTAACAAAATCGCTGGTCCTGGCTCACCTATTCCATGGCTTGGAATATAAGAAAAACGCGTAGGGATATCTGAAATAGCATTCCCGAGATGAAGTTTTTCCCAGAATCGGTGTTTAAATTCAATTCCAATTTTAACCGAGGGTACATTGATCAGTTCCCGAATAATTTGCCATTTTTCAAAGGAAATGGAGTTATAAGGAATAACATCGATAAACTGAAAAACAGGAAAGGGAATGGTGACAATCGTATAATCTCCATCAACCCATGTTGTTTTATGAGTTAGCGAATTCCACGACTGAACTCGTACGCCATGATTATGTTGATAGATTCGCTCTACTTTTTGATTGACGTACGTATGTGGTTGAAGCTGATTTAGAAAGGCATATGGAAGTCGATCATTACCACCATCTATTTCCAGAAACTCAACGGATTCACCAAATATAGGATACGTAATATCTGTCAGAATATCGACAAAGGAAGCTTGAGGAAAACCTTCGATTCCTAGCATAACACCAATGCTGCGAATGGCGGGTATAGATAGTGGTCGACCAATAGGATTATATTGTAGAAATTCGCCCATCGAGTATTCACTAAATTCCTCTTCCAGCCGTGCTTGTTCTTCAGGTGAACTATTATTATATAAGTCAAGAAATGGCTGTGTTGCCTCTAAAAATAACGCTGTTGCTGTTTTTCCCTTTTCATTTTCATTCACCGGAAATTGTAAAATATCAGGGTTTTCTTCATATACTGCTCTTGTTGTTAATACATTATTGACATAAATTATATCTTCGGGAGTCGTATTTAGAAAATGATTGACTGGTAGATGGAATCGTTTCATGTATTCAAGGACCAACGCATGATTATCCGGAATTCGCATTGCCCCCACATCTAAATAATTTCCTGCTGAAAAAGGTTCTCTCAGCGTATAAACCCTTCCACCAATGCGATCATTACCTTCCAGGATGGTTACTTGGTGTCCCGCTTGTTTTAATAAGGAAGCAGCAACAAGGCCCGCCATACCTGCACCAATAATAATTACACTCTTCGGATGTGAAGAAGTCGTTAATCCATTGCGAATAATGGATAGCATATCTTCTGGGTAACGAAGGGAAGCAAAATCAGAATTGTTCATGTCAGTAACCACCTTTCTTCCTTCCTATAACTATGTGAAAAGAAGGTGGGATATGTAAGGCTAAAGGAGAGCCCTCGGCTAAGTATGATGGATTCATACATTTTGTATGACGTAATTACCCTGTATCTTTAGTTATGTTTACTGTCTTGCTGTTAGGGAAAATGTTTCCTATAGAGGACTTCAGGAAAGGTGGAATGACGATGCATGTCAGAAGCATAATGATGGGAATCCTGGTTGTTAGCATCACCCTAGCTGGATGTAACACAAATCTTGAAGCAGCAGATGATGATCCGAATGCAACTACGAATGAAACAAATGAAGCTGCTAATGACAAGCAACCCAATGAAGCAGCTGGTACTAGCTCGGAATCCAATGTGGAACAATCACATAATGATGACAACTCTGCAGCCAATGAATCAAATAGGAATAACGATGATAATTCAAGCAAACAACGTTCCATTCCGGATGAACTAGAAAAGCATACATTTAATACTTCGGAAGAAGCAGCTAATTACATGGAAGGCTATCGTAACATAAAACAAACAAACATTGACCTAGGTTTTGGTATTGAAGGATCTAGAGATGCAGGTGCAGGTCACCAGTATATCTCTTGGAATGAAGGCCGCTGGTTTATTGGATTGGATTATCCTACTGATACCCAATATGTAACAGAAAAATATCCTAATAATACAGCGCTTGCAAAACAAATGGTTAGCTATTTAGAAAGTCACTATTTACCTGCTCCTCAAGATAAAGGAGTCATAAAAGTTCGTGGTTTTAAAGATTCTCCTCAAGTGAAAATACAATGGCAGGTAGATAAAGTCGTCTATGAAATTAATTCAGATAAGAATAACCCAATAGAAGCCATTCAAAAAGCAATTGATGCTGGCAAATCACTTTAAGTCATTTGTAAGAGATGAAGGCAGAACGTAGTAATGGCATGTTCATTTACAGGAAGCTAAGTGAACATGCCTTTTTTAATTTCCAAGGGAAAATAGGAGGCCGCCTGTACAAGTTAGCCAATCATCACAGGTTGGATGAAAATTCCAGTATTATTATTTTTTTGTAGAGAAATTCTGATACAATATACTATTCAGATTAAGAAATTTATTATTATCAGGGGATTTTTTAGGGAGGTAAAAGATTAAGAGGTTATTGCTACTTACCGACGTTATGTTTGTATTGTCCCAATCGTTAACCTGCATAATGTTATTCAAGTATAGATAACATCAGATAAATTTATGTAAGTATCCGGTTTATAAAAATTTTTATAGGTTGGCATATTTGTCTTTTAATTGGAATGGTTCTTCTCAACCTAGATAGGGAGGCATAGGTAGCATTTTGAAATCTTATCATTTTCTGGTTATGGATTAATAACTGATTATATAAGTTCTTGCCACTTTGATGTTAGTGAGAGGATAGAAGAGATGAAGAAAAAACAAAAAGCATGTGGTTGGCTGTTTATAATTATTTTTGTTTTATATTATATGTATCAGCTTAAACCTTTTATTACGATACGTGGTAATTTACATATAGGGAGATTTTCTTTAATGGAGTTTGGAAGTTGGATTTTAACTGAAGGAGAAACAAATTTATGCCAGAACACAAAAATAATTTATTCCGTGATATGAATATAAGAGAAAAGACGGCAACAATTGTCGGAATTGGATCTCTTATTATTTTAGTTCTGAGCTTTGTAATAGGGCTTTATTTCTTTGGACTAGCAGGGATTTTTAACTGCTTGGCGTTCAGTATAATTCAATTTGGTCTTTGGCTATTTTTGTTATAAGTTTTTTGATTCTAGGAATCATTGTTGAAATTTTTTTCAAAGTAATTTATAAGCTGTCGGTTCGTAATATAACGGGGAGAATCAAAGTGTTTTTCGTCCGAATTAGCGTTGCGGCCTTATCCAACTGGCTCGTTCTGTTTACAGTGGATGAATTTATGAAAAGTATGATACTCTCCATAAGATCAGAAATATTATTGCGTTGTTGCTTGCGATACTAGAAGTTGTATTTGATGATGATAAATATAAAAGAAAAGAATGATTGGCTGATGCTTACAAATGAGAAAATGCTTATCATTAATGAAATGATAAATGTCTTGTCTCTTAAAATAGAGGAGAGTTAACACAATTTGATAAAAGGATGAGTAAAATGAAATTACCTTCTTTGAAGAAGGTAATGATTTTATCGTGGAGTTTAATACTATTAACATTATCACTTTATGAATGTAAAACTACTGATATTGCTTCTTACGAAGACAATATCGAAAAGGCACAAGAAAAGGATATATCCCTATGCGGTTGGTGACAGCTTCGCTGGTATTACCCCAACTAAGGGTTGCAAATTCGTTCTTTTCTAATATTGCTTTTGTATGGATAAAATAAAAATGTGGGATGTGCAATTAATTGACAACGATCCTAAAGAGGGTTTATCAATTATGATATCAAGTTAACTTCTTTATCTCATCTTTATATCGTTATGATATTCTTTCATAGGTACTTACCTTTTTGACATTGCGAGGGAGAAAAATGCAAAAAACATTACTAATTGTAGAAGATGAAGACATTTTACGTGAAATAGTGAAAGATTATTTATTGAATGAAGGATATGAAGTATTAGAAGCAGTAGATGGAAATGAAGCTTTGGCTATATTTGAAGAACGTGAAGTACATTTAATAATTTTAGATATTATGCTGCCAGAGTTAGATGGATGGTCTGTTTGTAGACGAATTCGCAAATCATCGAATGTGCCTATTATTATATTGACAGCTCGTGTGGATGAAGACGATACGTTACTTGGTTTTGAATTAGGGGCTGATGATTATGTTACAAAACCTTACAGTCCACCAATTTTATTGGCGAGAGTGAAACGATTAATGGAAAGTCGATATGCTTATACAGGAGAGTTATCTAATGAAGATATCTTAACTAGAAATGGTATCCATGTCCATTTCCCTTCACGTACCGTGACAGTAGATGAAGAAAAGATAGGTTTAACACACACAGAATATGAAATATTAACATATTTAATGCAAAATCCAGGGATTATTATTACGAGAGAACAGCTAATCACTAAAATTTGGGGGTATGAATTTGCTGGTGATGATCGTACAGTCAATAGTCATATTCGTAATTTACGTCATAAATTAGGAAATAAAGCAAATAGTATTGTAACTGTTATTCGAGCTGGTTATAAATTTGAGGGTAAGGCATGAAAATAGGAATTGTATCAAAATTATTTATACTTACAACATTATTATGTATGCTCATTTTAACGACAATTTTTATTGGACAAACTATATTTTTTAAGCAATATTATGCAAACCAAAAGGTAAATGATATTGAAACAAGTATTCAATCTTTTAAAAAAGAGTACATAAAGGCAGGAGGAGATGTACAGAAAATTCAAAAGCTAGAGCAGGATTTCTACCAAGAAAATACGACGTGGATTACAACATTAGATAGTGTAGGAAATATAAAATACGCAAATGATTTTTCTGTAAAAGTTCAATTAGATCCTTCTCGAAATAAGGATTTCTCCAATCGTGTCATTAACATCCCATTGTATAGCTTCATTGGATTAGAAGATTTGCAAAGGGTAAGGTTTGAATTAGAACAGGGAAATCGTATTATGATTGATGGAGTAAAAAAAGATGATAAAGTGGTTCCTGCTATATTAACGGTCGAAAATAGGAATGTTGCATTGGATAATGGGCAACTATCAGAAAAGTTATATGGCAAAAAAGATGCACCAGAGCCTATTCCAAAGGGTAGCTCGCAGATATTCTTAAAGGGAGTCATTAAGAAATTACAATTACCAGTAGGGACCTTCGGTTCGAACATTTATACGAATCGTGTGTTTATAGATAGAGTAAAACAATTTCAAGTAAACCTACTATTAAATAAAAATCAAACTAGCGATGCTGAAACATTGGACTATGAGGAAAATAATATTAATTACAAAATATTTATTAGACCCATAAAAGATACTACAGGTAAAACTATTTATATTTTTGCTATGACATCATTACAACCAGTTGATGAGGCTGTACAAATGTTAGAAGGTTATTACCCATACTTAGTTATATTTGTACTACTTCTTATTGTTCTGGCATCATTTTATTATTCAAAAAAGATTGCGAAACCGTTGTTACAAATAAACGATACTACAAACAAGATGGCAAATCTGGACTTTTCAGAGACAATACCCATTACCTCTAAAGATGAAATTGGTACTCTATCACACAATATTAATACTCTCTCTACTACTTTGCATTCGTATATTAATCAATTGCAACAAGATATAGAGAAAGAAAAACAATTAGAAAATACACGTAAAGAATTTATTTCTAGTGTTTCACATGAATTAAAGACACCTTTAAGTATTATGAAGAGTTGCATCTCCATTTTGGAAGATGGTGTTGCTAGTAATAAAAAAGATTATTATTTTAAAGCAATGGCTAATGAAGTAGATAAAATGGATATGCTCATTGTTGATATGCTCGAATTAGCAAAATTTGAATCTGGTACGTATAAAATGAAAATGGATGTCTTCTATATTGACCAAGTCATTGAGTATATATGCGAGCAATTAGATTTAGACATAGCGAACAAGCAATTACATGTTCATAAACAACTTTCTAAGATTATGGTGGTTGCCAATCAACATCGAATAGAGCAAGTGATTACGAACTTTATTACCAATGCGATTCGCTACACGCCAGAAAATAAAAGCATTATTATTTCCGCGATAGAAGAGCCGGAGCGTGTAAAAGTAAGTGTGGAAAATAAAGGCGCTCATATTGCGCAGGAACATTTAGAGAAAATATGGGATCGTTTTTATCGCGGAGATACGTCTCGCAGGCGTTCGAATGGTGGAACAGGATTAGGGCTTGCTATTTCAAAAAATGTTTTAGAGCTGCATGAGTCGCAATATGGTGTATCGAATACTGAAGATGGAGTGCAGTTTTTCTTCTATTTAAACAAAAAAGGATAGATATTTTATTTAGTAACCTATTCAATTTGCCAAACTTAAGGGATAATATTGAGTTTTTAATTTATTTGAGCCATCCGATCAATAGGCCTTTACCAAAGGTATCGAACGGATGGCTTTTTTTCACAGACAAGCTCATAGACCATATTCATTCTAGTCAAAACACCATTAAAAAATTTAATTAATCCTAATAGAAGCCTAAATTACTGTGAAATCCGTAAGTCAAATAGCCGTTATATCGCGGGTATTTGACTTACGGATTTTTTATGCCAGGTTATAGAATACACTCACATTTCTGAGGGCTAGCCTCATTTTTAATTCTTTAAATGATATTGATATTATCTTCACCTAATCTTTATCTGCCTCTATTAATCTTTAAACAGTACAAAGATGCTTTGAAAAAGAAGGGATAAAAAAAATGGCGTTAAAGCGGAAAAGTCAGTGGATAAAGAGGTTAAAAAGGAAAAAAATCATAAGTTTGGGACTCCTATTAGTAACTATTTTCCTATCATTCTTTCTAATAAGTACAGTTACTTCTCCTTCTCCAGTGAAAGAGGTAGAAAAATTTGTGAAAAATGATGCAGCAAAAAGGAAAACAGGGAAATTAGAATCACTGCCAACCAATTCAAAAAGGGCTGACGGGAAAGTCGTTTACTTAACATTTGATGACGGCCCATCTTCTGCAACAGACGATATCCTTGAAACCTTAAAAAAACATGATGCTAAAGCGACGTTTTTTATGCTTTCACCTCATATGAAGGAGCGTCCTAATGTAGTAAAACAAGTGGTTAAGGAGGGGCATGGCGTTGGGATACATGGTGTAACACATGATGTCAATCGATTTTACCTTTCTAAACAAACGGCTCTCAGTGAAATGAATGAAGCCCAAAAAGCACTCGAAAGTATTACTGGAATTCATTCCGTACTTATTCGAACTCCGTACGGAAGTGTACCGTATTTAACCAAACCGTTCAGAGAAGCTCTGCATGCACAAGGCTACGAATTGTGGGATTGGAATATCGACAGCAATGACTGGGACCTGCCAGAGGGGGAATATGTGGAAAACCTTATTGAACAAATTCAATCATTGGAAGGAAATGACGCCACACCAGTTGTGTTGTTGCATGATCAATCCAAAACAGCGAAATATTTACCGGAGCTATTGAGCTATTTAACAAAACAGGGGTTTCTAATGAAGAAAATTGATGCTTCTGTTGAACCGGTACAATTCAATTGCTATGACCGTTGCCATCGTCTTGATGCTTCATAGCACTCCAGAACTATATTAAAAAGAAAGAAGGCAGAAACATGAAAAAAAATATGTTATTTATTACATTGTTCTTATTTTCAACTTTAATATTATCGGCTTGCACTAGCAATTCCGACAACAATAACGTTAAGCATAATAACAGTAAAAACAGTAATACAGCTTTTAAGGTTGTCATTGATGCGGGACATGGCGGTAAAGATGTCGGGGCGTCAGGCGAAAGTGGCCAGTATGAAAAGGATTTTACTTTGAGTGTGTCAAAAAAGGTGGAAAAGCTATTGGGACAGGATCCTGCAATAGAAGTTTTTATGACGAGAACGGACGATAGCTTTCTATCACAAGAAAGCCGATACAGACCCAAATATGCAAATGATATAGATGCAGATTTATTTATATCTATACACGGGAATACTTTTTCTGATCCCAATGTTTCGGGTACGGAAACATTTTATTATCACAACAATTCCCGCCTTTTTGCTGAAACCTTACAGAAACATGTGGTTGAAGCAACTGGATTTAGGGATAGAGGGATAAAGAAGCAAGATCTATTTGTTGTAAAGGATACGAAAATGCCGGCGGCTTTGATAGAAGTAGGTTATCTGACGAATCTTGATGATGAGTCTAAAATGTGGAAAGACGATTTTCAAAATCGAGTTGCCACTTCAATTGTTGAAGGGATAAAAGAATACCAAGAGAAATCAGAAAAACAGGGAAATTGGATCTTTTAAAGGGTAAAAATCTTTCTCATAACTTCTTATTCTAATCGGCTTTCCCGCAATTTTTTAGTGCGTACAGATTGTGCTGGTTAAAGCTTCTCTCTAGAAAATTTAACATACCCTCATCCAAGTAGGACGGGGGTATGCATGTTAAAGTATTTAACTTAAATGTAGCGTTGAAATAATGTTTGATCAAACATACCTCGCAAACCCACGTTTTACGTAAAATTAAAAGAATCCGTTTTGAAAAAAGATTAATCAAAACGAATTCATTTATTGTGAAGAACTATGCATTTTTCATAAAAAAGTTTGATCATTTTCTATTTGTGTTGTTCCACTATCAGCCTTTAATGGAATCTAAAACATAGTTTGAATTCTAAAATCACTTATTTCTATTAATCTATCCTATAATTTAATACAATTCTTCACAATTGTCTTTAATTGTAGTATATGTTTTTAGAATAGTGGACAACAAAAAATATAAAGCTACTTTTCATTTATCCGTTCGTACTAAGTGCCAACAAGCGTTTTAGGTTGTCATCAATAAATTTATTATCGACACTGTTAATTCCGCGTCCGGCAAAATGGCCCCAGATCGACTCGATAGGATTAAAAATAGCATTAGGTATAAGCTTAGCCTCGTATTTGTTATCTTCAGCTGTACAGAATAGATCCGTGCTCCCTGGCATGACACAGGCTAGCGCTTTAATGCTTTTGAGCGTCTCATCGAAATCTCCGTTATATGCGGGGTTTGCACTAAGATCTGCATGTTGGCCTGTCCATAACATGGCCAGAACATTGTGCGGATCCATCCTCATAAAGCTATCTTCCCAGACGCCAACTACAAAATCTGCCAATGAGTCAAATCCCAGCTCACGATAAAGTTCCTCTTTGTAAAAGGCCTGCGATACGCCCCATCCCGCATATACGCGGCCAACGGCGCGCATGTCTGCTGAAGTCAACTGGTTTAGTTTACTTGAATCGAAGCCAACTGCAGCCATGAGCGCAGCTTTCATTCCGTCTAGGACCACATACGTTTGCGGCCAAGTCTTTGCACCTCCGCAGAAAGGTGCTATTCGTTCCACTATGTCGGGATAACTTGCCCCCCATTGGAATGATTGAACGCCTCCCATTGACCATCCAACTACGAGAGCAATCTTTTGAATGCCGAATTTTTCGGTCATCAGCCGATGTTGTAATTTGACGTTGTCATAGATCGTTACCTGAGGGAAATTAGCCCTGTCGAATGGGGGAGGCGTGTTACTAGGAGACGAAGATAATCCGTTCCCCAGCAGATTTGGAACGATAATGAAATATTTCTGCGGATCTAGTGCCATGCCGTTTCCAATCAACCATTCATTCTGAGCATGCTGGTCGCCAAAAGCAGTTGGATAGACGATGACATTATCTTTCTTTTCATTCAATTTTCCATAAGTTTTATAAGCAAGAAATGCGCTCGGTAACGTCACTCCTGATTGCAAGGTTACGTCACCCAAATCAAAAATCTCATAATCCATTGTATTGTCTCTCCCTTCAAAATGAAATCATACATTTAGAATGTATTTCTTGTACTTAGTATAAACCTATGGTACTCTCAAAAAAAGTGAATAAAATTAAAAACTGTATTCAATAATACTGAAAGTGGAATGGGGGTAGTATGATGGAATTACGCCAACTGAATACGTTTCGCACGGTTGCATCAACTTTAAACTTCAGTCGGGCTGCGGAAGCGCTGAACTACGTCCCCTCCAACGTCACGATGCAAATAAAAGCATTGGAGGATGAACTTGGTGTTCGTCTCTTTGACCGATTGGGCAAGCAGCTCGTTCTCACAACTGCGGGTAAGCGCTTTTTAACTCATGTCCAAAGTGTTCTAGACAAATTGGACGAAGCTCGCAGTGCCGTTCATGACGATGAAAATCTAAGTGGCACTCTGACGATAAGTGCCAACGAGGTTCTTTGCGCCTATCGGCTTCCAGTTGTCTTCCAGCTATTTCGTTCGCGCTATCCAGGGGTTCGTCTCATCTTCCGTTCTGTTCCAAATCAGGAACTCAAGCAAACGCTCTTTGAGGGAACCGCGGATGTCGTCTTTATGCTGGACGAAACCATTCTCTCAAGCGGACTTGCAGTGGAACCGTTAATGGAAGAAACTTTCCGCTTTTTCGTTGCTCCAGATCATCCCCTCGCGAAACGAACTGTACTACAGTTGGAAGATTTTCACGGAGAAGTGTTCCTGGTCAATGAAAAAGGTTGTACCTATCGAACTATGTTTGACCGGTCATTTGAGAAAAAGGGCATTGATGATATTACTTATTTAGAGTTTCAAAATGCCGAAGCCATTAAACAATGTGCAATTACGAGAATCGGCATTGCTTTTCTTCCAGAAATAACAGTGAAAGCCGAAGTTGAACGGGGGGAACTTGTTGCTCTTCCATGGCAGATTCCGGACTTGCACGTGTATACACATATGGCATGGCATAAAGACAAATGGCTTTCACCAATCATATTATCTTTCATAGAAGCAGCAAGGGAAGTTATAGCTATAGAGGAGGAGAATAAAACGGTTTAGTCCATTTATCGATATTTTCCTAAACTAGTAAGGCATCTTGGTGTGATAACTAAGGTGACTTACTTATGATCCTCTATAAATAATGAGTTATATTTTACAGTATTATTTAATAGAGGATTCTAACAGTCGTTTACTAAGATTGCGTGAAGAGTCTTTAGATAATCATATCCAAAGGGGCAAAACGGTTTAACTTTTTTATAAACGGTACAACTTTATTTTAAATCTACATTAAACAACTTGATTGCAGTCTTGACATTTCCTTATTGGTTGGTGACAGCTTCACTGGTATTCCCCCATAAACTGGCCTAATAAAGATAGCAAACAACAAAAAAAGATAGACAGTAAAATTCGTAAATATATAGTTAAAAAGCAAGATGAAAATCCACTTCTCAATTTACGCCAATTAGATTATTAAGCAATCGGGCGCGTTCATCGAATAATGCCTCCTTCTGTTATAGAGCCATATTGTTGCATGAAAATCTGTTCCGTTTAGAAACTAAATGGAATACTAATCATAAAATACATTAAAAAGTGAGGATATATAATGGTTGCAAAGACTAAAAAGGATTTTGATGGATTGAGAGTAATTGGTGAAATTTGTGGGGCAATTCGAGATGAATTAGTCCATAGTACGAAACCTGGAATTACCACAAAAGAACTCGATGAAATTGCGAGAGAGATGTTTGAAATAGCAGAAGCTCAATCTGCCCCAAAAGGAGAATACGATTTTCCTGGATATACGTGTATTAGCATAAATAATGAAGTAGCGCACGGGATTCCGAAGAGGAAACGGACCATTCGAGAAGGGGACATAGTAAATATTGACGTTTCAGGTTCAAAAAACGGGTATTTTGCAGATACTGGAATTTCCTTTGTAGTTGGGAAAGGAGAGGCAACTTTACAGAAAATATGTGACGTTGCTAAGGAAGCATTCGACGCCGGACTTAAGAAGGCAAAGCCAGGTTTGAAAAAAAGCGCGCTCGGAAAAGCTGTACACAACGTAGCGAAAAAGCATGGCTTTACAGTCATAAAAAACCTTACTGGACACGGTGTTGGGCGTTCGATTCATGAAGAACCAAAACATATTTTCAATTACTTCGCCCGTTGGGATGATAAAATTTTAAAAGATGGTATGGTAATTGCCTTTGAACCTTTTATCTCTACATTTGAAGAAGAAGTCTTCCAATCCGAAGATGGATGGACTTTCCTAACCAATGAAAGCGCTGTTGCTCAATACGAACATACGATTATTCTTACCAAGGAAGGACCAATTATTACTACATTGTAAAAGCGCTAATGCCACAAACGGGCGCAGTTATGGAACAAGGCTATACTTCAAAATGGGTCAGATTGAGAAATACTTGTATGCATAGGGGGGAATAAATGTTCAATGGAAAATTAGCAAGTGCTGAAGCTGTAAAGTGTTATGATGATGTACTCAAAAGTATAAATGATTTGAATGAAGATAACGCAAAGGCACTTTTGAAACAAGTTTATGCTAGATTGGATATCGTTCAAAATGGAAATGGTGAATATAAAAGTGAACAATGCGTTACGGATTTAATATCAAGTTTTACAGAACTTGTTAGGTTTGCAAACAATAAGGAAGAGAATTAGGGTTGCTTTTTATCAAGGTTACGCCGCTATAGGGGCGCATTTCCGGAGTAAGAATTTGCTCTATTTTGGTATAGGATTCCAATGTTTAACAAGCTATTGAAATATTTTATTTCTTACTGGGGATAAAAATGATTGTATTGATGTTTGTCATTGGGTTGTTTATTGTGTTAGGAATTTTACTGATCAATGGCAAAGGCTCTTCCTTAATCGCAGGCTATAATACAATGCCTCCGGAAGAAAAGGAAAAATATGATACAGTTGCCCTGTGGCAAGTTTATGGGGAAGATGATGTTCACTTTGTCATTTAGTATGTTGTTTTGGGTACTTAGTGAAGCATATGAGATTGGTGCGTTATTCGCCTTTGGTCTTGTCTTATTTATTGGCATAATTGTATTTATGCTTATATACGTTAATACAGGAAATAGATTTAAGAAGTAATATAATTATCAATCATTTCGATGATGAATATTGGATTAATAAAAATGTTACAGTTCGACAAACGTGCGCAATTCTTTAATAAAGATCTGCGCTTATTTTTCCTTTAAAGGGCCATATTGTGAAAGAGGTGAGCCAAATATTTTTTGTATCTAAGAAAGACGCTTTATACTCTGTTGTTATATGGGGAACCATAGTTTTATTTTAAGTGTTGTTATTCGTTCTATTTTTACTTTTAGCGTATCTAATCTCATTGAAGGACTAGTTGGATTAATTATAGTGGTTTTACTTATTTGGGTGTGGTTTGGTACGGGTTATCAAATTGCAAACGATATTATTAAAGTAAAGGCTGGTCCGTTCAAAAAAACCATAAATATACAAGAAATTAACAAAATAAGTAAGGGGAAAAGTGTGTGGACAGCAGCTGCTTTAGCTACTGATAGATTGGTAATACAGTACGCAAACTATAACTGGGGTATCCTTGTGTCGCCTAAGAATGAGTATGATTTCATTAAACTCCTTCTGAGTAAAAAACCACAAATTCAAATTGAAAAAACGTTATCCAAAATATATAAGATTTAAGATTCAACTATTATTTTTTTGAATGGTTAATCTAGAAAGTTGCAGTAGTGTAATTCTGCAATCGAGCGCAATTCTGGAGTAAGAATCTGCGCTCTATTTATGAATCGGGCCATTTTGTTGAGGAGAAATTTAGAAAGAAAAAATGAGGTGGGATGAAATATGATTGATGCTGGTTGGCTTAATATCGGCAGTTTGATACTTGGATTAGTAGCTTGGATAATTCCTACTATTAATCTTGCGGGAGATAAAAAACAAAAGAATAAGAAATGGGTTGCTCTTACCATTATCAGTTTCAGCGCTTGCGCTATAGCAATATGTTTTCAAATTTTTTATAACCTTTACTTGGTAAAAATTGAAGACTTTGCAGCTCTGGCAGATACAATGCGAGGTGTAGCTGTTGCTTCAACGGTACTTGTCATTGTTACCATTTTATTAAATGCACTTACGTTGTTTTTATATCGGAATAGGGACGCATTGTAAAACAATCGGGCGCTTTTCTTTAATAGGGATAGCGCCAGTATCGCAAATAAAGGAAATTAACGGAAGGAATGAGGTGTTCTTCATTACCTTTTCATTAATATTTTTAGTGGTTATAGGAATTATCGCTTTTTTAACGTTTATTGTTCCTGCATTTATGAATAAAAAAATTTCATATGGAATATTGCGTCTTTTAGTTATGCATTGGTTACTTTTTTTAACTGGTGTTTACACTTTATTACCAACAAATATTGCAGACGCCATATTTATGCCCGTATGGTTAGTATTATGCGTAGCAGGTGCATTAACGGCTATTTATGAATTTGAAAACAATAAAGGTTTTGCCATCCCTGTTGCTGGTTTAACAACAATCCGTTTATTATTTAGCATTTTCATTAATGGAAGCTCCAAAATGTAAGTATCGTTTATTAAGCAAACGGGCGCTTTAACGGAATAAAAAAGCGTTCAAATTTCATTATCGGGCCATTATCTGGAATAACTTATTGTGGAGCGATGCCTTTAAAGAAAATTAGATTTGTAGGTTAAAGGTTGTGAAAATTTTGTATTTAAAGTAACGGGTAAAAGAATTGAACAAGGAATTTTAATTCTAAACAGAGAATGTTAAATGTTTTCCAGACGAAAGGGGATATTTATATGACCAAATGGTTAGGGTCTGCAGGAGTTTGTGTTATAGAAAAAAAGTACTGATGGTACTTCAGGGAACAACGGATGAACCAAAGCGTTGATCTGTTCCTTCTGGTAGCTTAGAAGAGGGTGAAACTTTTGAAGAATGTTGTGTTAGAGAAATAAGGGAAGAAACAGGTTATGATGTTGAAATACTTCGACCTATTTTTAAAAAGGAAAGTCAATACGGAGAAGCTAAATATTTTGAAGGGAAGATTATTGGTGGAAAAGCAAAAATTCAAGACCCTGATAATCTAATTTATGATATAGCTTGGAAATCAGCAGCAGAAATAGAGAACTAGATTTATCATTTCCAGAGGACAAAAATTTTTTAATCGATTACATTCAAAAAATATAATATTCAGCTAATGGGGGGCGATAGTAGGGACAATAAATCCCATAATATAGTTATTATTTTGAACAGGAAAGGAAGTTTATAGTAATGAAAGAAATAATGTTTGTTACCACTAATAAAGGGAAGATTGCTTCTGCTCAGAAAGACTTAAATAATATAAAAGTATTACCTATTGAAGCAGACTTGATTGAACCTAGAAGTGATGATATCAAAGAAATTGCTAAACATAAAGTTTTACAAGCGTATGAAATTGTAAAACAACCTTGCATAGCCCTAGATTCAGGTTTTTTTATATCCGAATTAAACGGATTTCCCAAAGCTTATGTAAATCATATGTTGGACACTATTGGAATAAAAGGAGTTCTAAAATTGATGAATAATGTTCAGAACCGATATAGTGAGTTTAGATCTTGCTTAACTTACTATGATGGAGAAATAATGGCATTCTTTGAAAGTAAATCTCCTGGTATCATATCAAATGAAATTAAAGGAATTGAAAATGACAAAAAATGGTCAGATCTTTGGTATATTTTCATTCCAGAGAACTTTGGTAAAACATTAGCTGAATTTAATGAAGAGGATTTTATGAATTATAAAAATGTAAAAGAAGACTCTTGTATGATTAAATTTAGAGAATGGTATAACGATACCTTTTAATTAATAGCTTTATTAAGTAAACGGGGCTTTTCAGGAATAAAAGTGCAGCCTACATACAGTAAAACACTCTTCCGCAAAAGTTTAACCAGAAATATCTGGTTAACCTTATATTACGAACGGGCGCAAATAAGGAATGAGCGCCCTTTCTTGCAGAAATAGGCAATTTTGCAAAACAAGGGGGGATTAAAATGCCTACTTGCGAGAATTGCAACAATAAATGGAGCTGGAAACAAACCATCAAAAAAACTGCTACATTGGACTCTGCAATAACCTGCCCTTATTGTGGAGAAAAACAATATCAAACACAAAAATCAAAAACAAAATGCGCTTTATTAACTCCTGTTATTCTACTACCTATGCTATTGAACTTTTTCTTTGAACCAGGAGTACATGTGCCAATTTTACTTGCTGTTCTCTTCCTGTTAGCTATGTCGCTTTTTCCGTTTTTAGTGGAGATAGGTAATAAGGAAGAGTACATTAACTTTTTCGATAAGTAAGGACAAGAAAGACGGGATTTCCGGAATCGGGCTATATTGTCGCGCATATAGTGGTCATTTATTTTCAGGAAACGTTGTAAAAAGTCTAAAATAATTGAGTGGGTGAATTTATGAGGGCTAGCCTTGTTAAAGCAACAGAAAATGATGCAGAATCTATTTTTGATATTCAAGTTAAGGCATTTACACCATTGTTAGGGTAGTACAGAGAATAAAAAGACCTAATGGTGGTTTTTATAAGATATTAGTTGACGGTGAAATTGTAGGCGCTATCTGCATTTTTTGGAAAGAGGATGCATAGTTTTGGATTAGTCCAATGCTTATTTTACCTTCATATCAAGGCAAAGGAATAGGGACGTACGATAATGTAATTGGGATACGATGATGTAGCTGGTTCCAAGTATCATAAAGGAAATGATACAATTGCTTTATTAGTCGAGAAATAAGTCAAAAGGACAAAAGGTCATACGACAGTATTATTGTACTAAAACCATAGAAAAGGTGAGGCGGTTAAACCTCACCTTTTGTTGATTTTGGTTCAAAAGAGATCTTTTCATTTTTACCTGCAATTGTACCAAAAAAGGCAATACATAAGGAAGCTGTCATTAGAATAGCTAGCGGCACAGCCCAACCGTTTGTCCATTCCGCAATCGATCCAAGAAGAAATGGTCCAAGTGCTGCAATCATATATCCAATCGATTGTGCCATACTTGATAACTGTGAAGATTCCGAAACGGTGTTCGTGCGGAGAACAAAGAACATCATTGCTAAGCTAAATGTTGTTCCAGCACCGATACCAGTTAATATGAGAAAAGCAATGATTACATCAGATGATGTGAGAGTAATTCCCAATAAGCCAAAGAAAAAGAGTAGACCAGAAATACATGCAATCAGGCGCTGACTTTGAAGTCTTGCAGCAATAATTGGTGCTATAAAAGTAGTCGGGATGAGCCCTAATTGATAAATAGCAATGAGCCATCCAGCTTCACTCTCAGTAAATCCTTTTGTTAGTAAAATATCTGGTAGCCATGTAAATAAACTATACGGTATTAAAGATTGTAGTCCCATAAAGAATGTTACTGCCCATGCAATTTTTGATTTAAATATAGCTTTAGATGGTTGGCTTTTTACTTCCACAAACACTTTTTTATTCGATGAACGAATCGCTGGTAGTCGAAGCAATAACACAATTATCGAAAGAAAAGAAAGTAAACTCCAAATTTGCATTGCATTTCGCCAATCTAATGTAGCTATTGAAGCTATGGGTACGGAAACGCCGGAAGCGAGCGCACCAAAAATATTCATAGAGACGGAATAAAGTCCTGTCATCAACCCGATATGAAAGGGAAAACTGGATTTTATTAACCCTGGCATGAGGATATTACCAACCGCAATCGCCATACCAAGCAAGAGTGTACCAAAAAGTAAGATGGAAATGCCACCTAGTGATCGAATAACGATACCTAAGGATAAAAATATCATGGCAATGAAAAGCGTTATCTCCATCCCAAATTTACTTGATAATTTTGGAACAAATGGTGAGAAAATTCCAAAAGCAAGTAATGGAAGTGTATTGACTAGACCGATCATGGAATTGGAAGCCGCTAATTCCTCACGAAAAAAGGGAATGAGTGGTCCAACAGAAGTAATCGGGGAACGTAATGTTGCAGCAATAAGTAAGATAACTAAAATTAATAATATTGTATAATAACGTTGTTTTGTGTATGTTGAAATGGTAAAGCGAGGCATATAGATACTCCTTTAACAATAGACTTAATTTTTGATAATAAGAATATAATCATAACAAAAATCAAGGACTTGCGGAAGAAAAAGTTTATTTACAATTCGTGAGGATCATTTGTTGTGGAGATTGAGGAAGCAACAGGGGCACTGCGCTATTAAATGGGGTTACTATTGTATATACTGGTATAAGAGAAATGCTTCGTTCCACAGTTAGAAAAAAGGAGGTTTAATATTGGAATCAAAAATTCATGCTCATTTTTTAGAAAGATTGTTGGCTCGTTTTTTAGACTTCAATATCTTAACCGTTTTCATTAGTTTATTATTTTTTGTGTTAACAGGAGATTTCTCCATTGATTGGAGAAGCGGGATAACTTGGGATATATTTTACGCATTGTATTTAGTTGTTACTCCGGTACTTTGGTCAGGATTTATTATTGGAAAACGTATTTGTAAAATTAGATTAATACGTACCGATGGTAATAGTGTTCAGCTTTCAAATACTTTTTTTAGAGAAGTTATTGGTTTTCATCTAATTGGCATACTTACACTTGGATTATCGTTATTTATAAGTGTTTTTATGGTTCTATTCCGAACAGACAAAAGGGCTATTCACGATATGTTGGGCGGGACTTACGTAGATAAAGCTTATCCATCTTTTTAAAATCAATGAAAATTTGTAAGGGTTGATCCAAATGGAGAAAATGAAGAACGATTAAAAATTTGGAGAACTTCTGAGCTTTTTAATTTGTGCTAACGCTTTTGCAGCATTAAGAAAGGAGGGATAGTATGAACAAAAAATTCTTACGAACGGTTCTTTGGTCACTATTTGTATCGATCTTATTACTAGCATGTATATGGTTGTTTTTTAAAAATATGGAATTAGAAGATGAAAACGAAAGATACGAAAAATATATCGAAAATATTGCTATTCAATATATGGAAGAAGTGGATCAATCGGTTTTATTCTTAGATGATATTGTGCAGGAAGTGTCCAAACAAAATAGCTTAACTCAACATCAAAAAGAGGACCTAGTTGAAACGTTTAATAATTTTTCATTGCATATTCAAGATATGCAAGAACTACTTGTTGAAACCACTCCTATTGAAAAAGAAGAACTTCCAATTCAAGAAACAGTTAAGAAAGCCAAGAAGTACTGCAACCATTTCAATCGAGTAGAAATGTCTACGAAAGAAATCTCTTTCGATTATATGGAAATATCAACGTTAGAAGAAGTCAAGGATTTTACAGAGCAATTATCTAAGGTTGCAACAGTAAAAGAAGAAGAGAAAGAGAATACATGGACAAGTACCTATTGGAAAAGTAAGCTAGATTCGTATGAGAGAGCTACGTATGAATTTAAAAACAAGTATCACTTTTTAGATGCAGGCGATTTTTGGACGGAAACAAACAAGACTTGTGGTTAATGGGCTTACTAGAAAAAAGAACAATATGGCATCGATACAAAGGACAATCTATAGGAATAAGTAGTAATGGAAGGATGGAAGAAGGAAAGTGAAAATATAGTTATAGAATAGAAGAATTGGTTTATACCCATTTGCCATTCCCATTTTTAAAAAGTTCACCGTCTCCTATTGCTTCCATAATGATCAATATAAATTATAATTCATCTAATAGATAAATTTATCAAGAAATCGATTTTGAAAGGAGGAACAGCCAGATGTCAAGTGGTCAACCGGAAGAAAAGCTATCAGGAGGGAATATCTCTAGTGTCTATCGTTCTGGAGAAACGGTGAAACGAGACTTGAACCCAAATAGTACAAAGATTCATAAGTTATTAAAGCATTTGGAGGACAAAGGTTTTAGCTATTCTCCAAAATTTATTGGAATGGATGAACAAGGAAGGGAACTATTATCATTTATTAAAGGGGAGGCAGGAAATTATCCTGTAAAAGAATACATGTGGGCGGATGATGTTTTAAAAGAAATAGCCAGCATGCTCCGTCTATATCATGATTCGGTTCGTGACGTTTCATTTAATGATTGGGAGTCAATCGATAACACCCCACAACCATATGAAGTTCTATGTCATAATGATTTTGCAATTTACAACATTATCTTTGACGATGAACGACCAGTAGGAATTATTGACTTTGACGTTGCTGGACCTGGTCCAAGAATGTGGGATATAGCGTATACCCTTTATACTTGTGTTCCCTTAAGTAGATTTTATCTTACAGAAAAAGGTGAAAAAGTGTATTATCATGCATCAAAGCACGCCGACCGTATAAAACAGCGAGTTCAATTGTTTCTTGAATCATACGGCGAGCGAATAGAAGATAAGTATTTGGAAATGGTATTGTTACGATTAGAAGGATTAACCCAAACCATTATTAGAAAAGCTAATGAAGGTGATCGTGCTTTTCAAAAGATGATAGACGAAGGGCATCTGGAACATTATTATAAGGATATTTCCTTCATTCGTGAATATGGGAGAGATTGGATATAACTGAACTTCATTGGAGAATAGTAATACAATAGGTTAGCCAAATAACAAGGGGGATTAAAAGTTGGACACGTTAACTATAAAAGAACTTCAGTCAAAACATGAAATGATGGAAGCTTTTCCTGTCATGAAACAATTACGAACTCACCTAGATGAAGAAACCTATTTGGAGCTTAGCTTAGAAGCAAAAGAGAAAGATAGATATAAAATGTTTGCATTATTAGATGAAGGCGAAATAATCGCAGTAACTGGATTTAAACCGATGGTAACACTATATTATGGCAGATTTGTTTGGGTTTGTGATTTAGTAACAGACAAGAATAAACGTTCTAATGGCTATGGTGAAAAACTGCTTTCATATGTTCATAATTGGGCAAAAGCAAACAACTATGAAAGTGTTGCGTTATCATCGGGGTTACAACGCACGGATGCACATCGCTTTTATGAGAATAGAATGGACTATGACAAAGTCAGTTATGTATTTAAAGCAGCTATGGAGTAATATCAATTTTTGACCTTTTGCTTAAAGATAAATACGAATGGCTATATCTTAGTAGAGTTACATATGTAGGGGTAATGAACGCTAGTATTAAAAGATCCAAAAAAGGACACCTTTGGATAGCCAACAGGGGGAGAGCAAGCCAATAGTGATTTTCGGAATATTATCATTAAAATAATAATTATTATTGATATAAAGTATAATGATGGTATACTAATATATAGGAGAAATACGGAAGGTGGAATTGGAATTGCCAACATACTTGTAATGGTTTAGCAACTAAATAGTACATTTCTTTTTTGAATATTATTATTCAATGACAGGAGAAGTGTGCCTATTTTTAACCATTACAGGGAACGCAGGAAAGTCAGTTGTTTTACTTCCAGCGGGATGCCTATAAGGTATTCCGCTTTTTTATAGGAAATCTTTCTCCATTCAACCGTATTTTGCGTTCCTCTGAATAAATAGGAGGAATGAGTGTATGGGTTTCATTAATTTATTCACTTATGAGATTATTGCTCAGGAAACGCCTTTTATAAGAAGAAATTGTAATAAATGTAAAACGAACACAGAATTTTATTGTAGTGAGAAATTCAGGATGAATGCGAATCAAAAAATAGTTGATATTTGGCTTATTTATAACTGTATACATTGTGAGGGGACTTGGAATTACCCCATTTTATCGAGAGTAAATATTAATAAAATGGACTCTAAGGTAATTCGAAAATTTATGAATAATGATAAAGAGACAGTCTGGTACTATGCTTTTCAAATCAACAAATTAAGGAAACGATGTAATGGCGTTAATACAGATATACGATTCGAGTTAAGAAAAGAAAAGCTCGCCATACTATCTAATGAGATTACTATTAAACTTTGCTATAAATATGATTTTGGTCTTAGAACCGATAAGCTACTAGCAGAAATTTTTGGCATTTCAAGATCAAAACTAAAAAAATTGTATCAGAATGGAACTATTCTGCTAAATCCAAACATTAATATAAAGAGCAAAGTTATCGATAATTTACAAATTACAGTCATAGGTGATGGTACAAAGTTGATGCTTTGACAAAATAGTTTAAAAGGAGGTTGAAACAGCAAGGCTATTCTCTAAGAAGGGGGTCAGCTAGTTTATATTGAGCAATCAGATGCGATAGTTACAAAGCGATCATCAAAAATGTTCGCTTTGTTTCTTTTTGTGAAAGTTCTATCGTATGTTTGGGTCATTCTGTTGAAATTAAATTAGCACAGCAGAATAGTTGGAGAATGTTGTTTAACTTGTGTCAACGATAGCTGTATTACTTCCTTTAAGTATATTATGTAGATATTTTTAAAAATTAATTCTTGTGATAATATATGGAATAATAAAATAATGTAGATATATCATTGAAGGCTAACAGAGGAGGAATAAATATGGCTATTCACGCTAGGGGTGACCTCGAAGGTTCATCTGAATTAGGTAAAAGCAAACTAGCATTAGTTGGACCAGGATTGGTTGTTGCGGCGGCAGGTGTAGGATCAGGAGATTTAGTTGCTGCACTTATCGTAGGTGCCGATTTTGGTTTAGTGTTGATA
The DNA here is from genome assembly GCF_000445495.1 of Virgibacillus sp. CM-4. Lineage (NCBI taxonomy): Bacteria > Bacillati > Bacillota > Bacilli > Caryophanales > Bacillaceae > Virgibacillus > Virgibacillus sp. CM-4. The sequence continues at coordinate 339,860 of NZ_AUQA01000007.1, forward strand.
TGGGCAGTTATCCTAGGAGCTATTATAAAATATTTTTTGAATGAGGGAGTAGGGCGTTGGTATTTAGCCACAGGTCAAACCATTTTGCAAGGTTGGCGATCATTAGGGCGTTGGGTATCTGGTTATTACGTACTTTATGTCGTCTTATTTGGACTAATTTATGGTGCCGCGGTCACATCAGCATGCGCATTGTTTATGTCAGCCATGTTTCCGATTCTTCCAATATGGGGGTGGGCTATCATTCATGCCCTCGCCGGGTTGGTTGTAGGATGGTTTGGTCGTTATAGGAAGTTTGAACGGATCATGCAGGTTTTAGTGGTAGTCATGTTTATTACAGTAGTAGGGTCAGCTTTACTCGTATTTCCAAGTATAGGAGGACTAGTTAACGGACTCATACCTAGGATGCCTGAGGGATCTTTTATTCAGACGCTTGGACTCATTAGCGGTGTAGGCGGTGCTGCTTCAATCCCTTATTATTGCTACTGGATTCGTGAAAAGGGGTGGCGTGGCAGTTTGTGGATATCTGTGATGCGTTTAGATTCCGCTATAGCATATATTTTTACTGCTATTTTTTGCTTTTCACTTATAATAGTTGCAAATGAATTTTTACATGGTAGAGGGTTGACAATTAGCGGTACTGAAGGTCTTGTCACAATGGCCAATATTTATGGTGAGAGGTTTGGAACAGTGGCTACTTGGCTGCTACTCATTGGTTTTTGGTCTGCTTCATTTACGTCATTATTATCTGCTTGGAATGGTCTTCCTTATATATTCGCAGACTTTGTACAGATATTAAAAAACAAAAATTCAAACAAGAATATTTCAGAAAAGGATCCTGCCTTTCGGGCTTATCTTTTATGGCTTACATTTCCTTCCATGCTGTTTTTATTTGTTAATGATCCTATATTGCTTGTTTTTATAGGGTTAGCATTTAGCGCAACCATTTTGCCCTTTCTTGCGTTTACTTTGATGCTACTGCTAAACTCAAAAAAAGTAACGGAAAAATATAAAAACGGAGTAATCAATAATCTTATTTTAGGGGCTATAGTCATTCTATTTATAACTCTATCAGTTATTGAATTGTATCATTCTTTAGTATAAGTCCTGTTTTAGCATGTAACTGGCAGTACCCTTCTTTTTAACAGGAAAAGGCATAAAAAGGTAGCTAGAGCCTATCGATTCATCCTAATGATACTTCCTAAGCGCCTCCTGGAAGAAAGGAAGGCTTATTTGAAAATATGATTCGATATGGCATCGAACGATAAATAAAGGGGGGAATTACCGATGGGAAACTATGTTCTCAATTTTAAAGAAATCAATGAAGGTGATCTACTGTTCGTCGGTGGTAAAGGGCTAAACTTGGGGAAGTTATCAAGGATTGAAGGTATCCAGGTTCCAGAAGGTTTCTGTGTTACGACTGATGCCTATAAAAAAATAATCAATCAAAATGCAGAGGTCAATACCTTGATCGATCAGCTTTGCACGTTAAAGGTAGAAGATAGGGAGCGTATCACAGAAATCAGTCGAAAAATTCGATATGTGATCGAAAGTCTAAAAATTCCTACAGTGATAGAGGAAGAGATTTTCTACAGCTACACAAAGCTTGGCGAAGACGAGGCTTTTGCAATCCGATCGAGCGCAACGGCTGAGGATTTGCCGAATGCCTCCTTTGCAGGGCAACAGGACACGTATTTAAACATCGTTGGGAAAGAGGCAATCCTGAAGCATATCAGCAAGTGCTGGGCCTCTCTTTTTACTGATCGGGCAGTGACCTACCGTATGCAAAACAACTTCGATCACCGTAAAGTCTATCTGTCTATTATCATTCAGCGAATGGTTTTTCCAAAAGGATCTGGGATTTTATTTACTGCAGATCCAGTCACTTCGAACCGGAGGGTATTGTCTATTGATGCAAGCTTTGGCTTGGGAGAGGCACTCGTATCTGGGCTAGTGACAGCCGATAATTATAAGGTTCGTGAAGGTGAACTGATTGAAAAAATGATTTCTACTAAAAAAATCGCTATATATGCATTGAAATCTGGCGGTACGGAAGAGCGTGAACTTGACCATGCGCAACAAAATCAACAAACGTTAACCGATGCTCAAATCGTCAATTTGGAACGTATGGCAAGGAAGATCGAGAGCTATTTCGGATCGCCGCAGGATATCGAATGGTGTCTGGCTGATGGGATGATCTATATCGTCCAGAGCCGACCCATCACGACATTATACCCACTTCCTGAGAAGAGTGATGACCAACTAAGGGTTTATATGTCGGCGGGACATCAGCAGATGATGACAGAGCCGATCTATCCACTGGGGATGTCCTTTTTCGAATTCATGAATTACGAAGTGATTACTGCAGGTGGAAGACTGTTTATCGATTTGACGCATGATCTCGCGTCACCGATTGGACGTAAAATCGGCCTTAAAACGATGGGGAAGAACGACCCCTTGATGTATCACGCCCTGTTCAATTTGCTGAAAAGGAAACAGCTCATTAAATCTCTTCCTAAAGGGAAGCGGATATTCAAGTTAGGTTCTGAGGAACTTTCTTGGTCATTGCTCGTTCATGCAATAAAGGTTTACCAGAGGAATGATCATTCGCTCGTCAAACAGCTTATTGCTAAAAGTGAAGACTCGATAAAGACTGTTCAGAGCGAAATCACAAATAAATCTGGGGATGAATTGTTTGCATTCATAATAGAAGATCAAAAACAGCTGAAAAGAGACATGTTTGATCCACGGAGTCTAGGCGTTATCATGACCGCGATGATCACAGCGTACCGGATCAATAAGAACATGGAAAAATGGCTGGGAGAAAAGAATGCAGCTGATACTCTATCCCAATCGGTCCCTGATAATGTGACGTCTGAAATGGGGCTTGCGCTTCTCGATGTATCGGATGTCGTACGGAAATACCCGGAAGTTATCGCCTATTTTGAAAAGATGGAAAACGGAGACATTTTTGATGAACTTCCGAAGCTGGAAGGCGGGGAGGCCGTTCGTGATTCGATGCAGGCCTTTCTTGATAAATATGGTATGCGCTGCTCTGGTGAAATCGATATCACGAAAACCCGATGGAGTGAACAGCCTTCTTTACTCGTTCCTGTCATTTTGAACAACATTCAGAACTTCGAGCCAAATGCGCGTATAGCGAAATTTGAAAAGGGGCTACTGGAAGCAAAAGCGAAGGAAGGTAATCTCTTAAAACGCTTGGAGAATCTGCCCAAAGGAAAGAAAAAAGCCAAAAAGACAAAGAAAATGATCTGTGTTCTGCGGAATTACATTGGTTATCGGGAATATCCAAAATATAACTGGATCTTCCGTATGTTTGTCTATAAAAGAGCATTGATGAAAGAGGCTGCCAAATTAGTCGAAAAGGGCATCATCAATGAAAAGGAAGACGTCTATTGCTTATCTTTTGAGGAATTCAGAAATGCAGTTCGCACCAGTCAGCTTGATTATAAGATCATCGCCGAGAGAAAGGAATCATACGAGTATTTTGAAACATTAACACCTCCACGGTTGATGACATCCGAGGGGGAGGTCATTTTTGGCGAGTACAATATGGAAAATGTGCCAGAAGGCGCATTGGCGGGAATTCCGGTTTCATCCGGCATGATCGAAGGCAGAGCCAGAGTTATAATGAAAATGGAAGATGCTGAAATCGAAAAGGGGGATATCCTCGTAACAGCGTTTACCGATCCGAGTTGGACGCCGCTGTTTGTATCGTTGCAGGGGTTGGTTACAGAGGTCGGTGGAATGATGACGCACGGTGCCGTCATTGCACGCGAATATGGTCTCCCGGCAGTAGTCGGGGTCGAAAGCGCTACGAAGGAAATCAAAGACGGACAGCGGATCCGCATTAATGGGACAGAAGGATATGTTGAAATTTTAGATGAAACAGATTAACCTAAGTTTTATTGTAATTCCGAATAAACTCCGTCGTGTGTTGGGATTAACATAGAAATTATATTGACTTTTTACGAGATTTTATATGGGGAATATATCCATTATCCCCAAAAAGTATTCGATGTGTTTTCGATATAGTGATCGATGCCTATTTAGTATATAACGGCTACTAGACGTATTTGAGAAAATCATAAAGACGCTGTGACTACTGAAGAAAAATAGAGGTTTTAGGCCTGTACCAGCAAGTGAAAAAAGTCTGTATCCCTGATACACAGGGGATACAGACTTCTGCTTTATAATGATTCCGATTGGGCTCGAACCAACGACCTCCACCCTGTCAAGGTGGCGCTCTCCCTGCTGAGCTACGGAATCATAAATATGATATTCGTTTTGGTACGCTACAAAACGCTATGATATCGGTGTTCTTTTACGTTAAGTCAATCGAAATGTCATACGAATAATAACGTAAATTTCACACGCTCTATGCTTGTATTATACCGATAGCACCGCTTCCATGCAAGTATAAATTTTTTGTCAGTTAGAAGGTGCATTCGCAAGGTGGAATACCACACCCATATTGCACGCATAAAATTGCTTGCGGAAATGCCTGAAGGGTCACACGTGTAAACGGCTTACGACCTGATACTAATTCCAGACACTATATAAGAAGAAACTCGTCAGATACCGAAAAATACCCGATACAAATACGTTTACTTATGCGCGATTATTGGCTTCCGATTATTTCCGATTTAACGGCGATTTTAACTTGGGATTTCATGCGGAATTTTACGGCATTTTATCGGTCATAGTCGGTAATTTATCGTACAATATAGCGCATGAATTTCGGGTAATAGTCCGTTAAAATTCCCAAACCAGGCGAACCCTGCCAGCGCGTGACCCTTCGATCACTTTCGGAAGTTGATCGGAGGATATATTCCGGTAATTATTAACGAAAATGTCCCGGAAATTATAGGCGATTTTTCTTCGAAAATTTATGCAAAATTATACGACGGTTACTTTACGTAAAAATAGCGTATATCAACGTTCATGAAACGGTGCATAAGAAATGTATAAGCGTTTATAACGATGGATGGCGGAATCTTTGGCGCTCAACTACGCTTACTTAACGTAAGGTTACATAACAAAGGTTATAGGAAGTAAAAACGAATAAGTATGCATTGAATATACACCCTTTATATACCGCCATTACCGACTTATTGTAGCAAACGTATTCGGGCGAGGAAAACGATCGCATGTATAAAAATTTAATCGGGGCCGGGGTGGTCCGTAGTTAGAGATCGTTGTCAGCTAGAGTTTTGATACGGGATATAAAATAACGCTTTGGCCGTATTTACATAATATTGGAAATAGTGTAAGCTATATGAATAAAAAGGAGGTCTATTTTACTATGAAAAAATATCTAATTTTATTTATTGGTATCGTATTTCTAGTTACCTTGTCCGCTTGTAATAACGCTGGTGCTTCCGAAGAATTAACAACGGATGATGTCGTATCTGCTTTTAAAGACGCGGGCTTAGAGGCGGAGGAACCAAAAGAAATGACGAAGGACGATTACGGAATCGCACCGATGAAAGCAGACGAAGGGGTACGTTTTCTCATTCCTTCACTCGGATCAGATTCGGGCGGGCGCATATTTACATACGAAAATGACGCGGATTTAGACGAAATGAAAGAGTACTACGACACTTTAGGCGAAGAAACTGCGATGCTCTTCTCTTGGACGATTAAGCACGAAAATGTCCTCGTACAAATTAACGGCGATTTAGAAGAAAGCAAGTATAACGAGTATAAATCTGCGTTAGAGAATATCGGAAAATAAGGCGCCGTAATTGGCGCTTTTTTGTTTACGTCGAAAATATAGATCAATGGAAATAAGAAAGCCGCTAGCTTAAGACTAACGACTTTCGTTTATGAAATCTATGTTATTTTTTATTTATAGTAATCGTTATGTTTAATTTTCTCGAGATGTAAAGAAAGATTAAGATAGCATAAAATATCTCCATAATTACCTCCGAAAAGTAAATTAGAGATACAACCGGTTGCCTCTGTACAGAGTATAACCCGATAAATAGTGAGATGCAATTTTCCTTTAATAAAATCTGTAAAATTAATGTTTAGAATCCTTATATAACAAGGTTTATTGCTTTAAATTTAATTTTTAACTTCTTTAATTTCGAGTAAATCACATAATTTTATATCCATTGCAATACAAATAGCTGCGATTGACTCTCGGTGATATTGTTTCATATCGTCGTTATATATTTTTCGAACAGTTTCAAACTTTAGGTCGGAGAGTTCTGCTATTTGGCGTATTGATTTCCCTTTTCCTTCCTCTTTTCTTTGTTCCATAATCTTTTTTAGGTTGCATACGACTTCATATTTCATATCCTTTCCTCCTTAATCATCGTCTCTTGTTAATAATATTGTATCATTTTCTTGAAAAATAACTATAAAAAATAGTCAATTTGCTATTGACAATAAAATGTAGTCGGTGTAATATATGGTTATCGACAACAAAATATAGTCAAAATAAAAAGGGAGAGGTTAACATGCAAGCAACTCATTTCAATCACGAAAGTAATAATAATATCACTTGGATCGACGGAGGGGAACCCGCACAACTCACGCCAAACTATTCGGAGGTAATGGCGGATCACAACCGACTACAATCGGATGCACGTCACGACTTACCCGAGGAACACCCGCAAAAAGAGGCGTTATATGCGGAGCAATCAGCGAACTATGACGAAATCGTAAGGGCGTATCTGCATACGCATGTATCACCCGGACAACTGCCGGCTTGGATCGAGGATTTATTGCTCGGCTGTGATTTCAATGCCACGGAATGGGCTGTAATGCTCGAGGAGGTACGAAAACTTGCGGAAGGTTCTCGATAAAACCTGGACGATTAAATTAGACGGATGGGACGCAGTATATCTCGTTATGTTCGGCATAGTATTAGCGTTTTTGTATTACGGATTAACTCGTTGATCGTTATTGGAAAACATTACCGGTTAAAATAGGACGAATATTTACGATATTAGAATTGTGCGAGCGAATACGGGAATCACGGTAGCGGCAACTGGCGTGATTCGACCGTATATCCCTTGCGCACGGAAGTACGCGGATAACTGTTGGTAAGGACGGAGAAAGGCGGAACAACTTCGGCAAAAGTTGTTTCGTCTTTTTTGTGATGAATTGCTTACTGAATCGTCTTATATAGTGGGAAATATTTTTTGGTGGAGATGTGCGCAGAATAGATTTAGATACGTATTTACAAGTAAGGGCAATAAAAAATTTTATAAAAAATTGCGCGGGTTGTCTTAGTGATGCGTATTACATACTGAGGGCAAAAAAGTTGAAGAAATTTTCGATTCTGTGAGCTAAAGGCGTTCTCATGCATCTTTATATTATAAGGTATTTTAAATCAGCGTAAAGGAGAGATTCTAATGAAACACCGGAAAGTGATTTTAAGTTTAAGAGTTGCCGACGCACTTATAAAACAAGGGTTTCAAGTAATTGAAGTAAGACCGTCAACGAAAGTACGAGGGAACGCTGCGTTTATATTTGAGTTAACTCCGGAATTCTCTAAGGCACTAGGAAATATTCGTCAAAAACTATAATTAAAAGGAGAGGAGCTGACTATGACACAACAATTATTATTGCCAAGTACAGAAGAAGTATTTAACAAATTGGAAAAAAGTAAGGAGAGTTTCTTCGTAAAGATGCCCGCAGATATTATGAATTATGTACATGTTCCGAATTATAAGCCGGAATACAGCTACTTGTACGCTATCATCGTTGATTACTATAACGTCGATTATGGGTACGCATATCCTACCGAGTGGCAAATTTCGCGACGATATGGAAAAGGTATCCAAACGGTTCGTACGCATTTACGTGCGTTAGAGAGTTTCGGATTAATCAAGATAAGTAAACCGAAAGGGAATAAAATTTACGTTCCATATAAGCCGCTAAGTAAACGTGAATTGTTCGAGAAATGTCCAGAAGCGCAGAAAAAATTTACCGATAATATACAAGCTGAGGATGCCGAAAGAAGGCGTGGTGGGAGGATATAAAGGAAGTACCGGTAAAATAGAAAAAATCTAACGGTAAAACAATTAATTAACCACCGGTAAATAATTACCGTATAACTAGATTTATTTAACTAGATTTATTAGCAAGATTTATACTAATAGCGATTAAAGATCAAAACACTGTAAATCCATTCTATCGAATGTCTTTACTATCAAGTAATGGAATACTTATTCGCTTACACTCATTGTATTCCGGAAGTCCTTTCTGACGAAAGTCCTTCCTATTAAGTATTAGGCGGACATAGGTATTTGTCGGAGGTATTAAAAGATTAAAAGAATACTTTCAAAATTAATAATAAAAGTTTTCAAATTTAGCCGACTCCAGGCTCCTAACTATAAACCAGCAAAGGAGACGATTAAATGAGCTTAAAAGAAATAAAAAAACTCCAAGCCCACCATGCCGTAGAATACAGCACAGACTTTCCGAAAAGCACATATACCGGCTTAGAACGATTTGCCAACGTTGCTGACGTTACCTTAAAGAGAGCGCCTTTTAATTCGTTAGAGGGGGTAGCTAATACACTAATCTTGAACGCACAACACACCGAGCAGGAACGAATCAAGGCGAATCCTCCGGTCTATGATCGAGCATACGTGGAACGAGCAGATTACTCGATTATGTCGCTATATTCTGATTATAAAGAAGAGATCGAGGCTGACCGTGCAACATGGGCGGATTATCAAGAAGAGCGGAAGAAGTGGCGGAAGTGTGCGCATAAGTTTTGTCTTAATATGTATCCGATAGATAACGCTAACTTTAAAGGAAAGCGAGCTAAACGTAGTGATAGTCGATTTTGCTGTGAAACGTGTAAGGACGCACACCACGACGCAATAAAACGTTATAAAGAAACTGGTTCATATCTTCCGAGGTGGTATTATATGCCTGCGTTAGATGATACGGTAGGTGATCGTACACGTAGACGGGATATGCCAACAGAAACGGACTCGCTCGAGAAAGAAATAAATAAGAATCGACCGATTAGATATGCGCCATTAAAACGAGAAAAGCCGCCTGTATATCCTGTTACGACGTACTATTTATCGGAACTAACAAGCGAAGAAATAAAGTCGAAAAAACTAGAAAAATATATTGATAAATTGCTAAATATCCGTGGGGGAAATCCCAATAATAGTAGACGGGTTAGGACGCCAGCCGGCAGCGTCTTAGCCGATAATTTTTGTACAATATGGCATAAAAAGGAGGGAATGTAATGGAAAAAGAAACATTTAAGGCAATAAGACTATATTTGGGTATGAGTCAACTAAAATACAGTGAGTATTTAGGAGTTGCTCAGTCAACAGTATCTAAAATCGAGGCCGGTAATCGTGGTGTATCGGATGTGATTAGAGCTAAAATTGCAATGAAATTTGAACCTACGAAAGAATTTATGGATTATTTAGAGCGTAGCAAAAAACTAGCAATCTAATTTTTTTACTTTTGATTATTTATTGAGGATATTATGATCCAATATAATTATATGTCAATGGGTCCGGGATGTCAATAATTATTTTTTTGAGAGGAGTAACGAAATGACAAGCGAGAATCCAAACAACTGGCTCAATGAACGCGCTGAACTCGAGCGTAAACTTATTGACGCCAAGCAAACGGTAATGAAGTATGAGGGCGCATTGTCTCCATACGAACGTACAGTATCAGATACGGAGTACCGACAAGCCAGAAGCGACGTAATGTCTTATTATACGCAAATACAAAACGGGGACCACGAATCGGGCAAGCCTAGCGATCCATACGAAGGTATGACGGTTAGCCAACTTAGAGAGTTATATGCAGAGAAATCCGAAGACTACGAAGGCGGCGCAGGTTTCGGGAGACAAGCTGCGGAACTAATGCGAATAGATACGTTAATTCAACAACAATCAAATAATACTAAGGGGGACGAATAATATGGGATTTTTAGATAAAGCGAAAAAGTTTTTACAGAAAAAAGGAGAACGAAAGCAGGCGTTTTTAGACCGCGAACATGAGCTAAAAACGAACATAGCCGACCTTGATGCTAAAAAGTCGGAGATAATCGCGAACTACGATCCATTGAAGCCGTTCGATCCTAAAAAGATAGACGAACTCGACGCACAGATCGAAGCTGCGGAAAAGGAAATCTTCGTACTTAATCAGACGAAAAAGGACACACCGGATTACGACTTTGGTGAGGTAGCACCACATATTGAAACAGTAAAGGACGAAGCTTCCAAAGTAATCGATGGTAAAAAGGCAGAAGAGGAAAAAGCGCGCGAGGCGATCGCAGAGGCAAAGAAAGTGTACCTCGATAGTTTGGTCGCACATTACCGATTGAAAAATGAGATTAACGAGGTTGTCTCGGAGGCAAATGAGACGTTGTCGCAATTGACGCAACCAATAGGACGTGAAGCTGATAAACTACGCAGAAAAGCGCAAGAACTAGACCTCGAATTATATCGGTTAGCACCGACCGGCTCCGTATCTATGGGCGGAGGACGCAGCGATCAATGGAAGATCGACGAATTAGAGAAGCAAAAATCGGATTTATGGGCGCAGATACACAAACTTGAAGGCTATAAAACTAATATTAGCGGGCATATTCCGGAGTTAAGTTCACATAGAAACGGAGATTACCAGCGAATTTACTTTATCGCAGATGACGAACAAAAAGACGCAGCAACAAAAGGGATTCTTAAATAAAAATTTAACTGAGGCGCACAAAAGCGTCTTTTTTATTGGAGGAACTAAAGGATGTTAAAGGATGATGTGAAAAAGCAAGTTGAAACAAGCTGCGCAACATACGCAGGTAACGGGCATTGTCATTTAGACCGGCCTTGTCCGTTTTTTAATTCGGATGAAATTGAATTATCACGTTGTAACTATTTCGAAAACGCAGTACTACCAGCGGATGAAAAGTTAAATGTGCGTTACTGGCAATCGTTCGGCGTGGCGTATTGGGGCGAGCTTACCAAGGTATGCAAGCGTTGTGAAAATACGTTTAATCCAGGCGATCAAAAACGTAGGCAATATTGCGATGAATGTCGAGAGATTCAGCGAAAAGAAAAACGGAATAAGAGAATGCGAGATTACCGAAAGAATATCGGATAAATGCAAGCTACAAAGTGACGCTTTTTACGCTAAACATAGCAATATAAAGCAAATAGAGACGATCTGAGACGTTTCAATTTTTTCGAGTGTATTTATATTCAAAATGCTAATGTGACGCTTTTTAAGGAGGAGATTAAATGGAGAAGCAACGTAAAAAACGGAATCGTAAGAACCGCCGAAAGAACCATCGATTCACTTATTCGGTCAACTTACTGTTGTCGCCAGAAACTAAGCAACGCCTATTAGCGTTAAAAGGAGGAAAGTAAATGCGAGGATGTGTCTATAAAAAACATACGTACTGGGGCGCCTTAGGTTCCGGTGACACAGAACTAATCGTAGAAGATAGGGAAGGCAATCAGTCACCTCTTATTTGCGGAGAGTTAACGTTAAACCTAGACAAGCCTAACCGATATTATACGTTGATTTGTGACGGTCAAATATTAGCGCAAGGTATTTACGATAACATCTTCAACACGCTATCAGAGTTAACGAGGCACGGTTTGCGGTATCCGGACAAAGTCGAAGGCAGCGGATGGGCGATGGACTTTGACGATTATAGAGAACGAGGTGAAAACGTTGAAAAAACGGAATAAACTACTACGCAGTGATAAGGATGTAAGGAAACGAAAGAAGCCAAATGATGCCTTAACGTGGCAAAAACGAATGATGGAAGAACTAAAGCAAATAAAAGAAATGGAAAGTTAAATACACCCCGTTAGTACTGCTTGGGGGATGCAGGAGGGAGTTAGTGAAGAGATGTACCGCGGGCATCTCTTTTTTTATGCGCAAACAAATCGAAAGGGAGAGGTTATATGACGAAATTTACACGATTTTTCACGTACGCATTTTCAACTGTAATACTTTCGGGATTCTTTTTACTGATTTTCGGATTGATGCTGGCAGGGATTCAATTTATTTTCGGATTTATTTTTTAAGGGGATGGAGAAATGAAACACACGAAGCAAGATATACAGAACATTATTACGGAATACGTCGGTGGGCCGACAGAGAAAATTAAAAGCAGACCGAGCTTACAGACATATAAAGAATCGGCGAAAATGGTCGCAACTGGTGAGCGAAAGTTAAAACGGTTGAGGCTATCTGCGGCAGACCGAAGACATTTAAGTGTGCTTCGCGAGGCTATGTCGGAACTCAGGCAAGCGCTAGAAGCTGGCGCACAAGCAAACGAAATCAAACATAAGCGTAAAATGAACAACGCGGTAAGGCTCGCAAATGAGTACACGCGTAGGACTGACGGCAAATGATAGGCGATGTATTAGTACGAATAGGTGCAGACATCTCCGATTATGACAAAAATATAAAAAAAGCTGCGGATAGGATGCAAGAGTTCGGATCGAATATAAGCTCCGTAGGCTCGACTATTGCGGCGGGTTTCGGTGCCATTGCCGCAGGTAGCGCTCTAGCCGTAGGCAGTACGGTTAAGGCAGCCGCAGAGTGGGAAGATTCGTTCGCTTCAGTTAGAAAAACGGTGGACGGAACAGAGGCGGATTTCGCACGGCTAGCTAAAGGAATACGTAATATGTCGGAAGAAGTCCCGGCAAGTGCGAATAGTATCGCTGAGGTTGCTGCTGTTGCGGGACAGTTGGGCGTTAAGTCCGACGACATATTAAAGTTCACCCGTACGATGGTCGATTTGGGAGAAACGACGAATTTGTCTAGCGAAGATGCGGCACAATCGTTAGCTCAATTCGCTAATGTAGTCGGAATGTCGATGGACGATATAGACCGTTTAGGAAGCGTCATTGTGGATTTGGGGAACAATATGGCCACGCAAGAGGATAAGATCGTATCAATGGCACAACGACTTTCCGGAGCAGGTTCTCAGGTTAATCTTGCAGAATCGGATATTTTAGCCTTTTCCGCAGCACTATCATCGATTGGAATTGAAGCAGAAATGGGCGGCAGTGCATTCTCACGTGTCATGCTCAATATGAATACCGCAGTTATGGACGGAGGCAAGGAGTTACAGAAATTCGCCAAGATTGCCGGTATGTCAGCCGATGATTTCGCTACAGCTTTCGAAGATGACGCGGCGGGGGCTATAACAACCTTCTTATCCGGACTCGGCAAAATCGGTAAAGAGGGCGGCAATACAACTAAAGTATTGGACGACTTAGGCTTCTCGGAAATTCGCGTTAGAGATACGCTATTAAGAGCGAGTGAAGCGTCCGATTTATTTTCTGACGCGTTAAATATCGGTTCTAACGCTTGGAAAGCAAACACTGCGCTCACAAAAGAAGCAAACACGCGTTACGAGACTTTTATAAGTAAGCTAAAAATGGTACGTAACAGGGTGAAAAACATAGCTTCACTAATTGGCGGGCCATTTATGGACGTGTTAAGTGGCATGTTAGATGCACTAGACCCGGTTATTTCCGCGGTTGAAAGGTTTGCGGAGTGGTTTAATGGTGCAAGCCAGCCGATGAAAACGTTTATTACAACGGCTGTTTTACTTATACCGGTAATAGCTGCAATTGGTGCAGGAATCGGTTTGCTTTTAATGGCGCTAGGTGGGCTAGTCGGTACGATCGGCATAGCTTCTATAGCTTTTGGCGGACTGGGAGGAGCAGCGTTAATTGTCGGAAAGGTCATTCTCGGGTTAATAGGAGCCTTCACGCTACTTCCGGCCGCAATCGCAGGTATCGTAGTAGCTGTGAAAAACTTCGATAAGATAAAGGCGAAAGCGTCCGACATGGCTACGTCGATAGCTAACTCCGTTGCTTCGCTTGCTAAATCGGTTAAAGAATCGCTGGACGAATTTGCGCAGGCATTTACGGATAAGTTTCCGGTGGCTGCGAAAGCGATACAAGAGTTCGCGGATTCGGTTAAGGATTTTTCCGTCGGCGCGTTTGAGAAGGCGTTGTCTGGATTAGGTACGCTTGGCGAGCTAGCGGCGAAAGGATTAGACGTATTAAAGGAATCCGGAATTACCGTAACGGATGTACTTCGTAATCTAGCCGGACCTATGACGTCGTTAGTAATTCTACTTGGCGGATTAGCGGGTCCGATCGGATGGGTCGTCAGCGGATTAACTTTCCTCGCAACCAGAACGAACATAGTTACCGATATGATCAAGGTATTTAAAGGCGAAATGGAGTTCTCGGAAGCGATCGAAAATATGGGCGATATGGTCGTGCAGTTTATCAATAAATTATCCGAGATGTTAACGGCTTCCATCGAAACAGGTACCGATATTATCGTAAAGCTAATCGAAGGGATTACCGCAGCTTTACCCGGACTAATCGATACAGCGACGCAAATAATTACGTTGCTAATCGAAAAGTTTACGGAGTTATTGCCGGTTCTTATCGAGACTGGCTTAGGGCTGGTACTTAAACTTATCGAGGGCATTGTGTCGGCTTTACCGATGGTTATCGAAACGGCAACGAAATTATTTACTACGCTAGTCGAAACGATATTAACGTTATTGCCGATGCTTATCGAAACCGGAATTCAAATATTGATGACGTTAATAGATGCGATTATCACGAATTTACCGTTAATTATCGAGATGGCTATAACGCTAATCACGACGATTATACAGACGTTGGTCGAGAATCTACCGAGGGTAGTGGACGCAGGTATCAACATTTTAACTTCGCTTATTGACGGAATTATTCAGAGTTTACCAGCTTTACTAGACGCAGCGTTACAGTTAATTATGGCGATTTTAGACGTAATCGTCGAGAATCTACCCGTCATACTTCAAGCGGGCGTTGACATTTTAATGGCACTAATAGACGGAATTATTTCGATCTTGCCGACGTTATTGGACGCAGCTCTCGAAATATTATTCGCGCTAGTTGCTATTTTCATCGATAATTTACCGAAGTTGTTTGACGCAGGAGTTGAGATACTTTTCGCGCTTATAGATGGGATTATCGAAATACTGCCCGAATTACTCGAAGCAGGCGGTAAACTTATTACCGAACTGATAAAAGCGCTAATGGATATGTTACCGGATATATTCGACGCTGGGGTCGAGTTAATAGGCGAGCTTATCGATGGGTTACTCGAAATGCTTCCGGATATCGGCGATGCTGCGGCGGAAATCGGAGGCAAATTACTCGACGGGATCGGAGATTTTGCAGGCGATATGTTTGACGCAGGTAAAGACCTATTAGGCGGATTAAAACGAGGTATTGAAGATAAGGCGGATGATGTGGTTAGCGCAGCCCAATCCGTAGCTGGACGGGTAGAGTCTGCTACAAAAAGATTTTTCGGCATTAAATCACCTTCAAGAATGTTCCGTAATGATATTGGTAAGATGCTCGGAGAAGGCTTAGCGTTAGGTATTAAAGACGAAATATCCAACGTTACAAAAATGGCGCAACGCCTTTCGGAAGCAGCAACGCCAGAACAGCCGAAACTTGCCGGAATAGATATCGGAGACTTCCGCGGACAAAGCAAGCAAATGACTGCGAGGTTACAGGCGGAAGTAAATCGAGGCAGTTACGGAGACAGCGGCGGTACTGATAACGGTATTTTAGCGGAGATACGCGATGAGTTACGAAGAACGCGCGAAGTAAACGTTAATCTCGAGGCTGATAACGAATGGTTACGCGCAGAAATTAACGAAGGTAATGCGGTAGATGCGAGTATAGGGAGGTACTTTCCATAAAGGTAAGTAAAATATATCTAATTTGAGGGTCAGAACTTGGTTTTGATCCTTTTTATTATGTTAAAAAGGGGATATGTTAATTGGGGAAAAAAGAAATAAATACATTGTGGGATCGTGAGTCAAGAAACAACATTAATCACAATTTTGAAGAACTTTATACGAAATTAAATAATATAGTTGGGACCATATCCGAAGAAGCAGTTCAACAAATTATAGATAGTGCAAAAATTAATTGGCTAGCACCTGTTGCAACTAAATCAGAACTACCTTCAACTGCTAATGTAGGCGATGCTGTTATGGTACGTGATAATGGAGCTGGCGTAGCAGAGGTGTATCGATATAACGGTTCTGATTGGGAATTAATACAAGAGTTTGATCCGACAGCGATAAATGAATTAGACAGCAGACTAACTACGGAATTAGCAAATAAAGCCAGTATGCAAGATATTACAGAAATTAATCAGACTATCGATGACAAAGTAAATCAAAGAGTGGAAAAACAGTTTGCTGATTTGATAGTTAATGTACCGTCTGATTTCGAAAATATACAGATAGCTATCGATACTTTAAGTCAGCGAAGAACGAATCAAGGAACTACGATAAGGATTAATTTGGAGTCAGGTTACGAACTTAATGATCCAATCATTTTATCCAATGGGGATTATAGTCAATTCGAAATAACTAGTACAGATACGGAAGTAAATGTTGGAGCTTCTTTCCCTAGTGTAGATATTGATTTATTAACATTGAAAAATGCTAGAGGATTAGTTTGGAATATACTAGTTAATGGTCAAGCCTACTGTCGTAACGGGTTAGGTGTATATAATAATTCCCACCT
Organism: Virgibacillus sp. CM-4; assembly: GCF_000445495.1. Lineage (NCBI taxonomy): Bacteria > Bacillati > Bacillota > Bacilli > Caryophanales > Bacillaceae > Virgibacillus > Virgibacillus sp. CM-4. The sequence goes on from NZ_AUQA01000007.1 coordinate 356,458, forward strand.
TGAAGTCAGAGCAGGGAAAGGATTTAAATACGCGAACCAAAATAACTTATACGGCCGATATGGATCGATAATATTCGCGGACGATGGTATTTTCACGCATGGATCACAAGCCGGTAATTCAGCGGAAGGATGGTCCGGAATACTTGCGTGGGGAGCAACAATTCACGCAGAAAGAGCGGATGTAAGTGATTCGAAAACTTACGGAGCGCAAGCCGCTGCGGGGGGATCGTTGTCTTTTAGAAACGGGATTGCAAACAATTGCGGAAGGCATGGGATTCGATCGACCAATGCTGGTTCAGTTGATGCGCGTGACGCGCAAGCGGATAATGCTGGAGCGTATGGAATATACGCAAGGGATGCGGGGATATTAAACGCTAACGGTATATCAGCTAAAAATGCGGGAGTAGCAGGGATTATGTCTTACAACGCGAGTATCATAGACGCTGAGTTAGCGGTTGTTGATGGTAGTGAAACCGGAGTAATTGCAGATCAAAACAGTAAAGTTAATTTCTTTAAAGGAACTGCTTTAAATTGTACTGACAAAGGTATTAAAGCAACTAGATACGGCGAGGTAAATGGCTCTGAATCAACCGTTGGTAATGGTATTTTATATGGAGTCGTAGCTGATATTGGAGGTAAAGTAAGTTTTGGCTCTGGCAGGGTAACGAACTGCCATGCTTATGGACTGTATGCAACCGGAGGATCAGAGATAATTGCACCTTTATGTACAATAACAGATATTAATCACTCTGGATCGTTGGGTCACGGTGTCTATTCTGAAAAAGGTTCTAATATTGTTGTGACGGAATCTACTGTAACTGGGGCAAGTGGGCAAGACCTTAGGGTAAATCAGGGATCAACTATTCATGCACATAACTGTAAAACTTCCTCTTCTGCTGATAATCATCCGGTGTTATCAGATACTAACGCCACTGCATTTAGTAGCATTACTTCACATTTTGGAATCATTTGGGCGCAAAAATAAAAAGAATTTAGCGAACAGTGATAAGTACTGTTCGCCTTTTTTATATCCGCATTACCTCGATATCCATCGCACTAACCTCACGCACAATCCTCCGCAACTTTTCCGCCCTAACGTCACTTACCGTATAAAACTGCACAGCAGGCGGAGTTTTCATCGTTTTCCGATAATAACGCGCCTGTAAATCGGCATATAACTCGATTTTCTTGCGATTCTCCTGCATACGCTGTGTGCGATCAATCTCGATCAACGTTAATCGCCTTTTAACGGTAGTAAGGACGTCGGGGATAATACGTTGTTTGCGGTTATACTTGCCGGTATATGTTACAGGACATTCTATCCGCCAGTCTTTCGGCTTATCTAATGCGAGGTATATATCGTTCCTCATTAACGCATGTTCGAGATAACCTCCAGATGATACTTTACGTTCACTACCGATTACCTCGCGACCTTTTTTCGATAATACATAGACCTTCTGCTGGCGACGGAATGATCGCAAATACCCCTCCGATTCAATACGAGCAAGTATCCGATTAGTATTTCGTTTACCTCCGAGCGCACATATCTCCTGCAATTGCCTGCCGTCAGCAACCGCCAACTCATCCAGTTTGGAGAGGATCGTCATCGTCCGTTCTTGAAACTTTATCGTATGATGCACCGTCACGTTGATCGACCTCCTTAAATTTCGCCAGTCTCTCCTCCGATTCTTTATCGCTTATATACGGCACTTGTACCTCGACTTTATCAATAGTCCGATAAATTGCACGTCCAGGCACCGTTAATTTCTCCGCACCTTGTTCGTCGAGTGCAACACGCGATGCAACTTCGGTCGTTAAACGGAAACTCAACTTCGCGTCTGCGTTCTGTTTGATTTGGCGAGGTAACGTGTCGGACGTAGGGTATTGAGTAGCGAATACTAAACGGTATCCTAACGCTCCACCGATACGAGTTATTTCTGATAAAGCATGTTGACAATAGCCGAGTTGTTCCTTAGTTTCCTGTTGCATAAATGGTTCCGAGGATAGTTGCGCAGCTTCATCGACGATAACAAATGTACGTGTCTTAATTGGCGTATCCACGATATTTGTATAACCAAGCTTTCTAAATACGGACATATTGCGATTCATTTCCGATTGGACTTCCTCTAGCAATTTCGCAGTCTCACAAGCATTACTTGCGACTCGAACTGTCTGTTTTAGATCCGCATATCGCCCAAACTCGAGCCCACCTTTGAGATCGATTAGGTACAAGCGAATATCCTCCGTAGGGTTATTTTCGCATAAATACGTTAACACATTCTTTAGAAACACCGTCTTACCTTGTCTAGTCGCTCCTGCTACTGTCATATGCGGTGTTACGTCGAAATTATGGAGAATTAGATCATCGAGAGTTAAACCGATAGGCACGGTGTATTTAGTATCTACGTTAATTTCCTTTAATTGCTCGTAGGCGACGTGATCAGGTAGTTTATACTTATAAATACGTACGTATAATCGGCCGCCTACGCTTTTAACCTTACATACGCGGTCAAATGCCCCGACAATCGCTTTCTCAAGTGAGTCCGTTAATACCTTTCCGAATGGAATAGAATAGACATACTCCGTGTATAGCGTTTCTTTGTTCGTCTGTAGATAACGCGGTTGAGTTTCCTTTAAGTTGCCTAGGAAATCGCGATACTCTCGCAGAAAGTTCGTGCGACGGAAGATGACGGACAGGCGTTTCTTATACGTCCAGTTAGTAAGCATAGATATTCCTCCTCCTATTCTTTTTTCTGATCCTTCAGGTGTTCTTTTAGGTATTCCCGCCTGGAATAGCAGATTGAAATAGGTATTAGTTGATAAGATAATATATGTACAAGTATTTTAACTATTCCGATTTTGCGATACACTATATACTATAGTTAAGTTAATAAAATAATGCGTGTCTATCACAAAAAATCATTAGGCTGAATACAAATTAATTGTGATTGAGAGGATTAACATGCTACAAAATCATATCGAAGAACACATAAAAAAGTCGCCATATAAAAGGGAGTACATACAGAATCAACTAGGCGTAACTGCAAATACAATGACGAGTTGGGTTAAAGGAAGAACATACCCTAATGCAAAACACTTATTTATGTTGGCGGACATATTAGGTGTGTCAGTTGATGATTTGTACAAGTACAAAAAGGACGAGTAAGACGCTAGAACACTACACAATCATGCAAAAATAAACTTCGACTTAACTTGCGTATAGACGCGTACAGATAGCCGTCTAAATGGCGTATATGTCCTAGCTTGTACCTTCTAATGCAATCGACAATACACGCCTTAAAAGCCTCTATATGCGATTCTATACGTACCTTTGCGTGTGGATGATATTTCCCGCGAAACACTATTCCGACATATTTGCGTAGTTCCTCTCCGTAGAAGAACGGCGATAATATTTCGTAAAGTGGTCGAGGAATGTTGTTGCGTACTGCGACGGCTTCTATAGTCTCTAGTACGTAATCTTTTAAATAACGCTTATTGCAAGGTTCATTTCCGGATTTACTACAGCTTTCCCTTTGCTCGCTTAATTTCTCGTCTACCTCACGCTCTGACAAACGATCTGACACGAATGGCAATAATTGAATAATATTCGCACCAACTCCGCCACTTTTCGGGCGTGTCATGCCTATCCGTTTAATTATACCGAGCGTTTCAAGGCACTTTAATACACGCCGTACAGTACGATCTGACTTGTCGATAGATTCCGCGATTGTCGCAACCTTTAAATGCGCTGCACCTGCGTACTTGACACTGTACCTCGCAATGAAACGAAGTACCGTTCGCATAGTTGCGGTTAGTTGGTCCGTGTTATATTGCTCGTGTTGCTTGATGTGGTAATTAAGTTCTTGCGTGTTATCAAACGTTGAATAGTCGGATAAATAGTGCATTGTCGTTTCTAACCTCCGATAGAGGCGCATACACAGAATATACGTTCGGTTGAAAGGGTACGACAAATAAACCTTGCGAATATCCACTTTTTTCGATATACTAACTGTAGGGTAAGGAGTCGTATATCACGTTTATTCGTGAGTGCGTCTCTTTTTTTATAGTTTTGTTTTTCTAGGTCTACTTAACTTATTGGCTACTTTATTAATTGCCGAATGTTTTGCATGCTGATTTTGTAGCGCTTTATTAGATAGGTGAGTATATCTGACAACCATCCTCAAATCTGAGTGACCGAGTAACATCTGCAAATGACGAATATCTCCACCATCTTCTAAAAAAGCAGTAGCTGCAGAGTGCCTCAATAAATGCGGATGAACTTTCTTTTTTATCTTTGCTTGGTCTGCATACTCATACAATCGTTTTCTAAAATGATCTCGACTAATCGGTTCGCCATAATTTGTTAAAAAAACATACTCAGTACTGAAATCTGAATTAGTATCGATTAGTTTTCTTACTAATCTCATTGTTAATGGCTTTAACGGTAAAGTACGTGATTTCCTATTTTTTGCAACACTTGCTCTTATGGTTGCGGTATTATGCTTGAAATCAAAATCTGATTCTTTTAGTTTGATTGATTCACTAATCCTAGACATACCGTCAATCAAAACATGCATTAGGGTATGATCTCTAAAACCTGCATAAGTTGATTTATTAGGAGATTTTAAGAGACTCCTAAGTTCTTCAATTGTTAAAATTTCGATGTTCTCTTGGGGGTTGGGTACGTTCTTAACACCTAATATCGGATTAAATGAGATAATCTCTTCCTCAAATAAGCATTGAAACATCACACGAAGTGTTTTAAGTCTTGTATTAATTGTTAAAGGTGAGAGTCCTTTTGTGCGTTGTGTTTCTGTTTTATACTTGTGATCTTCGAATTTAGTTACTTCCTCACGCATATAAGTAATATACTTTCTGAAAATCGTCCGATTAAGTTCATTTAACGATTTTTCAATGTTTTGTTTCTCGAGAAAAGCGGTAAAATACTTATAGTTGTCCTTATATTGTTGGATTGTTGACTTAGCTCTTCCCTCGGCTGTTTTAATTGATAAAAAAACTTTAAATAAATCGTCTAAATCCATAGAAAAAGCACCCCCATATTTTGGAGATGCGTGTGAGTAAACCCGATATTAACACCGCTACTTTGCGTTTAAGTCAACGTAATGTCAACGAAATATAAAAAACGCCAAAACGTTGTCATAATAACGTCTTGCCGCGTATTGTGTACGAATATAATCGTGAAATTCCGTATAGAACCTGTCAAGGTGGCGCTCTCCCTGCTGAGCTACGGAATCATAAATATGAAAAGATTAGATACTCTATTAATATACCTTCTAAATCATTATACTGTCAATTAGTATCTATCAGTTTTTATTAGCGCAGGATACTACGCTTTTTCTTCTAGTTTCTTTATTCGCTCTTTTAACCTTTTGGTTTCAGATATATTGGATAGAGAAAAGACAAAAGCAATGATTGCGAAAACCATCCACACCGTATCCATAATACAAAGTCCCTCCTTATTTATAAGTTGATCTTAATGTATATAGGAACTTTTTACAAGATAGTTAAATAATTGAAACAAACATAATCGATTATTTGTTATACTATTCCTAATAAAAAATATTTTTAAGTGCTTCTAACAAACGATATGGAGATGGGATATCGAATGAAAGTAAGGCTTGCTGAAGTGGAAGATATAAAACAATTAATAAAAATGAGATGGGATTTTACTGTTGAGTATGATAAAAGTAAGGGAGATTCGTCTTTTCGTGCATTTGAAATGGAGTGTCACTCTTTTTTAGAAAAGGCTCTTATTAACAATGATCAATGGTTCATTTGGATTGCGGAAGTTAATGAGGAAATTGTTTCACATATTTATATAGAATTAATAGATAAAGTACCTCGCCCTGGAAGAATAACATATCCTTTTGCATATATGACAAATGTATATACAATACCTAAGTATAGAAATAAGGGGATTGGAAGTAAATTACTTCAAGTGGTAAATAAGTGGTCGAAGAAAAATAATTTTGAGTTTATTATGGTATGGCCAAGTGAGGATAGTAATCATTTTTATCAGAAAAATGGGTATACTCCTTGCTCTGAACAAATGGAATTTTTTCCTCGCTAAGCAATAAGCTACTAAATTTGGAAAAGGAGCTTAAATCATGCATGCTGTCCTTTTTGGTTTAATAGGGATCTATATGTTCATGTGCCTTATTTTGTTCATCACATTAATAAAAGCAGCACAAACAAAAAACACTCCCAATAAAAAGTTAGCTTTGTGGGCTCTATTTACTATGTTCAGTGGTGGTGTATTGGGGTATCTTTTTACTAATGCAATCAGTTAGAAAAATTAAAGTATCATAGTTAAATGAGAATGGATAATTAAACTTAATATCGATATATTTACATCTACGATGATAGAAAGGGAGAGTACATTGGCAACTTGTCAGAATTGTAAAAGTAAATGGACGTGGAAGCAAGTGTTTAAGAAATCTTTTACACTAGATACCGGAATGTATTGTTCGTATTGTGGACGGAAGCAATATGTAACCTCTCATTCAAGAAAAAGATCCATGCTGATTACTATGGCCGTATTAACATTTGTGTTTATAATGAATATTTTGTTCGGTCCATCTACCTTTTATTTAATCCTGTTGTTGCTTTCTATTCCTTTAATAATGTTGCTTTATCCCTATTGGATAGAACTATCCAATAAAGAGGAGCATCTTTTTTAGCAAGCTTCCATTTAACATATTTTTGGGAATTTAAGATATATGTAGAGAATGAATAAAAAGGAGGGCGTTGTCCCCTCCTTTATTTATTAAACAGGCTTTTTAGTGTTCAAAATAACTTTGTCTGCCTCTTTATTATCCTTTTTTACAAAGAAAGAGCAGATAAGTCCAATAATCGAAATGCCTGTGCCTGTAATAAAATAGAAGGCATATTTAATTCCAGCAGCTAATATTTCTAGTTGAGAAGCGGCTGGAAAATCAATAGCAAAATTATGTTGACCTGCTGTAAATATCGTAATTGCTATTGCTGTACCACATGCTCCAGCTACTTGATTTAATGTATTCATAGCGGCTGATCCATCCGCAAATAACTCACGCGGTAACTGATTAAGTGCATTCGTTTGTAAGGGCGTGGTCACCATGGTTTGCCCAATGAATAAAATAACAAACGCGAGAATAATTTGCCAAACAGAGGTTGTTGCTAAAAACAGGATAAAGTTTTATAAGTAGAATAAGGTATTGCTGTCTTGTTCATGCAATTTCCAATTAGTTGTAAAAGTAGGTATAATTAATTATCTAGCGATTAATTAATAGAATTCAATATTCACCTAACAGGAAAAATGTTTATTTTGTCGTATAGTTACTATGAAAGGAGAGCTAAGGATTTGGAAGTAATTTACATCACCCTTATTGTCTTATTATTAGCCCTTTGTATATATATGATTGTTAAACAGAAGAAACAGAATAAAAGATATTTTGAAGAGTTAGCAGAGAGCCAGTCCCAAGCGGCAGCAACGATGGAGCGAACTGCACAGATGCATCAAATGGAATTTGAAACGATGCAGCAGCAATTAATAGATAAACATGAGAGTGAAATGGATAGAAAGAATGAAATATTTGCTGAAGAAATCTATAAGAAAGATCGTTATATACACATGCTTGAAAACTTCTCAATTAATAGAGGCGAGGTACAAACGCATAAGCTGCTTGTTAAAATAAAAAAAGATCTAATACAGCAGGGGTTAATTAATCAAGAGGAAATGATCTTATTAGGTAACCTGTTTGTTCCATTTTGGGTGAATGGAAATATACGTACGAGGCAAATGGATCATGTCGTTTTATTACCTACAGGGGTTTACATTATTGAAACGAAATATTGGTCAGGTACGATTTTACACGGCGTTTCCTATCAAGGAGAAGATCGTCTGTCGCCTGTTTTAGAAGCAATGTTCACTGCAAAAGAGTTGATAAAAGAAAAAACACTTGTCTTAAAAAGAATCGATAACAGAGATAAAGAAATAGATGACAAAACAGAAGTGAAGGTAGTCTCATACGGGGATCCAGCATCACAAGTGATGAAATCAGCTCTACAATTAAAAGAGCTTCTTCATAAAAAAAATGAAAAATATAATTTTGTGACTCCAATCGTGTACTATGGTTATCCAGCTGGCAAAGAGAATCGAGTAATTAATTACTCCAGTGATGAAAATGTAAATGTCTGTACAGACGAGAATCAGTTATACCACTTTTTTGAAAGAGTAATTGATCAAGATCAACATAGATATACCTCCTGGGAATTAAGCGACATAGAACAAATCATTAAAAACGAAAATGCTATTGCTGATAGTTAACAGTGTACTCGTAGAGGTGCTTGTTTAACTTAAATTTAACGAATTTGAAAGGCACGGGTGTTATAATGAACGGTATGATGATTGTTTTCGTATTTGTTATTTGCATGTGTATTAGTTCTATTTTAAATATCCTTTTAAAAACTACAGAGAAAAAGCACTGGGTGACTTCTTTTTTCGTTAGTCTAGCATTAGCAATTATATTTGTTATGTTAGATAGATGATACATTAAACAATGGTGGAAGAATCTTTAGTTATAAGCGAAAAAATTCCTTGAGCAAATGATCACTTACACTATCTATACAAAAACGAGACACGAAGGGTCTCGTTTTTGTATTCCATATTTAGGTATCTGAACTTACCGAGGGCATGTTCGCAAAAAGTATGACCTATTTCAGGCCTTTTGTTCACTGTTGTGGTCATTCTTGTTATTTTTCATAAACATATAGAAAGATGCACCAAAGATGATAACATAACCGATAATACTTAATATGTCCGGAATTTGATCAAAGAGAATAATACTAATTAATGCTGAATATACAACTGTTGAATAGAAAAAGATCGATATTTCTTTAGCGGGTGCGTACTTATACGCAATGGTAATGCCAAATTGACCAACGGTTGCGAAAACCCCAGCTGCTAGTAAATAAACCCATTGTTGCCATGACATGGTTTGATAAAACAAAATCACGAATGGGAGCAAGATCATTGTTGTAAAGAAAGAGAAATAAAAGACTACGGTATAGTATTGTTCTTTACTTCCGAGAACACGTAATACCGTGTAAGCTCCCGCGGCAAATACTGCTGATAGGAAACCTGCTAAGTACGGAACGGTATCTAAGGAGAATTCGGGTTTAATTATAAATAACGTACCAATAAAAGCAATAATAATCGCGACAACTTGGAATACCCTTGTCCTTTCCTTTAAGAAAATTGCTGCAAAGATGATGGTAAGGAATGGGCTTAGCTTATTTAACATATCCGCATCTGATAAAACGAGATGGTCGATAGCGTAAAAATATAAAACAATACCAATTGCACCTAAACTTGACCGAAGTAATAGTATTTTTTGATTCTCTTTTCTACCAAAAAGACGTTCTTTGTAATATTTAACGAAACCAAAAGCGATAATCATCGAAATGGCGTTTCGGAAAAAAGTCTTTTGAACAGTTGGTACATCTCCAGATAGTTTTACAAAAGCTGCCATCATTGAAAAGCCAAAGGCACTAAATAGTAATAAAATAATTCCTTTATTTCGATTGCTCAAATTACTCATGATGTCCTCCATAGTAAAGGTTGATATAAACAAACATATTCTTACATAAACAAGTGAGCTTGTCTAATAAAAGGGGTTAGGCTATAGATGATTGAATAATTAAAATTATATGAAACCCAATCTCCTTCATTTCCGTAATTATAATAGGTTATCACGAAAGGGGATTGTAGAGATGAAAATGTATGTAAAGTTGTCGATCCTGTTGTTGCTGATAGTCATAGGACTCATTGCATGTTCAGGAAAAAATAATAAGGAAGACGATAAAAGCGATTCTTCTAATGAAGCAACCATTCCTCCAAAAGATCTCCCCGACGCTTTCTTAGCTGGAGATTTTGAAAAAATTTATAATCAGACTAGCGAAGGTTTTCAATCACAATTGACTTTAAAGGAATTCGTTCAAACTACAGAAGCGTTCCATAAAGATATACGTAATTACTCGCTTGTTTCAACGATGCCATTACAAGGAATGTCAGAATATTTATGGAGAAATACGAAAGGTAATAAAGGGTTGCGAGGAATTTTTGCTGAGGATCATACTATTGAAGGATTACAAGTAATGCCACTTACATCAAATAAGGATACAGATAATCAATATACCGAAAATACGTACCAGTTGCCAATGGAGGGAGAATGGCTTGTTTTCTGGGGTGGAACCAATGAACTCGTCAACTATCATTATGCTACTGTATCACAACGATATGCATATGATTTAGTTATTCAACAAGAGGGTACAACGTTTAAAGGGGATCCGACTAAAAATAAAAATTACCATGCCTTTGGCAAAAAAGCCGTTGCACCTTTTGATGGGGTCATTGTTTCCAGTGAAAATACGATTCCAGATAATACACCTACCATCGACACGAATACGGAACAACCATTAGGGAATCATGTGGTTATTGAGCATGAAAACAATGAATACAGTTTTATCGCACATCTTCAGGAAGGCAGTCTAATGGTGCAGGAAGGAGACGAAGTATTTTCTGGAGAGGTAGTTGGTTTGGTTGGTAACTCTGGTAATTCGAGTGAGCCGCATATTCATTATCATGTTGCAGACAATGAAGAGCTGCAAGAAGCAACGTCAATACGGATACGTTTAACCCAAGATAGGGAACCAATTCGAGGAGATATGACTGAAGGGTTTAATTTGGAGTAGGCAGACTTTAGTTAGGGGCAAAGTGTTAGAATTTAATTTTCCTTTCCGTCTCTTTACTACAAATATTGGGGAAGAGTAAATGTGATGTAATTACGTATCTGATAAGTATGGTTATGGTGACTATTAGCCTTATTGGTGCTATTTTATCTGCTAGGGAGGTATTTAAGGCGAAAGGCATCACATATAAGATAACGTTCACGGTTTTCTTATTATCCACTATATTCAATTATATGATAGGAACAACTAAATGATTAATTTTCATCCGCATGCAAAAAATGAATATGCTTTCCTTTAAGTTGTCTATGTTTGATGTCTTCGTTTTCTGGGAAAAAAATAGATACCAAGCTAGATAGAAGGAGAGATTCAAAAATGATTAAAATGACTCCAGCAGAATTCGAGAATGCGATTGAAATTGAAATACAAGGAAAAGTGACAGAAGAAGATATTCATAACTTTGAAGAGTTCTTCTTATTAAAAAGACAGCATCATGATAAAGTGAATATTCTAATGGTTTATAATGATTGGGAAGGGATTTCCTTGAAAGGATTACTGGAAGACTTAAAACTAATGAAATATACGCGCGATATTAATAAGATAGCGGTAGTTAGTGATAAGAAATGGATCGAGAAGGGAGCGAAGTTAGAGGGACTGATCCCAAGTATTTCAATGGAACATTTTCTCCCGGAAAATAAAGCACAAGCGAATCGGTGGCTAGCCACTTAAAATTTAAAAAGAGCTGATCGGTCAGGTGCTGCCGATCAGCTCTTTTTATCTTGCCAGTAATCTATTTATTTCCAGTATACCTAACTTGTCACGCCGCCAAATTACGTCACGCCAAGCGGGGTATACTAGTTATTTCATCAAAGAGAAAATAAAATGGGCAACGCCATTTTCTGTATTTGATAAGGTTACTTGTTGACAAGCCTCTTTAATTGCTTGTGGTGCATTTTCCATTGCTGCACTTTTGCCCGCGATACGTAACATGGACAAGTCGTTGAAACTGTCGCCCACTGCAGCTGTGTCAGTTAGATTAAGTTGAAAATGGTTAGCAAGTAGTTCTAAAGCTTGCCCTTTGGATGCATGCTTATGTTCTAGTTCAAAATTATGATCAGCTGAAGAAACAATGGACATGTCCTCAAATTGTTTAAAATACTCCCTACCTTTTAATAATCTATCTTGAAAGAAGGAAAACACTAAAATGTTATAGATATTTATATCCTTATTTTCTAGTTCTTTATAAGTTGGAATAAAAGAAAAACCAGTTTGACTAAATTGTTTGTTCGCAGCATCGGATAATTGGTCAACATCTATATCTGGATTTGCACTTTTAATTCTATCCACTTCAATTGCCAGTAAATCTCTTCCGTTCTCTGGTGTGTAAATCGCGCTATTACTAAAAATTTCATAATAAAAGTTATGCTTTTCTAGCCAAGCTAGACTGTTTAACGCAACTTGTTTGTCGATTGGTACAGAATGAAATACTGCACCATCTGGCTGATGAATGGTTGCACCATTTGCACCAATAATCCATGGCCGGAAGTTTGTATGTTCAAAGAGCGTTTGAACATCAAATTGGGCACGCCCGGTAGCAATAACTACTTCACTGCCTTGAGACTGTGCGAATGAAATTGCCTCTAAATTTTTTTCGCTTATCTGCTGCTTTTCATTAAGTAGCGTGCCATCTAAGTCAATTGCGATTAATTTTGTCAATTTAGTCATTCCCTTCATCTTGTTAATTCGCAGTTAGTAATTCTACTTTATATTTAATTAATAAGTCTCGAAACGATGGGGGCGGGATTTGATCGGTAATTAAAATATCAATGTCTTGTAAATCAGCAAACCGGTAAAAATCGGTAATTCCTAATTTGGTGCGATCGGCTAACACAATCACCTGTTTTGCCTGTTCCATCATTTTTCTTTTAACAACACCGTCCTCCTCATGAGCAATGGTTAAACCATGTTCTGATATACCAACAACACCAATAAAAACCTTATCAACAAGGTACTCGGATAGTTTATCAATAACCGTAGAACCATAGAGATACCGATGATCCTTTTCCAGTGTCCCTCCGAGTAGATGAATGTTTAATTTTGATTTGTTTGATAGCACTTCTGCTTGATTAATTGAATTTGTAATAATCGTACAGTTCAAATTCTCTAACTGCTCGGCACAGGATTGTACGGTGGTTGATGCATCTAATATGACTCGATCACTGGGAAAAATTAATTTGGCAGCTGTTCTGCCAATCCTTTTTTTTTCTTCTGATACGAAGTTTAAGCGATTTGAATAACTCTTAATTTCGTCACGATAAGATGGAAGAATGGCACCACCTCGAGTACGTAAAATTGCTTTCTCTTCTTCCAAGCGGACGAGATCCCTTCTTGCAGTGTCTCTTGAAACATGAAATAAAGAGCATATTTGGTCTACAGAAATGCGATTATGCTGTTTAAGAAACTCGATTATCGAGACTAATCGTTCTTCCTGATACAAGTAAATCACCACCTATCAGTCATTATACATTATTAATAAGTGTTTGTAATTATTTATAAGTAATTTTAAGTAAAACTAGGTGTTGGTTAGATAGGGAGGGGAAAAGGGAACAATCGTCGAATACTTAAGTGAGAAGGATTGTAAAGGAGGAGAAATGTTGAGTGAATTTGGCTTAATTAATAAATTTACAGCTGTAGCCGGAAAAAGAGAGGTATTAGCAGAATACTTCATAGATGCTGCGAGTACAATGAAGGAATTAAACGAATGTATTTTATATGAGGTGGGTCTGTCTGAAGAGAATACCGAGGACATTTACGTATATGAAGTATGGATTAACAATAAAGCGCATCGTACTTCCCTGTCTATGGGAGCAACCCAAAAATTAATTCAAAACGCAAAGCCTTACATTCATGAAATAGAGAGAATCACTACATTTAAGCCTGTTGGTGGAAAAGGTATATAGGTACGTAAGAAGTAGAAGCTAAGCTTAGGTTACATATAATTCTTGGAATAGGGGGTCGATGGAAATAAAATTAGTACCCATTTATCGGATTAAAACCTATGTGCCACCTGAATATTTACAAAAAGTGATGGAGGGTATTCTGCAGGTTGATTCGTTGCGTTACGGAAATTATCAACAAGTCATGTGGCATTCAAATGGTGGGGCAGAACAGTTCGCTCCATCTGAGGATGCAATACCGACACAAGGTGATATTGGTGCGACAACAAAGCTAACATCCATACGCTTAGAGTTTTCTATTCCTAGAGAACAACCATTACTAGTGAGTATAATTGAAGAAGGGATCTATCCGAATCATCCCTGGGACGAACCTGTAATTCAAGTTGCAGAAGAGTTGGAAACGAGAAAATGGGAATAAGCGTCAGTTGGAATCATTTTGCATGCAGGGGAGGTTTCAGCATCCATTGATTCTGTTGATATTTACACACATATTATTCCAATGTAACTACTTTATCTACATACTGAAGTAGAGGAATGACACCTATGAAAATAGGTGTCACTTTTAGTTAAATCAACTTTCAATTACGTTTACAATGATTTTTAATGTGGTATTACAAAAAATGTATTAATCATCTTGGAGGTAATTGATGTGAATGAAACAGGAAAAGAATCGAGAAAACGAAAACTAATTGATCACAAGATTTTTGCCCCTGCACTTATTATTATTATTGCAATCAGCATTCCATTATCCATGTATGAAGACGAATCGCTGCAATTATTAAATACTATTTTTGATAAACTTGTAGACGTATTTAGTTGGGGATATCTCTGGTATGGGCTTATTTTACTAGGAGCTGGACTCTACCTTTCATTTTCAAAATATGGAAAAGTTGTATTAGGTGATCCTACGGAAAAACCACGGTTTACTTTGTTTGAATATGCTTCTATTTTAATTGCGATGGGATTAGGATCCACCATTATGCGTACAGGCATAATTCAATGGGCAAATGTTGCAGTTGATCCACCTTTTGGTGTAGAACCGCAATCGACAGAAGCATTATTATGGGGGAATTCGTATAGTATGTTTCTGTGGAGTTTCCAAGTATTTGCTGTTTTTGTTATGGCTGCTCCAGCAATGGGGTATATTTTGCACGTGAAAAAACGTCCACTTATGCGTATCTCTGAAGCATGTCGTTCCATCTTTGGCGATCGCTTTACAGATGGTCTAGGTGGAAAAATTTTAGATATTATTTTTCTCATTAGTATTTTAGCAGGAGCAGCAGTGACCTTAGGATTGGGTGCGCCTATTGTGACATATAATCTGGCTGAATTATTAAATGTCGAATTAACTTTCGGATTAACCTTGATTGTGACCATTGTATGGGTATTTTTATTTTCAATAAGTGCCTATTTAGGAATTGAGCGTGGAATAAAACGATTAAGTACATTGAATATGTATCTAGCTGGGGCATTTGCTTTATTTATTATGTTTGTAGGTCCAGGAGTTTTTATTCTTAATTACTTTACAGACAGTGTTGGTTTTTTATTATCGCATTATATTGATATGTCATTTCATACAAATGCTTTAAATCCTGGGGAATCCTCCCATATTGAAAGTCATACTATATTCTGGTTTGCTTATAATGCGACATGGGCAATGTTGCATAGTGTTTTTGCAGCAAAAATCTCTCGTGGTAGAACGATTAAAGAGATGATTTTAACATACCTTATGGCACCAACATGTATTTCTTGGATTGCGACTGGTGTTCTTGGTGGTCTTGGTATACACAGCTATCAATCGGGTGAAGTGCCGGTGTTAGATATCGTCTCTAATCAAGGTGCAATGACAGCGATCCCGGCAATTTTAACATCATTGCCATTATCGAATATTATTCTAGTGTTGTTTATTGTCATCGCAATGATTTTCTTAACCACAACACTAGATTCAACTACTTATACGATTGCTTCCTATGCGGGTACTGAAAATATGAGTAAAGCAGAGCCATCAAAGCATCTTCGGATTATTGTAGCTGCGGTAATCGCTGTGTTATCACTTATTTTAATGAGAATCGGTGGTTTAGCACCATTAGAAGTCGTCTCAGGTTTGATGGGAATACCGATAATTGCAATTCAGTTACTAACCATTTATGCAGCTAAAAAAATGATCGATGAAGATAAAGCTTGGCAAACAAATGTGAGAGCAAAGAATAAGTAATAAAAACTTCTCGTTGGTGGGACGATACTGCCAAATGAGGATTAGTCTTTCTGAATGTGCTCGTTTCAGTAGAATTCTGCTTATTAGCATACAGATGAGGTCACGCTATTATAATCGTTTTATTAGTATCGTATTATTGGTATACTCTAAGTGACAAGCTAGAAAAAATGGTAAAGTAAAGAATTCACTTATAAAAGGAGAGTGTGCTCATATTGGTTGGCGTAGAAATTGATATGGTTGTTAAAGATAGTTTAAAAGCATTGGAATTATACGAAAAGATATTTGACATTGAACGTGTTGAGGTTTCAGATTTACCCAAAGGTGAAAACGAAGTAATTTTTAGCCTTTACGGTGTACGCTTTCACATGTTGGATGAAAATGCTGAATTTCAATTGATTGCACCAACCCAAGATGACCCAAAAACAATTTGGTTCAATGTCTCTGTTCCTGACATCAATGAAACGTATACAAAGGCAATAGATTTGGAGTGCACGGAGATACAACCGGTCACGGAGCTACCTGACTACGGAGTATCAAATGCAATATTTATGGATGCTTTTGGATATGTATGGATGCTTCACCAAATCCATAAAGTAGTGAGTCATGAAGAACGTATAAGACTCTGGGAGGAAAAAAGGGGTCGTTAATATTGGGATGATAGAATAAAAAATTGGTTCTTCAAACAATGGGTGCAAATATCACTATACAAGAATAGAACTTCCAATTTTATGGAAGTTCTATTCTTTGCGTAAAATAACTATAACCTTAACAGGATCTAACTATTCATAAAGCCTATTCCCGAAGGAGTGAGTTTTTCATCAACTTAATCGGTTTATAAAGAATAAGAGGTATAGAAGCTCTACTCTTTCTCTTTATCCGCTAATCGTACAAATCCTTCTTGTTGTAAGTGATCTGCAGCGCTTCTGTATGTCTCAAACGTTCCATCAAGCATATCACCAGCATACACATTCCACAAATCAAAGTCATGTACCAAGGAAAGAGTTTGTTCTTCTCTATTTACCCATGTTTCTGTAAACGGTTCGGCTTCCGAAAGTGAATCAATCGATTGTTGGATAATATGACGCAGTTCCTGTTCGCTGAAATTACGAATATTAACCATCCCTTTAGCGTCCATTGGATATTCTTCACTAATCATTCCTGCATAAACAAACCCATTTCCATTTGGATGTAGACGATAGACAACAATCTGCTTATCCATCACACTCCCTTCATAATGAAAATTCACTCGACCAAGCGACACATGATGACGTGTTAACGCAGGAAAAGATTCAATAATTTTTAGTTTTTCTTCAAATGTAAGCATGTTACCTCCAACGACTTGTTATTGTTCAATTTTTCATTATAGCATGTAGCAGGTCTGAAAGACGAGAGAAAGCTAATTCTCAAGTACAAAACGTTATGTTCGTATTAAGGTTCAAATGTGATTCTCACCTCACCTATATTGGTGAAAATGGCATTATAAGTTCCTATTTCTACAGGTACGGGTGAAATAAACGTCCCAGAGGAAATTACCATTCCTTTTTTTAAGTAAACATTACGTTGAGCAAGTTTGCTTGTTAACCAGGCAACAGAGGAAGCTGGATTGCTAAGCACTGTCGCAGAAAGACCTTCATTTATTTTTTTCCCATTATGGTATAGATCCATATGTATGGTTCCTAACCTGTCAAAGTTAGGCGTATCAATAGGGGATGATAGAACAACATGACCTGTAACACCATTATCGCAAAGCAGATCAGTAAGATTAAAGTTTGGAAACCAATTTTTATATCGAGAATCAGGAATTTCCAGGCCAGCAGCAATGGTGCTATTTGCTATAATTTCATCTTCTTGAGCACCAAGTGATAAGTCATTCGTAAGTACAAACATTAATTCAGGTTCCACAAGCGGCTCATTCATTTCCGCAAGTGAAAGCTTTGATGCATGATGGAGAAGATTAGTGCTTGTTAATGTACCATAAGCTGGTTCGTGCGTATCTGCCAAAGCTTGTGTTTCTGGACTAGTCATACTTATTTTATAACCTGCAATTTGCTCATTATAAAGTTTACATTTTTTTAGGATCAATTGATCTTGAACATCATAAGCTAAATTTTCATCCAAGGTATGATTGTTTCTAATAAAATCGATTGGAATCCTAGATTCATATGCTTGTAGTATCTTCTCGGCAACTAATTCTATATTTTTTGACAATCCAAACACTTCCTTTGTTATGAAATAGCAGTAGTAGTTTTTAAATATAACATACATATGATTTGAAATGTTTCTCTCTAAAAATATTTATTCATTTTCTAAATATAAGTCAACCAATATTGAAAAGTTAGAGCAGAAGGTTATATTCGTTATAAAAGAAAAGTAGAACCTTACCAATCGATGTATCTGTGCTTGATTACGTAATTTGGAAGTGAACAATTGTCACAAGTGGACGAGGCTGATTATGAGCGAGGTTTCAAGCTACTTGTAAATGATGAAGTGATTGCTCATCAGCAATTACAAGCGGAAAATTCGGGTATTTAATCTGTGTTATCCAATTCCTACAGCGTTAACAAAAGGGAAAAAAAGTTGCTGGAGGTATATATGAAATTCGTGTATAAATCGATATGCCACTTTTAACATGGAATAGCTTAACATGCGTTAATAACTGCTACCTGATTGACTTTACTTCATATTCATTCAAGGAAAGGTGTACTAATAAAACGAGACCGCTGAAGAGCAGGTCTCGTTTTATTATAAAATAGCTTATAATCTTACTTGCTTCCCCCGTTTTATTCTTCTTTAAAACCATTTTTTATAAAGTTTCCAAGGTCGTTAAGTACCCCGATATCTTTAAAAATAACACCGATAATCAAGATCAGTGGACCTAGGAATATACCTACACCACCAAATATTTGCAGCCCTACAAATAGTGAAATTAGAATAGCCAGGGCATGGAGATTCAAGCTCGTCGATAATATTTTGGGTTCAATAATTTGTCGAACTGCTGCGGTGATTCCGTATAGTAAACCTAATCCAATGCCCATTCCTATATCTCCGGTAAACAACATATACACCGCCCAAGGAATCAAGATTGTACCAGAACCTAAATAGGGAATGATTTCTGCAATGCCAACGATAATTGCGATTGTCAAAGCGTGTTCAGCTTTTATTATTAACAGCCCAATGAAAACAATAAAAGAAGCGATAAACATTAAAATTATTTGTGCTCGAATAAATCCAAATACACGATGTTTAAGAATATCCCAGAATGAAGTTGCTTTTTCCATTATCGATGTAGGAATGCTTTGATGAGCGCGATAGAAAATACGTTCCCAATCCTTTCCGATAAAATAAAATGCAATAAATATAAATAAAATAGCAAGCAAAAAGGAAGGGACAATTATAAACAATTGTGTTAATCCATCAACTATGCTGCTGCCTATTTGGGTTAACGAAGCTGCTAAACGGTTCCCTAATGATGCAATGCTGTCCTGAAGTTGGGCTTGTTGTTTTGGTGTAAACACATCCATCGCATTTCCAATTTTTTGCCATAATGGAAAAATAGAATCATTAAAGAAATGCTGTGCCTGTGTAGATGTTGTTTGAATCCATTGTGGAAGCACTTCAGAAATTCTTCTTACTCCAAAGATGATTAAGAAAACAATTCCGGTAATTGCACCAAACAAAACTGCTAAACTGATTAGTAAAACAACAAATACGGCCAATCCATTAGGAACGCGTACTTTAGAACGGATCAACCGAACCAGCGGATAGAACATCCAAACGAGAAGAGCAGCTATCCAAAAAGGGTAGGATACTTTAAATATCCACGTAGCAACCCAAGAAAGTGAAAGTATAGAAAGAAGCACGATTGTAAATCGTAATATAATCATCGCATGGTCTCTTGTCATGATATGCCCGCCTTACATAGTAAATTCATTGATGTATACTATGATATCAGATAATTGGTTTGTAGAATATTTTCAAGTTCGTAAGGGAAATTATTTAAGAACAGGTGTATGATTGGTATACTACGATAATAAAATTTAATGGTCAATATCTAACGAAGTAAGGAATGATGAATCATTGGCACAAACACATATATTTACGAAAGGTGAGGAAATAGCAAATGCGATAACACATGGCATAGGCGCATTATTAAGTATAGCAGCTTTAATTGTGCTTATTGTATATTCATCCTTATATGGTACGGCATGGCATGTTGTTAGCTTTACAATATTTGGTACGACGATGGTGATTCTTTATTTCTCATCGACCCTCGTCCATGCCTTCCCACCAGGAAAAGCGAAAGATCTGTTTGAAATCTTTGATCATTCATCCATATATTTGTTTATTGCGGGTACGTATACACCATTTACTTTTCTAGTCATTCAAGGAACTTTAGGTTGGACAATGTTTGGCATTGTTTGGGGACTTGCAATTGCTGGAACCGTATTTAAAGCATACTTTGTAAAAAAGTATTTGTTTACTTCAACCATGCTTTACATTGCTATGGGGTGGATGGTGACATTGGGTTGGAATCAGATCATTGAGAATTTACATCCGGGTGGGGTAAAACTGCTAGTTGCTGGAGGTCTCTGTTATACGTTTGGGGCTGTCTTTTATGTTTGGAGAGGATTTAGTTATCACCATGCAGTTTGGCATCTATTCGTTATTGCTGGAACAACAGCTCATTTCTTTTGTGTATTACTCTATTTATTGCCAATAAATAGTTGAAGAAGAATGGAAGGGGTATAATAAAGCAAGAAAATTTTTATATACGATGTACGATGTAAGCAACTTCTTCTAAATAGAAATCTATTGCCTTAAACCTGACTAAGGAATGGACGCATGCTGTAAGTGTTGCTTGACGTATAAATAGGTAATAGAATGAAAATAAAAACAGAAAGAAGTGAGATACATGCTTACAGAAGCAGAGATGAAAGCAAATATGCAACGTTACTTAGATGGTTTCAATAAAAATGATCCTGAGAAGGTAATCTCCCTTTTCGCAGCGGATGCTCAGGTAGAAGACCCCGTAGGAAGTGAGAAACTAATCGGAAAAGGTAGCCTCGCAGATTTTTTTCGCCAGTCAGTAGCTTCCGTTGAGCAATTAAAATTAGAAGCTCCGATTCGGGGTTCACATGGTAATTCTGCAGCGATGGCTTTTAGCATTCATGTAGAAAAGGAGGGAATAAAGACCATTATTCATTGTATTGATGTCATGACTTTTAATGATGCAGGAAAAATAATTGATATGAAAGCATATTGGGGACCAGAAGACGCTCAACAATTGTAATTGATGATTTTAAACAAACAGCAATATGATGCTTAACGAGAAAATCAATACTTTAATCTAGGATAGATATTGTAATATGGCTTTCCAACTAGCTTTGGGATACCTCTATTATCATTATAAATAATATGTCTAAAGGAAGGGTATCAATAATAGTATAAAGTAGGAGGAAGGTAAGACGTGAAAAACGCCCTTCTACTGAATCGCACAAGTTATTTAAGGGGTAATCATCATGGCTATTATTAGGGTGCTACGTGAACTGTTGAGCCGTTATTTTTCTTTTAAGGTATATGATCTGTCTGCACAAATGGCCTATTATCTTCTGTTGTCTATTTTTCCATTTCTAATCGTAATCTATTCTTTACTTCCATATCTTCCATTAAGTGAAGATTATATTATTGAATTGATTCGGCCATTTGCACCACAAGGGACATATAGTCTTATTGAGGGGACGGTATCAAATATATTAGCAAATCAGCAAATGGCTTCACTTAGTCTCTTAATTAGTGTTTGGCTGTCTTCCATGGGCGTACAATGTATGAAACGAATCTTCAATGATATCTATGCTATTGAAGAAAAAGAACCTTTCCTTAAGCAAATTGTAGAAGGTCTTTTATTAACAATCGGATTAATGTTTGCTATTTTATTCACGGTTGTCATTCCTGTTGTTGAACGTATCATGCGTCAATATTTGCAGGATGTTCATTTTATGGAACGATTTCAAGGATATTGGTTTGTCATTCAATGGGGAGTAGGGAGTGTATTTATTCTCATTTTCTTCATTGGTTTATACTATTTTGCCCCAAACCTTATATTAAGAGTAAGGCAAGTGTTGCCAGGAGCAATATTTTCAACGATCGGCTGGCAAGTTGTCTCTATTATATTTTCTACTGTTGTCAGTCATAATAATTATTCGGCTTTTTATGGGCAGTTAGGGAGCATTGTTATTTTAATGCTTTGGTTTTATTTTTCTGCAATGATCATAATTACTGGTGGATTGCTGAATACGATTATTTATCCAGTAACCTCCAGCGATCGAATTTGATACTGAACTTCGGATAAGTAATCATAAGCTATGTATGCATTCAACTATAAAATGCGCGTACAAATTCTGAAACTTCCCCATTAGGTGTACGTAGTCTAATGGGGTTTTTTAGGTTAAAAATAACATCATGATATTTGAATCTTGAGCCATATTGTTGAGGAAATGGATGTGGCATTGAAAAATTTACAGTTGTTCATACTTACGGTTTACAAGAACGAAGCCAGTTAGTTATATTAAAAGTAAGATTTGGAATAGGGGGGAAAGAGAATTGAAAATGGATGTGAGATACCCAATTGGTAAATTACAGGTTCCTGAAAAGGTAACATTTGAAAACATTAAAGAATGGTTAAAGCAAATCGAAACATACACGATTCGATTAGGGGATACTGTCAACGCATTAAGTGATGAGGAATTAAGCAAAACGTATCGTGATGGTAGCTGGACAGTTCGACAACTTGTTCATCATATTGCTGATTCTCAGTTGAACATGTACCAGCGTTTGAAGCTGGCTTTAACAGATGAGAGTCCAACAGTACCAGCCTTTGATGAAGAAAAATGGGCTATTCAACCGGATACAAAGCTTCCCGTAGAATGTTCTATAAAAATGTTGGAAGGTATCAATGAGCGCATCGTATCTTTGGGTCATCGTTTAACTAAAGAGCAGTTAGATCGAGCTTTTGTTCATCAGATGAATGGTAAAATAACAGTTGCAACAAAGGTTGCAAAATTAGCTTGGCATGAAGAGCATCACTTGGCCCATATAAAAATCGCATTATCAAAATAGCATCTTAGTTAAAAATTGGTTTATCAAACTTGATAAGCCAATTTTTAAAATGGGGAAAGAAAACAGTAGTTCTATTCAATGTCCTTGAAGGGGTGTATGTATGCGAAAGTTGTTTGTTTTACTTTGTTATTCTGGTGCTCTTCTATTTTTAGTTAGTGCTTGTGGAAACACAGACGAGGATGCTTCAGATTCTACAAATACTGCAGTGGGGCTTGGTCAGCGTTTTATTGAAGAATTATATAGTGTTGACAACTCTAGTTTTGATTATAATGGTATGACTGCTGAATCACTTATTCATGCTCAAAACGAATTTTCATCTTATTTTACAGAAAAGGAATTTGAAGAACTAGCAAACAAACGATTTTTTTTAATGCCATTAGAGGCGGCAAGCAATCAAAATAATACCATTTCCGTTCAAAATATTGAATTCGAAAAAACTGGCGGTGATCCAGAAGAAAGTAATTCACTTGATTTTGATCATTCCTTCACGTTGATATTTAAGGATCAAGAAGGAAACGAACAAGATAAGGTGAAGATTGAGGGGCAGATGACTGTTATAGATACAGAGAATGGATTAAAAATAGATAGATACCATGATAGTGAAATTCCTATTGAGAAGCTAAACCATTAAAGTTACCATTATTGTGATAAATATCGGTGAGTTATAATGACACCAGATAAACCAGATAAGGACATAAATAGAGGGATCTTAATGATATAAATAGAAATTAGTAATAAAATTTACTAATAAGTTCTGTGTACCTTTATTATGGAGGAGATGAAAATATATTGCAGGTTCAAGATGTTCTATTGGATCAGTTTTTAGCAAATGCCAATGACCCAAGCTGGTACCTTCCATTTACAGGATCAGTTCAAAATTTATCAGAGGAAGAAGCATTTTGGAGGCCTACTGAAGATAGTCATAGTATCGCTGAAATTGTACAGCATTTAATCTACTGGAATGAAACATGGCAAATAAGATACCAAAAATCAGATTTTAAAGCTGTTCCGTCTATGGAAGATAACAGTAAAAGCTTTATTGTTCCAGATCACAAAATGTTTCATGAATTAAGTGGGGAATTATTAGAGGTACTGTTACAATGGCAAGGTCTGCTTACAGAAAAACAACTCGAGAGGGATGTAAAGGGATTCCCTGTATCCGCTAAATGGTATGAGTTACTTGGAAATGCGATTACTCATAATGCCTATCATATTGGTCAAATTGTTTATATACGGAAGTTGCAAAAAGGTTGGAAGCGTAGTGATAAGTAATTTTATTAATTCTTTTACTAGTGGGGGTAGCAATTAGGCCATTTCATCTATTTTAGCGTATCCATCTTGAGACGGAGTGATTACTACAACTTAAGTTTATTGTTCAAGCTTTTTATTTAGGATATATTCAACTTAAAAAGAATATATAGAGAAGGTAATCATATGAAGAAGAAAAATAAAATGAGTCTCTTGAAAATGATTGGATTTTTTTTGCTATTCATCATTTTAATCAGTCTATTATGGTTCATTTCCCATCAGGCAATGAACATATATGAAAAAAATTATTATCCTCCCATTGGTCAATTAGTCCGAGTGGACGGAGATCGAATGCATGTCTATACGAAGGGGGAAGGGGAAAACACAATTGTGTTGCTGCCCGGTCTGGGGACAACTGCTCCTGCATTAGATTTCGAGCCATTGGTAGATGAAATATCTAAACAGCATAGGGTTGTAATCGTAGAACCATTTGGATATGGGTGGAGTGATATAACGAACAAAGAACGAACTGTAGAAAATATAGTGGAAGAGATTAGGTTCGCTTTGCAAAAAGCGAATATAGAAGGTCCATATATATTAATGCCTCACTCTATTTCAGGGATTTATAGTGTGTATTATTCAAATAAATATCCGGACGAGATCGAAGCAGTAATTGGAATCGATGCTACTTTGCCGAAAGCAACAGCGTATTTTAATGAAGATCTACCTGCAATGCCTAGTATTATGAGATATGTTGCACCGACAGGAGTGGCAAGGTTATTATTATATATCGAAGCAGATGCTTATCTTCCTTTAGCGGAGACCGGAACATACACCGAAGAAAACCTACAGAAAACGAAAGTAATATCTGCTTGGAAGGCTTATAACAAGAACGTTGTTGATGAAGCAAATGAACTAAATAATAATATTGATAAAACAGATAATTTGTCATTCCCGATAGATATGCCAGTTTTATTTTTTACTACTAAAAAAGATAACGTAAATGATGAAGGCAAATCAAATGTAACCTTTTATCAATCCCAGTTAACAAAATGTCCTTTGAGTAAAATAGTCACTATAGAAGGGCATCATTATCTTCACTGGACTCACTATAAAGAGATGAGCGTTGAAGTAAACGAGTTCACAGAATCATTTAATGATAAGTAAGTATTATCTTAGGGGCTTTCCTTCAGAAATGTCTTCCAAATGATCTGCACCTGTTTAGAATTGTAAGATTGTTGAAGAACACAAGAATGATTTATTATTATATAAATGTTTGGTACTATAAATAACTATGTTGATGTTATTTCTGCCTAAACAAACGTTAAATTATTTGAAGTAGTAGAGAATAGCCAGACGTCAGATTGAAGGTCAGGGAGGATAATATGATGAATCAACTTGGAACACTACATGGGTCAAATGGCCGTTATGCTATAAGATTTAAACGTTTTTTCTTTTATCAACCGAAAGAAGTTTTCCGTGTCATTACGAATCCCAGTTACTTCTCCCAATGGTACCCTTTTGCAACAGGGGAGATGAACCTTAGATTAGGAGGTAAGATTGCCTTTGATGATGGTGAAGGGACGACATATGAAGGTATCATAACAGAATTAAAGAACCCCCATACTTTTGAGTTCCGTGAAGTTGATGATCTTATACGAATCTCATTACTGGAAGAGGATGAAGGATGCCAAATGGTCTTCACCCACATTTTCGATGATAAGGAAATGGCAATGTATATTGCTGCAGGATGGCATAGATGTCTGGATGCACTTCAACAAATAGTTAACAGACAACCAGTTGAATGGAAAGATAATTCAGCTGAGTTAAGGAAATTATATCGAGAAGCATTTGATAGATTTTGATAAATAGTATAGAAAAATCGTTATAGGAAGTTTCATTCTATATAAGGGCGCAATTCCAGAATATGAATTGTGCTCTTTTATATTAATATGTTCTCATATAATAGAGGGGGATTTATTTCGTAGTGATAATCAAAATGAAACAAATATAACTAAAAGTCTAGTATGAAGAATATTTCAAAAGTCTGCTGAAGAGCTGCTAAATATCCCAATTTTCTTTATACAGTAAGCGAGGGTTTTTGAAAGTGAAACATTATATATTTGTAAGCTTAGTAACGTGGTTGTGTTTCGGTTTAATACTATCTGCCTGTAAAAATCAAGAAGATGCTAACAATGATTACTTGTTACTAATGGGTGAAAGTGAAAGCTGGAACTTAAATAGTTATGAAATTGAGATAACACAAAAGGAGTTTAAAGCAGGCCATGGAACACTAAAAATGAAAAATAACAAAGAATACAATACAGATTCTTTTCAATTCGAAACACATGCTATCATTAATGACGAAGATAAAACGGTTCATTCTGGTTCGGTATCAGGGTTAGGGATTGACATAGCAGAAAAAACCACGGGAACCATTGAAGGTGGTACATACCTAAAGGAAAATGGGGAACTTATTTCACTTGACGACGTCAATGATATATATATGATTATTGAGTGGTGGAATCCGATCAAAAACAGAAAGGTTAAAGAACGGATCGATTTATATCATTCAAAAAAATAAATCTATTAGTTACAGCAAACATGTTGAAAACAACGAGGGGGAGTAAATGGATCCGAATGATTTAAGAAGAATGAGGACCCAACAAATGGCTATTACAAATGGTTTATTAATCATTTTTCTAATGCTTCTTTTTGTTATTACCTGTATTATGGATGTATCACTTTTTGTATTTGTTGGTGTTTTCCTACTGATTCAATCAATTATGGACTTGTTAAAGGGGGAGTCTACAAACAAATTCATTCCTGTTTTTGAACAGATAACAATTTATGAGAAACAAAAGATGGGAAAAGAATGGCTTAAACAACGGAAAATGATCTATATATGGAATTTTATCCTCAGCAGTTTTATGTTTTTGCAATACTACTTTTACAGGAATTCGGAAGAGGTTCTATTTGAAGTAGATGTTACTTTTATGTTCATAATCACCTTTACTGTTATTATTCTAGTAAACATTATCTCCTTCTACATTTCAGAAAAGTTGATAGAGCTAACTCAGAGGCAGATTTGCAAGGTTATACATGGAAAACAATTCTTCTATCTATTGCTATAGGTGCTGTACTTGGGCTTTTATTATTTTTTATTATTCTATTTTATATCCATTCATCTATCTCATATTTTAGTATAAAAGGAACTAATTAAAGTAACTGCTTGCTAATCCATGCTTAGACTGTCTAAATTAAATGGGCTTGTTTCTCAAATGCATAAATGTGCCTTTGTATCATTAATGACAAAAAGTGACGAAGAAAAGGGAGGGGGAAAAATGAGTACACATAAACTTTTAAATGTAATTGGTTTAGTAACAATAGTGTCAGTAATCATTTATTTTATGGCTTATAACCACGAATATAGTAAAGATAAAATCATTTCAGGATTAATTTTTTACTTAGCAGCAACCGTGATTTATTTTTTATTTGTGTATCTTTATCACAAAAGTAAACAGGGACAAAAACTCGTATTATATGGGTTAGGAATCATTACTTTGATTCTAATTTTTCTTCTCTTAGGATGATGAAATTCAAAGCTTTTAGGGGGAAAGACATTATGTTTAAGAAAAGCTTGAGATTTAGTTTAATATATTTTGCCATATTAACTCTTTGGCAGTTATTTGAAAATAAAAAGGTTAATTGGTTTGATAATATAGGGATAGGTTTTACGATGTTTTTAATTCTTCTATTTTATAATTGGTCAAAAGTTCCTTATAAATGGAAGAAACGCAAAGAGGAATAAGTGCATCTGAAAAGAGGGGAAGCAGGAATAAGAATGAAGCTATTTTTTAAATCAACTGGGCCTGTTACCGGAATAAAAGGAAAGATTCTGGATGTAAATAGAGAGGAAAGGCCTTGTAAAGCTAAGTAAACTGTATGAACAAAGCTGAAGTTCTTATTTTCCTTGGATATAAAAAATAAAAACCCCAATTACTAAGTATAAAAATGAAGAAATTGGGAGTCTAGTGGTGACATAAAAAAGGTTTTAATTGTTGTTCGAAGGCTCTTGAATTCGACAATTGTGGAATGCTGTTATCTTCCATTCTCCTCTATTTTTTACGACAACATTTGTGTTAATTGACTCTCTCTCGTCTGAATCGTGATTAGGGTCAGCAAGTTTCACTTCTCCCTCGCCATGAACAATGGCTACATCGGAGGTCACAAATCGAGGTTGTAACTCCATAGTAGAGCCTAGTTCCATCTTAGACCCTTTAAGTGGACCATCAAAAAGCCATTGATGAACATCGGAAATTTGTTTTCTCCCTTTTAAGTGCTGACCCATGAACGTAACGTAATCTGCGTCTTCAGTAAAACAATCTCCATATAGTGTACCATCCCCTTTGTTCCACGCCTCACCAAGATTTAAAAATAAGGTCTCGATATCCATGATATCTTTTTGCTTTGCCATATTTGGTGAACCTCTTTCTGTATTAAATTTGAATGTACATACGCGGTGTGATATAGTGAAAAGTATCTTGATGAATCAATTATCTCGATTAATCAAGATAATCTTATTATATGTAGGGAGGTACATTATGTCAAGTAATCATTTTTCTTCCGCGGAACTTACTTCAACACAAAGAGAGTTGATCCATGAATTACGTCTAAACAGCGGACGAGCTGTTATGTTTCACGAACTCCTCTCAGATAAATTAGGTTTGAATGCCACCGATCACAAATGCCTAGATTTTCTAAATCGCAGTGGACCAGTAACTGCAGGGCAGCTTGCTCAATTGACTGGTTTAACTACTGGGTCAATTACCAGTGTAATCGACAGATTGGAAGCTTCGGGATATGTTGGTAGAGATAAAGATCCTAAAGATCGTAGACGTGTTATAATTAAGGTGGTTCCCGAAGAAATGGAGAAAATTTCACCTATGTTCCAATCAATCTTTGAATCCACTGTTAAGATTTTATCTCAGTACAACGAAAGAGAAACAAAACTTATTCACGATTTTATCAAGCAATGTAATGAAATGACTTTAACTGTTATGAATCAATTTAACCAAGGGGAAAACGAGTCTCGTAAATGTTAAAGAGCCGCCGTTTCATTACATATCGAATGAAGTAATTTAAACTGTGTTAAATAAAGGTTTTTCATTTATACTAGAAATAAATCTAAGGGGAATGTGGAAGTGCAAACTAATGTATGATTATTTAAAATCAGATTGTAATAATTGTTTTGGTTTATGTTGTGTAGCCTTACCTTATACCAAATCGGCAGATTTTCCATTCAATAAAGACGGCGGAGAACCATGTCGAAATTTATGTTTAAATAATCGTTGTAGTATACATGATCAATTGAGAGAAAAAGGGTTTCGTGGTTGTGTTACTTATGAATGCTTTGGAGCAGGACAACATGTATCACAGAATATCTATGATGGTGGTGATTGGAGAAACAACTCAGAGCGTGCTAAAGAAATGTTTGCGGTATTTCCAATCGTTCAACAACTACATGAAATGCTTTGGTATCTCAATCAAGCTCTAAGCTTAAGGGAAACACAGTCATTTCATTCAAGTCTGCAAAACATTTATAAGGAAACGTTAAAATTAACGAAGAGAGCGCCTGAAGAAATTTTAACGTTAGACATTGCTGCACATAGAAGTAAAGTTAATGTTTTATTACTGAAAACAAGTGAATCGTATCGTATAGATCTAATTAATAAAGGTCAAAAGAAAAGAATAAAGAGAGGTTTAGATTACTTGGGAGCAAATCTAAAAGGGGAAGATTTACGAGGGATTAGTTTTCGAGGAACACTATTAATAGCAGCCGATTTAAGTCATGCTGATCTAAGAAAAGCTGATTTTATTGGTGCTGACCTCAGAGATGCAGACCTAAGTCATGCGAACCTAGCAGATGCTATTTTTCTGACACAATCTCAAATAAATTCAGCTAATGGAAATATCCATACGAAAATACCAAGCTTCTTAGAAAAACCAGAACATTGGTTGAAATAAAATTGCGTCACCGCATAACTATTATCGAACCATTTTTTAATTACAATCTTAAACAAAAAGGCGGAATAAGTTTTTAGTATAGAAAGGTCTATCTGAAATAAGGGGCAGCACCTCTATTGCTTATAGGGCCATGTTGTAGAGGAGACTTAATTTTATTTCTTGGGAGGAAGCACTGGTGAAACTAGTTCGAATAATTTTGGCGATAGTCGGGATCGCTTTATCCAGTTATGGTTTGATAACTGGTAAAACTGGAATAATATTACCTTATGTTTTATTGTCAATGGGAGTCATGCTTCTTGTGATGGGGATGACTGAATTTCAAAAACGAAAACCAATCGCTTTTACAACATTCCTTGCAGCTGGATTTAGTCTTTTCGTTGGAATCTATACTTTATAAAGCGATCGGTCACTTTTCCTGCATAAGGATCCGTGCTCTATTTTAGAGCCATATTGAATAATATAGGGAGTCACGTTTATGATAGAAAACGTAAAGAATTGGAAACATCCTTCCATATTGTTGTCTTCGATTGGAATTTCAAATATCGGCGACTTTATATACTTAGTAGCGATAAACATCATTGTTTTTCAGCTTACCAATTCAGCAGCGGCGGTTGCAGGGCTTTGGATTATCGGTCCAATAACGAATATCATAACAAAATTCTGGACAGGTAGTTTTATCGATTATCGAAGCAAGCGGAAAGTAATGGTGATAACTTACATCGTTAGAGCGGTGTTCATCGGTATGATTCCATTTACTTCAAACATGGTAATAATCTACGGGATTCTCGTTGTTTTAAGTGTGGCAAATGCTTTTTTTTATCCATCATCAATGACATATGTTACACTGCTCGTTTCGAAAGAAAAAAGAAAGCGCTTCAATTCAATTCGTTCATTTGCGAGTTCTGGAGCATTTATTATCGGACCTGCGATCGGTGGTTCGCTTATATTATTAACATCTGTGGAAACAACATTATGGCTCAATGCAACATTATTTGTTATCTCTGCGATTTTGTTATTTTTTCTCCCTGAAATTGAAAACATTGATAAAGGAACCATACCGACATTGACAGTTTCACAAGTAATTCATGACTTTAGGGTTGTTGGTAAGTTTATTTTTAACCATAAATATGTATCTTTTATTTATTTTGGTTTTATTATGATCATGATTTTTTCATTTGCCATGGATACACAAGAAGTTGTTTTTACTCAACAAGTAATTGGACTTTCTGAATTTGATTATAGCTTGTTAATTAGCATAACCGGGATTGGTTCTGTTGTTGGTGCCATTTTTCTGTCGATTTTTTCGAATACATTTTCACTCAGGTATATGATTTCAATTGGTCTAATCATGATGACTATTGGTTATGTCATCTATGCATTCTCGTGGTCTTTTTCATCAATTGTTGTCGGCTTCGTAATCTTGGGCTTTTTTAACGTGTTCTTAAATGCAGGAATGATGACTTTCTATCAAAACAACGTCCCTGTTGAAGTAATGGGAAGAGTCACAAGTATTTATCAGTTAGTCCAAAGTGCTATTCAGGTAATTTTTGTTCTTGCCATTGGAGTTGTAGCAGATTTTGTTCCCTTGCGGATTACGATTGTCACCTTGGCACTTGTTATGTTAATTTTATCTTTTATCTTTTCAATTTTAGTGCTAAAGCCAAATAAAAAATCGATTTACCGAGAAGACGATAGAGGAAAAGAGAAATTATATAAAGTAGTAAAATAGATTGTTAAATCAAAAGGCCACTTAACATAAAAACAAACAGGTTATGAATAGCGCTTTGTTAAGTATATGAACGTATGAAATCGCAGATGGATCCAACAACTATAACTAATTTAAATTCCTTGCCCCTGACGTTACGTTAGGGGTTATGCTATGTATAAAAGATATGATGGAGGGGAGGTAATGATGGAGAAAAAAGCGTATGATACACCGAAAGTGATTTAGTTAAGCTACAAGACACAAAACCTGCTTCCTGTAGATACATTTTCCATTGTTGCACCTAAACCTAAGGGTGTGGAAATGTCCATTACGACTCAGGAATTTAAATGTATCACTTGTGAACCACTCTATCGTTTAAGTTGACGGTTAATTGAAGGAAAGCAGCATTATCTGTCAAGAATGTTTAAAGGAGTAGACTAAACAAGTACTACAAAAAATCAATAACGTTTTGAGTTAAAAGTTTAGGGAAGATATTTATTGATTAAGAAGTATTTGAATGCCGTTTGAAAAACAGTGTTTATAAAAGACTTAAGAATCAGTATAACTGTAATTGGAATTAAAATTAGGTTCCTGTTTTTAAAGGGAAGTTAGTTTTACCGTTTTCATGTTATAAATCTTTTGGAGTTAAGGATGGTATGGAAATGAATAATCAAGAAAAAAAGAAGCAAAATTACAATTCAGAAATTGATATTGATATTGGAGACCATGAAATTATTATTAAAAAACGTTATGAATTCTACTACACGTTGAATGACATTCTTATTGCCGTTTGGTTTATAATTGGAAGTACGTTCTTTTTTTGGGAAGGTACTAAAGAGGCAGGAACATGGTTATTCCTTATAGGAAGTCTTGAACTTCTTATTCGACCGTTCATTCGTATTAGTCGAAATATCCATTTGCAACGCATTAGTACCAATGGTTCCGATTCATCCGCAAATGACTGGAAGATTTCAGAGATGATGGAAGAGACACAACAAAAAGTTAACAGCCTTGAAAGAGAAATCAGAAATCTAAAAAACAATAACAAATGATGTGATATTAACATTAAGGGGATCAAGAAAGGGATAAGGACTTGCACCAGCTTTACATTAATGTGAGAACGAGTAGACTAAATGAAGTCTACTCGTTTTTCATTCGCCAATAGACTGGTATTAACAGAAAAAATTAAGTCGAAATAATTCATCCATTTAATTGAGAATCATTATCATTTATAGTATATTAGATAATAACAATACAAATTCAATAAGTAAGGAGAATATATCATGCAAATATACTGGACTAAAATAAATAAGATTATTGAAGAAACGCCTGAGGTTAAAACGTACATGCTAGACTGCCCGGAAGACTTTACATGGGAAGAAGGTTCACACACCCACTTTGCAATGGAAGGATTTAATGCCGGAGAGAAACCAAACCGGAGCCTGGTTCGCCACATGTCCATCTCCACTTTGCCCTACGAAAATTCCATCGGTATTACAACGCGTATCAGAGAGCAGTGCTCTGAGTTTAAAATAATTTTAAGAAATCTTGAGGTCGGCAGTGACGTTGCCCTATTTAAAACGCATTCGAATGTACCATTGAAAAGAGAAGATAAAAATGTGTACCTGCTGTCATCAGGTGTTGGCCTGGCAACTTTCAGACCATTAGTACTTAATTATTTCGAGCGTGCTGACAACGTTAATCAAATGCATTCATTGAACATCGATTCATCAAGTAATTTCTTATTCACTGACATATTTAAATCTGCACCTGACAAGCAGTTCACATCACATTTCGTTGATAACCGTAAAGACTACTATAATGAAGTGAAAAATCTTGCTGCGGACAAGGACGGCCTCTTCTATGTTGTCGGCAGCGACGAATTCCTCGTGCAGAATATTGAAGTATTGCATGATCAAGGGATCAAGCCGAAACAAATTATGCTAGACAAGCATGAACAACAACTGCCTGAGTTTTTGTCATTTGATTTGTCAATTTAAGTGAGACAAAATAGTTTCTTCGTAATCACTAAAAAGATGTTCCATTAAAGCGTAGCAGATAATCAATGAAAGGGTGGCTACATGGGTGTTTTTTAAAGAAAAGGGTGCATATCCGGAGGAGGGATATGCCCTTTTTTGCATGAAAGAGTCAGATTGTTGAAGGAATTTTTTGATCGGACCAGATTTGTTTGGAAGATTAAGTTGAAAAATTGCTGATTTTACTGTTAAATAAACAAATATAAAATTTTAAAAGGAGGAATCCCATATGAATAAAAGACAGTGGAGAGTAGGAATTTTTTTATTTGATGATGTAGAGGTTTTAGATTTTGCAGGTCCATTTGAAGTTTTTTCTGTAACAACATTAGAACATGATGTAAAGCCTTTTATTGTTGAAACGGTATCCGAAAAAGGCAACTTAGTATACGCTCGAAATGGTTTAAAGATACAACCAGATTACAGCTTTGATTATATACCACAATTTGACATTCTCATCATTCCTGGCGGACTAGGGGCAAGAGAACGAGAAATACATAATGAGATTGTAATAAAGTGGATTGTAAATCAAATGCAAAAAGTTCAATTAATGACATCTGTATGTACAGGTGCCTTACTGCTAGCAAAAGCAGGTTTACTACAAGGAAAAAAATGTACAACGCATTGGGCAAGTCTTGATAGACTAGAAAAAGAATTTCCGGAAGTAGAAGTACAGCAAGGAGTTAAATTCGTAGATGAAGGAGATTTAATTACATCTGGAGGAATTTCAGCAGGGATCAATATGTCTTTTCATATAGTAAAACGATTACTAGGTTCCAAAATAGCTCAAAGCACGGCTAACAGAATGGAATACGATATGGTCATTTAAATCATTAATAGCAATCGAATACGCTGATCGAATCGTGCATCCTTCTGAATAGGTCAATTAGGAAGGAAGGATTTTTACATTGAAGATTGAGCATTTCTTAGTGAGATTGTAATTAAAAAATTGGAGGTCTGATAATGAAAATAAGATTAGTCCATGAAGAAGAATATAGTTTTATTGAAGACTTTGTATATGAGATATTCCAAAATACCAATTATTCGGACGGAGTAGCTGAAAAAGCGTTAGTAAGAGAGATCCGAGAAAAACACTATTATATTCCCCAGCTTGATTTAGTGGTTGAGAAAGAAGGTGTGATCATAGGTCACTTTATCCTATCAAAACTTCCAATTAGTAATAAGTATAAAAATAAGATATTGATGCTATCTCCAGTTTCAGTAGCAATTAATCATCAACGTCAAGGAGTTGGTAAGTATATGTTGCAGGAAGGTATTAAATTAGCTGCTAAACTGGGATATAAGGGAATAATTGTTGAAGGAGATAATCATTACTATCATCGCTTTGGATTTAGAACATCAACTGATTTCGGAATATATGCATCCGAGAAAAATCTTCCACCTTCTGAAGAGAATTTAATGGCTATGGAGTTATGTGAAAATGGTTTGGCCAATATTTCAGGTGAAGTGGATTATTCGATTTATGATGCATTGAGACATTGACAAGCAGTACGCAAGTTCCTTTTTTATTTTTTGTATTCATTTTTTGATCTAATTCATTTCCGTAAACGGAATTTTTGTGGATGATCATAGGAAGAGAATGATCAAACTAAAGTTAGTTGTTGGCTTCGCACAGTTGCCTATGCCCTAGAAAAAATACGTTTTAACGAACTTTCTGGATTTAAAAACGATATAAAGTTAGAAGAAGCTTTGTTGACAAACACAGAGCTTCTTCTTTGTTGTATTTTTCCTAATAATGTTTTTTCCTTTATTTATTATCGGGTATAACTTCCACAGCGATTATCTGTGTGATTTGGCTTCGATTGAAGTTATTGTCTGAAACCAAAATTAAGGTTTCATTTCCGTTTGGAAGCTTTTTGCCCCAGCTCATTGCCTCTACATTGTCCACTTTATCAAGGCCAAGGGTATTTAAGTTAACGGCCAGTTCCTTCTGCAATGGATTGATATTCTCTTTGTCTATTGTTTCCATGCTGCTGATGTCCGTTGCTCCGTTTACATTTATTTTATAAACACTTATATCGTTGCTAAAGCTACCATCTTCTGCTTGAATACTGGCACGTTCTAGCACTAAAAGTTCCTGATCATTGATAGCTAAAATCTCAGTCACACCATTGTCTGCATGCTTGCCTTCGCCTGGTTGTTCAGGAATAGCATCAATCGGGTAGGCATATTCACCCAATGTATTCCCATTTCTGTCATACTGGGTGATACGTGATAATGATCCTGATCTAGTTGTTGGGATGGAATCATCTTGCAGGAGCGGCCCTTCCATTGCCGTCCAGTAAGTTTTCCCATCCGCAGAGAATGTGCTTCCCTCCAATGCTAAGTTATTCCGAAAGTCTCTTTCATTTTGTTCATCCATTTTTATAGTCCCTGTTAAAGGCAATTCGGAAAGAAAGCCGCCATTTGGTGTGGCTTGATGAACCAATGGATCCAAACCAAGGGAACGATCGCCTTCACTCGTATACCAGATACTGCAGTCCATTGGATCAAAGCGAATGGACTCTGGATCTAAAACAATGCCATCTGCACCGTTAAGATACTGATTTTTATTCGGATAAACGGTCTCATCTGACTGTTTTAAGTAATTTACATCAACGAATCGAATTTTTTGAATATCTCTGGAATTGTAGTTCATTCTTGCTTCATAAAATCTTGCTGGATTATGGGCAGACCTATCATCGCTAATAATTAGCCATTTATTGTTGTAAGGGTTGTACGTGATACCGGAAAAACCGCCAACCACCGTCCCTTTGTAGGTCATTTCATGCGGGAGATTATAGGAGCCGATTAATCTTACATGGTTAATAGTTCGGGCCTGCTCTTCTTTTTTCTTGCTACCTAATTGCATGGCGGATTGAATTTCTTGGCTGCCGTTGGTTACTGAGTGAGAAAGTGCAGAGGTCATCACTGCGTTTTGCCCTGAAAGGAACAAAGCTATCAAACCCATCAATACATACTTGCAAAACTTAATCATAACATCACTCCTCTATTAAACTATGATTGAAAACCATTATAGCGGAATGATATTAATAGTATTTAACTTTTTATTATAAATTGTGTAAAGCTAGAGTTAGGACTCCTTATACTTATGAACTTGAAGAAGGGGAAATAGAAATAACAAAACTGAGAAAAAAACGATTGAATAAAAGTAAGTAATTCTAATGAAGGAGTAGTACAATAAAAAAATTAATACTTATATCGCCTCCGGTTATCCATACAGACAAAGAAAATTACAACAATGATCTGAATTCTTGCGTTCGTTTAGCAGAAAATGGGTGATTTAATTGTTTGTTTTGTTGAAGGATTTTTATTTTGTTTCAAATTCTCCTCCTCTCCATTAACTTGTACACATGATTCCTTCTACCCTTGAATAGCAATAGTATAGAGATGTGAAATACATGCTATAGGGAGGAAATCAAATGGTGCAAGCCATTCTTGAATTATTTACAAGTGAGCAAAAAGCAGAAACAATCCTTACTAATCCGATGATTGAGTTTATTTTTATCGTTTTGTTTGTAACGTTTCTTGCCGCTTTGTTCATTCATTTGTCGTTGTTTAATAAGTTGAAGAAATTAAGAAATTACTTAAAAGAGACCGATCGGATGGATATCGAACCATTAGCTTCTTTTAAAGATCAATATAATAAGAAACAAAAACAGGAATCCGTAAAGGCAGAAACGTTTGTACAAGAAAAATTCTCAAGCTGGCGCTTGTTTCATATGCCAGTGGTCAGCTTAATTAAAATGATTCAAATGACTGTGTCGGCATTTATTCTCATTGGGGTATTAGGAACATTTATTGGGTTAACATCATCATTAGGCAGCATTGATATCGAAGGGAATGATCTAGTTGAAGGGGTAGCTGGTGTTCTAGCTGGTATTGATGTTGCATTTTATACCAGCATTGCGGGGATGGGTTTTTCATTGGTTATGACAGTATTGATGAAAGTCCTTAATACGGAATTTATGCTGACAGATATTATGTTAATGACAGAATCTAAGCTAGAAGGACATAAACAACATGGCATGAATCGACTAATTGATGTATCGGAAATGATAAATGATTCCATACGTAGTTTGCAAGAAACCAATCAACAATCATTATCAAATATGGAAGCTGCATTTTCTGGGTTTCAGGAGTATACAACAGGACTTCAAAAATCTGCAGAAGACTTAGCGGCATTTAATGACGGACTTTCTGAAAACCTTCATCAATTCCAACAATTGTTTGACTATATGACAGATGTTACGGATGGTTTTGCAGAAGGAACGAAGCATTTGAACGAGAATTTTGATTCGTTATTTTCCTATTTCAAACGTATGGACGGTAGAAATGAACGAATGGCAAAAGCGTTTGAGAATACGTATGAGAAAGTAAGAGAAGTATCTAAAGCTCAACAAGAAACATTACAGCAATTTGATGATTCTGTTGGCGATATAAAACAATTTACTTCTTCGTTATTAGAAGATCAAAGCGGAATGCAGTCTAGATTTGAACAAATACAGGAAAAAAGCAAGCATCTTGTTGATCGCATGGATGAACATAACCATACATTTAGAAAAGTATTTGGTGAGGATGTTTCAACAAAATTAACAGGGATAATGACACAGTTACGGGAACTTTCCACAGAATTTGATAAGATGGGACACTCTATGGTCAAATTACCAGAGGCACTTCAGGTAATTAATCAAACACAGTCCGAATACAAGCATCTACTATCTGATCGGTTTACTGAATTAAAAGAATTTAATCAGCAGTTTAACCAACATTTAAAAGCTCATTTGGCTGATTCTATGACATTTGAGAAGCATATGCAAGAAGCTGCAAGCACCTATGAACAGATGGGGATGAAGAATAATCAGTTTATTCAAGAAATAAACGCAACAATGAATCAAATGAGTCAAGCTTTTCAACAAAGAGAGAACCAACTAGAAACGAGTGTAGGAATGATGAAAGATACCTTAGCTAATTATGTTAGTAATTTAGAAGGTTCGCTTGGTAATAAGCTGGATAAAGTTGGTCAGGCAATCCGCGATTATATGCAAGGGGCCAATGATGGAATTCGTAATGAGTTTCAAGAATTACGTCGGGTATCCGATGCAAATGAGCAAAATCAGGCCCGGTTTATTCAACAGACATTACAAGATTTAAATCGCGAAATTCAAATCTTAAATCAGCAGTTGACGGCTTTTGCACAACGGACAGCAACATCGAATAATCCGATAAGGCTGAGTCAAAATGAATACTAAGTACCAACGTCTGTTTAAACAAGACCAGGAGGATGGGCATTTCTGGCCCTCTTTTACGGATTTACTGACGACGATTTTACTTTGTTTTATGCTCATTTTTATTTGTATGATGGTGATTAAATCCTTACAAATTGAAGAAATGAAGGAAACGTTAGATCAAATTATGGGTGTGCGTGCAAAACTGGTGAATGATTTGAAAGAAGAGTTTAGTGGATCTGAACTCGGCGTAGAGGTTGATGAGAAGACGGGGGCAATTATTTTTAATACAGAAATTCTCTTTGAATATAATGAAGATAAATTAAAACCGGAGTCTTTTACTTTTTTAGATGAATTTGTGCCGAAATATTTGGACATTTTATTGCAAAGCGGTTATGAAGAATATATAGCGGAGATTATTATCGAAGGCCATACCGATCGAGATGGGACGTATTTGTACAATTTAAAACTCTCACAGGATAGGGCGTATAGTGTGGCATCGTATATATTAGGAGGTGACTTTCCGTATAAAAATATACAACAACATCTAAAAGATAAGCTTACTGTAAATAGTAAATCATTCTCGGATATTCGTACGGATAATAATGGTGATTATAGTGCAAATGCATCTCGCAGAGTAGAATTTAAATTTCGCTTAAAGGATGAAGAAATTCTTGAAAAAACACGAGAGATTTTAGGGAAATAAGATTGATAGATGCATATAAGAATTGTAGACTATAAGAAAATAGTTTTGCAATTCAGAATAAACATTGGTGCGGGAGTGGTTGGATTGAAAGTGATTGTTGTAGGTACGGGAATTGCAGGAGCAAGTGCTGCTTATCAGCTAGAAAAAGCAGGCGTCGATGTAACAATGATTGACCGGGTTCAAGAAGGAAAGGCTACATCAGCTGGTGCGGGTATTGTCTGTCCTTGGATTTCGAGTGTAGAGAATCCAGATTGGTATCGTATTGCAAAACGAGGGGCAGCATTTTATCCGTCATTGATTGAGAGTCTTCAAGCTGACGGTGAAACAGAAACTGGGTATAAAAAAGTAGGTGCGCTAAGTGTTAGTACAAGTATGGACATATTGGATAGTATAGAGCAGCGAGTAAGAGAAAAACAAAAAACGGCTCCTGAATTAGGTGATATTCGACGATTAAACAAGACAGAAACACAAAACTATTTCCCTATGTTAGCTGATGAGCTCGAAGCAGTCTATGTATCTGGTGCAGCAAGAGTAGATGGACGTTTCTTGCGAGAAGCATTAAAGAATGCAGCACAAAAGCATGGAGCACAATTGATTCAAGGTACAGCAGGGTTAAAAGTTGAAAAAGGTCAAGTGACAGGAGTTGTAGTAGAGGGAGCGTTTTTCGAAGCAGATGCCGTACTTCTTACAGCAGGAGCATGGGCACCTGAATTACTAAAAGACCTGGGGTTGGAATTACATATAGAGCCTCAGCGTGGACAAATTGCCCATATTAAACTATCAAATCAAGATACCTCTAGTTGGCCAGTTGTGTTACCACAAACGAGTTATTATATGCTCGCTTTTGATGATTCGCGTGTAGTAGCCGGTGCGACAAGAGAAACTGGGTCAGGATTCGATCATCGTCTAACGGCCGGAGGTGTACATGAAATACTGCAGGAATGCTTGGAGATAGCACCTGGTCTACAGGAAGGCACATTACAAGAAATACGTATTGGTTTCCGGCCAATGGGACCCGATATTCTACCGTTAATTGGATCGATTAATAAGGTAAAGGGTTTATATATCGCAAATGGACTTGGGGCTTCTGGTTTAACTATGGGACC
This sequence comes from Virgibacillus sp. CM-4, assembly GCF_000445495.1. NCBI lineage: Bacteria > Bacillati > Bacillota > Bacilli > Caryophanales > Bacillaceae > Virgibacillus > Virgibacillus sp. CM-4. The sequence continues at coordinate 397,569 of NZ_AUQA01000007.1, forward strand.
TTACGTTGGGGCTTTGGTGTCAAAATTAATCATGGGCGAAAGTTTAAGTATTGATTTAAGACCTTATGATCCAATGCGCGCCATCATTACAAAACCCGAGAGAGTTAATTGAAAAGTGCTGTTTACTGCCTCTTTGGCGCAGTAAACAGCACTTTTCTACTTCATCTAGTATAGGGATCGATTTAAAATTCTTCATATGTCGCAGGATCTTGGTCCTTATTTCTACCATCTGGACGAGTTAATTCTGATATAGCGTTCATATCACTCTCTGCTAATGAAAAATCGAAAATGGAAATATTCTCAAGCTGCCGATTATGGGATGCTGATTTAGGAATGGCAATTGCTCCGAGTTGATAGTGCCAACGTAGAATAACTTGAGATATGGTTTTCTGATGCTTGGCTGCAATTTTTCCGATTATTTCATTTTGTAGTACTTCATTTGCCCGCGCTAACGGACTCCAAGATTCAGTCACAATATGATGCTGTTCATGCCATTTTCGCTGTTCTTCTTGATTAAAGAAGGGATGCAATTCGATTTGATTTATACTTGGCAGTACTCCAGTTTCTTTCTTCAGTCGTTGCAAATGATCGGGGAGAAAATTGCATACTCCAATGGAACGAATCAATCCCCATTTTCTGGCATCGATTAATGCTTGCCATGCTTCAACATACATGTTTTGTTTCGGATTAGGCCAGTGAATGAGGTACAAATCATAATAATCTAATTTCGCTCGATATAATGACTCTTGAATGGTAGTAAGTGCCTTATCATAGGCTTGATAACGACCGGGCAATTTTGATGTTATTTTTAACTCTTCTCTTGGAATAGCGCTTCGGCGTATCGCTTCACCTACTGTCCCTTCATTTTCATAGTTATACGCTGTGTCTATTAATCGATAGCCTGCTTGAATGGCATTACTGATTCCATTTGCACCTTCATTCCCATTTAATTTATATGTACCAAATCCAACCATAGGTACACGTAAACCATCATTTAGTGTGATTTCAGGAATTATTTGTTGAACCATGTAGAAACCTCCTTCTGCATTAAGCGTACACATTTAAGGATAAAAGTTCCAACTATTTAACTGCGACAATTCTACGAAAATAAACAATCGTAATGATTACTATTTACAAAATAGGGATCAGCAACTATAATGATAAAATCGTAATTATTACGATTCGCCTTTTAATAGAACAAAGAGTGGTAGGATATTTTAACAAAGAGAAGACGCATAGTGAAAAATCAAAGGTGGTTAAAGGTCAAAACACCAAGCCATTAAAACTTTGGAACTGCGAAAATTCAGGATGTTCCGATAGGCATTTAGAGAACATCTCATCAAAGGCAAGTTCCTGGGGGAAAAGTAACCTAGGTAAAGGTAAGAATTGTAAATGGTCAATATCATTCATTTTTGAGTTATTTTTTGCATATAAATCGTAATGATTACGAATTGATTTTTGATGATGGGGAAGTAAAAATGAAAAATTACGCTCGATTTAGTTTGTTTATTGGTTTGGTTATTCTACTTTTGACTTGTAGTGGCAATGCAGTGAAAACAGCAACTGTAAATAAAGAAAATATGCATGATGTATTACAGATATAAACAACAATGTATCCGTTAGGATATTTCATGAATGAAATTGGAGGGGGAAATCTCCTCGATTATATCATTTGACGCTGATGCCCATACATATACACCAAATTCTCATATCACAGGTGCAGATGGCTTTATCTATAAAGGTCCGAGAGGAATCTAGAAGTATGACCTACAGCCTTAGAAGATTCGTATTTTAGTAAATGAAAAAAACATACATAAGAATGATTGTCCTAAAAATTGAATGAAGGAGGAAAGAAATGCTTGGTAAAATTAGATCAACAGTAATTGATGTAACAGGGGTTCTTATTATTGGGTTAGCAATCTATTTAATTTCAATCAGTGGAACGATTCAAGGGGGCATTACATTGCCGTCCTCGATTTATAATATGAATACAATCTTTCTAAGTATTTTGATCGAGGCACTTCCCTTTGTATTAGTAGGTGTTTTAATTGCTGGGGGGATACAGATATTCATAACCGAAGACCATATTAAGCGATGGATACCAAAAAATCGATTCGCAGCAATTTTAATGAGTTGTGTAGTAGGTGCATGTTTTCCCGCTTGTGAATGTGGAATTGTTCCGATTGTTCGCAGGCTAATTGCCAAAGGGGTGCCAATTTATGCTGGTATTGGTTTTCTTCTCACTGGACCACTTATTAATCCAATCGTTATCCTGTCTACGTATATGGCATTTGGAAATGATTTGAAAGTTGCCCTGTCACGTATGATTATCGGGTTTATTGTCGCTGTTATTGTTGCATTTTTAATTAGCCTATTGTTTCGTACCAATCAACTGAAACAAGAGCTTAAAAATGCAAACCATTGTGAACATGGAACCGCTGCGGTAGGACAACCTGTTACAATGAAAATTTTCCATGTACTGACACATGCTGTGGATGAGTTTTTCGATATGGGAAAATACTTAATAATTGGTGCTTTACTGGCTGCTTTTGTACAAACATATGTATCTTCAGAATCGCTTGTAGCTATTGGAAATGGCCAGATTGCTTCTTCGACAATCGTGATGATGGGGCTAGCATTTCTATTATCTCTTTGTTCTGAAGCAGACGCTTTTATTGCCGCGTCATTTAGTAATTTATTCGCACCTACTGCAATATTGGCCTTTCTTGTATATGGTCCGATGATTGATTTAAAGAACATGATGATGATGTTAAGTGTTTTTCGGGCAAAATTTGTTTTTACCTTTGTAAGCATTGTAACCATTGTTGTTTTTGTAGTATTCATACTTTTAAACCAATTTTATTAGGGGGCAACCATGCGTTTTTATTTCCAACAGGCTGTACGAGCCTTCATATTAATTTTATTTACGATATATATCGTTAAATTGCACTACACAGGAGATATTTTAAAACTAATTAATCCAAAATATGGAACGATCAGTATGATTGGAGTAGTCATCTTACTTATATTGTTCGTCACTCAGCTTCATCGTGTGTTTTCTAAACACGATGAACACAAGCATAACCATGACCATGAAGACCATCATCATGACCATGGTTATTCACCACTAAATGGGAGAAAACTCGTTTCCTATTTTATTATTGTATTGCCACTAATTACCGGATTTTTACTACCACCCAGTACTTTAGATGCTTCCATTGCTGCCAAAAAAGGAGCAATGTTGTCAATTACGAATAACGCGATGCAAGAGCAGAATTCAGGTCAACCACAGGAAAAAGAACAATCAGCAGATGAGAATATGGAAAATGAACAACCGATCCACCAAAATGCACCCGATCCCAATCTCGATTCCAACACGATAAGTATGGAAAAATATGACCAAATCGTTAATCAATTAGGGGAACAAGATTCCATTTTAATGTCAGAACAGGTTTATTCAACGTATTATGAAATGATTAACAAGGAAATGGATTCGTTTGTAGGAAAAGAAATTTCATTAAAGGGATTTGTCTATAAAGAAGATGACTTTAAAAGTAACCAACTTGTTTTGGGCAGGTTCTTAATTACTCATTGTGTAGCAGATTCAAGTATTATTGGTTTTTTATCTTCGGTGGAAGATGCGACAGAATTAACCGAAGATACATGGGTGGAGGCAACAGGAACAATCTATATCGAAGAATATAATGGTACACGGATGCCGGCAATAAACATTTCCGATTATCAAGTAATTGATGAACCTGAACAGCCGTATTTATATCCCATCACGATCAAATATAAATAAATGGGAAGTCTCTATTCAGATTTACTGGAAGAGGCTTTTACCGTAAAATTAAATTAACAGCAATAAAAATATCCTTGAATTAGACTAGTCTGAAGTACATGTGGAATATGTTTAGAATGAGAATATATAGGGGGGAAAGACGCATATGAAACAGTATATTGATTTAAGTCATACAATTGAGGATGGGCTTGTAACATATAAAGGATTACCCGCACCAATTATCTGTGACTATTTAAGTAGAGAAGAATCTCGTAAGCACTATGCGCAAGGCACCGAATTCCAAATTGGCAAAATTGAAATGGTGTCAAATACGGGAACATATGTGGATGTACCATCTCATCGCTATTCCGATGGGAAAGACCTAAATGAGACAGCAATAGATAAGCTGGCAGGTTTGGATGGTGTTCTCTTCCAGATGAACCATAGTCAACAAGCAATTGATGAAACAGTATTTTATAATTTTGATTTAAAGGGAAAAGCTATATTAATTTCAACCGGCTGGGATAGATATTGGAATACAGAACAGTATTATGAGAGGCATCCCTATTTAACGGAAAACGCCGCAAAGTATTTAGTAGAACAACAAGCAGCAGTAGTGGGGATTGATTCTGTCAATATAGATGATACTTCAGGGAATACCAGACCTGTACATACGGAGTTATTAGGTAATGAAATATTAATTGTGGAGCATCTATGCAATTTAAATAAGTTGTTGGATAAGCAGTTCTTGTTCTATGCTGTCCCCCCTAAAATAAAAGAAATTGGTACATTTCCTGTTCGTGCATTTGCCGAAGTAGTATCTTAATGAAAAATTATACAATACAAGAATAATCGTGTAAGCCAACAATGATAAAGGTTGAAGATAATTGGATTTTTCACAGATGACTTCTGGATAACAAATGAAATAGGCATGACTCCAATGGAACAGCACGGTTTGTGATGATCCACTCGGGTAAACAATCGTAGTTAACCCGAGCTAGCTGAAGTCATGCCCAGAGGAGCATGCTCTATTTCAGATGTAACGAATAATTCAATGATTCGAAGTTAGAGCTACTTGTGCTAGTATCCATGATATTAATTGGATACTACTTTATTGCGAAAGAGTCTCACAGCACCTCGTTCTATTGGACCATCTTTTATGAGGAAATATGAAATAATGAATGCTACAATACCAAATCCTGCAACGATATGAACAAAAGCCAAATGATCAACTACAATAAATTGGATTACCTTACTGATGTCACCGAATGTAACATACGTAATTAGAAGTAAAAGTACAACGGTGCTGCCCATTAATAAGCGGAATGTTCCAAAGTATTGCCATACACTATTAATAAGAAAACCAATACCAAACAGAAAAATTCCCCACAAAATATCAACCCACAAATAGAGGAAAAAGCCTGACTCATTTACTAAATCTCCCATATGGAATAATGTGCCTGAGCTAATTCCCTGTTCAATTAAATAATTATTTAAAACGTAAAGCCCATTTAGGACAAGCGATCCAATAAGGATAAAGATCCCCGCGTTGATAAATGCGCTGAACAAGAATTGTTTTCTTGTACCGCCAAACGAGATGATATATTTAAATCCTTTTGTGAAAATAAAAAATGGATATATAAGAAACATGCCGTAATACGGTCCAAAGCTAGCTCCTGCGTTAAATGAACCGTCTGATGAGAATAACATACCTAAAATGATATAAAAAATAGATAATACGGCTGTAATTGTAGTTAGAATATAAAATTGGACACGTAAATCTTCAAACATGACGCGGAAAGGTCCTTTAAATGTGTTCATTTCTTTACCGGCTCCTTTTTAGAAGTTATATTTACGAGATAATCTTGCAGTGGTGCCTTTTCAATATTAACTTTTGCTAGTTTGGCGCGAGCGATCCAATCTTCGTTATAAGGTACATCTAGCATGACATGTACTTGATTGCCTAATTTTCGTTCTTCTAAAATGGTGCTACCAGTAGTTAATTCATCTATTGCGTTTTTTGGACCGTTCAGAATAATTCCTTGCATTTTTAAAGATTCGGTTTCTTCATAACGTGTGATTGTTTGATTGTCGACAATGGCAATCATCTCACATAATGGTTCGATTTCATCAATATGATGTGATGATAAAATAATTAATCGTGGCTGCTCTTCATACGTGTCTAACAGTACATCATAAAATAGTTTTCGCATATGTGCATCAAGTCCATTTGTAGGTTCATCCATAATTGTAATTGGAGATTTGCTAGCTAAACCAATTACAATGCTTATCATTGTTTGCATTCCTTTCGAAAAATGCTTAATCTTCTTTTTCCTTGGTAATTCAAATAAAGACACAAGCTCATCTGCTAAGGCTTGATCCCAGTTTGCACTAAAGTAAGAACCGAATCGCAGGGCATCATTTACATTCCATAGCTCTGAAAAAGGATGATTCTCTTGAATATACGTTACTTCTTTCATTGTATTATTATTGTTATAAGGTGAGATTCCATTAACACGTATTTGTCCGCCATTAGGATTTTCTTGACCTGAAAGGAGTTTCATTAATGTGGTTTTACCAGCTCCATTTCTTCCCCAAAGCCCCATTATAATTGGTTCTGTTTCATGTAAATTCACCTGCTTTAATGCTAGGGAATCCCCATATGAAAAAGTCATGTCATGAATATCAATCATTGGAAGTAGCCTCCTTGATAAATTGAATAATTTGTTCTTCTGACAAGTGAAGTCGTTTTGCTTCAGCCACTAAGGGTTTAACATATTGTTTAAAAAAGTCTTGCTGACGTTCTAAAAGTAATTGACGAACTGCACCTTCAGCCACAAACATGCCTACACCTCGTTGTTTGTAGACTAAACCGGCATCAACGAGCATCGTCAATCCTTTTTGTGCTGTAGCCCGATTTATCTGATAAAACTTGGATAATTCTGTTGTTGAAGGAATCTGATCTCCTTCTGCTATCTCGCCATCAATGATGTCATCTGCAATCATTTCTGCGATTTGCTGAAAAATTGGTTTTGTATCATCAAAATTAGATTGCACATCTGTCTCCTTTCTACAACAAGACATACATAAGGTTGATATGTTGATTGGTTGATCACTCGTGTAATCAACTATACATTGATAATCAAATTTTGTAAAGTTCTTTCGTATATTTCCATATCTTTCTTTAGATATAAAAATCCAGTAAGGTTTGGAATTCCCTTACTGGCAGCAAAAATAAATTTGATTACTGCAACGTATGGGCTCAACCGTCTTTCTGTATTCCGTAATCGAAGCACGTCATGAAATCATTATTATGTACTAAAGCAGGTGCTATCCTATAAAAAAGGAAGGGACCTGTTTGAATACCTGTCATTGCTATCTTTAGTCCCCCTTTCCCTAATGAGTACCTAAGAAAAGAAAATTCTTTACTCTAAAAATGCTATTCACCTAGGTTAAATAAGATTTTATATCTCCATTTATCATCCAATTCAAAAAATACTAGAAAAACATATTGAATGTACGTACGTTTTGTATTATTATTAATTAAAACGGAAAATATATACGTACAAGTATATATTTGGTTTAGGAAAGGTGTTGAATTTAGGATGCTTTACCAATTGAAAGAACAAGTACTTGAAGCAAACTTGGCTTTACCAAAACATAAATTGGTAACGTTTACTTGGGGTAATGTAAGCGGTTACTGCGAAGAGGAAGGAGTAGTTGTAATCAAGCCAAGTGGCGTGCCATATAAAGATTTGACGGTAGAAGATCTTGTTGTTGTTGATTTAGAAGGAAACGTTGTGGAAGGGAACAAAAACCCATCTTCGGATACACCGACGCATTTGATGCTATACAAAAGTTTCCCCAATATTGGTGGAGTTGTTCATACACATTCGCCATGGGCAACGAGTTGGGCTCAGGCTGGAAGGGATATACCAGCTTTAGGGACGACACAAGCTGATTATTTTTATGGAAGTGTTCCTTGTACGAGAAAAATGACTGATGATGAAGTAAAAGGTTCGTACGAGTTGGAAACAGGGAAGGTTATTATAGAGACATTTGAAAATAGGGATCATCTTGCTGTTCCCAGTGTTTTGGTTCATAGCCATGCGCCGTTTAATTGGGGAAAAGATCCTCAAGATGCAGTACATCAAGCAGTTGTATTAGAGGAAGTGGCAAAGATGGCGTTGCATACGTACCAAATTAATCCAGAAACGCCAGTGATGCAACAAAGTCTATTAGATAAACATTATTTAAGAAAACACGGGAAGCATGCGTACTACGGGCAATAAACGATAAGGAGGGAGTTTCTAATGAAAGAAAAATATACAATTGGTATTGATTATGGAACCGAATCAGGGCGTGCTGTATTAGTCTCTTTAAAAGATGGTAAAGAAATCGCAGACCATGTAACTTCATATCGACATGGGGTAATAGATGATAGATTACCTCAAACAGGAGAAAAACTAGGGCATGAATGGGCGCTTCAACATGCTCATGATTATATAGAAGTCATACAGACCTCCGTTCCAGAGGTTTTACAACAATCTAATATCCACCCAGATGAAGTAGTTGGTATTGGTATTGATTTTACAGCATGCACGATTTTACCTGTTGATAAGGATGGACGCCCGCTTATGTTCGATCCAAAGTGGAAAACGGATCCCAATAGTTGGGTGAAATTATGGAAACATCACGCTGCACAAGCTAAAGCAAATAAAATAAACGAAATAGCGGAACAACGTGGTGAAGAATTCTTACCACGGTATGGTGGAAAAATCTCATCCGAATGGATGGTTGCAAAAATATGGCAAGTTCTAGATGAGTCTCCAGATATTTATTATGCAACCGACAAATTTGTTGAGGCAACCGATTGGGTTATTTCCCAATTATCTGGAAATCTTGTTCGAAATAGTTGCACAGTAGGATACAAAGCAATTTGGCATAAACAAGATGGTTTTCCAAGTAAAGAATACTTTAAGGCATTAGATCCACGCCTAGAAAATCTAGCAGAAACGAAATTACGTGGAGAAATCGTTCCATTAGGGACAAATGCAGGTGGTTTAACTGAAGAGATGGCTGATGTTACAGGGCTAAATCCAGGGATTGCCGTTGCTGTAGGAAATGTGGATGCTCATGCTTCTGTTCCAGCGATGGGGGTGACATCGCCTGGGAAAATGGTAATGGCAATGGGAACCTCTATTTGCCATATGGTATTAGGTGATAAAGAGAAAGAAATAGAAGGCATGTGTGGAGTTGTAGAAGACGGAATCATACCAAATTATTATGGATATGAAGCAGGCCAGTCAGCAGTAGGAGATATTTTTGCTTGGTTTGTTGATACATCGGTGCCAGCTTATATTAAAGAAGAAGCTGCACAAGCTGGATTAGATGTTTATCAATATTTAGAAAAAAAAGCAACAGGATATAAACCAGGAGAAACGGGGTTATTAGCACTAGATTGGTGGAATGGAAATCGTTCTGTTCTTGTTGATACGGAACTAAGTGGTCTTCTGCTAGGTATGACCTTACAAACAAAACCGGAAGAAGTATATCGTGCCTTATTAGAAGCCACTGCATTTGGTACAAGAATGATTGTCGATGCGTTTCATCAAAATGGTGTTTCGATTGATGAACTCTATGCATGTGGTGGGTTGCCCCGAAAAAGTAAATTGCTCATGCAAATTTACGCTGATGTTACCAACCGTGAAATTCGAATTGCTGATTCTAAACATACGCCAGCTTTAGGTGCTGCCATGTTTGGTGCTATTGCGGCAGGTTCTGAAAATGGGGGATATGATTCTGCCATTGAAGCTGCAAGAAATATGGCCCGGATAAAAGAAGAGGTTATTAAACCTATCACTGAAAACGTATTCATTTATGACGAATTATTCCAAGAATATAAGCAGCTACATGATTACTTTGGACGCGGTACAAACAATGTAATGAAGCGGCTAAAAACGCTAAGAACATTTGAGGAAAAAGTTACTATATAGAAGATAAATGGAGGTACGAATATGATAACAATGAAGCCCTATACTTTTTGGTTTGTAACTGGAAGTCAGCCTTTATATGGTGAAGAGACATTAAAGGAAGTAGAAGTTCATTCAAAGCGAATGGTTGAAGGTCTGAATAAAAGTGAGGAATTACCTTTTCCTATCACGTTTAAAGAGGTAGTGACGACAGCTAATAATATTCAAAATCTAGTAAGGCACGCAAATACAGATCCTACCTGTGCAGGCGTAATTACCTGGATGCATACATTTTCACCAGCCAAAAATTGGATTGCTGGTTTAAAAGAATTGCAAGCACCACTGTTGCATTTGCACACGCAATATAATCAAAATGTTCCATGGGATTCGATTGATATGGATTTTATGAATACGAATCAGTCGGCACATGGAGATCGCGAATATGGATTTATGGTATCACGCTTAAATCTTTCCAGAAAAGTGGTAGTTGGTCATTGGCAGAATAAACAAGTCATTAGAAAAATTGCAAGTTGGATGCATACGGCAGTGGCAGTATCAGAAGGTTCAACTATCCGTGTTGCGCGATTTGGAGATAATATGCGAAATGTAGCAGTTACCGATGGTGATAAAATTGAAGCACAAATTAAATTCGGTTGGACCGTTGATTATTATGGAATTGGCGATCTCGTAGAAGTTATGAATGAAATTGAAGAAACAGAAGTTAATAAATTGTTTAAAGAATATCAGCAACGGTATCAATTCCCGCAAGAAGCAGCATCCAATTCTGCTATTGGTGAGGCAATTAAGTATCAAGCGAGAATTGAGTTAGGATTAAAATCATTTCTCGAAGAAGGGAATTATAACGCATTTACAACAAATTTTGAAGATTTACATGGGATGAAACAGCTTCCTGGTCTAGCAGCACAACGATTAATGGCTGAAGGTTATGGCTTTGCGGGTGAAGGAGACTGGAGAACGGCGGCATTATTACGAATGATGAAAATCATTTCTCAAAATCAAGACACATCTTTTATGGAAGATTATACGTATCATTTAGAGCCAGAAAATGAAATGATTTTAGGTTCGCATATGCTTGAGGTCTGTCCAACAATATCTGCTACGAAGCCTAAAGTAGTTGTTCAACCATTGGGAATGGGGGGAAAGGAAGCCCCTGCGCGCCTGGTATTTGATGGGAAAGGTGGAGATGCAATTAACGTTTCATTAGTAGAAATGGGTGGTAGATTTCGGTTAATTATTAATGAAATTAAGGCAGAGCAGCCTGAAAAACAAACACCGCATCTTCCTGTGGCAAAAGTTTTATGGAGGCCGCAGCCAACCTTAAGTGAAGCTACAGAAGCATGGATTTACGCGGGTGGTGCTCATCATACGGTTTTATCTTTTCAGGTAACCACAGAGCAGTTATATGATTTTGCTGATATGACAAATATTGAATGTATTGTTATCGATAAGGATACCAAGCTACGAGAATTAAGAAATGAATTGAGATGGAATGAGGCTGCTTACCGCAAATAGAGTGAAAAGAAACATTGAATGTGAATAAATGATAATGAGAGGACGGGTATTTTATCCCACCTCTTCCTACTTACCAAACAAGTACAAGCTATCTCTAAGAATGATTAAGAAAAGATATTAGTTTATTAGTGAAATGAAAGCGGAATCACAATGTGAAGTTTGTTATTAAATGGTAGGTGACAAATTTCCTTCCTTTTACATGCTTACATTGATTCATATCATAACCGATATAAGAGGAGGAGCATCATGGTAAAAAAACATTCATTTTGGTATGTACTTTTACTTTCTGTATCTGCAGGTATGGGAGGGTTATTATATGGTTTTGACACGGCAGTTATTTCAGGCGCTATCGGATACTTACAAGATTTATATGATTTAAGTCCGGCTATGGAAGGTTGGGTAATTTCTTGTGTAATGATTGGTGGTGTAATCGGTGTCGCCATGTCAGGCTTTTTAAGTGATAAGTATGGAAGAAAGAATATATTGTTGGTTTCGGCGGTGTTCTTTATTATATCTGCCCTGGCTTCTGCATTTGCAACAAGTATAACCATGTTAGTTTTTGCAAGAATTTTGGGTGGATTTGGTATTGGGTTTGCTTCCGCATTATCTGTGACTTATATTAGTGAATGCGCGCCACCAGCAATTAGAGGCAGGCTTGGATCGTTATACCAGTTGTTCACTATTTTAGGGATAAGCATCACGTTCTACATTAACTATGGTGTTGCTAATAGTGGTACGTATCAATGGGGCTTAGAGGCAGGCTGGCGCTGGATGCTCGGCTATGGTACGATACCTGGGATCATCTTCTTAGTCTTGTTATTTTTTATTCCGGAAAGCCCTCGTTTCTTGATTAAGAAAGGGAAGGATGAGGAAGCGTATCGTATATTGACTCGTATTAATGGGGAACAAGTAGCTAAAAGAGAAGCGAAAGAAATAAAAATGTCCATTGAAGCAGAACAAAACTCCTCTGCAAAGCAATTATTAAAACCAGGTTTAAGAATGGCCTTAGGGGTCGGAATCTTTCTGGCTTTATTCAATCAAGTCATTGGTATGAATGCAGTAACCTATTATGGACCTGATATTTTTAGGAGTGTAGGATTTGAAAATAATACCGAGTTTTTAGCTACAAGTATTATTGGCAGTGTACAAGTTGTTTTCACAATTGTAGCTATTTTGTTAATTGATCGTTTAGGCAGAAAGAAATTAATGGCGATTGGTTCAAGTCTAATGGCAATTTTTATGCTGCTGATTGGAAGCGTATTCTTCTTTGAACCTGAAAATAGCGGCATATTACTTATTTTGTTTATTGCCGGATTTACCGCTGCTTTCTGCGTTTCCATGGGGCCAATCCCATGGGTTATGATTCCGGAAATCTTTCCGAATCACTTACGAGGGAAAGCGGTAGGAATAGCAACCATTTTCCTTTGGGGAGCAAATTGGGCAATTGGACAATTCACGCCAGTATTAATTAATAATATGGGCGGAGCGTTCACGTTTTGGATGTTCGCGGTCATTAATGTCATTTGCTTCCTTTTCGTAATGACGATCGTTCCCGAAACGAAAAATAAAACATTGGAAGAAATTGCAATGCTTTGGAAACCGAAGAAAAATAAAGAAAAATTTTCACAGAAATTAACCAATATGTAATTTAAAGTTTTGTTATCCTTTGTGATTACACTAGATATACAAAAGGAAATGATCAATACCGGGTTTAAAAAGCAATTAAAAACCGGCAGTGATCATTTCCTTCTGTTTTACAGCTTGTTCGAGTTACCTGATCGGTTTGAAGTACTTGTTGAAACATCGAAGTTTCACAGCGACAAGCGACTTTGTATTCATTCGCAATGGCCATAATTGGACAATTATACTCAATTAGCTCATACGTATTCTCATCCAATTGGGTAATGTCTGCCATATAACCTTTCTCATTTTGAATAGTTTTCATTTCTTGTATCCTTTGTTTTGGGACTTTCTTGTTCATGCGAATCGCGTATTCACTGGTTAATCGGCTTTCACGCTTTTGGAACAATTGTTGGATGGAATTTTCGCCGTATATTTCCTCTATATCTTTTAAAAACTCTAAACTTAGTCCTTCGTAACTTTTGGGAAATAACAATTCACCTTTTTGTGATAAAGAATATGTTTGTGTTGGTCTCCCCATTACTGGTTTAACCTCTTTTGAAGTAATAAGATCATCCTTTTCCATCATTGAAAGATGCTTTCGAACGGCCATATCGGTAATTTTTAAATGATTGGTCAATTCACTTACTGTTAAGCGGACTTCTTTTTTTAAGATAGTAAGAATTTTGTCCTTCGTTGTGGTTCTTTTCAAATTATCACCTCACAAGATTGGCGTCATTTATATGGAGATTTCTACGAGTGATTGATGTTATCCCTTTGGTTTCCTACGCTTATATTGTATAAAAACTACAAGTAAGTTGGAAGTAAAATGTTTATTTCTGTATTAAAAAGGAAAATTTTTCGAGCAAATAAGTTGATCTTCTTCATTTGATACGGTATTCTTTCTGTATACTTATTATACCAATAAGTATAATAAGTGCAAAATAAAAAGGGTGGAGGAATTTTTTATGGCAAAATTTGAATTACCTGAACTACCATATGCAACAGACGCATTAGAACCGTACATCGATCAAACAACGATGGAAATACATCATGGAAAACATCATCAAACATATGTAAACAAATTAAACGCTGCTCTGGAAGGAAAAGCAGAACTAGCTGACCAATCATTAGCATCCATTATTAGTAACCTAGAGGCAGTTCCAGAAGATGTGCGTACAGCAGTACGTAATAATGGTGGTGGACATTTAAACCATACGCTTTTCTGGGAAGTAATTGCACCAGGTAAAGAAGCTGCAGCACCTGCTGGTAAACTTGCGGAAGCAATCAATGAGGCATTTGGCAGCATTAGCAGTTTTGAACAAAAATTCGCTGATGCAGCGACCACACGTTTTGGATCTGGTTGGGCATGGTTAGTTGTTAATCAAGAAGGTAAGCTAGAAGTAACAAGTACAGCAAACCAAGATAATCCGATTTCAGATGGCAAAACCCCAATCTTAGGAATCGATGTTTGGGAACATGCCTACTATCTTAAATATCAAAATAAACGCCCAGAATACATTGAGAACTTCTTTAATATTATTAATTGGGACGCTGTTGCTGAAAAATATGAAAAAGCAATTAGCTAATTGACAGAAAAGGAGAATAAGGTACTCGAGGGAGTACCTTATTCTAGAGAATGAAGAGGAGGTAGCACCAGTGAAGCTAGTTGGAATCGCAGGATCATTAGTAGGAGAAAAGACATCACAGGCCGTTCATGATGTGCTACTTGAGGCTAAACGAGTGGATGCAAGTTTGGAAACTGCATTAATTGACCTTCGCGATTATGAGGTTGAATTTGTTAATGGTGCTCCTTTAGCTTATTATAACGAGGATACATGGCATGTTGTAAATACGATTCTGTCAGCTGACATGTTAGTTGTCGGGTCACCTATATACCAAGCATCCATTTCGGGAGCATTAAAAAACCTTTTTGATCACCTACCTGTAGATGCTTTTAAATCAAAAGTCACTGGAATGATCACAACAGGAGGATCTGAAAAGCATTTTCTAGTGTCAGAGTATCAATTAAAACCCATCCTTTCTTATTTGAAAGGAATTGTGCCTACTTGCAGTGTATTTATTCATAATGATGATTTTAATGATGATAAACAAATTGTAAATCGGAATGTGATGGAACGAATAACCACACTTGCCAAAGAAATGATTTCGATTCAGCGACGTGTACAAGTTGAAAATAAAAAATAGGGATTCACACATACATACTTTCATAATAAGTAGTAGGAAACGGAACGATGGAAAAGGAGAGCATTTCTTAAATAGGAATGCTCTCCTTTTTTATCATGGATATTATCTTGGGGTTTCTCAACCGATTTATTTCCTGTAAAATCATAGGAAAGCGTATAGATCGATTACTTTATTGTATGAATTTAGGAGAGACCAAAGATAAAAACGAGGATTTATCTATCCGTTACTAAGAAAGGAGTTGGTATTTCGAATTCCTCCTTATAAGCCTATGTTTATAATGACAGTGGGATTGACGAATTCAAGTTTTCCTTGTTTTTTAAAGAAAGGAAGTGAAGCGACATGTTTGACATCGCTTTAATCGTTATTATTGCTCTTATTGTAAGTGTTGTAGCCATGTTAAGTATCATCGGGATGCTAAGAAAACGAATCACCGAGCCTAAGGAAAAGCTCCGTAAGAGGATAGATAAGCTGGAAATGGAAATGGAAGCATTAAAAGATCGTAAGGAATTATGAACCGTTAGCAACGAAGCTGCTAACGGTTTTTTAATGTCTAGGAGGAATATATTATACAATGAAGTATACCAACCAGCGCGTTTAATGAGGGACTTCCCTCAACCTCCGTTATGTTGATCTCTCTATCATGCTTTGCCATTCATTATAGTGTCCTGCTTGATGTCAACTTCTTAGTTTTCACTTTCTACGGGTAATAACCTTTCGATAAAACCACATAAAACAAAATGAAATAACAAAAAACAATATCTTAACAATGGCTTCATATTCACTTAATAAATTTGTTTTATAGTGTGGGTGTAGGAGAAAGGTGTTAACAGCAACTTAGTGAAACAACATAACTCAACACCATCGTTGAATTAGAAAGGTGGATAAAGGATGAAGAAGGTCATTGTACCAATTTTACTTATGCTTATAAGTATAGGGATACTTACTGCTTGTGGTAAGGAGACTTCTAGCAATGCAAATGAAGGGTTAAAGGGAGAGTTAACGGTATATACAGCAGTTGAAGAAGAATTGTTACCAAACTATCTAGAGTCCTTTGAGAAAAAATATCCGAATGTAGAATTGAATATAGTCCGTGATTCTACAGGGATTATTACCGCAAAACTTTTATCAGAGGGAAAGCATACGAAGGCAGATGTAGTTTGGGGAGTTCAAGCTTCTAATTTATTAAAATTAGATCAACAGAATTTACTTCAATCATACTCGCCTGAAGGGATAGAGGAAGTACCAGGAATATTTAAAGACAAAAACCAAGAATCGCCGAAATGGGTAGGGAATGTTGTTACAGCTTCTGGGATTACAGTAAATACAGTAGAACTAGAAAAAATGGGATTAGATGTACCTAGAACGTATGAAGATTTAACTGATCCGAAGTATAAGGGATTGATAGCAATGGCGCATCCTGCTTCCTCTGGGACAGGCTACTTGCAGGTTTCCACTTGGCTGCAAATGATGGGTGAAGAACAAGGTTGGAAGTACATGGAAGATTTGCATGAAAATGTTGGTATGTATACCCATTCTGGTTCAAAGCCAATCCAAATGGCTGCGACAGGAGAGTTTCCAATCTCATTAGGGCTTGTTTATAGTGGTGTGCAAGAAAAGCAAAAAGGTGCGCCAGTAGAAGTTCATTTGCCGAAGGAAGGTCTAGGTTGGGATGTAGAAGCCAATGCCATGATCAATAAAGAAGATACAGAGAGTGATAAATTAGCCAAAGCTTTTCTTGATTGGGCAATTTCTGATGAAGCTATGAAGGAATATCACCAAGCTTATGGTCTAGCAACAAAACATGAGAACCTTCCAACTGCCGAAGGATTCCCAGAGAATTTTGAAGATCTGTTGTATGAAAACCATGATTTGAATGTATCCGCGAAAAACCATACAGATATTATTAATACTTGGGAATCAAAATTCGCTGAAAAAGCAGAACCTAAAAAATAATCAAGGAGTGAATGGGATGAGCAATACAGACAGAAGTTATTTGTCGATAAGCCATGTACAAAAGAAGTTTGGACGTTTTACAGCTTTAAATGATATTTCTGTTGACATAAACAAAAGTGAATTTGTTTGCCTATTAGGTCCGAGCGGCTGTGGCAAAACAACGCTTCTACGAATTATTGCCGGGCTTGAGGAACCATCAAAAGGAACTATCATCATGGCTGATAAAGATATGACCAATGTTCCGCCCGCAAAGCGAAATTTTGGGATTGTCTTTCAGTCCTATGCACTCTTCCCAAATTTAACTGCGTTACAAAACGTAATATTTGGTCTAAAAACTAAGAAGTTAACACAAAAAGAAATAAAAGATCGTGCTAGGGAGGCATTAGCACTTGTTGATTTAGAACAGGTAGGTCACCGCTATCCTGCTCAATTGTCAGGAGGGCAACAACAGCGAGTTGCTCTTGCAAGGGCAGTAGCCTTATCTCCAGATTTCCTATTGCTTGATGAACCACTTTCTGCCCTCGATGCAAAGGTGAGGGAGCGACTTCGCTATGAAATTCGCTCGATTCAAGAAAAGCTGAAGATAACAACGATAATGGTAACACATGATCAAGATGAAGCATTAACAATGGCGGATAAAATTGTTGTAATGAATGAGGCAAAAATTATGCAAGTTGGTACACCGTTAGAAGTATATGAGCGCCCAATAAATGCGTTTGTAGCCGATTTTATTGGTTCAATTAATTTCTGGAAGAATCAGAATCAAGAGAAATTGGCGATTCGACCTGAACATATACGCCTTGCTAAGTCGGGAGGGATAAAGGCACAAGTAGAAACAATCGAATTTCGTGGTCCTGTTTTTCGAGTTCAGTTTATAGTTTATGATCGGAACTCTGATTTAAATGGATCAAGTATAAAAGCAGATCTTACCATGAAAGAAGTACATGAGTTTCATTTACAAAAAGGGTCAGAGATTCATTTGGATCTATCACTGGATCGCATTCTGGCTTATGACGCCTAAAAACAAGAGCATAAGTGTTCGTTAAGCAGTGTGTCTGCTAGAGCTGGCAGTGAGGAGATTCTATTAAGCTTCCATTTTGTCTCGGGTTAAGAAGCCATCATGCCCACATCTAAGACTTGATGTGAGCCAAGAGGTTTAGATAGGGAGTGCATTTTGCAGTACGAACAAATCCTCGTAGAATGAAGTTTCATATTATATGTTCCTAGACGATAGGAAAAGTCGTATATCAAATAATTAACGTCTCACAGACATCATCGTAGAAGGAGGCAGGAAGGGAATGAAGCAAGAATATGCTATACCTGCAAATACAGCAAGACAACCGTTCTTTTTCAACAGAGAAAATTGGCTGAAACGTAGTTTACTGCTTGTTATGCTAGTGACGTTTCTTGTAGTACTTGTGTTGCCATTAATGACGCTGTTTGTAAAAGCTTTTCAAAGTGATGACGGTGTGTTTGTAGGGATTGATAACTTTATAAATTATTTTCAAACACCTGCGCTGGTTCAATCTTTACAAAATACATTTTTCATTGCAGCCATGACTACAGCGATATCTGTTAGCCTAGCATTTGCTTATGCTTATTGCTTGGTTAGAACGGATATAAAAGGGAAAACCTTCTTTCGTTATGCTGCATTTTTGCCTTTGTTTGCACCAACGATGATGCATGGTATTGCCCTTGTCTATCTATTTGGTAATCAGGGGATCTTTACAAATGGTTTTTTTGGACTGTTGCCGGCAATGGATA
This sequence comes from Virgibacillus sp. CM-4, assembly GCF_000445495.1. NCBI lineage: Bacteria > Bacillati > Bacillota > Bacilli > Caryophanales > Bacillaceae > Virgibacillus > Virgibacillus sp. CM-4. The sequence continues at coordinate 416,400 of NZ_AUQA01000007.1, forward strand.
TTAACCTTTACGGACCAGTTGGCATTATTATTGCCGAAGTCATTTATACATTTCCACAGGCGTTTATGATCATGCTTGTTGCCCTTGGTAATTCGGATTACCGATTATATGAAGCTGCAGAAACGCTAGGTGTAAATAAGGCTAAACAGTTTTTTACCATTACACTTTCTAATGCAAAATATGGCCTGGTTAGTGCGATATTCCTTGTGTTTTCTCTTAGTTTCACTGATTATGGTGCACCTAAAGTAGTAGGTGGACAATACAATGTACTTGCAACGGATATCTACTCCCAAGTTGTTGGGCAGCAAAATATGAGTATGGGAGCAACTGTAGGTATTTTATTAATGATTCCAGCGTTACTAGCCTTCTTTTCAGATCAGCTGGTGAATCGTAAACAAAGTTCATCCTTATCAACAAAAGCAATCCCATTTCAAGTGAAGCAGAATAGGAAGCGTAATGCTCTGGCATTTTCTTTTGTTACAATTATTACCATTTGTGTGTTCCTTGTATTTGCAGCAGTAATTATAGCGGCGTTGGCACCTGGCTGGCCATATAATTTATCTTTTAATCTAGCTAACTTTCAATTAGAAAGTTATACAGGTGGTGGTTTCACAGCTTTTAAAAATAGTTTGCTTGTAGCAGCATTATCTGCTGTGTTTGGCACGATCTTTACATTTATCTATGCTTATGCAATTGAAAAAATTCGAAAGATGACGGGACTGCGAAAGGCAGGAAAGTTCTTCTCTATTTTGCCGGTTGCGGTACCAGGTTTAGTAATTGGGATAAGTTATGTTCTATTTTTTAGTCAACCAACAATTGAATTATTTGGGAGTCGTTTCACTAACCCATTTAACTTCTTATACGGGACAATTGGAATTATTGTTTTTGCTAACATATTGCATTTTTATTCTGTCGCATACGTTACGGCAACAAGTGCATTAAAGAAGTTGGATAAAGAATTCGAAACCGTATCTGAATCAATGGGTGTACCCATGTATAAGACATTTTTTAAAGTAACTGTGCCAATGTGTATGCCAGCAATATTGGAAATGGCGATGTATTTCTTCGTCAATTCAATGGTCACCATTTCAGCTGTTGTGTTTCTGTATACCGCAGAATTCAACTTAGCAGCAATTTCTATTGTCAATTTAGATGATGCCGGAAACTTAGGGCAGGCAGCAGCACTTAGTGTGCTTATCATTATCACGAACATTGCAGTTCGAATACTCTATGAGCTTGTCGTTTACTGGATTCAACAACGACGTAAGTACAAACAAAATCAACTAACGGAAGGAATGGTCATGAATGAATAAGGTAGAGGCAGTAATATTTGATTGGGCTGGTACAACAGTGGACTATGGATGTTTTGCACCACTTGAGGTATTTTTGGAGATATTTCGTAAAGAGGGAGTTAGCGTTTCAGTGGAAGAAGCGCGTGGACCAATGGGAATGTTGAAAATTGAGCATATTCGCACGATGCTTGCAGAGTCACGGATTCGACAAGAGTGGATTCGTGTCAAGGGGGAGGAACCTTCAGAAACTGATGTCCATCGAATGAATGATGCCTTTGAGGACAATTTATTCCAGGTGCTTTCACATTTCACCGAACCGATTCCTGGAGTCGTCGATTTAGTCACGTTACTACGCAGCAGAGGAATAAAAATTGGGGCAACGACAGGTTATACAAAAGCGATGATGGAAATTGTAGCACCGGGTGCCAAAGCGCAGGGCTATGCACCTGATTGTTATTTTACTGCAGATGACGTAAAAGCTGGACGTCCTTATCCATGGATGTGCTATCGTAACGCAGAAGAGCTAGAAGTATTCCCTATGAATAAGCTGATAAAAGTAGGTGATACCCCAACAGATATGAAAGAAGGAAAGAATGCAGGAATGATAACCGTTGGTGTTGTACTTGGTAGCAGTGAGTTAGGACTTACGAAAGAAGAAGTTGAAGTCACGAAAACAAATGAATTGGAGGAACGTATTCGTTATGTTTCAGAGCAACTAAAAGCAGCAGGTGCAGATTATGTTATTAAACAAATTCGTGACCTAGAAGCAGTAGTTAATGATATCGAAGGGACCCCTTTACCTAAGGAGGAAGGTAGTCTGTTATGAAAAATGATTACTTGTTATTAACCCCTGGACCTCTATCGACATCGGAGACGGTTCGAGAAGCGATGCTAAAAGACTGGTGCACTTGGGATGCTGAGTACAATCAACTTGTGCAGGATGTACGGAGCCGTCTTGTTCAATTAGCGACAACAACTGTAGATAAATATACAGCAGTATTGATGCAGGGGAGCGGCTCTTTTACAGTGGAAGCAGTCCTTGGTACGGTTATACCGAAGCAAAGAGGAAAATTGCTGATTTGTACGAACGGTGCATACGGAGATCGGATCGTGGAAATGACAGAAGTACTCGGAATAGCTACTACGGTTGTTTCAACAGAAGAAAGCGAAATACTGGATGAACAACGAATCGCAGCTGAATTAAAACGAGACTCGGCCATTACGCATGTTGTCGTTGTGCACTGTGAAACGACAACTGGTGTATTAAATCCTGCGAAAGCTATTTGTCAGCTTGCTAAAAGCTATGGCAAAATCACAATCGTAGATGCCATGTCAAGCTTTGGTGGAGTAGAGATGGATGTATTTGATTGGAATATTGATTTTTTAATTAGCAGTGCTAATAAATGTATTCAGGGAGTCCCTGGTTTCGGGTTTTGTATAGCGGACCGTGATAAATTAGAAGCGTGTAAAGGAAATGCGCGCTCTCTTTCTTTAGACCTTTATTCGCAATATAAAAAAATGGAAGAAGCAAATGGAAAATGGCGCTATACATCACCAACACATGTAGTTCGAGCTTTTCACCAAGCACTTATAGAATTAGAAGAAGAGGGGGGGATTACTGTTCGTAACCAACGCTATGCAACAAATCAAGAACAATTGGTAAAAGGTATGGAAGAACTTGGATTTCATGTGCTTATTCCAAGAGCGTATCAATCACCAATAATAACATCCTTTCTTTATCCTAAACAAACCAATTTTACGTTTGAGCAATTTTATCAATCATTGAAAAAGCAAGGTTTCGTAATTTATCCAGGAAAAATATCAAAGGTTGATACATTTCGAATCGGAAATATAGGTGAGGTTTATGTAGAAGATATTCATCTTCTTCTCGGTGTTATCAAGAGCTTTATTGTAGATAAACAAGAACTTTTTGCATAGATTCAGGACTTGTTCGAAGGGGAGATATATAAATGGAACTATTGTCAGACGAGCGAAAACACAAAATCTTGAACCTCATCGATCAACATGGAAAGGTCAGTGTACGTCAATTGGCATTGGATTTCAACGTGTCAACAGAAACCGTTCGCCGAGACCTTGATGAATTAGCAACGAAGAATCTTCTAAAAAAAGTGTATGGTGGTGCGCTAAGGATTGAAACAACTCGTAATGAACCAACCATTATGGAACGTAATATAACGAATCAAGTTGAAAAAAAAAGGATTGGAGAGCAAGCAGCATCAATCACCGAAGATGGCGATGTTATTTTTATTGATGAGGGGAGCACTACCCTGCAAATGATTCCCGCCTTAGTGGGAAAAAGCGGACTAATGGTTATTACGAATTTTTTTCCAATTGTAAAAGCATTGATGGAATATGAACAAAAAAAACAGTTTGATGGTGATATTATATTTTTAGGTGGGCATGTTCATAGTGCACATGGTCGTACAGGTGGCTCATTTACAAAAACAATGGCCCAATCATTTTTTCCTGATAAGGCTTTTATATCCTTAGATGGAATAGAACCAAAGATTGGAATGACGGGGTACCACTCGGAAAAATGTTCACTTTCAGAATTATTCATTTATCAAGCTAAACAAGTTTACGCATTAGCGGACCATTCAAAGCTTGGTGTAACCGCAAATTATAAAATTGAATCACTTACAGCATTTGATCATGTCATCTGTAATGCTGACGCACCCGCTAACTGGGATATAAAGGGTCTCGATTGGATTACTTGTTAAAGCTACTTATAAAAAAGTGGAAAAGCTTCTAATATAGAGCTTTTCCACGTTTTTTTAAAAATCCTTGGACCAAATTGGCAGAAGAAGTTTAACCCCGCGTTTATTAAATGGTAACACCTTACTATCAGCAATCAAATGACTAATATAAGCGATAATGCATGTATAATAAACACCTTCTATTGCAAGAGAAGTTTCTAGTTTAGAAGCAATAAATCCAAAAAAAATAACTCCTAGAATCGAATGTGTATAGCTTCGATGAGCTACAAAGGAGGCAATAAGTATGTAAATTCCTAACAGCATTAACCATATTTCTTGCAAGGATATTCCGCCTGCTAATACACCAATTCCTGTAATTGTTAGCATATGGCGTTGTTTTATGGAAGAGGATAAGGCTAGTAAACCTAATCCAATCCCCATACCGATGAATCGCTCATTTTCCGTTCCTTCATAAAAGCTATAACAAATAAGTAATATACCAATGAACTGTGCAACGGTGCGAAACATCTTATGAGACAAGGTAATTTTTCCTCTTAATTTTCCATCAATATCAAGATCTGGTATTAATCCAGAAACGGTTCCTAATCCGACGAGTAAGAGTGTTTCAGAAGGAGTCCCTTGAACATTATTTGCTACAATAAATCCTGTTGCTGCTCCAATTGCTGCATGTGCTGTACCGTTCATGTTTTCACCCCTTCCAATCGTTATCTTGTGGAAAACAGCTTTTTATATTGTACAACAAAATGTATGTTCTGTTTAGGGGGTGAATAAAAAATAGAGATACAACCGATCTCCGTACATGGGTTATGTTGCTTTGAATGGAGTTTTAGCAATAATGATATATAACAATTCATTTGGGGAAAACTTTTCAGTTATATGGAAGCCTGCATTTATTAATGCTTGCTCCATATCCGATGATGAGATTCTTGGTGGTCCATTTGGAGAAAATTCTTTCTCCTCAAATTCCACACATACGAAATAACCATCTTCTCTAAGCACTTGTTTTATTTGCTGTAATGCGTTGGATAGTGGTTGAACCTCATGTAAAACAATGGATGCTAGGACGATGTCAATAGAGGCATCTGCTAATGGTATATTATCGATTGTTCCTCGGATGGTATGAACATTTTCAATAGTGTCCTTTTCGGTTTTGGTTTTTATCAATTCCAACATTTTAGGATTTATATCTAGTGCGTATACCTGGCCATCTACTAGGTTTGCTGCTGGAATTGTTAAATAGCCGGTACCTGCACCTACATCTAAAATAGTATCTGTCCTTTTGATGGGTAGCATGTCTAATAATCTTTCTAGAGGGAAAGATTCTCTTCTTTTAGGATTATCTAAATCGTATACTATATTTGAAAAGGGTTTGGAATGATTTTTATGGTTCATATTCAACCTCCTAGGCTTCATGATTTGCTTTTCAAATAATATTATCGGTGCATTTGTCTTCCATTGTATTAGCAATATCAATTAAAAACTTATTATTAAGCTCATTTTTCATATTATATTCGGCATCGATCATCACACGTTCAATGAGACAATCTGTATTATGATTCAACGAGCAACTAAATAAATTGGAGTCTCCCTCGATGGAAGTAATTACATCTAGAAATGAAATTTCATTCTTCGGTTTAGAAATTTGATAACCACCTTTAACTCCAGGTGTCGATTCAATCAGTCCACCTTTAGCAAGCTTTGTTAAGATTTTTGACAAATAAGTAGGTGATAGATTTTGTATTTCCGCCAAACGCTGGACACCTATTGTTTTTCCCTTAGGAAGAAGAAGTAGATACACCATCGTGTGCAGGGCGTAGTTAGTAGCTTTCGAATATTTCATTATGTCCTCCTTGCAGTATTAAGGTTATTAAAGAGTGTCTTTATCTTTAATTAGATTTAGATTATCACTTTAAGAAAATCATGTCAACTTTCAGCGGCTATTACTCTCACTATCCTTCATTTACAGGACAATCTGTAAAGCTCTACATCTAAAATAAAAAAGAGGTATGAAATACAGAATCCATACCTCAAGCAATACTACTCAATCAAAACTAAACCTGTTGGTAGGGTTTCGATGTGAAGAACAATACGATTGTAATCATCAGTCCAATTACACCCAATCCAAACAAGATGAATTGGATAGGGATTTGGATAGCAGCTAGACCAGAAACAAGTGCATATGCTACTGGATCAAACCCATTCATTGCTAGGAAAATTAAGCTCATCACCCGCCCCATTACATGAATATCGGTTGTTTCTTGTGCGGCAGTAAAAAATGGCACAAATACAAAGGACATAGACAAACCAATAAAAAATACAACGACGGTTAATAGTATTAAGTTAGGAACCCAGCTAAAAATGATAAAGGCAATTAAAGCGCATACCAGTCCGGATAGAGAGGTTTTTCCTCTTCGTTTTATTGGTATCATGCTAAGAAATCCAGTACCAACAACTAACCCAATTCCAAGGCTTACTTCCATATAACTTAGATTTAAAGGTGTTCCACCATAAGCATCTACAAGTAACGGAATAGCGACATGAAGTGCTCCAAATACAAAGAAATTAAGGATAATTAAAACCAGTAACCCTGTTAATAAAAAGTTTGAATGACGAATATAAGAAAAACCAACCTTTAGATCTTGCAAAGGGGTCTGTTTTGTTCCCTTTTCAACAGGCGATTCTTTAATATACGGTGGAAAGATTAATACCGCTGATAAGAATACCAATCCTGTAGCAACCAAATAACTACCAGACACACTTACTTGTTCCATCAGGAAGCCTGCAAGAATAGGCCCAATTACAAATGATATTTGATCTACACCTTGAAAAACAGCATTTGCTGGTTGTAAAAGTGTACGATCAACAATTTTTGGAATCATGGAAGAACTAGCTGGCCCAAAGAAAGCGTCGAGCATTCCAAACAAGCCGGATAAGATTAGCAGTAACGCTAACGTCATGTTGTCTTGCGATACAAGTATAAAAATAATTAACAATAATATCGACTGAATAAGATTTGTACTAAACATAATTGTTGTTTTTTTATATTTATCTGCAAGTAATCCTCCGAAGGCCATCATAAGGATACGAGGCACGGTGGCAGCGATGAGCACAAGCCCAAGTGTTCCAGCAGATCCTAAATCGGTGATAACATACCAAGTCGTAGTGGTTAAAAACATACTAAACCCAACAACAGCGAATATACTAGATGCGAATAAAAGAACAAAGATTCGATTATTAAATATAAATAATGGTGACATAACGCAAATCCTCCGAAGTAATAAAATCTGATTCTTCTACGTAGGGTAGCTTTACATGTTTTAGGTATCATGTTATAGTCATTTTACATTAACTACCGAACGGTCGTTTTAAAATTTTAACCTAGCAATTATTGTTTGTCAAAGGAGGAAAATAATGCAAACAAAAGAAAAGCTATTACTTGAAAGTATGGAACTGTTCGCCGCGTATGGCTATGAGGGAACATCAATGGCAAAAATAGCGGAAAAAGTTGGGCTGAAAAAGTCATCGTTATATGCCCATTACACGAGCAAAGAAACGTTGTTTTTAGATGTAACAGAAAAAATTACAAATGAGTATGTACATCTTATAGCACAATCTATCGATAATAACGAACAATCGAGTGAGAAACGTCTTTATCAATCTTTTATGATTCATGTAAAGGACCTAGTAAGCGACGATGCAAGTATTCAATTCTATAATCGCTTCGTTCAATACCCTCCGCAGAATTTAGAAAAGGAGTTATTTGCATATCTGGAACGTAGTGAAGAGGAAGCGTTACGTATCCTAGTTAAAGAGATTGAAAACGGCCAAACGGTAGGAGAAATTAGTAAAGATCTAGAAGCAAAGCAAATCGCTCATACTTATTTTTGTTTACTCGAGGGATTGTCCAATGAAATCATCTTTTATGATTATCCGACATTACAACATCATGCAGAGCGTATATGGGAAGTGTTCTGGCGTGGTATTCGTATGTAACAAAGTGGATGAGGAACGTGGCAGGATGCTGTCGTTCCGTTTTATACAATTGATTGAAGCAGTATGAGCGTATGCCAAAAGAATGAAAGAAGTCATTCTTCCGTTTTTATTTTTTAAATGAAGCTACAACTAATCTATTTATCTCATAAAAAATCTTGCCATTCATAAAATAGGAGTAGCCATGAAATTATGTAATTGATATGGTCAGTCGTCAACTGTTAAGTGTAGTAAAAGAATGGAATCGTCGTGTAGTCACTACAATACAGTTGTCAAATAGTAGTCGTAAAGGTAGGTAGAGGAAGGATATTTTTCTGGCATGATTTTCGCTTGTAAACTCAAGAGTATATAAAATTTATTAGGGGAGGAAGGAAGTTGGACATGCTTGCTGTTTTTCGAATGCCAAGAACCATTCATTATGGGAGATCTGCCTTAGAACGGATAGGTGAAGAGACTGCTCATTACGGAAGCAAAGCTTTAATTATTAGTGATGAAGTAATGAGTAGCCTTGGATACATCAGTAATGTACGTGATTATTTAGCAACAGCGAAAGTAGAGAGTGTTACATATCTTGGGGTGGCATCTGAACCTACTGATGTATTTGTTACAGAAGCCCTAGAGTTAATGGAGGAGAAATCATGTGATGTAATTATTTCAATAGGTGGCGGGAGTTGTATTGATACTGCGAAAGCCGTTTCTGTACTGGCTGCAAATGGTGGGTATATTGGGGACTATAGGAACAGAAACAAAACAATAACGAAAGCACCTATTGCGCATATCGCGATACCGACTACTGCAGGAACGGGTTCTGAAGCTACGGATGCCACTGTTATAACCAATACAGCAAACGATGTGAAAATGATGATTAAACAGCCAGCATTTATGCCGGAAGTTGCTATTGTTGATCCGCTATTAACGATTTCATCTCCAAAGCATGTTACCGCAGCAACCGGTATTGATGCCCTCAGTCATGCGATAGAAGCATACATTTCAAGACAATCACAACCTATGACAGACACATTGGCCCTTTCAGCGATGAAATTAATTGTAGACCATATTGAAGCAGCTTATGAACATGGAGAGAATTTAGATGCAAGGGGAGCAATGGCATTAGGTGCACTACAAGCAGGGATTGCCTTTACGAATGCATCTGTATGCTTGGTTCATGGGATGTCAAGACCAATTGGAGCTTTGTTCCATGTACCTCATGGTTATTCCAATGCAATGTTGTTACCAGCAGTGCTAGAATTTAGCCAAGAACATTGTAGGGAACGTTTAGCTGATTTGGGGAGGTTTTTTGTTCCTACTAAAGAGAAGGTCGATAATCAAACTGCTGCGGATATTGCAGTAAATGAGGTTAAACGCTTATGTAAGGAGTTACAAATTCCGAATTTACGTGGTTGGGGAATTGATGAGAGATCTTATGAAAGCGTTATCAAAAAGATGGCATTAGATGCACTTGACAGTGGCAGTCCAGCAAATAACCCAAAGGTTCCAACCAGATTAGAAATTGAATCACTATATCGAATTTGTTTCGATTACAATTATTCAACAGATAATGTTATGAAATAGATCGTAAGGGAGCGTGTCGATTATGGATGTTCTTGGTATGGTTGGTTTAATTGGGGCGGTAGTATTACTCATTTATTTAACGATGAAAGGAATTAATATCATTATTGCTGCTATCCTTTGTTCGATTGTAATTGCAATCACTGGTGGACTTAATCTGGAAACAGCGTTAATGGATAATTATATGTCTGGGTTTACTAGTTATTTTGCATCTTGGTTCTTGGTATTTTTGCTTGGTGCAATCTTTGGGAAAATCATGCAAGAAACGAAATCAGCAGAAAGCATTGCACAATGGATCAAGAAAGTAATAGGAGAGAAACGTGCGGTACTAGCAGTTGTGGCAGCAGCTGCAATTATGACTTATGGTGGTGTGAGTTTATTTGTTGTAGGCTTTGCTATTTATCCAATTGCTGTTTCATTATTCCGTGCAGCAAATTTACCTCATCGATTTATCCCGGGGGCGCTTGTTTTTGGCTCGATCTCATTTACAATGACATCACCTGGATCACCAGAGATCCAAAATATTATTCCTACTGAATTCTTTGGAACAACTCCAACAGCTGGTGGTTGGATAGGTTTGTTAATGGGGATTTTTATCATGGTAGTAGGCGGTTTATGGCTTGGTTCCATGGTGCGAAAAGCATCGAGGAAAGGAGAAGATTTCGCGTTGCCAAGTGCTTCTCCAATCAAAGCAAATGAAGAGTTGGCAGCTGCTTTAGCACAAGAACAAACAGAAGAAAAGCAGGCAGACTTGCCAAATATCATTGTTTCAATTCTTCCATTAGTCTTGGTGATTGTTATTTTAAATATTTTAGGTCAATTCATGAATCCAACTACAGCGTTGTTAATAGCAATGACTGTAGGAATCAATGTTGCATGTTTAACCATGCATCGTTTCTTAAAGGAATTCTGGGACTCACTAGCTGTCGGAACACAAAATGCACTTGTGGCATTGTCAAATACATGTGGCGTCGTAGGTTTTGGTAGTGTTGCGGCTCAAGTGTCTGCATTTGATGGATTAGTAAATGGTCTTGTTAATTTACCAGGACCACCCTTGTTAGGATTAGCATTAGGTGTTTCAATTATTTGTGCCATTACTGGATCTGCTTCAGGAGGGCTCGGAATCGCTCTTCCGATTTTAGCTCCAATTTATATGAGTCAGGGATTAGACCCTGGTGCAATGCACCGTTTAGCTGCTCTTGGTTCAGGAGGTCTTGATTCCATGCCGCATAATGGTTATGTTGTTACAACAGTCCGTACTATTTGTGGAGAATCCCATAAACGAGCATATACACCAATACTTTATTTAAGTGTCATTTTGCCTATGGCGGCAATGTTCATTGCTGTTATATTATATTCTATATTATAAATAAGCATTTCTTCATTTAGCCTCAGTCAGTTTCAAGGGCTGGGGTATCTATTTTTCAAATATTTAGTACCTGGTTCTAATACTTTGTGTTAAAATGAAATATAAGTTATTCAAGGGGGTTATCGTATTGTATTATTTAGCAGCATATTTATTAAAAATAATTTTAAGTTTATTTGGAAGAATAAACGTTTATCAGAAGGAGAATGCAGCGATACCTGGTGGATTTGTTATTGCTTGTACCCACACAGGCTGGGTGGATATCTTGTGGCTAGGTGTTTCTATGCTTCCTAAGAAAATTCATTACATGGCAAAAAAAGAATTATTTCAATCAAAGTTATTAAAGTGGCTAATGGAACGGTTAAATGCATTTCCTGTTGATCGTGAAAACCCAGGACCAAGTACGATTAAAGTTCCGAGAAGGCTGCTTGCTGAGCAGAAAGTGGTAGGTATTTTTCCAAGTGGAACAAGAACAAGTGAAGAGGTTCCATTAAAAAGAGGTGCTGTAACTATTGCTGGACATGCAAAAGTACCGATTGTTCCTGTAGCATATAAAGGACCTAATAATTTTACAGACCTCTTTAAACGAATAAAGCCTTCCATTATTTACGGGAAGCCAATTTATATTTCGGAACATTTACCAAGAAAACAAGCAATGGAAGAGATGATGGTCCAATTGAATCAAGAACTTAGTAATTTACAAAACCGATTGAATGAGCTGAATTAATGGTTCGTGTTCCAACTTTAGTTAAGTTAAAATGCTTTTCCCAGACAATGTTTTCACCTATGATAGAAATATTCTTCGTTAAAATTTCTATCATAGGTGATTGGCATGTCAGGGGTGAAACATAAATGAGGCTTATTTAACATCACGATTGGATTGGGGATATTATTATATCCATTAAACTCCGCCATGATTGCGATTGCATTGACACGACTTCAACATGATTTTAACTTCACTTACTTAGATGCTCCTGGTTTATCTCTGTTTCTTTATTTGGTAAGTGCAGCTGGACAGCCCATAATGGGAAAACTAAGCAAGCGATATGTTCGGTCAAAACGATTATTTATGGCAGAGCTTACAATAGTTTCCTTGGCTTCAATACTAGCTCCTATCTCCCCAAACTATTTATTTCTACTAGTATGTCGAGCTTTACAGGCGATGGGAAGTTCTAGTGGTATGAGTATGATAAGAACCTTTATTTCGGAAGGCCAGGGCAGGGCCATAGCTATTTTGTAGCTATCTTCAGCTACTCAAGTTGTCCCCGCGGAGCAATGCCTAGTTATTTGCTATGAGTTAGGAACATATAATATTCCCCGTAAACGAATCTTAATGGTTGTCAAGATAACTCCATATTTTTGAGGCAATTTCTCTGGCTTCTGATTCATCAGAAGTACCTGCAAATGTTTCCATAAACGAGCGAGAAATTGATTCAATAAGAGAAAACCGTGGGGATGTTTTTGCTAATTCCTCTAATAAAAAGAGAATATACTCTTTGCCACGCTCCGTTTGTCCGCGGTTAAGATTGCTAAGAAAACCTTCCAATTGTTCCGCAATTTCTTGGCTAGTATAGACCGTATCATCCATATTATTTGTTAAGATAGTATATGATTCGTCACCTAAAAGTTGATCATTGGTTTCTATTAAATGTGGAATAATAGCATCTAATCGCCGAATGACATATTGAATGAGTTCCTGAATACTGCCTAAATGCTGAGAAGATGTTGAACCAATATGATTAATATGCTGCATCATACCTAGTAATAGTACGCCCGCATCTAATGCGAAGGGCGTCGCTAAATGTCCATATACATCAACAATTCGGTTTCGAAGCCAGAATAACTCCTTGAAATGATTTTTCTTTACAAAATCTCTTAACTCTTCATCACCTGAATGGAAAATTGCTTCAAAAAGCATGAATAGATTCTGTTCTTTATTTACTTGCATACGTACCGCTATTTGTTCAGCCAATACCTGCTTATCTGAAGGATCTTGTCCAATTAGAAGTTCTCTTCTTCGAATAAAGGTTTCGTCGTTTACATGTTCTAAGATAGCAATTAAACACTCATTCTTAGATGAAAAGTAATTATAGAAGGTTCCTTTAGAAATAGTAGATTCTTCTAAAATGTCTTGGACAGAAGTGGCTGAAAAGCCTTTTTCTATGAAAAGTCGTTGTGCTGTCAACAATACTTGTCGTTTTCGTTCATTCATTCGATCATTCACCTTTATTACATTAAGATAAACCTATCGTACCCTATAATACATGCATAAGCAAAGCGTAAGATATTGAAAATATTGTAAGGAAACTCCTTTTGATCATAAGAACCGTATCCCTTTTTAAAAAAATCACCTCAAAAGCTAAAGAGTAAACTTTCTAACTTTTCTTACCTCCAGTCAAGTGTTTTACACAATTTA
>NZ_AUQA01000008.1:0-178936 GCF_000445495.1 Virgibacillus sp. CM-4
ACCGGACCTACTGGCCTGCAAGGACCTACCGGCGCGACGGGAGATACCGGCGCCACTGGAACCACTGGGGATAGTATTACAGGCTCTACCGGACCTACTGGCGCTCAAGGACCGACAGGCGTGACAGGAGATACCGGCGATACGGGGGCCACCGGGGATAGCATCACAGGCTCCACCGGACCTACTGGCCTGCAAGGACCTACCGGCGCAACTGGAACCACTGGGGATAGTATTACAGGCTCTACTGGACCTACTGGCGCTCAAGGACCGACAGGCGTGACAGGAGATACCGGCGATACGGGGGCCACTGGGGATAGCATCACAGGCTCCACCGGACCTACTGGCCTGCAAGGACCTACCGGCGCGACGGGAGATACCGGCGCAACTGGAACCACTGGGGATAGTATTACAGGCTCTACTGGGCCAACCGGCGTTCAAGGACCGACAGGCGTGACAGGGGATACGGGCGCCACTGGAGCCACTGGGGATAGCATTACAGGCTCTACTGGACCTACTGGCGCTCAAGGACCGACAGGCGTGACAGGGGATACGGGCGCGACGGGTGCTACTGGACCTACGGGTACGACTGGCGCCACGGGAACTACCGGCGATACAGGGCCTACCGGCGATATCGTAACTGCTACTGGGTTCTCTGCAAACAGAGCACCTTCATCAGTAACTGCAGATACCCAGTTAGAAGACTGGTCTGTTGCTAGTCCGTTCTATACCTCACCTGACTTTGACCCTGTAGCAGGTGAATATACTGTCCCTGTAACAGGTAGATATTCGATAAAGGCTGTAATAAGCTATTCTACAACGGCGGCAATTACTGTATCATTAGGCGCAGGAATTAACCCGGCAATTGTTGTTCAGCGGACGTCTCCTACTGTCACGGATTTAATAACTGGTTTATTCCCAGTATTAAACGTAAACGTTGCTTTAGTATTAACATTAAGAGCATTACTAGGAAGTGGGCAAGTCACTTTAGAAGGAGACTTAGAATTAAATGCAGGCGATGTAGTTGCTATGTTTTATCAAGCAGATGGTTTAACTATTAACCTAGACCTTGGTGGAACCTCTGATACAGCAACTGTTTGGTCCATTCACAGATTATCATAAAATAATTTTTCGAAAACACCATTTAGCTTTTTCTAAATGGTGTTTTCTATCTTGGTAAATCCTTCAACTTTTCATAAAAACATAGGTTATTGATTGATACGAATTCGTCTAGTCTTTCATATTTTATAGGAGAATAACCTTATGTAGAATTGGAGTAGACATATATGTATATGAATGATCGATACCCAAAATATAAAAATAAAAATTGTGATTGTGCGGCGAATACATACAATTGTATGTATTGTAAACATGCACATCGAAAAAAGCGGCATAATTATTGCAATAAATGTAACCAACAGAAGAACAATTGTAGTTGTGGAAAACAAGATAGTGGAAAAATTATCAATGAGATTTATAATAATGTTAATTAAACTGGATTAACTGGTGCCATAACCTTTTTATACCTGTAACTGCAGCAAAAACATTAAGTATAAATGGATATTTAGGACTCCTGCAGATACGATTCTAACTGCCACTTCACGCCAAATGTCTCATTCTCAGCAGGCGGTCGATTATTAATCTGTGGGTTACAAGAAGTTGTTGGAGCCACGACAGCAGAAAATAATTCCTTTGCCTTTACCGGAGCTCTTTATTTTGAACCAGCCTAAATAATAGAGAGGTAAGTACACCTCTCTTTTTAGGGAACCAATATTAGTTCATCTAATGAGAAGTTAACACCATACATGCTATAATGTACGTATAAAGGATAATAATGGAGTTGACTTGTATGGACCCACTAGATATCATGATGAAGCTTGATCAGATCGTTCCATACTTCGATCCGATTATAAGTGCAGAAAATCAATTAATTATAGGCTATGAAGTAAAACCGTACTTTCAAACAGAAGATAAAGAATTACATAACCTGTGTTGGTTTGCTCAGGATGAATCCATTCCTAGCGAATTCCGTTTAGAGCTTAGTAATGCTGTACTTCATAAAGTACTAGATAAATATATAACTACAAATCAATCTCAATATTTATTTATTCATTATGATGCCAAATTACTTTTAAAAGATAATGGAGACAGTATGATAGCACTGCTGGATGGTTATGTGGAGCAGGGCCTTCTTCTAAATAACATTGTACTGCAGTTTATCGAATCTTTTGTAACAAGCCACATTGATGAGCTAAAACATCTGTTTGCGTATATTCAAACATATGGGATACAAATTGCAATTGATAATGTTGGTCAACAAAATGGCAATTTGGATAAACTAACCATTATCAAACCAAATATTATTAAAGTTGATGTTGCTTTTCTCCAAGATGATGACTTGCCTCAACTATATCAAGATGTGCACCATTTATTGTCCATGCTTTCACGTAAGATTGGGGCAACGTTATTGTTTAAAGGGATAGCTACATTTCAACAATTAAATTATGCTTGGAGAAATGGTGGTCGTTATTATCAAGGAAACTATTTAGTAAAAACGCAGCCTGGTTTTATCGCAGCTGACAACTGTAAGGATAAGGTAAAAAAAGACTTCCATCATTTTATTACATTTGAGCGAAAGAAAATGAAAGCCCAACTTGATTTAACTGAAACAATTAATGAACAACTAAAAACAACTTTAAAGAAAATAAATCCAGATGATCCATATGACGAAACCATTCTTACCATTGCATCCGATTGTAATGATTTTACATTTCGAGTTTATATTTGTAATGAAGCAGGGTTTCAATTATCTTCTAATGCAGAGAAGGATGAAGATGGCAGTTGGTATTTATATGCAGAAGGCAGACAAAAAAACTGGAGTTGGCGACCATATTTCTTTGAAAATATCGTTCGTATGAATATGGAAAAAAAGGGAATCTTGTCCGATTTATATACAGATATTGAAAAAGATGAACGAATCAGAACCTATTCTCACCCTATTTCTGACCATCTATATATTTTCATCGATATCCCATATAATTTTCTTTTTGAACAAGATGGATTATTATGAGAAAGAGGTCTTTCCTATCTGAAAGACCTCTTTCATTATTTATCATTCTTACTGTACCTTTTCGATAAATCTCTTTAAAACATGTACGGATTGTACACAGTCATTTAACTTCGACCATTCTAAGGGATTATGGCTAATTCCGTCCTTACTTTGCACAAAAATCATCGCAATTGGCACATGTCTTCCTATGATCATCGCATCATGGCCTGCTCCACTTGGTAGTCGATAAGGCTTAACACCTACTTCTTCCATACATTCTGCCAATAGCTGTTGCTTTTCTTCTTGAATTGGAATTGGTTTAAATCTGGTTTTTTCTAGATAATGATAAGTAATATGAAAAGATTTTGAAATTTCTTCCGCCAAATCCAATACCTGATTTACTAATGCATCTCTTGTATCTTGATAAATATCCCTTATATCGACATACAACGTCACTTTTCCTGGTATAACATTAACGCCATTAGGCTCAACGAACTGTTTACCTACAGTAGCGACTGCAGAGTCATTTATTTGACGTGGCAATTGATTGACTTCATAGATAAACTTACTAGCTGCAACCAAAGCATCTTTGCGATCATCCATAGGGGTGTTTCCTGCATGACCAGCATCTCCAATAAAGGTAACTTCTAACCAACATGGACCTGCAATTCCAGTCACAATACCACAAGGGATCCCTTGCTTTTCTAAACGCTTGCCCTGCTCTATATGTACTTCAACAAACATTTCAACTTCATTCATATCTCGTTTGGCAGATTGATAACTTGAGATACTTAAATGATTCTGGTTAAGAACTTCTTCGAAACAATATCCTTCCTTATCCGTTAGCTTCTTTTTTTCTTCCAGATTTTGATTACCAATCATTCCTTCACTACCATTCAATCCACCATTAAAACGCGAACCCTCTTCATCAGCAAATACAACCACTTCATAAGATCGAATAGGCTGATAATTTGTATGCTTCCATGCCTCAGCTACTTCTAATGCAGCAAGAACTCCAAGGGTGCCATCAAAGTGTCCACCATTTGGAACACTGTCAACGTGCGAGCCACTCATTATTGCTGGTAATGTAGGATCTTTTCCTTCCCATCTACCAATTAAATTACCGGCCCCATCTCTTCTTACTTGAAGTCCAGCATCACGCATCCATCCAGCTACTCGATTTTGTGCTTGAACCTCTTCTTCCGAGTAACCCACCCGATTGGATCCATCATCTTCTGTACGCCCAATAGTAGCCAATTCATTAATACGTTGAGCTATACGTTCACCAGATATACCACTATGATTTAATTGAACATCGAATTCTTTCAATAAACGATCTTGAATAAAATTCTCCCTTTCCATCGTAAACGCTCCTCTACTATAGCCATCATTTTATAAATAATAGAATAATTGTAATTTGTTCAAAAAGTCAATAAGTCAAACGGACGAAATACGATGGTCAACGTGCACCTCAGTTTTATACAAGAAAAGCTGCCAATCCCTCGACAGCTAACTATCCTTGTATATCTATTTATTCAACCATTCATTTACCAAGTCCTGATTTTCTTCTACCCATTTTCTTGCACCATCAATTGGCTCTTCTGCATCTTTGACATAGGTCATTAATTCTCCAACTGCATCATCATCCATTTTCCAGTTTTTCATCCATTGACTCACTTCTGGAAAATCATCAGCAAAGCCTTGACGGGTCGCATGATGAATTTTTTCGACGCCACCATATACCTCTTTAGGATCGTCTAGATATTTCAGATCATACTGTGAGAAAACACGATGCGGACTCCATAATGGTGCAACAATTGGCTCTTCGTTTTTAATTGCCTGATCAATTTCCGTAATCATAGCAGGTTCAGAGCTAGGAACCAATTCATAATCCAAATTATAGTCTTTAATTAGTTCCTCCGTAACTTCCATGGTTCCAGCACCAGGATCAAAACCTGTTATTTCCCCTTCAAACATTTCTTTATTTTTATTCAGATCCTCAATACTATTAATATCTTCTAAGTATGTTGGAACGACAAGACCAACTTTAGCGTTGTCATACCAAGTTTCTTCCGAAAAGAATACCTCATCTTTATACTGCTGCAAATATGCCTGATCTTGAACTGGTAACCATACTTCTAAATTGATATCCAATTCATCTTCCGCCAAAGCTTTCATAATGGTACCCATATCAAGCAAGTTCAAATTCACTTTATATCCTTGATCTTCTAAGATGACCTTCCACATATTAGATACGGCGATATTCTCAGCCCAATTTATTTGAGCCATTTCAATGGTACCTTTATCTTCAGAGGTATCTTCGTTTGAGTTCTCAGAATTTGAATTTGTACTATCTCCACATGCTGCTAATACTACAACGATTGCTAATCCTATAACTAGAAGTTTACTTTTAATGAAACGCATAAATAGTCTAATCCTCTCCCCATTACGTATTTTTATCTTCTGGATCTTTCGGCAGAAACTCATATATTTCCTCAGATCGAATACTCGCAACTAAACGTTCAAGCCATCGGTAATACACTTTTGATTGATCAAGCAGCTCATAGATCTTTCGTGCTTCATCAACTAACTCTGACGACACATTTTCATCTTCAAATATCTGATCAAGTTCAAATTCAGCTTGCTTTATAGCTTCCATATTCATTTTTGCTTCACGGTCCCACATTTGACAGAAATAGGACATAAAGGAATGAAAGAAATCTTTTTCAGCTGCATATGTGTGCTTTCTAGAACCGCGTTGGAACTTTTTCTTCACCATCTCGTTTTCTTGAAGTTTGCGTACACTAGTACTCATACTTGGCTTGCTCATTCCAAGTTCCTCCCGCATTTCATCGAGATTCATTTGGTCTTTGAAATACATGGTTGCATATAACTTTCCTGCTGCTGGTGTTACACCATAGACATCCATTGTTTCAGCAATGGTTTCAATGACATATCCCTTGGCCTCTTCCAGCTTCTCCCTAGCCATGTCATCATTTGAAGCTGCCATTCATCTTCACCTCCTACTTTTAATAAATTTAATATATTAAATATTTTTTTTACAAACTTAATGTTAACGTATCCTCAATATATGTCAACTATTTATATTACAAATCCGACGCCGTATGCACTACAAAAGCGGGGCTTACTTATTCAAATAAAAAAATCTAACAAATATGAAAAACATAAAGTAGATCCTATACTATACGAACCTTACTATTCCCTTAAATGAACAACTAAGGTTTCATTTTGACATCTATTGCTCCCCATGTTACATTTAATTTGTTCAAAACGTTAAATAATTATTTAACAAAATTAACGGATGAAGGAGGTTTTTTCCCTTTGGACTTCAAAAAAAATTATATTAATGGTGAATGGGTAGCTTCCCATTCAAATGCCACGAGAGACATCATTAATCCTTTTAATCAAGAAATCATTGCTACCGTTACGGAAAGTGATGAAACTGACACAAAGGCAGCGATTAATGCAGCGAGGGAAGCGTTTGATTCTGGGAAATGGGCTGCAACCCCTGCAACAGAACGGGGACATATTGTTCATATCATTGCAGAATTAATTGAAAGAGACAAAGAAGAATTAGCTAAGCTGGAATCCCTCGACACTGGAAAAACCGTTGAGGAGAGCCGCGGCGATATGGAAGATATTGCTGGAGTCTTTCGTTATTATGCTCAACTTGCAGATAAAAACGGAGGAGAAATCATTGACTCTCCTATACCAAATACGATAAGTAAAGTGGTACATGAGCCCGTTGGCGTTTGTGGGCAAATCACGCCATGGAATTATCCACTATTACAAGCATCTTGGAAACTAGCACCAGCATTAGTCGCAGGAAATACACTTATTATGAAACCAAGTGAAATCACACCATTAACTACAGTGAAAGTATTCGAATTAATGGAAGAAGCTGGAGTTCCATCTGGGGTCATTAATTTAATTCTTGGACCAGGCGAATCCGTTGGTGCGGAGTTATCTGCTAATGAGGAAGTAGACCTTATATCATTTACTGGTGGCATTGCTACTGGGAAAAAGATTATGCAAGCAGCAAGTGCGAATGTAAAAAACATAGCACTGGAACTGGGTGGAAAGAATCCAAATATTATCTTTGCAGATGCTGACTTTGATACTGCAGTTGATCAAGCATTAAATGCGGTGTACTTTCACGCCGGGCAAATTTGTTCTGCGGGAACAAGACTAATTGTTGAAGAAACCATTCATGACAAGTTTATTGAGAAGCTAGTTCAACGGGTCGAAAACATTAAATTAGGTAGCGGTTTTGATAAGAATACGCAAATGGGTCCATTAATTTCTGAAGAACATTTAAATAAAGTAATTCATTATGTGGAAACGGGAAAGCAAGAAGGTGCTACTGTGGCAGTAGGTGGAAAACGTCCGAATAACCCAGCACTGCAACAAGGTTTTTTCTATCTTCCAACTGTACTTACAAATTGTACAACGGAGATGCATGTGGTTCAGGAAGAAGGATTTGGGCCTGTTATTACAGTAGAAACTTTCCAAACCGAAGCAGAAGCTATTACTCTAGCAAATGATTCTATTTATGGTCTATCTGGCGGAGTTTGGACGAATGATATTGCCAAAGCAGAACGATGTGTTGCTAAAATGCGGATGGGGACAGTTTGGATTAACGAATTCAACCTTTATTTCCCACATGCACCTTGGGGCGGATTTAAACAATCTGGAATCGGACGTGAACTTGGAAAAGCTGGATTAGAAGAATATCAAGAAACGAAACATATTTTTCAAAATTTAAAACCTGAAGCAATGAATTGGTTCTAATCTTTAAGGAGGAATATAATAATGAGTTTAAATATGAAAATCGAACATATGCATAATTTCCATACATTTGAAATTCCTACAGCAATTAAGCATGGGATCGGGGCAATCAAACATATTGGTGAAGAAGTAAAAAATCTTGGTGTAACCAAAGCACTTCTAGTAACAGACCCTGGAATCTATAAAGCAGGAGTAACTCAACCAGTAGAGAAGCATCTAAAGGAAGCTGGAATTGAAGTTGTCGTTTTTAATAAAGTAGAACCAAACCCACCTGTACGCCTAATAGCTGAAGGATCAAAAGTATTTAAAGATGAAGGATGTAATGGCTTAGTCGCTGTTGGTGGAGGAAGCTCTATGGATACTGCGAAAGGTATTGGTGTAGAAGCAACTCATGAAGGTAGTGTGCTAGATTACGAAGCGGCGGAAGGGAAAAAACCATTAGAAAATCGTATCCCACCTTTGACCACCATTCCAACAACTGCTGGAACAGGATCAGAAGTTACTCAATGGGCAGTAATTACCGATGAAGAACGCGAGTTTAAATTCAATACAGGCGGGCCATTAATCGCTGCACATCTCACTATCCTTGATCCAGAATTACATGTATCCATGCCTCCACATGTAACAGCAATGACAGGAATTGATGCATTGGCTCATGCAATCGAATGCTATACTATGCATTTTGCTCAACCAGTAACAGATGCGGTTGCATTAATGGCCGTGGAATACGTAGGTAAATATATCCGCCGTGCATATGCAGATGGTGGAGATTTAGAAGCACGCTATGGTATGGCACAAGCTGCAATGCTAGCTGGACTTTCCTATGGAAGTGAATCTGCTGGAGCAGCACATGCAATGTCACAAACGTTAGGTGGCATTATTCCAGTTGCACATGGACAATGTGTTGCAACAATGATGGGACCAGTAATGGAATATAACTGGAAAGGGCACCCAGATAAATTCGCTCGTATTGCTCAAGCGCTTGGAGTGGATACATTCCATATGACAACCGAAGAGGCTGCTAAAGCAGCTGTTAATGAAATGTATCGCTTAGCTGAAGATTTAGATATCCCTTCTCTTGAAGAACAGGGAGTAGCTCCTGATATGATTGACCGCTTATCTAAAGAAGCAATGAAAGATCCACAAACAGTTGGGAATCCGCGTGATTTAACTGAAAAAGATTACAAATGGATTTATAAACGCTGCTTTGGATTAACACCTAAAACTGTATAATGGATAAAAAAAGCAACCAGAATGGTTAATCTACTACCTGGTTGCTTTTCTCTGTTTTACAGCTATTTGGTAATACCAAGGGAGTACAAGATATGCTAAAAGATAAATCAAGCATCATTCCGATCAAACTTGAACAGTCCAAGCAAAATATCAGATCGTAACAAAAATATTTACACTTTCTCTTATCGGCAAACGTGTTGGTATGAATATTACGAAGAAATGAAAACAGTTACCCCTATTCCAACAATTGTTTTCATAGAATAGCTTTTTAGGAGAAGGGCATTCGCCCTTTTACAGTTCCTTAAGACAGAAAAAGTATCTTCTTCACCTTGTTCACCCTGGCTAGATGGAAGGCAATCTGCTTCATCTCTGACAGGCAGCTATTATCACCGCATGTTCTCGAACTTTTATGGGCTAATGGAGAAAACTAGGAGTACGTAAGATTTTCTTATTTTACATACTGTATTCTTGCCTTAATAAGGAATACACCCGAATATCCTGTTGTTTTCCTTTACTAAATAAGCGCTTCCGCAGCGTACCTTCGAATTGGAACCCATTTTTTGTTAAGACTCTTTGGGAGGCAATATTCGCATTAAAACATCTAGCTTGAACCCGTTCTAAGTCCATCTCCTCAAATCCAAATCGAATAACTTCTCTTGCAGCCTCGGTTATGATGCCTCTTCCCCAATAATGATTGGATAGAACGAATGCTATTTCCGCTGTGTTATTCTCTTGTTCCCAAAATACATATTCGATCGTACCTAAAAACGTATTTGTTGATTGTAGTTCAATTGCCCAAGGTGCTAACCTGCAATTTGTGTATTGATCTAGAACATAATCAATAAATAGCTTTGTATCTTCTACACGTTTGTGCGTATCAAATGGTAAATACTTTGTCACCTCATCCAAGGAAGTGTAAGCAAACATAGCTGGAAGGTCTGCTAAGGTTATTTTACGAAGTTTTAAGCGTGGGGTATGGAGGATGGGCTGTTTCATTTCAAATTCTTGATAATTCACCTGATACCTCCTCTCTTAGGATGCTTAAAAACATCTTCTTTTATTGACTTATCCCCTCAGGTAAAACATCATTTCATTAACTAAGATATTTGTCTCTATGCTTGATTTATTACAAAAATAGCGAGAATTACCAATGTCTTGTAACCCTCGCTTCTTTGATTAGCTCATCTTCTTCAATGAACCGGCTGCTTTGGCACGTATTCGAGTTGCATTTCCTGGTAGATAGGCAAGTGGCACATCTTCTATGTCTACAATCACTAGGTCTCCTGGATCTCCTCCAGCTATCTTTGCTTCTTCAAATGCCATCTGTTTTGCACGTTCCATTGTTTTTTCCCTACCTAACTCATCTAACATAAATATTTTTTCAATCTGTCCACTGACTTGTGAAATAGCTGAACCTATCGCATTGGCAACTCCAAAATTCGCTGGTTTAATGACTTCAGAGGCCCCTTTAAGCACTTCAGGTAACAAAATACTTCCTCCACCTACAAGAACTACTGGTATTGGGTCTGCGCTTGTTTTCATTTTATCAAGCGCTTCTTCTACCATGGAAACCATCTTCTCATAAATAGCTTGCAGTAGATCTTTGCTCAAATGATTGACTTTACATGCATCCCCTATATTGGCTCTCCCCAAAGCGACGATGACATCGGTAGCTGTAAGTGTATCCCCTCCAAAAATTAGTGCTTTTTCCGAAAGTTTATATCCTACACTGTCTGGTCCGATTTGAAAGGAGCCATCCTCAAAAACTTGAATAATGGTTCCTCCACCAAGACCGACAGACAATATATCTGGCATACGGAAGTTTGTCCGAACACCGCCAATTTCGACAGCAAGTGATGATTGGCGAGGAAAAGCATTACTTAACACACCTATATCTGTCGTAGTACCACCTACATCTATAACTACCGCGTCTGATTTATTTGTTAAAAAGGCCGCTCCTCGCAAACTATTTGTTGGTCCACAGGCAATGGTAAGAATGGGGTATCGAACGGTATATTCAACAGACATTAATGTACCATCATTTTGCCCAAAGAAAACCTTAGCATCGATATTCTCTTGTTTTAATGCATCAATAAAACCATTTGCAGTTTCCTTTGCAACATTCACTACGGCAGCATTTAAAATCGTTGCATTCTCTCTTTCTAAAAGGCCTACATTACCAATTTCACTTGATAGCGATAGTTCCAACTCATCACCAAGCACTTCGTGTAAAATTTCTGCCGTTCGCTGTTCATGTGCATTTGACACAGGAGAGAAAACAGATGTTATCGCGATTGAATCTACTTTCCCTTTTACGTTGTTTGCAATTCGATAGATTTCTTCTTCATCAAGACGAGCGATTTCCCGACCATCAAATTCATGGCCGCCCTCGACAATGTACATATACTTCCCTAATATTTCTTGTAAGTCTTCTGGAACTCCCATTAATGGCTTAATTGCTAATGTCGCTGGAGCGCCAATCCGAATAACTGCGATTTGATTTAGCCTTTTCCTTTCAACGATTGCGTTTGTACAATGGGTTGTACCTAACATCGCATAGTTTATTTGTTCTAAAGGAACATTAGCATTCATAACTACCTCTTTTAGAGCATGATAGATTCCCTTACTCACATCTGTTGTAGTAGGCGCTTTTGTTTCAGCAATTACTTGATAGAATTCATCTAACATCACTGCGTCTGTATGTGTCCCGCCTACATCAATGCCAATACGATAACTTCTCATCTTCATTCCTCCTCCATACACATTAATTTTTCTACTGGAGTGTAATCTAGATCATATCCAAAATATCTAGGGCCTGTCGTTTCTATCCCTTTTTCAGTCCTCCATTTCCTATCACACGGTAATCCGATAACGACGCAGCGAGATCCATATCGTAACCCTTCTGTCGTAATTGGTAGCCCAGTATCTGAATCAAGAACAGCGATTAAATCAGGAGTCATACATAATACGTTATCTTTGGTTTCAGCTAATAAATGTTCATTTTGAAATTTTAAATACAATTGCTGGTCTTGATAATTATCTGTTCCTTCTATAGTTGCCATACCACGTGCAAATCCAGATTCTGTTTTACGATCAATATCAATTACCTTTCCTTGAAATAGTTGAAAACCGTTCGTAATTGATAATATTTCAGCAATGGGGTCATAATCGAATTGTTTTGCCTCTCGAATGGTTCTTCCAATTCGCTCTTCCAACTGCAATATTTGATGAATTGCGCTCTGTTTTACTTGTTTTCCCTCCATCGGATATATCGACAACATAACAGAACCACCCATCTCAACCGTTGCCGAGCGGGCTATTCTCTCCGCCCAAACATTGTTAACCGTTTGAAGTAATGAGCTGTTACCTTTTTCATCTGCCAATACCATCGGAGTAGCAGATATTCCCTCTAAAAAGAATGTTACCATTTGTAGTTCCGGAAAAGCACGACCCATCCCATCTGCGTCAATGACTGGCAACCCCAACTCTGCAGCTAAAGCAAATGGTAATAATGAATTCACACCCCCTGCTTCTATTGGCATTGTTGCAAAGACATTTTTTCCAAGATAAGCTTGCAAAGACTCAAAAGCTCCGACTGCTTCTTTCCCACTAGGTACCTTTTCAATCATGACGGTTGGTGCCCCCATCATAGCAGAAGGAACTACTAATGCATCATCAGGCACTTCTTCCACTGACAATAACTGAATTGGCCCTTTTTCCTCAATTGCCTGTAGAGCCATTAACTTTCCAATATAAGGATCTCCTCCACCACCTGTTCCTAATAAGGCCGCTCCAACAGCTATATCTTCTATTTCTTGTTTACCAATGTATCTCATTCTATTGTTCCTCCTTCAACTTTCAACAATGTATTTGGATCCTCTTTCGTATTCTTAAAAAGCCTTCCTAATATAAGTTGTAGTAGAAAAGCAATTAAAAAGGCATCCAAACCTGGTGCTCCTGTTAAAGACAAAAGACCAAAACCAGTCGGTGCGGGGGTAGTCATAAAAGCAAAAAAAGAGGAGATGAACCATACACCCATACCTACAATCTCGATATTTTTGGTCTTATTTAGTTTTTTATAATCGTATTTATTTCGATGAATCATATAATCAGCAACGTATATCCCTCCAATAGGTGGAATGAAGGCACTTAAAAAATTTAAAAATGGGATGAAATTATCATAAATACCAAATACAGCCATTGCTGTCCCAATCGTTCCTGCTCCGATTGTCAATATTGATTTAGGAATGTTCGGAAAAATCACCGCAAACCCAAGTGCCGAAGAATATAAATTATTATCATTCGTTGTCCATTGCGCTAAAATTAATACAAGTAACGCAGCGGTACCCCAGCCAAGCCCGAGCATAATTTCTACAATATCTACTTGCGCCGTCGCTTTGGCTAGTGTAATCGCAATAATCAGCACAATACTAAATCCCATAAAATAACCGATAAAAGACGAAATAATGGCATCCTTTGTAGATCGAGCATATCTCGAGATATCTGGACCAATGATTGCTCCTATCGCAAGCGAACCAATAATTAATGAAACTGCAGCACCAAAAGTTATGGCTTCTCCTTCAATAGGGGCCAATGACATTCCTGAGAATGTTTTTTCACTCATGACTCGGATTAACGAAAAAGTTAGTAATAATCCTAACAGAGGTACTGCTAGTAAACTTAGCTTCTCAATTGCCTTGTAACCAATGAATGCCGTCGTTGTCATAAGTAACCCACCAATAAGGACAAGAAATAGTGGGGAAATACTTATATTTAATCCATTCTGAAGAACATGATGTAGGCTTGCACCAAATAGGTCAAGTTGTACACCGAACCACCCAAATAAGGAAATCGCAATAATCACTGAAACTGCATAGGATCCATAATTACCCAATGCAAATTTAGATACTAAGGGGGTAGATATTCCTGTTCTTGCACCTACGACACAGCAGAGCGCACTTATAACAGCTAAAATAAACGATCCAAGAAATGATGCAAGGATTGCCTGGCCAAATGGCATCCCTGCCCCTAGCGTTCCTCCTAAAACAATTGCTGATAAGGCAACTATTCCCCCCATCCACACAATCGATAGCTTCACCCATCCCTTTCGTTTACTTTCGGGTACTGGTTCTAGCTCATAATCTTCGACTAATTCAAAACGTTCACTCATGATATCCCCCCTGCTTACATTTTATTCTTATGCGTATGTTTCCTTTAACTCTGCAAACAATGTATGAAGCATCTGATCCGCAAGACGAACTTGTTCCTCAAAACCTTCTCCTTCATATAGTTTAATTCCCCAAAAAACCCCATTACCAATAAGGACAAACTGTTTTATTACTCGATCTACTTCCTTAGATGACATCAATGGATAACTACTTTTTAATGCATTTTCTAACGATTCAACTAACCAATCATTATAACGCTGCATATGATCATGTAAATCCTTTTTTATTTCTGTGATAGGTGATGTGACAAGGGAGATATACGCAGTTGTTCCTTGTTCATCTCCTTTGTGGTGAGCAACAATTCCATGGAGCATGGCAGAAAAAATTTGCTCTACCGACTTGTCTTGATATCGATGTCGTATCCGTTGCATTTCGTTAAAATGATTTTCCAATAATTGATGGAACGCTGCTATAAACAGTGTTTCCTTATTTTCATAAAAGAAATAAATGGAAGCTGGCTTTATTCCCACTTCGGAAGCAATTTTTCTCATTGTAGCTCCATGGTACCCATGTAAAGCATACTGGCGTAAAGCAGCGTCTATTAATTTTTTCTCCACTATATCACCACCTAACAATCGTTAGGTAGATTATAAGAGTCTATCGAAAAGAAGTCAATAAATTTTTATATAATTCAATCTAGTAAAATTTTTGTTATAATGAAGTCTTAAGAAAAATCGCTCAAGGAAAGGAGAATGATAATGGGCCCCTCTTACTTATTCAAAACGGAGCGTCTAGGTTTTCGAAGTTGGCAAGCATCTGACAGGGAGCCATTCGCAGCCATGAATGCAGATCCTGAAGTCATGCGGTATTTTCCAACACCACTATCCAAAGAAAGGTCAGATTGGTTAATTAAGCGATTTGAAAAGCATATGGATGATAAAGGTTACGGAATTTATGCAGTGGACCGGTTAGAAGATCAACAATTTATCGGTTTTATCGGCTTAGCTACCATAAATATGAATGTCGAATTCAAACATGAGGTTGAAATTGGTTGGAGGTTAGATAAAACGTATTGGAAAAAAGGCTATGCAGTCGAGGGAGCAACAGCTTGCTTACAGCATGCCTTCGATGACTTTCATCTATCAACTATTTACTCCTTTACAGCAAAAATAAACAAGCCGTCTGAAAAAGTAATGGAGCGCATCGGTATGGAAAAAATAAAGGAATTCCAACATCCGAATATAGAAGCTGGTAACCCTTTAAAACAACATATCTTATACAAAATAAGTAAAACCCCTAGCTAACCAAAGGCAACCGGGGGTTTTACTCATCATTTATTTTGCTTCTGTCCAAATATTCGATGCAGCGTCGGCTTTTGTTAGCCACGACACAAAAATAAGTGTGAGGGTAGACAATGGTAAACCAATAAATACCGGATGAATACCAAAGGGATGACCAGCTAGCTGCCAAACAACTGCAAGGCACAATCCGATCCACATTGCTGAAATACCCGCCGTTTGGGTCGCACCTTTCCAAAACAATCCAATTACGGCAGGTGCTAATAATCCAGAGACGAGCATTGCTGTACCAATTACCCACAGAACAACGAGCTGTGGCATGTATAACGCAAGGAATAATGCAATAATTGATACAAAAATGACTGAGTAACGACTATACTTAAGCATCTTTTGCTCAGATGCATGGTTCATACAGGGTTTGATGATATCATTAATTATTGAAGAGGAAGCAGCCATGAAGAAGGAATCCGCACATGAAATAATCGTTGCCATGAGAGCAATAATCATAATTGCTACAAGCGGGAATTGAAAAACGGCGCCTATCGATTCATAATATACTAGGGAAGGAGCAATGGTAGTCATTTGCAGCCCATATTTTGTAAGTACCCCTATCACAATAACCATGACACCGATGAGAAAAGCAAGCATAATGGAAATCCAATAGCCATACATTGCTGTTTTGTAATCTTTCGCTGCCCAAAATCGCTGCCATAAATCTTGTCTTACAAATTGATAACCACCTATTGTAAAGAGATATACAAGTACTTCACTAACAGATATGTTCATCACGCTCAAACTTGCTGATTCCCCCATTTCTATCGCATTTGCGGCAATCCCCTCCCAGTCTCCAGAAACCCAAAGAATGACGATAAAAAGCACAACAATTCCTATCGTCTGAATCGTACCGTGTACAGCATCTTGCCAAACGACAGACTTTAATCCCCCAAAATAAGTCTTTGCAGTTAATAATAGCCAACTAATAATAATTCCAACGGTCATACTTAAACCAAGAGTTAAATTTAGAATGGTGGCTATTGCCACAAATTGCATTCCTGTAATCGCACAGTATGCAAGCAAAACACTAATTACAGTTGGAATCCTTGCCCCTTCTCCATATCGTAGTGCCGTAAAATCGCCCAACGTCACCATATGATGTTTTTCCCCTATTTGCCGAATTTTCTTCACTAAAAAAGAAGCCGTAATAATCCCAGTTATTAAAATACCCGCATTTAGCCAATGTTGCCCCATACCAAGGCGATATCCATTTTCCATAAACCCTAGCAAAATAGAACCACCAATCGCTGTACCAACAAAGGTTAAAACGATTGGAAACATCGAAACAGATCTGCCTGCTACATTATAATCTTCATAGGTTTTGATTTTTCGCTGGTTTATATATAAAGAAAACACAAATAAAAGACAGAAGTATACAACTACAATAATTGACAACATGAAACGTTCCTGTTCAGTAAACATATATATCATCCCTTCACGGTTTCTGATTCCTTACTGAAAACAGCTTGTCCACCGATAAATGTCTGCTCTACCTCAATATTTAATAATTGTTCTGGTGATATTTCATATGGGTCATGTGAAAGTATAATCATATCTGCATGTGCGGATGGTTGTAACGCACCAATCAGATCTTCCTCCCATGAACTGTATGCTGCATCTGTCGTATAAGCTCTTAATGCTTCATCTAAAGATATATTTTGTATTTCATCCAAAACCTGACCAGTTATTGATTTTCTAGTAATAGCCGCATATATGCCAGTAAAAGGATTCCCTCCAGTTACAGGAAGATCCGAGTTCCCAGGAGCAATAATTCCATAGTCCCTGAATAAACGATGTGGATAGACTCGATTCATCCGTTCTTTCCCTAAGTTAGTCAAATAACTATCCCCAATATGATAAAGAAAACCAATAGAGGAAGCAGCAATTAATTCAAGCTGTTTCATACGCTCTAACTGGTTCTCTGTCGGAAGCGCGCAATGTTCAATACGATTACGCATTCTTTGAATTGGTAAATGTTTAGCTGCTATTTCAAATGCCTTTAAAGCTACCTCTATTGCACGTTCACCTATTCCATGAACCGCAACTCGTAACCCTGCCTCTAATGATTGTTTAAATAGGGGAGCTATTTCATCCACGTCATTATAGAGGATGCCTAATTTTTCATCCTTTTCATATGGTTGTGCAACAGCTGCTGTTCGCCCGCCAACACTACCATCTAGCATGTATTTCACCCCCTGTATCCGAAGCATGTTATTTCCAAAACCACTCCGTATACCAAGCGCCACTACTTCCTCTAATAAACCTTTCCAACCATTTTGGTCGATCGCCCAAATCCATGGGCGGACTCTTACCTTTAATTGTTTCTTCGATAACATTTGCTGATAAAGAGCTAATTCTAAGTTTTGTGTCGCCATATCATGAACGGTAGTAATCCCCCATTTTACAAAATCTTGCTGAGCAAGCTTCATCCCCTTCTCCATTTCTTCCAAGTCATACTCAGGAGCAGCCACCATTCCTTGCGCCTTTTCTTGCAGCAGTCCGGTAGGTTCAGCAGTTTCATCGTCACGTTCTATATGTCCACCTACAGGTTGGTTTGTTTCCTTTGTTATATCACTTATAGCCAATGCCAATGAATTAACGACTACCATATGGTTACATGTTCGTTTTAGCACAACAGGATGGTTAGGAGCAGCTTGATCCAGTTCCCAACGAGTTGGAATTCTCCCTTCCTTCAGTTTGCTATCATCCCACCCCCACCCACGAATCCATTCACCTTTAGGGATTCGTGCAGCCAATTCCTTTATTTTTTGTAAAATAGCATGAATTGTCGGTGCAGATTCTGGTCTACAATCTATCTCTAATAAATTTAATCCATAATGAGTCGGATGCATATGACTTTCGATAAAACCCGGCATCACGGTTTTTCCTGAAACGTCTCTTATCTCCGTTTCTTTACTCTTCCAGCTTAACGCATCTTTTGTCTTACCAACATAGGTAATCAAACCATCTTTCACGGCTACTGCCTCTGCCCTTGGTTTTTTTTCATCCATTGTTATGACGTTTCCATTAATAATAATTAGATCTGCTTGCATGTTATAACCCTCCTTGTGAATATCGGTCGTTAAAACTAAGAAACCAGTAATACAAGCAGGCAGAAAGAACCATCAGTACCTGTTCATATTACTGGTTTAAACCTAAGTATTGCTCTACTTTCTCGTAGAGTCATTTAGATTTAGCAGCTTCTTAATTAATATTAGAAAATTTAATTTATATTTAAATTTAGCATAATTAGAATTTTTAGTCAATAATTGTTCGCTTAACAAGACATAAAAATAAAGCTGTCGAGAGACGTTCGCACGTTCTTCGACAGCCTTATGATATGGATTAATCCAATCGCCAATTAATCTCTTCTTGTCCATTCTGCTTTAGAATCTCATTCGTTTTAGAAAACGGTTTGCTCCCAAAAAACCCACGATAGGCAGAGAGCGGGCTTGGATGTGCAGATTGGATGATATAATGTTTTGAAGTATCAATTAAGGATCGCTTTTTCTTCGCTGCTGCCCCCCATAAAATATAAACAACAGGGCTTTGTTTCCTATTTAACGATTTTATTACTTGATCGGTGAATTGCTCCCAGCCCATACCTTGATGAGAATGAGCCTCTCCCCTTCGCACAGTTAATACATTATTTAACAATAGTACTCCTTGCTTCGCCCATGAGATTAATGAACCGTGATTGGGGACTGGATTCCCTGTATCATTTTCCATTTCTTTAAAAATATTCTTCAATGATGGCGGTAATGCTACGCCTTTTTGAACAGAGAAGCTTAATCCATGTGCCTGATTCGGACCATGGTAAGGATCTTGCCCTAAAATGACTACCTTTACATTTTCAAATGAAGTGTAATGTAAAGCATTAAATATATGATTCATATCTGGGTATACGGTTTTCGATGCATACTCCTGTTTCAAAAATTCTCTTAGCTGTAGGTAATACGGTTTCCCAAATTCCTCATATAACACAGGCTCCCAATCATTTGCTAGTATTTGTTTTGCCATTTCAACCCTTCCTTGTTGCATCATGTTTTGGTCTTTATTCTATCATCGATTCGTTATTTACCGATACACCTTAAAAGTAACCTGTACGTAACCAACGCACAAAAAGTGCGTGCTCACAGTACCATTTAAACTATAAATAGTTACAGGTTTTCTTATAAGAGAGAGGAGGTTGGTTAATGAGTAAGAAAATTGCTGAATCATACAAGGCTGGAATTACATGCAGAGGTCACCATTGGATCATTGGACGAAATCCACCTCGGTGAGGGGTCTCACAAATGCTTATTAACAATGGACCTATCATTAGTCCACTACATAATCATTGACTATTTAAACCCATCTATCTATAGATTCACTTTCAATTAGTTGAGCTTCTCCTGCCTTTTTGCAAAAAAGGAAGCTGAATCTATGCGATTTTTAAAGCATTCTCAAACAACTCGGATAAGCAGAAAGCGCTTATCCGAGTAGACCTTCGGACACATGCTGTTCCTGTAGCAACCTCAACGATTTCCACTGCTTCCATAGCGTTACATCGTTATACAAATAGGCAAGAAACTGAATTTCCCCCGGGATATTTCGGTTTAAATCGAAATTTGTTTAGCTGCAGTCCCTTTTATTACGGATGATAAATAATATTATCTATTAATCGCGCCTTTTCAAATTGTACAGCTACTGCCACAATCACTTGCTGGTTGATTTGCTCTATGGTTTTTAATTCTGGGTAGCTTAATAACTCCACATAATCGATCTTTGCAGAAGTATGCTGTTGCAATAAAGCGCGAACTTTTTCTACAATAACAGCTGGATGACGCTCCTCGTTTTCCATTAAAGATTTAGCTTCTTGTAAAGCGTGAATTATTGCTGGTGCTTCTGCTCTTTCTTGTTCTGTTAAGTATACATTCCTACTGCTCATTGCTAGTCCATTGTCTTCTCTCGCAGTAGGTACTCGTATTAATTCAATTGGAAAATTATATTGCTGGATTAACACATCTACCACAGCTATTTGTTGGGCATCCTTTAAACCAAAATAAGCCCGATTTGGCTGAACGATATGAAATAACTTTGCTAGTACAGTAACTACCCCATCAAAATGGCCAGGTCTCGACTTGCCACATAATACATCAACACGATCCACCATGACCATGTTTAATTGTGGTTTCGTTGGATACATTTCCTCAACAGTCGGTATAAAAAGGAGATCTACTCCATATGATTCGGCTAATTGAATATCTCGTTTCTCATCTCGTGGATACCGGCCAAAGTCTTCATTTTCACCGAATTGCAAAGGATTTACAAAGATACTAACTGCGACAATGTCATTTTCTTTTTTTGCCTCTTCTATTAATTGAAGATGCCCTTTATGAAAATACCCCATCGTAGGAGCAAAACCAATCGACCGTTTATTTTCTTTGTGCATCAGCGTCTCTTTTTGCATTTCCGCAATAGAACGAATAATTTTCATTATCCCTTCCACCTCCTCTATCCCAAATACCTTTCTAGTATACCATTTTCCTTTGCCTATAGAGAACACGAAAAACCCAGCCTCGTTTAATCAGAGAAGCTGGGGTCAGACGAACGCATCTTATGCTCTTGAGTTCATTTGGTTTCCATGTAGAACTATTTAGTAATAATCTGGCACTCTACTAGAAAAAACTGGTACTTCTTTGCGAATATCGACAACTTTATCTAACTTCAATGTTGCACGAATAATTTCTTCCTTTGTACGACTCCCCTTAATGATCACTTCTCCCCAAGGATCGATCACCATTGATGTACCTGCAAAATCTACATGATTATAGTTACCTACCACATTACTAGAGATAATATACATCTGGTTCTCAATCGCGCGAGCCTGTTGCAGTATTTCCCAGTGATCGCGTCTCGCCGCTGGCCATTCTGCAACAATATGCACAACTTGGGCACCTTCTAATGCAAGCTTTCTCAATAATTCTGGGAAACGTAAATCATAACAAATAATAATGCCCATTTTCACACCATCTAAATGAAAAACGGTTGCCTTGTTTTTTCCCCCCGTTAAATATAAGTGTTCATCTAACATAGGAACTAAATGCAACTTATCATATTGATGGATGACATCCCCATTACGATCAATGACTACACTGGAATTATAGATTTCATTATCCTTTTGATTAGCAAATGATCCGCCAACGATATTGATATGGTAAGTTGAAGCCATATCTTGTAGAAAAGCAATTGTTGGTTCCCCATTATCATCTGCTAGATTTTCAAGATCATCGAATGCATAAGCGGTTGTCCACATTTCTGGTAAAACAATTGTATCTGGTTTTTCCTCATTTACTGTTTGTTTTATCCAACCAGCAACTTTCTTTCTATTTTCCTTTGGGTTTCCAAACACAATCTCCATTTGGTAAATACAGTATTTCATCTACTCCCTCCTTTTTCTTTCGAAGTAATCTTTCGTATCTTCACATTTATCAGCATCAACTTACATTCTATTTTTTCCTATTTATATATCCATAATATAGTATACGTTAATATATTTAAAATTTTTAAAGCAGACTACTAATTACCCGCCATAAAAAATATAAATGGAGTTCAACAATAATACGCCATTTATATTTCAAAGCCCCTTATGACAATGGGTGATATTGACCAGATATTGCATCAACGATAAAGTCTGCAGCCTTTCTGTCTTTGCTATTAACAATCCAGTATGGTCTGTAAAAAAACTGATTCTGTTTCAGCTTTAATTCTGAAAGGCTTAACATTCTCATTTTTAAAGCAATGGCATGGTAAATAAATGATTCCGATTTCGTTTGGCAGTCTTCCAGCGATTGTTTCAACGGGAGCTGAACATGATACGGTAGTTCAACATGAGTAAGCTTTGGCTTACAATCAATTAAAGAACCCTTCCCACTAATTCCGTCAATTGTACAACCCACTTCCTCCTTTACTGGTAAGAACAAACGTTTCGCTTGTACTGTATAATTAAAATAGTAATAGGGATAGTATACAAGCCGATTCACTAAGAACTGGTTATTTGAATCTAATTGATATAGGCTGGTTTCAATTTCCTTTTCTGTAAATCGTACTGCTTGAGCCAACATTGTATTGTCCATAGTCTACCTCTCCATTTTTGCATTGGCAGGAAGAGCTATATTAGTGACTTTTTCCTTATTTCTTATGAACTTCGTAATATTCTGAGCCTCTGTCGCTAGCCCTTCGTGTATTCCTTTTTCCAAATTTTTAGGAATA
The DNA here is from genome assembly GCF_000445495.1 of Virgibacillus sp. CM-4. NCBI lineage: Bacteria > Bacillati > Bacillota > Bacilli > Caryophanales > Bacillaceae > Virgibacillus > Virgibacillus sp. CM-4. Next base: position 22,863 of record NZ_AUQA01000008.1, read on the forward strand.
TCTCGATTTAATTTCGCCAATTCAAAAGCTTCAAGTACTGGAGAAGAAGGCGGAGTCTTCCCAAATAAATTCCCTAATAACATAGCCATTACTGATAGGATCAAGCCAGCTAAAAAGGGATGAACACCAGTAATACCCTGTAAAGAAAACAATTCCCAAAATATATTTGTTACCGATCCTCCTATCATTGCACATAATACACCTACCTTGTTCGCTTTACGTGAATAAACAGACGCAATATATGGAACCAGAAAAGTATTCCCTAATACACCAAACGCAAAGACAACAAGTGTAAAAACAGTAGGAGGTTGATACGTAGCTACAATAATTCCAATTACTCCGCCAATTAAAATACATAATCTCGAAACCAATAACACCTGTTTTTGACTAGCACGCTTATTTATAAACCGATGATATACATCACGTGATAGGGTTGTACCCGCTTGCATTAATAAAGAATCACAGGTAGACATAATAGCAGCCATAATGGCTGATAATAAAATAGCTGATAGAACCCCTGGAAAAAACGTATAAACAAGTTCTGGAATAACCATTTCTGGATCTGAAATGGTAGGCATAATCACAATTGCTGATAGACCTAAAATATATGGAGTAAATGTAAATAACTGATTAAATCCAGCAGACCATAATACAGCTTGCTTTGCAGTATTTGGTTTTTCCATTGACATATGTCGCACGACAACATGAGGCAGCCCCATATACCCAATCGCATAAATTAATACTGCTCCAATAATAACTCCCCACTGTCCATAATAAATAAGATCTTTACCCCAAATACTGAGATAACTGGGATCAATCGATCGAAGGGATTCATTCAATCCTGTAAGACCACCAACTTCCGGAAGAACCATAATCCCTATTGCTGTAACCCCGATAAACATAATAACTCCTTGAATAAAACCACTAACCGCTACAGCAAGGTATCCTCCTGCTACGGTATAAGTAATAATGATACCTACTCCAATAATAAGTGCCCATTCATAAGAAAAACCAGACATTGCCTCTAAGGCCTTACCTGCTGCAATAAATTGAGCGAACGCATAGGAAAATAGAAACACAATAGCAATTACTGCTCCAACAACACGAATAGCTACACTTTCAAACCGATTCTCTAAATATTCAATTGGTGATAGCGAACCCAAAAGTTGCGACAGACGCCTCATTCGTTTTCCTAGCACAGAAATATTTACAATCGAACCACCTGCATCTCCAATGGCATACCATAAAGCATGCCAACCCTCCTGAAACGCTTGAGCAGGACCGCCCATAAACATAAACCCGCTCATCGATGTACTTTGCATACTGATTGCAGTAACGGGAGCTCCTAGTTTTCTATCTCCTAATAAGTAATGATCTGGCGATGTCGAAGCTCTTCTCGTAAAGTATAAGCCAATTCCGAGCATCGATAGTAAGTAAATAAAGAAGATAATTATATCCAAATTCATTTAGCATCATCCCCTTTTTCCACATTTCTTTGAGCTTCATGTTTTTCTTCACGGCCGAATTTAATAAACATGAATATCCCTAGTGCTATCCAAATCAGCGGCCAAGGAAGCATAAGCAATGCTGTTTCTACAGGTAAGCCAAACATAAACTTCCTCCTTATTCTAACTTGTCCTTTTATAAATTTTCTTGCATTGTTAAATTGTATAGTAGAAAAGAAAAATAAATGATTTACAAAATGTTAAAAATAACTTCACCTGCGTTAACAGTTTGTAGAACAGAAGGCGCAAGCGTCTGTTATAAAGGAAAGCCGGCTAAATTAGACTGTCCTGCCTAAGAACCTGTTTTATGTTAAAAAAATCATCCGAATGGATTTGAGTGAAATCGTTCGGATGATTAAAGGAATAAGCCTTCGTCTCTTCATGTTATTTTCTCAATACAGAATAAATAAATTTCATTTCGTTCTGGATCTGCTTTTTCACCGGTTCAATATCACACCGCTGCAGCAGATCTTGTAAGTAAGCAATATCCCGTTTAAAATAAAATGATTCATGATATTGTCTCATAATCACCACCTCTCTTTTGTTATATGAGAGGTATTCCCGGCACCATTGTAAATAAACGGTTTATTTATATTGGAATTAGGATATAAGTGCTTTAAAATTAGGCATTTATTATACACAGAAAGTTGAATTTTACGTAACATAAAACTGTATCACTATAACACTTTACTTCAGCTCACTGCCCTCCTTGATTAGGAGGGCCTTTTATTTTATATACCTATGGTCTGGTTCTTGTGGTTCAATCCATAATTTATGAAACTTCCTTTTTACCATATAGGATGAATTTTAGATATATCCACTATCAATCGGTTTCCAATTTGCCAAATGATACCGTATGAAGTTAGCTGAATAAATTTTTTCTAACACGTTCCCGTTATATACATAAGTACTTACTCTTGAAAGGATACCTGCAAAAAAACGGTGACTTCGCAAAAGCAATCACTTTTATACGAAAACATCGCTTTAACTAGTTTATGTTTTTTTCTTTGGTACATGCTCGAATATTTCACCACTTGCAAAGAATTCCGTAACTCGTTGGATCCAATCATAGTAATCCATCCACTCTCTAATTTCATGAAGAAGTTCATTAATTGCTTGTTCATCTTCTTCTGCTACATCTGATTCCAGCTGTAGTGTATCTAATTTTTGAATTAATCGTTGTTCGAAATTCCGGCTGCGATTGATCGCTTTTTGCCATGTAAATATAAATAGAGAAATGAATGTCTGATAATAGTCTTCTTCTACTTGATATAAATCTTTGCGGACACCTTTCTTAAAAACACGCTCAGCAATGTTCATATCAATCATTTCTCTAACTACCTGACTCATTCTGGTTTTGCTCATGCCCGTCTCAGCAGATAATTCATCTAAAGTCATCGGTTCTCTATTCATATAAATGATACCAAGTACGCGCCCAACACTTGTTGATACCCCGAAGGCATTCATATTATCCGTTATCTTTTCAATAAATTGTGTCTTAACATTTTCAATTTGTTCTCTATTATTCATTAAATAAATCTCCTTATTGGCATGTTCTTTGAACTTTACCACATTGTAGCTAAAAACCAAAATGACGAAAGCAGCATATTGTTTATATAATTGCCAAAGGAAAGGAATAACAGAATAAGAGCTTTAACCATTACATGATTCCTTTAGATTTGATTATATCGTTGTACATGGAACAATAATCTTCGATGACATTTTTCCTCCATGATAAATCGTCTCATTCGCTACATAACCCTCGGTATGGGTTTTCGTTGTCTTACCATTATTCAAATTAATATCATACAACGGTGCGTTACTTGCTGCAATATCAAGGCGTAATCGATGGCCCTTCGACAATTTATATGCAGTTGTTCCAATATCTGCTAATAAACAAAATGGATGGTTATCCACCACCTTTTCACGATGAAATGAATACATAAGCACCCATGCTCGACCACTTGGATCTACATCAGATATTCGCAATGAAATATCACATAAACTCGTTGGAGAAGAACACCAGATTTCTGCTTTGAGCGTACCTAATAATTGTATGTCGCTACTTATCGGTTTTGTTGTATAAACAAGGACATCATCACGCTCATGAAGGTTACTTATATCAAATATACCGGATTCCACGCCTGCTATCAATGATCCTCCTCCACTGGTCGGAACAGGATGGTATGGATCAAGTGTAAGTGAACTTTCTGTCACCTTACTCGAAGGTTTGGAAACTAGCTCTCCATCACCTGCATTTGTTTGCGATTTTCCCCTGCTTTCCAGAAAAAATTTTTGTTGTTCAACGTTAGGGAATTCATCGTATGCTACCCATCTTTGCTGACCCATCAAGTATAACTGTACTGGTTTTTGAATAGACAATGGCTTATCTTTTAACCATTTGTCAAACCATTGTATATGTACTTCAGTAGGGTCTGCAATTTGATCAGCACCTATATTCTTTGCTGCGCCAGCAAAGAATTCTGTACCGGCTTGACCAGTCATTTGTTCATGCGTCCAAGGTCCAATCCACAACATTTTATCCCCTTGATACGCTTCATAGGCTTGTAAGGTTGGGGAAAGCAATGCGTCAAACCATCCTCCCATAAAAAGAGCTGGTATATCTACATGAGATAACTGCTCCTTCAATTGCAAACGTTCGACTAATTGATTGTCCAACCTCCCTTGCATGATATCGAAGAAAAATGAGCCTGGATCAAGATTCTTCATTGGTGACCACTGATTGGCGGGCGCTTCATGCATATATTCGGTTAGATGCTCCAAATAGTTATTTAGCTGTACTTTATCTAGTAGATTCCTTCGTTTTAATTGGTCTTCAACGATGGAACCTAACACCCATGTTTCAAACTTACCAATCGCATGAGGCGCAGAGCCAGTACCAAGAATATCCCCCCAAGGATCAGCCATTGTCATAACAGGAGCAATGGCTTTTAACGATGGCGGTTGTTCCACTGCAGCAGCAAGTTGTGTATATCCGTGATAAGACATGCCAAATAATCCGACTTTTCCATTGGAAAATGGAAGACGGGCCGCCCATTCTACTGCCTCAAATCCATCTTTTCCTTCATGTACAAATGGATAGAATTCTCCACCAGAGGCATATCTTCCGCGCACGTCTTGAAGGATGACCACATAACCTGCCTCTACCATTCTTGGGACTTCTAGGTATTCATCATAATAGCGTCGCGCTTCCTTGTTATATGGAAGCCTCAACATAAGCACCGGGTATTCTCCTGCTTCGGCGGGACGGTAAACATCGGATTGTAAAACCGTACCATCAGATAATTCACAGGGCATATTTTTATCTATCTCCATGTTATGAGCCTTCATCATTTTCCTCCTCGTTGAACGATTCAGCAAATCTTACTTAGAAGATTTGACGGGCTGCAGTTTCCGTTCAATCCATCCCATAATCAGATCAGCAATAATCGCCATTAACGCTGTTGGAATGGCTCCAGCAAGAATAATTGGTGTACCATCCGTGGCATTTGTTCCAGTAAGGATAATTGCCCCTAGGCCACCAGCACCAACAAACGCCCCGATTGCTGCAATCCCAATACCAATAACTAATGCAGTACGAAGCCCTGCCATAATAACACTAACAGCAAGTGGTAGTTCTACCATGCGAAGCAGTTGAAATCGAGTCATTCCAGAAGCATACCCAGCTTCAACCACATCTTTATTTACCTCTTTCATACCAACATATGTATTTTGCGTAATTGGCAGAATGGAATAAAGCATCAGGGTTACAATTACGGTGTTTGTACCAAGTCCCATTACAATCATAATAACTGCCATTGCTCCCAATGCTGGTATTGTTTGGATAATACTCCCAAATGCCAGTACCCAACTGCTTAATTTCCCGTATTTTGCAATTAGTATACCAAGAGGAATCGAAATGATTGCAGCAAATAATACACCATAGGCGGCCATCAGAAAATGCCTGTAAAACTGCACCCAGATATAACCACTATTCTGACTAACATAATGGATAAATTGTTCCAATGTTTCCAATTCACTCACCCTCCTCTGCTACTGACTGCTCAAAATAATTATGTTCTTCAAGAAACTGTTTGGCTACTTTCCGAGGATTAATTAATTCCACATCCGCTTGATAATTTAGCTCTTGCATCGTTTCTGTAGAAATTTGATTATTTAGCCGTTCCGTAATTTCTCGAATTTCCGGATACTTCTCTAGTACCTCATCTGCAATTACTGGGGACGCGTCATAAGGTGGGAAGAATTGTCGATCATCTTCAAGCACCTTTAAATTAAATTCTTTAATCCGTCCATCGGAAGAGTATGCTAGAACAACATCCATGTAGCCACTAGCCGCCGCTTGATACACGAGTCCTATATTCATTGGGAAAACCTCTCCAAAGGAAAAATAGGATTGTTTAAATCCGTCATATCCGTCCCCTTTACGATTAATCCAAGCGTTATCAACACCGAAACGTAAATCATTCGCATACGGTTCCAAATCAGATATCGTTTCAATATTATTTTCTTTAGCAAATTCCTCGGTCACAGCCACAGAATAACTGTTTTCAAATCCATATGGAGCAGCCCAAGTTTGGTTAAAACGATCTTGGAATTCACGTTTCACTATTTGTAACGCTTTATCTGGGTCCGTGATTGGATCCATGCCAAGAGCTCCGGATAAATCCGTTCCTGTATAACGTGTACTGGTAATATCTAGGTCCCCTCTCGTCATGCCTTGATGCTGAACAATAGATGAACCAAGATGCGTCACTAAATCCGTATCTGCATCCGTTTCTCTCTCAATCATGATTGACAGCATTTCCGCCAGGATATGGGATTCCGATGTACCTAATGAACCAATTTTAATTGTTTCATTAGTTGTACTTGCCAGCCCAGGCAAAGAACAGCCTGAAAGGAACACAAATAGTAGAAGGAATATGCTGCCTTTATAAATCATTGTTTTCACATTTACACCTCCAAGTTTATGCCGTTTTATAAGAATCCTTTAATCCATCGGGTGTTAACCGATTTTCTAAAAATGCAAGTGAGCGATCTGCAATTACAGCAAGTATCGTAGCCGGTATCGTACCAGCAATAATTAGTGATGGCTGATATAAGTTCAATCCATCAAAAATAAAATCACCAAGTCCTCCACCGCCGATAAAAGCTGCAAGTGTTGCCCAACCAACAAGATAAACAGTCGATAGGCGAATACCTGCCATAATTACCGGCAGAGACAAAGGAAGCTCCATCTTCACAATCGATTGCCAATTGCTCATTCCCATTCCTTTACCTGCTTCTTTCACACCTGGATCCACATCTCGCACACCAATATATGTATTTCGTAAAATCGGCAGCAAGGAATAGAAGAATAGTGCGAAAATCGCCGGAACCTTTCCAACCCCCATAATCGGAATGAAGAATGCTAGAATTGCTAGACTTGGAATGGTTTGTAAAATACCAATAAATGAGATGAAACGATCGGCAAAATTCGGTTTCCTCGATAGGACAATTCCAAGCGGTACAGCGACTAAAACGCCAAGAATAATCGCTGCAAGTGATATATATAAATGCTCCCATGTTTTAACAAGCAGTTCATTACCGTATTCTGCAAGAAAATCCATCATTTTCACTTCCCTCCTATTCTGCTTCTGCTGCAGCTACCATGTCATTTGTTTCCATACCATCGCCCCAAATTGTGTCATAGACAAGATTAGCTAATGTCGCACGAGTCACAATTCCTGCTAGTTTTTTCTCATCATCAACAACAGGCACATATTTTACTCCTCGACGAAGGATTTTGTGAACCGTATCACGTAGTAGACTATAACGAGAGACAGAAAATAACTCTTTCTCCATTATTTCTTCTACAAGATGCATCTTCTTATAGTTTAAATTAATCCCCTCTATGTCAATAAAACCTTGGAGCTTATTCTCACTATCTACCACTAACAATGAATCTACATGTCTATCTTTCATTGTAGATATGGCAGATTTCAAAGTCGTTCCCATTTGTACGGTTACAGGTGAATGCTCCATGATTTGTTCGACCGTAGTAACATCAGGCCTGCCTTGAATTAACCGATCCTTACCTAGGAATTCTTCCACAAATTCATTTGCTGGATTTCGCAGAATCTCATCTGGAGTATCTGCTTGAACAATTTGTCCATCTTTCATAATGACAATACGGTCGGCAAGCTTCAACGCTTCATCCATGTCATGTGTTACAAAGACAATGGTCTTATCCAGTTCTTTTTGTAACTTCTTAAATTCTTCTTGTAACGAATCCCTTGTAATTGGATCAAGTGCTCCAAATGGTTCATCCATTAAAATTAGTGGTGGATTTGCTGCTAAAGCACGAAGCACCCCAATGCGTTGTTGTTGACCTCCACTTAATTCGTGCGGATATCGATCAAGAAATTCCTCCGGCATATCTACTAGTTTTAATAACTCACGTGCACGTTTATCCTTCTGCTCTTTGGACCATTTTAATAGCGTCCCAACAAGCACAATATTTTCTTTAATCGTCATATGCGGCATAAGGCCAATTTGCTGAATCACATATCCGATAGATCGCCGTAATTTAACTGGATCTTGTTCTACCACATCTTTTCCATCGACAAGAATAGACCCTTCCGTTTTATCAATTAGGCCATTGACCATCTTCATTGTGGTTGTTTTACCACATCCACTCGGCCCAATAAAACAAACAAACTCTCCTTTTTTAATATGTAAATTTAAATCCTTAACGGCTATTGTACCGTCTTCAAATTGTTTGGAAACGTGTTTAAACTCTAACAATACTAGCACCTCCATTAAACTGTCGAACTTTGTCGCCTATACAAGTATAGGAGAAAGATCCAACAATCGAAACAAGCATTTGAATCCATACACTTTGAAAACTTTATAAAATATTTATTGTACAAAGTTTTTATTCTGTATAACGTAGAATTGCTTAAAAATTCTTCGTATTTAATGGTGATCTGGTTTTTTACTTACAACTAAATAGGAGGTATGAATGTTATCAAAAATTTACATCTGATTTTTTCAATCAGCTTGAAGCAGTATGAATCCTATGGTATTATCGATATCGAAAATCGATATTGTATTTCGAAATAACTCGATAAGAAGGGGTAGAATTGGAAGATAGAGTACTAAGAAAATTAGTTTTAGGTTTTATTCAGATTCATATCTTACATCATGCTGCAGAGCATCCTATCTTTGGCTCCTGGATGTTAGAGGAATTGAAAGAACACGGATATAGCATAAGCGCTGGTACCCTATATCCAATCCTTCATTCGATGGAAGCAGATGGTTTGTTAACGAAAGAAGAACAGAATGTAGAAGGAAAAATCCGAAAGTATTACACATCCACGGATAAAGGCTTGACTGTTCTTAAAGAAGCGCGAGCGAAAGCGTATGAACTATTTAAAGAAATTAAAGATTAGCCGGAGGAGATGAAATGAAAAAGAAGAAGAACAATCAAAACAAAAACGTATCTATTCCATCGTTACTGGAAATCTTATTTGTCTCAACGAGATTAGGCTTAACTTCATTCGGCGGGCCAATCGCGCATCTTGGTTATTTTCATGAAGAATACATTCGTAGACGGAAATGGATGGATGAGAAGCATTATGCTGATTTAGTAGCATTATGCCAGTTCCTACCTGGACCTGCGAGTAGCCAGGTTGGTATTGGGATAGGCGTAATGCGTGCTGGAGTACTTGGCGGTATTGTTTCGTTTTTAGGGTTCACTATTCCTTCTGTACTAGCTCTTATCGTGTTTGCTCTACTCATGCAAGGCCTAGACATTGGTAGTGCCGGTTGGATTCAAGGTTTAAAAATCGTAGCGGTTGCTGTTGTTGCTCATGCAATTATCGGAATGGCTCAAAAACTAACTCCTGATTTAAAGCGAAAAGCGATCGCACTACTTTCATTAGTAGTAACCCTGCTATGGCAAACAGCATATACCCAAATAGGCATTATACTATTATCTGGGTTTATTGGGTTTCTCATCTATAAAAAACAATACAAATGATGATGCAAATATTCATTTTCCAATTTCAAAGCGTTTTTCGTTCATTTGTATATCGCTATTTTTCGGGCTAATACTATTACTTCCCATTTTAAGAGAAATCAGTGCGAATCATTGGATCGCTATGTTCGATAGTTTTTATCGATCTGGATCGCTAGTATTCGGTGGCGGACACGTCGTCTTGCCTTTACTTGAACGTGAATTTGTACCTACAGGGTGGTTGAGTGAAGAAGCCTTTCTTGCTGGTTATGGTGCAGCTCAAGCCGTCCCGGGACCATTATTTACCTTTGCTGCCTATCTAGGTGCTATAATGAATGGCTGGTTAGGGGGGATCCTTGCAACCTTTGCAATCTTTCTACCTGCTTTTCTACTAATCTTAGGAACTCTCCAGTTTTGGGATAGTCTTCGCAGTAATCGAAAAATCAAAGGTGCATTAATGGGCGTAAACGCAGCAGTAGTTGGAATTCTTATTTCTGCCTTCTATCAACCAATTTGGACAAGCTCTATTTTAGAGCCGATTGATTTTGCTTTTGCTGCCATCCTTTTCAGTATGTTAGTTTACTGGAAATTGCCTCCTTGGACAGTTGTACTGACAGGAGCAATCGGAGGCACCTTACTATCGTTTATTTAAAGATTTATTTTTTCATTCCTCCTAGGTATAGTTCATTATGGAACCTTATACTGGGAGGTGATAATTTTTATCTATCTATTTAAGATATAGTCACTTCCTTCCTAAACTTGAACTTCCGTAATGGAGTTCCGCACTGACTTCATGATTTTCTCAAATGCTTCCTGCGCTTTTACCGAATCACGCTCCTGAATCGCTTGTAGCAATGTTTCATGGTAAGGATAGCTTTGGTCAAAAATATCGTCTTTTCCAAATGGCACATTCCAAAATTCATGAAAGGTTTCCCAGAAAGAATGGATCATGCTCTCAAGCATCGAATTATTTGATGCACGGTAAATAGCCTGATGAAAATTAGAATCTGCCAGATTTGCCTTCTCTCTTTTCCCTTCACTCAAAAATCGAACATATTGTTTTAAATGTAATTTCATCACTTGAATATCCGCTTCATCAGCTACTTGTACAGCTAATTGCACAGCTTTTCCTTCCAGTGCCTCCCTCACCTCAAGCGTCTCTAGTAAGAAATTCTTTTTATCTTCCACTTCAAAGGCAAGCTGAACCTGAAAAGGATTCATATCTTTAATGTAAGTCCCTTTCCCATTTAATACTTCAATGGCTCCTTGAGCTTCGAGGAGCTGAAGGGCTTCTCTTAATGAAGATCTTCCAATTTGCAATATATCTACCAATTGAGCTACAGAAGGTAGTTTATCACCGCTCTTCAGATTTTCCCTTTTTATATAATCTTTGATTTCCTTTGCACAGATTTCCGATAATCGCTTCTTTTTTATTGCTTTCACTTCATTCACCTCTGAATCAGCTATGTACAGCTATTATACTATTGGGTTTGATTAATAACAAAGGCCCAGCATTTATTTTCAGAAAAAACAAACCTTTCATACAGGTTGATAGTATGATAATATAAATGCAACGATTAAAAAAGTGGACATAACGCGAGAAACTTTTCAAATGGCTTTCGTTGTACTCCATTTAATGATACCGCTTTAAAGTAAGAAGAGAGCCTTTCTCCTCCAATCTATTAGACAAACTAGTTTGTTTCGCAGAACTTTTAAAGCGTTTACAAAAATAGTATTTAACGGTCTATTAACAAGCAGTTCAAATTTATTAACCAACGATTTTTGAACATGGATTCCATGTGCTGCAAACAAGCAAAATTTTACTAAAGGGAGAGATACAAGTGAGTCAAAATGAAGTGAAACGCCCAACTGTACGAATGGCATTAATTCCCATTGCCTTGTCTCTTATCATTTTTATTGTCGGTATTGGTGTGCTTCAATACCAAGCTGAACTAATGCTCATCTTCGCAGGCGTACTGTTTTCACTATTCGCTAAGTTTTACGGCCATAACTGGGAAACGATTATTACCGTTATGGGAGAAAAAATCAAAACCGCTTTGCCCGCTATTCTTATATTATTCAGTATCGGACTATTAATCGGTACCTGGATGATTTCAGGGACAATCCCATTCTTCGTTTATTACGGGCTGGAAATCATCAACCCTACTTACTTATATGTACTTGCATTTATAACGACAGCCATCGTGTCAACATGTACTGGTACCTCATGGGGATCAGCTGGAACGATCGGTGTCGCGCTCATGAGTATTGCCCAAACGATGGATTTATCCATGACAATCACCGCGGGTGCAGTCGTGTCAGGCGCTTATTTTGGAGATAAACTCTCACCATTATCTGATACTACCAATATGAGTGCACTTGCCGCAGGCTCGAATTTGTATGAACACATTAAGCATATGCTCTACACCGCTGTCCCCTCATCTATTATTGCTATCATCATTTTTTATTTTGTTGGACTACAAATTGATTCATCACCAACGCAGTTAACGAGTATTGAAGAGATGCTGACTGGGATTAGTGAGTTGTTCAGTCTTACCCCTTTGGTTTTACTTCCAGCAGTGATCGTTATTACAGGTTCTCTCATGAAGAAAAATCCATTAATCGTACTGTTTTGTTCAGCAGTGACGGCAATGATCATCGCCCTGCTATTTCAACATGCCACCGTTGCTAACTTATTTACGGCGGCCGTTGAAGGATTCAATACAGAAATGCTAGGTGTCGCTCCAGAACTTATTTCTGCAGATATTCAGGAACTACTTAACCGCGGCGGACTTTATTCGATGTACAATGCAACGTTCTTTGTGTTCTGTGCATTCTTTTTCGCTTCTGCATTAGAGGTTTCCCAAGCGCTTAACGTTATCCTTGAAAAAGTTATAGCTTACCTAAAATCCATTGGAAGTGTAATCTTCGCTTCTCTAGTAACAGGTTTTGCTGTGATCAATTGTACGTCGAATGCCCTCGTCACCTACTTCCTAATCAAAGATATTTATGGTGATGTGTACAAAAAGAGGAATCTGCACCCAGTAAATTTATCTCGTAGCATGGAAGATTCAGTCACCATTACAGAAGTTCTTATGCCATGGACCGTTTCAGGTGTATTTATGGCAACGACACTAGGTGTAGGTAACTTTGAGTTCCTCCCATGGGCAGTTTTTAACTTGGGCGGTATCGTTTTCTCTGCTTTATACGGTTTTCTTGCTCCTTATACAAATAGTTTTGGTATTAAAAAATTAAATAGTCAACAAGTAACAGAAGAAAAAAATCAACAAGTAATGTAATAGGGGATAGACAGGCACCCATTATTTCTAACGTAATATACTTATATAGAAGGAGTGATGGCAATGCCTTGGCAAGAAAAAATCAGATTTTTAATAGGGCAACCTGTAGGAATTTCCTTAACAAATGGGCAAGGCACATCAGGAGTTTTATGCGGTACTTCTGACAGAAAGGTCCTTGTTATTGAGTACATGTATCAAGATCAGTTCGCTATGAAACAATACGATTTTTATATGATTCAGGATATAAATGGATTTCCACCTTGTCATAATCAACAACCACTTTATTAATAAGATTTGATTCTCATCTGAAAAAAGAATCTAACTGTTCTTGCAAAGTAGCCCTTTAATGTCTTACCCATTTAAGTTCGTTTCAATGATACAAACTTAAATGGGTAGCAACACCACTGCATATCATAAAAGAAACATCGTAATACCACTTACCCTACTGTTCCCGGTACTGTATATCCAAGTACAGAACATAGCGAGAAAACATAAATTTCAGAAGGGTCAGTTGGATTATCCGCTAAATAAACGAGGCAATCTTTAACGTTTACTACAAATAATGGGTTATCTGAAATTGAACCTAACCCTTCAATGACAATATCAACAGCAACTCCTAAACTAGAAGCACTAGCTAACTCTCTTCCTATTACTTCCGCACACGTTGGACAGTCATATTTATCTCTATCATTTCATGGACGATGTAATGACCATTCATATCTATTTGATAATTAGTTAGCCAATTCGTAACTTCATTTAAGAAAGCTTAACGATCATCTCCACAATAAAGATGATAATGGTTAACCTTAGTAGTTTCAAATATGGTGATCACCATATTTGAATTGGGGTATAATATTAACTCTGTGAGCAAGAGCACTACGTATTCTTATCAGCTAATATTACACTTCTGGAGCCAATACATAAAAGAAGTATTAGCTCAAAGAAGATTTACAATTCATAGTATTACCTTGGCAATATCAGTGAGGGTCAGAGTTACTTTGCCACATACTCCCTTCAGATTTCACCTCACAGTGGAACCCTTCTCTCTGTCTAACGGGGCTTACTACCAAGCCCGTAAGAGACCTCCACTCCCTAGACATAACACATGCACAGAACAAAAAATAGCATACCAAAACTTATGTGATTTGGTATGCTAAATATTATTTTATTTTTTGCCTCTCCATTGTAAGTGAATTACTTAGTTTCTTACAGACTTTTTCAATCCCATTGAAAGAAGTTTTTATTTGGTTTTGTATCAGTTTCTCTAAGCGTTTTTACTTATTGCTTATACAACAACACTAACAACCAGTACTAATTTTACTTAAAAGCATCTTGAGTAGTTGGATTATTACTCAAGATATTATTCTTATACAATAAATAATACGTTGCTGCAGACCAACTGAAGTTTTTCGTACTAATACCTTTCCCATTTAGAGGATTATAATTTTCATGAATTGGAGCATTACCCATTAAACCTTCTGCATGGTAAAAAAGTTTTTTAGTTTCTTCAATTGCTTCTATATCAAAACCGTAATTTTGTAATGCTTCTATTCCAAACAACGCTTGATCTAACCAAACTGGACCACGCCAATAGTCACTTGGACTGAATTTTTCGTTATCCTTTGATGCGGTTGGAAAAGGCATATACGTATTAAATTTATCTTTATCCATTATATTGTCTTTTACAGTTTCTGCTTGCTCGTCTGTAGCTAAGTTTGCCCAAAGTGGAAGCCATCCTTCAGTTCCCTTACCTCTGTTAACTAATAATTTTGTTTCAGACCCATCATCATTAATTTGTAAATCGTAAAAGTATCCTGATTCTTTGTCATACATGTTTTCCTGTATATACATCTTCAGTTTGCTTGCATCTTTACTTAATGTTTTCTCGTCTTCATTCCTATCAAGTTCAGCTGCCATCAGTTTCAAAAAGCCTTTTTCAGCATACAGATAGGAGTTCAAATCAACAGACTCTTGGTTGATTGAATAACCCACTACTTCTCCATCTCTTTTATTTTCAAACACTTTTACACCTACATCATCTTCACCGATACCTTCTTTATCAAAACGAGTAGCATTGTCCATGCCGCTTTCCCAAGCAGCAGCTTCAATTATGGCCTCATCATTAAGTTCAGGTTGTCCTTTTTTATCCTTTATAACTTTACCGTCTTCATCCGTTTTCCAATTGGCCTCACTTACCATGCTTCCATATTCAGCAACACCATTATTGTCGTGATCACGGTTTGTATACCACCAATTATGGTAATCCATTAATTTAGGATACATTTCTTCTAAAAATTCTTTATCATTCGTTTCCTCATAAATATTCCAAACCGCCCAAGCTGACAATGGTGGTTTAGAATTTCTTTCATTCCAGTTGCCACCTTCTCCTCCACGCGAACTATTCTGGTTATAGAATATAGCATCAATAATTGCGCCTTCATCTTGTGGACGAACGTTATCATCAGACTTAATCTGGTAATCGAACAAAGCACGTACATTGTTCTTTGCTAAATCAGGATTAAATTCTGCTAAAGCAACGTCTGCTTTCCAAGAATCCCAACTCCACATACCCATAAACCATTTATAAGACATCGAAGGAACAATTCCATCATGCTTGATGGCTCCAGCAGGACTTTGCCAGTTAGTCATTAAGGTTTCAATTGATTTTACTACCGCATTCTGATATTGCGGAAAATCTCTTACTTTTTCTCCAGTAAAGGTTTTATCTAGGTATCCTTGCCATCTCTGCTTATTGTCTTTAAAATGACTCTCTGGTTCACCCATATAATCAGATGATTTTTCTTGCTCTTGAGAAAACTCATCTTCTGTAAAAGTGTAGGATTCCGTTGTATAGGTTTCAAATGTTTCACCCGGATCTAAACTTACAGAATCCTCAAGTGAAGAGATATAATCCAATCCGTTTATTTCCGTATTGATCTTTTTATCGTGAGAAATATAATACTTCACTTCATCAGTAGCGAAATAGTTCCACTGTTCTCGAACGTTGCTAAAATTAACTTGTATTGCGTTTCCATCTTTTTGTAAACTTGTTCCGATATCAAGTGTATTATTCCCATCAATAACGCTATTGAATACTGAACCTCTCCAAGAAATATCTAATTCCAAAGATTCTTCGTCAGTGTTCACCATATTTGTACGTATTAATGCAGTACGATTACTAACAAAAATCAATGTAATGTCTAATGTGAGATCACCTAACTCATATTTTTGTTCTAATCTACCTGGATAGGAAGACAAATCGATATACTTACTTTTACTTAAATCATACTGTTCATTTGTTTCTTTATTTGTAATTTGAATACGATTAATGGAATCAGAGAGGTTAACTGGGTATTCTTCACTAACAATTAATGGTCCAGCAAAACCACCTAATAATTTTTTATTATCTTTAGCAGGCTGATAGTAACCATGCCAAGCACCAAGATCAGAAAAATGATTAAACTTATTTGTTTCATATACCCCATGAGCTTCTTCTGTAGGATTCGCTGATAAATCCAATATGTTTGCAAATCGATCAACGTTTATACGGGCTATATCAGAGTTAGTTCCCGTATCCCCCTCTGAACTAACGTTTGCCTCGTTACTTGTACTGTTCTTTTCGTTTTCACAACCTAAAACAATAAAAGGCATTACCAAGATACATAGGCTAACAACGAAGCTTCTTTTCCATCCCCTTTTTTTCATAAAAATCCTCCTTTTATATTATGTTTAGGTTCCTCATTTCAGCTATGGTAGCGATATATCGGGTTGTACAGCAGGCTAATGGAGTAGCCATTGCATTTATTGCTCAACAGTATCACTATCCGAACTCTGCCAAGATAATACCACTGAAGGTTATTATTCCTATGTCTGCATGCTCGTCAAAACGTCTGTTATACTCAAGCGTCACCTGAAAAGATAGATTGTTAAAACCATTGCCGTAAGGGCAAGTTAAACGCGGACTAACATTTAAGAAGAAAGGAGATTCCCCCCTTTCTTCTTTAGTTATTTCAGCGACAGTTCAAATTCCAACGTGAAATCTCGAAATTTACAGCGGTATTTATCTAATTGGTCTTGTCCACATGAGTTACTGCCAAGGCCATTTTGTTGTTGATCGATGTGAAGTATAATATAGTCCCGTTCCTGCAGATCAACCGTGTGCTTTGCTTTCTCTAAATCGGCATCTTCATAACGTAAGGCGCTGAAGTTAATCCTTTTATCTGCCTTACAATGAAGTGATATACTATCATTACCTAAGCAGACCCAGTCACAGTCCATATGGTTGCCATTGGCCTGTGGTTTCACATAGTTGACAAACAAATCATCTATATGTTTATGAAAAACTCCTGGATAGGCTGACTGACAGGAATCCGTATAATTTTCGTGTGGTCCAAGCCCCCGCCATGAGGCCTTATCTAATGATCTGTTTACTCTCATTTGCACACCAATCCTTGGCAACATTGGCGGTGCATTGTCTTTACGACCGGAAGCAATGCCTTCTAGCGCAACCTGTATTTTGCCATCCGCAAAGACCTTATACGTGTATGTTAAATCATAGTACCATGAATTGTTCGTGGTTCCGTAAAGTGAACGCATCCGCCACTCAAAATGGTCCTTTTTTAGCTCATATTGCACATCGCGTACCATGTCATGACCAAGATGCAGGAAATAGTCATTTCGATAATCTTCCAAAATATACATATCATTATCAATAGGTGCTCGCCAAAGATTGAAAGCAGGCCCTTGTTCGATTATTCGATGACCATTATATGTTGAATCCAATATTTGCCCAAGCACTTTATCAAACGTTACCTTGAATTTTTCTCCTGAAACCGTAACTAGCCCATTCTCTTCGACGTACGTTATATTACCGGAATCAGCCCCCTTATAATTAATGGTAGGTATAGCTTCATCATACACAAAAACACTTCTTGTAACTTCAAAGCCTGCTTTTGCCCAGTTTGTTGCGCGCTTCAGTGTATAGGTGAAATGCACCGTATATCGTATTTCTGGTTTGGTTTGTTTCGCATTAGGATAAGAAATAACGATATTGGCAGCATTTCCAGGCTGTATATCTGGAATGACCTGTTCTTTTTCCGCAACTAGCTTATCATCTTCATAAAATTGACAGGTCAATTGATAGTCGTCCAGTGAATTAAAATCCAACCGGTTTACTAATTCATAGATGCCGGCACGAATGTCAAAGGCTCTCGTTTCAACCGGTTCAATAACCTTTTTGTATTCCTTCAAGCTAGTGGAAGGAGTCCGGTCTGGCATTAATAAGCCATCTATACAAAAGTTTCCGTTGTTTGGTTCATCACCAAAGTCCCCGCCATACTTATAATACGTTCTTCCATCGTCACTATAGGACTCAATACCATGGTCAAACCATTCCCAAATAAAGCCGCCCTGCATATGGTCATATTTGTAAAAAATATCCTGATATTCTTTTAAATTCCCTGGTCCGTTTCCCATGGCATGTCCATACTCGCACAATATATGTGGTTTGGTTGTGCTACTAGCAATCTGGTCCATTGTCTGTTTGCTGTCGTGCTCAAGCCAGGTGTACATGGTAGAGTACACATCCGTTACCTCGGCCTCAAAGTCACCTTCATAATGTACTAACCTTGTCGGGTCTGTTGCTTTTGCATATTCCGCCATTTTCCGGAAGTTATGCCCAAAAGCAGATTCATTTCCTAGTGACCACATAATGATGGATGGGTGGTTTTTATCCCTCATAAGCGTTCGTTTTAAACGGTTAACAAAAGCCTCTTCCCAATCCAGGTTATCGGCAAGCCATTTATAATCCTCTGTTAATTCGAAGCCATGGCATTCTAGATCGGCTTCATCGATGACATATAAACCGTATTGATCACACAACTCATATAGACATGGGGCATTTGGATAATGTGCAGTCCGTACTGCATTAATGTTATGCTTCTTCATTAAGGTAATATCTGCTTCTACATCTTCTTTTGTTGTTACACGACCTTTTAACGGGTGATAATCATGCCGGTTGACGCCTTTCAGATTGATCGCAACACCATTTACCAGAAAAGTATTTCCTTTCACTTCCACTTGTCTGAATCCTACTTGCTGATGGATTGTTTCCACCATTTCCTTGCCGCTATAAACAGTCATTGCGAGTGTATATAAATAAGGATCTTCTGATGACCACTTGATGGGATTATTTACTTTTTTTACAAGACTTTCACGGCTGTCCTGTTCTTCTTGAAAAATAGTATTTCCGTCGTTATCCTCTAATTGATAATGAATGTTCTGCCCTTTATATTCAACTGTTGGATGAACAATTAAGGTGGCATGATGATAGTCATCGTCAAAAACTGTTTTTACCGTAAAATCATATAAACCGACAACGGGTCTAGCAAAAAGCTCCACATCCCGAAAGATGCCGCTTAACCACCACATGTCCTGATCTTCGAGATATGTTCCATCAGACCATTGAAAAACCCTTACTGTTAACATGTTTTTGCCAGTAATCAATTGATCAGATAGATCAAATTCACTCTGTATTCTGGCACCTTTGCTGTAACCTATAAAAGTATCATTCAAATAGACTTCAAACGCAGAATCAACACCCTGGAACCTTAAAATATATTGATAATCGGTCTGTATTTCATCTATATCAAAAGTTGTCCGATAAATACCTGTGGGGTTTTCAACAGGCACATACGGTGGTATGATCGGGAAATTATACCATAGATCAGAGTAATGCATGTTTCCATATCCCTGTCTTTGCCAATTCCCAGGAACTTCAATCGTATCCCAACTAGTATAATCATAACTAGTTTTATAAAAATCTTGCGGGCTGTATTCCGGTGCATCTAAAAATAAAAACGACCACCTGCCATTCAACTTTTGATAAAAATGTGTATGTCCCAGTTCACCAGTTTTCGCATCTATTTCTGAAGGGAAACTGGTAAAATGCGCCCTTGGCTCCATTCTGTTAATACTGTCTGTATGGTTGTCTTCCCATAGTTTTTTATTAACCAATTCAAACACCACCTAATTATTTTTTTGCTTGGTTTCATATTTTTTGTAGAAAATAAGGGCAATTCCAATGAAAACAATAATACCAAGTATGTTATAAAGCAGCTTAAATAAGGGATTTACTGATCCTTCAGCATATGTTCCAGTTTGGAAATAGTCTATTAAAGCCCACGGAGATGGGAAGGTTGACGTTAGAAATGCAAATGTAAAGAGTGCCAATAATAGTATTCCAATGAATATTCCTGTGTTTCTGCTCCCCATCCTAAAGGAGCGTGATATATTATCCTTTTTAACGCGTAATACGATATACGAGATAAGTAGAAACAGTACAGGAATTAGTGAAGTTGCAGCTGTCATATTAATTAAAGTTGCTAATAATGTATCAATTGCCCCAATTCCGATTGCAGGTATAATCATTAAACCGGTTACAACGATTCCTTGGATTATTAAGGCATTTGTCGGATTACCTTCTTCGTTCGTTTTGGAAATCCATTTTCCAAAAATACCCTTTGGAATTTCAGAGAATAAAATTTTAACAGGTGCAGCCATCCAGATAATAAGAGAACCTAATGCACTAAGCAGCATAATTAACCCTACAAATCTTGTTGTTATACCATTTCCAACGCCGAAGTGACTTCCCAATATAGTAAAAGCGTCAAATAATGCGGTAGAATAATTGTCCTGAAGTTGTCCAGCCGGCATAATTAAGCCAACTGATACTGCGCCCAGTGCATATATCACACCGATGGATATGGCAGAAATGGCAAGTGTTTTTACAAAGGATTTATTACCTCCTTTAATATCTTTTACATAGACACCAACTGCCTCTGCGCCGCCAACAGCTTGTAGAATCCAGGCCAATGTCATAAAATAGGTCCAATTCGTAGTTGGCATTACTGTTTCAGTACTGAATTCCTGTGCAGAAGGAACACCTATCCAAAAGATTACTGCTAGTGTCAGAACGATAAAGCCTATACCCATTAATATTCTGGCGAAACCGGATACATCTGTGATTTTAGTGATCCAGGATATCCCTTTGATAGAAACAAATGTAGCCAGCCAAAAAACCAAAATGGATAGTATTGAAATGGTAAGTGTTGCGTGAATACCTTCAAAGACATTATGACCCGTGAATGTAAACGAAGCATAGATAAGTGTTTGAGGTAATAGTGCAACAAAATAAAATAAGTTTACAAAAAAGTATGACCAAGAACCCAAGAACGCCCATTTCTCTCCAAGTGCTGTTCTTATCCAGCTATATACACCTGATTCTGAATCTTCATTTGCAGAGGAAAATTCTCCAATCATTAAAGCAAAAGGTAGAAAGTAGAATATTGTTGCGAAAAGAAAGGTAGGTACAGCAGCCATTCCTATACTAGCGGTTGCATTTATGATGTTATTAAATGCAAACACAGCTGTAAAAGTCATCAACAAAAATGAAATGGAAGTAATTCTTCTTCGGTCTTGTTTCATGTTTATTCCCTCCTTAAAAATAAAGGTTGTTGTTGCGCTGCCAACCGTTTACTGATACCATTAGAAAACGTAACCATCAGTGGTTACGCTTTCAGTATATATATATAAATTAATTTCAGAAATAGCTAAAAGTTGCTAATGATTAGCATTATGTTGCAAATGGGGGTTTTTATATGTTTGATTCAATAGGTACATATTTAAAAGATACCAAACTGAGCGATGAATTCGATATTTTCGAATGTGGATATGAGGATGTACAACCTAGAGATCCTTACCAATATGAGCCTATCGATTACTACTTGATTCACTATATATTAAAAGGTGAAGGTCTTTTTTTTATCAATGATGAGATACATCACCTTAAAAACGGAGAAGGTTTTTTAATCCCCCCAAATACAAAGAATAATTACTATCCTTTAGTGGGTAACCCATGGAGCTACAGATGGATAGGATTTAAAGGGGGGTTATGTAAGGAGTTTTTTCAAAAGTGCGGGCTTTTGACATCTACAAAAGCAGGGACGGAAAACTTCACATACAGATACGATGATAAAGATAAGATGGATAGCCTTTTTGCTAATGTTTATTATTATTCTATTAATAATAAACACTTAGCTGCACTTGGTGAGTCGTATCACATATTAGAATTATTAATTGACAAGCATCAAGAAGATTTACGTCAAGGTATGTCAAATTCAGAAAGATATGTACAGTGTGCATTAAAATATATTGAAAAAAATTATTCCAGTTCAGATCTAACAGTGGAAAGAGTTGCGAAAGTTGTTCAATTGCAACGATCATACTTATTCAGGTTATTTAAAAGGCACCTGAATTTAAGTCCAAAAACGTATATCATACAGACACGACTGAATAAATCAACAGAGTTATTACGAAAAGGAAGCAATACGATTGAAGAAATTGCCTATCTTGTTGGTTTTACCAATCCACACCACTTTTCAAGACAATTTTCGAAATATAAGGGAATGTCCCCTGCAAAATATCGTTCACAATTTATTTCTCGTTAGAATCACTTTGATTGTTAGGTTCCTATTATAAGGATAAAGGAGCGTCATGGATAGACTTATGGCTTGGGAAATAAATGCTTACCGTTTCGCTATCACGATAATCCATTTCAAAGAGGCTACATGTCAACCATAATTGCAATGATTAAAAACTAGAAGAATTCTGTATTGAAATTCTAATAGGGAGTTGAAATTGTAACTATTAAAAATGAAGAGGAGCTAGACCAAGCTTTTTTTAATGTTTCAATTCATCTACGAATAGTTGTATTATAAGTTGATAGTTTGAACAAAATTCCCTCTTTGTATATCTTCATTGTTGTAAGCAATTTGACAAAAAATCCCCCCATAAGGCAAAACAGTTTTTTAATTTCTAGCCTGTCTACCTTATGGGGGGCATATCATTTTTCCATAAATCGCAGTACTTTTTAGTTTTGTATTCTATCAAGTGAGTAGAACCGTACACATTCTTACTTACATAGTTAATAGCACACTCCTAATTATACAAAAACATGAATTAAAGATCGCTCAACTTTTTATAAATTTCTAACAACCTAAGCCTCTCTTCGTCTGTTAACTTTTCAAACAAATTTTTACGGAGTATTTGTCCTTCTTGATCGGCTCTTTTAAGTATCTCAGTACCTTTGTCCGTAATGTCTAAGTAGATAATGCGCCGATCAGATTCATCAATAATTCGAATAATTAATTCCCTTTGTACTAGTTTTTCTGATAAATGCGTTAAAGAGGGTGGAGTCAATCCTAAAGCTTTTGCAATATCCGATGGACGGCTTCTCCCCTTTGCCTTCAAATGGCCAAGTATGAGGATATGTGAAACACCCAGATCTTCTTCAAATAGTTTATTCCATTGAATAATTAACTTATTTGTTACCTTATCCATCGAATGAATAATGTCAAAAATTGTTTGTTCTTCCATGTAATTAAATCCTTCTTTCTAAGAAGTAGAGTCCCCTTTATTAAAAATGACACTTTTAGTTTAGCATATTATTGGGCAGAAAACCCACCATCAATAACTAATTCTGCACCTGTAATATATGAGGAATCATCTGATGCTAAGAACAATGCCGCATTTGCTATATCCTCTGGCTGTCCTAAACGTTGTAAAGGCGTTGCTTGGATTAATTGTCCGACTAACTCTTTTGATGTGCTTAATCCTTTTGTCATTGGTGTTTCAATAATACCGGGGAAGAGAGCGTTAACACGGACGCCACTTTTACCAAATGTCGTAGCAGCAGCTTTTGAAAGTGCACGAACAGCACCTTTAGATGCAGAGTAATGATTAAACCCTTGTCCAATCTGAGCTGTATAAGAAGAAATATTTACGATGGAACCTTTCTTCTCCTTTGCCATATAAGATGCAACGTGCTTAATACCTGCAAAAGAACCAAAACCATTAATAGAAAGCATTTTTTGCCAATCGTCTAGATTAATGTCAGCATATGGTTTTTCAGAAGAAATACCGGCATTATTAACTAGTACATCAATCTTTCCAAAACATTGATAAACC
This sequence comes from Virgibacillus sp. CM-4, assembly GCF_000445495.1. NCBI lineage: Bacteria > Bacillati > Bacillota > Bacilli > Caryophanales > Bacillaceae > Virgibacillus > Virgibacillus sp. CM-4. Next base: position 46,709 of record NZ_AUQA01000008.1, read on the forward strand.
TCTTTGGCCAAGGCAGCCCAATCTTCATCCGAAGCGACGTTTAATTTCATTCCAATTACATTTTCCTTTTGGTTTACTTTTTCTAAAGCTTCTTTATTTATATCAGCGGCAATTACAGTGGCCCCTTCCTTACTGAAAAGGTCAACCATTTGCTCTCCAATCCCGGATGCTCCACCAGTTACAATTGCTATCTTTTTATCTAACCTTCCTATTTTCACTCTACCACCTTAATATATTTTAATTGATCCACCATCAACCATGATGGTTTGTCCAGTAATATAATCGGAATCGTCGCTTGCTAAAAATACAGCAGTTCTGCCAATATCCTGTTCAGGATCACCCAAGCGTCTCAATGGAATATTGTTAATCATTTGCTCATATAATTCTGATGCGCTTTGCCTCCATTGTTTTACTCCCTCTGTAAGTGCAATAGGTGCGATAATATTGACGTTAATACCTTCTGGCCCCCACTCATTAGCTGCAACACGTGTAATTCCACGAATCGCTTCTTTTGCTGCAGCATATGACGCTTGTGTAGGCTGACCTGAAATACCAGCTCCTGAAGCAAAGTTAATAACCTTCCCTTTAGACTTCTTGAGTTCTGGATAAGCAGCTTTCATGAAATAGAATGTTGGATAAAACCCTGTGTTAAAGGACAAATCAAACAATTCCATCGTTGTTTCCTTAAAAAGTGCTTGTTTGGAAGCATGGGCATTATTCACAAGAATATCAAGCTTACCAAACTTACCTACCACTTCAGAAATAATTTCCTCAATATATTCCTTTTTGGAAATATCCTTAATAAATAGCATGCCCTCTGTGTATTGGTTAATCTCTTGTAAAGTAGATTTAGCTTTTTCTTCATTTATATCAACAATTGCAATATTGGCGCCTTCTTTCGCCATCGCAAGTGCAATCCCACGACCAATACCAGAACCACTTCCTGTTACAATTCCTACTTTTCCTTTTAATCTCATTAAAATCATCCTTCACTTATTTGGAATAGAAAGGGTTATATTGGAGATTACCTCCATAATCCCTCTTGGACCATTTTCTCTTTATTATGAAATGCTAAAATAACAAATAGAATATTGAGTACAAACATCCCAATAATTATATAAAAGGCTGGTACATAGCTTCCTGAAAAATCAAATATATATCCATATGCAGGGAGGGCAATAACTGAAGCGACTGCTAATCCTAAAGAAACCGTAGAGTAAATTTGACTATAATCACGACTTCCAAACATTGCTGTCGTCAAAGCAGGTGCTATCGTCCCAATGGAAGATGTCATACACCCAAATAACACTAGTGCAACAATAATCAATGTAACTACATCTACAAACAAAAGTAACATGGTTATTGATAATAAACCAATCAACATTGCCAATAAAGAAGTGATTTTAACTCCAATACGATCCGTTAAGTACCCAAAGAGTAATGAACCAATAAAAACCCCTAGTGCTGTTGCTGCCATTGCATTCCCAGTAAATTTCACATCATATCCTTGATTTGCTAAATAAGTTGGTATATGGATAGTAAAACTTGAAACCGCAGTAATGATAAAGAAAAATAGTGCCAAAAGCAAAAATGCTAATGACTTTTTGGCATCTTTGAATGTGATACCCGAATTAGTAGATGCCCCATTTGATTCTTCTCCCTCGGCTACACTTTCAGCCCCGTATTGAACTAATCCTTTATCCTTAGGGCTATTTCTAATAAGAAATAAAACGGTTGGTATAACAATAATAATAACAGCAATACCTATTGCATAATAAGATGTTCTCCAACCCAGATTAGTAATTAAATTTCCAACTATCGGTTGTGTGAATACCCCTAGTACTCCACCAAATGCTGACAAGATACCAAGCGCAATCCCATTACGCTTTTTGAACCAAGTATTGATTACAACTGGTCCTGCAATAACTGTAATGAATACTCCTCCGATCGCTAGTGGGATTGAGAAGATATACCATCCCCAAACAGAGTTCATTAATCCAAACATGGAGAAAGCCCCTGCTTGTAAAAGAATCGCAACGATTAATACCGTTCGTACATCATACTTTGCCAGAATCCTTCCACCAATTGGCAAAAATACCATCGTTACAATTGATGAGATACTTAAATATAATGTTAAATTCCCTACACCTATGTCTAGGTCTTTAGATACTGGTGTGATGAATAGTCCAGCAGTATTATTTAAACCTGCCTTCCCCAAACCAACGATAATACATAGTCCCACTAATACGAACCATGCAAAATGAATTTTGCTTTTAATTTGACTCATTTGTTAATATTCCCCTTATATATTTTTAAATTACGCCATTCATGTATGGGGGTATGCTTTATATTGCTACCGTTAAACATTATTTATCTTGGCTATTTATAAAGGCATTGGAGTCCGCAATAGTTGGATTAGCGATATAGTGACCACCTTCCACTTCGATGGTTTGACCTGTAATATATTTTGACTCATCTGAAGCAAGGAATAATACGGTATATCCAATATCATCTGGTTCCCCATTGTATGGGAGTGCATTATACTTTTTAAAGATATCCAATACAGCTTCCGACATATTACTTTCAGCTGCAGGCGTTAAAATTAATCCTGGTGCAACTGCATTGCAGCGAATATAGTCTTTTCCATATTGAGTAGCAATATACTTTGTTAAATTTACAACAGCAGCCTTGGAAGCTCCATAAGCTGTACGAATAGCATCGGATGCAACTCCCCCCATAGATGCCGTATTGATGATTGAACCACCACCAGCTTCAACCATGTGCGGGATTGCATATCTGCTGCCAAGAAGAACACTCTTCGCATTAACATTCATAATCCGATCCCATTCACCTAGATCGATGTTTACTACGTCTAAATCTTTGTTAATATTCGTTACTCCAACATTATTGAATAGTACATTAAGTTTTCCAAACGTCTCTACTGTATAATCAACCGCTTCTTTAATGGACTCAGCATTTGAAGCGTCGAGGAATTTTGCTGTAGCTACCCCACCTCGACTTACGATGGACTTTGCTACTTTCTCTGCTCCCTCGATATTAAAATCACCTATGACAACTTTTGCCCCTTCATTTGCCAGAAGATGAGCTGTTGATAAAGCAATTCCAGATGCTCCACCTGTTACTAATGCAACTTTATTTTGTACTCTTCCCATAAATTATTCTCCTTTCTTAGTCATTTAGTAAGCGGAAAATATTAATGAACTACTCACATCTATATTTAGACGTCTAAATATTCAGCGTCTAAATATTAGCATAAGATACTTTATGATTCAATCAAAAAATCTACAAAGTCGTTAATTATTGTGTAAACGTCGCATAACAAGCTATATAACGGCAAGAACAACCTCCTCGTATCAATTCTGAATATAAAGGATTTTATATTGCCAAATTTACTTTACCGTTAAAGGTTTGTAATTTCCTGGTAAGCGTTGGGATGAAATAGCCGACCGGTTCCAACCATTAATTGTTACGATAATAGTAACAAGATTAATATATTGCTTTTCATTAAAATGAAGGCTCCCTCTTTTCATAAAGATCGTCTGGTATACCATTTACTGATATCGTTGTAACAGCTTCTGTTAATTCAAGCGCTGCCTTTTCAGACTCGGAATAGAAATGAGATTCACGTCAACCAGGTAAACAGTAAATTCTTTGTTCCGTTTCCCCATGTACTCGGGCATCCTTTGTGTGTATATCCAAGTCAACGCAGTACCATTTATTTGAGATGCCCGAATTTTTATTAATTCGATTAATTCATTCTCAAACCCGTTGTATTCCTGTACTTCTCCAATTGAATCATTAATCTGAGAACCTCTGAATCGTTTTCATGTAGTTAAAACGCTGCTTCATGGTTCAACTCCTCCTTTTATTGCACTTTGTATGGATCTAAGTATAATCATGCATGGTAAAAAGGCAAGATAATCTAAGTTCTTAAACCAAAATCTTCATGAAATAATATAGAGCGCATATCCATACTCCGGATAGCGCCCTGTAACTTTGCTAACGTAATTGATTTTATTTCTCGAGATAATAACTATATAGGTTACCAATCACATCTTTATTTACTTCTAGCTTATAGTGAACAGCCAATACATCATATAATTTTTCGGCTAACTTTAAGGCATTTTTATACGCATCTGTTAACTCATTTTCTTTTAATGCTGACGTAATCGAAACATAGTCATTGTACGATTCAATGCTTATATCTTCTTCTAAATTTTTCGTACTATTGAACCAACGCTCCACCGTTTGTTCTTTGACCCTTATTAGCCGTAAGATAAATTTTTGTACATGGGTGAGAACCTCTAGAGAGCGTGCTAGCTCCCCCCGTTTCATAATGTTTACCCCCATCAACCAAGCATTCACAAAATTATTATAGGCGAAGTTTACATTCTCATCTGTCATTCGCTTTGGGCCATCCCCACCTAAAGCGTCGAGTAAAACCTTTAATTTTTTTGTCGAATCGTAAATATACATAGCATCCGTATTTGGAAAAACACCCGTCGGTTTAAAACTTTTTATGATTCCTATTTCTGATTCAGGTAGAAAGTGAAATTCTCCACGAATCATATTTGTAAAAATCACTACCTCCGTTCCATACTCATTATAGAAGATCAAGTTAAATGGATAGACTTCAGAAATCCATTGTCTTGGGCTGAAATCGTCCATCTTATCATTTTCAATGAATATATAAAACTCAACATCAGAATACTGGTCTCCTTCACCTTTTGTAAAAGATCCATACATCATACCAGCTGAAACGGAATCATCTTGAATACATTTCTCTCTCACACGTTGAATCATTTTATTTTGAATTAACATGTTTTCATCTCCTTATCTAATTAAATTTCATTTTTAGATAAGGGGTTTATCAGTTACTGGACAGCATGAGCAACACATGTATTATGCTCCTTCCATGACTTTATCAATATGAATATAACATACTATATTACGGAGTTGTGATTATCATTCACTCTCTCTGCAATGAATGTAACTAACGTTTAATTCTTGAATGGCTGTACAAAAAGACCGTCTTTATGGAGCCATTCGGCAATAAAAACATCTTTATAGTCAGTAATATTCTGGGAATTCAACTGTGATATTAACCACGATTCATCATAGCCCAGATCATTTATTTCATCCCATAAAACATTACCGTCCCTTATTATGGTGACAGGGACGGAGACTACTTTTGAAGGCATATTGAAATCTTCCTGAGCCGTTTTTTGATACTTTGATTTTTTTAAAATACTAATTGATCCGTTTGCTTCTAAATAGCAATAAGCAACCTCACGTATTGAAAAGGTTTCGCTTTGTCGGAGAAGACTTTGCAGCTGATTTAAGTTTATCCTGTTTTTCCTTAATGCTTCTCGATCTACAACGCCATTTTTAATTAGTGCAGAGGGTTTCCCTTCTACCATACCCCTGAAGGATAGGAGTTTTTGGCTTAGATACTCCACCAAGAAAAGTAAACCTCCCCAGATGATCAAAGAATACACGATATAAAAAACACCTATTTTATTATCGTATAATGCATTTCCAAGTAATTCTCCTAATACAATAGCCGCGATAAAAGTAAAAGGAGATATTTGATCAATGATCTTTTTCCCTACAAATTTAACGATGATAAATAAAACAAAAAAACCGACGATAAGTTCGATAGTTAAGTGCAATAATGTCATTTTTTAGTAAACTCCGATATCTTTAAAAGTCTTTTATAACTGTATTCATGAAATAGTATCCCAACTTATCTAAGAAGTATTTACAAGAGAGCAGCTAAATAGCTTTTGCAAAAAAACCCTTCATCAATTGATCTTCTTTTTATCTAACAAGAATAGGTACAATTAATCTGGGTAAAAATAAGGGAGCAATTAAAAATTCTAAATGAGGTGATTAGTATGAAGGAAAAGAAATTACCAGTTGCCATTTTCACAGCACTTCTTTCTACTGGTTTGTTGTTTGGATGTGGGACAACAAATGATGAGCAGGAACCAGATCCGAGCGAAGAGCCTACGGAACAACAGCAGGATCAAGGAAACGAATTAGAAGAGGAACAAAACCAATAAGAACCAGGATGATTACCTCTCCATGTTTCTAAATAATATCAAAACATGGATACATCTTTATGAAAAAGCTATTACAAATTAAGCCTAATTTCTCGCATGGAGAAATTAGGCTTTATATTCTTTTTACTTTGATAAATCAAGCTACAAGGGTAAATCAAGAAGCCTTTCTTTTAAACGAATACCTTCTCATTGAGAGTCCAAGCATGATGTTCATGTCTCATTCTTTTGGTAAATCGTACTTCCTTCTTTAATGGTCTCTAGTACGTTAATCTTATTAATCTCCTCTTTATTCGCGGTAAGTGGGTTCTGGTCTAATATTACTAAATCGGCGTATTTCCCAATGGCAATACTTCCTTTATTATTCTCCTCAAAATATTGATACGCCGCATTGATGGTAACAGCTTGTAATGCTTCATACACAGTAACACATTCCTGCTCACCGATGGTACTTCCACTTCTTGTTTTACGATTCACAGCACACCATATGGCATGAAGCATGTCAGGTTTAACTACAGGAGAGTCCTGGTGAAAATTCACAGCCAATCCTTTATCAAAAGCTGTTTTTGCTGGACTAATCCTGCTGCCTCGCTCTGCTCCTAAGTTTTTAAGATGTACATCTCCCCAATAGTAGGTGTGCACATTGAAAATCGATGGAATCATATCCAATTTCAGCATTTCATCTAATTGATCATCACGTACAGTTTGACAATGAATCATCACTGGGCGCAGCTTATGTTTATTCGGATTAGTTGAGACCTGCAAAGCATTCGCATAGCTTCGTAGTAATTGATCTGATGCGGCATCGCCATTACAGTGTGTCAGTAGTTGAACATCATCATTTATTGCAGTTAAAGCGAATTGCCGCACTTCTTCATCCTGATACCATGCGTATCCTTTGTAATCTGTTTCCCCTTCATATGGTTCAGTTAACCAAGCTGTTTTTCCTTGTGGAGAACCGTCTAAGAAAAGCTTATACCCCCCTAATTTAAAACGATTGCTGTATTTTTTAGCGTATCTTTTATATTGTTCCAGCAATTCTGTCGGTGTTTCCATTACTAATGGATAGGCAACGACATCTATCATGAGTGCATTCTCATCTGCTAAGGTATGAAAAAGCTGCATGATTTCTTTACTTGTCGCCCCGTCCTGGCATGTCGTAATCCCATTTTTGATATACATCTCTTGTCCTTGCTGCATCATGGCTGCAAAATTTGTCCCCATGTCACCCGTTAACTTTTCTCGCATAGCCATCATACTCGCCTCTTCTAAATACCCATTAGGCTCTAGTGTTCCTTGTACTCTACCAATTGTGCCGCCTTCATGATCTTTGGTATTTTCATCAATGCCAGCAATTTGTAAGGCCAAGTCATTGACGCAGCCCATATGCCCAGATGTATGCATAACGATAACTATTCTATCCATTGACACTTGATTAAGAACTTCCTTGGTTGGATGCTCCGCTTCTTGTAATACATTATGGTCGTAACCAAAACCGATCACTGGATCGGAATCTTTTAATTGCTTCTCTTTTATATACGCCTTCAATTGGTCCACAATCTCATTGAAATTATCACATTCACTTAAATCACACAAAGCTGCAACAGGACCAACCATCGAAATATGGCTATGGGGATCAATGAAGGAAGGTAATAGTGTATTTCCTTCTAGATTATGTTTTTCGATGTTGTCATCTTGGAATAGTGGTTCCAATTTGGATAACGATCCTAAGTCTTGAATGACACCATCCTCCACCAATACAGCTTCTACTGGTTCCTTGTCTTTTTCCATCGTGATAATTTCTCCACCATAATATAGCTTTTTCATTGCAATTCATCCTTTCCAACTACCAATTAAAAGACACTGCATTCATCGAAATTATATGTAAGCATACAATAATGGAGATGAAAACAGTGTTTATTTTTATTGAATCATATTCTATAACAAAATGATATCGAAGCTAAAGCATCTATTGGACTATTTCTACATGCTGCTAGTTATACATATCTTCTTTATTCCAAATGGAAGGCTGCTACAAAACAATTTTACGTGTTTTATTGTTTCAGAAAGGGAATTGAATTAATGAGCAGCCCCTTTCCCAACAATATCCATTCTCTCTATCCCCCAACCTGTAATGGATTAGAGTGGATTACTACTTAAAGGGTATTTAATAGAGGTGCCCTTTAAGAGCTGCTCATCAATTATAAAGTTACTTTCTAATATTTTATTTCGTTTGATTGCTGTTTTGTATATATAAATAAACTCCATAATCTGTGGGTACAGAAGCATAGCCCATTTGCCTTAACATAGCTGTAATATTACCTCGATGATAAGTTCCGTGATTCACCACATGAGGTACTAATTCGGATACGCTTGTGTTCATTAGCTCGCCAGAGGGATGTTCAATCACAAGCTGCTTATCTATATTTTCTTTTTGGCTAAGGAATGTTTTGTATCGATCAGATAAATCCAAAAACAGCTTCTCCATGTCCGCTAACCCTGTTTCCTCTGTTTCTTCTTTTAATTGTTCAGCTATCCTTAATGCATAGTTCATACTTCTACCAGAAAAAACTCCTAACCAGCCAAGATCGGAAAGATAAACATGTGCCAGTACTTTCGATATCGATGAAAACACACTTTGAACTTCTTGATGATAAATATCTTCCGGAAGTTCGTTTAGTCGACTAAAAATTTGTTTGTTTGCCCATTCGTTAAAATCATAAAACTGTAATGCAAAATGTGTCAACTTGTTCCCCCTTCTCTGTTTAATGGCTGCTGTACCACCGTAATAAAAATCAGGCTAGGAATAGAGAATCTTCTTCTCTCCAGATTAAATTTTGACGAATCGGATTTTTTCTCCATTTTTTACACAATCAACAAGGGGAACATACCCTTCTATTATCTCGCCAATGACATTAACCCTTCCATCTTTTGGATAATGTTGACGCATGATTTGTATCTCTCCTGAATAACGTTTATACGCCTCATTATCTATTGTGACTTTTCCTCTTGTTCTTTCCGTACAATGTTGTACGTTAATCGTTTTCCCTTGAGATGCATACCCTCGCGATTCTTGCAATCGCATTAAACCGCTTGGTGAGTCAATCCGAATGGAATACACGTGATCGTATAAGTAGTCAAAATCAGATTCAAACCTTACAGGAAGTGAGATAATCTTGCTTGATCGATAGTCTTCAATCAGCTTTAGCTGCTCGGAAGAAATGGTTACATCCCCAATAAACACTTGATAAACAGAATGATTCTTGATTAAATCTAAATAAGCAACATAAGGTGGCAACTCTCGATGGGTCTCTATTGTTGGTAGACCTTCATAAATCGGACCACGTAATATTTCATCCCCTGGAATAAATGCCACCAGTTGTGCAGACCCATTTTGCTTAATTGTTTGATTAATAGTTTCGAAAAGCTTCCAGTCTAATCCTGTTTCTGGTCTTGGATAGAAATTATGCATGGCATATAACTTGTGACCTTCTAAAACAAATGGTGCATCTAAATTTAAGGTGGATGCATTAAAAGCGATTGGAATTTGCTTGGCAGTCCGCGTTATTTCTTGTTCATCAAAGCCATAATCTAGACGCAGTACGGAAACATGCATATCTTCTGCAAAACGAATAAGACCGTGTTGAGCAAAAATTTCTAATGTTTTCGGTGATACATCTGCAATGATTTGAAAACCATGTTGATGAAGCCATTTGCACATGTCCTTTGCCTTAGTCACATAACTATCGTTTACCTCTTCTGAAATATGAAATGAAGTAAAAATGGAACTGTTTTTTCCTTTTAGCTTTTCTAACATCGGAATTTGTAATTCAAAAGTAGACACATATACAGAGATCCCTAGTGGTTTAGGCATTTGCAACATCTTCTTTTTTAATGAATAGGCGCGTAATAATAAAGCCTCCAATATACGCGATAAAAATACCGATAACATAATGAATCATTTTATCTGCTTGCATCAATGGAACAGCTACTAATCCAGATGGTCCCCAAGCATTCGCCATGACCTGCATCATCATAACATATGCTCCACCAAAACCTGCGCCTAAGCCCGCAGTAATAAAAGGCTTTCCTAGCGGTAAGGTAACCCCATATATCAAAGGCTCACCGATACCAAGAATCCCGGCTGGCAGCGCACCTGCTATAATTTGCTTCATGCGGTGATTACCTACTTTTTTACATATTAGATAAATGGCGATGGACGCACCAACTTGTCCAGCTCCTGCCATGGCTAGTACCGGGAACAGTGAAACGCCTCCAAGTACATCTAGTTGAATAGCGTAAATCGGAATCAAACCATGATGCAGACCTAGTAATACCATTGGTAAAAATACAGCAGATAGAATATAACCCGATATAATACTAACGATTGTGTTATCAGAACCAATAATTACACTTAACCCACTAACAAGCCAATCAGAGAATATTCCAGATATCGGCATAATAATAAATACAAAGAGAGCTACTGTGATCAGTAATGTTGCTACTGGTGTCACGATTAAATCTAATACGTCTGGAACTCGTTTACGTATCATTTTTTCTAACTTAGCTAAAATAAACACTCCAAAAATAACACCAATAATACCACCTTTTCCTGTCGTTAAGATGGAATTTAACGGCTCATCCGCATCATAAAGCCCAAAAAGCTGCGAAAGTTCAACTAGTGGTGAAGCAATAGAAATGGCTCCAATCATACCACCAAGCGCTTCAGTGGCTCCAAATCGTTTTGCCGCATTAATACCTGTAAAAATAGAGAAATATCCTAGAAACCCTGTTCCGATTAGAGAAAACAGTAATCGTGTTGCTTCCCAAAAATCGCCTGTCAGCGTTCCTTCCCCTTGCAGCGTTCCGATCAAGCTGCTGAATCCATTGAAAATACCGGCTGCAATGATAGCAGGAATCATTGGAATAAAGATACCACCAATTGTTTCAAGTGCGGACTTTAATTTACCTTTCTTCTGCTTCTGTTTGATAGAAGCTTTATTTTCCTGCCAATCCTCCGTAACTGTTTGATTTCCTGTCATTTCAGTCTGACCATCTTCAGAGGATACATTGTACCTTTCCAACAGTAAATCTGTTAGCTTTTTTGCTTTCCCTGGACCAACGATGATTTGAAGTGTTTCAGCTTGTACAACCCCCATCACATCATTTAACTCCTTTAATCCTTTTACATCCACACTACTCTCATCCTTGATACGAATACGCATCCGAGTCATACAGTTGGTTGCTGATTGGATGTTATTCTTTCCACCAATCAGCTCGACAATTTCATCTATGAATTTCTCTTTTTCATTCGCCATAATAACCCCTCTCCCATCTGTTTATTGTTGTGTTTTTCTAATATGCCCGTTTGACTCCTGAAGCTTCTGTTTAGCAGTGGCTACATCACAATTCAATAGAATCATGGTAATAGCTAGCTTCACATTTCCTTCCCCCTCTTCTAATTTTGCTTGGGCTACATCTTGGTTTACTTCTGTTGCAGCCATGATGATGCGCAACGCCCTCACTTCTAGTTTCTGATTGGTGGTTTGTAAATCCACCATTAAATTTTGATAAACCTTTCCAATCCCAACCATAGAGATTGTAGAGAGCATATTTAAAATTAATTTCTGTGCAGTAGCTGCTTTTAATCGAGTAGAACCAGTTAAAACCTCAGGTCCTGTAGTTACTTCAATAGCGATTTTGGCAATCTCCCCAATTTCTGAGTTTTGGTTACAAGCGATAGCCACTGTCTTTGCACCTATTGTATTAGCATAGTCTAAAGCTCCAATCACATAAGGTGTTCGCCCACTAGCTGCAAGACCGACTACAACATCTTTCGGTTGCAATTGAATCTCCTTTAAATCTTGCTCTCCCATTGATTTGCTGTCCTCAGCACCTTCAACTGCCTTCGTAAATGCCTTTTCGCCGCCGGCAATTAAACCGATTACTTGATTTGGCTCTGTACCAAACGTTGGTGGACACTCCGCTGCATCAAGTACACCCAGACGCCCACTTGTACCTGCTCCAACATAAATCAATCTTCCTTCTTGCTCAAAAGCTTCAATAATTGCTTTTACAGCCTTTTCAATTTCTGAAAGATGGGCTTCCATTGCTTTTGCTACTTGCTGATCTTCCTTATTCATCACCTTCAATGCTTCTAAAACGGACATTTGGTCCAAGTTCATTGTCTTCAAATTTTGTTTTTCAGTTGTCATCTTATCTAAGTTAATCATTTAATGAGACTCCTTTTTTATCTGGTTTTTTTCTAGAATTTCAATTGATTTTTCATAATGCATATTTACATAAGTTGTATAAAGAATATCGATCAGATTCAATTGAGATATTCTTGAGGACATTGCGCCACTTCGAAAGGCGTATTCATTTGCAGCAACAAAAAGTTTATGATCTGCCATGTCAGATATGGTTGCGCTTCCATACTTGGTTATAGAAATAAGTTCTGCTTGATTTTCTTGTACTGTTTTGGCGCATTGAATCATTTCTTCTGTCTCACCAGAATATGAAATAACAATACCAATATCATGCGCAGTCATATTTTTCGCCATTAACAATTGCGTGTGCCAATCTTCCGCTACATATACCATTTTATTAATTCGAGTAAATTTCAGCTGCGCATCTTTGGCAACAATTAACGAGGCACCGATACCAAATAACACCAGCTTCTCACATCTGTAAATGGATTTGACGCACGCATCAATGACATCGTAGTCAAGCAAGCTGGTTGTTTCTTCTAATGATAAGATGTTCTTGTTGGTTACCTTATCAACAACTTCCTTCACACTGTCCACCTTGGTTACATCCGTTATTCTTTTGTTTTTATAGTTTTTTCTTACTGCTTGTTCAAATAGAAGCGATTTAGAAAACTCTTTGTATCCATTAAAGCTATTCTTTTTGCAAAGTCGGATGATAGAAGCTGGCGAGGAAAATGTCCGCTCTGCAAGCTGATAAATGGTCAACTTCGATGTTTCTTCTGGATTGGCAAGTATATATGAAATAATTTCTTTCTCTGTTGTACTCGCCTGCTCGTAATACTCCTTTAAGCGAATGGTTGCGATTTTCAATTGATCGCTCCTCCTTACATAGTTTGATGATAATTACTATGAAACTTAGTGTCAATGACATTAGCTACTTATGAAACATTGTACCATAACTTGAAATTTATTGCGTGTATCCCCTTTCATACATGAAACTTTCTGTCACTATATGTAGAAAATTTCCAATCAGAAGGTTTAGACTTATCGGAGTATCTATGATTATCATAAAGCTTCCATTCTCTTGAATAATTAACAATCGTTTTAATGATAATAAAATAGGGAGCGAGATATGTAAATTCGATAGAATATCAATATCGAGGGGGTTTTCATGATAGCTAAAAAGTAATGGAGAAAATGGAGTACACAAATGCTAAAAGTAATCCATGGTTCTATAGAGACTGCTGTGACCAGAAATGGTGGATATACAGTAAACATCAAGTATACATCGAGTATCTCATTTTTACAGAGAAATAACCTTCCATTCATCCGAATGATAAAATAGACAAGCTCTCGACGAAAGCTTGTCTATTTTAATTTGTCCGAGTGTTACTACTTACAAATCCTAGTTTTCCACCAACTACCTCTTTCACCTCATGAATTACAACAAAGGAGCTTGGATCAATGGTTTGCACTCGTTTTTTGATTTTTAATAGCTCCGTCTTTTTAATAACCGTATAGATAATTCTTTTATCTTTATTTACGTAGTATCCGTATCCATAATAAATCGTAGCGGCATTGCCAAATTCGTTTGTAATTACGTTAGAGATTTCTTCATATTTATCTGACATAATTGTCATGGCTTTCTTATTATGGAAACCTCCAATTACTTGATCCGCTATTTTTGTACACAGATAAACAAATATAAAGCTATACAGCATATTATTAACTCCAATAATAAATATAAACGCTGCTATAATAACACTATCCATATAAAAAAGACTCTTGGAGAAGCTGTATCCCTTAGTGTAATTTAGTAAATAAGCCAGGAGGGTAGTTCCACCGGTCGAGCCATCAGCAATGAAAATCAGGCCTAAACCAGCCCCGAGTAATAATGCACCGAAGATAATGCCCAATACCATATCTTCAATACCAAAAGGAACAAAGCTTAGAATTCCTAGAAATAAAGAGCTCATCGCTACGCCTAATATGGTATAAACGATGGTTCTTTTCATTAAAAATTTATATGCGATGGCAATAAAAATCAGATTAATGATAAACGTACTAATACTAGTAGGAATCTCAAATAAATAATATAAAATGAGAGACATACCTATTGTGCTTCCGTCACCGAGCCTGTTCGGTATAACAAAAAATTGAACGGAGGCAGCGATAAGAAAAGAACCAACGATTATTAACAGCACATCTTTAAAAATATTTTTCATATAAATAACCTCCTTAAACAAAAAAAGTCATATATAAAAAACTTTAGAAATCAACTATTTCTTAACCTCTAAAGCTACTAAATATAAATAATGTTTTATCCCACTATGATGCAACTTCACGATTATAGTAACCTCTTGAATCAAAGTCAATATACAATCTAATTTTTAGATTTATAAGATATATGGCCGACACTATCTTTTCTCTTGAGAAACACTCCATTGAAATTCAGAAATAAATGGTACTCCCTAAAATTTTTGTTCATAAACCGTCACAGCTTCTACATAATTTCTGCAACTATTTATCTTAAACTAACAAGTAGAAACCTGTTTTTAGCTCTTAAGACATCATTAAAGCTTCACTTATTATAGAAGGAGGGTATATAGAAGCTTGAATGAAGCTAAAATGAAAAAGAAATCGCATTAAGTTACTTAATTAAAATAGGAGTTGAATAATAGATGAAGAAATGCCTTCTTGCAGTGGCTGGACTATTCCTCATGTTAGTAGTAATTGCCTGTGATGATAGTAGTTCGAATAAAAAAGAAGAAAATAATATAAAAGAAATGGTACACGATTACAGTGTTAATCGTGTTGATGATGGGACAGCATCCATTACTTCAGAAGAACTTATTGTAACGGACAGTAATAATAAAGAGACTACTTATGATCTTCCAGAGGATGAATTTTTTGTTTCGATTGCACCATTTATGAAAGCAACACATCCTTGTACCAATCATAGTCTAACTGGTTGCCAAGGCGAATTGGTCGAAAAAGAGTTTGATGTATATATTCAAGATGACGAGGGGAATGTGGTGATTGATGAAACCATGACCTCATTTAAAAATGGATTTATTGATTTATGGTTGCCAAGGAATAAAACATTTCAAGTAAAAATAGAATATGGCGGAAAAGTATCAGAATCAGAAATCTCCACCTTTGAAGGCGACAATACGTGTATAACAACAATGCAGTTATCTTAGGAAAAGTCTATGACGAATGACCAAGGAAAACAAATCCCTCTAGTGTTTACTGATGTATAATGATCAATGAATAATTAACTTAAGCGATAGAGACGAAGACAAAAGTAGCTTATTCCTATCATCATCCGAATGGTTTCACTCGAATCCACTCGGATGTTTGTTTACATAAAACGATTCTATCCTCGTTCCGTCAAAAAAATTTTATAATTTATAAACGATATGTTACCACCGCCTTCCTATCTGTATAATATAAATACTTCAAGGAATATATATGGAATCAAATTAGAGGAACAAGGAGAGAAAGAAATGGGTAGAAGAATTGAATTCGATGATGATGTTAAAATTGGATATGTCTATATTGTTAATAAAAAGTATAAATATAAAATTGATGAAACAGAAGAATTAGAAGTAAATCCCTTTCTAAATGTTGATATAGATAAAAACGGAATTATCATAGGAATAGAACTATTCGAAGAAGAAGCGCTTGGACTAAAAGAAATATTGAATAATAAAAAGAGAATGTTCATTGAATCGCCAGAAGGTTACTCATTTAGAATGAGTCAAGAAGAAGTACGTAGTAAATTTGTATTTAGGGGATTGCGTTTCTGCTTTTCGAATGTTGGTTATAAAGGATTGATTGGAATAGATATTATTGTTCCAGAAAATTATCCAGCCAAATACATTTTGTAAACACACTACTATATCCGCATCAAAAAATAATTTAAAGCGAAAGTTGCTGCACGATATTTTATTACACAGCCCATGACATAATGTATTACCCAAGGTTTCCCTTTTCTGTTTAGTTGCATTTGTCCATAATAAATGTGGTGATTACACATAAATAAAAAACGAAAGTGCGTTCACATATAGATTGGATTTTAAAAATCATCCAAAACGCCAAACCTAAGTAGTCGGACTTTTGACATATTGATTCTGAAATTGAATCGGTGAAAGTCCAGTACTCCGTTTAAATGCATTATAAAAACTGGAAATACTTTGATAGCCGATTTGATAACCGACTTCTGTGCTATTTAAACTAGTCGTTAGTAGAAGTTCTTTTGCTTTCTTAATCCTAACCTTTTCCAAGTAAATACGCGGAGTATCCCCTGTACTGTCTTTGAAGAGCCGGTTTAAATGAAAACGACTGACCCCTACCATGGATGCCAATTCATTCATAAGCATTTTTTGATCATAATGACTGTTTATGATCTGCATCGTATCATCAATAATTGCTTTTAATGGTTCATACGTTTTTAATTGTAGATCGGGGCGACATCTTTTACAAGGGCGAAATCCTGTTTTTAGCGCCTCTTCTGCATTCAAAAAAAAGGAAACATTCTCATATTTTGGTATCTTAGATTTGCATGATGGCCGACAAAAAATTCCCGTTGTCTTAACAGCGTAATAAAATCTGCCATCAAATGTAGAATCACATGTAACTGTTGCTTCCCACATCATATCCTTAGAAAGGTCTTTTGGACTTATCATTCGATTTTTACTCCCCCTTAAAGGAAAAAATCTCCTTACTAAAAATCATATAAATCACATATAAAGCGATGACAATTAATGGAACCAATATGTACATTTGAAAAAATGGGATTACAAGTAAACACAAAATGAAAGAAACCCCTGATGCCCACCATGGCAGGGTATATGTCTTGAATAATTTGACACCTGCTGCCATAGAAAGAATGTAGACTAAAATTCCAAAGGAAGTCGGGATAAACAAAATATCGTTAAATGTTAATGACATAGCCACTGTTACTAAAATACCGGCTATCGCAAAACAGATAATAAATAAAACCATTCGTGTAGGAATTTGAGTGGTACGATGCAGTCTTGAGAAAAATTTCGGAAAAGCGCCATCTCTGCTTAACGAATAACCTAATTGAGTTAGACTAGCTACAAAGGCATTCGCTGTCCCTGTACAAATGATTAGAGCTAATCCCGCCGTAACAATCTTAGCACCTATACCTATTGTATCTCCCATTATAACACCAATAGGGGATAGACTGCTTTCTGTAGATCCATACGTCGCTGTTCCTATGGTGACAAGACTTAAGGCCAAAAACAAGATACCAATGACAATAGCACTAAGCATCGCCCCTTTTACAATATCTTTTTCTGGTCTTTTGAAGTTATTCGACAGACTACAAATCGCCTCCCAGCCGAAAAAAGACCAAAAAATAAGTGTTATAGCATTCCCAACAGAAAACCATCCATTCGGGACAAAAGGGACAAAATTCTTCCACTGTATACTTGGCAAAGAGAAAAATACAGCCAACAATAATAGAATCAACAAACTAGCACTTATAAATAACGCAACCTTGCCACTGACTTTGATACCATAATAATTTGAAACACCTGCAATCACCAAAATAAAAATAGCGATAAGCGTCTTTTCAGATTGTGAAAATCCAAAAGCTTGACTAAAATAAAAAGCGCCTGTTAAGGAAACAATTGTTTGTCCGACTGCAGCTGTTATGAAATAAAACCAACCAACAATGTTGCCTAGATGATTCCCAAAAGAATTTCTGACAAAAGTTGCAGCTCCACCCGCATCTGGATATTGCCGAGCTAAACTCGCAAAGGAGTATGCAATTGGGAAATTAATTAAAATCACGATAAACCAAGATAGAATGGACGCAGGACCCGCTATTGTGGCTGTCGCACCAGACAAAAAAAGAACTCCTGATCCTAAGATCGTTGCAATGTATAAAGCAATTCCTTGAAATAATCCAATGGATTTATTTTCCATCCTCTCACTCCTTTCCGCCTTCATCGTAGCAAGAAAGAGTAAGAAATTCTTCTTGTTTTTTGCGGTTCAATTCCCCTAGATCATGCCTTATATTGATCTACTTCTTAATCCATTGAGTGGTTAGTAAGTTGAATAGACGGTAGTTTTGTAATCGATTAAGATTTCATAGGTTTGAAATTCGTTGCTTTCTTAACCAAATAGTTCCTTATTAATGAAATGATATTTACATACATACAGTATGTATGTTAAAATTAACCTAACAACTATTTAAAGGGGTGTAGTTTGATGGCAGTGACTGGGTTTTATCCTGTAATTCTTACGGATGATGTTTCTCGCTCTGTAGATTTTTTTGTAAGCCACTTTCAGTTTGAAGTCGTTTTTGAAATTGATTGGTATGTGAGTTTAAGGTTGGATTCGTTTGAGCTAGCGGTGCTTCATCATCATCATGATACAGTTCCATCAGAGATTCGACAGCAGATTACGACCAGTCTGATTTTAAATCTTGAGGTAAAAGACGTTGATGCCCTATACGATCGCTTAATTCGTGAACATCACCTCCCTATCGTACTCGATTTACGGAATGAAGATTTTGGGCAGCGTCATTTCATTACATCCGATCCGAACGGAATTCTTATCGATGTCATTCAAGCAATAACTCCATCTGCTGAATTCCAAAGTCATTTCAAGGATACTCTGTCATGAGCAGTTACATTCCATTGAAGTATTATTTTGACGGAGAATTAGCGCAATTCTTTGGGCACCAAATATCCCTTATTTATCCGGAATTCCCTCGTAATTCATTTATTAAGGGCGTGAATAATCTCGTCAAAGAATTGGAGCTAAAAGAAAGGGTAGCCGTCATCTCTAAAGAATTGCACAAAGCGCTCGGCTTACCTTACGTTGATGCGATTGGAATTTTGAAACAAATGCTTGGGCCAGAAAACAAAACAGAACAAGGAATGTTTGCAAATGGTTATTTTTTAATGCCAATTGCTCATTACGTTGAAGTGTATGGATTGAATGACTTTGATGTATCGATGGACGCCTTGTATGAAATTACGAAACGTCATACGTCCGAATATGCGATTCGCCCCTACTTACTGCATTATGAACAAGAAATGTTAGAGAAACTTCGTATATGGGCGATCGATGAGAATGCACATGTACGTCGACTCGTTAGTGAGGGAACACGTCCTCGTCTACCTTGGGCAAAACGAATCGACGTGCTTAGCGACGATCCGTATATGAATCTTTCTTTGCTCGAGCCATTGATAACCGATCATTCCAAGTATGTTCAAAAATCTGTTGGAAATCACCTGAATGACTTGTCAAAAACGTATAAAGAGGAAACAATAGAATGGATAAAAAAGATGCATAAGCTGCATGGGAAAAACATCAATTGGACAGTAAAGCATGGACTACGTTCATTGATAAAAGTCAATGACCAAGATGCTCTTGCATTTATGCACAGGGTTGGTGAATAATAAATGAAGAAGACAAAAGCTGAAGCGGGAGAAACAATACAATTACTCCTCCAAACAGGGAAACAACATTTTGCAAAATATGGATATGCAAAAACAGCACTCGAAGATATTGTGAAAGATTCAGGTCTGACGCGTGGTGCATTGTATCATCACTTTAAGAATAAAGAAGGACTCTTTTTCGCCGTTATTGAATCCATTCAGAAGCAGATTGCTCAAAATATCGAGCAGCAGGCAAGCAAGAGTTCAGATCAATGGGAACAGCTGTCACTTGGTTGTCGAGCATTTATCACGTCTGCAATTGAGCCTGACCATAAACAGATAATTCTCATTGATGGTCCTGTGGTCATCGGTTGGAATCGTTGGCGACAATTAGATGCCAATCATTCAATGAGACTTCTATACAATCAGCTTGAACAAATGCAGAAGAACGGTTGTTTTCTGTCTCTGTCGGTAGAATCACTGACCCATTCTTTATCAGGGGCCATGAACGAAAGCGCATTATGGATCGCCGAGAAAGGTTCCTTTGATTCAATTGATGAAGCGATGCACGTGTTAGATGTGTATTTCGAAGGACTTAAACAGACGAACTAACTGCATCTTAATGACCTTACTCCAGTATTCATAAAGACATATAGCCCATACGCAATTTATTTTGCAGCTAAGAAAATATCCATACGAAAATACCAAACTTCTTAGAAAAACCAGATCATTGGTTAAAATAAAGTTGCGTCAACGCTTAAGTATTATTGGACCATTTCTTAGGCAATATTTTTTGAGGCTTTAATAGTAATGTATAGAGATGAGTTGTTTGAGAGATTTTTAAAACGAAATAGAGGAGCCGATTCAATATGCCTTATGCGTCATTTAAAATCCGCATTTACGCTTTTTTATTAGATTATCTCGTTATCTTAATATACGGTATATTTGTTCTAGGTACCATTTCTTTCGTTTTCAGATCATATATTAGCCACCTATTTTCAAGCTCTCCAGTAACAGCTGAACTGACAGGTTTCCTTTTGATTACGTTGCCAGCTTCGCTTTATTTTATTGTATGTGAATGTTCTAAATGGCAGGGAACATTAGGGAAGAGAAAAATGGGCATTCGTGTTGTTGATAGTTTCGGACAGCGTATTGGAATCGGTCGCTCAGCTTTTCGAACAGCTATCAAGTTTCTTCCATGGGAGGTTGCTCACTTTGGCATATGGCGATTAATGCTTCCAACAGACTTTTCTGAAATCACCATTCTTATGGTCCTTAATGCTGTCAATCTTGTAATATTATTATATCTAATAATTCCTCTTACTAATAAAAAAAGAAAAAATGTCTATGACTGGTTCGCAGGTACGGAAGTGAAAGACTATCGTTTAAGTACGAAAGGGCAAGCAGAGTCACTAGATACATCTGCCTTTTAAAAAACTGAATCCTCAACAATCGGACGAAAAACTACTTATCGCTGGAATAGCAGAGGTAATAGTGGTGTGATTGAATATCCTTCTGAGCAATTGAAGGATATGACTAATCAAGTTATGAAGCGTTATATGGAAGGAACGGAGTTTGAGGTTAAGGATTATTAATTAAAGTCGAGCGTAAATATGTAGTATGATGATATTTCAATTGAGCTCATATTTTATCCGCCCCCTTCTTATCAAAGGGGGCTTTTATTTTTCTACATTTACATCCGATAAAAGAAAAATTAATTGTATCTAAATCATTGTTGAGTTATTAACCAGCTAGCGTTACTATTAGATGCATAAGATTAGAATAGGTGAAATAAAATGGCTTCTAAAAATATTATTATAAATCCTTCCTCTGGAGCCATTATAATGGCCCTAGGTATTTTTCTTTTCGTCACTATAGACGCTTTTCCGTTTCTAGAGAACATAAAATTATTTTTCGTTTTTATTTTTTTGTATATCGGGATGTTAATCTATACATTAATTACAATACAACTTTTTCATAAAGATTTTCTAATTAGTTTGTTGATTAATCCCGTCAATTCTTTTGTAATAGGAACCTGGATTGCAGGTATTTCTGTATTAAGCAATGTAATTATGAAATATCTTCCTGAATTCCATAGATTTGTTCAAGGAATTGTTTGTGTAAATACTTTATTATGGTTAGGTTTCCTTTTAATTTGTTTATATAATTTTAAACGACTTTATAAAAAGTCACAAAAATATCCTGTTCACGGCATTATTTTACTTTCTACTGTAGCCACACAATCAATGGTGCTTTCATGGTTACCTTTCTTTCAACAAATACCAATTAAATTAATTAAAATAATAATCATGATAGGATTATTATTTTATGGATTAGGTATACTCTTAATTATTTTTCGATACAGCAGGAATAACTGGTCACTTTTAGATGATTGGACCAATACTAATTGTATTATACACGGAGCGTTATCTATTACTGGATTAGCAATTGTCTCCTCTCATCTTCTATCAGCAGACCTTATTTTAATATTCTGGTTGTTGGTATTCATTTTATTTCTATTGGTAGAAAGTATAGAGATAGTAAGAGGAATTAAAAGAGTCTCTAATCTTGGTTGGAAAAAAGGAATATTCACATATAATGTTAGCCAATGGTCAAGGAATTTTACCTTTGGTATGTTTTATGCATTTACTTTCAAGATTCACAGTAATATTGATTATAAAAGTACCTTGGAATCGTTGCATGAGATTATATTAAGTTTTTGGAATTGGACCGTATTGTTAATATTAGTTATTGAAATTGGAATATGGTTTCGTTCATATTTTATTGACAGAAATAAAATTACAGAAAAAGCAAGCATATAAGGAGGTTTTTATGGAAAAAGAGTATATTGGTAAATGTGATTTATGCGGTGATAAAATTTACTGCCGAAGTGGTTTTTTAGATGGAATTATTCAAAGTAACCATAAGCTTATTTGCTTTTCCTGCCAAGAAGAGAAAATTGATGACTAAGGTATTAAACATTGTGTTATATCGCTAGGTTGTACTTTAAGGCATGTAATAAATAAAGCTTTCTTAGAAGACTTAATATAACGATGTTCAAAAGCTAACGGGAATTTCACATCCTAACAATAGATCATAGTTTCCAAAAACAAGAGCATATTGTTAATAATTACTTAACAAATATGCTCCCAAAAAACACTTTAGTTTTAACTCTGTCAGGTGTCCCAACTGTATCGACGTTTGTATATGTAGAGACTTTAATATCACTATTAGCATATACTTTTTTCCTGTTTCCCAATTTTCTTTTATGCTGTTCCAATACTCAGTTGAAAAATAGCTAAATTTAATTTAAACCTGACACTGGACAGCATTCACATACATACTTCCCTTTTATCAGAAGCCGGTGTAAGTATAGAAAGGATAAGGAAGAGTTTGGCCATTCTGATGATGAAATTACGAAACAAATTTATCTTCATATTACAAATGCAGTTCGAAAAAGAAACTCAGTAACGTTTGTAAACCTCATTAAAAATAAAATCGAAATTGATGAATAAGCTCAAAATGAAGCCCACTATCAAACTACAATTAATCCACACAAACTTATTTATGATATTTTTTTAATGCAGCCTCGATTTTCATTAAGAAATGCAGGTATCAAGATATAATTAATAAATATGATTTCTTTAAAAATCTGAACTTATTCAATAAAGGACCAGATTACGGAATACATTTTTAGAGATTACGAAACAGATAGGGGGAATCTGATGGAGGAGTCTATTGTGTTACGTACAGTAGATATCGGAGACACAGAAGACTTATCGTTTTTAAAAAAAACAACGCATTTATTACAGGAACTCGTTTTAAACGGCGCGGCAATTGGGTGGGTTGATCCACCTTCAACTAAAGAGGTGACTGGCCTCATTAGGGAATTGGCCATTGCAAGTGAAAATAGTGATGCATGCCTAATTGCCATCTGGGTCGATCAAGATCTTGCAGGTATTGGGTACTGGAGACGCTACAGTCGTCCGACTCATTATCCCCATGCTGACATAGAAAAAGTGGCAATCGATCCACAATATCAAGGTCTTGGTTTAGGGCACAGAATTATGAATCAATTAATTTCTACTGCTGTCAATACTGGGATTGAAGTTCTAACCCTTGACTTCCGTTGTGACAATGATCGAGCTGCCAAATTGTATAAATCACTAGGTTTCACAGAGTATGGTCGATTGCCTCGCTTTGTAGCAGTCGGCAAAGATCGATACGACACTATATTCTATGCCCTTGATCTACGATAATCCAGAATAGGGCGCAGTTGTTGAACAAACATTATGCCTGAATCAAGTCAGATTGTGAAATAAAGCTATATTTGGGGGGATGTAAGTTGAAAATAGAAACATTTACTGGATTTACTGAACAAGGTTTAAGCAAAAAAGTAAATAGGTTTTTGGAAGACAACCCTATAGAAGTAGTGGATATTAAATTTTCCTCCTCTATATTTTATATGGGTGCAATGGTTATTTATAACACGCATAACAATAGTTAATCAAACGAGCGCATTTCTGGAGGAAGTAAATGTGCCCTTATTCATTAAAAGGGCCATTTAATTGAAAAAGGTTTAGTAAATCGATTTCCAACATTAGATGTCGATAGTAGGGTTGATTTTATCACTAATTTCAAGAAAATTGAAACTAGTGACTTGGTTGATACGTAATTTATAACGTTACTACACTAATAAAAAAGGAGCCTTTAATTGAGTTCTTCGAAATTCAGAATTAGCCGGTTGCTTTTGTACTTTGTACTCGTATCACTATTTCTCTTTGTATCGGGGAATGTCGGAAGGTATTTGATAGAAACTCAAGATATGGATCGACAAATAGCCATGCTCCTACAAGGAGTGATTTTTACTGGGTTGACACTTGTTTTACTTTTTGTACTTAAAAGAATAAGTCCAAACATATTCACAAATATTGGGGTAAAGGGTGTAAATTCATTATCTAAGTTGATCGTCGGAATTGCATTGCCTTTTACTTTACTCTTATCAGGAATTTTAACAGCTTATTTATTTGGTGGCATAGAAAACGTCAGTTTGAACCTGACAGCAAGTGTGATCATTTCTATTTTAATCAATTCCGTGACAGCATTTATGTATGAGGCATTTCCAGAAGAAATCTTTATCCGTGGACTAATATTCGAAGAGTTGCATAAGAAGTATCGCTTTATCACCTCATTGGTTTTGCAATCATTCATCTTCATCTGTGTGCCGATTACGGTGATGTCATTGGAGTCCATATTCTTTAGTGAACCATTTGCGCTAACTATAGATTACTTTATATTGCTCTTCACTTTTGGGATTGCTTTACAGCTATATAAAAAATATACAGGAACAATATGGATGAGCATTATCTTCCATATTGTTTACCTTGAAGTAGCTAGATATATTTCCATGGGCGGTGTGTATGAACCAGATGTCGCTATTCTAAAGTTTGATGAGATGTTTGGAGGATTCATGACACTATACTTGTCGTTTCTATTTATCGTAGTATTTAGTATTGTGGCGTTGTCCGTATTGTTAATCATTGACAAAAGAAAAAATAAGTCTGAAAATAAGGAACGATAAAATTGAAACAATACCAATTCAATGATGTTTTATACATGAAAAAAGAAAAGGCTATTGCATTGGAAAATGAAGAAAAAGAGATTATTGGGGTAATTGAAAAAGCAGATATTTCCGGATGTGAAAAAGGACATGTATTTTCATTTACCAATACAAATGGTCTCACAGTCAGAATGGGGATAAAAAAACGCGGTATCAGAAATTTTCTTTTTGCCACATATGTCATAAAAACAGAGAAGGAGACCTACCTTTTTAAAGATAAACCAGGTAATAGCCTCCTTTATTTTTGTGTCAAGGGCGATATCAACGGTCAAGATATACAAATTGAAGAAAATTGGAGCAAAGAGATTGAAGTGAAACTAGACAAAATACATATCGCTACCCTAAAAACAAGCGACCTCACATTTAGAACAACCATACTCTTTGAAGATAATATTCTTGAATCAACTATCCACTTTGCTGTAACAGTATTGATGTACTTTATGTACAAGATTTATAAAAATGAATCTGAATTTATTGAAAGCATCTTATTTGATTAAAATTGAAACGAGTATAACTCAGTCTTGAAATCGAGACTTCTGAAGCGTTCGTATTAAGCGAGTAGTGAGTCCTTCTAATTAGGTCCAGATTTTTGAAAATCAAGGTATATACTATAACAATAGTAATGTATTTGCCACTCTTATGAAGTTGAAAGTTGAAATTAAAAAATAAAACTCGAACAGTTATTACATTTGTATATAGTTTGCTTATTTTTGCTATTGGTATCTTTCGAATTCTTACTGTATCACTATCTTCAACACCTTTGTTTGTAGCGTATATTTTCGTAATTGTAGGTTTTATCGTATTTATTGTAAACGAGATAATACTAAGAAAGTTGCTATCTAGCCAAAGCATTGGGATACTTAAAGAGTACAGACGAGAACTCAACAGAAGTGAAAAAGTTAATGCTAAGACAAAGAGGAACAGGACGCCAGTTAAAAGGCGTTCTTTTTTAATCGCAATTAGTTTTTGAGCGAGAATATGTTTCACAATATGAAATTATTTCCATACAAATTAATTTACTATTCTCTTAATAGGATTATACTACTAACTTGATTATTTTACTAGATAAAAAGGCACCTGTTTTTACCAACAAATGCCTTTTTGTAACAAAAACTAGATCAATTCGTATGAACAGGCTTATTGCCATGAGGACATTGATACGACTATGAAAGTTTATACGTATCTTACCGATAAAATGAAAAAGGATGCTTCCGAAAAAATATCAGAATCTTTACGGAAATCCTCGAAAAAAATATTATTGTGACATCTTACCTCTTCAACTAGTACAGTCATTTTATAATAATTTATTATGTTAATCCTAAATGTTCACGGAAGGTGTGACCTTCATATTTCCTTCTAAAAATACCCCTTCTTTGCATTTCAGGAACAATTAGTTCAACAAAATCTTCTAAACTACCGGGTAATGTAGGAGGCATAAGATTAAATCCGTCAGCCACACCAGCTTCAAACCAGACTTCCATCTGATCCACAATTTCGTCGGGTGTGCCTATCAGCGTGTAATGTCCACCGCCTGCATTAAGATATCCTAATAATTCTCTTACTGTAGGTTGTGTATCATTAATAATTTCTAGTATTGTTTCATAACGTCCAACTGGACCAGTGAATTCTTCTACTGGGGGTAATTGAGGTACTTCTTTATCAATCTCCCAATTCATGCAGTCTTGCTGAATAAAGAAACTCAACCGCTTTAGGGCTGTTTCAAGAGGTAATTGCTCATCTAATGCTGCTTTTTTGGCTAAAGCTTCTTCATGAGTATGACCTACATAGGTTACTAAGCCAGGAAATATTTTAATATGTCTATTACTGTCTTGGCTTTGTTTAACTTGTTCGACTAATTTGTCGCGAAATTTTTCTGCTTGCTTTAAGTTCCACGACACTGAATAGACTGCATCGGCATATTTTGCGGCTAATGCAATGCCTTGTTTAGATGCCCCAGCTTGCATTGATACTGGTTTGCCTTGCGGACTTTTTGGCGTAGTGGATGGACCATACACTTTAAAATAGGTACCATCGTGTTTAAAAGGCTGAATATTTGAAGGATTTATCAATTTTCTTTTTTCTCGATGATGAAGAAACTCACCGCTGTCCCATGAAAGAAATAACTTATTCATTAAAGCAGCAAATTCATCTGCCTTTTCATAGCGTTTGTCATGGGAAGGTAGTTCTTCCATACTGTGATTTAACGCCTCTAAATCAGTCATGGACGTAACGAGATTCCAACCAACACGTCCTTTTGTAATATGATCTAAACTTAATAATTGTCGTGAAGCTGTGAAAGGATTAGAAAAAGTACTTGAAATTGTTGAAACTAATCCCACATGATTTGTCACTTGAGAAATAGCGGTTAAATTGACTACTGGATCAAACCAAAATGCTGGCATATCACTAGAATCTTTACCTTGAAATGATTGATTATCAGCAAAGAATACTGCATCAAAATAACCTTTTTCCGCTAACTGTGCTAATGTTTGATAATAAGAAATGTCTCCAATACGTTCAACGCTTGAGTCAGGCATTAACCAAGCAGCTTGATGGTGTCCACAACCATACAGCAAAACACCTAAGTGTAGTTGTTTTTCTTTCGTTTCTGTCATTTTTTACACCTCAAGATAATTATTAATTGTCTTGTATACTTCTTTTTTTGAAAGATTATCTATGGTAATTTAAGCTATTAGTTCATTGTCAAACCGCCATCTACTGTGAAATTTTGACCTGTAATACCGTTCGCTTTTTCCGATGATAAATAAGCGACCATATCGGCTACATCTTGAGGTGTGGTCACCTTCTTCAATGGCGTTGTTTGAGCAATTAAATCGAATACTTCTGGTGTTGTAACACCACTGGCGTTAGTCGTTTTTAATAATCCACCTGAAACTACATTCGCTTTTATACCATATAATCCTAATTCAGAAGCGATATTACGTGTGAAACCTATTAATCCAGCTTTAGCTGTTGTATATTCATGGTAGGGTACAACAGGATTTTGATATAAATTAGTACCTATACCTATAATACTTCCATTTTGTCGTTCAATAAATTGAGGTATGACACTTTGAACTACATTAAATGCTGCTTTTAAAGTACCATCTAGTTGTTTTTGATAATCATCCCAAGTGAGTTCTGTGAAGGGTTTCTGTTTGTTTGGATCAAATTTAAAGTCTACTAATGCATTGTTGACTACAACATCGATTTGACCAAAATATTCCGTTGCTTTTTTTATCAATTTATCTACTTCTTCACGATTTGTTACATCAGCCCGAATTGCAATAGCATTCTCCTTTCCAATCTTAGAAACGAGCTTCTCAGCAGCATCTTTGCTTTGATAGTAATTGATAACCACTTGAAATCCCTGTTGTGCTAATGTCTTTGCAATAGTTGCCCCTAAACCTCTACTACTACCTGTTACTAACACTGTTCTAGTCATCATAACAACCCCTATATTTTTAATTTTGATGAAATTTATAATAAATTATAATAGAACAAAAAATACGCACCCTTCCATCAGGAAAGTTGCGTAAAACAATTAACTACATATTAAAATAAGGCACAATTCGCTCTTTAAGTATGTATTAGAGTTTACACTTTCCTACGCTAGTTTCAGCTAGTTCAGGTTCAAAGGGTTTGAGGTAATACTCATCTCAGTTAAATAACACCCCTAGTGCATATAATTAATTTATATTAAATGTTATAGTTTTAAAAAATTTATGTCAAGGATATATGGTTAGTTAAAGTATTTCTATAACTTTGTTATTCTAAAATGGTGAATCTGTACATATAACATAAATTTCTCCTCCAAACCCCCCTCCTCCAACGGAGAGGACTTTTTATTATAATATAGTATATAATTGCCTTACAAAAGTGAAAGCGAAATATAAAAAATTCCAATTTATTACATTATAGAATACATATATACTTTTCTTCAGTTAAGATAAGGAGGAAAAGTATTTGAGTATAAGTGAAATGAATATTGACTTGTTTAGAATGGTGAATAATCTAGGTAAGGATCTCACGTATCTTAATCCTACTATAGTGTTCGTTGCTGAATATATGGTATTTTTATTAGCCCTAGGTCATAGCTTTTTGGTTTACAAGAAGCAAAAATAATCGAATGATGATTATTTGCGGTTACTTATTAGCCGAAATAATCGGAAAAATTTCCGGAATAATATATTCAAATGATCCACCTTTTGAGGAATTATCTCATGTGAATCATCTAATAGATCACGAAATAGATAATTCTTTTCCAAGTGACCACACTATATTATTCTTTTCATTTTGTATAACTTTCTTCTTAAAAAGAGATCGAGAATATTTTGGATTATAATAGCGATATTCGTAGGACTTTCACGTATTTGGGCTGGTGTTCATTATCCAGCTGATGTCATTGTTGGAGCAGCTATAAGTATTTTAGTCGCAGTCTTTGTTTACAAAGTGGTACCTAAGTTAAATGTTGTGCGTAAGCTAATAGCTATTTATGAAAAAGGTGAACAAACAGTCCTGAATAAAAGTAGATCAAAAGAAAATTGATTTTGATATTGAAACTACAAAACAAATTCATACTACAGTTGCAGTTCGAAAAAAGATTCAGTAATGTTTGGAAACCTTATGAAAAATGCCCTCAAAATAAGGTCAAAAAGGGTCATGAGACAAACTCATGACCTATAAACCCTTATTTTTTAAGGAGTCCTGGGTGATTATGGCATCATGCCACCCATCTTTGAGGGGGTATTTTATCAAATATATGATAGCAAAAATGGCATTTATTAATATAAAGAATGTTTTCTTACCGAAATTAAATTTTTTATTAGCCTTTATTTCAATTCCGTATACTATGTTTCTCAAGGTGCTTTCTAGCGCCCGTTGATTGAATAGTCTTCTTCTTCTATTAGCTAGTATTGTTTATGTAAACATACATCATTTAGAAGTAATTCTTAAAAAGTACCCATCTGGATCAGTAATCTTAAACCCTCTCATATCCCAGAGGTATTTTTCCACATCAACTTCAATTGGGTAGTTACTATCAAGACATCGCTGATACACTTTTTCCAATTCATCTACAACAATAATTAATTCAAAACCATTTCCTTTAACGTCACTTTTAGCTTTACTGTTAAAAAAATGAACATCCTCTAGGATTGATTCGGAAGCAATTAACAATGAAAAGCAATCGTAGTTGAAACGACCTGAACGTTCATTTCTGCCGTAGAGTTCTAGTCCAATAATATCTTGATAGAATTTTAAGGATCGCTCAATATCCTTTACATACAACTCAACTCTAAAAAGTACACTCATACCTCATCACCGCTCCCTAACGCTACTCAAGAATCTGCCCCTTTGATTCAATATTGGCGCTTATTAAGTATAAATGTCCGATTCTGGAATATCCTATTTATTAAATTTGAAAGGGAGAACCAAAAAAACGACTCCCCCCTTATTTAACTTCACTCGTTTATATATTTGGTAACAGCAATTTCTTTTCCAAATTGGTCACCATTATCAATAAATCCCAAATTGGCATATAAGTGGTTAGCTTCCTGATTTTCTGGATGATAACCAACAACAATTTTTTCTGCATCTGGCAACTTACTCATCTCTGAAATCATTAACTTTGTTGCAGCTTTCCCTATACCCTTACCTTGAAAATTCTCATCAACCATTATTCTAAATATCCAATAACCATCAAGTTCCTCTTTTTCAGTGTTATACATTAGGAAACCCACTACTTTATCTTCAAAATAAATTGCAAAAGGTTTTAATGACGGTTCTAACTTTGATTGGGCAATTGATATAGCATTTGACTCTATATACTCCGCTTGTTTCTCTGGTAATTTCAAATCACAGCATTCATACCAGTTTCCTTCGTTCAATTCTTCAATTTTCACATTACCTGTAAGTATACATTTTCCCCTTTCAAATTTCGGGGAAACGCTAAGCCAAATTTGTTAGTTAGGCGTTGTCCCCTTTAAGTTCTTATTGAAAAAAGCTTTTTTGTTTGCCATAATGAACGCCTCCCTTAACAAGTATTGTCTAAAATTACAATGTGGAACTTTTTAGATTTTTAACTATACCATATTCTATTCCATAATATGGCCCTTATGTACAATACGAGCGCCGATCTTTATTACAGAAAAGTGCCCAATTGATGAATATTGAATAATTTACCTAACTAAAATTTTTTCAACTTAATACTTTGTCCATTGCTTCAAGCATTACGGTCCATGCTTTCTTTGTTTGAGGTATATACTCTGCCCATTCAGGATCTACCTCATGAGTTAAAGTTACCTCTGAGCCATTTTCTGAAGGGTTAATCTCAACAGTTACATGATCTGCATCAGGTAGGTCGTCCACTGTAGCCCATGTAAATTTAATGCGTTTAGGGTGCTCCAATTCCAAATAGTGCCCTATATGCTGAATATCTTCACTCTCACGGCGGTCAACAAAAATGAAATAGCCACCAACTTTAGGATTATTTTCACATTTTACCATATTGCCATTCGGGAACATCCATTGTCTTACTTTTTCTGGATTAACCCATGCATCAAAGACCTTATCTGGTGTTGCATGAAAGTGATAGGCAACAACTGCTTGTGCATTAGCCAAAATAATCAACTCCTATGATGAATAATATTTTAAAACCTTAAAGTCAAATGCTTTCATCTAAGGAAATACATCCGTTTACTTTGAAGATCGTTAAATTATTTTATTATCCTTTCAAACATGATAGAAGCGTCTGTATAAATGATATCAGGAAATTACGTAATTCGGTTATTTAAGTATTGATGCTCTTAAATTAGTAACACCATTTTCTAAATAACCCTTTAAGCAAGTTAGTGTATAGACCCACCCTCCTTTTTGCCCAATCATTTTGTTTACTATTTGGGGGTCATCTTCAATAAACCCTGATTCGATTACTTCAATTATTGTACTCGTATTATCCAACTCTTTCAGTGTAATCGTAACTTCCCTCACATCATCATCTTCATACCCCCACAAAAACACGACTTTCCTATTTTTCTCGACTTCTAAAACATTGATTGTTCCTTCTGCTTCGAATTCATCATATTTCAGTGTAACCGTTTTACCTTGTTCCCATCTTTCAGAACTTGAGGAAAACCAAAATCTTCCTATTTCACCTGGGTCTACGAAGGCTTCAAACACGTCAGTGGCAGGACTAAGTATTTTAAATTCCGTAGTTACTTGAGTATCCATAATGTATCATCACCTTTTATTAAATTATTGTATATTTAATACTATCTTTAAAATTTATCTTCCTTACATCGGAATAATGAAGAGGTATGTTGACTTTGTGGATTCCACCGGGGATGGGGGAGTATTATCACGTCAACTCAGAGTTATCTTTTTCTTCTGCTATACGTTTAATCCATTCCAATCGTTTATCCCACTCCGCTGCTATTTTTTCCATCCACTCCGCTGCCCTCGATAGTTGATTTGGACACACATTATATCTAACTTCCCGCCCAACACGGTTGGAGGAAACTAGTCCCGCATCATCCATAACCGTTAGGTGTTTTACAACTGCCTGTCGAGATACAGTTACCTTAGTCGCCAATGTTGTTGCTGTTGCTTGCCCCATAAACGCAATGTGATCAAGCAACTGACGACGAGTTGGATCTGCTAAGGCAATCAGAACATTTCCGAAATTTTCATTTTCTGTAGACAACATTTTACTGTTCAGCACGCTTTCGCAATACTTCCAATTGGTACTTCCAGCCCCGGACATTCTCTTTAAAGAATTTACCTTTTTCTTCGTCAGACACAGTAAGGCTGGAGAACCCACTTTCAACTACACTTAGCCAAGTGCCCCCATTCTTTCCTTTCAACATAAACTCAACAAGAGTAGAGTTACCTTCTTTTGGTTCTTCACCGGGAAATGAACTTGCCCATCGACATGCTAGGTAATTCGGTGGATCAACTTTTTCTATTAATACCGGGATTTTTCCATACTTTGTTTCTGCCACCACACGTGATCCATCAACCTGTACCTTGTCGGGACCCGGTGCATCGCCCACCCACCATGCTGGTTGGCTTACCAACTTCCATACCGTTTGAATAGATGCCTTAATAAAAATTTCTCGTTCAATACGATCATTATTCATTACTACCTCATCCTCCTTACTTCAACATGTGCAACTTCATAGTAGCACATGTTATTCTTATGTGCAACCAATTAATTGCGCAAAATCAAGAATAAAAACCTATGCTTAAATACAACCTTGAAGTTAAGAAGGATTATAACGTGCAATAGTATAAGAACATCAGAAACAGATTAGTTTCCAATATATTGTGTAACTTAAAATTCCTATTTTTTCTGTTAAATGGCCCTATTCATGCAAAAAGGCGCAAAGCCTTTATTCTGGAAATGCCCCGTTAGTTGAGGAGTTGATGTACAACATGAATCATATTTTTTAATATTACTGTTGCCTTTCCTGTAACTGAACAGTAAATGGTTTGACTCATAGGACTTAGCAACCTGCTCAAAGGTTTGTTGTATATCTTTTTTTGTGGCCTTTCCTTTATTTTCAGTTTCCGAAATTACCACAATATACTTTATCCTTTTTTCATAGTCTTGACTCATGATTAAACCAGTCGAGCTATAGCCTTTAGATTCCAATTTTTCAGTAACCTTTTCTACAAATTCAGATTGAGTTATATCTACACTTTTAACTTCTGTAGAGTCATTTCCATTTACTTGACTCTGCGGCTTCCCATTATTATTCATAAAGGTGAATATGACTACAAGAATCAAACTAACTGTCAGAACTCCAAGAAGAATTCTTTTCATTCAAACACCTCATTTCAATCGGATAGTTAGTATATATAGTAAGTCCAAGAGTTTTTATTGAGAAGTAGAAGAGAGCACGGTGGTTAATTACGGTATAGGCAGGGTTAAACCTATAATGAAAATAAGCGCTAACCTTATTAAAGAAAAGCGCCCGTTAACGGAGGAAATATGATTTATTTCTTCCCAAAACTTTTAATAAGCCTTATAAGCCAATGTAATACTATCCAAGGAAGTATAAATTTTGTCGCCCATTCTATTAAATTTGGAACTACATATGATATGTTGACTCCTATAAAATCGAGAACAAACCAAAGTAACAATATAAAGTGCTATATCAATGACTATGTATATAATTGGGATTTTAGCAATCTGTTTAGATCGTTTAATCGTTTCTCGAAAAGCTGCTAACACAATTAATACAATAGTTATTGGGGATTAATAACATTCTTTATCAAAGGCACTACGACTTTTGGAATGAGATAAAAGATGATTGGCTCAGAGGGGGAAATTCCTTTTCACAAATTATCATAAATGTATCTACAAATGCGGAAGTTGAATCTGTTGGTTCGGTACGTTAAGATAAAGCAAATGACGGTGAATAAGTGTATTTTGGTTACTATAAAGATTTCCCTTTCAAACAAAATATATGTTGTTTAAATGCATAGTTCTGCGCAGTAGTTTTTATTAAACATAAGCCTCAAAGTACTTTAATTCGCATGATTTATAACATCAGTTTGTTACTCTAAATCTCTTGTTGGATAGAGGTATTTTCCTGTTCTTTTAGTAAAAGAGCATCGATTTGATTTAAAATTCGATGCTCAACTTCTGTTATATATACATGTTTGCACCTTAAAACTGAACTACCTATAATGGATCCCTGCAACTAGTAATAAAAGATGCAATATTACGAAATAAACTGTATAACGTACCCTCCAATAACACCTAAAAGAACAACTAACCAGGCTGGTATCTTCCAAATATTTAACAAGCCAAACAAAATAACAGCTAAAGCAAAGTCTGCGGTACTAAAAATAGAACTGCTTATCACGGGATCATAAAATGCAGCTAACAAAATACCTACCACACTAGCATTTACTCCCATTAAAATGCCTTGGAAAGTTGCCCTCTTGCGTAATTCATTTAAAAATGGTAAAGCTGCAACAATGAGTAAGAATGAAGGGAGAAATATGCCTACCGTTGCAACGATAGCTCCAGTAACTCCTTCCATCATCGTTCCAAGGTAACTAGAGAAAGTAAATAAAGGCCCTGGTACAGCTTGTGCCATACCATATCCAGCTAAAAACTCATTAGCTGTTAACAACCCTGAAGGTACGACTTCTCTTTCAATCATTGGTAATACAACATGTCCACCACCAAATACAAGCGAACCAACTCTAAAAAAGATATCAAAAATGTTTAGCAATGGATTATCTGACATTCTATTTAACAAAGGTAATAAAATGAGTAGACTAATTAAAGTTCCCAAAGAAGCGACACCAAGTTTTTTGGATATGTTGATAGAAAAAGGTTGAACTTTTGATTCAGCTTTATCTTTAAACAATCTTAATCCTAATAATCCCGCACCTACAATAATTAAAATCTGCATCCATGCAGATGGAAACAATAACATGATAGTAGCAGCAACTAACGCTATTGCTATCCGGGGTTTATCAGGTGTCAGCTTTTGACCCATTCCAATTAGTGCATGTAAGACAACAGATGCAGCAACTATTTTCAAGCTATGTATGAAAACTGCATCTTCTAAAGAAAATGTTTGATACATCATTGCAAAAACAATCAACACAATAATGGAAGGTACGGTAAATCCTAACCAAGAGATAAGCCCTCCTAGCAAACCACCTCGTAACATGCCTATCGACAATCCTACCTGACTACTAGCAGGACCAGGGAGGAATTGACAAATTGCAATGATATCCGCATATGTTTTATCATCTAACCATTTTCTGCGATCAATATACTCGTCCTTAAAATAAGCGAGGTGTGCGATAGGCCCACCAAATGAAGTCAAACCTAGCTTTGTAGATGTAAATAATATTTCTAAAAGCGTTTGAATCTTGTTTTTCTTTTGCTTTTCACTCAATTTTTTCACCTCTTATCACTTAATTTCTTTAAAGAGTTCATAGGCTTTGGTCCTAGCTTCCTGTAGAACAGAATCTCCCTTATCTGTGATTCGGTAATACTTCCTAATCTTTCCATTTATATTGACATCTTCCCTATTCAGAAGCTGATCCTTTTCCATGTTGTGAAGGATGGGATATAAAGTTCCGGCGCTGATTTCATATCCATGTTCATGCAACTCTTCAAGCATCCAAGAACCGTAAATGGCTTCTTCCTTTGCATGATGCAAAATATGGATTTGTATAAAGCCCAAGAAAAGCTTCCTTAATACTTTATTTTCCAACTATTTACCT
This sequence comes from Virgibacillus sp. CM-4, assembly GCF_000445495.1. NCBI lineage: Bacteria > Bacillati > Bacillota > Bacilli > Caryophanales > Bacillaceae > Virgibacillus > Virgibacillus sp. CM-4. The sequence goes on from NZ_AUQA01000008.1 coordinate 83,301, forward strand.
CCTTTTTTCGTAATGCATAATCGAAAATTGATATCGATTTTCGATAAATAGATTATATAGTTACCGATCAGGATGGGCAACAGTATATTAAAAATTTTACATTGATTTAAAAATTATTAGTAATTATATTGTTCATCAAAGAGAACCCTAGATATTGAAATCTCTATTGTCCATTAAGTTAATCTTAGTAATCAAAGTAAAAGGAAGCAAAATCAGTCAATTTTACACCGAAATTACTTCCTTTAGCTGTTCATTTAATTCATTATCTCGAACTCAAGTCTTCAAGCAATCTGGCCCTTATATTCAGTTTGGGCGCTAATCCTTATTCCTGAATTACGCCCGATTGGGGAAACTGTTATAGAGTGTAAGTATAAAAAATAGCTACTCTTCTATACTTAATTAATATCAATTTTTTTTGATTTAATACTTGCTTTTATGCACACATTCCATTAAAATCTATTTATATCAAAAAAAATTGATTAAGGAGGTTGTAACATGAATAACCTTTTTCAGCTTACAGATGTTTCTTTGGAAAAAACGTTTACTAAATATGAAAAGAAATTTAAAGCATTAGCTGATCAAAAAAGGCTTCACATCTTACATGAAATCACAGAATATGGGGAAGTATGTGTTTGTGATCTATCAGAAAAGCTACAGTTGCCACAATCCAAGTTATCATATCATTTAAAAATATTAATGGATGCCAAGCTAATTGTAAAAGAAACACGTGGTACCTGGAGTTACTATACATTAAATCATTCGGAAATCAATCACTTACTATCCGAGGAGCTTTGTTGCCTGTTTCGTCGTGACTAATTTTTAATTTATAAATCAAAAAAAATTGATTAAAGGAGAAATATAAATGAATGTACATATTGGGTTAAATATAGTTGATCTTGAAAAGTCTATAGGGTTTTATACAAAGGTTTTCGGTGAAAATCCCGTAAAAAGGAAAGAAGATTACGCTAAGTTCATACCTGAGGGATTACGGTTAAACTTTACACTGAATGTAAGGTCTAAAGTGTCAGGTAATCAAGTAGGACATTTTGGAATACAGGTGGGAGAACAGGAAGATATCAATCATCACAAAAAACGTCTAGAAAAGCTAGGGTTCTTTACACGTGATGAAATTAATACTAATTGCTGTTATGCACTTCAGGATAAATTTTGGATAACTGATCCTGACGGTAACGAGTGGGAGTTTTTTTACACTAAAAAGGATGTAGAGGTAACTGAATCTGATCAATTATGTTGTAATTAGGGGGAGAAGCAATGGAAAATGATTATGTAATTACTAAAATGTTTGAAAACAAAAAGCGGCAGTTGAAAGAGATTAATTTTAATGCTTGGAAATCAGAAAAAATCCCTAAGAATAAAAATAGATTAAAACTTTCAGAACGGAAGTTTTGGCAAAATGGAGAAATCAAAAATGTCTGTTGTGCTAACTGCTGTTAAGTAGATAAATAACTCTCCAGAGTTTAAAACTCTGGAGAGTTAAGTTTAAAATACACCCTGAATGTAATATTCATATTCATAAAATTTCATAAGCCATTTTCAACAATATTGCCCTTTTCTTCAAGATTAGGCGCAGGTCTTTATTTGAAGTAACCCCTGGGGAATCGATTTTTTAGGTTGGAAATATGCTTAGCGTACAAAATGTCCGAAATGTTGGCGGTACCCCATATAGCTTACCCCTCTTTAAGTGATGGTTATGACATAGCGTTTTTTACAATGTTGCGGTAGTAGCCTATGGTAAACAGAGCGAATACAAAATAGATAACCGTGTATATCGCCATGGCGATGGATGCCGGAAACGTGGTGTCCGACCGGATCATAAATGAAGCCGCCTTGATAGCAAAGATCGAATGCAGCATACCGATCGATAGAGGGAGAAGGAACACGATGGCCTGCTTTCGTATAATGCCTTTCATGATCATATCCACGTCAAATCCGAGCTGACGCAACGTCTTAAAGCTTTGCTTTTCCTGCTCGGCTTCGGTCATTTGCTTGAAGTACAAGATGCTGCCGGTTGAGATCAAAAAGACAAGTCCAAGGAAAGCTGCGATGAAAATGAGCAAGCCTGTCATCTGCAGCACTTCTTTGTACTGCGCATAGAAATCATACGTTAATCGTTCGTCACTGACGTGTTTTGCGTATATAGAGGAAGCTATGGCGAGCTCTTCCTTGTCCGGAACTTGATACGTATCAAAACGAATTACTTTATAACCGGGCGTACCGGCCATTTGTTCTGCTATTTTGTCCATCGTTGCTTCTGACACTAGCAGCTGCCTGCCGGGAGCATTTAAATTCATGATGTTCCTTTCCATCAATGTCCTCAATGTATACATAACGGTCTGTCCATGCTGCTCCAGCTCTATTTCGGTTGGATATCGCTTCGACTGCTCATCTAAGTCCCCGGCAAGTGAGGCCCCAGCATTGTACAAAATGGCTTCGCCATCTGGCGGCACGTTGAGGTCTGCGCCTGTTTGTTTAAGCTGTTCGGCCGGAAGCCATAACAAACTTTCTTCAACCTTGTGGAATTCGTCATTCGGATCAAGGATGCTGCCCATCGTCAGAACCGCTTGAACGACGTGGTGATTAACATCGATGCCTTCCTTCTCCAGCTTCATCTTGAACGACAGCGCCTCCTGCGGCTCGTTTTCAAACATAAAATCATAAGGGAGATCACGGCGGGTCTCTTGCTCTACGGAGTAGTAGAAGGCGTAAGCCATGGAAGTCAGCGTGATGGCCATGGCCGACAACATCGTAATCAAGGTAAGAGAGTTGGCATTTGCTTTCATATGGTGCATCAGCGGAGCCATCGACAGGCTGTTTGTTAAGCCCAGGTGTCCATCTTTACGTTTGCGGAACCGGTAAAAGCACCATCTGATCGTAACGCGAAACAATAAGTAAGTCCCTGCAACGATGGATCCGAGAACCAATAGTGCGTTGAGGAATAACTGTTCATTGATATGACCCGATAATTCATAGCCGTATCCAATCAGCGCCAGACCGAGCAGGGCGAAAATAGCAGATGCCACCGCTTTGGGCGGCTTAGTGAGGTCAGGCCGCTTGTCAGCTTGAAACAGATTCAGAAGGGTGCTGCGATAAACCTTCAGCATCATCTGAATGGAAGTGATGACGATGATGAGAAGATAGACCATCGACGTTTTAAAAGCCGCTGGTACGGAGAAGCTGATGTCGACAATCCCTTCTAAGCCGAGCAGATTCAACAAAATCAGGACGAACAGCCTTGAAATCAACGCGCCGCAAATGATCGCAGCAAGTAGTGCACCTAAGCCAAGCAGTATATTCTCGATCATTAGATATCGGGCTACCCAGCCTTTGGAAAGACCAATCAGCTGATATAGTCCGATTTCTCGACTGCGCCGACGCAGGAAAATGCCGTTGGCCGAGACGGTAAAGATCCCAACGATCACAATCAGAATGACCCCCGCAATTTGAAACCCGGCAGAGAAGTCAACGCTCGGATGTGTCATATTCTGAACAGCCTGATCGTGCTGTAGTGAGGTGAAGACAAAATACAGGCTCATACTAAAGATCAGCGCAAAGAAGTACAAATAATAATGCTTCACATTTTGCCGCATGCTGCGACGCGTTAATTCAAAAACCGTCAACATGTTCACCCCCCAGTACAGCTTGCACGTCCATAATTTCATTAAAGAAGGCATGTCTTGTTTTATCGCCGCGGTACAGCTCGGAATAAGTCTTCCCGTCTCTTAAAAACACAACACGGCTGCAATAGCTGGAGGCTACCGGATCATGGGTCACCATGACAACGGTGACGCCTCGCTGCTGATTCACCTTCTCCATCACATCGAGTAACGAGGAAGCCGATTTGGAATCCAGTGCACCGGTCGGTTCGTCCGCAAATACGATCGAAGGCTGGTGGATCAGAGCTCGCCCGGCAGCCGTCCGTTGTTTCTGGCCTCCCGATATTTCATGCGGATATTTGTGCGACAGTGCTTTAATGTCAAGCACATTGGCGATGGCTGTGAACTTGCTTTCCGCTTCCCGCTTGCTCATTTTGCTAAGGGAGATGGGCAGCAGTATATTTTCCTTCACTGTCAACGTGTCCAGTAGATTGTAATCCTGAAAGATGAATCCCAGCTTGTTGCGCCGAAAGGCGGAAAGCGCGGTATTACTCAGCTTGGAGATATCTGCGTCATCGATTAAAACCGTTCCGTCCGTAGTATGATCAATCGTGGCTAAGACGTTAAGCAATGTCGTCTTGCCTGAGCCGGAAGCCCCCATAATGCCGACAAATTCACTTCGGGTGATGCGTAAATCTATTCCTTTTAATACATGCTGTGCATTTCCTTTGGTACCAAATGTTTTGTGGACATTTCGTGCTTGTAAAACGGTTTCTCCTACATTCAACTGATCCATAACATACCTCCAAATCATAATTGTTGCTTGATGATAGCTTTATTATACGGTTGGATTTTCCGCTTGTCGTACGTTTTGCATGACAATCTGGCAAGACAAAGTGACAATATTGTCAGGTTCACTATTCCACACCAAAAAACAGCCAGGAGCAATCCTGACTGCTTCATAGCTGTATATTACTCGCCCGACCCTCTTCGGACAGCTTCGAATGCGTTGGGATCGACAAAGATCATTCGCATCACCGTACCTTTCGTTTGACCGGGTTGCGCTTTGAGAGTAATTCCTAATTTTTCTGCAACGGTTTTTGCAAGATAGAGCCCAAGTCCGGTCGCTGCGTTTTGAATCCTGCCGTTTTCGCCCGTGAAACCTTTGTCAAAGATACGCGGCAATTCGTGCGGCTGTATTCCCGGTCCTTCATCGATGACATCCAAAAAGACTTGGCCTGTCTCCGTTACATCCGTCACGATCATAAGTGCCGTATTCGCAGGATTATATTTCACGGCATTCGTCAACAGTTGCCGAAGGATGAAGCGGCACCATTTTCGGTCTGTAATGGCCTTTACATCCGTTCCTTCGATACTGACCGCCAGATTTTTTTCCATACACCATGGCGCCAGCTCCCGTACTTCTTCCGCGGCAAGGCGCTGTATGGAGGCCAATTCAAGAACATAGTCTGATTCGATCGCGGGCAGACGTGTCATATGCAGCTGACGGTCGACCAACAAATACACCCGCAACCATTCCGCTTCAATTTTACGTATTTCCGGATCACTTGGCCGGGCGTCCAGGATTAGCTTCATAGCGGTGAGAGGAGTCTTCACCTCATGGATCCATGAGGCCGTGAATTCATTCTCGATCAGTTGAGTTTCTTTATAGTCAGAAAGCTTTTGTTTGAACTGAAGGGAGGCTTCCCGTAAGATGTCGTTGGTCATCTGATCTAGGCCGTCCCCAGGCTCAGGAAGTGTCTCGATCCAGTCTAAGGCCATGTCTTCCTGCAGAGCAGCCAACGCGGCGGCATATTTTGTCTCTCTCTTGAAGCGCCATATAAAAAACAGGAGAAAGGACAGAATAAATGAGGCGTTAAAATAAAGGAGAGAAGTAGATGTGACCTGCATGCCTTGATCAAGCAGGATCAGAGCATTGGCTAAGCCGAGCAAGCCGGCAAACAATAAAATCCAGCTTTTCCTTGCATCAACGTAACGGATAAACATGGCACGGTTCCTCCTATCAGTACATGTTCATAATCTCTATAAAGTGATGGCCATATAACCCAGCCCTTTTTTTGTCACAATAGCGTCTGCCAAATCGATCGTCTCCAGCTTCTGCCGCAAACGGGTTATATTCGCCGTGAGGGTATTGTCGTTCACGAACTGCTCGTCCTCCCACAGCTTTCGTATCAAGTCATGGCGCGAGATAATGACATTGTTCGATCTTACGAGCGTGATCAGTATAAAAAATTCGTTTTTTGTTAAATCCACTTCTTTCCCAGCGTTTCGAATTACACCTCGATTCAAATCAATTAAGGCGTCGTTCCATTCAAGAATATTCGGTTGCTCTTCGCCATAAGCATATGTCCTCCGGAGAATGGCTTGAATTTTGGCATAAAGCACGTCTGTATGAAACGGCTTCTGGATGAAGTCATCCGCCCCCATGTTCAGCGCCATGACCATATCCATTGGGTGATCGCGGGAGGAAAGGAAAACAATGGGTACTTTGGATACAGCGCGAATCTCGCGAGACCAATGAAAACCGTCAAATTTCGGGAGTATGACATCCATGATGACGAGCTGAGGCTGTTGTTCAAGAAATGAACGCATCACACCTTCAAAATTATCTGGTCCCGTGACCCGGAAGGACCAAGCCTCTAGACCCTTCTTCAACGCAGCAAACAAAGCATCATCATCTTCAACAACAAATATGTTTATCTTCATCGAGCCAGCCTCCTAGTGTCGCAAATTTGACTGTTGTAAATAAAATAATTTGAGGTAACAAAGAATTACTCCTCATTAATATATCACAGATTAATGTTTCACCTATGGTGGGAGTACGGAAACGATTCGAGATGAAGGGCCAATATTGGAAATATTTACTTTTTAATGTGGTTACCTTCTTTACTTCCTTTCTGCCAATTTTCTGTACAAAGCCGATCTTGACACATTTGTGATTTTACAAATTTTTTTAACAGTCATATTTCTCTCTCTGTAAAGTTCCACTGCATAGTTAATGCCTTCATGTTTCGAATGATATTTTTTTACCCGCCCCCGATATTTCCCCTCTTTTTTGGCAAGTCCTATTCCTTCACGCTGACGAATTCGAATAAGATCACGTTCTAATTGATTAACGCCTCCCATGACAGTCATTAAAAACTCACTATAGGGATTGTCTTCGGATAAATCTAACCAGGTAACTTTCAAGGACTTCAAATTTGCCTTCTTTTGCTTGATATCATCGACCAATTCAAATAAATCTCTTGTGCTCTGGGTAATCCGGGTAAGGTCTGTAACCAAAATCGTATCATCTGCCTATAGTTCATCTAACATTTTTTGTAGCTCTGGTCGGCGTTGTGTAGCTCCGGATAACTTTTCTTCAAATATGATATCCATTCCTATTTCTTCGAGTTGCTTGTATTGTCTTGCAGGATTCTGATCAACCGAACTGACCCTTACATAACCGATTTTTCTCATAATTTCCATTCCTATTTTGAAACAAGTCACATGGGACATGTGGAAACCTCATTTTACCACTCATTTACGTTTGTTCCAATAGAGTAGGCTCTAATGAAATAAAAATAGACTGAATGGCAGAAACCAATCAATCTATAAATAAATTATTGTATTCCACTAAAGCGCCCTTTTCTGGAAGATCATCTATTGAAGTAAACCATCCTTATGTAACTAATACAACTTACTCCGATAAAACTTCAACGGTAAATCCACCTGGAGCTTGAACATAGAAGGTATATCCATGAGATTCAATAGGAGGATCTACAGCATAACCATCATTTCTCAGTCGCTTGTTAATTCGATCAACTTTATCTCTACTTTCTTGCGGGAAGCCAATATGAAAGGTCTTAGGATACCAAACCTCCTTCCCTTTCATCAATGTTAAAACAAATTGATCGTCATCAAACATAGCAGCAAAACCATTACCACGGCTATTAACACACTTCATACCGAAATAAGTCTCTAAGAAATCTCTAGAAGCAGCTACATCATTCACTGTTAAATTTAAATGATTAAGTTTCATTCTTTCACCTCTTTTAATAATCTTTATTATTAATACAGATGATAAGGTCGTATGGCTTTTAATATTACATACAGACAAATAAGGTATTATAAAGATTTGGTTTTGTAAACGCAAGTATTTTTCAAAATTTCCGTTCTTCCACTATATGGCCCTTTTGTTCGGTAATGGCGCAATCGCTTATTAAACAAATGCGCTCTTTTACGGAATACTACACACTAGATTACTCTGGTAAGTTTAACTGCCAAGATATGCCGAATTGATCATTCAGCCATCCGAACTTTTTGCTAAACCCATAGTTATCTATAGGCATAAGTGCTGTGCCATTTTCCATCATTTTATTATAAAGGTTGTCGATTTCCTCTTCGGTATCACACGTAAGAAAAATAGAAAATGACGGGGTAAACGTAAACTCATGATTAACATGACTGTCAATACACATGAATTCCTGCTCCTTTAACGAGAATACAGCTTGCATAACTGTACCCTCTTCACCGGGGCCTTCAGCTCCGTATCGTATTATGCTTTTAATTTCTGAGTCATCAATAAGTGATGTGTAATAATTCATCGCATCTTCCGCCTTGCCACCTTGAAACATTAAAAACGGTGTAACCTTTTCCATTATAAATCAATCCTTTCGCATGTTTTCCTAAGTTTATCACATATGAAAGCTTAGTTCTCCATTTCGATTGCCCTCTTCTTATACAATATAGTTGTCCTATGAAGCAACAATGGTGATAATTTTTATTAGAGATTCGCACCCGTTTCTGGAACTACACTTATCCTTTCAACTCTGCTAACTCATGACATTCCCGAACGGATCTTTAAACGCTGTGTCTCACCTGCTGGGAAATATTGATTTTCTCCAAAAACCAATTCGACATTGTTTGATTTAAGTTCCTGAATGGCTTTCCTCAGATCATTAACCTCGAAAGTGGCTAGGGAATTATTTATCTCTGAAATATTTCTTAACTCCATCTGAAATGGCTTCAGAAATACTATTCTGATATCCTTCTGTTTGAATTATTGATAGGTCATTTGGATTTGTAATAAATCCTAACTCTATTAATGCACTAGGGACTTCACTTTCACGTAAAACAAAATAATTACTTTCTTTAACTCCACGGCTTTCTAGTGACGTATATTGCTCTAATTTAGATTGAAGAGAGCTTGCTAATGCATAGTTTTCTCCTCCTGAATAATAATGAGTTTCTAAACCTTGTATCCCAATCAATGGATGAGCATTATAATGTAAACTAAGAAAAGCGTGTGTGTTATATGAGTTACTTATGTACACCCGATCTTGTAAAGATATAAAATGATCACTATTTCTTGTCAGAATAACATTTGCGCCGGATTTACGTAGTCGATCTACTACACTATCAACTATACTCATAATTGTTTCCTTTTCTAAAACGCCATTAATACCAATTGCACCAGAATCTCTCCCCCCATGACCTGGGTCTATTACAATATTGTACCCTTTTAATGAACCATTTTTAGTTGCTTGACCTTTATTATTATCAAAGTTGTTTCTACTGATAGTTTCTGTTTTTTTATTTTGTTCTTTCTTAATACTTTTCTGGGTTGAACTTGCTACTTGTGCTATAGCCTTTGTTTTAGAACCTGGTTGGAGTAAATATTGTGAGGCAATCCATGCCTTTTTACCGCCATAATAAGTTTGTACCCAACCGAATGATTTTTGAAAAACCCTAACCTGATCACCAATTTGTAGTTTCCCTATTATCGGTGCATCATGAGAGGGGGAGAATCTTACATTTAAATTGGACGTTCCGACTTCATACATTTCGACTTTTTCTGAGTAATCTACTTTATTTTGGGATTTGGTTGTTTGATTCTGGGTTGAAGCTACTTGTATTATAGCCTTTGTTTTAGAATCTGGTTGAAATAAGTACTGCGAGGCAACCCATGCCTTTTTACCGCCATAATAAGTTTGTACCCAACCAAAAGATTTTTGAAAAACTCTAACCTGATCACCAATTTGTAGTTTCCCTATTATCGGTGCATCGTGAGAGGGAGAAGACCTTACATTTAAATTGGAAGTCCCAGCTTCGTATGTTTTGACTTTTTCTGCGAAAACAGAAGGGGCAAAAGGGGTAAAAAGGAATAACGAAATGATTGCAATAGTTGCACTGGAAAATAAAACTCGCATTGTTGTTACCTCCCTTTTCTAGGTTATTCATTTAGAGAATCTATGAAATAGCTTTGATAAGGAAATATGTTCTTTATTTTTTCGTTCAAACGCTTCTTTTAACTTTACTTTTAATTCCCTTAATTCTAAATTTACTTGCTGCAGCTCTGTTTCTCTCCGTTCTATAGTTGATGTTAAATAACGATTCTCTTCTAACAACTGCTGGTTCTTTATTTTTAAAAATATCTCATTAGGATGAGTTAACTTTAAAAAGAAATTATGGTCTGATACCTCACAAAAATTCTTTCTAAAAAAATGCCTTAATCGAATATTATAGGCAGGAGGATCAGATTGTATTTTCCCAAAAATCTCCTCAAATTGATTATAGATTGATAATTTAATTAATGCACGAAAGGCAACTGTTCCATACCCTCTATTCAGATTTCCTTCACTAAGGATATTCTGAACACAAACTCTTTTGCTTCCCTGAACAATAAATTTTAGAATACAAATATTTTTAGCATGAACAATTGGTTCATGTTTCAAATAAATAGTTCCCAAACTATAATCATCATCCCAAAAAGGATAAAGGTATTTACCTTCTTTTCCTACTTCTCGTTCCAATTGATTAATAGTACTCCTCTCCCTTAATTGCTGAAATTTAAAAAGTATTTATCCAAATGATTAAATAAGTACATTTTATATTACTTTTCTTTTCTTATCTACATAAAATGACTGTTTTAAACAGATTTTACTATCTTTCACTTTATTTTTAGGTATATAAATAAAAAAGCACTATTCAAGAACTTCGAAAAGTGTTAAAAGTAGTTAAAAATTAAAGTTGTTTAAACTATTCAGTTTCCCCACAATAGCGCCCGTTCGTATTAGATAGTCAGCCAGTCATTTGAACAGACCCCTGTCAAGTAGACAATGAAAATAATAAAAATGACTTAAGCGGCTTTCGTTCTATATTCGATAGGGTTAAGGCCATTAGTCGTTGTTGATATCGTTCATGATTATAAAATCGAATGTAATCATCGATCGCAAAGGATAGATCTTCAAACGTTTTAAACTTATGTAGATAATACTTCTCACATTTAAGCGTTCCCCAAAAAGATTCCATAGGCCCATTATCTATACGTGACATACTGTGTGTCATCCCTGCGGTATCTATCCTTCGTCTAAAAGCTTCCGAGGTGTATTGATACCCACGATCACTATGAATCAGGGAGAATCTCCATGCGAAAGAGTTAAAGCCTTATCAAAATAAAAATTGACAATCAGTGGATAGAAAACTATAATATATAATAATGTTAACATTTAATTATATCATATTTTTTGTTGTTTGTCAACAAGAAGAATTTTTTGGAAGGATGGAATGCATATGTTTTTACCTCGTTTGTTGGGTTCGATCGATTCCTTTATGCTGGAAAAATATACAGACGAACTATTGAATATAAATCAAAAGACAAAAGAGTATGGTCTAGAACTAACTCGCGATGAAATTAAAGAGATGATGACCGTCAGAGAACGGGTATTACAAAGCTATGGTCGTGTGGAATTAGGGGTTGAAGTGTTTAAAGAATTATCGGAGGTTTTTTGCACTTCTCCTTATATTGAGAATGAAAATTTTGCATTAACATTAAATGAACTACTAGAGGTATTTCATTATCTAAAAAATGAGACTGACGACATGATAGGGGATTCCCTGCTGATTAGTATTATCAAGAATTACTATGATGGTACTTGCAAAGGATCTATGGAATTTTTGAAAAGCAAACTTGAAGAGTTTGCGGAACAGTTCAGAAGGGATGTCAATTTTAGAATACATTTGCTTGAAAGGGATGAACATTAATGCAATCAGAAAAGCCCAATCATACTAAACCGTTAGTGTCACTTGAAAATGTTAAAAAAAGTCATTTATCACAAAACCAGTATACGATATCACTTTTGAATGATGCATTACAAATAGGTATGCTAACTGACAAAGAGGTATACAACATACAAAACCAATTAATGCTTATTCTGAAAGATTTGATTGGACGTTATACCCAAGGGGAAAGTTCCTCCGTGAGCTCTGATACCGCAGAAAGTATCTTTGCTTCTATTTTGTATGCCATAGATGCTTATACGTTTCAGTTTGATGATCCTAAAAAGGCAATTACGTATTTAAAAACGGTAAAAGTGAGAAGAGTTTATGAAAAAGGACTAGGTCTGGTTCGGCAGTGTTTCAAGGAAACAGAACAACTTTACAAAGAAATCAACAATAATAAATTGGATGTGGCAGTAGAAGCCTATAACGTGTCCATCGAAGAATCCGTACCCGTGTTTCTAAGGAAATACGACATTATATTTGACGCTCATAATACTATGGCAAGCATTGATTATCCTTTAGCGGTCGATGATATGAGTATTCAGGGGGTTTTTTATCTAAAGCAATATTTAACACGTTTGAAAATGGAAACAGAATTATGCCATTTATTCAATCAAGAGGATCTTCAAAAAATTTTAATTAACTATGGAAAAATATGCAGGTTTGATTACCGTATAGAACTCTTCAATATATTTAGGTTAACATTCAATAATGCGGTTTTTTCTATTCTATCAGGAGGGAATGCTAATCAATTGATAATCTCCGCAAATCAATACAAGCAACTATATCTTCTGTTCACTGAAACGAATGATTCTCAGATTCATTCCATTATTCACAAAGCAATTGACCAATTAGATTATGACTTAAATATAAACGAACCTAAAATGAAAAATTATTTGAAACATTGTGGGGCTGATCTGATACAAACGATTATAAACGCTGTCAATCATGATAAATTACAAACGCTGATTATCATGGAAAAAGAATTGAAACCAAAATCCATTGTAACTACATTCAAAGCCTCTGATAGAATGAGTGATAATCACTTTCGATTATTAATTGAAAAAGTCATGGGTTATGACAAAATAACGGATAAAGTTGAAACAATTCGGAAAAATTTCCATTCCCTTTATGATTATATCGATATGCTGAATGCCGATTGTTTGTTGGCCATTGAATATGAAGCACTTTTTAGTACTTTTGGCGATATTGAACTGGCAATTTTAGCAAAAAAGGTGTTCTATGAGGAACTACGGAATGAAACAGTCGATTTATCATCCGCACTTGTAAAGGAAAAGGAGGTTGAAATGGAATGGCAGATCCAATTTATTAAATTTATAACAAACATGGACACTGAAAGAAAGATTACCATTGAGAAATATATTTATGATATCGATTATGAAGAAATCAATTTTTACTAAACAGTCACAATAGTAAGTCATTGTTAATAATTACTTAACTAATATGCTCCCAAATACACTTTAGTTTTTAATTTTAGCGCCTCAGATGCCCCAAACTGTATCGATGTTCGTATATGTAGAGACTTTAATATCAGTATTAACATATACCTTTCGTCCTGTCGTCGTGTCTCCCAGTTGTCTTTTATGCTGTTCCAATAATCATAGTGTTTTTGGTATAAGAGACCTCCCCACTCCTATTACATCAACTTCTAAGTCTTTTTGTATTTTTTCGATTACATTCTGGACTAATTTTTTTACTTTCCTTGAAGTAGCTTTCTAGATACTATTTATATAAGTAGTATCAAAGACGCTAGGCTCCTTCAAACCTTTCCCCAATTTTACCGCTCATTATCATTTAATGTATCAATTCGTAAATCATGACCATGAAAAATAGCAGCACCCTTATACTGAAGTATATCATCATTTTTAACTTGTATTTCGGGTATAAACTATCGTTTAGTAAATATTCTTGAAGTTTACCAATATGAACAGGTTCGAAGGCTCCTATATTTTTGTGACTATTTTCCATTAAAATACCTAAATGGCATTGGTTAGAACAACCACCAGGAACAAAAGGTCGTGAAAAACTTGCAAAGAACAAAGAGAAAAGCTGATCAACTGATCAGCTTTTCAAAGACTCTTTTTTAATAATGAACCTACTATTAAACCTGGTAGGATACTATACTTATCATCGGAAGTTAAAAAAGTCCTAAAAAATTTGGCGAAAGGATAGTTCCTAACGTAACAAAATAAGCTGTAATACGAATGTAAATAGAAGAATGGCTCCTTACTTCCACCTGCATCATTACAGGCATCCCATATGGAAAATAAATATACACATGGATAAAACATTAACCTTTCTGGGAGGGATTCCATCATAGAAATTAAAGTAACTGACAGTAATCTAAGTCAGTTGTTTATTGAATACTCCCATAATTGATTAGATCTACATTAACATTGAAATCAACTGTTGTTTCAGGGAATTTCTTACGCCATTCTTTTGATGTTAATTGTCCGTCAGTTGTGTTACTCCTAAAAATATTACCAAGCCCAAGTGGATCTGAATTTGCCTCTTGCAAGTTAATTAGAAGTTCCTCATATTGACGTTTGATTTCCTTTTCCACTTCCTTTTCCAATATTTTTGATACCTTCTCACTTTCAATTTTAAATGACTCTGAAGTCTCGTACAAATTCACCTTCAGCTTCACATCTGTCTCGAAATGGAGTTGGTTTACATCCGTTATCTTTGTTTTACTTTTTCCATCGATAACCAATAAGTCAATATCAAAGTTTTCCTTTTCTTCTTGCGGATTATTAATATATTTTACAAGAGGATCTCTTGGTATGGTAAGGTGAAAGGGCTTATCCCTTATTCTTTTTTGAAACAGATTAACTAAAAATCCATCACTCAGCGGTAATTCACCTACGTATTTCCCGTCTTGTAATAGAGCCATACCTTTTAAAGCTGGTTTATCTCCAGTTAATCCAATTAAAGGCAGGAATGGATCCTTACCTGTATCTTCGTATGTATGCGTTAATTTGTGTAGCGAAGGATCCGGGATACTATCTTCCGTAATTTCCTTTTCAATTAATTCCTGAATATATTGACCAACATTAATACCGGTGACTTCTTGTTTCGTTAAAAGCACCTCTCTTGCAGTTTTTGTGCTAATGGCAGAATACATCATATCTGATGTACGGGCATCACGGACTAATGTGTTTAAATATGGTGTAATTCCATTCTCGGCTACTTCCTTACCATACAAGATCAAACGGATTTGTCCAGGTAAAAAGTTATAAATTGCCTTTGTTTCAGCATCTTGGCGAGCATCTCTAACTGTGCTTCCTGTCCCAGTAATTGTTTCAGTTAAATTTGATTGGTTATTGAATAGAAAAGCAATGATTGTTGAATCGATTTGCCCTTCACCATTCTTCGCTACATCTATGCCGTAAGAATTGATAATCGCATGTCTTTCTATCACCTTAGATTGCATACAACCAACTAGAAAAATAAATGATACAAGTAAGAGGAATAGCTTAATTTGATAAATGACGGCCATCTCCCTTCCGTTTCTTCCATCTTTTTTTTATTAACACAATTGGCAAAAGCAATAGTGGATAGACATATACCAACCAAAAACTAGTCTTGGCTATATTATCAATTACTTTTTGAATAAGAAAATGCTGATCAATAAAAACGCAAAAAATTAAAAGTAAAAATGCAACTGCGTATAAGGACGTTCTCTGCTTAATTTTGTATAGCCGTTTCATTCCATAAATAATCCCCCACATTAATAAGATCATATTGGGCAGTACAACCATCATCCATTCGGTTACAACAATATAATCAAATCGTTCAATAAACGGAAGAGATTGAATCTTAAACATATTTAACAACGCCCATTCCCTTCTCTCCAACTGATCTGGACTAAAAAATCCGATAGATACGACGGTTACTAAGAGTACAATGAGAGATGACCAGAAAATACCTATATAAACGGGCATGCTGGCCTTTTGCTTATTTTGAATAAATGGGTATACCAATAAAAGTAATTCAAAACCTATAAATGTATAAGATGTAATCTTGGCACCTTTTAATAACTCTGTAAAGGAAGTCTGGAATGCTGGCTGGAAATGAGTAAGGTCCATTAGATATGCAGGCTCAATCAGAAGGAAAAGAACCCAATGAGAAAGAAGAAAAAAAATGAAACAAACTCCCACGATAATCTTAAGTCCTCCCAGAATAGAATAAACAATTAAACTAATCAGTAATAAGCCCATCACAAAATTACTTATCCCCGGAGCAATGAAGACTTGTACAACCTCGATGTAGGTTACGAGTACCGATAACAATGTAATCGCAAAGTGGATAATATAGACAGTGCCTAAAAGTTTTCCTACCCACTTTCCAAAAATATCAATCTGAATTCCTAAGATATCTGCATTATCGTATTGTTTTAAAATAATCAACATAGCTAGTACAACAATAAGCATATAAAAAAAGGCAAAGATTATGGAAATCCATGCATCTTGGTGTGATTCCATAAAAATGAGTCTGGGGACTCCCATAATACCGACACCTAACTGAATGGAAGATATGATGAAAAATAGATAAAAAGCCCGAATGCGTAGATTTGGTTTTACTTTTACATTAATATCCATAGTTTCACCTACTCATCGATATCTTTCTTTTGAACTGCCTTTCTTTTTCTGTAACGAATTAAATCCTTTGGCTTATATGAAGCGAAACGCTTATTTTGATAAGCATTAGGTAAACGGAATAACGCCTTATTAAGATCTTCCCATCTGAATGGGTAAATAGGGGAGAGATACGGCCGCCCTAATGATTTTAGTTTTAATAAATGGATAATCAAGAAACATATCCCGAACATTATTCCGATCATACCTAGTACGCCAGCCAGTATAATCATTGGAAAACGAATAATACGTATAGAGGTACTCATAAGGTAGTTTGGTATCGTAAAGGAAGCTAGTGCGCTTAAGGCAACAAGTATGATCAAAAAGTTACTTGTAATGCCTGCCTGAACAGCTGCAGTTCCGATAACAATCCCTCCAACGATACCGATTGTCTGTCCAATCTTCGTTGGTAACCTCGCTCCTGCTTCCCGTAACAATTCAATGATAAATTCCAGGAGCAAGGTTTCAATGATGGGAGGAAACGGTACAACAGACCTGGACTCACCAATTGTAATTAGTTCTTGTGTCGGAATGAGCTCATAGTGAAAAGTAGTTGCAGCAACATAGGCAGGTGTCAATAATATTGAAATGATAATAGCAATAAAGCGAAGATACCTTAAAAATGAACCAGCATTCCAACGCATATACAAATCTTCTGTTGACTCAAAAAAACTAAAAAAAGAAGTAGGAGCTAGAATTGCAGTCGGACTATTTTCAACCATGACACCGATCTTTCCCTTGTCTATGGCGTAAGTGAATCGGTCCGGGAGTTCCGTTCCATAAAACTGTGGAAAAATGGTCGTTGAAGAATCCTCGATATATTGCATTAAAACAGAGCTGTCTTCAATTTGATCAACCTCTAATTCTTGTAATCTTTGGCGCATTGTATTGACATCCGTATCATTTGCAATAGAATTTACATAAATCAAGCGCACTTCACGCGGGAATCTTTCACCAATTATTAGCTTTTCTAATACGAGATCCGTAGAACGGATGCTCCAGCGAACGATATTCATATTTGTTACGATAGATTCCGTAAAGGCCACTTTCGGACCTAAAACGAGTGATTCGGTCTCTGCTTGTGCTAAATTTCTTTTTTCCTTTTTGGCTAAAAGGTAAGAAACAGCTGAATCTTCGCCTTCTACATAAATAAATACTTCTCCTATTAATATTTTTTGAAGAATTTCTTCTAATCTTTCCTTCTTGTCGCTATTACCTAATGGAATTTCATTTCGTATAGATTTATTTGACCATTTTTCACTACTATTTAACAAAGGCCTTAGTAAATAATTTTCTACCATTTCAGCTTCCACCATGTAGCCAATATAGAAAACTGCTATTCTCCTTTTTGGCTGTTCATAGATGGAAAACGTTAAATCTGGATTATTTTCAAATTTATTCTGCATCAGTTGCTGCAGTTCCTCGATTTTTATTGGGAACAGACTACTAGATTTTGGGTTTTTCCTCATATATACCACCTACGAATGTATTTTTGCACTTTCTTTTTATAAAAATAGAATGGTTTAGAATTTAATGATTAATATGCTTGAAAATCATTTTGCCCAAGTAGTAGGTGGAATATACAAAAAATTATGTAAATCGATTGTATCAGAAGTAAGTGGGAATCATATGTTAACTTCTGATCTTAATAATAGAGATTACCATCCATTTAAGTTACTATCCTGGAGCTTTATAAAAAATGATATTAAACAACACAGTATCTTAAATCTAGCTAATTCCTTGTAATTATCTTGTAATGCGTTATATACTTGATCTCCTTTTTATAATAATAAGACACCTTGTTACATGTCTTTACTGAATTACTCCAAATATCAGCTACTATTTCCAAAGATAATAGAGATCCGCCAATAATTACAACTATTGCTTATACCCTTTTTAGTATTAGATTAATAACAATGAAGAATACAATTCCTAAAACAGATGGATCTGTTAGGCAAATAATGGTAGAGGAAGCAGTTATGAAAATGTTAAAAGAAGTAGTTTTAACAAGCATAAAATGCAATATCGAACTCTCATTGAAGGTTTTCACGACAACGATTTTGTTTTTGCTTGCCCCAATGGTTTTATTCGTGGGGTGCAGAAATTAATATATACGAAAGGAATGATCAAATGGAATTAAAATGTGGTAGCTGCGGCAATTCGTTCAATAAAGAAGATAAAGTCTGCCTAGACAGAATTAATTCCATAATCCATTAATCATGCAGTCTTAGTTTTAACTATAAAGAAGCTGGTACATATCAAGAAATCATTAATAAGTATGATTTCTTTAAAAATCTGAGATAAAATTTTATCTCTTATTAGACTAACGGGCCATATTGCAGAAGAATCACATTAGAGGTAAAGCTGAATTTGGCTATTAAAGTGGATGGAAAACACGATATGGGAGTAAAGATAAGTCCCCCAAGTTTAAAGGAAGTTATCTAATTCAAGGGGACTTTCCGTTTTTTCTGGAGAGGAACCTGTATTCAATGCCAATAATAAAGTCATCCCAATAATACAAGCTATACCCCCCCCATTGAAAAAATCCAAAAGGCTCGTTTAACCAAATACCGTTGTTAAAACAGCAGATAGAGGTTCTAAGTTACCTAACAGGCTTGTTTCTTTAGGTGAAAGGCTTTGTAAACTTTCAATATAGAACCAAAAGGCAATCATCGTACCGAAAATGATTACAAACACAAGGTAAGAATAGATTAGCCAAAAAAGGCTCTCCTCCATCTAGCTCACCCTAGCTAGGTGGAGGGCAATCTTTTTCATGTTTTGACAGGCAGCCGTCATCAGCGCCTGTTCTTTGACTTTCTCTTTTCCACGCAAGCGACAATAACGCAGCCCATGCAGTTCTTTTGAATCTGCGAAGCTACGCTCAACTCTTTCTTTTCTCATGCGATAAATCCACTTCCCTTCATTGGAAAGTCGGTTCAGACGAACCTGCTCTTTATCCCCCCCCATACATGGCGTGTAATGGTTTTCTGGTGCTTTTGATTCTGCGGCACTGCCCAAGAAGAGAACAGGTCACACACTGCTTGGCATCTGATTTATAATGACGATATCCATCACGGTCCGTTGTGCCATACCTTAGCTCTTCACCTTGAGGACAAACATAGACATCGCGTTTTTTATCATAGTTGTAGTAATAACATATAAGTTTAAAACTTTTCGTTTATTCTAGAATCGGGATAATATTTTACTGGAATCGCTGTCTAAAAAAGGATTGCCTTGATGGCAATCCTTTTAAATACAAATAATATTCAATTCTTTACACTAACTATTAAACTTTTTATAACTATTGAACAGTGATAAAAATTGTTCGAAGTTAATGTTGTTTAAATCCTTTATTTTTGCATATTTTAATGCTTGATTAAACTGGTTTTTGGTAAAGAGTTTTCTGTATTCTTTGTTGACCCATAGCCTTACAAAATAGTTATATTTTTTTCTATCCTTTGATGATATTTTTGATGGATGCCTTTTTAATACGATTAACGAACTATTGATATTAGGCTTAGGATGAAAGTATTCTCTAGGAATCATACTTAATATAGAGATATCAACTTTTGTCATCAAAAGCAATGCCAATGAACGATTTGTATTTAATAGCCTTTTAGCGAATCCATCCTCGACTATTAAGTAACTAACTGTAGCTTCACTTTCAAAGACAATTTTTCGTACTATATCCGTACTTATATAATAAGGTATATTACCATATATTTTATATGCCTTGTTATTTGGGAACTTAAACTGTAATATATCCTTATTTATAACTTGAAAATTATCGTAATTCGCAAGTTTGTTTTTTGTTTGAATACATAATTTAGAATCTATCTCAATAGCTGTTACATAATTACATTTTTGAATCAATTCTAGTGTGAAATGGCCTTTACCTGACCCAATTTCAAAGATATTATCATTTGCATTTAATTCTATATTACTCATTATTTTATTTATATGATGTTTAGAAGTAATGAAATTTTGACTGTATTTTATATTTTTCTTGTTCATTATAACCCACTCCTATGTGGTTATAATGAATTTTCTATATTAACAATTCATTATAACCAATTATTTTTCGTTTGGTTGATAATGAACTGTATTTATTACAAAAATGCTAAAAATACCCACGTGCTAATTCTCCTTCCGTTATTAAGCGTTAAAACTTAGACAAAAGGGGGCGTCAATTACAAATATTGAATAATTGCCCATTAAAATTCCTCCTAGCAAATAATATTTATTATAGCACACATTGTTAATATTACAGTTAACATTTTTCGACGAACGGGCGCGATTGTTGAATTCAAAGGTTTGATAAAAACTAAATCACTGCATATAATAAGAACAAATGTTCTTTGAGGTGATTCAATGAATGAAGAATTGAAACAACTTGCACAAGATTTCATCATTCTTCCTTTTGCAGTGAAGATATTTGAACAGGATAAAATATTTTTAAGAAGTCTAAACAAAGTATTGTTTATCAAAGCATGATTGATGCTGTCATAGAAAGAATACAAAACGATTATACAGCTGTAAAACAAAAGCTGTACACTCGATTCACATAGATATAAAGCGAAACGGAAACACTTTATCGCTGGAATAGCAAAGGAAATAGTGGTCTGATTGAATATTCTTCTGAGGATTTAAAGGAAATGACTAGTCGAACGATGAATCGGTATTTGAAAGATATAGATTTTGAGGTTAAACATTATTAAATAGGCAAATGCTGTTACCGTTTAATCATTGTTACGTAGTATGTATTACGATTGTACTTCCATATTACTTGCCCCTCTTAAGTTAAGTTTACAAAAGATGTCAATACTGTTTTTAGGTTCGCATCCGAACCATGCATAATAAGCCCCTCCTCTCGCTAAAGATAAGGGGCTTAATTTTATTACAATTGCTTAAGCATATAAAATTGTGGTTAGCCTAGCCATTGTTTAGTGTTGCACACACTAGAACCCCCCCTCATATATGAGGGGTTAATTTGTATATATAGCTTTCTTCCGAACTGGTCCTGCTGAGTTTAAAGCTTCTTCTAGGATAAGGATATAATAAGAGAATTTCTTAGAACTTAAAACAATTTCAGTTAATGTATGCGTCTTGATGAATCCTGTGTATCAGAAAATCTATAAAAGTCAAGCCTTGAAAAAGAACATGCGTTCCCTTATATTTGTTTCTAGAAAGCTTATAAATGAATTAAATTCTTTTGAAAGTAGGTAGGTATACAGTGAAGATTGACACACCCAAAATCCCTGAAGATGTAACGGAGAGAAGATTCACAGATATTTTTTACGAAGAAGATCCGGAATTTGAAATGTGTATGGTTACCGATTCAGAATTTGCCGACGAAACACTTGAGCGAGTCCGACTATATAAAACAGTGATTAGGAATTGTAATTTCACAAATACGGATTTTAACCGAATTGATCTTACCGACGTACGCTTTGAGAATTGTGATTTATCCAATGCTAATTTGGGTAATGCATCGATGAATCGAGTTGAATTTCTTAATTGTAAGTTGCTAGGCAGCAACTTAACAGAGTCTTATATCGGTAATACAACATTTGAGGGATCGATTCTTAATATGGTTATGTTCGGTAACTCAAAACTTGAAAAGGTGATTTTTGATGATGCAGCTTTAGAAAGTGCTGACCTTTTTGACTGTAATCTTAAAAAAGTAGAATTTCTTTCATGCAATCTTAATGGCGCGAGCTTTGAAGAGACACCATTAAAAGGAATTGATATAAGCTCATCCAATTTTGATTCTTTAACTGTTTCAATAGAGAACTTAAAAGGATGTATAGTATCAACGTCTCAAGCGATACAATTTGCTTCATTATTAGGTCTAAAAATTCGATAGTATTGATACCTATTCTCTTTAACTTCGTGTTTTGATTTTAAGTGGCTTAAAATGACTTATAAAAGCCTTATGCTGTAACCGGTAAAACAGCGTTAAAATACTATCTTATCAACAATGTAGTGAAATTATAATAATTGAATATATTAAATGAAAGGTTGAAATAGATGGCAACTTATCAAGTCATTGATTTAGAAAGTTTTCCAAGGAAAAACTATTAGATTATTTTATGGCGACAGACACAACGTTTGAAATGACAGTAAAAATTGATGTTACTCGAGCAGTTAAAAAATGCAAAGACGAATCTATAAGTTTTTATGCTTACTCTATATTTAATTTGACTAGATCGGTTAACAAGATTCCGAATTTAAGGTATGCCCACATAGATAAGCAATTAGTAGAGTGGCAAGAATTAGTACCAACGTTTACGAACTTTAATCAAGAAACAGAATTATTTTATAGTCTATGGCTGGAAGGATTAACAGATTATAAATCAGTTGACCGTGAGTACAAAAAGCTTATAAAAGAGTATGCAAACACAACAGGTAGCACCAATGGGAGTTGTTCCACCCAACGTGGTGAATATTTCATCAATCCCTTGGATGCATTTTGAACATTTTTCATCTCAATCAGGAGCTAACAAAAATAATTTAACACCATTGATTACCAGTGGAAAGTACGAAAAAGTTGGTTCACAGTTGCAGATGCCAGTGAATATTAAGATTCATCATGCAACAGTAGATGCCTATCATGTGACGTTATTTTTTAAAATACTGCAACGGTTTGTTGTTTCAGTGTTAATTTCTTCTTACTCATGGCATATCACCACCTCCTATGTATTCTTGCACTATAAAAAGACACCTCATTGAGATGTCTTTGTTCGCATTATTGTTTCAATAAATGTATTTCTGAATCGTATACTCCTCGAATTAAATAGTTTCCAATAAAACCACTTTCCAAATCATCATGCTCCTGGAACTCTATATTCGTTATTACTTCTCTGTTTCTAAGTGTACGTTTAAAAGCTTTCTCTACTTCGCTATCAAAGTCGGTAATTAATAACCCTTTCGCTATACCATTGCTTGGCTTTCCCAATATCACTTACACCAAGACAAACAGTGTCAACTCTTTCAAACAAACCCATTTATTACACCCTCCCAATAAATTCTGCTATTTACTTCGACAAAAATCCACCATTACCTTGTATTCCACATAATGGCCCTATTGTCCAACATTGATGATAATTCTTATTCAGGAAATGCGCCCGATTGCTTAAATACCAGATATTTGAATTATTTTATCAGCAATCATTTCTGGTGAATTACCATTTGTATAAATAATCTGTTTAGCCAATAACTTATTGGATTTGTGTTTAACAAAATGCTCGTTAAGTTTATACGCCTCCTTGTTACTGGTCTCTTCTTTTAGTCTTTCATTTAAAACATTAATGGATTCCATTTCATTTTGACTTGGCAGCAATAAAAAGACATTTTCGTAGTTACCAAGGGCATCTTTAACTTCTCTGAATAGACCTTCATCTTCATAAACAGAATGCCCCGCACCGAAGTCGTGAATATAATTGGGGTAATCCTCCAATACTCGTTTAACTGCATGTGCTTCAAATGGCTTCCAATATTCATACATAGCCATATAACCATAATCTTCACGTATTTTATTTTGTTGTTCCTCACTAAACCCAATTTCTTTATAATAATCAAACCTTAAATCATCCATTGTACATCGATGAATTTTAGTTTTATCTGAAAGTAATTCAGCTACTGTACTTTTGCCAGCACAAATTGGTCCGATTAATATTATAGTTTTAGATGCCATAATATCCCTCTTTTTCACCATTTTAGATCAACAATTCCTAAATTATCCTTAAAAATCTTTTTCCACAATCTGGCCCTATTCTTGAATAGGAGTAAGGGTTACAAGTTTATATGTTATTACTTCTCCAGATTTTTCAGCGCATAATCACATCCCATTCTTTTGCAGATAGCCCCTCCTTAATTATAATTTCCGACATTCCTGCATTCGTATGTTTATTATCGTAATAATCCTCATACATAATAACACCTCCTTATAACTACTATCGAAAGAAGTTATAAGAAGGTGGCATTTTTAAATAAGCAAAATTTTAAGTGTTTTTTGATGAATAATACCTATGATATCTATAATTCAAATGTCCTTAAAGTTCCCAAATTTACTTCATTTCGGTTAGAGATAAAAGAGAATGGCTTTAAGAGAGAGTTGCTCACAGTTCAAATTCCGCATAATTAAAAAGCACATGTCAAAAAAATCTAATGTTTTAAACCAACGTATAATCAATAATGAAAATTGACAGCACCATTACAATTGCAGAAGAAATAGTTATTTCTTTTTTATTAATGTTAGTTTTCTCTAATATAAAGAATATTATTATTACACTGAATAGGAATTGAGCGCTATTTAGGAAATAATTTGATTTAAATATCATTATTTGAGGAAAGTACTTTATAATTGCAGAAACCAAACTAAATATTAATATTAATAAAGGGATTCGTAAGGT
Source organism: Virgibacillus sp. CM-4 (assembly GCF_000445495.1). Taxonomy (NCBI): domain Bacteria; kingdom Bacillati; phylum Bacillota; class Bacilli; order Caryophanales; family Bacillaceae; genus Virgibacillus; species Virgibacillus sp. CM-4. The sequence goes on from NZ_AUQA01000008.1 coordinate 108,051, forward strand.
GATTTTAAAATTCAAATTACCATCTCCTAGCTTTTTATTTTTATTATATGCTTCCTTTAATTATAGATTAAACAAAAATGGAGGTTTAATCTATAATAATAAAGTTAAAATGAATATAATATATATTCATTTTAACTTTTAAATTTTAATCTTATATTAATGCCATAACTTTCTATTTATCTATAGTTCTTTTTTGTAATACATATGCTGAGCTACTATATAAATCAACTAACTTAATAGTACTTCTAATTGTGTATGTTTTAGTTACAAGGCCAATTCCATTATATCCTCCAACTGTAACTACATAATCTGCTTGTCCATTAATATCCCATCCTTCTTTTTGAGCATATTTATCAGTAATTCTATCACTTTTAGGATTTACTGTAGTAGGGAAAACTGCATAAGTACCTCCAGTGCCTACAGAAGTCATCTTTAAACCTGATTTGCTTATATTATATCTATTTACTAACTTTAAAGTTGTATCTGGGTACGCTACATGATAAACCTTATAAGTAGCAGTATATCTTCTGTCCCCGAATCCTTTAGTTACATACTCCATTGGCATAATATTACCAGTTGATGCGTCAGCAGAGTCAGTAACAGTAGCCTTTACCATACCTCCATTAGGTAGTTTAATAGAACCTTTTGATACATTTAAAGGTGATTCAGTATTAAATTCCACATCATTAGAAAGATCTTGCATCGCATTTTCAACTTCTACCATTAAATCTTCTATATATTTCTTTAGTGCTTTAGGATTAGAATTCTCGAATAAAAACTTCCGCTTCTCTTCATCGGAACTAGTACTATCTTCTTCCATTTTTACGACTTCATTTTCAATTTCTTCAACTGTGTTAAATAAATATTCATCCGTTGCAGATGCCTCTGCTATAGCTAGACCACTAAAATAAAAACCTAATACTAAAAATGTGATTAGAAATCTCTTTAAGAAATTCATAATTGTTCCCCTCTCAATTTTATTAATGATTAATTAATTCTTAAACTGATAGTAAATTTATGTACAATGAAAATATATTAAGAACTTTTCAAGCATATAGACACCCCTCTTTATAACCATTAATTCGGCATATAATTACAAATTCATTCTATTTCTTCTATATTTTAGTAATAAAAGTATATTTAAACTATTTAGTTAATTAATGATGTTATATAGGACTGAAGTTTATAAATATTTGCTAGATAACTTTGGGAAAATTTCTTCCTAACGGGGGAAATAATGATTTTTTTGAATGGAGGGCTTTAATTATAAAGTAAACCTTGTCAAGGTTTAGTATAAAGTAGATAACTGTACTTATAACAAGTGAAATTGAGAATCATTAAATAACTACATTTGGCAAAGGGGGGAAGGGTCTAGCTCTCATTGTTAAAGGAGTAATTATATTAGAAGCCTTTTAATTGTTGAATTAAAATTTATCTTCGACATACATATGTCGATATAGTTATCAAACTATGTTGACATATGTTTTTAATATATTATTATTTTTTTAGCATGTTTTCTGTCAATTAATATATGATCTAAACAAATTACATATAGATAAAGAATATATATCTTTATTAAATAAATGTCTATAGTATATATTAATTTTGGTATGTTAATAGATTATACAGATAGGAATATTGGTGTTTTATTTGGAAAATCTAAATAAATGAGACATTGAGAGTGGGATTTACAAATTATTACATATAGATACCTTATTATGTTATAATTTCCAAGAGATAAAATAATGTTGGGTTATATTTTAATTTTGTATTAAAGAAGGTGAAAATATTAAGAATATAAAAGTCGTTAGTAGCATTATGCTTTTTGTAGGTTTTATAACTTTGGTTCTTATCTTTTCAACTATTTGGACTGAACTTTATATCCAGCCACCAGAGTTTGAGCAGATACCGGTGGGGATTCTGTATCAATATGGAATACAAATAAAATATGCATTTATAGTAAGTCTTATATGTTTTATTTTAGTAATTATATTAAACAAAAAGAGATTTAAAACATTTACTATGTTTTTGGCTATTTTAGGTTTAATAGGTTTGCTAGGTCCGTTCCTGCTATTTTACTTATTTAAGATTTTTACTTTATTAAAATAAAAAGTTTATCATAGAAAAAGGGCGAAGTATTTTACTTCACCCTTTTAGTAATTAATCTATTCTTTTTCAATGAAATCTAGTAATACATCAGTAAACGCTTGAGCAACTTGTTTACCCTGTTCACTCGTCCAAGAAGGGACTTCATACTCGCTAACAAGCATTTTTCTCATGGCCAGAACTGCTGGTTTGTTACCATTTATATAATCTAAGGCTTGGTCATATAGTAAGTCTGAATCAGCACCGAATCTAATAGTATAAAAGGTTGTGAATCTATTACGGACTTCATTGCCTTGATAATACTCTAAAAATTCATTGTAAATGGTCTTATTACGATTTTCTTTTAATTTTTTTACCATGTTGACTGCGTCCACATCACCAGCTAGATCATCAAATGAGAAGTGTCCAGCTTTAGTTGTAGTGCCAATATAATCTTTAGCGCACTCGTACCAATCACCACCATAATCACTATTATTATTATAAACGTCTTTTATTACAGTGACTAAGTCTCCTGCCCACCCTGAAAAATCTGTTACTTTTACTTCTTTTATCGGTATTTGATTATAAAGTCCTGCAGACATTGTAGCCATTAAATGTTCAATACCTACGGTTAATTTAGTTACTGGGTCATCACTTAATACCAATGAAATATCAGGAAGATTTTAAATGTAGTTTAGATGTCCATGCAAATATTGTATCTATCTGTGTTGTATGTCATAAGCAAATTCGTTATGGTGAAGAAAAGAAAAATTTAATAGCTGATATATATGAAAGTAGAAAAGATAGATTAAATAAATGTGGAATTAGCATTGAATTAGATAAACTCCTTGGTTATTACCAAGACTAGAATTGTTCTGAAGGGTGTGTTTTTTGATGCTGTCAAGTTACCAAGAATTATATGAGAGTGAAAAGGTAAAAGCAGATCACTTATTTATTGGTAATGGTTTTTCTATTAATTTATGGGGGGATTTTAATGGAAAATAATAATATTCCACTTTATGTCTCTGAGGGTAATTGGGAAGATAAATCAGATCAAATAGAATCTAATAAATACTTGAGGTTTTGTTATAAATCATTGAGGAAAATAGATGGTCATTTAACTATATTTGGACACAGTTTAGATGAATCAGCAGATAAACACATTGTAGATGCAATTAATGAATCTAATGTTGAAGTTATAGCATTTGGAATCCATGACTTAGAGAGAAAAGAATCAATTTCAGAAACAATTAGAAATTATTTCAAGGATAATGAAGTATACTTTTTCAATTCTAGAACTTTTGATAATTCTATAAAGAATATTAATATTGACTTGGCTTGGGGTCATGTATAAGTTAATGAAAAACTATATTGTTCAAAGGGCTATCCATTTAAAATGGATGGCTTTTGTTTTGGTATTTCCTTGCCTCAGAGTGTAAAAATTAGGTTATGTATTATAACTACACAACTTGCACCAATATTCACCCCCTAGCCCCCCTGTATACCCCCCTCAGAATCTCATAAAGCCTACTTATCAGCCCTAAGACCTTTGCCTTAAACATCTTAACCAATGCTCATACAAGCTAATTTCAACAGTATGACACAAAGGAAAAGACAATAGCTTTTACATACTATTACCTCAGCTTACTACTGCCTTAATCTGTTAGATTCCAATGCTTATAGATGTTGTTACTTTGTTTGCCTCACCTGAGTTATTCCAATGTATTTAGTGTAATTGCCTGAGAGCTATGATTAAATATGTATTGCAGTAGAGATAAGTCCACATCATTCTTGTAAGCCATGTATCCAAAGGTCTTTCTTAGACTATGACAGCTTAATGTAATACCTACCATATCTCCTGCCTTAGCTACAATCCTATGAGCCTGTACCCTGCTGATAGGCTTACTCCTATCCTTATTACTGTAGAAAAGGTAATCCCCCTCCTCTAGCTTGTACCAGTTTTTTGTTGGTAGTACGCCTATATATTACATGTAACATAGTTCAGACAACTTATCCCATAATTTTATCAGAATGCCATATATTGAAAAACAAAAATCATCTACATTACATACATATGTAATTTCCATTTGTAAATTATTTACTTTCCATACAAAATTCTAGTTTTTAATTAATCAATCCACACATCAATAATGCTATCTATAGGCAAATATTTATCAAATATTATAAAATATGGTTCTTTTAGCATGATTACAAGTCAAATAATTGGAGATCTAATACTGTTAGCTCCACTAGGTTTTTACGCACCTTTGATATGGACAAAGTTTAAAAACATAAAAACAATACTACTTCTTGGATTAATATCATCTGCTGTTGTCGAATCTACTAAACTAATTATTTCAACCATTATCGGTTACACTTACCGAAGCTTTATTACTGATGACATAATTCTATATACTATTGGGGTATTAATGGGATTTTTAACATTAAAAATAACAAGCCCTTTATTAAGAGTTATTGCTAACCAAAACGATATAAAAAATGATCATGCTAATTGGTTATTGAGCCTTAGGAGGTTATAATAAATGAAATTCAAAAAAGTAATGATAATTGGTGTTCTTGGTATGATTCTGTCTATACCTACAGTAGCTTTTGCATATACCGAACCATATACATTTACATTCGAAAAACAACTGACTAGTGACTGGTTTTATTTGGACCCTATAGATCATACAGTCTATGTTGAAAATACAAGCAATGCATACGGCGGAAACCCTACTAGTAACCTTTACTATGTAGATGTAATTAGTGAAGATGGATGGGGAGGAAAATTAAAAGGAACAGCAACATTTTTGAGAGATGGATCATCTAAACGAGGTGTTGTAGTTTCTAGTAGCGCCGGCCAGCAGTATACTTTGAAATTTAGAAAATCTAATGACGGAGAAACGGTTGATGGTTACGGGAGAGCTTATGATGGAAGGTAAAACCAAAAAAGTCAAAGCCCTATTCTATAAGGAATAGGGCTTTGACTTTAAATAAAAATATTAAGGAATAGGTATACACAAATAACTTTTAAGACTGTTGATTTTTGACTAATGATTTTACATATAAATGGAAGCCAATTAAACTACCTACTAAACTTAAAATTATATCATCTACATCAAACACACCCATTGTGGAATTATATTGCAAAACCTCAATTGCACCTCTTATTAAGATGGTGATATATATAATATGTTTATACAGATAAATCTTATTAAATAGGATTGGTGCTATAATTCCTAAGGGGAAAAAAATCAAAATATTTCCAAGCGTATTAAAAAAACACGTACTCAAATTATAATGATCAAAATTAAAAATATAGGCTACTATGGTACTAAAGGGAATATAATTGTTATTGGGAATATCATCGATGTATGGCATCCTTAATCTTGAAACATTACCCAACTCAGTAAAGAATGATATCATTAGAAAAATAATATAAAGTAGTCCAACACTTATAAAAAAAATCTTATGCGGTTTTACCTTTATAATTGTTAACACCTCCAAAAACTTCATTCTTATACATTATATATTTATCCAAAAAACAAAATATCCTTAAATATTGATAGAGCAATAATATCTATTTCCAAAAGGGATTATTCTGATAGCCACAAACAGCAAAAATAACCACAATAAAAAGCTGACGTATGCCAGCTATCCGAATTGATCTTTTATGCTTTTGAATTTCGTTGTCGTTCACTAGTTAAGAAATAAACAGGAACGTACAAAGTGTTGATCTATGGCTAGCTACACGATCTTTTGTAGTTGGCCATGATCTATACAGTTTGTAGTTATCGGTTATTTTAGAGGGATGCGAGATACTATAGGGATTTAGGTAGCGTTCTTGACTACCTTAAATAAGCGAGCATTGAAAACCTCTAAGAAGTTTAATGTTTAAACACAAATTATAACCTTAAGTTTATTCGCATTTGATTCATTAGGATTAAATAAACTACTGAATAAAATCCATCAATGAATAAATAGATAACTTGCCTATCGTGCAAAATAGAGTTAAAAGTAGACAAAAGTACATGAATACGTGCTAAAAAAGAGAGAAAAGCTTAAGCTACATCTTTCTTATTTTTTACATATAACAACAATGGAAAAGATATAATAAATCCTGTAATAGCACATATTAACCAAGCTAATCCCATAGAGAAATTTTCTGAAATCATACCTACTAATGTTAATCCTATAATGGTAAATAACGCCTCAAGAGTATAGAAAAATGACATTAAAGTAGATCTATTCTCACTTGGAATATTGTTATGAAGAAAAGTAATCCTAAGTATTTCATCTCCAGCAGTAATAAAAACATGAATAAGAAATAAGAATACAGCTACGTAAAAGTTTTCAAGAAAAACTAGAATAGATATACAAAGTGTATTTATTATTATATTAACTAGTAAGATACTGATTCTATACTTATTTAAGTTTGGAATTCTTCCAATTACCCAAGTTCCAAATAGAGTAGATACTCCGATAAAAATCCAAATATATCCTGTTCGTATATTATCTAGGTCCGGTTGAAAAAACAGTTGCCATTGATTACCTGGTCCAGCAAGTATAATTGTAAGGGGTACTAATGTTAGACAAACTAAAGAAAAATAGTGATTTGATTTAAAATATTTATAACCTAAGTTTAATGTTGTAAAGAATTCTTTAAAGGAATTACTTATTTTGAATTTTTGTTTTTTATATTTTGAATCACCTTCTTTGACAAAGAATATGACTACAATTGCAGTAATCAATAAAAGTATCGCACCTAAAGATATAGGATAACTTAAGTTAATATTTGCAAAAAATTGCGCACCAATAAATCCACCAAATATACTGATCGTCTGTGATATCACTCCATTTGTTGAGAAAACTTTATCAATTGGAAATTCCGAGTTAATTCTTTTTATATTATCTACGAACCATGAATCCCAAGTCCCTGATTTCAATGATTCACCCAATGCTGTCAAGGTTGCTCCAGCAATTAAATAAGTTAGCTCTCCATGACTAAATGCAATAATTAATAACCCTATGGCCCTCACAACGCAACTTATAATCATAGTATTTTTGCGACCAAAAGAGTCAGAAAGGACGCCAGAAGGTATCTCTGTAAGCAAACTAGTTATCCAGAATAATGAAATAAACAAACTAATCTCATTTAAATTGTGACCTATATTTTCTAAATATAAATATAAAGTTGCCGCAAACACAACTATACCTAAATTATAAATAGCTTCAATAAAATAATATTGATACTTTATTTTTAAAATTTCTTTATTACTTTTACTCATGTTAGACTCCTATATATTTGCCAAAATCTCTAAAATAATATTATTTATATATATAGCAGAACTACCATATGGATCTTTACTTTTATCATATTCTACAATATCAATTCCTATAATATTTAATTTACTTACATGGTCTTTTAAGAATCGTATAAAATCATCACTATTCCACCCATAGTAATTAGGATATGATACAGAAGGAATAACAGAAGAGTCGAAAACATCTACATCAATTGTAAGATAAACGGGGAGGTTAGGATTAATCTCTACTTCATTAATGTCCCTTTTTATATAGGCTTTAATTTTTTCATTTTGGTTTGCATAGGATAATTCGTCACTTGTTAGAAAACCACTTAACCCAAGTTGATAAATACTTTTAACATTTTCTAAATTGCTAATTAAAGATATTATATTACTATGATGAATAATTCCGTTCGAAGGAGGTGAAGTATCTGAGTGTGCATCTAAATGCACAACTTGGAACGGAAACCCCACAGAGTTTATACCTTTCACTATAGGGTAAGTAACTGCGTGGTCACCACCAATATAAATAGGTTTTATATTTGAATTAGCAACTTTACTGGCAATTTGAGTAAGAGATTTAAAATAGCTATTTACAGAATTTTGCTGGACCACATCACCATAATCTCTAATTATACAATTTTGAAATACGTATTCTTCCTGTACTGTTGAATAAAAACCAGAAGTTTTCCCCTCACTATTTACAGTGATATCTAATATATCATTAGATTTTTCTCTCAGGTAATCTGGTGAATCAATATCGATGTTATAAACTAATGATCCCCTATTATAAGGTACGCCAATAAAACCATATATATCTTCTATAGAGTCATTAGAAGAAGAATCAACATCAAAATACAAATTTCCATTACTAACGCTAAAAAAGGTTCTGTTATAATTTACAGTTGTATGCAACGGATCAATAGTCTCGTATATAGATTCACCCTTTAAAATAAAACCATTATCTAATAGGATCTTTATAATATCATCGTCAATGTTTAACCTCCAATTGGACATAGCTTGTTCAAGGCCTTTATCTTGAGATTCTAATATAAATTGGATCAAATCATTACTTAATTCTAATGAGTTACCAAAAGTACTATTAGTAATTATTCTTCCTTCTATTGTGAAATCATGTGATAATTTCAACTATAACACTCCTTTTAAGAGAACATTGGCAGATTATTAACTTCTTTTTTCATTCTTAAGTAATCAGGAATTAAGTACATTCTATCTGATAATCTCAAATTGAAATCATCTATATCTTGGAATCCTGGAATTACTACTTTTACTGTCTTAAGTTTATTATCAGACCTTGATAAATCAGCGACTATTACTTTATATCCAAGCTCACTCAAATTTGTTACAAGATATTTGATGTTAGAATATATACTTCCTGTTCTATAATCATTGAAATCAACTATGTAATTGGGATTAGTTTTATTTAGAAAAGGCTTTACATACCTTATGTTACCTCTCCCCCATTCAATATAAGCTTTATATTCTTGATCAATATGTTCTTGATTCAAATACTTTAGCGATATTTGAGATGTACGTAGTTGAATTGCTTCCAAGATAGCGCCCTCTATTGCTGAAATAATATCTAAGCTACAGTTGGAACCATGAGTATATATTGGAAAATTATTTTTTGTATCAAATAATGTACAATGGACTATGTGTACATTTAAATCAGTTTTTAGATAATGAATTATAGGCTGTATATTCTCTTCTTTAAGCTTAGAAATAAGCCTTTTTAGTTTTTGGAAATATACTTCTTCTGGAATTTCACCATAGTAAAGACGGTTTTTGTGGTATATTGTGTAAGCATCCCTTTCTAATACTTCAAATATCCCTGATAGTATCGCTTCTTCTATAGTAAATCCCGAAGCTAATCCTGTAGATGACTGTGATATCAGTAAATGGTTTTTCTGTTTTGGGTAATAAGGAAAAAAAACCGTATTTGCAGGCATCAAAATATTATTATTTGTACTAATATCCTTTGATAAAATCCATTCATATTCATTATTGTTATCATATTTATCTAAGAGGTTATTATCTATAATTAATGACTTAGGGTTTAAAACGGTAAATGATTTGTTTAAGCTATTGAATGAGCCAACAATAATTTCTTCGTTACCAAACATACGTGCATTATATCTCTCTAAAGCCTCGCCTACAGCACTTACTAAGGCACTTGACTGATCTACACCCTTACCACCATGAATTGAGTACTCTACTTCATCAATAGAACAATTAGAAATGCTTTCATATACATGAAAATTTAGAGAATCTAAATTTGATAGATCGTTTAACTGATTAACAGGCCCAACTCTATTAACATATTTTTCTAATTCATTCCAAGCCATATCAACATTTAGATACCTATAATTTTTTCCATTATTTTCGTTACTTAATGATAAATTTATGGAATGCATTACTTTATTTTTGTTAGAACAAAACGTGCAATTGTTCATATTTATTATTGGAAAGGTATTTATTTCCGATAAGTTGCTTTTATTGATAATATCAATATTTTTCATCTTATTTTTTAATTTATAATTTGCAATAGCTTTAATATAACCTACTTGTTGTTTGCTACTAGAAGTGTTTGTTAATTCGTACTCCATGTTGTTGATTTTGAGTATGTTATCAATACTCTCTTTATACCTTTCTATTAAACAATATAGACAACTATTATAACCAGAGATAATAAAGTCATTAAATAACTCAAATACAAAGATATTATTTTTCATATTTTTATCTATGAACTTATTTTTCAAATAATTAATGGAACAGTTTTTAATATGTATAACACTCTGATCATTAGAATACATAATTGCTCTATTTTTACTGTTTAATTTATTTTCTTTGTCTATTTGAAGGTAATTCATTTTAGGGTTTGTTTCTGTATCTTTAGTTTCTGTATCTAATGACCCTATAAATTCTTTAACTTCTTCCTGGAACAGAAGTTCATCTGTTGCTAGTTCTACATTTCCTTCTGTTATACTATCAAATATTTTTTTAAATAAAACAGAATCAGCACATTCTATCTGGTGATTCTCGTTTTTGGCCATAATAATACAATTATTCATATCTTTTATTATGCATTTCATGGTATCCATCCCTTAGTATTAAAGAGAATATCGATGTTAACATCGATATTCTCTTTAATCACATTAATACTTTCTTTTGGATTGCTTAGGTACTTGTTTTTTTACAGGAACTTTTTTAATCTCAAGTGTTGCTTTCTTAGCCATATTATCACCCCCTCTCAAAATATTATGAATGATCAATTAAAACTTACTAATCAGATTTTTTAAGTTACTATTTGCCAATTTTTTCAGGTAATCAAGTGTTATCTTATCTTTATTAATTAATCTTAACGAATTCAATTGGGAAAAAATATATTCTAAGTTATAGTAGGGACTCTCCAATAATGAAGATTCATAAGTCCACAACGGCTTAAGTACATTATCAAATTCACTATTATTCTCTAGATATTTATGTGTATACTTTTTAACCAAAGACAAAAAAAGTTTATTTTTCTCATCTAATTTATAATAAGAGATATGGCTATTGTAAATGTTCTCTTGAAACTTAAATAATACAATATTCCATAGAATGGAAGAGATTTGGTGTATATTATATATATCTATTAATTCTTTATGGAATTTTTTTAAATAAATTGCTTCAAATGAATGTGCTAAGAACTCTTTCATCTCAGTTGAATTATTACGGTTCTTGTTATTTAGCTGACGGCTAATATAAAAGTGATAGGCATGCCCAATCTCATGAATAGTATTTAAAAAATCATCCAAGTCACCTGTACAGCTAATATAGATGTAAATTTTATTTGAATAAGGTAACTCTAAAAAAAAGCCTTCTTGATGTGCACCTTCTTCTAAGTTAATATAACCGTACTCCATACTATATTGAATAAATTCACCAAAACCCTGATCCAACGATTTCAGTTTTTTAATTATATCCTTAATATTTACTTCAATATCATATCCCTTTATTCTTAAACCATTTAACTTGTATGGATGGATTTTTTCATTTTTTTCAAAGCCCTCATAGAAATTTTTGAGTTTATCGCAATAGAAATTAATACGTTTATCTATCTTTTTCAGGTCACTATTATCAAATGATTCATTATTATTTGCCCTTTTGTACATATCTAGATAATTTGTGAATCCTTCATTTATAGTATGACCGATGTTTTTTTCAATAATTTGATTATAAATATCATTAATTTGATCAAAATCTCCATTAGATAATAATGATCGGTATGTATCTAATAATTCAAAACTAATACAGGGTAGTTCTACGCTATTTTCTTCACCTAAGGGAAGATTCTCTGTTTTTTGTATTGCTAGATTAATATAATCTATATGCTTTTGGGGAAAATCCAAGTTTAGTGATAATACATAATTTATATTATCTACTTCTTCTTTTAAGTTTAGGTACTCTATGCTATGCATGTAAGTATCACCTTAATCCAAATATTTTGTATACGATTTTAATAGCAATCTCTATCATCTTTTTTCCGCTAAATAAATGTAACCTAAATTGAAAATGGTATTTTATTCTAGTAATATTATGGTTTTTCAAGATGGGGATTAATAGTTGAACTATTTCATTTTCCTTTACACAGATGGATGTATCACTTTTTTCTTAGATTGTCTCTTCATAGTGGAAATTCTTTAACGATGTTAATGTGGATTTATAGTAAAGTTGAATCGCTTTTCAAAAAAGATTAATTGTATACAAAGTAATTCGATGACTTAAGTGCAACTTTTTTGATGGATTGACTATTTTTTCAATTTTCACTTTTGTAGACATGGTATCAATATCTCCCCAAGTTTCAAGGGTACTTTTTCCTATTTTTTAGATTAACCTACAAAATCGCATCTACTTTAAACATAACAGTAGATGCGATGGATAAGTTTCAGTTAGAATAATTTTCATTTAGCATTTGCGATTGCAGAATTATGATTGCAGAATTATCTTTGACTTAAATATCTATAAAACGTTGCTCTACTAATTCCAGTTGCATCCAGGATTTCTTTAATACTGTAGTCCTTACTATCGTACATCTTAAATGCCATATCCAACTTCGAGTGATCTTTTCGTGGTCTTCCTCCTTTTCGCCCCCGAGCCCGAGCGCTTTCTAACCCCGATTTTGTCCGTTCTGATATAATGTCTTGTTCAAATTGAGCAAGTCCACTAAAGATCGTAAAGACTAACTTGCCCATTGCTGTTATGATGTTGCCTTTTCTTCATCTTCCATATAATTGTTATACATTGAAAAATCATTCTTGTATTTAGCTTCATCTCTATCTAAATAATTTACGTAATCCTTGAATCTTTTTTTATCTCCTTGAACAAATTGAGAAGTAACAATAACAGATGCATTCTTATCGGTTTCCAATACCATCATAAACCACCTTCCTCTATTAACTGTATAAATAAGTCTGTACTCCGTTCTAATTGCGTTCCAACCAAATGAATAATCTCCGAATTCTTATCTAAGGTGTTTTTTAACTCCAATTCTCGTTCATTAATTTCACTCATCATCGTGTGATTTTCTATCATATTTTTCAAATAAACTTGTCTTGATAATTTTTCCTCTTTAGCTTTTTCATCAATTTCTTTTACAACAGATGGGGTTAAATTTCTTATTTTAATTTCCAATTTTATAACCACCTTTTTTTATTTTGGAACTATCTGATCTAGATCACTTGTTTTAGAAAGAAAGAAAGAGCATAAAGAAAAATGACCCCAACTTCGTTGTGGTGTTAGGCAGAGCCTAACTTTTTAACGGGTACATGAATTTTCTACTTGTGCAGGTTTTTTGCAACCCAAAATATTCCAGTATGCAGGTTTTGTGCATAGATAATAGGCTTTCGTGCATGCTTTGTGCATGCTATAATGATTAAAAATTGAAGAAATACACAAGATTTTTGAGTGCCCTAAATTTAACTTGTTTGTTTCATTTTTTTAACTGCTTTTTATAATTTTTTCTGATGAAGTTTCCAGTATTTTTCCCAATCTGGTAACTTCTTTTTGTGTTTTGTACCATTCTATTATTTCTAACAGTTTGTGTTGTTTTATCTTTAAAAACTTGACCTATATGTCTACCTTCTACAGAATCACTATTATTTCTTGGTTCATTTTCACTCAGCATTTCTGAAGATATTAAATTTGAATTGCTTGAATAATTTTCTCCTGGCATTGCAGAATTTGAATTATTAGCATATCCTTTTTGCTTCATTTCTTTGTGTAGTGATTGTGGTTTATCAGATTTATTTTGATTTCCTTCTGAAGACTTAGCATTAATTTCATCTTGTAATGACGATTGAAGATTACTAGATTGATTACCTTCATATGAACTAGTGAATTCATTCATATCTTCTAATTCATTAGGAGCCATTTGTTGCTGATTATTTTCATTAAAATTAGGGTTCTTATTGTCGTTCGTTTGGTTATCAGATTGGCTTAAGGGATTGTTACCTTTCTTTTGTTTACTTAACATTTCTTGTGCCATACCACTTGCAAAACCACCAGTTTTTAACCCTTTATCTGCAACTTCTCCACCTAATTTACTAGCACCTTGACCAAGACCTTTCGTTACACTGCTTACACTTTTACCTAATGCGTACGTTCCTGCAATTGCACTCCAACCTGATTTAACTCCTGCATCAATGCCAAATAATCGTTCTACAATGTTTGGACCATCAATAACTGCTCTTGCGAATCCTAACATTGCTACTAAATAAACAGCGCCATCGAAGAATTCACCAATCCAGTCAGAACCAATTAAATAAATTTTCATGCTTAGAAAGATCATTATCATGACAATGAATATACTTAAGATGCTTTGAACAACTTGCTTCATCTTCTGTCCACTATGCATATCAAGAGGAGCAATAAATGTTGCTAAAGCCTGATTGAAAGCCAATTCGAAAAATAATTGTGCTAGTTTAACAGATATCGTAACAAGTACAACTGCCATAATACCTAACCTTAAAAACATGTGCCAGAAATCCCATGACCACCGATAATAATATTCATCAATGGTGAACCATCCCGTATCCAATTCAGTCAATTTAGATGTTCCGGAATCACTATAAGTTAACTTATGTGTTAAAACATCACGACCAACTTTTGAAACACCCTCGTTATGACTTTCAAATTGAAAATCAGTATCAATAGTTTCTGTGATATTAATATTGATTACATTTTCTTGTGGGATCTTATTTGGATTTTCTAAATCTGGTGTTTTCCATCCATTTAAATCAAATTGCGCTACATCTGTCATATTATCTTTTATTACTTTACTAGCAATAGTGTCATCTTCACCAACATCGATTGCGTTAATTGCTTGTGTAGAAAAACGGTCTACCTGTTTCATCCCTGACCCTAAAAGCACTACAATGATTAATGCCATAATAATATTTGTTAAGACGCCTTCACGATTAAATTTTCTCTGGAAAATTAACAAATAACCAATAAAGAGAATGTTAAACGCAAAGAGAATTACTAATACAGGTTGAAAGCTTTCAATAAAATCCACGAACTCAGGATGTTCATAGAAAAGTTTTAAACCTAAAATTCTATTAGTAACATTTTCTAAACCATTTACTACCCAAGCAAGCCCTTCGATTATCATCCAACCGATAACACGTAACATATGAACTAATGGGTTAGCAATTTCTAAATGATCAGAAAACTCTTCTAGAATTCCTACTACATTTTCATCCATTCAACAGCCTCCATCCCATGTCATTCAAAATAATCAGTTTTTACATTTTTAATAAATTCATCTACTTTTTTCTCTACTTGGGACTGTTCATTGACTCTTGCTAATTCCAATTCGCCCTTTTTTTCTCCATTTAAATAAAAACCAATGGATTGGGAGTGTAAATCAAGTTCAATATATTTTTCATATTTGTATTGATCGAAAACATAAAAATTAACATCTTCCTTTTTTGCCGCACGTTCAATTTCACGCATAATCAATTTTTCATCTTCTATACCTGACTCCAAAGCATCTTTTACATAAATAAAACCTGTTTTTTGTTCTTCTACAAACGCTTGAATATCATCTGGACTTAACTCGATAATTTCTCCTTTACCATTGATCTCTCTATTTCCGCAAGCTACTAAAAACACTATTAGAATAAAACAAACACAGCTAACTAAAAATTTCTTTACTGTCATACAGACAACTCCTTTTCCTATTAATAATTTCTTATTGCCGAAGTAAAAGAAATCCTTGAACAGTATTTGATGGAGAAATAAGATAATAGTAAATTACATCATTATTGCTTACGTACGCATCCAGTAAAACACCATTTCCATCTGGGTCATCACATTTGATAAAATCCTGTAAATACTGTGCTTCCATGGGATTTAAAGGTCTTTCCATAAAGAAAAACTCCTTTATAAACTTTTATTTTAAAAACTTTGAATTTATATATGAAAATAAATAAACTATAATCGTAGACCTTATAGCAGGAATAAAGAAGATGGTATTAGGCGTATCGCTTCTTTTTATCTTCCTGCTCTCTTAAAAACTTTCTTGTTTCATCTATCGTTGGTACATATTTACCATCATCAGAGCCTTTTTGTTGTAACCGCTCTCGCCATTTTCTATCCGTCTGCAATTGACTGTCATTCGGGGTAAACATCATTACACTTTTCATTCCTCTCCACATTTTAAAAATCCCTCCTTCTGTAATCTGCACCATTCATAACAACAACTTCTGTATTTTCCATCATTCTAGAGAAATTCCGTTCATTCACTCGTTTTTTTAGTTCACTACTACTTAAATTAGTGGTATAAATCGTTGCTTTCCCAGCACGATCATCAAGAATCTCAAACAATTTTGAAGTAGACCATTCTGTTTGTTGTTCTGAACCAATATCATCAATTACCAATAAATCTACCTGCCTGATAATATCTAATAATTCATCCTCTATCCCCCCTCCCTTGTTATACATTCGCTTAATTTTAGTTAGCAGTTTAGGAAGAGATAAGAACAAGCATTTATACCCTTGTTCCATTAACTTTTTAGTAATAGAGATAGAAAGATGACTTTTCCCTGTTCCACAATTCCCCGTAAATAAAAGGTTTTGTTCTCCATCAAATGAATTAATGTACTCCAATACCTTTTGTTTAACTTTATTTAACTCAATACTAGTAGGATTATAGTTTTCTATTGTTGCTTGTTTTAATGAATTATTGATTAACGAATAATAATTAAAGTTATCTATCAGTCTATTTCGTTTCAGGCTATAAAGAGCATGTTTTGTTTCCTCTGCAAGTTTAATATCCTCGCAAATACAACCATAATTAGTAATAATCTTGTCTCCTCTATGGGGACCGATAGGTATAATAAGTTCTTTTTGTTTTACCTGCTGATTGCAACCTTTGCAAATATAAGTTTCTAATAACGTTTGCTCTGGTTATATAACATTTTTTTTAACTCCTTCCATCAGAGGTACCTCCTAAAAGCCATAATTGTAATTATCATCATTTTCTGTTTGAACAGTTTGTTTACTATCATGAATTTCTATTTCTCTAACAGTTAATAAAGAATTATTTTTCCAATTACGAAGAATGCCTTCAATGTAATTCAGTCTTCTATTATTATTAGCGCATGCTATCTTCATCGCTTTAAGTATTATTTGCTTTGGTTGATTGAAGGAAGAATCCTCCAACCACAACAACAACTGATTTTTTGCACTGATATTATCGAGACCGAATCCATTTTGATTCCAAAATTGGATAACTTCTGACGTAGACTCTTGTTCTTGCTGTTGTTCTTTCTCTGTTTCTTTATCTATATCTATCTCTGTGTTACTTTTAGTTACTTGACTATTACTTGCCGTTACATCATTGTTACAATGTAACGCTTTTTGATTTTGTCTTTGACGATGTCTTCTAACTCTGTTTGCAGAGTCACTCTCACTACCAATCATGCCTGGAATATCGCTAAGGAAATATTCCTTATCATCAACAGTTTCTATTAATCCTTTTGAAAATAAGTAAGAGAGTGTCATTTTCACATTATCATCATCTTCATCAATATCTAACGCCAATTCATCGACGAAATCATCTCCTATACCATCAAAATAAATTTTCCCCTCATTTTCTAAGCTAAGTAGTAATAATTTCAAATAAATAATTGTAAATGTATCTCCTCCTGCCAACTTTCTTAATCGTTTAATTTCCTTTTGGTTAAAAAAAGTTTTTTTGAGCTTTAACCAATAATATTTTTTAGCCATCTTTTCTCTCCTCTCTTGCGAACACTCCATTTCTGTATCGTTATATAAATCACTCTATTAGTTCAAGCCTTTCTTTTATATCGGAGAATGTCTCCACCATTATTTCTAACAGCGTTGTAGTACTTTTCCATATAAGCTTCTACTTCTTTTCTATTAAATAGCCATTTTGAACCCAACCGAATACTAGGAAAATTATCCTCATACAACAAATGCTCGACAATCGTATTCCATGACATGTTCAGATAAGCTGACAATTGTTTTGAATTCATAAAGAAAACTTCAGATTCCAATTCTTCCAATTTCTCTTTCACTTTTTCCAGATATAAATCCTTCAAATGTTCTTCATCAATTTCAAGGTGTATCAAATAATCTCCTCCTCTTATTTTTGGTTGCTTGTTTGCTTATTATGGTTGCAACCAAATGATGTATAATGTATTTGAAAAGGGGGGACGATGTATGATTTCTAAAAATTTTGGTGAGGAAATTAAAACTGCACGAATGTATAACAAACTAACTATCCGTGAAGCAGCAAAACGAATGGGGCTTTCTCATTCTT
The DNA here is from genome assembly GCF_000445495.1 of Virgibacillus sp. CM-4. Classification (NCBI taxonomy): domain Bacteria; kingdom Bacillati; phylum Bacillota; class Bacilli; order Caryophanales; family Bacillaceae; genus Virgibacillus; species Virgibacillus sp. CM-4. The sequence goes on from NZ_AUQA01000008.1 coordinate 126,291, forward strand.
ACTTATCACAAATTGAAAACAATAAAAGAAGCATTCCAAGTCCAGAAGTAATTAAGAAGATATCAGTAGGTTTAAATACAGATTATTATTATTTATTAAGTGTTGCCGGATACAATAATGAAGCATATAAAACGCTAAGTTTCTTAAATAAATTAATTGATGAAGCACCAGAAGAATTTAAAATAGATTTTATGAAAAAACATGACCCTCATATTAGAAAATTAATAGAAAACAGGAGAAAGTTAAACGATAAACTTCCCAATCCTGAAGTGTCTATTCGTTTTCCCAATACTTTTTTTATAAATGCCGAAGTACACGACTATTTAAGACTAATGCGATTAAACAAAAAGCTTTCTAATAAGGAAATGGCGGAGAAATTAGGGATAAAGGAAGAACAATATATTAAAATGGAATCAAAGATGACATATTCTTCTTTAGAACTTGAACAATACAGTACACGTTTAGGTGAGATTTTCGGTGTCGAAGAGTTTAAAGACTGGCTATTATTTGTTTTTACAGAAACACCAAATCAAAATTTCGTTGATGATTACACTCCTGAAGATGTCATGAAAGAAATTACAGTGACGGTTCCTTCAGTAGTAAAAAAATATGATAGTGATGGAAAAGTCTTTTTCCAAAGTTATAATGAGGATCAATTAAGACAAAACTTTAGCAAACTTGAACACATACTATCCGATGATAGACTTTTAACTTATTATGGTCGTGTTCTTACTTCTAAAGATAAACAAAAAATTTTACGGATGATGGAAATCCTATTTGAATAAACTATCATTCATTTTGAAAGGAGGTGAAACTAGTGGCTTACATTCATAAACGAGGGAAAAAATGGGCTTATATCGTGAATATTGCCAAGGATTCTGAAGGCAAACGCAAGCAGGTTACCAAGTCTGGTTTTAAAACAAAAAAAGAAGCTCAACTCGCTGCCAACAAAGTAGAAAACGCGCTCGCTAATGGTACGCATTTATTTGAAACAAATATCACGTTTAAAGAACTAACCGAAGAATGGTTTGAACACTACGCAACACAAGTTAAAATCAGCAGTGTTAGAGCCAGAAGATACGCTATCAAACATTTACTGTGTATGGGATTCTGTTTCTATAAAGAAGATTACAAAACATATGTACCAAACAGAACTCGATAAACTAAATAAGAAATTCAGCAGAAACTTTATTGACAGTATCCACACTACCGCAAATATGATTTTTAAATATGCAATTAGAAAAGATTTGTTACAAAGTAGTCCTTCTGCTTCCTTTGTCATGCCCAAAAAACAAGTTACTGTGGAGGAGATTGAACAAGAAAATATACAAGAAAAGTTTCTTGAGTTAAATGAACTTAAAGAGTTTCTGTCCATAGCAAGAAAAAATGGGCTAAGTATGGATTACTTAATATTTACTACATTGGCATACACAGGTATACGCCTTGGCAAGTTGATAGCACTAAAATGGTCAGATATTAATTTTACTGATTGTACACTGCGTATCTCCAAAACTTATTATAATCCCAACAACAACAAGGATGACTTTAAGTTGTTAACGCCCAAAACAGAGAAATCCATACGTACAATCATGATTGATAAAGAGTTGGTCGAGTTATTTAAAGAGCATCGCAAAAAACAAAACAAATTAAAAATGAAACAACGAATGTTTTTTAAAGATAAGAACTTCATCTTTGCAGAAAATACGGGGAATCCAAGAGTTATGAAGATGGTTGCTATCCGTTTACAACGTCTCATGAAGCTTATGAATATCGATAAGCATATTACCCCTCATGGATTCAGACATACCCATACATCCCTCCTTATTGAAGCTGGAGCAGGTATAAAAGAGATCCAGGGACGTTTGGGGCATTCTGACATTAATACAACGATGAACATATACGCACATATGACCAAAAACATAGAAGAAAAGACCTCTCAAAAGTTCAGTGAACTAACGAAAGGTCTTCTCTAAAAGTTATTATATGGCGTATCAGAAAATATGGAAGTTAGCAATAGGTTAGCATTTTGCTAATAACCATCCCTTCAACCTTATAATATCAGGGATTTTGGGCGGTTATTACATCATGCCGCCCATAATTCAGACGATTTCCGGTAGTTTCGCATCCCCTTCTTTCATATTATCCAATTTAAAATTATCCTCACTTAAACAGAACAAATGTTCGTTTATTTTCATATTATTATTTTTCCTCGTGAGATTTCTGTGAGGTTTTAAATTTACCTCACATAATGCATAGGAACATTAGTTCTGATTCAAGGTCAATTTTTGTAGAAAAAAGTAGAATAAATGGTAAAAAGTTCTTGCAATTATTATACTATCGATAGTATAATATAAATATAGACAGGAGGTGAACAAGTGGAATACTTAGCAAAAATAACAGCCTCAGTCATATCGTTTCTATCCACCTACAAACTTTGGTTGTCCGTCCAAAAGTCAAGGTTAGAAAACGAAAAACTGAGGCAAGAACTCAAAAAGATGAGAAGGGGAGGTTAATCCCCTCTCTCATCACTAAGTATACCATAAATATAATGAAAATATTACTGATAACTTTTTTAGTGATCGCAGCCATCTTAGGAATATGGAAATTGATTTTATTAAACACCAAAAGGAAATTAATAAAAGAAAAGGAACGATTAATTAATGAGCAATCAAACAGAAGCGAATAAGAAGTGGCAGGAAAAAAACAGGGATAGAAGTAGATATTTAAGGAATCGTTCAACTGCTAGAAATTTCGTTAAAAAACAGGCAACACTAGAGGATCTGGAAGAATTAAAAGCCTTAATTAGAGAACGGGAGGTCGAGAGTAGTGAGTCTTAAATCTACTATATATAAAATACTTCGCATCTGGAATGACGTTGATGCTGTAAGGAAAGGAAAAGTAGGTAAAAGAATTGGTAGGCGTGTGACTGGTAAAGCGGCAGGCAAAACAATACGAAAGATGTTTAAGTGATCGTGAAGGGATCTGAAAAAATGCGCTGCGGGAAAGTGATATCCAGAATGACCATAAAGTCATTCTGGATGAATAATGAATACAATACAGTTATTCATCGTAACTGTTTTATGGCACTTCGTAAGGATACGGGAACTTATGAAGAGATTATCATACGATTTCATTAAAAAGCAAAGTAACTATAATTAATTTTTCTATTTTTTTTGGGGGGAGAACATGATACAACACTTCGGGGTTAACATTCGCAATAAACATGATGGGTTAAAGCTAACAAGAGATAATTACATAAAGGTAAGTAATAAAAGTTCATTAAGAAAAGGAAAAGTCTATAGCGATGAATACATAAATAAACAAAGACAAAATGCATTATATAATTATGATTTAAATATCGAATATTTTAATTCATTATCTAAACGTAAATTTAACAAAGGAATCAAAAAATTCATCAAAAAAGCCAAAGTATTTGAGGAAATAGATAATTTGAGTTCATTTGAAAATGTACCAGGTTATTATGTAATGGTGCTCGATGATTATGCTCAAGCTTATATAGGTTCCAGCAAAGATATCAAGAAAAGAATTCAACAACATTGGACCAAACAGAAAGAATTCGATCGTCTAATCTGGGGTAAAAAAGAGAACTCTATCTTATCTATAGATAGTTTTCGGGCATATGATACCACAAGAATATTTGTTTATGTTACCGAAGATCATAGGTCACAAGAAAACAATTTTATCGATTTATTCAAGGATAAATATTTATTAAACAGAACAGCAGGGGGGCTAGAAGGTTTAATGGAGTCTAATATATTTGCAAAAACAAGGGATCTATAAACCAAAATAATACTTTCTAATGTTAAAATATCCTAGATATTTGCCACCTTCTTCTAACTTGTTTCGATAGTAGTTATAAGGAGGTGTTATTATGCATGAGGGTTATTATGATGATAAATTTACGGATGCAGGAATGTCGGAAATTGTAATCAAGGAAGAGCTATCTGCAAAAGAATGGGATGTAATATGCGCTGAAAAATCTGGAGAAGTAATAACATATAAACTTGTAACCCTTCCTCCTATTCAAGAATAGGGCCATTTTGTTGAACAAGGAAATGAATTGGTACTAAGCATATCAAGGTGGTTTTACACGATAAAATATATTGCTTAGGGAACGTACGTTTGCTAGAATAAAGTAAACGACAGAGGGTGAGTTTAATGAGCAATTTAGTGCTTCGGAATGTGAATGAGGAAGACCTTCCTATTTTTTTTAAGCATCAACGGGACAGTGAGGCAAACCAAATGGCCGCCTTTACAAGTAAGGACCCTAATGATTGGAATAGCTTCGCTGAACACTGGAACAAAATACTTACGAATAAGAATATTATTAAGCAAACTATCATTGTTGAGAACACCGTAGTTGGCCATATTGTACACTTCGAGCAGTTCGGAGAACCAGAAGTAACCTATTGGATTGGAAAGGAATACTGGGGTAAGGGAATCGCAACCAACGCTTTACAAGAATTTCTAAAACAGGTTTCAATTCGTCCACTTTATGCTCGCGCTGCAAAAGACAATACTGGATCCATAAAGGTTTTAAAAAGATGTGGGTTCATGATTTCGGGTGAAGATAGCGGGTATGCAAACGCGCGTGGTAAGGATGTTGAAGAGTTTATTCTCACCCTTAACTAAAGAAATTCAAACTATAGTGTTTATTGTGTTTATTCCTTTATAGCGCGCAATTCTCTAACAAGGATTAGCGCCCAATGTTGAAGAATCGGAGCCTTTTGTTGGAAAAGGGGGAAGGTAAATTGAACAAACAGACTTTTAACATAATAGGATGGATTTTACTTTTAGTAATGGGAGTATCCTGGATTGTATTTGGTTATTCGAGCTGGTATCTGTTGTTACTCCCATTATCTTATATCAGTTTTTCAATCAGTGATGGTAGCATAAAAAAATTAGGGAAACTGTCTATATCACAAGCTACTTTAATCTTGTTTGCGTTAGCGGTATCGGTGGGTATTGTATTTGGTCTAATTCAATTAGCAAATTACGTCATTAACGAAAAATTACATCTTACAGGAGTAATCAAAACAGTCAGCCAGATAATTGCTATTATTATCTCGTTATACCCTGTTAAGCTTACGTTTGGCAGCATTGTTTATAAGATATACGGTGATTCAAATGCTAATAAAACGTAAGTATTGTTATACAATATTGTGCCAGAATAGGGCGCGATTGTTGAACAAGGAGTTGATAAAAACTTAATCACTGCATATAATAAGAACAAATGTTCTTTGAGGTGATTCCATGAATGAGGAACTAAAACAGTTAGCGCAAGATTTCATCATTCTTCCTTTTGCTGTAAAGGTATTCGAACAAGACAAAATACTTTTCAAGAAGTCTAAACAAAGTATTGTTTATCAAAGCATGATTGATGCTGTATTAGAACGAATAAAAAAAGACATGTCAGCAACAAAACAGAAATTATATACTAAGTATCATCTGGACATAAAACGAATTGGGAACACTACTTATCGTTGGAATAGCAAGGGTAATAGTGGTGTGATTGAATATTCTTCTGAGGATCTAAAAGAAATGACTAACCAAACGATGAAACGGTATATGAAAGGTACGGATTTTGAAGTAAAAGAAGGTTTTATTGATCAAGTGGATAAGCTTAAGAAAGAGAAAAACCCCCACTAATAAGTGAGGGCTTTTATTTTTATTAATAATCTTTTGTTATGTTTCACGGTAAAAAAAATAACCCTCTATAAAGAGGGTGGTATGTATCCCTAAACTTCAAGACAGAGCAAGCCCCGTCCATGCAAACCGCGCGAAGCGATTTATTCCTTAAATTTATACTACAACTTTTTTGAAATATAGTCAACAATTTTATTGAAAAAATTAAAAACAGAAATTATATTATCATGTTTTGAATATTCTTCTTTATTCCTTTTACACCTATCCATATATTCTTTTAATTCGTTATATCTGTTTCCTTTAATTTTAGTGCTAGTTATATAAGTATCATATATAAATATAAGTGAGCACAAATCATGTATTTTTGCATTTGTTACTTTATCACGAAAATCTGTTTTACAAGCTGAATTTAGAAACTTATGTAAATGTATATTAGGAATATTATTCTTAAAACTTATTTGATTCTTTCCTGTTATTTCATTTATTATTGGACTATTATGAGCTGCTAAATTCCTAATATTTTTTATGAACTTCAAATTTTTCCCTAATGGTTTATAATATCTAGTTGGTTTATTCAAATATTTATAACAATAATATTCAATAAATGCAACTAATTCTCCAAATGTAATTAACTCACAAAATACCCATATAGGCGGAGTTACATTATTAAACTTTCGATATATACCATGATTTGGATGTTTTGGATTACGTAAGGGGTTATAATAATCTTCTAAGCTTTTCTTCGATCTATTTTCTAGAAACTGCTCTACTATATCCTTACCATTCTCTTTATTATCTAGTGTGATATCTTTAACTAATTTTGTTTTCAAAGTATGTTCTAAATCTAAACACATATGTATTAAAATGTACCTTAACCTCATATCTAAAGTAGCCAAATCATTTAACATAAAAAAATCCAGGTTTAAATACTTACCATTTTCATTCTTTTCAAAGTTTTTTCTAAAGGATCTTATTTTATAAAAGAAATTAGAATTCATAAGTATTTCCTGTGCTTGTTTTTTGGTAGTTCTCTCAAACTTGATCCCTTTCTCATCTAAATGTTGAATCATCTCTTCAAACGATATTTTTCTAGTCTTTTCTATCTGTAATACCAATTCCAATCCCCCCCATTCCATGGCATTACAATTATATTAAAAAAACAATTAATAACATGATTATATTACTAATATACTAACATAAATAGGTAAATATCAGTAGGTCTCTGAAGCGAAGAGACCTACTTTTTTTATATTATCTATTGTAATACCTTACATAAGTCGGATTAGCGGTAATGTACAAGCCACTCTTAATTTGATACATGTGACCGCCATCTACTGGGAACTTATCCCGAATGACAGTAAACACTTCATCCTTATTTACAATAACAGCTTTGTCGTTCCAATCTGCTGTATTGTATGTCCATAAAGAATCTGCAAGTATTTCCACATAGCCCTGTTCTCCATCATTTCCGCCATCCTTACGACTTAACCCTAATGCACTTGCTAATCCTTCTGCATGACCTCTTGCAATTTTAGTTAGGAATGCATCAGATTTTAAAGCTGCAGCATCAGAAGCGTTGTCAATGAACCCATTCTCTGTAAGAACGGCTGGCATTGCTGATTCTCGTACCATGTGGAAGTTTGCTTCCTTCTTACCTCGATCTCTGAATTCCGTTTCAGCCACAATACCATTGTGTACAATTCCACGTAAGCGGTTCGTTTCTTCTTTTCCTGAATAGCTACCGTTATACGTATAGGATTCAAATCCTGTACCGCCTCCAGCGTTTATGTGAACAGAAACAACGTAATCGGCTCCCCAGTTATTTGCCATATTGGTACGAGAAGATAAGGTTACTGATTGATCCGTTGTACGAGATAACATTAAAGAATGTCCTTCGTATTCATTATTAAGAATGTTACGTAGCTTTAAAGCAATCTCTAAAGTAAGGTCCTTCTCTCTTAGTCCATTTGCTGTTGCTCCTGGATCGTTCCCACCATGTCCTGCATCAATAAATATTTTTGTCATAAAAAATTCCTCCTTAATTTTTTGCATTAGAAAAACGGCTTGCCCGTGTGGACTAGCCGTTTAACTACTTAATAAGCTTTGATTGTTTTAATAATGTTTTTTGCTGTTTCCCTTTAAGCGTTACATAGTTATTCTTAAACCATGCCCATGCACTAGCTGCAGCAGTAATAATCATTGTAATGATTTCCCCCCACATTTCTTGTGTGCCGGGGATTGGATTCAATCCAGCTGTAACTAGAAACTGATTAGCTAATGCTAGGATTAAAACAGCAGTACGCACGATAGTTCCTTTATCCATGTTCTCACCTCCTTAAAATATAGTGGTAAAAATGACAGTTAAAAAGCCACCGATCACGCCTGTAATAACGGCAGTCACGATAGCTTTTGTTACCATTCTTCTTATCCACTTTGTATCATCTTTAATTTCTTCCAATGTTCTACGTAAAGAGAATATCTCTTTATCATGTTCCCTGTCTTTGTATTGAAGATCTTTAATATCACCTTTCATTATTTCTTGGTCTTTTTTTATGCTTTCAATGTCTTTCTGAACGGTGTTCTGCCAAAGATCCACATGTTCCTCCTCCTTCAATGCTCGACCCCCTAACTTCCTATTTATCTAACGAAGATCATTAATGACTCTTCTTGACACCTTATTTGATGAGTCAGAGGGCATTTAATCCCTATGCCCTCGTCCCCTCCATAAAAAATAACGCCTTATTTGGCGTTTTATTGGTTACCTCTCAACTCTTCTAATTCTTTTTCTAATTCCTTAATTCTTTCTTCCCTTTGTTGTACTTCGTCAGGAATTTCTATTGTTTCCCCGTCTTTCACTTTTAAATATGGTCTTGATTCGATGATTAAATCACATTTATCTATCTGCAATGCCACATGCTTGTCTACATAAAATTGAATTCCTTCTTCTGAAGGAACCACTTGATTACCTACTTTAACGGATTTAGCACCACCGTTTTCATCAAGGACAAAAAACACCTTCATTTTATCGCCATTAACATTCGTATTATACGTTTGAATATATTCCAATACCAATCACCTCTTATAGAAAGTCTGTTAAAAACACCCGTTCCATGATAAATCTAACAAATTCCATTCGGTCGCCCCAGCTATGCGTCCATCCAATTTTGAAGGTTACTGTTCTTAACTTAAAATCTGGAACACCTAGATCGACTTGAAACTCTTCTACTCCGCTTGTACCATTTTCGAGAATCTCAAAATACAGTCGGTCGTTTGTATCATCACTGGAACCTTCCATGACGTGAACACTGATTTTTGATCCAGAATACTTTCTAAACCGAAACACTAAATACCTAGCCGAATGGATAAAATGGTACTTTTGAAAAGCTAACGCACCCAAAGCATCACGAACATCGTAATATTCCATGTTAATACCGCTTAAACCTCTTCCGTCCAGAGAACCTTTTGTTGCTCCATAAATATGGAAAGATGTTGATTCGGTTGTTCCCCCTGGAACGAATGATTGAAAAGCTCCTGTTTCTGCGTTCCCCGATGTCATAAAATGCGGATCATTACCGACAACGGTTAGCCCATTGCGTACCATTCCATTACTCATACTTATTGCACCGTCTTCACGAACAATTTCCAGCTTACCATCCCGCAGCCTTAAATTATCCCCAAAAAATCCTTCTTGTGCTTCAAGTCGTCCACTGAACGTACCTGTTGCTCCTTGAAGTTCTCCAGCGTATTTGGCATTACCGTTTGTATCGAAAAATAGCATATCTTCCCATGGTGAGTATGTGCTTGCTCTACGCTGAATAACATACCCTAATGAACTATTCATGACAGTACGAACCAGCCCATCACCTCTAGCAGTTACAAAACCATCTTCGTTTGAAATGTTAACACCGTTGTAGTTCTCTCCTTGCATAATTCCGTTAGCGTTCATGTAATCCTGTGCATCGTTTAAAGCATCCTGATAAGTTGCTGCACCAACAGCATTTGCATGTCCTTTGGCATTTTCTTCCGCTTCTTCCGCTCTATCATATGCACTATCAGCTTTATCTGAGGCAGAACTTCCCATATCAACACTAACTTCATATACGGAATATCCTGTTGGTATTGTTCCAGCAGTCCAGTCTATTCCTTCCCAGCCTGTATATTGCACATTTTCAGTAATATAACAATCGGAATTTGTCGGGTAGTTACTTGAATCTACATATACTTCTAGAAATACATCATCATATATAGAATTTGTAAGTATTCTAGCTTTACTGAAAGGTACACCTGAACTGTATCGAGATGATGAAATAACGGATATTTTAGGATTACGGTTATAATTAACTGTTGCTTCAAAACTAACTGTTTGATGGTTGCCGGATGTTCTATCTACTAAAATAAATTTTGCATACGCCCTACTACCTGCATTCATTGCAATTCGATACCATCCTGGTTCGTTTAGATTTGAACCATAATAATAGTTATTTCCAATTGTTTTAAACTTGTCAGCAAAATTAGTGTTATCATTAATTTCGTTTGGTCCAATTGGTCCTTCAGGTCCTACTGGTCCTTGTTCACCCTGTGGTCCTTGCTCTCCATCTTGTCCATCGAACACATTGGTAATGGTAATACTTCCAATTGACATAACTTCATTCAATGAATCTTGAATGATATCAACAGAAAAAGATGCCTTTTCATCTATTTCATCTGCGGTAACAGTTATTGTTTTACCGTTTTTATTCCAATTGGAAACAGGAATGCCACGTTTATCATACTTGTTCCAAATATACGTATAATTTGAGCCGTCTTTATCTACCTCTGTTCCAGATAGAAATACGGTTGCGGTAAGTTCTGTACTTCCTTCGCCATTTTTAAATGTATTCCCAGCACTAGATTCTACGGTAGTAATTAACATTCGTGCTAATCTTCGTTTGATATCCCCTTGTATGGATTCCCATATAGACTGTACTTCTTCCTCGGTATATTCAATGTAATCACCAAGCTTAACTTTTTTCTTGGATTTATCCGTAATGCTTCGATCTTGAGTGTGTACTCTAGCCTCTAGATAAAGAGGAGGATTAAATTTTGTATCCTTGATTTTGATCGTATCACCAAAACGAATTTTCTTATTTTCCATTCCTGGCACATTTTCTAAATCCGCGATGTCTCCCTCATATTCAACCACTTCATTTACTCTCTTTTCTAGCTCATTTTCGGTGAGAGTGGTTAACCTATCCAAGGTCATGTCTTGATCGCTGGATTGTGGTTCGTACGTATCCCATAAATGCTGTAATTCTCCTGTTATCGGATCAGGTCTACCCCATCGCTGCAATGCTTCCTTATCCTCGACAATCACCTCTAGTCTGGATCCATCTTCCCTTTCAGGCCCCAGACCTTTTAAAGCTGTGAAAATATTATCTGTTTTTTCAATACGCCTTAGACCGATTAAGTCTTTACCTAATTCAACCTCGCGACCACGCCATTGTCCTACTTGTTCGACCAGATCCACATATCTACCAATGACTTTGTTTCCATTTGTTTCTACTCGGAAGCGTAATTCTAAGCCGAATTCTGTTGCTATCCGTTTTAAGAAGGCATAAGGATTGGTATGCTTTTCAATATGCATCGTCCGTATGCCGCTGCCTTCAATAATGCCTGGACGCCATTCTGTGCCGTTTGTGGCATGGCTTACTAATGTAGTTGCTGTCTGTTCAGCAAATGTTTGTGGATCCATGACTTTAGCTTTTTTAAGCAAAAGATAACTTGCAGATGCAAATACCTGGGCTTCTAAACTATCTTCGTGTGTCTTCCCAGATTCCTCTATCACAAATTCCTGATAGCCTTTATCTTCAGCAGGAACAATTACCCTATTGTTTTTACCTAAATGCTTAGAGAACGATTTATCTGCAAAGGTGACAAATTCGAATGTCTCCAAATTATCTTTTAATGACTGTCTATGATTATTGTCTATGATGTTTTTAATGGATATAAAGTCTAATATATTATCATATTGTCCGTCTGTGATATGGATCATGATTTCACCTTCTACCTTTTTTTCGGTCTGTATTTTACTGTTGTTCGAAAGCTATTTGCTGGATGGGTGATTAATTGATTCTCGCCTTTTTTTAACGTAAAAAAAGAACCTCCAAAGTTCTTAAGGTCCTTTCTATCTTCGCCATTGATTAATATTTCATCGTTTACATGATCAAAGGTTATTCGATCACCGACATTAGCTATATATGGCGTTTGATCGACAGTTACTTGTGCTAATTGAAATACTTTAATATGATCAATTTTAGGCGCATAAGCTCGGTCTGTATCTGCGAATTTACCGATATGGATTTGAATGTATTTTAATTTCCCTAGATAGTCACCTAGATTATTTATGAATCTACGAGAGAGCGTTTGTACGTGTTTGTTACTGTTGTTAACTCTCGTGATATAAAAGGTAAATTCCTTCCCAACTCTTTTCAAACGCAACATTCCGTAAAAGTAATCTTGATCATAACTATAATTTTGGGAACTAATCATATAATTTTCATTTGCTCCAACATAAGGACCTATACGCCCTTCGCCTTTCTTTCTATGAATTCCTAAACTGTCATCTTTGATAGCCATCTTTCCCAGTTGATTCATATTTTCATCGAATAAAGAAAACTCAATTCTAAATGTCTGTGATGTTTCTGTAGTACGACCTTGCACCATTGCTTCTACTTCAAAATCTTGCGCCACAGGTACTTCTTTTATTAATGCAGGACCATGCCAATCAGGATCCGTAGTATCTGGGCCATAACTAGGAACAGTAATTCCATCGTTATCCGTTCCAAAGGTTCCGTCTACATATCCATTATCAAGAGAAATTGGTGAGGAATCCCATGTATCTAACGTCTGTCCCCGTTCCTCTAAAAGCAACGTTCTTGCATCTACAACCTCGCTTGTTACATCCACAGGTGTACCAATCAACATATATTCTTCGTGTTGGTTCTGAATCAAGGCAAATGGGACCTTTTTAGTTACTTCCAATTCAAATATCGGCTCTACTTCGGTTGTACCTTCATTTGTGACTATTCCTGCATCTGAGCCAAATTCCATTGTTTTTTCTTTCTCATATTTATATGGATCTGGGCAAATAATAGTAAGCTGCCCTTGATGCATGAAAGGAAATTCATCATCTTCACCTGCCTGTTCGGGAATACCATAATAAACAACATTAGGTTCATCAGGGAAAATTATAGGAACTGGTTCACTGACAGACAGTATTCCATTTAACTCATCTATTTTATTTCTTAATTCTTGGCGATTCATTGCCTTGATATTAGCTTCAATCCCTAACGGTCTTGGCGGTAAGTTTATTCTTTCTAAATGAGCGCCCGACATGCCTGGAACCTCTAATAATGATAATTCTCTATTTGTCATTCCTCTACCAGTTATTTTCTTTATTCTTAGATATGGAGAAAGGTCTATATCATTAAATAACAAGATGTCACCCCCTGAACCTTTTTAGAGTCGATCTCTTTCTATCCTGATTTCTAGTGATATCATCAACAAATGAACTGAAGTTACTTGCTCCTAAACGTAGATTAATAATTACTGGCTGTTTATTTTCATTACCTTTACCATTTCCAAGGGATGGATTATATTCTTTTGGTACAACAGCTTCACCTTTATGAATCATAGCAAGTCCATCTTTGGCAACAAAGTTAGTACCTACATCGAGAGAAGGGATATTAGGTATATTAGGAAAACTGATAGAACCGCCACCTTTTCCTCCTAATCCTGGTACCCAATCTGGTATTTTCGGAAGCTTAATACTTAATCCATTCAATGCGTCAATCATTCCGTTAATGGCTCCTATTACACCATTAATCGCACCTTTTACAGATCCAGTTATTCCATCCCAAACGTCATCAGTACCACTTTTAACTCCATCCCAAGCATCACCAATAAAGTCTTTAATTTTACCAAATACTCTTTTAACTGTGCCCCAGATAGTATCAATAAATCCTCCCACTGTATCTTTAATTCCATTCCATACTGAAGAAGTAATGCTTTTAATAACATTCCACACCGATGATATCGTGCTTTTAACGCCATTAATCGCTCGTGATACGATGGTTTTAATGGTATTCCAGACCGTAGATATTACTTTTTTAATCGTGTTCCATACGGTTGTTGTGACTGCCTTAATAGTATTCCAGACTGTTGTTATAACTGTTTTCACAACGTTTATTGCACCTTGAACAATTGATTTGATTATATTCCATACCGTTGAAATGACTACTTTTATAGCATTCCATACAGCTTGTGTAGTAGTCTTAATCATATTCCAAACTGCTTTAATCGTTCCCCAGATTCCCTGTGCTACAGTTTTAATTACTGTCCAAATTACATTCCAAGTTGCTTGCAGGAATGTCCAGATACCTGTAAATATAGTAACAGTAGTTGTTTTGATCATGGTCCAAATGGCTTGTATCGTACCCCATATGCCTTGTACTGCTATCTTCACTACCTCGACAATGACGTTCCATGTAGATTGTAAGAAGCCCCATATTGCCGTAAAAACTGTAATAGTTACTGCTTTTATTTGTTCCCAATGAGTAACCACAAATATAGCTAATAATGCTACTAGATTTATAATTAATCCTACTGGACCTGTCATAAAACGAAATGCTGCACCTACTCCTTTAATCATGGGAATAATTGCTGGAAGGGCAGACATTAAACTACCAAGCACTAATAAAAGAGGACCAATAGCCGCAGCCACTGCTCCCAATACTACTACTAGTTTTTGAGTTGTTGGTGATAAGTTATTAAACCAGGATGCGAGTTTCGTTACTCCATCGATGATAGGAGGTAACCATCGCTCTGCTAAATCTAAAAATATTTGTCCTAATGGTGCCATATCGGAAGTGATTCTGTTTTTTAATTCTTGAAATCGCTCTCCGATAGTCTTAGTCTGGTCAGAAGTTTCCTGTATACCACCTTTCGTATCATCAAAACCTTCTCCTAATTCATCTAATGCAGGTATCGCTCCATTTCGAATAGCTGTGGTCATTCTTTGCGCACCTTCAGCACCAAATGCTTCTGTAGCTATTTTTAATGCTTCTGTTTCTGTTTCAGCATCTCTCATTTTATTTGCTACTTTTTCAAATTCCTCCCTAGAGTTTTTCCCTTCATCTGCCCAGTTTCTAAAAGCCTTATTTAGACCTGGCATAACTCTAGAAACAGAAATACCTTTAGCTTCTAATCTTGCCATTAAATCTGCTGATTCCGTCATGTTGAAGCCTGCATTCTGTAATACAGATCCATAAGTATTTAAGTGACCAGTTATCTGATCTAGACCAACTCCATAGTCTTTAGTCATTTGATATAACTCATCTAGCTTTGTTACACCTTGGTCAGCAGGTATTTGCCATTGCCCCATTGCTTGACCAAAGGCTTCCGAGTTAGCGACCCCATCTTCACCTAGCGTTCTTGAAGCATCTAATACATTTTGGGTTAAATCCTCCAATACTGGACCTGTTGCACCTGTTAATGTATTTAAGTTAGAGATAGCATTAGAAACCTCATCCGCACTATTAGGCACATTTTTAAAGACATTATCAAAACTAGATTTAAGACTATCTAATTTGTCACCTGTCGCACCTGTACCAACGATAATATTGTTATACGCTTTGTCTACTGTGTCAGCTGCTACAATAGAAGCTGTTCCTAATGCTGCCATTGGCGCAGTAACGTACTTCGACATTTGTCCGCCAACTTTTTTCATCTTCTTTGCAGTACCATTCAGGTTTTTTTGCAGCGTGCCAACCCCTTGTTCAGCGCCCTTTTGGTCTATTTTCGTATCTATCGTAATAGAACCGTCTGCCATTTATTTACCACCTGCCTTTCCTCCGAAGGCTGTAATTATATCCTCAAACGCTTCATCTGCTGTCTTCCCGCCATTTTCATCAAGAGCATATTTTCGCTTAAGACTTAAAATTTTATTACGCTCTTTCTGGTTATTTTTATTAGGAGAAGGAACTTCCATTGTTCTTATTTGAACAACTTGCATGAATGGCGTTTTCTCACTTAATCCACTAAATAAAGACATAAATTTTTTCCAATGCATCTTTCCTTGTTGTTCCAGTAGATCAATGCCATAATCCATTAAAAAAGAAGCGTAAATACGCTCCCCATCAACATTAAAATCATAGTCTTTATCTTCTTGTTCCTCTTGTTCTTGCGTATCATCCTTCAAGCCCTGATTTTCTTGATCATTTTGATCTTTCCTTACAAAACCAAGCTCATTTTCTAAAATAGATATATATAAATCAATTTTTTCTTCTAAAGCTAGGTTCTCTATATCTTCAAAGTTTTCAATAAGCATCTCTAGTCCAATTAGAATCTTTTCTATAATGTGTAGCTCTTTATCTTTCAGCATTTCTAAGAAAAAAAGAATGTTATCGAAAGTTAAATCTAATTCCAGTTGTATACCTTGATAAGTGCATGTATCTTTTAATTGCCCCGTTAAAAACATAGGTTCTTACTTCTTCTTTTTGATGTATTTAGAGCGCTTTTTCTCAAAATGCTGTTTCTGTCGTTCGTCTTGCCTTTCTTTGATATAATGCAGAACATCAGAGACTACACCAATCGTATGCTCTGTGGAATTATTGGTTTTTGGATATATATCTTCAAAAGCACCTTCTCCAATAACCTCGTTCGTGATTAATTTTGTTTCTTCTTTTGCCTTTTCTAATGCTTCTACCAGCACTTTTTCATCATTTTGCTTTGCTTGTGCTTCTATTTCATCCCCTAATTCATTTAATCTGGAAGCTAATTCCGCATACTTCTTTCGTTTATCATCTGAGGTATCTATTTCATACAATGTTCCATCAATTGAAACTTCTTCTATCGCTCTTTGAATACCTATTTCCTTCATCTAAATTCCTCCCATAGAAAAAGAGCAGCCATTTGGCTACTCTTATAATGTAGTTACATTTACAACAGTTGACGGCTCCGATTCAGTACCATGTTTATCATTTATAGCTGTTACATAAAATTCATAAGTGGTTGCTGTTGTTAACCCAGATACCGAATAACTATTTGTGGTTACAGTGTCAATTTTTGCACCATCTTGATATACGTTATACCCACTAGCACCCTCAGCGACATTCCAATTTAGATCAACACTTGTATCTGTTTCATTGGAAGCGACAAGGCTAGTGGGCGCCTTAGGGAGTAGGCGCTGTGTATTGTGGTTTACCAGCAAAATGTATCTCGAATGAAATCTCACCTTTTGCCATGGCATCCCCACCAGGTCCAACAATATTTGCTATGGTGCATGGTCCTTCGAAAGTGGATCCATCTGGTAACGTTAAACGGTAATCGGTACGTCTTGATGGTCCTAGTTCAAGCACCTTCGAATAGATATAGTCTTGCGCTGGATCACCATAATAGCGATGACCTGAAAATGAACTAATGAGTTGTGCACCAATAACATCCGTTTCCCCGTAACCATCCCCATCATAATAATTATCCTGGGAAGTCTCTTCGTTTGGATCTGGCTCCATACTAGTGATGCCTTTTGCTAACCTTTCCCATGTTTCCGTTTCTTCACTAGGCGTTACATTTATTTCCATAAAGTATTTTGAATTTAATAAAAATCCTTTAGGCATATACATCCTCCTTAAACATATAATTCTGCCTCAAATGAGGCAGTCCAAAGAACACCGTAACTTGTTTTCTGTACAAAATTAGGTGTTGTTGTACATTGAAATGAAACCAAATGAAAAGAGCCATCACGACTTGTGATAGCTCCATTTGATAGGTTTTCATATTCGTTCATTAATCGATTAATCATGTCATAACCTTCTAAGTTGTCTTGATGATGTACTAATAACTGAAAGCTAAAAGGGTAAATTAAACCCTCTTCCATGTATCTCTCGTTTATATTAGCTGGCGATGGTCGTATAGCTATGCTGTTTCCTTTTTGATTATACATACCAATACCGATAGTAGGAGGCGTAAATGACAATGTTTCAGTAAATGATTTTAATGCATGTAAAAAATCCATTGCTTACACCTCCTATATTTTGGATCTTGTTGCTTTTTCTGCATCATCTAGCCACTGCTGTAAATGTTGTGCTTTTGCTTCTTCAAACCATAGCCCGCTTGCATGAGGATTTTGGTCTTTACTAAAGTTATATTGTGGATTGTAATACAACTTTCTTGTATATGGTGTTGACCAAGCGACTTCCCCTTCACCTATTTTAGAATGAGCAAGTCCGCTTTCTTCTAAATAACTTTGATCTTTAGGGATGTAGTAATTACTCCCTTTCAAAACTACATCATCTAGAATATATTGACCAAAGCCAATAGCCCCCACTACTTTTTTTGTAACACTAGCTTTATTGAAATCAACTTTCACATTAAACATCTAGATCACCTCTATTTCTAGATGATGAGGTTCTGCATCAAAAGCACTTGGATACTTTACCAGTGTTGCTTCTCTACCAGTTCCCCGAAATGAAATTCTATCCCCAGCTTTGGCATCAGCAGGAAAATAGGACGAATTTACACGATCTATAATAACCGTATGATTTGCCTGTTTCCCTTCACTATTAGAGCTTCTATTCATAGAGGTTATAGGAACAACACGTACATGGTTAATGATTATTTCCTCACCGTATTCATTGTTCCAACCATCATTGCCAATTAAAGGCTGATATTTAATTGAATGCACTAAAAGATTTTTAGGAATAGGCTTAATAACCATGAAAAGCACCTATCCCACTATAAAGCAATCCTGCATGTGCTAGATATTGAACAACATTGTTCGGTATTTCGTTAGCAGCAGACGAATTGGAACTGTAACTAAATGAGCCTATATTAACGCTTTGTGTTTGGTCTAATTGTTTCGTAGCTTGATAGCCTCCGTTCATCACAAAATGCTCTGTCATAATAGCCGTTGCCTGTTTCAGCATGTTCTGTTGAAAATCGATTAATTTACTTTGGACAATTGAAAAATTACTGAGCCTGTCCATTTCTTCACTAGCACGCTTGATACATCGATTAAGTTCTTGTTCATCTTCCATGGGAACACCTTCATATTCGTTTAGATAGTACTCTCTATCGATATACATAAAAGCACCCCTTTATTTATCAGAGGATGCCTTTTGTGCTTCTTCTAGCTCTTTTTTCAATGCTGCATTATCTTCATTAAGTGCTTTTACCTCTTCTTTTAATTCTTTGTTTTCTTTTAATACTTTTTTATGAGTGGATTCAGCAACAGTTTTCCCCTTGTTATCTTCAATAACTTTCCCTTTTTCGTCAGCTTCTTGATAGCCCATTGCTTTAAGTTCTTTAATTTTTCCGTTATCCGTCTCTTTTAAAACGACATTTTCTTTACGTAAAATCATTTTTATTTCCTCCCTTATTATGCCCCAGATGCTGGTGCTTTATTAGATACAACCACGCCTTTTGCTTGGTTTTTCATTACGAACAAATCATGATACGAACGGTTTTGGTATAGGTATCCATCACCCTCTGTATGTTGTCCTGGTTGGAATAAGTAAACAGAATTTAGTTTTGCTTTTGCAACAACAGCACCACGATAAACAATTATCCAGTTTAATTGCTGTGCATCTGTAGCTGGAATGAAACCATCCGAAAAATCAAATGCAGTATGGAAACGATCTACATCGAATACCTCTATTAGTCTTACACCATCTATAACAGCAACACGCGTTTCAATGATTGTGTTTTCGTTCTGTAATGAGAAGTTTCCTTTTCCCTCTTTATAAGCTTCTACTGCATCCATGACATCAGTAGATACATAGACTTTAAGGTTAGCGGTTCCGTATTTCCGAACTTTTTTAATATCCGCCTTCAATCTGTCAAAAACATCCTGCGGTGTACCATCAGTTACGTTTTCGGCTGTGGCTTGTCCAACCTCTTGCGCTTTTGCTGCTAATTTAGAAAAACGGTAGGCATCAATTTCAGGACCAGCATTTTCATTTAGAAATACTCTAGTAATGTTTGCTGCGCTTGCTGACTGATTAGATTCATCTACATCCATTTGATCCACAAAGAACTCAACATCACGATCAAATTGCAGGGTATATGGTTCGTGAGTAACGTCTACAGTTCCACGATTATATCCCCCATTACGGCTGTGTTGTTTGTAACCTGAAACAGCTAAAGAAGGAACATGAAAAGTTCTTGCCCCCATCCAGTTTACATTTGGTGTTTCAAGGTCGTTAGTAAGTGTAGCTTGCATAATAACTTGATCTAATTCCGTTTGATACTTTTCTGCAAAGTTGATAGCATTTGCCATTTATAATCATCTCCTATTTTCCTAATAATGTTTGTGCAAAGGCATCTAAATTACCTTGTTGTTGATGTTGCCCAGTTGTAAAAGAAGGCTTGCCTCCACCTTCTTGTTGATCTTCTTCGAAAAGATATGGATCACTTTCTTTCAAACCTTCAAGTTGAGTGTCTAGACCTTTCAACGTATCACCATCTAGCTTGATTGTATCCATATCTAACAAAGCCTTTAGTGCTTTCGTGTTTTTTGCCTTAGCACCAGATAAAGTACTCTCTAGCTTGTGGTCAAATTCCTTTTGTTGAAGTTTAGTTTCATAGTCGTTCTTGGTTGTTTCATTTTGCTCTTTAAGTTGATCAATCTCTTGCTGTAATTCTTCATTACCTTTTGCTTTTTTGCTTAGTTCATTTAGTTGTTCATCACGATCCGCAATTTGTTGCTTGTAATCGTTCTTCTCTGTGTTAACTGCATCAAACTTCTCTTTTGGAATATAGCTTCCATCAGATACAACAGCTATTTTGTTATCACCTGCTTTTTCAACGACTTGGTTGTAAAGCTCTTCACCTAATAATTCTTGTAAATCCATCTATATCGCTCCTTATTAGTTTTTTTGACGTGTAACCCTCCACGCAAAGGAATACGCTTAGTTCTACCCCAAGCCTTTAAAATGGGCATAATAAAAAAGCCTTTTATAACGACATGCTTAGGTCGTGTTTATCCAAAATACTGAGATTCTTTGTCTTTGTTCTCTAAGTCATACACTTTCTTAGCTAATTTGAGAACCATATTTTCTAGCTGCGCTACTTTTTCTTCCAGTTCTTTTTCTTTCTTCTTACCCATTATCTCACCTGCTCTCTGTCATACCTTCTGGTACGTCCTGTATCTTTAGTAAACTGCCTTTGATTGGCTTGTCTATCTAGTACCTTTCTATGCGCTATTTCAGCGCCTTCTGTATCTCCTAATTCTTTCATCATGTTTTCCTCACGTTTAGCAGCACGAATACGCCTTTCTAGATATCGTTGCTTTTGACTGTTTTCATATTGCTTATCGTTAGTTTCCTGATCATAAGGATGATACATCTTTTTCATCCCTTCAAAATAAGGATACTTAACATGACCACAATTAACACCAAATAACCCAGCAGGTTCACCCATGCTAGTATCTAATAAAGGTGGATATTTTTCACTTTTACCACTTCTACTAAAAATACGTCCTTGATATGGTGCGCATAATGGTCTAGCTCCTGCATGAGAACTAACCTCAACCAAATCAACACCATATTCATCGAATCTAGAATCTTGCATTCCATTCGCTACATCATTACTTGTAGAGCGCATGACCATACTTGTATAGGCTTCTGTAGACCATTGCCGCCCCCTTTTATCAATTAACGCTGGAACACCTTGTTCAGCCCATTTACTAGCTGTTTTTCTTAATGCCTGTTGAGCTGTAGTTACACCTGCTAAAACTTCGCCTGTTGTTTGGTTTACAATGTCTAAATAAGCCATTTTGGATTGATCTAACATCGTTGAATTAACTAGATTAAAGCTATTCTTCGCTTGTCTTTCATACTGTTCTAGTACTTGAAGCAAAGATTCACTTGATTTAATAGGTGGTGCTTCATTGAGTTTCCCTCTTTTGGCTCCATCTTCTAGAATTGATTCCATATCCAATAAAGAGCCATAACCAGCTTTTTCTAATGCTTTGATGATCTCTTCACTTGTTTTTCCTGAATGCTTTGTTAAAAGTTCCATGTTTTGCTTATTCAGGGATTCTATTTCATTTAGTGATTTCAATTGCCACGCTTCAATATCTTTATTGAGTAAAGAATCATGCTTCCTAAGGCGTTTAGCAATATTCAAGAGTATTTGTTCCTCGATAGATAAATAAACGTCTGTGACTGGCTTAGATAGCTTCTGTAGTTTACGTTTATCCATTACTTACTCCCGCCAGTTCCAAAGAAATCTATATCCTCAGCATTGGCCGTTTTGTTTTCCTCGTTAATCTCTTTTATCAGCTCAAGAGCTTCTTTATCTGACATGCCATGTATTTCCATGATAGCTCGCTTTTTTGATTGTAATTTGTTGTTAACCAATTGTATTTGTCTTGTTTGTTCTGCTGCATTATCTTCCACTATAGAATCATCAAAGGTTACGGTTATTTCTTGTTCCTCATCCCCTTTAAATAATTCATATAGTTTAGCTACTTCAATAATAGATTGAATTAACTCCTGTAAACCTTCTTCGATAATCGTTTCATGTGATTTCTTTGATTTAAAGGTCTTGCTGTTCTCACTGATTACCTCTGTAGCTGTCTTAACGCTTTGCCCATCAAATGAAAATGTTCCAGCAGAAAAACCTGTCTGCATTGCAAATAGATTTAATAAAGCATTGATTCCAGATATATGTTCATCAACACGAAGCGTAACATTGATGTCTTTTATACCTTCTTCATCATCTCTAAACTTCATTGCCTCAAAAGTCTCGTCCGTATCATCAAAATACCTATGCATTTCTTGAGTTCTCGGATCTACCACTGTTTTAACCATATGAGAAGGAACGATAATACGCTTTTTCCCTAACCTGAATTCTCTATTAAAGCTATCAAATGCGGTATCAATAGCTTTCATAGTATCTAAAGCATTAGCATAAATAGAGATTCCTAATGGTGATTGAATATCAATGTTGTTTGCAGTGTTCGGTTTAAAGTATGTGAACAAGGATTTCTTTAAATTATTTATGGCTACTATTTCTTGTAAGTCTGGGAATAGGATAGACAAAGAGACTTTCACGCCTAATTCATCACCATTTGATTCATATAATTCATTGGTAATGTAGTACGTATTGCCTTCCCAAGTATGCCATTCTAGATGTGTATATTTTTTGTTGTCCTTTTTGTATTCACTAACAAAAACGCCTTCGGTTATAGTATCGTTATGCCAAGATATAGGAACGAAACAATCCGCACTAACAAAAGAGAGCATGATCTTGCCTTCCTTAACATATGGCTTAATGACCATACCGCCAAGGGCAAATTTATACTCTAAATGATCTTGAAACTTTTTATAAAACTTGTTCTTTTTAAATACTTCTTCAATAAATTCAGAAGTTTTATTTTTACCGTCTCCAATACTAATAGCGCACTTTTCATTAAATACTAGACTGGCCATTTCTGCGGCTGCTGTTTTTGCCATCATTAAGGTATCCATTTTCCTGTTTTTCTTACCGCTAATGGTTTGATATTCAATATCATGCCATTCCGAATAGTACCCTTTATACAGCGCCTTCCAAATATCTATATTGTTGTACATTTCTTGGTTAATAGATATCTTTTTATGACTGCTTATTTTCTCAATCCCTTTAATTATCCCCAATCGATAAAGCCCTCCTTTCACAGCATTTATTAAACGTTTGAACATCGCCTCACCACCTACAGTACATAATTTTTATAAAAGTGATTGTTACTATAGCGTGCCTCATCGAGAGCATGGTTAAATTCATCAATTGGATTACCGTTGTCATCTCGGACGTACATCCCAATTTCTTTGATAAAGTTATAATGATCATACGTATCATTTTCGACTAAAAAGAATTGTGCATTTGTTATAGAGTTCTGGAATCGCTCTATACCAACCTCAATACCGCCACCTTGTTTTTTAGAATCCGAAGCATTGTTATCCGCTCTACTTGTATCTATTTGGATTTTGTGAAGCTCTTCTCTTAATGATTTACAGGCAGGATCCACAAATACGTCTGTGAATCTCATTTCAAACTTTTCAACACACCAATGAATAAATTCTTTAATCTCTTTGGCGTATGTACTCATAGCCTTTATTTGACCTGTCTCAGCACCACTATGGTAATAGTTAGCTACTCGATTCAATCTGAATTTACCATTATAAAATGTAACGATATTACAGCTACATGAAGTAGCATCAGACTGCCCACCATCAGCAACAAAATACATTTCATAAGGGTTTCCTAATAAAGCTGGAATCTGATTCACTTCTGTATTGAACATGGAATAAATAACGCCTTCTGGCATTACTCGTTTTCCATGCCAATCACGATCAAGCAAATATGGATTCTTTATAAGCGTTTCATAGATTTCCTTTTTTCGTTCTTCGCTAATAATCGGATTATCTTGTATGGTCCAATGAGTCCAGCGTGTATTTTGTACCTCAAATACATCTGTTATGACTGGATGATTAGGTGCAGGTGGGTTCAGGTCTGCAATATGGTATCGGTCTTGTGCTGCCATGGTTCTCCTAAAGCATTCTTGTATAAACGACATATGCAGCAAATTAATCTCACCAAATGCTACACTTCCTAATGACATACCAGTGATAGCTCCAACACTATTTGCTTTTGCTCCACCTTTGTAATAAATCTTTTTAATTCCTTTAGGTGTGTGGATCTCTAAATGATCTCCATGCTCATCATGCTTAATTTGAGCAAGATCACCAAAGATGTGCATTAACCCTGTTCCATCACCATCGATGAATAATCGGAAAGCCTGTTCTTGGTTGTAAGCACTCACTAAATGGTTGGAGTCTCTTGAAATTGTGTAAAGATAAGCTAAACGAAAGTGCACGCCTGTTGTCTTTCCAGAACGGTTATCGAGGTGTCCCCTCTTGAACCTCAAGACCAACATTAAAAGGCGCTTTAACAAGCGCCCTTTGTTTATCAGATAGTTTTATTTTTCTAGACACCCAAAAACCACCCCCCTAGGATTCATCTAAGTAAAACACTTCATAACCCAATCGTGATTTATTTCTACCTTTGAGAGTGTTTCTTAATGTTTTTTCGTTACACTCTATATGCTCACTTGCATCTTTAATGCTTTCAAAAGTCTTATCAATACCAAGTTTTTTATTGACTACCCTTATGGGTCTGCGCTTCTTTTTAGCGTAATATTTCATTCTTTCAACTTGTTCAGGAGTTTTAACTTGTAAATTAGTTGTATAGGCATGTATTTGGTTTTCTGATTGTGTAACCCATTCAAGATTATCGACTGTATTATTGCTCTTGTCTCCATCGATGTGATTAACATAATTCTTTCCATATGGATTATCAATGAAGTGTTCTGCGACCAATCTATGGATGGAGAACATTCTTTGCTTTCTGTCATTTGGTTTCCTTAATCCAATGATGAAATATCCTCTAGCATTTGCTCTGCTCTTCATTCTCCCCTTCATGCCTATAACACTGCCAAAATTGCTTATTTGGTACCGTTCGTAACCTTCGTATTTTAAATTCACCCACTTCTCCATAAGTATCACCTCTAATGCCATTTTACCGCATCGTCGGAGATACTTCAAAATATTTGTTATATTTTTATTCATCATTCTTCACCGTATCGATAAGTACATCTAACAAGCTAGTATCCTTGGATTGTCCTTTAATAAGCTTGGTGCGCTCTTCAATGAATTCTGTTTCTTTCTTGGTTTTCTCATTCTTAATTTGAAGTGCTTCAAGCTGTAATTTTAATTTAGGATCAAACATACCAATATGCTTACCAATCAATTCTGTGGCTTTATTAGCTCCGTTGCTATCGAATTGATATTCACCAGTTGAAACCATTTCCCCTATACTCGGATCCCATTCTTCTACTGGTTCAGCCTGCATAGAACGATCTGAAATATCTTTTAGTCGCTTCAATACCCAATACGCATCAAGTTCTAATTTCTCAGCACGCTTATCTTTTAATTCTTTCACACGCGCGGAAATGTTAGCTTTTGTTAACAATCTCGCAGCTGTCTGCCTAGCTGTTTTTTCACTATAACCTGCTCTAATAGCTGCCTGAGTAGCGTTTAGATCAACAATGTATTCCTGACAGAATAACTCTTGTTTTGTAGTTAATTTACCCATTTATGTCATCACCCTACCCCCTTGTAGTAATATAATATAATTGAAAATAGCCTGTTGCATGTATGGTTTTTAACCTTTCGTAAATTTTTTGGATTAATGCCTGTACACTCAAAAAACAAGTTTTAAAAATGTTATAATTAATGCTACGCTGTATACAACATTAAAAATACATCACTGAAAGGGGAAGTTTTGTTGTTTTTTAAATCAAGCAAAAATGCAGATAAAACAAGTATAAATATTGCTTTTTATTGTTCATTTATTTATTGGTCAGGATTTTTATTAATAAATAGTATTCTTGATTTATTCAACAAGAGTATAGAAATAAATTCCTTTTTGTTGTTAATAACGGGTTTAATAGTTTTTTTTGCTAGTGAATTCATATCAAAACAAGTAAGAAATAAATAAAAACAGTGTGAGCTTTTTGACTAGCTCACACTGTTTTTATTATTGAGATCTACAAGAGTAAGAATTTGTAGCCCCTGACCCTATTTTTGTAATGATAACACCTTTGTTTTTAGAATTACACATATTTAGTCCTGATACACCTAACACTGGTACTGCTCCTAGCATTAATGTTAAAGCAGTTGGGCTTTTACCAAAAACCTTAGCTATAGCTGTAGCAGTAGCCCAAAATCCACCATTTAATCCTGCTGCTTTAACTAGTTTCTGTATTTTGGAATTACTAATTTTATATTCTTTATAATTTATAACACCCATTGGTTTTACAGTAGGTTCTTCAATTTTGTTAATTCCACTATTTAATTTATTTATATGACTACTTAACACTGTTAAAGTGTCATCTCCTGTTAAAGGAGTAGATTTTTGATCTTCATAACTCACAATAGCATTATACAGTTCCCTTGCTTCTTTACTTAGTTTATTTATTTCTCCTTGAGAATTCGATGATAGATTTTCCATATCCAATTTTTGATCTAACTCGTTAATAGAATCAACCAAAATCCCCGTATTTTCTACCTCTTTCTTAGTTACACCTAATTCTTGGCTTTCATTTGCAGACGCATGTAAACTCGGCGTTACAAACGAAATGACCATAACCAATGACAAGATTACGGACGCAACCTTTTTAAACATAATAACATCTCCTTTTTTGTATTCTTGATAGCTATCATATATATAATTCTATCTTTTTTTACTAAATCCTTCTTTTTTTGTATAATTTTTGTATTTATTGTAATTTTTTTCTTTTACTCGATCAGTGTATTAAAATTTTTATATTAATTATAGGCCCCTACAAATGGATAATAGCACCCAAGCCAATTGAACTCAGGTGCATTATTTACATACCTAGTACAATATATCGTAAATAATTCCTCATCGACTCTAGGTTATCGACAAGGCAACAAATCCGACAGGATTGTTATTTCATGTCATGCGATAATGACCTATGCCTGAACGGACTATACATAGTGTTTTGGACGGAAGATTTTGCCTGCCCGTCCTGCCATCCATTTTACACACAGCGTTTTTCTTCTGTCATTATGTGCGACAAGTATGACATGTCTGCCATCTGTGACACGATTGCATCCCTTATCCTAAATATGTGCCTTTCAGATAAACCCATGTGATTACTAATTGCTCTCATACTCATGCCATCTAATAAACATTCTAATACAGCTAGTTCCCGTTCATTTGATATAGCTGGTATACGTTCTTGAATGTATGTTACTTTTCTTTCTAAACGATTAACCCATGTGTATTTTTTATCTCTACGAACAACCTCACGAGCAACAGGATCACTGGTACCACCTTGAGCTTTTGGCATAGCTGATTCGATACCTGATTGAGCTACTAAATTAGTTCCTGCATCCTTCAAGAACTCGCGCTGTCTTTTAATCTCATTTATCATCCATTTATAATCTCTTAATGTATTTTCAATCTCTTTTTTGTTCATTAAACCCAACCCCCACATTAAAAAGATATTTAACATATTCGCTCCGTTTCACAGGAGAATAAAGCGCCCACTCGTTTATCTTTTCTGTACTTGCTGATTTCCCATTGAAACATTACAGCCACACCAAACTTGCGAAAATTAGAGCCATAGCAATTGCGGTAATAAATGCCATATTCTCTTGTCTTTTCTTATCCGATTCATAACAAGCGATGATCCACGAAAATAAAATAATGATTAATCCAATGATTTGAAATGCTAATACCATCTCGATTCCTCCCACTCGGTTGCAAAGTAATCTGTTTTTAGGCATTTTTGTTGCAACTATGATTTTGTAGTAAAAAAAAGGACACCAAATTGTATAACCCAAATCCAACGTATCGCTTGTTTCCTAACGCTTAATTTTTAAAAAATATTTGAAATCTGATAAAGTAATTTTTATACGCGGAAAAGGGGTGTTCATTTGTTAAGATTTTTACTAGATTCGAATATTATTTCTTTATTAATTTCCTGCATATCATTGGTGATTTCTTTTTTAACTTTTTGGTTAAATAGAAAAAGACTAGATGTCACTATTGAATATTCAGGGTTGGTTGATAGGGTTGAGACATTTGATAAAGATCCCGTATACCCTGGCCAAACTACATCAGGTTTTATCGTCTTCAAAGTTCTAAATATGTCTCCAAAAGATATTGGTTTCTTTGACATTACTTTATACGACGGACTTACGCACAACTTGCTTCCTAGTTTTTATCAATTCGCAATTCGTCCTGAATTTGATGGCAAGAAATTACTAGCAATTAACGATAAGCTTGGTACTACTGCAAATTTTAATCCTTTGTATTCAAACTATGGTATCGTTCCTGCAAACAGCTTAAAGAGGTTCGAAACGCTGGTACACCCAAGCACAAAAACCTTTATTGTAGATATTAAGTTTGCGATTAAAACCCTAAGAAAGAATCCATATGCAGCAACAAGAAAATACTACAAACATTATTCAAAAGTTATTACGCTTAGTGATGAAGATTGGAAAACAATACAAAAATCGAGACAACAAGTGAAGGAACTGCAACTACAAGAACGATAAAATTAAACATTTTCTCACCCTTTCTTTTTTAGAAAAAATTTAAAAAGGACACCAAACGGCAGCTTATTGCTGTCATTCAGTGTCCTCCAGTTAGCTGGTAGAACTGTTTTTATAATTCTCAATTTCTTTCATATATGTCTATAATTCATCCATAATATACTTAAGTTTCAATAATCTTGATATTCTTATTTGGTGATTTATCCAAAATAAAACCAAAAAAATTAATACAAATAAAAACACCTGAAAATTCGTTTTAAGAATATCCATAAAAAAATTATTCACCCTATTTTGCAGTAATTCACCAAAATCCTCATCAACCTCAAAGTCATTTAATAAGGAATTTGCTATATCTTCATTTGAATGCCCTTGATTTTCCAGAGATTTAATTTTCTGTTGTAAAGCTAAACTACTTACACTCCTATTCCAGCCATTCACCGTTGGAATCAAGTTACTAAAAATAGCAAAAAAAGTAGTTACAATTAGAGTAATAATTATGCCCATCGGGGCAAAGTGTTTTAACCTTTCTAATTCACTATTAATAGCTGCTCTTAAACTTTCAATTTCAGCATAATCTTTTTGTTTTAAATTAATTTTAATACTAACTAATCTTCTGTAATCAATAAGCTCAAACATAGGGAAGAAAAAGTATAGAACTTTTTCTTTAAAGTTTCTCGTTTCTCGAAGTATTTTCACACTCGCCCTTGAATAACAACTATTAATCAAATGAGTGCAAAGACTAAATAATATGACTACTAATATAACACTTTCTATAAGAGAAGAACTATTCATTGAAATACTCCCCCTTTAGTAACAATCAATTAATTCTTCTATGGTAATATCTAGCCCAAACTTCTTTAATTTTTCCTTTCTTTGACTATATAAGCTTTTCAATAATTTATTTCTGAATGTCTTTTCAGCATAATGAATAGCCCTATGACAATTTGGACAAAGGGCAATTATGTTTCCCGGGACATCAACACTGTATTCAAACTCATTCTGCTTATTCATCGGTATTAAATGATGAGCTTCAACGTAGTTTTCTTTAGATAATAAAGATTTAAAAGTGTCATGAGTTTTATCAACTTCACATAAAAATTTTGCATTTATAATAGCCTCTTTTGCAATTGACGAATCTCTATTCCAAGATTCCTTAATGTAAGAATTAAGACTAGGTTTCTTTTGTGGGCTCTCACTTGTATTTGTCGCCTTTGATAATAAAATATCTTCTTGATATTTCAAATCTTCTATTTCCTCCTTTATTAATAATTCATCTACAAAATCATCTATGCTTTTTCTACCTATTAATTCTTTTATATTATCTAATAAATCCATTAATATGGATAAAGTGGTTATTAATTTACTGTCATTCATATTTTTATAACTAAAGTATTTAGCACAAATATTTGCTGCTTCATAGTTCTTTGCATTAGTTGTTTTTGAAATTAAATCTAAGTCTATAGCAGTTAATTCATTATGAGGTATGTCTAATTCTTCTCGTAACTTGCTAGCAACCTCTCTCATCTTATCTCTTGGGTGCTTCCCTTTAAACCTTTTAGTTAAATAAGTAGTACCTTGATTCAAAGATACATAAAAACCTGACATATCTTTTCTAAATACAACAACAATATAAAACCCTTTTTGTGCAGTTTTGGTTATAGACCTATCAAAAATTGAGACCCAAGGAGTTTCAGTATAGTTTCCCATACCGTAGGAACCTTCCACCATGTATAAAAAAGTATCTAAATTCATTAAATTCACTATTTCATTAGGTAGTTTATCCTTGATAATTTCTTTCATCTCTTTATCTAAACTCTTGCCTTCTCCGTTTTTTTGATTTTTATAGAAATCTTGATAGTTATCTATTATAAAATTTAATTTATCATTCAAAACTCTTCCCCCTCATCAAATTTAACCCTTTTCACCCTTCCTTGATGTGTAATAACCTTTGTCTCACCATGGTCAGGTAAATACGTTAATTTCGCCTCTCCTTGACAATATACGACAACAAAAGGCATATCCTCATTTTCTATATCGACATTAAGCTTCCCTTCTTTGAATGGAAGTTTTTTTAATCTCATATGTTTTGCCCCCACTCGATATTTAGAATTTAAAGCCAACCTGAGCGTTTGTATTATTGAAATGAATAAATCTACTAATCTAGTAATTAAACTCCCAGAATCGGCAGATATGTTTTAATTTGCTATATTTCCATAAGAAACCAATTCATATATTTCAATCTCGGTCCGTTGTTGTTCTTTTTCGCAAGGAATAACTCTTGATCCCATTTCTTTAATCTGGCTATCATCCTTGTACACGATCTTATTGAGAGCATCGGTCACGCCTTTGAATAGGTTGTCGATGTCAGCCCTGTTTCCATGTATATAATGCGTTAAATTAACGCCCACATGCCCCTCAATCGGTTTTCCTTTCATATGCTGCTTAGCAATCCATCCAACTTGTCTTTTATAGACCAGATAACGCTGTGCGTACTTATTTTTATACATGCTCTTTTGAGTCATTCTGACAGCTGGTACCGGCTTTCCTGGTATGGTAAATTGAATCATTTTATACCACCCCCACCCATCCGATAAGCAAACGGACGATTTATATTTTCTTTTCGTGCTTGGTCATATAGAGCTAAAAATATTTCATGTTCATTCCTAGAATTGATTTCAGCGATCTTTTCAATGCTTCTACCATAGTTCCATTGACTAACAATGTTCTTTAGTTGCCTCTTACTAAATACTAGTTCTAGATCCTCAAGAATGAATTCATGTTCTCCACTCCTGGGTAAAAGTGGAATATTCGATGTGTTTGCTGTATTCATTTATCCACCACCTGCCTTAAATCTAGCTAACATCGCAGCAACATCCTCTTGGTCTTCCTCACTACTCTCCTGCTCATGTATTTTTCTATTTCGATTGTTAAACCATTCAGGAACAACCTCTTTTGACTGCCTAGGATAATAGGGCTTTTTTGTAGATTGTTGATTCTTGTGTTCTATTTCTTCTGCTTTTGCTTGCTCTAGATTCTTAATTCCTTTATTCGCCCAAGACTGTAGTATACTTTTTGCATATCCCCAGTTAGGTTTATTACGATCCAACGACCTGGTTAAAGCTTCAATCACCATGTCATCTCCAAAATCATTTATCCAACCCAGTATTTCTTCAGTCATATGTGGTCGTATTATTCCAAAGTTATTTTGATAAAAAACGATCGCGTCATTTGTAGTAGTAGATATTTCTTTATCATTCTTTTCATTCTTGTTTGTGTCATTCTGCTGTCGTTCTGCTGTCATTTTGTTGTCATTTTGTTGTCGGTTATTATCCTCTTTGGATTGATAAACCTCCCAATTCACAATGGTTATAATGCTAAATTTGTTGGTGGGGGTGATAGTGATTGCGTTGTCGTTTTTCAATACTTTCATGTAGTCTCTAACTGTAGACTCTTTCATATCTAATTCCATTGCAGCTTTTCTTCTCCCAAATACAAATTGCCCTGGTTTTAAAGAAACTGTTTGCTTGCCGACTAATTGTTGGTGATCCGAATGAGTAGCCTTTAACAGGCAATATACAAACACTTTTAATAGTTTCTCGTTCTGAAATATTGGACTTCCTAATAACTGGCGATGCAACTTAATCCATCCTTGCATCACTTCACCCCCTCCACTTACCTATTAATTTCACAAACCGCAAACCTACCTGATACCTTCAAAATGGTATAACCTGGATACCTACGCATATAATCTAATACCAGACGTTTGATCTCTTCTTTATTTTGCGCCTGCTCGAATATCCACTCAGGCAGGCGCACATTTGATTTATTGTGCATCATCACTAATCTCTGAAAAATCAGCATCTATAATGTCCTGTTCATCAAATTCATTAGCTTTTTCGATAGGATCTTTATTGTCCTCTACAATGCCTTTCTGCATGTCGATAGAGAGAATACCCCACTTATTCAGCATGTTACGAATAACTGTTTTCTTTGCCATGGCATTCCAATCTTTCTTCCAACCAAAATCTGACTTGCTAAACTTTTTCTTATGTTTCTCAATTGCTTCTTTAGACCAATAAACTGTCTTTCTAAAGCCATTAATTAATTCAAAATATCCTGTGTAGCCAATTACCTTGTCCGATTGTTTCTGTTCAAAATCAAGCTCCATTTCTTCTGTTAAACGATTAAAAGACTGTAGCTCCCCTTCATAAACCTCAATCACGTTAATATTCCGATATTGCCCTGTTCTAAGTGCTAATTGAATGTAACCTTTATAACCTAGTTGAAATTGTGCTTTTCCGCCGTATGGAACAATCCAGGCATAACCTAAGTTTTTATCGATAGGTAAATCTAATGTAGCTGCTACTAAAGCGCTTGTTACAACCGACATCGGTTCAGCTTTTTGAAGATAAGAATCATTTGAATATAGGTTTAATAATGATGACATGAATTGTGGTGCTTTCTTATCAAGCACTTCATCAAATTTCTTTCTCATTGTTGGTGTACTTAGTAATTGTTTCAGTCCTAAATTATTAGGGTTGACCGCATTGTTCCCTTGATTTTTATTAGCGATTTGATTTTTCACACTTGAATTTGTAGCCATATTATCCGATCTCCTTCACGTTAAATTTACGGTATGTGGTTTGTTTTAACACTGAGTTATAAACATCAGGGTATTTACTCTTTAAAAGCTTGTTGTCCACCCTATTTTGTTTTACTCGCTTCCAATCCACTTGATAATTTTTTACAAACCCTGTTTCTGCATCTTCAAGCTCTTTTTTGATCTGATTTTCCGTTTGTTTTTGCAGTTCTTGTAATTGCTTTATATTGGCTTTCAATTCCAATAGGTTGTCCAACTTTTCTTTATAGTCAAAGCCAAGATCAATGGTTTTTCCTTCTTCTGTTTCGGCATAACGTTCTTTCAGAAACTTCTCAGCAGAGCTAGAACCATCTAATGCTGGCGGATTATTCCCTAGTACATGGTGATTCCAGAAATGGACCTCAGCATCGATTATCATTTGAATCAATTCTTCATCACGTTCAATTTCTTTCCAGACAAACTTTTGACCGCCAATTAATACAGCGATATATGCCTTTTCGTAACTTGTAACACCTAAATAATGTTGAACTTGGACCAGGTAGGCTTCAGGAATTTCTTCACTATCCCAATCTTTAGCTAGAAACATGCTGGCGGTTTTACACTCTAGAAGTGCATTTTCTCCAACAACCTTCCTGTCGATGTTAGCCATAATAAAAGGATGTTCTGGATGCTGTAACATGAAGTTGTTTTTACGTACTCTCTTTCCTGACCGAACTTCAAACTCTTTTGCCACCATATCCTCTAGTAAGTTCCCGAAGTAAGCAGCTTCTCCAGCTGTATCTTCTACAGTTGATTGACCTGTTTTCTCTAGCCACAATTCGAAAGGTGTACGGTATTTGTTTAATCCAAGGATGATGGAAGCATCGCTTCCACCAATCCCTTTTGTGCGTTCTTGTAGCCATTCTTGATGGCTCATTTCTACTGTGCTTTTAGCCATTGTTTAATTCCTCCCTTGCTCCTACATCACTAGTGAAGTATAATGAAGGCATAGTTTAATTGATTTCACCGATCAATTATTTGAACCCATTGCAGTGGGTTCTTTTTATTGCGCTTCTTCATAAGTTGCTCCCAACAATTCCAACACTTCTTTCGATTCTTCACTCAATGAATCAACTAAGAAAAATTGACCTTCTAGAACTAAAATTTCATCTTCGGGGAAAACATCATTCCCTAGAGCATCTACAGTGTTTTCATTCCTTAAATGGTTCATTACTGGATAACCAGTATCCATAATTCTTGCGATTAAAGGATGTTCCACCTTATCCCTCCTAACTTGTAATTAGTGCATATTCAAGAAATACAATCATTCCAACAAAAGCGATCCAGATTTTAATTACATGTGCTTTTTCATCCATAGAGTTTATCCCTTACTATTTGAAAGCTTGCACCGCTGTTAACTAAATCTTGTATAACTGAATGAAACTGATCTGTGTTGTACTTATCGCTGCTCATTTTTTCCATTTTGTGAAGTGACATTGTTAAATCCGTAGAAAGGTGTTTCGCTTTTGAAAGATTTCCTTCATTCACATGATTCATAATGGATGATAGCAATCCCAAAGAACGGTAAAATTCTTCACTTGCTTTTGATATATCAGCTTGTAAAAAATGATTTTCGAGTTTCATATAACCCCTCCTAAATGTGATTAATAATGATGAAAAATAATGGTATTGCTCCTAATAAAACGGCATAATTATCATTTGCCTTTTTCATATAAGACCTCCTAACAAGATAGTCCCTACAGATTGCAATGTATCGGCTATCATTTGACCTGCACTTGCTACATCTACATTGCATACAAGAGCAATTAAAATATCTTGCGAATTTGTTTCTTGTGCCCATCTGATTAAGTCCCTGCCCCGTATATCTAATTTGTTGCTTTCAAGCTTCGAAATATTGCTACGGGACATATGCATCTTTTCAGAGAAAAACTCTTGACTATACCCAGCATTCCTTCTCATTCTGCGTAATGTAGTTCCTAATTCCATTTGTTTCACCTCCCCCGGTTCCATGGTGGAACATGTTCCAAGGGTGAACAGTATTCTATTGGTTGATGTTTTATAATGTAATTACCGATCCCCACTCGGTGTTATCTAAATGACCTTGTAACGATATTTAAGTCCCACCTCATCCGCATTAGTAGTTTCATTAACCCAGTCAAAGAATAACTTCGTCACTACCCTCGGGTGACCTAACTCTCTATTGACTGGGAAATCCTCTCTATTAAACAACTCATTGCACTTAGTAGGCCCAATATCTACGATTTCCATGAATTGTTTTCTAGTGAGCAAAGGAGGTAATTGTTTTTGTTCTAACTCTTGTAACAAAACAGGTACTAACTGTTTTTTGATTTCGCTTACGAATGATTGAACTTCTTCATCTGAGAATGTTGTGACTGGCATTTAAATAACCTCCTTGAAATCGTTTATATCAACTTTGAATTGGATAGCCATTTCTTTAACTACTTGGATGTAAATCTCAACAAGTCGTTTATCCTCTGCAATTACATCCAACTTATTAATCTTGTTAACGTAGGATTTGGTCATTCCTCGTCCTGAAGCACGTTCCTTTCTATTGTTAAGACGAATGTCTAATTTACAACCTGTACGTTTTTCAAATCGCTCGTAACTCAGATTCCTAACACTTCTATAAGGTTCAACACCAGACCACTTTCTGGATATCTTTTTAAGAACAGCATCTGTTTTACCTCTCCAACCGACATTGTCCATCGATACGATGTTTGAAATGTTATTAACTGATTGGGTTGCTTCAGTAGCTAGTCTTTTTGCTTCTTTTGTTTCAAGTTCGTTTTGAGCAACTGCTTTAAACATTTGATTCATCATTTGTAATTCAGGGCTTAGTTGTGTTGTATCGATTCCGTATGAACCTGTTTTTCTAATAGAAGGAATGACTTCATGTGTAATCCATCTTTTAAATTGTTTTGCTTCTTCTTTGCGACTACCCAAAACCAAGGTATAAAGCCCGAACTCATTGACTGCATTTGCGTATCCTTGACGACCTAGATTGAATCTAGACCGTTCATCTTCGTCTAGTCTTTTTAATGCATCAGTAGGGTTTTTAATTTCTAAAATGTCGCATACATCTTTTGCTACAAACCAAGGTTCGTTATTTTGCTCGATGATCCTTAATTGTTGACCTTCAAACATTTTTGTTAATTGATTAATTATGATTACCTCCTTGTTATCATCACCTTTGAATTTTCACATCCAAGTATCAGCACCTAACGTCATGGCGTTAACTATTGGCGCTGCTCCCTATCACAATTGATAGATCATGGCATGCTCCGCTCATTTAGATGTTGATACTTGGATGTGAAGATGATGAAATTAATTTGATTACTTTCTAGATAATTTGTTCTAATTTCTCCGTTTCGTGTAAATCATCTTCAAAAAATTTTTCTATTGGTTCATTTAGAATCTTAGCTATTTCCTCCAAAGTAGAAGCTTTTATACTTCTACGACCTAGTTCGTAACCGTTGTATGTTTGAACGGCAATTCCCAGCTTTTTTGCAACAAAGGTTCCTGTAATTCCTTTTGACTTTCGAATCTGACGAACTCTCTTATTAATACTCATTTGATCACCCCCGTATTTACACGTTTCGAAGAAGTTCTATAACAAGAATACATAAACGAATCGAAGAAGTCAATACTATTTTATACTTTTTGAAGAAATTATTTATTCGAAACGAATAATATTATACAATTAGTATATTAGGAGGACTAATCATGCTAGGTAAAAGGATGCGACATCTAAGAGAAAGAGAGAATCTATCACAATTACAATTAGCTAAAAAATTAAATATCCCAAATCAAAGTATTTCCAATTACGAAAGAGGTTTCAGGAATCCAGATTATGAAACATTGAACAAGATAGCTGACTTTTTCGAAGTGACAACTGACTACCTGTTAGGTAGATCGGACCAACCACACATGACTGAAGACGAAGCGTTCGAGGCATTTCGTCATAGTGAAGAACTTAAAAGATGGTATAAAAAACTACCAGAGTCCTCCGAAGAGGATTTACTGCGATTAAAAAAGGTTTGGGAAGCATTTAAGGAATTTGACGACTAGGGTAATCACTGTGCAAATGCATGTTATTTAGCATGCATTTGTATGGATTACATATAAATTAAATTCTTAAAGGGGGTCGTATGCATGCGTACTAGTGAATTTGTACTGGGTCTAATCGGCGGTATTTTCGGTTTTATTGGGTCTATTATAGCCCTATTCATTGGGGGAGTAGATGCTGCGTTTAGTGAATCTGGCACAAGCGATGTAATTGGTCTAGGCTGGGCAGGCTTCTTATTTTCTGCATTAGCTATTGTTGGATCAGTTGTAGTTAAATCAAAGGCTAAGGTCGGAGGTATATTATTATTGATTTCCGCTGTCGGTGGTTTAATAAGTATCTCTATGTTCTACTTGATTTCAGCAATTATGATTGGAATAGCTGGATTAATGGGCGTTTTCAAGAAAGACAAAGAAAAGAAAATAGCTGCTTAGGCAAGCAAAGGGGTTAATTAATATGAAAAAGGTTTTATTTTTTTCCTTTACAATGATGCTAATTTTCATGTTAGCTGCATGTGGTGAATCTGAAATTAAAGAGGCAGACGCGGATACAGACACAGAAAGCGCTAAAGATGATTCCGCAGAAGAAAAAGAGAAAGAAAAGCCTAAAACACAAGAACTAGCTATTGGTGATGCTGTTGAATTTGACGGTATGAAAATCACATTAAATGAAGCTAGGATCGAACCAGGTGGAGATTTTGACGAACCACAAGAAGAACAATTTGTTGTAGTTAATTTAACAGCAGAAAACAATACCGAGGAAGAACAAACAATGTCCTCTATTATGAATGTAGAGTTAAAAGATGCTGATGGTTATGCATATACTACTACAATTTTAACTGAAGGCGTAAAAGCACAATTTGATGGATCAATAGAACCAGGCGGAACACTTAGAGGAGAAATTCCTTTCGATGTTCCAAAGTCAGACTCTTATGAGCTACACTTTTCTAATCCATTCAAATCAGGAAAAGCAATATGGAAAATTCCATCTGATCAATTGCAATAATAACATTATTATAAGGTGTACAAGTTTTGTGCACCTTCTCTTATAACCATAAATAGAACATATATTCTGTTTGATTGTCTGTTTTAAGGGGGATCATATGTTAACTTACACCAGGGCAGAGGAATTTGTTTATAAGCTACTCAAATATTTAGATATTCAAAGTCCTCGACAGCTTAATATAGAAAACATATCAAAGCAATTGGGTATAAAAGTGCAATATTGGAATTATTCAAGCGAACTTGATTGTTATAAGGGAAGATACGTAATGTCATTAGAGCTAAAAGAAACCATGCAGGAACAATGGCAAGAATTCGCTCATGAGTTATGTCATTTCTTTTGGCACGAAGGACGGCAGGAATTTATTCCTATCTTATTTCTGCAATTACAGGAATGGCAAGCGAATAATTTTAGTTATCACTTATCTGTTCCTACCTTTATGCTCCAGCAAATTGATAATGCATCGCCGATAGTAATTGCAAATACTTTTAATGTCGAATATGAATTTGCATGCCATAGATTTGAAATGTATCGAAATAAATTATATTTTCAGGGGGTTTATCATGAACATTACACCATTGGAAGCTAAACGGAGACAAAAGAAAGCCGAGGAAATACTGAACATACCTGTATTAAAGAATATATGGAAGGATGAAAATGGGGAATTAACTGATAATGTAATTGACTATGTGGAAATGCCTAAGGAATTAATAAACAAAAGTAGGAGGGGTAAATGATGAAATGTGAAAAAATTACTCTCAAATCAGGTCAAACTAGATGGGAGTGTGTGGCCGATGGACCACGGAATCCGGCGACAGGAAAACGGAATCAGATTACCAGACGTGGAAAAACACAAAAGGAGGCTAAAAATAAAGTACTAACTGAAATACGTTCGCTTGAGGACACTCATGTTAATAAAAAATATACTCGCAAAATGACCTTTGATGAAGTTGCGGATAAGTGGTTAGAGGTCTACGAATTAACAGGAAAAAAGAAAAATACATTGCGAATTAGAAGGCAAGAAGTTTCTGTTTTAAATAAACATATAGCTAAAATGCCGATCGGTAATATTAATCACGCTACTTATCAAGAAGTGATTAACAATATAACGCCAAATAGAGCCCGTACAACTGTACAAAATATTAATACCACCGCTAACATGGTATTTAAATATGCGAAAAGAAATCACTTAATAACTGAAAACCCTGCTACCGATGTGGTTATACCGAAAAAGAGAAAAACAATCGAAGAAATCCGAGAAAATAATATCGAAGAAAAGTACCTGGAGCATCATGAGTTAAATGAGTTTTTCGAGGCTGTAGAAAAGCATGGACTAAAATACGATAAAGAACGTTTCTACACTCTTGCATTTTCAGGCATGCGTTCGGGTGAATTGTGCGCTCTCCAAAAATCGGATTTAGATTTCGAACAAAACACGATTGATATTAACAAAACTATATACAATGAAAAAAACAACATGAAAGACTACGAATTAACACCTCCTAAAACAGATGGATCCATTAGACAAATAACTGTAGAGGAACCGGTTATGAAAATATTAAAAGAAGTTGTTGTGAACAACGATAAACACAAAATGCAATTCCGAACTCTTATTGAAGATTTTCACGACAAAGATTTTGTTTTTTCTCGCCCCAATGGTTATCCTTTTGTAACAAAAACTATATTAATTCGTATGGACAGGCTTATTAGTAAAACATCAATTAAAAAACATGCTACTCCTCACATTTTTAGGCATACGCATATAAGTATGCTAGCAGAAGCTGGTGTAGATATTGCAACTGTAATGAAAAAAGTTGGTCATGAGGACATTGATACAACTATGAGAATTTATACGCATGTTACAGATAAAATGAAAAAGGATGCTTCCGAAAAAATATCAAATCTTTACGGAAACATCCTCGAAAAAATATAGTTTTAAAAAATATTGTGAGGTTTTTGTGAGGTTTTTACGAAATTACCGCAAATCTACGTTCTAAAACCCCGTTAATTCAAGGTTTCTGGGCGATGATTTACATCATGCCGCCCATGCCGCCCATGCCGCCCATGTCTGGCATTCCGCCGCCACCTGCAGCGCCGCCATCTTCTTCAGGCTTGTCAGCAACTACTGCTTCAGTAGTTAGGAACATAGCCGCTACAGAGGCAGCGTTTTGTAGTGCGGAACGAGTAACTTTAGTTGGGTCAACGATACCTGCGTCAACCATATCTACCCAATCGCCAGTTGCAGCGTTGAAGCCAACGCCTACTTTTTCGCCTTTTAGACGTTCTACAATGATAGATCCTTCTAGACCAGCATTGTGAGCGATTTGACGAACTGGTTCTTCCATTGCACGACGGACAATATTTGCACCAGTAGCTTCGTCACCTTCAAGTGATAATTCACTTACTTTGTTGTAAACATTGACAAATGCTGTACCACCACCGGCTACAATACCTTCTTGTACTGCTGCACGTGTAGAGTTCAATGCATCCTCAATACGTAGTTTACGTTCTTTTAGTTCTGTTTCTGTTGCAGCACCGACTTTGATAACTGCTACACCACCTGCTAGTTTAGCAAGGCGTTCTTGTAATTTTTCTTTATCGAAATCAGAAGTAGTTTCTTCTGCTTGTGCACGGATTTGAGAAACACGAGCAGAGATAGCTTCTGGGTTTCCAGCGCCCTCCACAATAGTTGTGTTTTCTTTCGTTACAACAACTTTAGAAGCACGACCTAATTGATCGATGGTAGCACTCTTAAGATCTAGCCCAAGATCTTCTGTGATAACCTCTGCACCAGTTAGTGTAGCGATGTCTTCTAGCATTGCTTTACGACGGTCACCGAAGCCAGGTGCTTTAACAGCTACTGCATTGAATGTTCCGCGAAGTTTGTTTACTACTAATGTAGCAAGTGCTTCGCCTTCAACATCCTCAGCAATCATTAGAAGTGGTTTGCTTTGTTGTACCACTTGCTCTAGTACAGGTAATACTTCTTGGATATTACCAATCTTCTTATCTGTAATTAAGATATAAGGATCTTCAAGTGTAGCTTCCATTTTATCTTGATCTGTAACCATGTATGGAGAAGCATAACCGCGATCGAATTGCATACCTTCTACTACTTCAAGCTCTGTATTAAAGCCTTTAGACTCTTCGATTGTGATAACACCATCGTTACCAACGCGTTCCATCGCTTCAGAAATCAAGTTACCTACTTCTTTATCTCCAGAGGATACCGCAGCAACTTGAGCAATGGATTCTTTGCTTTCAATTGGGTTAGAGATTGATTTTAATTCATTAACAGCTACTTCAACAGCTTTTTCAATCCCACGACGTACGCCTACTGGGTTAGCACCAGAAGCTACGTTTTTAAGTCCTTCGCGAATCATTGATTGTGCGAGTACCGTTGCAGTTGTTGTACCATCACCTGCGACATCATTTGTTTTTGATGCAACTTCAGATACAAGCTGTGCCCCCATATTTTCGAAGTGATCTTCTAATTCAATTTCTTTTGCAATGGTAACACCATCATTTGTAATTAATGGGGAACCGAATTTTTTATCTAATACAACGTTACGACCTTTTGGTCCTAATGTAACTTTTACCGCATCTGCTAATGTATCTACACCACGAAGCATTGCGCGACGTGCGTCTTCACTGAATTTAATTTCTTTAGCCATGAATAAAGCCCTCCTTAAATTCTTAAGTTAAGTATCTGTATATCTAAGATTAGCTAATAACCGCTAAGATGTCATTTTCACGAAGAATTAAGTACTCTTTGCCTTCGTATTTAACTTCTGTTCCAGCAAACTTTGAAAAGATAATACGGTCACCTTCAGAAACTTCTAGGGCAACTTTTTCTCCATTTTCCGTTACGCGGCCAGAACCGACTGCAACAATATTTCCTTCTTGTGGTTTTTCTTTTGCAGAGTCTGGAAGTACGATACCGCTTGCAGTTTTTTCTTCTTGCTCGACAAGCTCGATAACAACGCGATCTCCTAGTGGTTTAATCATGAAGAAAGCCTCCTTAATTCTATATCATTTTTAGTTATTAGCACTCTACATCATTGAGTGCTAATTCCAATTAATATGATAAATAATTCCGGTTAAAAATGCAAGTATCAAAATCATATTTTTTCAAATTTCTTCTCATTTGTTCCAACAAATCATTCTATTATAAGCAAGGGCTTATTTATGATAAAATAAATAATGTATATATCCATCTTATCGCTAATAGATTTGTAAGTTCAAACATAAACTATAGTATACTTTCTCAACTTAAGAAAAAGGAGTCGTTGTATTTTGCCAAAACGATACTGGTGGGTCATTATCACGTATATCATTATGCAGTTTCTTGGAGTAATATTTGCCCCACTACTGTATAGTGCCTTTCCTATTAACGAAGCTGAAGCTACTGTTTATTCCATGGTGCTTAGTTTCATTCTAGGTGTCCTTGTTGTCCTGTGGTTAATGCGACCAGATATGAAACAGGGTGTGAATGAACGAGAAGCTTCACCGACAAGTGAGATTATACTCTGGTCCATACTTGGTGTCTTTATGGCTTTCTTTGCCCAGGCAATTGCAGGTATGATCCAGACGGAATTTCTTGGTATTCAACAGAATTCGGAAAATACGGAAATGATTATGGATATAACCAGGGCTACCCCATTATTCATGATTGTTCCAATGTTTGCTGCTCCAATACTAGAAGAAATTATTTTCAGAAAGATTATATTTGGCAGACTATATACACGGACAAACTTTCTGATTGCTGCATTACTATCAGCTTTCATATTCGCGATTATCCACGGTGAACCGCAGCATATATTGGTTTATGGTTCCATGGGGCTCGTTTTCGCTTATTTATATGTAAAAACAAAACGGATACTCGTCCCTATTTTCGTGCACATGGCCATGAATTCAATTGTCGTTATCGCGCAATATAATATTGATCCAGCTGAATTAGAAAGGCAACTGAAGGAATTACAAACCATTTTAACATTATAATTTCGGGGGATCTCCCCCGATCCGCCTTATGGTGGGCTTGATATTTAACGGGGGCTTTACAAATGAAGATTTCACCAAAAACCATGGCAATCATTTATTTTATCATGGGAGTATTTTTTACCTATATTGCAATCTTAAGTGTAGATGAAACGATATGGAATGTAACAACAATGGTGTTAGCTGTTTTTGCTACACTCGAGATTGGTGTCAGCATTCGCTTAATATCTCTTCATTTTCGCTTAAAACACAAAAAGAAGGAATAGCAGTTAGCCTGCTATTCCTTCTTTTTATTCTTTTGGTCAGATGATGGATCATCACCCAAATGAATAACTTCCATCTGTTCCATTAAATCTTTTGTTGTGTCATATGCCGGTGATTCGCTATCAATTGTATTTATATATTCTGTTACATCATAACTCATTATATTTAGTTGTTCCCGATTTCCATCTTCCATTTCATTCCAGCTCATTGCCTCCTGCGCATTGACCTTTTGCCCTTTTATTTCTTCATTTCCACCCACAGCCAATGTAATCATCAACATACCGATGAGAAGTAAAAAAATAATACTGCGTTTTCTTACCACTGTGATTCCTCCATTATAACTTTTATCGATGCCATCAAGTAAGTATGCCTTAACATAAGAGATGCTTCGATCTATGTACATCATAGTTAGCCAGTTCAAGTTATCTAGACCTTCTATTGTATGCTATACCCCACTTACTGAAAAAAGAAACCCTATTCGGCTTCTTTTTTAATCCAGCTGCTTCGTCTCTTCTAGCGGATAATGCTTTAAAAAATATACCAACGCTTGTAATTCAACAGCAAGATCAATATGATGTACACGAATATACTCGGGAACAGTAATTCGAGCAGGCGTAAAATTGAGAATCCCAGTAATTCCCTCTGCAACAAGTCTATCAGTAATCCCGTCCGCTTCACTCGCAGGTATCGTCAAGATAGCAACATTCACACCATCTAATTTTTTTTCTAAATCTGCAATATGATAAACAGGAACATCGCCGATCGTCGTACCTACTTTTTCCGGATCACTATCAAATGCCATTTTAATAAGGATATTATTATTTTTCATGAAATTATAATGTAAAAATGCTGTACCCAAATTACCTACCCCTATTAAAGCAACATCTGTTGTTTCGTCCTGATCTAGGGTTTTACGAAAAAAACCAAGTAAATATTCAACATTATAGCCATATCCTTTTTTACCTAGTGCTCCAAAATAGGAAAAATCTCTTCGAATTGTAGCTGAATCAACTTTGACAGCATCGCTCAATTCTTTTGAAGATACTCGCTTTTTTCCTTGATGATTTAAGTTATTAATAAATCGATAATACAATGGTAGCCGCTTCGCAGTTGCTTGAGGTATTTTAT
Organism: Virgibacillus sp. CM-4; assembly: GCF_000445495.1. Taxonomy (NCBI): domain Bacteria; kingdom Bacillati; phylum Bacillota; class Bacilli; order Caryophanales; family Bacillaceae; genus Virgibacillus; species Virgibacillus sp. CM-4. The sequence goes on from NZ_AUQA01000008.1 coordinate 171,199, forward strand.
TATGATCCATTGCTATTCCTTCTTTCTTACGATAATAATCCCCATTGTTCTACCAGATGCATCGCTTAATGGTAGACACCCTTTTATTGACCGCTTACATGTTACATCGCAGCAAATAGTTCTTGTAGAAATTGTGACAGTTATTGAGCTCCACCTCTATTTTAGCAGAAAAATGGAAATAAGTCGTGACCGATTTCACAATTATATTGCTTGGCTTCCCGCAATTAAGATACACTAGTATAGATGAGGTGAAACGTATGATACTAATGCAAATAAATGGACTTTCAAAGGCGTTTGGTGCTGATGAAATTCTATCCAATATTAAATTAGAAGTAAAAGAAAATGATCGTATAGCAATTGTTGGCAGAAATGGTTCAGGTAAATCAACGTTATTAAAAATAATGGCTGGTGAACTTACTTATGATGAAGGTGAATTGTTTAAACCAAAAGATTTAACCCTTGGTTATTTATCACAGCATACCGTACTGGAGTCAACTAAAACCATTTGGGAGGAAATGCTGGAAGTTTTTGTTCATCTACGTAATCAAGAAGAAGAGCTTCGTTTACTCGAAAAGCAAATGGAAAAAGCCCATGAACATTCCGAAGCGGATTACCAAAAATTACTTACGAATTACGATAAACTACAGCATGCCTTTCAACAAAATGGCGGCTACACCTATGAAGCCGAAATAAAATCAGTACTAACTGGACTTGATTTTCAAGACTTTGATTACCAAACACCAATCCAAACATTAAGTGGCGGTCAAAAGACACGACTATCATTAGGAAAACTTTTACTAAAGAAACCGCAATTACTCATTTTAGATGAACCAACAAACCACTTGGATATTGGTACATTAAACTGGTTAGAAAATTATCTGTTAAATTATCCAGGAGCAGTAGTCATTGTGTCACATGATCGCTATTTTCTCGATAAAACCGTATCAGTCGTTTATGAAATAGCACGGCATAACACGAAAAAATATCATGGAACGTATAGTAAATTCCTTGAGCAAAAAGCTGCCAATTATGAAAAAGAATGGAAAGAATACGAAAAACAGCAGTCGGAAATTAAGAAAATGGAAGACTTCATTCAGAAGAATATTGCTCGTGCATCGACAACCAAACGAGCCCAAAGCAGAAGAAAACAATTAGAAAAGATGGACAAGCTCGATCAACCGCTTGGTGATGAAGCATCAGCTGCTTTTTCTTTTGGTATTCAGAAACGAAGTGGAAATGATGTATTGAAAGTAAATGATCTGTCCTTTCATTATGAAGATACCCATGAAAACCTATTCCAGCACCTTAATCTGCATATTAACCGAGGAGAAAGCATTGCTTTAGTTGGACCAAATGGAGTCGGGAAAACGACGTTCTTAAAAATTTTACTAGGAAAGCTGCAGGCTACAAATGGAAGTATTCAACTTGGAACAAATGTTCAAATTGGCTATTATGATCAAGAACAGGCTGATCTGAACTCATCAAAAACAGTATTAATGGAATTATGGGATGATTATCCGACGATTAATGAAAAAGATATTCGAACGGTTCTAGGTAACTTTTTATTTTCTGGTGATGATGTCTTAAAAGCCGTCAATACGTTAAGTGGTGGCGAAAAAGCACGATTAGCCTTATCAAAATTAATGATGCAGAAAGCGAATTTATTAATTTTAGATGAACCGACCAACCATTTGGATATCGATAGTAAGGAAGTACTTGAAGCTGCTTTAATGAACTTTCCAGGCTCCATCCTATTTGTTTCGCACGATCGTTATTTTATCAATAAGATTGCCGATCAAGTAGTAGAAATGCAGCGAGCTAATACGACCATTTATTTGGGTGATTATGATTATTATTTAGAAAAAAAAGAGGAGGAAGCTGAGCTAAAGCGATTAAAGCAAGGTGAACAGCCTTCAGCTCCATCCACTACCAAAGAAAAAAAGAGAAATTATCAACAGGAAAAACAATTACAGCGTGAACAGAGAAAAAAAGAACGGCGGATTACCGAGTTAGAAAGCAATATCGAACGATTAGAAGCAGAAATTCAAAAGCTTGAGGAAAAAATGACAGATCCTACTGTTTATCAAGATCATCAAAAATCACTAGAATTAACACAGGAAGCAACTAAACAAAAACAGCATATGGAAGATTTAATGGAAGAGTGGGCAGCATTACAAGAAGAATAAAAAATAGCCACATGACATCATCGAATGTCATGTGGCTTATTTGTTGGTTATCCACAGAAATTATTTGAATAAATAATCATTTTGAATGGAGTTTTCCACAGCTATCCGATATATGACTCCGAATCCTAGCATTGTGGATAACACAGAACTTCCCCCATAACTTATCAACAGTAACGGAATACCCGTAACAGGCATAATCCCTAGAGCCATGCCGATATTTTGAAAGACATGAATAAGCATTAAACTAAGGTATCCAAAGCAAATATACGCCGCAAAGGGAGAATGTTTGTAAATGGATAGACCAATCATTACTAACTTATACAAAAGCATAAAGTATAGGAAAATTACAAAGGCACTCCCTACAAATCCAAAACTTTCGCCTATAATCGAAAAGATAAAATCGGTTTGCGCTTCTGGGAAATTAACTTGTGGTGTCCCAATCCCTTTGCCAAATAGTTGTCCAGATCCCAAAGCCATATAAGCTTGATTAAAGTGCCAATTGGCATCACTTGTTGATTGTGTAGGATCAAACCAAGTCATAATCCGATCAATTTGATAGGCTTGATCTTCCCCAACAACGGTTTTAGCTAATTCAGGGAATTGAACAATAAATCCCAATACAGCACCTATAAACGCTGTAATGCTGACTATTAAGGTTGTAATAATTTTCCAATCAATTCCGGATAAAATAATAATCATACCCGTTATAAATAGATAGACCATTGCTGTACCGAAGTCAGGCTGCTGCATAATTAATAATACGGGAACAGCAACTACTGCGAGAATTTTTAATAACATGAGAATATCTGACTTCACTGTTGGCTTTTCAAACTTTTGCTTATGTCTGTGGATAACTGCTGCCATATAAATAATAGTTGTTATCTTTGTAAATTCAGCAGGTTGCAAGGATACTCCAAAAAGCTGGAACCAGCTTTTCGCTCCATTTACAGGCTTGGCTATTGCCTCGGGACTAATCAATAGTACGGCGAGGACAAATACACCAAATCCGTAAATAAGGACACTTGCCCGCTGTATTTGATCGATATCTAAGTATTGAATAGCGGCCACAATTCCTACCCCAATGGTAAACCATAAAATCTGTTGAAGCACAAAGTTCGAGCCATATTGATCTAATTGCTGCGCATTATAAATGGATAGCAAACTTACACAAACAAACATAATAAATAGCATAATTAAATCGTTCTGTATATAAAAGGATTGCTTTTTAGACATTTCCATTTCACCAAATTTCTAAATTACTATATCAACAATTTATCCACATTAGAAAATATATTTTTATGTGTATTCACGCTTTTTCACAAAGTTATACACAATATCCACAAACACCCTTTGAGTTATGCACATTTTTCATACACAATAAAGATCCTTCCACTTCAGCTTTTATTAAACTTATACACATACCTGTGAATAACTGTGGATTATTGCGATTATTTCAATGGTAACGACGCTCGGGCATTTAAAGATAGCTCTGAGCGTTTTCCTTGTTCAAACGCAATCGTTCCTGCAGCAGCAATCATGGCCGCATTATCTGTACATAATTTGAATGGCGGAATAAGTAAAGGAGTATTTAATTCTGCAAAGCTTGTTTCTAATGCATTCCTTAATCCTTTATTAGCTGCCACACCACCAGCTACAATTACCTGTTTTACATTAAAATCTTTTGCAGCACGTACCGTTTTCGTCGTTAGAACATCAATAACGCTCGCTTGAAAGCTTGCTGCGATATCTTCTTTTTTCAGTTCCTCTCCTCTTTGCTTGGCATTGTGAATGGTATTAATCACCGATGACTTTAATCCACTAAAGCTAAAGTCATAGCTATCTTGCTCCAGCCAAGCGCGAGGAAAGGTAATTGTCTCTTGACCCAATTCAGCTAAACGATCGATTTGTGGACCACCGGGATATGGCAGGTTCAACATGCGGGCAACTTTATCATAAGCCTCTCCAGCTGCATCATCTCTCGTTTCACCAATTAATTTATATTCTCCATGTTCCTGCATTAGAACTAATTCCGTATGGCCACCGGAAACAATTAAAGCTAGCAATGGAAACTCAAATTCCTTCTCTAAGCGATTTGCATATATATGCCCTGCTATATGATGTACACCGACCAGTGGTTTTTGCTTTGCAAATGCTAATGCTTTTGCAGCATTTACACCAACTAATAATGCACCTACAAGACCCGGTCCTTCCGTTACAGCTATTCCATCAATCTTTTCCCAGGTTGTATTACTTTGATTGAAGGCTTCTTCTAATACGTACGTGATTTGCTCTACATGATGTCGAGATGCTATCTCAGGTACGACTCCGCCAAACCGTTTATGACTTTCAATTTGAGATGAAACAACATTTGCGAGAATTTCTCTTCCATTTCTCACAACTGCTACTGCTGTTTCATCACAACTCGTTTCTATTCCTAATATAATTGTATCTTTTTTCATGATAGATTCACCCACATAACAATTGCGTCTTCTTGATTATCTGTATAATAATTCTTTCGTAGCCCGCCAGGGACAAGGCCAAACTTTTGATATAAATTCTGTGCGATCTTGTTTGATTCTCGTACTTCCAATGACAATCGGCTGACCCCTCTTATTATGGCATATTGCATCGTATAGTGGAATAGCTTTTCACCAAGTCTCTTACCTCGATAAATAGGTTGGATAGCTAAATTCGTAATCTGAGCATCGTCTAACACAATCCATGTACCAATATAGCCAATAATTTTCTTATCCAACTCCATGACAAAGTAATGAGCATAAGGATTATCCGATATTTCTTGATAAAAGATATCCTTTGTCCAAGAAGTAGAAAATGAAGTCCGTTCTACTTCGATTACAGCATCGATATCCATTATCTCCATTCTTCTTATAACTGGCTCAATCATTCGTTATTGACCCTTTTTTGCTGTTCTAACCACTTTGCCTCTGCTTCTGCAAGTCTTAGGTAATTTGGTGTTAACGTATGCGTTTCATCTACGCTTCTCTCTTTAGCAGCCATTATTAAATGAGACGCTCTTGGGAGCTGAAAAGTTGCATCGGGAATAACTGCAAGGTTACCTAATTTTTCTTGTATACGTTCTTGATGCACAGAAATATCTGGACTTAGGAAAAGAACAGGATGCTGATATGATTTCAATTTGTCGAGAAATTCATCCATTAACATATTTGCCTCTGGCTCTATCGTAACCATGTTATTATCTTCCCACTTAAAACAACTAGAATAAACCAATCCACGCCTTGCATCAAAAAAAGGACAAATAAGACCATTAAAAAATCGTCCTTGATATGCAAGGACTTCTAAACTAGATATACCGATGATAGGTATATTCAACGCCCACGCCATTGACTTAGCGGTTGACAGTCCAATACGAACACCTGTATAAGACCCAGGTCCCTTTGCAACAATGATTTGATCGAGGGCTTCCGGTTTTAAAGATACTTCCTTCATTAGTTTTTCTATGGCTGGCATCAATCGGACAGAATGATTTTTAGACACATTGGTAACTATCTCTCCAGTAATATGTCCTTGTTGTTGAATTGCAACACCCAATACTTGATTCGATGTATCGATGGCAAGTATGTTCATCTATATAGCTCCTCGTCTTGATTTTAATTACTTTGTAATTCATCTAGTACCCATTCAAAGTGTGAACCCCTAGCTTGCAGCTGAATTTGTCGAGATTGATCATTAACATAGGAAATATGGATATCGAGCCTTTCTTCTGGCAAAAAATCAATTATGAACTGAGGCCATTCTACAATCGAAATCCCTTCCCCATTAAAATACTCATCAAACCCTATATCTTCATCGGAATTCTCTAAACGGTATACATCCATATGGTATAAAGGTAGCTCACCTTCATATTCTTTTATGATTGTAAATGTAGGACTAGTTACGTTGCGTTTCACACAAAGTCCAGTAGCTATCCCCTTCGTAAATGTTGTTTTACCAGCTCCTAAATCCCCTTCAAGGGTTACCACATCCCCTGGTTTTAATAAAATCGCCAATTTTTGAGCTAGATGCATCGTTTCCTCTTCAGTTGTTGTTGTCATTTTAAAAGAATCCATGTTGTCACCCACTACTTTAAATGTGTATATCCTTTCTTAGGTAAAAGGTATTTTCTGCCGTTCTTTTTTAGATATACATTATGTTGGTTGTCTTCTGTGAAGACTCTGCCAATCCTTGTCAGTCTTATATGTATAGAATCTGCTACTTTTTTTAATTTTGGCCAATCGTTCGCAGAAATCGTGCCTAACAGTTGAAAATCTTCCCCACCAAAATACTTCCATTTATATTGCAATTCCGGTAAGAATTGATGATAGTTATCCGATATTGGAATTTGTTCATCCTCCAAAATCATGCTAACGTTTGATTCAGCGCAAATTTCAGCAGCTTCATTACCAATTCCATCACTAATATCATTGATAGCAACTCTGCTAAAATGATGGAAATAGGAAGCAAAATTCACTTGAGGCTCAGGCATCTGATGGCTCCTAATATAATAATCAGCATCCATATAATCGCCAGGATTTGTTAATATATAATAGCCTGCTTGTGAGTCACCCAATGTACCAGTAGCAAACACAATGTCTCCATCCCTAGCATTGTGCCGATAACAAATAGAACCCTTCCTCGCGTAACCAATAACTGTAATGGAGATTGTTAACTCACTTCCTGAAACAGTGTCTCCTCCAATAAGATCCATTTTGTAGTTAGACGCTAGGGTATGCATTCCTCTAAAAACGTCATCAATTTCTGCATCACACCATGTTGTTGGAATGACAATTGATACTAAATAAAAGGCTGGCGTTGCCCCCATAGCAGCAATATCACTTATATTAGCAGTTAATGCTCGGTAGCCAACATGAAATGGTTTCATTGTATCTTTTCGAAAGTGTATATTCTCTACAAATGTATCAACCGAAGTGACAATATCGGAAAAAGGTTGTCGAAAGACTGCTGCATCATCACCTATTCCTTTAACTAAGGTCGATTGTCTATAAAATTGCTGTTTAATTGATTTAATAAAAGAAAATTCATCCATCACTTTTCACCAGTTTCTATACTAACTATAACAATGATAGCAAAAAAAGTTGGAAATTGAAAAAGGAAATAGTAGTTGAGAAAGAATTCAAGTTGAAAAGAGAGGGAGTATAACATGACATATAAATCGAAATGCACTTTTCAAGCATATAAAAAACACACGATTTCACGAAATCCTGTGTATAATAAGTCTATATTAGTGGCGGTCCGGACGGGACTCGAACCCGCGACCTCCTGCGTGACAGGCAGGCATTCTAACCAACTGAACTACCGGACCATTATAATATTCAACCTTTCTTATCTCCAGATTCAGTTGAATTAATTGGTTGCGGGAGCAGGATTTGAACCTGCGACCTTTGGGTTATGAGCCCAACGAGCTACCAGACTGCTCCATCCCGCGATATGATAAATATAATATGCCTGGCGGCGTCCTACTCTTGCAGGGGCAAAGCCCCAACTACCATCGGCGCTGGAGAGCTTAACTACTG
>NZ_AUQA01000009.1:0-83993 GCF_000445495.1 Virgibacillus sp. CM-4
TTTTCTTGACATACTGGTTGTTTTGTTCAGTTTTCAAAGAGCAATTAATTGTTTTGTCGTTTTTTGCGACAAGATATAATTTATCATGATTCGAAGTGTTTGTCAATAACTTTTTTTAAGTTATTTAATTAAATACTTCATTGGGTTGTTGCCATGCCTTGTTGACAACAGAAACTAATATAGCATATAAATTTATGGAGATCAATAGGTGAAAATAAAAAAATATAATTTTTCGTCAAAAAATGCTATATGCTTTAATTCGAAAAGCATAAAAAGTGAATCTCCAAAATTAAAGCACGTTAGGAAATTCACTTTAACCGTTATTGATTTTCGCTACGTTTTGGCATATATTTTATGCATTCACTCTCACTTGCCACCCTACGGAATAGTTGAAATAGAATATTATATCTCTCTTTCATGGCTCTTTTTACCATATGGTCAATACGTTGATCTTCTAAATCCATTAATATTTCTTCTAACTCTCGTCTTAATAGATATTCCATTTCCTTCTGTTCTATCTCATTAATTAATAAGCCAAGCACTACGTTCACCTCGTGTTTTTCTAATCAATTGGGATACTGTTGAAAAATCGTTCTATCAAATGTATTCGCAATAAAACTAAAAATTTGTCGGTTCTTCGCTAACATTTAACTACTATATACTATTCCTTAAAGACCGCTTTTTCATCCATCATCTTTCTACTTTTATATCTTTTGTTCTTAAATCTCATATAAGCTCATATGCATTTATTAAGGACAAGTTGTATAAAGGAGGGGAAAAAGATGCAGCATTTTTATGTATGGAGATTTAATAAATGGAAGCGATGGCTTGTTGTGGTATTATTTGCTTTATTTACAGCTACATTTATTTGGTTTGAAAGAGATGGAAGCTTTTCGGTATTTTCCAATAATCAACCAAGCGCAATGACAAAAGGAAATGCAAATGAAAGTAATATTGCTTTAACCTTTAATATAAGCTGGGGAGAAGATAGAGTTCACGATATATTAAATCAACTTAATGAAAAAAATGTACAAGCTACGTTTTTCGTGAATGGGGAGTGGGCAGAAAGGCATCCAGATATCTTAGAAAAAATCACAGAAGATAAACACGACCTCGGCATTCTTGGTTATCAATATAAGAGTTACTTAGATCAAAATATAGATCAAGTTAAGGCAGATTTAAGAAAAGCAAGGGAAGCATTTGATAAACTAGGCTATGAAGATGTAGATCTTTTGCGGCCACCAAGCGGACATTTTAATAAAGAAGTAATTGAGTTGGCCGAAAATATGGATTATAAGGTGATTCATTGGAATGTCAATACGAATGATTGGAAAAATCCTGGTACAGATACCATCGTAGATACTGTTATGAAATCTACTACGAATGGGGATATCCTGTTACTTCATGCTTCTGATTCCGCAAAACAAACAGCAAATGCATTAAAAACAATCCTTCCTGGTTTGAAAAATAAAGGTTTTTCATTTGTATCCATTACAGAGTTGATTAATCAAGCACATGCTGAACCCAAGCTTGTGGAATAAATTTTCTTATATGAAAACGTCGATAAGAGTATCACTCTTATCGACGTTTATTATCCTTTGCTTGTCTGGATTTTATCTTTCGTTAAAGTTTTTGATGTTGATTTTTTACTCTTATCATCGACACGATTATTGATTCTATGCAATGCTAAAAGCTGATATGTATTGCAAGCTAATAACGGAATAATCATTAACCATGCGTAATCAGTTCCTTCTGTTCGTAACCCCGGTACCCATTCAATCGTTGTTATCACGACCATTAGGAATAAAGCAGGAATAAACGCCTGTTTGTTTGTTTCATTCGCTTTAATCTTTGCCACAATCCAACCATACCCTAAAATTGCCGCCGACATGAGGATATACCAGTATAAAGCAACTTCACCATCTGTAGCTTTATATGGAAAGTAAACTAAATCAAAAACGACAAAAGCAATGAGTAGCACTTGTACTGTTGGCCAAAATGAACGAAACATTCCTAGACCAAATCGATGAATGAATAAATAAGCAAAAAATCCTGTTTGGCTGACGACACTAAACACAAATCCGATACCAATAAAAAATATAACAAGTCCAAAAATCTCCATTAAATCAAACGGATTTAGAAATGCAGCATAATCATCCGCTTTCACAAAAAAGCTAGTAACAAGTCCTGCAATTCCACCAATAAACAACGTTTTGAAAAAGAAATGCACTAATTTTCGACTATTCAAAATAGCTTCCTCCCACTACTATGTAAAATACCATTTATTAACTATCCCTTGATAATGCTTTCCATTGGTATTTTATCACGAAGGGCCTAATTTTTCCTCCTATTAGCGAATAATTTTCTTTATTAGCACGCATATTAAAGGTGAAAAGGAAGGAGGATTTCCGTATGATTCGGTCCATGTATATCACCGTAATGATGTTATCTGTCATCCTAATCGTCAGTGGCTGCAACAATGGAAATGCCTCTGAACAAAAAGGAGATTATGATACAACAAAGAAAATGGTTGTTGATATACTACAAACAGAAGATGGAAAAAAAGCATTACGTGAAATTATGAAAGATGAGGCAATGAAACAAGATCTCATCATGGAATCAGATGTAGTGAAAAACTCCATTAACGAAGCCCTTGTTTCAGAGAAAGGGAAAGAAATGTGGACCACATTATTTCAAGATAATGATTTTGTAAAAGAATATACTAAATCGATGAAAGAAGAACATATCAAACTTATTAAGAATTTAATGAATGATGCAGAATATCAAAAACAAATGCTGGAACTATTACAAAACCCTGAAATAACGGAGCAAATGCTGGAGGTAGTAAAAAGCCAACAGTTCCGTGCTCATTTAGAAGAAACCATACAACAAACATTGGAAACACCAACATTCCAACAAAAAATGCAAGAAACATTGCTGAAAGCTGCTGAAAAGCAAGCAAAACAAAGCGGCGGTAGTGGTGGTAATGGGCAAGGTAATCAAGAGCAGGGTAGTGAAGGCGGCGGCGGAGCCGGTGAATCCAGTGGAGGAGGCTAAAAAAGCGGACGCTCATTGCGTCCGCTTTTGCTTAGTCTTCCATTTGGGCTAAAATTTTTGAAGCAATTTTATGGTATGCTTGTCCATTTGGATGATCCTGCTGGTAAATAGATGGAGCAAACTCATCCTCTTCTTCGTAAGGTTGTTGTAAAGGTAATTGGCCGAGTACTTTTGTTTTCAGTACTTCTGCTAGTTTCTGGCCGCCGCCTTTACCAAAGACATATTCTTTCTCTCCAGTGGTTTTGCTTTCAAAATATGCCATATTTTCGATAACACCTAAAATTTCATGCTCCGTTTTTAACGCCATTTGACCGGCGCGTGCCGCAACGAAAGCAGCAGTTGGATGTGGTGTAGTGACAATTACTTCTTTACAAGTTGGAAGTAATTCATGGACATCCATTGCAATATCGCCCGTGCCTGGAGGAAGATCAAGTAATAAGTAATCAAGGTCTCCCCACTCAACTTCTTTAAAGAAACTATTCAACATCTTCCCAAGCATCGGCCCTCTCCAAATAATCGGAGAGTTATCTTCTACAAAGAAACCCATGGAGATGACTTTAACACCAAAACGTTCCACAGGGATAATTTTTTCACCACGAACTTGTGGGCGCTCTTCGACTCCCATCATATCGGGTACACTGAAACCATAAATATCTGCATCAATGATTCCGACTTTTTTACCTAACCGCATTAGGGAGATGGCTAAATTGACAGTAACCGTTGATTTACCGACACCACCTTTACCACTTGATACAGCAATAAAATTGGTATTCGTATTCCCTCCCATCAATGCCGCTTCTTGTTCTTTTTCTGCTGCAGGTTGATATTTTTGTATCATCTCATCGGGTAATTGTTCAAAACGCAACCCTACCGTAGATGCTCCATTTTTCTTTAGAATACCTACAATCTCTTGTTGAAGCTGCATCTGTTCAGCCGTATTGGTTTTAGCAATTGCTATCTTTACACTGACATGTTTCTTTTCTTCTTTAATTGTAATTTCTTTTATACCGTCTGTTTTTTCGAGGGTTATATGTAAAAATGGATCTTTAACAGGATGAAGCAGTTCTATAATCTCTTCTTTTGTAAGCATAATAATTCACCATCCCTTTATCAGCTAATGCTTCTTGTAAATGCATACAACGCTAGTATAACATAAAAAATGAAATTTCTAAGTAATATGCAATAGCTTAAAAGAGGGCACAGTTATTGCTCTTCTTCCTCTTCTGGAATATCTTCGGTTGCATAGCGTAAGATTCCCTCATAAATGCTCGCGGCCATCTGTTGTTGATAATCTCCTGATTTTAACAATTCTCGTTCACGTTCATTTGACAAAAAACCAATCTCGACTAAAGCAGTTGGTATGTTCGCATGTTTTAATAAATAAACACTATTTATTGGAAGCGCAGTACGTGTTGTATTTTCTAAATTACGAATAATCTCAGCTTGTATCATTTTCGCTAAATGTTTGTTCTCATCTTTACCTGGATAGTAAAATGTTTGTGCTCCACTCCAGCGTGTTGAAGATAAGGCATTTAAATGCATGGTAATAAATAAATCAGCTTCTTTATCTTTTATGAATTTCAATCGGTTGCGAATATCCTCCGATTTTCTACGTGCTAATCCTTTCGTTTCTTTTGCAGCCAGATCGGTATCCTCTTCCCGCGTTAAATAAACTAAAGCACCTGATTGCTGTAAGTACTTCTGTAATTTCTTCGACACTTCTAGAGCGATGTCTTTTTCTTGTGTATCATCCTTCCCAACAGCCCCACCATCTGGACCCCCATGCCCAGGATCGATTACAATCGTCTTTCCAGATAAAGGCAAAGAGAATGATGTGCCCACCCAGCTTGACTCATTTTGTTGAATCGGCATTTGAATTAAATATAATAATATCAGTGCACCTATTCCCCACAACATCCATTTATATGCTTGTTTCATCTATCCTCGTCCCCTTTTCCATTCCATATAGCCGTTTTTTACTTCACATTTTCTAGAATAAATAATGCTGTTCTATTCTATGGGACACGCTTTGGAAATATGTCTCAAGTCAGTATTTACCTACCGCTTCTTCGTTTACAAATACCCATTTCGTGGTATATTAAAGAAAAGTCAGTACTCATATAATTTGAGATATTACCTAGAACATAGGTGCTGCATAAAAAGAAAGAAAGGATGGAGAATATGGATTGGTTAGGAATTGGAGTTTCGATTATCGGCGTTGCATTATTAATTCTCGTTTTATTATTAATCAGACCATTAAATAAGCTAGCTGCCGTTTTAAGTAATTTACAGAAGAGCACTAAAAATTTACCTAACCAGGTAGAGGACTTAACAAGCCAAGCGAGAGATACATTGAGTGCAGGTAATGATACCCTACAAACTGTGAATAAACAAGTGAAGGAGCTAAGCCCCATTTTCTACATGCTCGGGAATGCGACAAGAGCAGCTAATCATGCTTCCTCATCAATGGCAGATGTCGTAATGAAAGTGAGGGAGGATAAGTCTGAAGGGAATGTATTTACAAGCAGAAATCAGTTAGAAGGTTTGTATGGTATGATGACCTTAGTTTACTTTATGATTCAAACAAGCAAAAATCGCAAAACAATAGATATGTCATAATTGCAGCAAAGGATAGTTAGTAAAAAGCTGATTATTCTACATATCGTACAAAGAGATGGAAGGCATATACGATAAGTATATGCCTTCCATCTGGCTATTTATAATGATATCTTTTTATTAATATCGGTCTTAAGCTGGTCGATTTTCTTTGCACGAATATGCCCAGCTTCATATAATCTTCGTTCGAAGCGTTTTATTGTTTCAACCAGCGACCTGTTTTCATCTCGTTGATTGCGCCTTTTCACATAACTCTTAGATGCCCAACCAACAGCAATTCCTATAATCGTTCCTGCGGAAATAGAACCGACATTCCTACTTATTATCCTCGCCATTTACTGGTGCCCCTTCATGTTGATTCTTCTTTTGCTGTCTCTTTTTTTGCAACCAATAGTAACCAAGAGCAAACGTGCCATATAAACCACCTGCATTATTCTTATTAGCAACGTCCTTCGTATCTCCCGTTTTGGTTTTCAATGTATCGGTTACGTTTACTAAAGAAGAAGAAAACTTTCGTGTAACATTCCCAACATCACTGACAATATAGAATAACGGACTTAACTGTTTCATTTTATCATTAATATCAGCTAATGTATGATTACTTTCTTTGATCAGCCCGCTAGTTTCACTAAAAATGGAATTCATTTGGTCAGGTAGCTGATTAACCGTCTTCTCCACACCTCTAAGTACCCCTGCTAAATTATTCAACACATGAGCAATAAAAACGGCAATAACCAAACAAGCAATGCCAATTAATAGTACTCCAATTCCTGTTAACATAATTATCCCTCTCTCCTAATATGATTACTTCCTGCGATAGGTGTATTTACTTCTTGCCTTTTATCCCCGTTGGTTGTCCGTTTCTTCCACTTGTTATATAAATACGTAGCAGCCTCCGACCAACGAATTCCTTCAATATAAGGTTTAGTTTTCTCTGCCATTTCAACATCTGTTAGTTTGTCGCTATTTTTTCTGATGGCTTGATTCACATTACTTACAGAATTGCCCATGTTATCAATAGTATCAAACACAGAATCGGTTGCCTTTAGTTTATCGTCTATGTCATCAAGCATTTGATTTGTTTGGTGTAAACTCTCCTTTAATTCCGGAGTTATCTGCTGCATTTCCTGTTCCAATTCTCCTAATGTAATTCCAACTGATCTTAATAATTTTGATACACGATGTAATACAAAGGCTATGTAGATTGCAGTTAAAGCAAAAGCAATAGCAACGATAATGATAGCTATATATAATATTTCTTCCATGAATAACTCCCCCTTTCTATACTTGCATTATACCACTTGTCATTGGGAATAAAACGTTTCAAGCCTTTCAATGATTAAAGCCTCTTTGAGTCGGGTATACCATAACAAACCCTATCCTGGAGGATTAAATATGTCAAAATTAAAAGCGTATACTCGATTATTCCGGTCAAAATTTAAAACGGACAATGTACCTTTGTTATCAGCTGGATTAGCCTATTATTTTCTGTTATCTATCGTCCCGCTATTTTTAGTATGTTTTTCGTTAATACCCTATTTTAATATTAACCCCCATGATGCAGTTACCTTTATTGAAACGGCATTGCCAAATGAACTAGCTTCCATTTTAGAAGATAATATTATAAACCTTGTTGAAACACCACATGGTGGTATATTAACAATTGGTATTATTGGGGCTTTATGGTCCGCATCGGCAGCTATGAACGCTTTTATTAAGGCAAGTAATGAAGCTTATGAAATCAAAGAGACAAGAAACGCTGCCTTCATACGTCTAATTGCACTTGGACTAACCTTAAGCATGATTGCTGCATTAGTCATCGCTATTATCGTTCCTGTATTCGGAGATGTTATACTACAATTTTTGGATTCATTACTTGGATTTTCCCTTGGGATGGGAATTTTATTCCAGACTTTACGTTGGTTAATAAGTCTAACCATCTTAACTGGCTTTTTACTTATTTTGTATCGATTTGCACCAAATAAACAGCTTCCTTTTACACATATCTTACCAGGAGCTATTACAGCTAGTATTCTTTGGCAATTTATTTCGTTCGGATTCTCTTTCTATATTAGCAATTTCAGTAACTACTCCGCAACTTATGGTAGCTTAGGTGGAATTATCATTCTTATGATTTGGTTCTTTCTAACGGGTATGATTTTTATGAGTGGTGCCATTATTAATGTTATTTCTCACTCTCGACAATCGAATATATACGATGAAACTACGAATGTTTCATCATTATAACAGAAAGAAATCGGCAATGAACCGATTTCTTTTTACCTTGATACCAATCCAGTAAGGAGTGGTTCGTACCATTTTATTTCCTTAGGGTTTATTGTGCTTCTAAACCCATTACCCCATTTTAACGGTGTAATAAAAGCAGCTTGATTACGAAGTTGACTCTCAGGATTTCCCGCCACCCATTCATTAGGTTGGACACCGGAAGTTATCTCAAGCATTTTATTCATCAAAATCCCTGATTCGATTTGCTGTTCCACAATCTTCCCTTCATTTGTCATTTTCCATACTGTATTTTGATGAACCATCTCTTCAAAAAGGGCAGTCGCTTGCATAGATGACTTCGTTGTAATCACTAGTCTCGTATGATAACCAGGTAACAAATTTGTTTCTTCTGGCAACTGCTGATCAACGTTGTTTTCTTTGTCTACTTCTTTTTCTGGGAGGTCTGTTTGGTTATCCTGGGTATCTCCACCTTCAGTAGGCAGGGTTTCATCTGCTGATTCGTCTGATGGTAGTGTAGCTTCTGTTGTTCGACTATCATGACCATCATCTTGTAAGCTTACAATGAACGGATAAATACTAGCATCATTTACAGTAGGTGTATCTTTTGGCTTATCACTTACCTGTTCAATCGTTCCTTGTAAATGAATATCCTTCTCAACTACTTCTATTTCTACGGGCTGACCAGTTTCGATTGCTGCTCGATCTTGTTCAGATAATTCCCCTTCTGCTTGCAGTTCTTGACTTTCGATTATCATAATAGGGTCTTTTAATTCTGGTGAAATGGCAGCTACACTTCCTGAATATGGACTTTCTACTGTGATCGTATCTCCAGTTGATTGAAGTTCTGTTAACTGGTCTTCCATGCTCGTTAATGCAGCATTTTTTTGAGCCAGCTCTTTCTCTTTCTCAACAAGGTATTGCTCCTTCACAATTGCAGCTTGTATTGGGTCTTGCGGAAATTCTACTTGTATTTCTTCTTCGGTAATTTCTAAAGATGGCGGGGCTTCTGTATTCGTCTGCGGAATTTGGACAGCATTCATTTGCGAAATAGCTTGTTGAATTGCTGTTATTTCGCCTTCTAGTTGCGTGATTGCTTGTAGTAACTGCGATTCGGCTTCATAATAATTATCTACTGTATAAGAAAACAGGGGGTCACCGTTAGTTACTTGGTCCCCCTTTTCAACTAAAAACTCAGCAAAACTCCCTGCCTGTTCATCAAAGTACACATAATTCTCATCCACTGCTGTTAAGACTCCTGAAGTATGAAGGTTTTCTTCTAAATCTGTTTGAAAAGCCTTTGACCACTCCGATATATAGGCAATTCGATCAACCTTTTCTTCCTTATCGATATAGACTAGAATAAAGTTCAAACCAATAAATAAGATAACTGCTGCTTGCAGGAAACGCTTTTTATATTTTCGCATTACCCAAACCACCCATTTATGATGTATTGATCAGCAAATGCTAATAAAGCGGCAAGTGCCCAATAAAAAATATGTAATCCGACGATAATTACCCATAGCCATCGCTTTTTTATTTCTGATAAATAACCTATAAACGTAACTTGAAACCAAATTATCCAAATTTGGAACAATGAAATTGCTCCAAAAAAGTAAATAGGATAAGCATGATCGAATAAGTAGGAAGCAATAATACCCAAAGACAATGGGGAAACGTACCAGTCCAAGCCATTAAAAAGGGCAAGGGGAATCCAAATCAACCGCTCCAATAACATAACTAGTAGTACCACTTGTTGCAAGATTACTAGTTTTTGATAAGGGATACCTGTAATAGCATAATAAATCAACGAAGGAATAAATAATATAAAGGCCGCAATTAATAAGGCGTATAGGACCCTTCCTATTAAGAACCAGAACTTCTGTTGTTCATATTCCAGCGGGGTGAGCCCTACAGCGCCATTGGAAAGAAAATTTGTTCCTATTCCCAAATACGCCATCCACGCATATAAGATGACTGCGCTCAATAGAAGTAGACTATTCATTTTCCACAGATTATGTAATTTCTCTGCTTTCTTTATTCGAAATAAATGATCCTCCGTGGAAAAAAGAAATTTAAACACGTTGCTACGATATGTCATCCGCTACATCCCTTTTCTGTATCTCAGTTATCATAATTTCAAATATTTCCTCAATTTTATCGCAGAATCAGATAAAAATCTATTATTTTTGTAAATGATTGCTAATAAGATTCCATATTATTACAACTTTTTAGCAAAAAACGGATTCCTGTCGGATTTTCAGCGAAAAGATGAATGCTTCCAACAATACGTAAAACGTTCAGGCTCCGAAAAAAATCGAAAACCAGAACGTTATAGTTTATGACTGATTATATCGGACCATTATCATTCCGTGAATCAGACCATTATTATCTTGTTCCCCATTAAAACGAAAACCGAATTTCCTATAAAACTGTTGTGCGTGAATATTATCTGATGTGACACTCAAATAAATATGAGCTGGATAATCATACTGCTTTTCAATAAGCGATAATAGTTTAGGCAATAGTTTTGCTGCATATCCGTTGCCTTGAGCATGCCTATCCACCATAAAACGATCAAGCCAAATATCACCGCTGTCCTTATCCTCTCCATACATCGCATATCCAATTGCTTTATCGTCAACATACAATCCTACGGAATACCATTCTTCCTCAAAGATAGATTGTAATATCGAGAATGAATTGCTTTCGATAAACGCTTCTTGCTCTTGACTAACAGACAGGCAAGCGATCGTCTTCCAATTATCTTTACTCACCTCTCGGATTTGGAGGTTCATTTTTCCACTTCACTTTCGTTGGTAATCATTAAATGATCAAATAACCTTTAATAATAACTTTTTCAATAACGGAGCAAAATGCTCTGGAAGTTCTGAAACACTAGGTACAATAACCCGCTCTTTCCCATAAATATTACGCATTAACTGGTCTTCTGATTCATCTACTGCACCATCAGCAAGAAATATCCCAATTACCTCTATTCCTTTCTTACGAGCTTCAAGTACAGCAAGGTTTGTATCGACTATCCCATTTTGATTATAATTCGCAGCAGCAGGTTCGCCATCTGAAAAAACAAGTAAAAACTTATTCTTTTCACGGCGCTTCTCTAATTCTTCTGTTGCTACCCGAATACTGAATCCATCACGATTGTCTTCCCGGGGTTCCAATTGCATCATTTTCGCCCCCTGAGATTCATAGAAAGAGTCAGAAAACGAGTGAATTCGGTGGACATAATTCGGTTGATAATGCTCCTTCACTTCCATTGCATCTTCCCAAAAACCAACAATGGAATGAGGAATATGGAAGGAGGTTAAAACCTCATGAAATAATACAATCCCACGTTTCGTTTCCTCCATCTTACCTTGCATCGAAGCAGAACAGTCTACTAATAATGTAAATGCGGCATCAAACTCTTTCGATTCTTGGTTTTTTTTATAAAACAGACGTGGTTTTTCATCAAGTACGATTGGTAATAATTTTTTGGATAGTCTACCAACCATCAAATCTTTTCTCGGAGCATTCACCTTATGCTCGATTGTTTTCTTTATCACATTGGATAATTTTCGTTTAAACGGCTCAACCTCAAGCATATACTCGTGATATAAATCCATCTGTTCTTTTGTTGGCGGATCTGCTTCTTTTTCCAGTTTAACAGCATCTTTATTTTCTTCTCCGTATCTATTTTCTCCGCTGCTTCCTTGCTTCGTCTCTTGCTTATCTAGTGATTCTAAATCCGAATAATCATTATTGTTAGTTTGTCCAGACGATCCTTGAATCGTACCCATTGCTTGATCCCCATCTTCGGTTTCCCTGGCTCCATTTCCCAAAACATTTGTTTTTGTACCAACTTCCAGTTCAAATTGGAGAAAGGTTTGCTTCCGATCACTATTTTCATTTTCCCTATGCCATGTAGAGAACTGTTCGTCAATATACTCATTCTTATCCTCATTTAGTTCTTCTTTATCATCATTTGCTAGCTCATCTGTGCGCGTTAACTCATCGAATAGGGTGTTTTTCTCATAATTATCAATATGCATAATTGGAAACACAAAATACTGATGAACAGTATCCTTGTATAATTGTTGTAATTGGGTAACAATAGTTGCCGCAATTTGCGAAATCTGATACGTGTTTCTTGCTTCAAATACGGAATAAATGAGGGTGTTCAACTTTTTTAATTGCTCAAGTTGCTCGTCGGTTGCTCCAGGAAAACTCGGGTCTGGACGATTCGATTGAAGTGTTAAATAAATTAAGCAAAACAATTCATCTAGTGGCAGCCCCCTCGTTACATGAGCAGCTCGCTCATTTTCAAATTTATGCCGATAATAGTTTTTTCGTACTTCAAATAACCGCCGTGTACCAGGTCGTTCTTGTTTAATCGTTTCTTCTAACCGAATATCTTCAAACAAAGCAAATAATTGAGTAGCGAATTTTGGTAATGAAGATTCACCTGCTATCTCCAGAAAGTCTTTCATTGCTGGTATGTTTGCATATCGAAATGACCCAATCGTTCGTAGCAATACATCGGTTTTTAGGCCAGCTGCTTGCATATCTGCTTGAACCGTATCCCATGTCCTACTTGCTGTCACTTTCATGTCGACTAAATCCATATACGACCCAAAACTGTATTCAAACGTTAACTCTGAATTACCTGAGAGTACAGTAGTAAGGTCTTGTAACTGTCGAAATAAATTCGTATCTACTTTCGAATCATGAAAACGATACATACTCATTCTCCTATCTAGAAAAGGGTTTCCGTTAAGTTCAATACAAATTCACGTTCGCGATCTTCATCTAGTTTATCAATGATCGCTCGTTGTATCGCGCGTCTTGCTGGAATAAACGTGCTCAAATCACAAGCATCCAATAAAGCACGAATGGAAGCAGCATCTTCAGCTACCTTGCCTTGGTAGACTGCTTGAATTAAATCACTTGATAATTTAACAAATAAGTCAATGGTTTTTCTGTCTTTTAATTGTGTATTCGTTTCTATTAATTGCTTCAGCTGTTCTCCTTCAATATATGGAATCTCAATTACCACAAACCGATTTTTCAGTGCTTCATTTAATGGGACCGTGCCTACATACCCCTCATTAATTGCTGCAATTACATTAAACCCTTCATTTGCGGTTACAATCTCATTCGTAAATGGATTGGTAATCGTTCTTCGGTAATCAAGCACACCATTAATTAATGGCAACGTCTCTGGTTTGGCCATGTTAATTTCATCAATATATAAGAAGGTGCCATGTTGCATTGCATTAATTACTGGCCCAGGTACAAAGTCAATTACTTGTTTATCTCCCTCATAAGCAAGGGTCTTAAACCCTAATAGACTCTCAGCGTCCAAGTCTACAGAGCAATTAACATTAAACATCGGCTGTTGAAAAAGACTAGAGAGTGTTTCAGCAAATTTTGTCTTTCCTGCTCCAGTTGGTCCTTTTAATAAGATATTCTTTCTCATGCTTAATGCTGTAATCGCATCTATCAATAATTCTTGATTTGGCGGTAGATAGCCGCCATTACGAATTAATTCATTGTAAGAATCTTGATTCCGTTTATACGTACTTACTAATTTTGTAATGTTTTCTGGTATTTCATAGTTCGTAGTCATGCATAAACTCCTTTCACAGCTATTGTATCCTTTTTGCCTGGAATTACAAAAGTAAGAGCGTTTTTTCCTTAAAAAAGAAAAAAAGCAAGCACGTTTTATGTGCCTGCTTCCTATCACTACTATTTAATTATTGTTGATTTGTTGGCTTAACAATGATTTCACCCACATCGACATTTTGTGGTTGGTTTACAGCATAAAAGACAGCTTCTCCTATATCCGAGCTTTCAAGAGGAACCATTCCTTCACCAAAACCTTGTTTCATCATTTCTTGAACTTCTAGGTCTGTAATCGTATTGGTAAGTTCTGTTTCAACCACACCTGGGGAAATGGTAGTCGTACGGACATTGCTTTTTGCTATCTCCTTGCCCAAACCTTCCATAATTACACGCGCAGCAAATTTAGTTCCACAATATACAGCTCCAGAAGGCATTACTTCATGTCCCGCAATAGAAGATGTGGTGAGAATATGACCTTCATTTCGCTCTAGCATATGTGGTAGGACAGCTGCTATTCCATACAGCACACCTTTAATATTTACATCAATCATTCGATCCCACTCATCCACCTTCGTATTCTTCATGAAACTAAGTGGCATTAAACCGGCATTATTAAACAACACATCTACTTGATTATGTTCACGAATGGCATATTGTATTAACGCTTCTACTTCTTGCTGGGAAGTAACATCCGTTGCTTTTATCTTTACCTCCCCAGCATAAGGTTGTAAGCGGCTTTGAATCTCAGCTAGTCTATCTTCTCTTCTTGCTGCTAAAACAACATTTGCACCTTCTTTAACAAAACGTTCCGCTGTCGCTTCACCAATTCCACTACTTGCTCCTGTAATTACGATGGACTTACCTTTCCAATCCGCCATATTTACAAACCTCCATTATCATTATTCTTTAAGGCAAGTATTGGTGTTTTATTCAGCATCTGCCACTTTTATAAGCTGTTTCCCAATGTTTTGTCCCGAAAACAATCCAAGAAACGCATCAGGAATTGCGTGGAATCCTTCATGGATGGTTTCCTCATACTTTATTGCACCTTTTGATATGCCATTGCCTAAAACTTGATAAGCCTCTTTATAATGGCTCGCATAATCTGCTACGAGAAAGCCTTGTAACTTAGCCCTTGCTTTAATCAGATACTGTTGTACGCGAATACCGATATCCTTTTCGCCTGCTTTTAAATTGTAGGATGAAATAGCACCACAAACGGGTACACGCGCAAAAGTGTTTAACAACGGCCAGACTGCATCAGAGATTTCTCCACCTACATTCTCAAAATACACATCGATGCCATTCGGGCAGGCTGCCTTTAATTGTTTATAAACATTTCCTTGCTTATACTCAACAGCACCTTCAAATCCCAATGTTTTAGTTATATAGTCAGCCTTCTCTTTTGAACCAACGATGCCAATAACATGCGCACCTGCTTGTTTCGCAAGCTGACCTGCCACCTGGCCAACTGCCCCTGCAGCACCCGAAATGACTACCGTTTCTCCTTCTTTCGGTTCACCAATATGCATCATTCCGAAATAAGCAGTTAATCCTGGCATCCCAAGCGGTCCCAGCGCCGTGCTCGGACTTAAACCAGAAGTGTCTACTTTACGAACCTGTTTTGGCTCAACAACATGGTACGCTTGAAAATCGAGCTGCCCAGTTACAATATCACCTTTTTCAAACGATTCACTCCTCGATTCCACCACTTGAGACACAATACCTCCATTCAAAGGAGCACCTACTTGGAAAGGCTCAATATAGGATGGCCCGTCAGACATTCTCCCTCTCATATAGGGATCTACAGACACATATAATGTCTTTAATAACAACTGATTTTCTTTAGGCTCTCCTACTGCTACCTCTTTAAATTGAAAAGTGTTATCATCTGGTAAACCATTCGGTCGTTCATGTAAAATAAGTTGCTGTTGTTTCATCTTCATCCTCCTTATAAAATGAAATATTCCAATAGATATTTACCCGTTCTTTAACTGATTTAATACAAGAACTGCCACGTCTTCACTTGACGCAGGATTTTGGCCAGTTATTATTCTCCCATCTTCTATAGCATACGCATCATAGGCTTTTTCTGCCTTGTGATAGTTAGCCCCGCGTTTGACAATTTCATCTTCGGTAAGAAATGGGACATATTCATCTACTCCAGCTAGTTTTTCTTCTTCATTGGAAAAACCTGTTACCTTTTTATCTTTAATGAGAAATTCATTTTTTTCATTCTTTATATTAAGCAACCCCGCTACACCATGACAGACGGAAGAAATAATTCCTCCATTTCTATAAATTTGTTGACTTATTTTTTGCAACTCGTGGTTCTCAGGGAAATCCCATACCACCCCATGGCCACCAGTAAAATAAATAGCCGCATAGTCATCAGGTCTTACTTCCTCGGGCTTCATGGTAGAACCTAACTCGTTCATAAACGTTTTGTTTTGGTACCAATCCCAATCTACCGGTTCTGCCATTTCTAAACTATGAGGATCAATTGGAGTATATCCTCCCTTAGGACTGACGTAATCTACTTTATATCCCGCTTCTGTTACCTTTTTAACAAAATGAACCGCTTCACCTAGCCATAGGCCAGTTGCCCGGTTTAGATCTGGATACTTCTCAAAACTGGTTACGACAACAAGTATCTTGTTACTCATTTCTATCCCCCTTAACGTTTAATAGTTGATCATCTTCATCATATCCGTTAAAGTACACTTTAACGCAACTATAATGCCTTAAGGAGAAATAATAATGACCTATTATTCTATTAATGAAATATCAGAAATGACTAACCTGTCCCCGTCTACACTACGCTATTATGAAAAAGAAGGTTTAATTCCTGTCATTGAAAGAGATAAAAATGGCGTACGTGTATATAATGAGACGAATTTAGAATGTATTCAGTTTATTATGGTACTTCGATCTACCAATATGCCTATTATCGATATTAAGCAATACGTAAAATTATTTCATCAAGGGGAAGAAACCATCCATCATCGAAAAGAGCTGATTCAAAGC
Organism: Virgibacillus sp. CM-4; assembly: GCF_000445495.1. Classification (NCBI taxonomy): domain Bacteria; kingdom Bacillati; phylum Bacillota; class Bacilli; order Caryophanales; family Bacillaceae; genus Virgibacillus; species Virgibacillus sp. CM-4. Next base: position 16,573 of record NZ_AUQA01000009.1, read on the forward strand.
CATAAAGAAAAAGTAGAAATAGAAATTGCCGAACGAAAAAAATACTTGCAACGAATTGAATGTACGCTTGATTACTATGAAGCAATGGAACGTCGATCGCGACGAATGAAAAGTTCTTAATATTTCATCATCATACCGTCCTCTATAGATATAATCTCTTACTATCTAGCAGGAAAAAAGGATAATAATGACGAAATGACTAACAGAGATCATGAATATGGGAGGGTTTTTCTTGGAACAAACCATTTTTAAACATATGGAAACCGTACGCAGCATTACCGAACAGGCGATGAAGAAAATTCCAGAGGAAACGTCGGACATTATTCCGAAAGGTTTTAACAATAATATTCGTTGGAACTTCGGACATATCGCATTTATACAAGAAAAGCTTGTCTTTGGTCTTTTAAAGGAAGAAATGAACATTCCTAAAGACTTTGGACGTTTTTTTGCTGCTGGAACGAAACCGGCAAACTGGGAGGAAGCACCACCTTCATTTGTAGAGATTGCTGAGGTCTTGACGGAACAAAAAACGAGGATAGAATCCTTTATTGAAGGGCGTTTGTATGAAAAGCTGCCAACGCCATTTACAAACAAGGCAGGAGTTACGTTTTACACGGTTGGTGAAGCATTTTTATTTAGCTTTTACCATGAAGCATTACATATGGAAACAATTAAGCGAATACATCGATCTATTTCTTCTAATTAACCTTCTAGATTATGATATTGGTAATATTCATCAATCGTCTTTATTTGGTACGTCCATGATACAAACTCATCATAAAAGCTTTCAACTGATTCTACAGCATCTCTTATCAGATTTGATTAGCATGGGCCCGGAAGTTCGCCGGGCTCATGCCTTTTTATTATTGTTTTTAGTAAAAATAATAATAACCACCTTCCCTTAACTTCCGCAATTAGAACCTTCACCTAAACCGGGACCACTTATTAGGAATAGCTCTTTTTATCATCGATACCCGAACATACATTCCCTATTAAAATTCGATTACAATTTTTCAATTCTATTAAAGTCCGTTGGAAAAGTAGATTGATATACGAAAGCATATAAAAACATTCCAGTTTTTAAAACAATTAATGGAGGTATTAAGATGAAGTACATAACTTTAGTAACATTACTAACCTTAGGTTTATTTTTATTTTCTACCGAAGCACATGCTAGTGGAAAGTATACAGTTGAATCGGGAGATGCCCTATCAAAAATTTCAATGGATCACAATGTAAGTGTGGATGAACTACTTAATTCAAATCCTGCTATTACCGATCCAGATAAAATATTTATTGGTCAAACGCTAACCATTCCGGATGTGAAGGGCGAAACGTATACAGTAACAGCCTATACAGCTGGCTATGAATCAACAGGGAAAGAACCAGGTGACCCTGGTTATGGTATAACAGCTTCAGGCGCTGAAGTACAAGAAGGGCAAACGGTTGCTTGCCCGCCAGACTTATCCTTTGGGACCAAAATTTCCATACCATATTTTGACAAAACATTTACTTGCGAAGATAGGGGTGGAGCAATTACAGGAGATAGATTAGATGTTTATATGAATGATTTAGATGATGCATTAGAGTTTGGAGTGAAAGAATTACCAGTTCAAATAGTAAATTAATACTTCGTACAACTTTCCACGGATTAGGAAATTTGTTGGGCATGAGTTCACAATCAAATCGGACTCATGCCCTTCATTTTTTGTAACCTTTTGCTTCCTCTCCCCTCCTTTGCCTTTATCATTCTACTTCTATTGCTGAAATCTTCCGATAACTTCCAAATATGTGTTATGATACTAAAAAAGGAGGTACGTTTAATGACTCCAAAGGAATTACTATTATTACAGCTGAAGGCTGTCCATGATACGGATGGCTGGTTTGTGTCCTTCCAAACTGCAGTGAAGGACCTGACAGAAGAAGATGCTTCCAAGATAAGCATGGATGAAACCAATAGTATTCGGGAGATTATCAATCATTTAATTTACTACAACGAGAAACATCTAAACCGCTTTAAACAAATGGAGGACAAGGATCATCCATTACAAACAATCAAGGAAACATTTCATAATAATGAAAATCATTCCTGGGATGCAGCGCTTTTAAAAATCGACAGCCTATACTCCGAATGGGAAAGCGTAGTGAAAGAATCGATACACCTCCATGACTGGGAAGAAACCATTGCGCATATAACCATGCATAACGCATACCATATTGGACAAATTGTTCACATTAGAAAACAGTTTCACTTATGGAATGATGGAAGAGGAATAAACTAAGATACCCGCCAAAACCTACTCGGTGGGTATCTTGGTTGCTATCCCGCATTTTGGAATTGATTGGCTGATTTGCTATTTCTTCGAACCACCGTAACAATCGAAATAATCCAACCGATAATCATTATTGCATAAATAATTGTAGTTATATTAGAAGCAACAGCTATCTCTGTTAATATCGTATTGGCATTTGTTAGAATAATAAAACCTCCTACTAATACGCCAAGGATAAAGGATGGGATTTTCCGAACAAGCCAAGCAGCAAGTGGTGCTGCAAATACGCCACCAATGACAAACGCTAACACCCAAATCCAATTAATCTGCTCCCATCCTAAAAACATTACAAAGCCTAACGTAGCAGAAATAGTAATACCAAATTCGCTTGTATCCACCGTACCAATTACCTTACGAGGCACTGCTCCTTTTCGGGAAAGGAGCACAGGGGTATTTATTGGCCCCCAGCCACCACCACCTACGGAATCAAAAAAACCCGCAATCATAGCAAGAGGATATAAAAAACGATGCTTCAATTGCCGATGCTTCCCATTCGATCCCGTATCTGTCTTTATTATTAAAAAACGGAAGAGGATATATATCCCTAAGAGAAGCAAGAAGCCAGAAATATAAGGCTTAATCAAATCTCCAGGTATACTACTTAAAAAAGCTGCCCCACAAAACGCACTTATCATTCCAGGAATCATCAAGCGAAATACAATTCCTTTATCGACATTGCCAAATTTATAATGGGAAATCCCCGATGCCGCTGTAGTAGCAATCTCCGCCATATGAATGGAAGCTGATGCGATTGCAGGGGCTACTCCATATGCTAGTAGTAAAGACGAGGATGTTAAACCGAATGCCATTCCTAACGATCCATCAATTAATTGGGCAAAAAAACCAACGAGTGAGAATATGATTAATTTTCTCAAGCTGCAACACACTCCTTTTAATTAAAGTATTCCGATCAATATAGTATGGTTTATAATTAAAAAAATTTTAAGCCCTTATCCTTCAAAGGACAAGGGCTTAGGTATGATCATTTACCCTCATCTTTCAGACAATTTGTCTGCTGGACTTAGCACCTTCATCTCTAACATGAGGTTGCTGCGGGATCAAAAGACCAGATTCCTCCCCCGACTCTTTATAAGGAAATAATTGTATATCATTTTAATTTAATAATCACTTTATAGGAGCTTCCCAGCTTTGTCAATAGCTTTTGCAGAATTTTTAAATAGGTTCGCATACATTGCTTACATCAGTGATAGCGATGAAGAAAGCTAGTTGACGTAAGGTATCGATATTAAAATCCCTCTTAAATCGCAACATGCATTATATAGAAACATCCCCTTCTATTCCCCTTCTTTCTTCAATAAAATGACCATTATATCGAAGAGATAATATAACACCTCTAAAAGCAACAAGTAGGCCGTAAAATAAAATTCCGATTACACTCGACCCGTCCCAACTCCCGGCTCACGAATTTCCCCCTTACAGGAAGCTAATCTGTCACTATAAAATTCCACATCATCAAATGAAAGACCAATGTATTTATCTATATCGCATACCCCTGAAGAAAGATTACTATAATAACTCAACATATTCATAGCCCCTTTATGCTGGTCGATGGACCAAGTTCTTATTCAGGATAAGTACCCGTTTGATGAATACTCCATTCATAAACTTACATCTTTAAGTTAGGGAGCAAATTAAAGGTGATAGGTATCAAAAAAGTTGTGAGTGATACTACTAAGCAAGTTATATTTATTATTCTGTGTTTCAGATCCTTTGCCTTGTAGATTTCTGTTGCAGAAAGTATTGTTCCAATTAACGAAAGAGTAGTAACTACTGATACAATTACCAGTAAGATAAAGGCTATACCTTTGGCAGGAATCATATTCCATAAAACTACAAACGATGTGATGCCAATCAATATTAATAAAGCAATCAACACTGAATATCTACTTGGGGTTCTCATTAATAACACCCTTTCTCCTTTGATAATCTTGATACACTTTATAATAAATGGCATTAGCCTTTCTTATGAATAATTGATTGATAGAATTATATGTAGGTAACTGTAAAATATCAAAGTGTTTATTATAAATTATTCATTCTGACGATTTCTCCTATATTAAATCCTAACCAACCCCCGATTAACGGGAAAGTATCAGAAGGAAAATCTAATTTTACTGAGTCAAAGTTGATCATAAACAAAAGCACCGTAAAAATAACGCTAATCATACTGATGATGACAGCCTCTGTCATTGTTTTTCGCTTCCAGCGCCTCTCTCCCCTGTGATCCCTGTCAAAAGCCTGGACAAGCCTGTTTGTCTTTGTACCAATCATCTTTCCTGTCTTAAGGGTATATAATGTATGCGCTGCCATAATCCAAAAAAACACGCAACAAAGAATTAAAAAAGCTAAAAACGTTCCACCTGTCTTTACATAATAAGCAAACAGAAGGAATAAAAACAGCATCCCAAAATTGTATTGGATTAACTGCTTCTTTTTTAAACGCTTAACTTCTTGTATATCCCATTCTGTTTCATCCATCTTATCCTCCCTTTCTATACTGACCCTGATTATCTCCAAGTCTCATAACGGCAATCGTGGATGCGACTATAAGACCGTTCATCCATCTGTTAAATTCAGAAGGGTAGCCACCCTCTTTTAATCAGTCATAAGAAAAGCATCTTCTAAATCCATGGAAAGCGCCGTTGACTCTAATAGGTGATGCATCTGTATTCCTGTTTTGTGCCTGTTTGTTGAATAAAGCAATTAGCTAAATTCATGATGTAGTTTGTTTCTTCTTGAAAATTATTATTTCAGTTAGAATAGCAATAAATGACATTATTCCTATACCTATAACAGCATATTTCAAAGCCGTTCCACTGTTATTCGTAATAAGATTATTTATCGTTATGATTCCCACTAATATAGCCAATCCAAACTGTTTCAGAAATTTATTATTTGTGTGGTTCTTTAAAGTCTTAGTAATGACTAAAAATAGGGATATAGCTGACAATGTTAGTAATACAATCATCTTTCTTCACCTCTTTCATTCCTAAGTGTTTTTAAATGATCCGATCGAATTTAATCCCTATTATTCTTTTTTTCGCTCAAGAAATTCCAGACACACTATACAGTCCAAAAACAAGATTACTAATAAACCCATTAAGAGTAAACGGGTAGTATTTTATACTTATCAGCAATAAGAAGAAGCGTTAACAAAACAGCAGTTATAAATATGGGTAAAAGAATCCAATAACGCTTATTTTCAAAGATTTAAAACTAAAAATACTTTTCAAGATTTCAATACCAGACATGTGATATCTTCCAATAATTTACCACTGAGATTTAAATGAAGCATCATTTTCAGGCTTGCATCTATATTATATGTTAGAATGTTTCACTTCTCAGAATCGCATCAAATGCTTATTCAACTATCTGGTCCTTAAGACAAAATTATTAGATTTTAAAATATAAATTAAATATTTTAATTAATTCTCAGTATGTATTAATTATTACTCTTAGAAAAATCGACCTCAATCTCTAAGTGCTCTCCTAGAGGCTCACCACTACCATCCACAGGTGAATCTATAATTAATGTTGCCTTTTTAATATCTTGAGCAGTAGATTCTTTCAACCTAAATGTAAATTGACGAAGGTAACTTCCATTATTATACTCTTGAGTATTTTTAAGTATAGACATATTAACAACACTGCTCAAAAATTGGAATGGTTGTTGAATTACTTCACCAGTATCCGTTGAAAGATGAATATTTTCTTCATTATTAAATGTACTATCATCGTCTACTTCTTTATTTAATTCAAATCTCACTTGAAAATTTATTATTTCCATCGACTTATAAGTGTCCTTATTGCCTGACCTAAAATCTTTTGTTATACTTCCTTTCACTGTTTCTGCGAATTCAACCGTTATTGTAATTGGCCCTGTTTCATATGTACCAATATCATTTATACTTTTGTACCTGTAAAATTCCCCTCCGCGTCCGGATTCTAGGCCAAATTGATGTTCTTGTATCAGAATAGGATTGCTCTTTTCCTGAGATTGACTTATATTCTCCTCTTATTGCTACACCCACTAACAGCAATTAGAACTATAAATAATAAAATATGTGCATACTTCATGTTTACCTCTCTCTTAACCTATGATATATGAAAAAAATTAACACAAACCTAAATAACTGTCCTATATCTCTCATTTATATAGATGTATCTTGTTTATGCTTTCTAAAAGCCTTTAATCCTTTTATCAAACTACTCATGTATAAGATCATAAGAATAGCAGCAACTACAAAGAACCTAACATCATTGGCTAATATAGAAAACACGAATAAAGTAAAAGAAGAAAAGCATCATATATATTCTCATCTTAATATGTAAATCATTCAATAAAATTAAAGATGTTTCATTTTAATGAACTAAATCTGCATTCTTTTCTTTAAAAATGCGGCAATCTTTTTTCTTCTAACTGTTGAATATTATAATAAAGAAAACCTTTGGTATAATTGACTACAAATGATTTCGCTCATTCATAATTGCCAAAAGTTCCTATCCATATAAACCTGGGTTTTCTTTTAACAAACCTAATATTAACAGTTGAATCAATTGATCCCTCCTCATCAAATGAGATTGATTTTGCTTTACTTACTTTCATTAATAGTGGAGACATTAATAGAGAACTCCTCAAAACTCAATTTTCCTAAGGCAAACTTCATACTTTGAACAAATATACGTTCATTTTTAGTTCGTTCACGTTTTGCTTCCTTTTCAATCCATCCATGCTCTATGTCTAAAATATCCAAAACATGCTTTTGTTTTGAAAAAGCTTCATAGTATCTCAACCCAAATTTTCTTTGGGAGATTGCATCAATATGAATACCATCTGGATTTGCTGTTAAGCCTTTTGATGTTACAAAATAGCAATTTTTTTCGGTATGAGCAACTTTAGATAATATCTGGTTTATTTGTTTATATTCTACAGCACTTTTTCCAAATCCGACCTCTCCAAGGTAATGTCCCAACTCACCGATAATAATCGGGATATTTGGTGCATTCAATTCTTCTCTCAAGTGTTTAAATAAAGAAAGCAATTTAGCTTCATACGTCTGATAACGTTCTCCGTAACTATCGCTTTCTCCTTGATGCCAAAGTATTCCCACTATTTCACTTGTTTCCATAGCGAATCTTGCTTCAGAAATTGCATGTCTTGTTAAAAGTCCATCAATTGACCACTCATCAATAGAGCTGCCTCCCTCGGCACATGTTATTAGCCCAATGGACTCGCCCGAATGATCTTCTGTCCAAGCCTGAGCAAAAGAGGCTGCAGGCCCAATACCAGATATGTGACGATCAAAATGAAGCGGTTCTGCCATCATTTGCCACCTACCGTTTCGCAACATATTTATGTGCTCATTATAAATCGGCGGTACATCCTCAATAAACCCTCTGCCTGCCATATTTGATTGTCCGATTAATAATATAGATTTCATAGAAAAACCTTCTTTCTTTGTATGCAATGGTCTAATTAGAATAAACGGGTTAAGCATATAGCTCAATTAGTCTTTTTGTCAAGTCAATTTTGTCATTATTCAATTATCTGGCCCTTTTGCAGAATAACTATATATTCCTTCTTTCACCATAAGGTAACTCTTTAGACTATCTATAGATTGTAAAGCCTCGTATCTTATTTTAATCATCGTGACGCTACTTCAACGACACATTCACAATAGATATGTATGTTAGGCTTTGAACGGGGTCAAGCTCGATCAAAGAAGTGTAGGTTTGAAATACTGCATATTATTTACCAAAAGAAGATAATACGATGCAAAGAATGAATGACTTTTTCAAGATCCTTTATTCGGAAAAGAAAGAAATACGAAAGAGAATCGTTATTTCCATTGTTGTGAAAACAACGATTAACTTCAACTAATCGATCCTCTCGTTTAATTTACGGGAAAATGAAAACTCGGTACAATAAATCCCAAATACCATTTGACAGGGCGACGCAGGTTCGCCTGTACCGGTTTTTTTGCTAACGAAATACCGCACCAATTCCGGAAAGGTGTCTATCATGTTTGACGTACGTATCAATGTCTAAATTTAGTCATGAAAAACCCTCTTTGTTCGATAAGAACAAAGAGGGCAAATTCTTGGTATATAAGGGTGATTAACGTTTTTATAGTCAAAATGTAGTCAAATGACAACAACAAACCCAACATAGGCAAACACTTAGATTAGCTATTTTTTACTAATCATGTTAAAAACAAAATTATTAGAGTGTTTTCAAGTAAGAAAGCCTTATTATTAAAAGGCTTTCTTTACTTTTTAGGTTAGATTTAAAATCATAACTACTAATATTAAATAAATCTCAGTATGTATTAATTATTACTTTTAGAAAAATCTACCTCAATCTCTAAGTCTTCTCCTAAAGGTTCACCACTACTATCGACAGGTGAATCTATAATTAATGTTGCTTTTTCAATATCTTGAAGATTAGTTTCTTTTATTGCGAAGGTTATTTGTCGAGTATTATTGTAATTTCTAATTATAGGAATATCAATTGCACTACTCCTTAATTCTAGTGGGTGTTCAGACATTTCCTCACTATCCAATAATAGATGCATATATTCTTGATTAAAGGTGATATCCTCTATCTCCTGAGTTAATTCGAATCGTGCCTGAAAATTTATCATTTTTTCACCTTCAGGATTAACATCCTCATAATCGTACTTTTCATTATATTTTCCACTTACTATTTCTGCCGACTCTAAAGTTATGCTTACTGGACCTGTTTCATATTTACCGATATTATTTACTTTACTATGCCTATAAAAAGTTCCTTTATCCTCTAGGTTGAACTTATGATTCTTTATAAGAGTTGAATTACTCTGTTCGCCACTCTTTGATTCGTCCGAGTCCTCATTACTACAACCAATAAGTATTATTGACATTAAAAAAATAACAAGAAAAGATGGTAGCTTCATTTTAAACTCTCCCTTATGTACCATGAATCACAAAAATCTATCACAATTTCACTGTTAATTCAACGTGTATCATTAAATCTAAAACAAAAATAAGACTTATACATATTACCCACAAAATGAAAAAGGACGTTTCCGTAAAAGTAAAAACTTTATATGAAAACGCCATTTTAAGATTATTACGCTGAAAAAATAATATTAGCTTTTTGTTAGTTTTTAGTGCGAATAAGCAATATCCAAATCTAAAAACATTGTAAGGCTAAGGTTGCTGGGCGGTGATTTACATCATGCCGCCCATACTTGACCTCGTTTTTTTAAGTTTCTCTCGCATTCGTTTTTATTTATCATAATGCATATTTTATAAAACATAATCCACATTAAATTCTTCTTATTTTGCTATTTTATTTTTCTTCGTTAGTTTTATGTTAGTTTCTAAAAACTAACATAAAGTTAAAAAACCACCATATTTTTATATTCATTAATTATTATGAAAAGTTTTATTCGTGAGGTGCGGAAAAAATCTGAGTTAAAATTATTCGCTTATTCAACTAACGGGCCATAATCTTGAATAAGGGAAGGCATTATTAGAAAGTGAATAGAAGCCTCAATTGTTCAAGCGTTCAATAAGCAGTGGCAGCAAAAAGTTATTTTTACGTACTTTGATGTAGAATTTAACGTGGAACTGGACAAAACCAAGATTACTGAACTTTTAACTAGTCACTGCTTATTTATTTGCAGTATAAGAATAATTTTTCTCGTAGACTTTCTAAGACTTCCTCTGGCACTTCCCTAAACTTGATATCCTCACCTAAAAAAAGTAGCCAATTTGTTATATCGGTCAATTCCTCGGGAATATTAACATTGACAAAAGTCTTTAGAATGCCTGTTGTTTGGTAAGGATTCGTATAGGATATTGAATATTTAAAAGGATGGTACTTTTTGAACTGGGCAATTGCCTTTGGACCAAATTCAATGATAAGGTTGATTACTTCTTTCTGCTTACTTAGTTTTTCCAAAACCTTTTTCCTAGTTACTTTTGTTTTCGTGGGATATGGTTCCACATTGATGATGTTGTCAACAGAAAAAATTCTTTTCTTTTCTTCCTCGAGGTCGAATCCTTCAATTTGCCAAAGGCTTTTTTCACGATAAAGATGCAAAAGAAAAATTGGAAAAGACTTTTCTGCCTTTCCTTCTTTGATGGTAATCAATAAATGGCAATCTAAAAGAAGGAGTTGGATGAGATTTTCTAACATAGGATGTGGAAGGTCTGAGAGATCAAGTAAATCAGGATTATTAGGGTTGGTCCCTTCAAAAAGCAAAATTTGATTTAATAAAACTAAGGTCTCTTGTTGGTTTTCTGGGATGAGGCCTAGTAATTTTTCAGCTAAAGACTGTCGACCTTCCAGATAGGGAAGTTGTTGGTTTTTTGAGGCCATAAAGGCAATAAAAAGCGCTTTAACTTCATTATCGGTAAAGCGAATAGAAGGTAGGATAGAGTTGTTCATGACAGAATAGCCCCCATCCCTTCCAACTTCGACTTCAAGTGGCATCCCCATCGCTTCAATTTCCCTGATATCCCTAATAGCAGTTGAACGGGAAATGTTAAATTCTAACATTATTTCAGAAATTGTAAAGAAAGAACGGTTATTGATATACCGCATGATGGTGTTAATCCGTTCAATTTTTTTCATTGGGTCCTCCTAAACAGTATCATTTTTTGACATGGTTTAATGCTATCATAAACGTAACAAGGGAAAAAACAAGTCTTTTGTTTAATTTAAAAGGAGGAATTTTGAAATGGTAAACTATACTTTAGAGGAAAAGGACAGCTTTACTGTTTTAGGTTTTGGAGTAGAGATTAAAAGCGATTACACAGACCAAGCTGGTATTAATAAAGAAAAATCAGATTTTTGGCAAGCCGTTAATCAAGATGGAAGACTTGATAAACTAAAAACTGTTACAACAAATGACTACATTTTTGTTGTAAACGAAGCAGTGAATAATAAGATGATGCATTACGCTGGTGTTATGACGGAGAAATCCTTACCAGAAGCAACGAGACTTATCCAATTTCCTAAAGGGGAATATATTGTTGTTAAAGGAGAAGCAAATACGGATGAAGAGTTGAGTAACAAGCTGACTGGGATTGCCTTTGGTGAGGTCCTAATGGAAGTAACGGATGTATCCTATGTCGGTGGTCCAAATGCAGCGGTTGTGATGGGACAGCAAGACGACTTAGTATATGGTGAAATGTGGATCCCCGTTGTTAGAAATTAAAACGATAAACAGCGGGTTGGAATCCTCTTGCTTATCCTATTGATGATTTAAAATAGACATGATAAAACAGGTCACTAATGGTCATCGTTACCAATAAGTGATCTGTTTTGACCTTTTGAACTCTTAATTCTGTTGTTAGTAAAATAAGTGGGACTGAAAAAAAGAAAATCAAAGTAAGAAGAACAGCTCAATAGAGGAGATGGGAAATGAATTTTTTTCAAGATACAATATCCATATTTAAACGACCACCTGCTTTAACAGGTGGTCGTTTAATAAGTGTAATGTACCTTGCTTCAAGGGATGAACTCTATCGAGAGATAAATAAGTTTACCACTTTATATTATAACGATGGTATATACTTGGTTGCTGGACCGAAAGAAATGGTAGATGCCACCTCTGATTATCTACAAAATAATAATATTTCAAAAAAGAATATCATAAAAGATTCTTTTTTGGGTATTAGTTAAGGGAGTGATCAACATGGAACTTTTCGAAAAATATTTAGCAGGAAAAATCATTGAATTTAACATTTGGGATAAAGCAGAGTATACGAATTTTTGGCGGAAATAAAGCATCACACTTTATCCAAAACGCTTTGTACAGTTAATAGGTTAGATATTTAAGATGATTTACTTACCCTCAAATGTGTTCTTTTAACGGATTGGGAAGGGCAAACAAGCTTGTGAAAGGACAAACTTAATGGAGTTGAAGATAGGGATCATGTTTGAGTTATTCCATTATAGGGCGCAATTCTGGAGTAAGAATCTGCGCTCTATTTATGAATCAGGCCATATAATGGAGTAAGTCTTCTTAAGCTAAACAGAGCAGGATTGTGGCGAAATAAAGTAGAATTAACTATAAGATTTTGTTTTGAAGCAAAATCTTATAGTGTTTAATAGGTTTTTTCTAAATAATGCAAAGGGGGGATTAATGTATGGATAGATTTACACCAATGATCGAAGGAAAACAGAGTGTCAATTCTTTAGAAAAAGTAATGCTTGATCAAGTTGAGCAATGGGTCTTGCTTCGTGGTGAAAATATTAATAATCCAGTCATTCTTTTTCTTCATGGTGGACCCGGGAACGCCCAAATTGGATGGGCACCTGAATATCAAACTTCATTAGAAAAAGACTTTATTGTAGTCAATTGGGATCAGAGAGGGGCGGGTTTATCATATAATGATTCCTTATCAGAGGAATCAATGAATATAGAGAACTTTGTACATGATGCGCATGAATTGACTAGATACCTTATCTACCGGTTTAAAAAGGATAAAATATTTGTGGTTGGGCATTCGTGGGGCAGCATTATTGGAATGTTATTGGCACAAAAATACCCTGATTTAATCTATGCATATGTTGGAGTGGGTCAAAGTGTACATTTGCAACGAGGGGAATTATTAAGCTATAACTTTACAGTAGACTTTGCAAAGCGAAATGAGTTACAGAAAGCAACCAGTGAACTAAAAGCTATCGGTCATCCTCCATATAAGACGCTTAATGATTTATTTATTCAAAGGAAATGGCTTACTGAATTTGGGGGAGTTGTCTATAAAGATACAGATTTTTTTAAACGAACGGTACATATCATCCAAAAGAGATCAGAATATAAAGAGACCGACATCGATAAATTAAATGAAGGTAATACTTTCTCTATGCGAGTCATGTGGGATGAAGTAATGACAGTGAATTTACTTGATCAAATTAAGGATGTAAACTGTCCGGTTTATTTTTTGTTGGGCGAATTTGATTTCAATACGCCAAATTTGCTTGTTCAAGAATTTTATAGTAGTTTAACCGCACCTATTAAAGAGACGATCTTTTTTTCAGGAGTTGCACATAATTTGCCATTTGAAGAGCCTGGACTTTTTCATAAAACCATGTATGATATATCACTCAACTATACATAGAAAGAAGACTCTATTTATGACAGTTTTTGAATCAAAAATGTAATGGAACGTTCTTCAGTAATACCAGCTAATATAAGTCAATACTTTTTAAGTAATCATACTAGATTAAAGATGGTATAATAAAAATGTGCATCACAAAGAAGCTTCAATATTTATAATTGAATTTTTTGTAAGTTGTGTAATTATTTGTATGGGTTTATGCGGTATATATTTGCTTATGCTTTAATATGGCATAAATCCAATGCAATAGCTTGTTGGCTCAAGCTATGATGGCTACTTTGTGAGGCTTGCCCTCACTTCTTTTTTTGTCATAATACTCTCGAATTTTCACATTCCGGTTATTGGTTAGTCCACACTGAACAGCTGAATAGATGGTCTGACGTAGCTTCGTAGATCCTCTTTTGGTTATCCAGTTTATCGTAGCTGTAAACTTACCTGATTGGTATACCCTTGGATCAAGTCCTGCATAGGCTACTAGTTTCTTAGGGTGACTAAATTGTGTGACATCCCCTATTTCTGAAATCAGAGTGGCTGCAATTTTAGTACCTACTCCGGGGATGGATGTAAGAATCTCATACACCTCAAATTGTTTCGCTAACGTCTCAATCTCCTGCTCAAGTACGTTCAGAAACTCTCGTTGTTGAAGAATCATTTGAATATACATTTTTAGTGTAACCAAGTGGCTTTGATACAGCGTTTTCTTAAAGGGGTTTCGTTCTGCTGCTTCTTTTAACTTCAAGGCCTTTTCATAAAACCAATCATACGACCTCTTTCCTCCTAGTCCATGCATCTCCTTAGCTAATTCATCCGTTGGAACCTTTAATACTTCATGAGAAGTAGGATAGAGGAGTAACGTTTTTAAGGAAAGAGGTGCGTATAAATTACTATAAACTCCTTTATATTCAGGGAATACTTGATCCAATATCGTTTGGAACTGAAGTTTCAGTTGTACATAGTTACGTGTTAAAGAATCGTGTTGTCTACATAAATTTCTCAAATTCATCGTTTGAACACATTTTCGATGATAGGCTACTAAGTCCTCTTTGTAATACATTTCACACAGGTGTTTCGCATCGGCTGGGTCTGACTTTACTTTTCGAAGACTAATTTTTTTCGTTTCGTAAGAAACTACAGGATTCACTAAGTAGTAAGTAATCTTTCTTTCCTCAAGGTACTGTAAAATAGGTTCATGATAGTGTCCTGTCGACTCAAACACAACAACCGGTTTAGATTCAGCTTGGAACTCCACTTCTTTGTAAAATATAAAAAAATCACTCATACCATTGGTATCATGCTTAAACTTAAAGGTCTTCCCGAAAGGCTGCTTTCTTGCCAGGAAAGCTTGAACTTGGCTTTCTCCTTTTGCAACATCCAGGCCAATCACTGGATCCATAATTTATCACATCTCCTTTTAGTAGATTTGTCGGTAACCCCTGTCTATCTTGTAGTGTCATAGCTTCGCTTGTTATGCGGGGTCAGTGCCCCAACCAGCCTCAAACATGTTTCTACAAGTAGGGGGTGGACAGTATTACGGACGGGATCAAGTCCCACGGGCGCTTACGTCCTACCCCGACTACCTAAAGAATAACCTATAAAACATAAGGTCAACCAGAAAAATATCATATTTCCGGTTGACCTTATAATACGATCGGGCGCTTTTCTGGAATAAAGATTAGCGCTCATTCTTTCATATAAGCCTTATCTATTTTGGCAATCGCAGATTTTAACGAATTTATTGCAAACGGAGTAATACTAAGAAAGCGTTCTAATGTACAAGGATTATTACGATGGAAATAGAATACGTCTTAACTAGACCAGATATGCGTCCTCTTAGATTAGCCCAACCAAATGATATACTCAAATCTTTTATTAAAAGACATGAGCTTCATCCGATTACAATTCATGGGTTAAGACACACACATGCTTCACTTCTTTTTGAAGCTGGAGCTTCTATAAAAGAAGTACAAGCAAGATTAGGCCATAAGGATATTCAAACAACGATGAATGTTTACACGCACGTTACTAATTTTGTTTCTCAAAAAACAGCAAATACGTTTCAAAAATTTATGGAATCTGAATAACTATAGTCAAAATATAGTCACGAACGCCAAATTGACCATAAAAAAGACTCCCAACCGAATTGGTTGAGAGCCTTGAAACGTTGGTATTTTAACGTTTTGAGAACTGAGGTGCACGACGTGCTTTTTTAAGACCGTATTTCTTACGTTCTTTCATACGAGCATCACGAGTTAGGTAACCTTCTGTTTTAAGAGAAGAACGGTACTCTGGATCTGCTTCAAGTAGTGCGCGTGCAATTCCATGACGGATAGCGCCAGCTTGACCAGTGAATCCTCCACCATGAACGTTTACCATTACGTCATACGTTCCTTGAGTTTCTGTAGCTGCAAGTGGTTGATTAAGAATTAAGATTTGTGTTTCGTATGGGAAATAATCAGATGCATTACGTCCGTTAATAGTAACATTACCTGAGCCTGGTACTAAACGTACGCGTGCAGTTGATTTTTTACGACGACCTGTACCATAGTATTGTACTTGTGCCAAATTAATTACCTCCTTTTAGTTACCCGCGAAGCTCATAAACTTCCGGTTTTTGTGCTTGATGATTGTGTTCAGAACCTCTAAATACATGAAGTTTTTTAGCCATTTTACGACCTAGAGAGCCATTAGGAAGCATTCCTTTTACAGCTAGCTCTAGCATTTGCTCTGGATATTTCGTACGCATTTCATATGCTGTACGTTCTTTTAATCCACCAGCATAGCTTGTATGACGGTAGTATTTTTTGTCCGTAATTTTTTTACCACTTAATTCGATTTTATCTGCATTAATGATGATCACATGGTCACCTGTGTCTGCATGTGGTGTATAAGTTGGCTTGTGCTTTCCACGAAGGATCGCAGCAACTTCACTCGCTAAGCGACCTAAACGCTGACCTTCTGCATCAACAACTAGCCATTTGCGTTCAATGTTATTTTCATTTGCCATGAAAGTTGTGCGCATGAGTGTTTCCCTCCATATTTAAAAAATCATTTTTCCATATTCATTCGTCTATTTCAACATAATTAGTTTCCGGGGCTAATCATGGTTTAGAAATAAAATGCCATAGATCATAATACACCAATAACTAGATTTTTGTCAAGCTCTGATGCATATGAGTTGCAATTTCTTTGTAAATCCCCTTAGTCAACTTCCCCATACCTGACATTCCACAAATAGAGCCCTTCTGGGGGCACTGTCTCCCCAACAAGCCTTCTATCCTTCTTAGCTAGTAAATCATGAATGTCGGACGGCTGACGCCTTCCCTGGCCTATATCTAATAAGACACCAACAATGATTCGTACCATATTATATAAAAAACCACTTCCTCGAAATATAAATTCGATCTCAGAGCCCTGTTTTCCACAAGATACAGCGTATAACGTCCGTTGTTTTGTTCCTTTTGCTGATGCCTTTGCAGAAGAGAAAGTGGTAAAATCATGCGTTCCTTCAAGATAGCCGCATGCCTCCTGGATCGCTTCTATATTCAAGGAATAGGGAAAGAAATACGCATAGTTACGCTTAAATACGTCAGGTTCCTTCTCGTTCCATACATAGTAACGATATTCTTTTTCAACTACATCGTAACGAGCATGAAATGTATCTGAAGCAAAAGCCACCTGCTTTACATATAAATCGTTTGGCAGTAACGTATTTAACGCCTGCTTCCAGTTGTATAAAGGAATATCATAGGGAGAATCAAAATGAATGGTTTGTCCTTTTGCGTGCACCCCTGAATCGGTTCGTCCTGAAGCTTGGATTCGTACAGGCTTTCCTTTATGCATTTTTGTTAATGCCTGCTCAAGTAGCCCCTGTACGGTTCGCTTTTTAGGCTGTATCTGGAACCCCGAAAATTGTGATCCATCGTACTTAATAATGCATTTCACTCTAACCATATTGCTCTAGCCTTTCTCTCTTAATTTCGTATAAACAATAGACCGATAACCACACCAATAAATAAGCAATAGACAAAAATATCGCGCTTGCCGATTTTTAATTCACGCAGCTTTGTTCTACCTTGTCCACCTTGATAACCTCTTGCCTCCATCGCCATTGCTAGTTCTTCGGCACGTTTAAACGCGCTAACGAAAAGAGGCACTAATAATGGTACCACTGCTTGTACCCTTTCTTTGATTGGTCCAGTTCGAAAATCAACCCCTCTAGATGCTTGTGCCTTTGAAATTTTCTCTGTTTCTTGTAATAAGGTCGGGATAAACCGTAGGGAGATTGACATCATTAAGGCTAGTTCATGGACAGGGAACCTTACCTTTTTTAATGGATGGAGCAATTCTTCGATTGCATCTGTTATCTCGATAGGGGTAGTCGTTAACGTTAATAATGAAGTTACTAGAATTAACAAGAAAAAACGCATCGAGATTGCAAACCCCTGAAGAATACCACCGGAATAAACAGTGAATGTAAAGATGTTAAAGACTGGCGTTCCCTCTTTTGTTACAATCATATGGAGAATAAAAGTAAAAATAATTAAGAACCATACTGGCATTAACCCTTTTAGAATAAATCGAATAGGTACCCGCGATGTGAACAAACTGGCCAAGGCAAAAACGGTTAATATAGCATAACTCCAAAAGTTATTCGCAAAGAACACAATAAACACAAAGAAAAAGATTATCGTTATTTTTGTACGCGGGTCTAGCCGATGAATGAGAGAATTTCCAGGAACATACTGACCAATTACGAGCGCATTATTCATGGCCGCTGCCTCCCGTCATTACCTTCTCAATAGCTTTAGCTATGTCTTTCACGGATTGCCGTCTATATGGAATAGACATTCCAAACTTCTTCTCAAATAGATCAAGAAACCGAACAACCTCAGGAACATCTAATTGCACTTGCTGCAATGCTTCTTTTTGAACAAAAACTGCTTCAGGCTTTCCTTCCATATATTTAGTACCTTTATTAAGAATAATCACATGGTCAGCATAGGTTGCCGCATCTTCCATGCTATGAGTAACAAGAATCGTGGTTAGCTTTTGCTCTTGATGTGCAGCATAAAACATCTCCATCATTTCCTTTTGACCACGTGGGTCTAATCCAGCAGTCGGTTCATCTAATACGAGGACATCTGGTTTGGTTGCTAACACACCTGCAATGGCAACTCGGCGCATTTGCCCTCCGCTTAAGTCAAACGGAGAACGGTCCAAGAAATCCTCTGTTAGACCAACAGATGGAAGTACTTCTTTCACGCGCCTTTGTATTTCTCTATCCCCAACACCAAAATTTTTGGGACCGAATCGGATATCCTTTTCTACCGTTTCCTCAAAAAGTTGGTGCTCCGGATATTGAAATACAACACCAACTTTACTTCTTAATTCCTTCATATTCTTTGGTTTATGTTCTGCATTCAGGTGAAAATCTCCAATCCACACATCCCCTTCTGTTGGACGAACTAACCCATTTAAATGTTGAATAAGCGTAGATTTACCAGAACCTGTGTGTCCGACAACAGCTACAAATGAACCAGAAGGAATATGCAAATCTAACTTATCTAATGCACGATGAGCGAATGGTGAATGTTGCTGATATACAAAGCTTACGTTCTTGAATGTAATGTCCATAAGTCCTCCAAAAGTTCTTCGTGATTTAATGGTTCTTGTGTAAGAGAAATACCAGCCAGCTTTAATTCTTCTGCTAAACTGGAAATAAATGGCGTATCTAACCCTATTTCTTTAAGCCCATCTTTTTTAGAAAATACCTCTCTTGGTAATCCTTCGTCCCATAGTTGTCCATCATTCATCACAATAACACGATCAGCTTGGACGATTTCGTGTAAATCATGGGTAATCGTCAATAACGTAATATCTTTGCTATGCTGCACATCTTTGATTGTTTGCATAATACGCTGTCTACCTTTTGGATCAAGCATAGCTGTGGCTTCATCTAAGATAATTACTTGGGGAGATACTGCTAGGACACTCGCAATTGCCACACGCTGTTTTTGGCCTCCCGATAAACGATGAGGCTCTGTTTGTCGATATGCTGGCATGCCAACAGCAGCCAATACTTCCTCCAGGCGAGTTAACATCTCTGTCCTTGTAAAACCTCTATTTTCCATACCGAACGCAACATCATCTTGTACGGTGGTACCGACAAATTGATTATCTGGATTTTGAAATACCATACCTACATCTTTACGCACTTCCCAGATCGTATCTGGTGTAACTGGCTTCTGATCTATGAATATTTCTCCTCTTTGAGGAAATAATAAACCGTTCATTAACTTAGCAATCGTGGATTTACCCGAACCATTATGTCCAATAATTGCTACCCACTCATTTTCATAGATTTCAAATGAGCAATCTTTTAGTACCCAAGGCTGTTCTTCTCCATATCGAAATGACACATTTCTAAACTCGATTAATTTGCTTCTCATCTGTTTCTCCTCCTCGTCTCTACCTTGGGATCTTATGTAACCGAGGCCATAAGTAAAAGAAGCGGAGTTATTCCTTTTACTTATGGCAACGTCTCTAAACAGTCGCTTCCCACTACAAAAAAAGGGCTTGGATGCACCTCGTAGAAGAGATTCAGTCCTGCCCTTGTCGTTGTGGTTACATTAAACTAGTTCAATAATTGCCATGTTTGCTCCATCACCTTGACGAGCACCCAATTTAAGAACACGAGTGTATCCACCTTGACGGTCTTCGTAACGTGGAGCCACATCATCGAAAAGCTTTTGAATTACACTTTCGTTTTCGTTAGCTTCCTGGTTATATAAAAATGATGAAGCTTGGCGACGTGCATGAAGATCTCCACGTTTTCCCAAGGTAATCATTTTTTCAACGACGGATTTTAGCTCCTTTGCTTTTGCTTCTGTTGTTTCGATCCGCTCATGAATAATTAAATCAGAAGCAAGGTTACGAAGCAAAGCCATACGATGATCGGTTGTACGACCTAATTTTCTAGCCATGGACTATCCCTCCCTTTCTTGATGACTATGATTAAATCTAAAGTTAAACGAACAACCTGCTTGAATAATAGTGATTTCAGCATATTGCCCTAATCTAGGTGTCTATATGATCAGTCATCATCTCGTAAGCCTAGACCTAAATCATTTAACTTAACTTTTACCTCTTCTAGTGATTTACGACCAAGATTACGAACTTTCATCATATCTTCTTCAGATTTATTTGCAAGCTCTTGAACTGTATTAATACCAGCACGCTTTAAGCAGTTATAAGATCTAACAGATAAATCAAGTTCTTCGATGGTCATTTCCATCACTTTTTCTTTTTGATCTTCTTCTTTCTCGACCATAATCTCTGCGTTTTGTGCTTCATCTGTTAAACCTACAAAAATATTAAGATGCTCCGTAAAGACTTTCGCGCCTAAAGAAACGGCTTCTTCAGGACGAATGCTTCCGTCTGTCCATACATCCATTGTTAATTTATCAAAATTAGCTACTTGCCCTACTCGTGTATTCTCTACTTGATAGGTAACACGTGACACTGGAGTAAAAATAGAATCAATTGGAATCATTCCAATTGGTTGGTCATCTCTTTTATTAGCATCAGCTGGACGATAGCCACGTCCACGTTCTGCTGTAATCTTCATATGCAAGTTACCTTTGCTGTTTAATGTAGCAATAGGCAAATCAGGATTTAAGACTTCTACATCACTATCATAGGTTAAGTCTGCAGCCGTAACTTTTCCTTCTCCCTGCACATCAATCTCTAATGTTTTCTCTTCGTCAGAGTAAATTTTTAGAGCTAGCTTCTTCAGGTTCAAAATAATCGTTGTCACATCTTCAACAACACCTTCGATTGTTGAAAATTCATGTAGCGCTCCATCAATTTGAACTGATGTAACAGCAGCACCTGGAAGTGAGGATAGTAGGATACGACGCAAGGAGTTTCCTAGAGTGGTACCATATCCACGTTCGAGCGGTTCGACTACGAATTTTCCAAATGTAGCATCATCGCTGATTTCTACCGTTTCAATTTTTGGTTTTTCAATTTCGATCATTCAATAAAACCCTCCTTTAAAACGTCGAAACCCCGGTTAGACCACTGTCTAACCGAAATTCCTCAAATAGGCAGTTGGCGTTTCTGCACTACCTGCAGTTCTTTCGTACGTTCTTGTCTCTCGGATGCTGTTCGCTAAGGATACACTCCTTTGCATTTTTAGCTATCATAACCCATTATAGACAGGGTGACAAATTATATACGGTATAATTATACACGACGACGTTTTGGTGGGCGACAACCATTATGAGGAACTGGAGTTACGTCAACAATTGCTGTAACTTCCAATCCTGCTGCTTGAAGTGAACGAATAGCCGCTTCACGACCAGCTCCAGGTCCTTTAACCGTTACTTCAAGTGTTTTCATACCATTGTCAATTGCAGACTTAGCAGCAGTTTCAGCTGCCATTTGTGCAGCAAAAGGCGTAGATTTACGAGAGCCTTTGAAGCCAAGTGCACCAGCTGAACTCCATCCAATAGAGTTACCTTGTTTATCCGTGATCGTAACAATCGTGTTATTGAATGTAGAACGGATATGTGCTATACCTGACTCAATATTCTTTTTCACACGACGTTTACGTGTGTTTGTTTTACGTGCCATAGGTTATATATACCTCCTTTTTCGTTATTTCTTCTTGTTAGCGATCGTACGACGTGGTCCTTTACGTGTACGTGAGTTGTTTTTCGTTTTTTGTCCACGAAGAGGAAGACCACGGCGATGACGAACCCCACGATAAGAGCCAATTTCGATTAGTCGTTTAATATTAAGGGATACTTCACGACGAAGGTCACCTTCGATTGTATATTCATCCGTTGCTTTACGGATTTTACCTAATTCATCCTCAGTAAGGTCGCGTACGCGTGTATCCTCAGAAACGCCTGCTTCTTTAAGGATTTGCTGTGCAGTAGTTTTACCAACTCCATAAATGTATGTTAGTGAAATTACCACACGTTTATCACGTGGAACATCAATACCTGCAATACGTGCCATATCGTTTAAACACCTCCTGTTTATTATCCTTGTTTTTGCTTATGCTTTGGATTTTCGCAAATGACCATTACTTTGCCTTTACGTTTAATTACTTTACATTTTTCACAAATGGGTTTTACAGATGCTCTTACTTTCATCATCTTTACCTCCTTTAAATGGAGCAGAGCTTATTTATAACGGTACGTAATTCGTCCTCTTGTTAAATCATACGGAGAAAGTTCAACCGTTACTTTATCGCCAGGAAGAATGCGAATGAAATGCATGCGAATCTTACCAGACACATGGGCCAATACGGTATGGCCATTTTCTAGCTCAACATTGAACATCGCATTCGGCAACGTTTCTGTTACGGTTCCTTCCACTTCAATTACATCGTCTTTCGCCATCGTGTTGATCTCCCTTCTTCAAATCAGTCACAACTTCATTGACAAATTTTGCTATGGCAAATCGCAATTTACCATTTGTGACACGACCAGTTTCTAGAAGGCTGTTTTGGACTTCCGGAGAAACGTAATCCATTAATTCAATATGATGCATATTCTTTTTCTTTGGTCGATCATATTTACGTTTTTCCCCATCTGCAAGCAGGACATACTTATCATCGATAAATTTAATTACCACTGCGTATTGACCCGCTTCTCGTCCTTGCATAATACGAACAACTTGACCTATTAGCGGAATCGAATCATCTTCGTTCAACAACGATCACCTTCACTTAGGCTATAGTTTATATGGCTACCTTTTAGATGATGTCCCAAGAGGGTGAAGCAAGCGTTAGACACACTACTTTAACCTCTATTAGAACAACTATTTATAGGAAAAAGGTTTACTACTTTTTATCCTGTGTCACTTATATTATAAAGTAATACACGTCTTAAGCGTATGTTACTCACAACTAATTATAACTTTTAGCAAATAGAAATGCATCCCTTGTGTGCTAAAAACAGCTTAGATGCTTATTTCTCAATTTTGGATTGAATATCACGAAATACTTGATCAATATCTTGGTTTCCATCAACGGTTACAAGATATCCTTTATCCTCATAAAAATCTAATAACGGTTTTGTTTGTTCTATATTAACAGATAGACGCTTTTTCACCGTATCAGCTTTATCATCATCTCGTTGGATTAACTGTGAACCATCCTTATCACAAATCCCATCCTCTTTAGGAGGGTTATAAACCACATGATAAGTTGCTCCGCATGTCGGACAAATTCTACGACCAGTTAAACGCTCCACTAATTTTTCTTCTGGTACATCTACATGAAGTACATAATCAATGGTTTCGTTCATATCTTGTAATAAGTCTTGTAAGGCTTCGGCTTGGTTGATCGTTCTTGGGAAACCATCCAATAGAAAACCATTTTTACAGTCGTCCTTATTCAAGCGCTCTCTGACAATTCCAATCGTAACTTCATCTGGAACAAGTTCGCCTTGATCCATATATTCTTTTGCTTTCTTTCCTAGGTCTGTTCCCTCTTTAATAGCTAAACGGAACATATCTCCTGTTGAAATATGAGGGATGTTATATTTTTCATTTATTTTCTCAGCCTGCGTACCTTTACCAGCACCTGGCAGACCCATTAAAATCAAGTTCAACAAATTTCCCCTCGCTCTCATTGTCAGCAAAAATTACTTTATAAACCCTTTGTAGTGACGCTTTACTAACTGACTTTCCAATTGTTTCATCGTTTGCAGGGCTACACCTACAACGATTAACAAACTCGTTCCGCCAATTTGTACAGAAGCAGGTAGATTCGCCATTCCACCAAGGGCAATAGGTAGTACAGATACAGCCGCTAAAAACAATGCACCTACAAACGTTAAACGGTAAAGAACTCTTGTTAAATACGTTTCTGTGTTCTTACCTGGGCGAATCCCCGGGATGTAACCACCTTGTTTTTGTAAATTCTCGGCCATTTGTTCTGGATTAACTTGAACAAAGGTATAGAAATAAGTGAAAGCAATTATTAATGCCACATAGATAACCATACCAATTGGCTGTGTATAATCGAATATACGCTGAATCGTAGCCGCTATTTCATTACCTTCAAAGAAACCGGCAACCGTACTTGGTGCCATTATAAATGCAATCGCAAAGATGACTGGGATTACTCCAGCAGCATTTACTTTTAATGGTAAATGTGTAGAATGTCCGCCAACCGGAGAGCGATTAACAAGTTTTTTGGCGTATTGAATTGGTATTTTGCGCAATGCCTGTTGAATAAAGATAACACCAACCGTCACTGCTACAACTACCAAAGCAATTAGTGCAACAATAACAATATTAATAAACAAATCATCACCAGGATTTACAAAATACTGGCTGTATAATTGTTTCACTCCATTTGGCACAGCTGCAACGATACCTGCAAAAATGATAATGGAAATACCATTACCTACTCCATTTGCAGTGATTTGTTCGCCGAGCCACATCAGAAATGCTGTTCCACTTGTTAAGACAATTGCAATAACAAGGAACTTCATTACGCCAGGGTCTGAGATTAACATACCACCTGCCATTGCATTGAAGCCAATTGACATCGCAATTGCTTGGATAAATGCAAGTACGATCGTGCCGTAACGCGTAACCTGTGCCAATTTCTTCCGACCCGCATCACCTTGCTTTTTCCATTCTGCAAATTTAGGTACAACATCCATTTGCAAGAGTTGCATAATAATAGACGCTGTAATGTAAGGCATAATCCCCATGGCAAGAACTGAAAAGTTTTGTAGTGCTCCCCCACCAAATGTATTTAGAAAACCAAACACATTTTGTGAGCTCATCAATTGATCAAGTGCTTGCTTATCTGTAAACGGCACAGGAATAAATGTGCCTAGACGGAAGACAATTAACATAAGTAATGTGAAGATTATTTTCCGTCTAATGTCACCTACGCGCATAAAATTGGAGATTGTACGGAACATTAGATCACCTCTGTTTGACCGCCCGCTGCCTCGATTGCTTCTTTAGCTGAAGCCGAGAACTTATGAGCTTTTACTGTTAGTTTCTTTTCGATAGCACCATTGCCTAGTACTTTAATACCGGCTTTTAGTTTGCTTACGACACCTTCTTCCAGTAATAGCTCAGGTGTAATTTCTGTGCCGTCTTCAAAACGATTTAACGTATCTAAGTTTACAATAGCAAACTCTTTACGATGGATGTTTGTAAATCCTCGTTTTGGTAAACGTTGGAATAGTGGCATTTGACCACCTTCAAAACCTGGGCGAGTTCCACCGCCTGAACGTGCTTTTTGTCCTTTATGTCCACGTCCTGAAGTTTTACCGTTACCTGATGACATACCGCGACCTACACGATTACGGTTTTTACGTGCACCTTCTGCAGCCTTCAATTCATGAAGTTTCATTCGAGCACCTCCTCTTTACGCTGATTTTAAAATTAAACTTCTTTAACCGTTAGTAAATGAGATACTTTATCTACCATGCCGCGAAGCGCTGGAGTATCTTCATGAACAACTGATTGACGAATTTTTTTTAAGCCTAATGCTTGAACAGTTTTCTTTTGTGCTTCTGTTCCACCAATAACACTGCGCGTGAGGGTGATTTCTAGTTTTTTAGACATAACAGTTCCCTCCTTATCCTAACAGTTCTTCTACAGACTTTCCACGTAGTTTTGCTACATCTTCTGCACGCTTCAAGTTTGATAGTCCATTTAATGTTGCACGGATCATATTAATCGGTGTATTTGAACCGAGTGATTTCGTTAGAATATCACCTACACCAGCAAGTTCTAAGATTGCACGAACTGGTCCACCAGAGATAACTCCAGTACCTTCTGTTGCTGGTTTTAATAATACATTACCTGAACCATATTGACCATGAATTTCATGCGGAATAGTAGTTCCAACAATTGGTACTGAAATTAAATTTTTCTTTGCATCATCAACTGCTTTTTTAATTGCTTCTGGTACTTCTTGAGCTTTCCCTGTACCAAAACCTACATGACCATTTTTATCACCGACAACTACTAGAGCTGCAAAACGGAAACGACGTCCACCTTTTACAACTTTTGCAACACGGTTGACCGTAACAACACGTTCTTCAAGATCTAATTTGTTCGGATCAATGTTTTTACTCATGTATGTCCCTCCTTTATCGATTAAAATTCAAGACCTGCTTCTCTTGCAGCATCTGCCAAAGCTTTCACACGTCCATGATAAAGGTAGCCTCCGCGATCGAAAACAACCGATTTGTAACCTTTATCCTGAGCACGTTTAGCAATCATTTCTCCGACCTGCTTTGCCGCTTCTACATTGCTTGTAGAGCCTGCATTCAGTTCATTATCTTTCGTAGAAGCACTTGCAACAGTAACTCCTTCTATATCATCAATCAATTGTACATAGATGTGTTTATTTGAACGATATACGTTTAGACGCGGACGCTCTTGTGTGCCGAAAAGACTTTTACGTACACGTGCGTGCCTTCTTTTACGTACAACATTTTTGTCAGGTTTTGTAATCATTTAGGTCACTCCTTTCTGCTCCCTAACTATTCTTACTTAGCAGTTTTACCTTCTTTACGACGTACATATTCACCTTCATAGCGAATCCCTTTACCTTTATACGGTTCAGGAGGACGAATTGCTCTAATGTTAGAAGCAACAGCGCCAACTAATTCTTTATCAATACCTTTTACAACGATTTGTGTATTCTTCGGTACTTCAATTTCAATTCCGTCGATTGGATCTAGTTCAACAGGGTGTGAGTAACCTGCGTTAATCACAACTTTATTGCCTTGTTTTAGAGCACGGTAACCAACCCCGATAATTTCAAGAGATTTTTCAAACCCTTTACTTACACCTTCAACCATGTTGTTGATAAGGCTACGAGTCGTTCCGTGTAGAGCGCGGTGATCTTTGTGATCACTTGGACGTTCTAACGTAATCACGTTATCTTCCATATTAACTTTAATATCTGGATGTAGATCTCTAGTTAATTCACCTTTAGGTCCTTTAACTGTTACTACCGTACCATCGAATTTTACTTCTACACCTTGGGGAATTTCAATCGGTTTAAGTCCTATACGAGACATCCCATGCACCTCCTCATCAATAAATGTTCAATTACCAGACATATGCAATTACTTCGCCACCAACTGCTTGAGAACGAGCTTCTTTGTCAGAAAGCACACCTCTAGAAGTTGAAACGATAGCAATACCTAAACCGTTAAGTACGCGAGGTACTTCATTAGCTTTTGCATAGACACGTAGTCCTGGTTTACTAATACGTTTGATACCTGTAATTACTCGCTCTTCGTTCACACCGTATTTAAGGAAAATACGCAGAATACCTTGCTTGCTGTCTTCAACAAGCTCATAGTCAGAAACAAAACCTTCACGTTTCAGGATGTCTGCGACCTCTTTTTTCATTTTAGAAGCAGGAAGCTCTAACTTTTCATGTTTTACCATGTTAGCATTACGAATACGAGTTAGCATATCTGCGATTGGATCTGTCATAACCATTAATCATTACCTCCTTCCCGAATCGGGGTTTACCAGCTTGCTTTTTTGACACCAGGAATTTGACCTTTATAGGCAAGTTCGCGGAAACAAATACGGCAAAGTTTAAATTTACGGATTACAGAATGTGGACGACCACAACGCTCACAACGTGTATACTCACGTACTTGATATTTTTGTGGACGTTTTTGTTTTGCAATCATGGATTTTTTAGCCACAATTTTCCCTCCTTGTATTAGCTCTTTGGCTTATTTTTGGAAAGGCATGCCTAGTTGAGCCAGAAGTTCACGAGCTTCTTCGTCAGTATTAGAGCTTGTTACGATAACAATATCCATACCACGAACCTTGTTTACTTTATCATAATTAATTTCTGGGAAAATTAGTTGTTCTTTAACACCTAATGTGTAATTTCCACGACCATCAAAAGCCTTTTTAGAGATACCACGGAAGTCACGTACACGTGGAAGTGATACTGCAATTAGCTTTTGAAGAAATTCGTACATACGCTCTCCGCGAAGGGTTACTTTAGCGCCGATTGGCATACCTTCACGTAGACGGAATCCAGCGATAGATTTCTTAGCACGAGTTATCATTGGTTTTTGACCAGAAATTAACGCAAGCTCTTCGACAGCGTTATCCAAAGCTTTCGAGTTCTGTACTGCATCACCAACACCCATGTTAATAACAATTTTTTCGATTGCTGGTACTTGCATAACAGATTCATAATTAAATTTATTCATTAAAGATGGTAATACTTCATCTTGGTACTTTGTTTTCAATTGATTCATCATGTGGCCCTCCTTTCGCCTGAAACTATTTATCTAACGCTTCACCGGATTTTTTAGCGATGCGGACTTTCTTTCCATCACGTTCTTCATGGCCAACACGAGTTGGTTCTCCGGATTTAGGGTCTATTAGCATTACATTAGAAACATGGATAGCTGCTTCTTGATTCAGAATACCGCCTTGCGGATTCTCTTGTGAAGGTTTCGCATGTTTTTTAATCATGTTGATTCCTTCTACGAGCACACGATCCTTCTTGGGAAATGCTTCTAAGATAGTGCCTTCTTTTCCACGGTCTTTACCGGAAATAACTTTTACTTTATCACCTTTTTTTACATGCATGCTTAACGCACCTCCTAACAAGGCTAATTTTTAAGCTTATAATACTTCTGGAGCAAGAGATACGATTTTCATGAATTTTGCTTCACGTAATTCACGTGCGACTGGTCCGAAGATACGAGTTCCTCTTGGACTTTTATCATCACGGACAATTACCGCTGCATTTTCATCAAAACGAATATATGATCCATCTTTACGGCGTGCACCAGATTTTGAACGTACGATGACAGCTTTAACAACTTCACCTTTTTTGACAACGCCTCCTGGTGTTGCTTCTTTTACAGTACAAACAATAACATCACCAATATTAGCAGTCTTGCGTCCAGATCCACCCAACACCTTAATGGTCAACAATTCACGTGCACCAGAGTTATCTGCAACTTTTAAACGAGTTTCTTGTTGAATCATATCGCTGTGACCTCCCTTCGGATACCTTCCGAGCGAACTTTATTATATAATTACCGCTTCTTCAACGATTTCAACGAGACGAAAACGTTTAGTAGCTGATAGCGGACGAGTTTCCATGATACTTACGATATCACCAGTTTTTGCTTGGTTATTCTCATCATGTGCTTTGAATTTTTTAGAATACTTAACACGTTTACCGTACAATTTATGAAACTTATAAGTTTCAACTAAAACAGTGATTGTTTTATCCGACTTGTCAGAAACAACACGGCCTGTGTAAAGTTTACGATTATTACGTTCAGTCATTTTGAGGGTAACCTCCTCTCAGATTTCTAGTTATTTACGCTAAGTTCACGTTGGCGTACAACAGTTTTAAGGCGAGCAATTGTTTTTCTTACTTCACGAATACGTGCCGTATTTTCCAATTGACCAGTCGCAAGTTGGAAACGCAAATTAAATAACTCTTCTTTTAACGATTTCACTTTTTGTTCAATTTCGGCAGTGGTTAGTTCTCTAATTTCATTAGCCTTCATTGCTTTCACCACCAATTTCTTCACGTTTTACAAACTTAGTTTTAATCGGAAGTTTATGAGAAGCAAGACGCAACGCTTCGCGAGCAACCTCTTCTGATACACCTGCGATTTCAAACATAATTTTCCCTGGTTTCACTACTGCTACCCATCCTTCAGGAGCACCTTTACCGGAACCCATACGAACTTCTAGGGGTTTTGCAGTGTATGGTTTATCAGGAAAGATTTTGATCCAAACTTTACCGCCACGTTTCATGTAACGTGTCATTGCAATACGAGCAGCTTCGATTTGACGACTAGTGATCCAAGTAGCTTCTGTTGCTTGTAAACCATATTCACCAAAAGCCACAGTAGTGCCACCTTTAGCTTGGCCTCTCATTTTACCACGATGTTGTTTACGATATTTCACACGTTTAGGCATTAACATAATGCATTGCCCCCTTCCTTATTTTTCTGATTTAGTTGGAAGGACTTCTCCACGATAGATCCACACTTTAACACCTAATTTACCATAGGTTGTGTCTGCTTCTGCTGTGCCATAATCGATGTCAGCACGAAGTGTGTGTAGTGGTACTGTTCCTTCGCTATAATGTTCCGCACGAGCGATATCTGCTCCACCAAGACGACCAGATACTTGTGTTTTAATCCCTTTAGCCCCAGCGCGCATTGCACGTTGAATAGATTGTTTCTGAGCACGACGGAAAGAAATACGATTCTCTAATTGACGAGCAATATTTTCAGCAACTAACGTCGCATCTAAGTCTACTTTTTTAATTTCTACGATATTGATATGAACTCGCTTGCCAGTTAAGCTGTTCAATGATTTACGTAGCGCTTCTACTTCTGAACCGCCTTTACCAATTACCATTCCTGGTTTTCCAGTATGAATTGTAATGTTTACACGGTTTGCTGCACGCTCAATGTCGATAGAAGAAACAGCAGCAATTGATAGACGGTTTTCAAGATATTCTCTTATTTTAATATCTTCATGTAGTAAGTCTGCATAATCTTTGCCTGCGTACCATTTAGACTCCCAGTCTTTAATAATACCGACACGAAGACCCGTTGGATTTACTTTTTGACCCACTGACTATCCCTCCTTCTTTTCTGTTACCACAACTGTAATGTGGCTAGTGCGTTTGTTGATTCTACTTGCACGTCCTTGTGCACGTGGACGGAAACGTTTCAAAGTAGCACCTTCATTGACATATGCTTCTGAAATCACTAGATTGTCTGTATCCATCTCATAATTATGTTCTGCATTAGCTACAGCAGAATTTAATACTTTTTCTACGACTGGAGAAGCACCGCGTTGTGTATGGCGTAATATCGCAATTGCTTCACCAACATTTTTTCCTCGAATAAGATCAACGACTAAACGTACTTTACGAGGAGCAATACGAACCGATTTAGCAACGGCTTTAGCTTGCATGTTGTGTGCCTCCTCTCATTAGCGTTTTGTTTTCTTATCGTCGCCACCGTGCCCTCTGTAAGTGCGTGTTGGCGCGAATTCTCCTAATTTATGTCCAACCATATCTTCTGTGATGTAAACCGGTACATGTTTGCGTCCGTCATACACAGCAATGGTGTGGCCAACAAAAGTAGGGAATATAGTAGAACGGCGTGACCAAGTCTTAATTACTTGTTTTTTGTCACTTTCATTTAACGTTTCAATCTTTGACATCAGATGGTCATCTGCAAAAGGTCCTTTTTTCAAACTACGACCCATGGATAAACCTCCTTTCGCAATTGAGAGACGGGTGATGTCCCGCCACTAGATTTAACTATTTTTTACGCTTACGAACGATATATTTATCACTTGGCTTATTACGTTGACGCGTTTTATACCCAAGTGTTGGTTTACCCCAAGGTGACATTGGTGACTTACGACCGATAGGAGCACGTCCTTCACCACCACCGTGCGGGTGATCATTAGGGTTCATTACAGATCCGCGTACAGTTGGGCGTTTGCCTAACCAACGAGAACGACCTGCTTTACCAACACGTACAAGTTCATGCTCAATATTACCAACTTGACCTACAGTTGCGCGACAAGTAGATAGAATTAAACGAACTTCTCCTGATGCTAGACGAACCAACGTATATTTGTCTTCACGTCCAAGAATTTGAGCATCCGCTCCAGCTGAACGTGCTAGTTGCCCACCACGACCTGGTTTCAACTCGACATTGTGAATAATTGTACCGACAGGAATGTTAGCCAGTGGCAAAGCATTACCAAGTTTGATATCAGCATTTTCGCCAGACTCTATTTCCTGACCTACTTTTACTCCTTTAGGAGCAAGGATATAACGTTTTTCACCATCAGCATAGTTAATTAACGCAATGTTAGCTGAACGGTTTGGATCATATTCAACAGTAGCAACGCGTCCTGGTATACCATCTTTATCACGTTTGAAGTCAATGATACGGTATTGACGCTTGTGGCCGCCACCTTGATGACGAACAGTTAATTTCCCTTGATTATTACGACCGCCGCGTTTGTAAACAGGGCTTAAAAGGGATTTTTCAGGCGTATCTGTAGTGATTTCAGCAAAGTCAGATACGGACATATTACGTCTACCATTGGACGTTGGTTTAAACTTTTTAATCGCCATCTTTTTTCCCTCCTTTTACGAATTTCTTTTTTTATGCTTCAAAGAAGTCTAGTTCTTTACTATCTTCCGAAAGCTCGACAATAGCTTTTTTACGATCTGGGCGATATCCACCGTAACGACCCATACGCTTAAACTTACCTTTTAGGTTTAATGTGTTAACTTTTACAACCTTCACTCCGAAAACTAATTCTACAGCATTCTTAATTTCTGTTTTGTTTGCTTTTGGAGCTACCTCAAACGTGTATTTTTTTTCTGCCATTAAATCAGCTGAATGCTCCGTAATGACAGGGCGCTTTATAATATCACGTGGATCTTTCATTATGCAAGCACCTCCCCTGCTTTTTCAGCTGCATCCTTCGTTAGGATCAGCTTGTCATGTCCAAGCAAGTCTAGAACATTTAATTCTTCAACAGTTAATACAGTTACTGATTGAAGATTATTTGCTGAACGGATGACTGTTTCGTCTTTCTCAGCAACTACAATCAAAGCTTTCGTATCAATGCTCAAAGCTTCTAACATTTTTACTACTTCTTTTGTTTTTGGAGCATCCATTGCAATACCTTCCAAAACAACAAGATTATCTTCTTTTACTTTTGAAGACAATGCAGATTTCATTGCTAAACGACGTACTTTCTTCGGTAATTTATAGCTATAGCTGCGTGGAGTTGGTCCGAATACAGTTCCACCACCTACCCATTGCGGTGAGCGGATAGATCCTTGACGTGCACGACCAGTTCCTTTTTGGCGCCATGGTTTGCGACCACCGCCACGAACTTCAGAACGGTTTTTAACCGCATGCGTCCCTTGGCGTGTAGATGCACCTTGCATAACTACTGCTTCATGTAAAACATGCGTATTTGGCTCAATACCGAATACAGCATCGTTCAATTCTAAATCGCCAGCTTGTGTACCGTCTTGTTTCAATAGTGCTACTTTAGGCATGACATATCCTCCCTTCGTGTGTATGATTAGTTAGCCTTAATAGTACTTGTTATTTTCACGAATGATTTTTTCGCTCCAGGGACATTCCCTTTCACTAATAGAAGATTACTTTCTTCGTCTACTTTTACAACCTCAAGGTTTTGAATCGTTACTTGATCTCCACCCATACGTCCCGGAAGAGGTCTTCCTTTAAATACGCGCATTGGGTCAATAGAACCAAGTGCACCAGGACTTCTGTGGAAATGGGAACCATGGGACATTGGGCCACGTTGTTGGTTGTGACGCTTAATTGAACCTTGGAATCCTTTCCCTTTCGTTGTACCAGTAACATCGATTTTTTCTCCTGCTTCAAAAACATTCACGCTGATTTCTTGACCTACTTCATGTTCGTCAAGATTTGCGTTACGGATTTCACGAACGTAGCGCTTAGGGGTTGTGTTTGCTTTTTCAGCATGACCTTTTTCCGCCTTATTAGTACGTGATTCCTTTACATCAGCAAAACCGAGTTGTAGTGCTTCATAACCGTCATTTTCCATTGTTCTTTTTTGCAAAACAACATTTGGCTCAGCTTGAATTACTGTTACGGGAATTAATTCACCAGTTTCAGAGAAAAGCTGAGTCATGCCGATTTTACGACCTAAGATTCCTTTCGTCATCCGTTACACCTCCTATTTATAAAAAAGAATTATAATTTGATTTCAATATCCACACCAGATGGTAAGTCAAGACGCATTAGTGAATCGACCGTTTGCGGTGTAGGGTTAACAATATCGATTAGACGTTTATGTGTACGCATTTCGAATTGCTCACGTGAATCCTTGTATTTATGAACCGCACGTAATACAGTGTAAACTGATTTTTCTGTAGGCAACGGAATTGGACCAGAAACATTTGCTCCGGAACGTTTCGCTGTGTCTACAATCTTTTCAGCTGATTGATCTAAAATACGGTGATCATAAGCTTTCAAACGGATTCTAATTTTTTCTTTTGCCATTATTTTCCCTCCTTTTTTCGCCCATATTTCGTATAGACATACTCCGCGGAAATTTCTTAACCACTCGCCATGGCAAAGGGGCCGGGTGTGCCAACAACCTTCCGCTTCATCGCCTCTGATGACCAACATTCTTATTATATAGAATATAGCTGGTCAATGCAACCCTTTATCGATAATTTATAGGTAATTGCACATTTATGTATTATACTTGTTATAGCTAGTGATTGCAAGGGATGAAAGAAATTTTCTATTAGTAGTAAGCAGAAATTTTTAGCAATCTGCAAGTTTCATTTCTGAGTTAAGGTTTCTTGCACTAAAAAGCATGCTATAAATAGGTTTAGACCTTGTTGAGAAGTTCAAAAAAATAATACGAAATCAACATAATAAAAAACCGCAGATGAATGTTACATCTACGGTTTTTTTAATTACTCGTTAATTTCAGTTACAACGCCAGATCCAACTGTACGTCCGCCTTCACGAATAGAGAAGCGAGTACCATCTTCAATAGCGATTGGAGAAATAAGCTCTACAGTCATTTCAATGTTATCTCCAGGCATAACCATTTCAGTACCTTCTGGTAGAGTGATAACACCAGTTACGTCAGTAGTACGGAAATAGAATTGTGGACGATAGTTTTGGAAGAACGGAGTATGACGTCCACCTTCTTCTTTAGATAGTACGTAAACTTCAGATTTAAATTTCGTGTGTGGAGTGATTGAACCTGGTTTAGCCAACACTTGTCCACGGTTGATATCATCACGTGCTACACCACGTAGTAGTGCACCAATGTTATCGCCAGCTTCAGCGTAATCTAGAAGCTTACGGAACATTTCTACACCAGTTACAGTAGTTTTAGCAGCTTTTTCGTTAAGGCCGATGATTTCAACATCATCACCAACACGTACTTCACCACGTTCTACACGACCAGTAGCAACTGTACCACGACCAGTGATTGAGAATACGTCCTCAACTGGCATCATGAATGGTTTATCTTTGTCACGGTCTGGAGTTGGAATGTACTCATCAACTGCAGCCATAAGTTCAACGATTTTCTCTTCGTATTCTGCATCTCCTTCAATTGCTTTAAGGGCAGAACCTTTGATTACTGGTACATCATCACCAGGGAAATCGTATTCTGTTAATAGGTCACGAACTTCCATTTCAACAAGTTCAAGAAGCTCTTCGTCATCTACCATATCTGTTTTGTTAAGGAATACAACGATGGAAGGTACCCCAACGTTTTTAGATAGTAGGATGTGCTCACGAGTTTGTGGCATTGGACCATCTGCAGCAGATACTACTAGGATAGCGCCGTCCATTTGAGCAGCACCAGTGATCATGTTTTTAACATAGTCAGCGTGTCCTGGGCAGTCAACGTGTGCATAGTGACGAGTGTCAGTTTCATATTCTACGTGAGAAGTTGCGATAGTGATTCCACGCTCTTTCTCTTCTGGCGCGTTATCGATTTGGTCATAAGCCATTTCAGTACCTTTACCAGATTTTTTGTGCATTACAATTGTAATTGCTGCAGTTAACGTAGTTTTACCATGGTCAACGTGTCCAATTGTACCAACGTTCACGTGACTTTTAGAGCGATCGAACTTTTCTTTAGCCATTTATAGTTCCTCCTTTAAATAAGTAAAAGTGTTTTTTTAATATTTATGGTTAGCTAAGAAACAATACTTCCTATCATTTCTTAGCCTTTAATACAAGTTATACTTTAGATTAATTAAAAAATCAATTATTCGCCTGCATTTTTCTTAATTATTTCTTCAGAAATACTCTTAGGTACTTCTTCATAATGATCAAAATGCATTGTGAATGTTCCGCGACCTTGTGTGTTAGAACGTAGAGCCGTTGCATAACCGAACATTTCAGCTAAAGGCACGAAACCTTTAACAACTTGAAGTGGTCCACGCGCTTCCATTCCTTCTACACGACCACGACGTGCTGTAACATCACCCATAATATCTCCCATGTACTCTTCTGGGATAACAATTTCTACTTTTGCAATAGGCTCAAGTAGAACTGGGCTACATTTGTTTTTAGCAGCTTTTAGTGCTAATGAACCAGCAACTTTAAACGCCATCTCGTTTGAGTCAACGTCATGGTAACTACCATCATATAGTGTTGCTTTCACATCGATTAATGGATAGCCAGCTAATACACCATTTTCCAATGCTTCTTCGATACCATTTTGTACAGAAGGAATATATTCTCTAGGAACTACCCCACCAACAATTTTATTTTCAAATTCGAAGCCAGCGCCTTCTTCGTTTGGTTCAAATTTAACCCAAACGTGACCGTATTGTCCACGACCACCAGACTGACGTACGAATTTCCCTTCAACTTCAGCAGATGAACGGAATGTTTCGCGATAAGAAACCTGTGGAGCACCAACATTCGCTTCTACTTTAAACTCACGTTTTAGACGGTCAACAATGACATCAAGGTGAAGTTCACCCATACCAGAGATAATGGTTTGCCCTGTTTCTTCATCTGTCTCCGTTTTAAATGTTGGATCTTCTTCGGCTAATTTTCCTAAAGCAATTGCCATTTTATCTTGGTCTGCTTTTGTTTTTGGTTCGATTGCTACACCAAGTACTGGTTCTGGGAATTCCATGGATTCAAGAATAACTAGGTTTTTCTCGTCACAAAGAGTATCACCAGTAGATGTATCTTTTAAACCAACTGCAGCTGCGATCTCACCAGCATAAACTCTAGAGATCTCTTCACGCGAATTCGCATGCATTTGTAAAATACGTCCTACACGCTCACGTTTATCCTTCACAGAGTTTTTCACGTAAGAACCGGAATCTAATGTCCCAGAGTATACGCGGAAGAAAGTAAGTTTCCCTACATACGGGTCCGTCATAACCTTAAATGCTAACGCAGAGAATGGTGCATTATCATCAGAAGGACGAGTTACTTCTTCTTCTGTTTGAGGTACAATACCCTCAATAGCAGCTACATCCGTTGGAGCAGGAAGATAATCAATAACACCATCAAGCATTAATTGAACACCCTTGTTTTTAAATGCTGATCCAGCATAAACTGGATAAAACTCAACATTTAGTGTAGCTTTACGAATTGCCAGCTTAAGTTCTTCGTTAGAAATTTCTTCCCCTTCTAAATACTTCATCATTAAGTCTTCATCAAGTTCAGAAACAGCCTCAATTAGGCTAGCACGAAGTTCTTCAGCTTTATCTTTATATTCTGCAGGAATCTCACGTGATTCTGCACGAGTACCAAGATCATCTTCATAATAGAATGCTTTCATGGTGATCAAGTCAATCAGACCTTCAAAATCATCTTCAGCACCGATTGGTAACTGAACCGGATGTGCATTAGCACCTAAGCGCTCTTTTAATGTTCCGGTCGAATAAAGGAAATCAGCACCGACTTTATCCATTTTGTTAATGAATACAATACGAGGTACACCATAAGTTGTTGCTTGACGCCATACTGTTTCTGTCTGTGGTTCAACACCAGATTGGGCATCAAGAACCGTTACTGCACCATCAAGTACACGTAAAGAACGTTCAACTTCTACAGTGAAGTCTACGTGTCCAGGTGTATCGATGATGTTAATACGATGTTCTTTCCAAGCAGCAGTCGTTGCTGCGGAAGTAATTGTAATTCCGCGTTCTTGCTCCTGCTCCATCCAGTCCATCTGTGAAGCACCTTCATGTGTTTCACCAATCTTATGAATACGTCCTGTATAGAAAAGAATACGCTCGGTAGTAGTGGTCTTACCTGCATCAATGTGTGCCATAATACCAATATTACGCGTCTTTTCCAAGGAGAATTCTCTAGCCATGTATTCTTCTCCTTCCTAGCTTGGGTTTGTTTTAAATTACCAGCGATAGTGTGCGAATGCTTTGTTAGCTTCCGCCATTTTGTGCATTTCTTCGCGTTTTTTAACAGAAGCGCCTGTATTATTAGAAGCATCTAAAATTTCGTTTGCAAGGCGTTCTTCCATTGTTTTTTCCCCGCGTAGGCGAGAATAATTCACGATATAACGTAGACCTAATGCTTGGCGACGTTCCGGGCGTACTTCCATCGGTACTTGGTAGTTAGATCCACCAACACGACGTGCACGAACCTCAAGAACTGGCATTACATTTTTCATTGCCTGCTCAAATACTTCCATTGCATTTTGACCGCTTCTTTCTGAAACAAGTTCAAATGCGCGATAAAGAATTTTTTGAGCTTTCCCTCTTTTTCCATCAACCATAATTTGGTTAATTAAACGAGTCACTAATTTTGATTGATAAAGTGGATCTGGCAAGACATCGCGTTTAGGTACTGGTCCTTTACGTGGCATATGTCCTTCCTCCTTTCTTCTGTCTGGTATATAGTCACTTACTTATTTTTTTGATTTTTTCGTACCGTATTTAGAACGACCTTGTTTACGTCCTTCTACACCTGCAGTATCTAGCGCACCACGAACAATGTGATAACGTACACCAGGTAAGTCTTTAACACGACCTCCACGTAGAAGTACAACACTGTGCTCTTGCAGATTGTGACCAATTCCAGGGATATATGCAGTTACTTCCATGTTGTTAGAAAGACGTACACGTGCATATTTACGAAGCGCTGAGTTTGGTTTCTTAGGTGTTAGTGTACCAACACGAGTACAAACGCCACGTTTTTGTGGAGAATTTTGATCTGTGAATTTCTTTTTGAAGCTATTGTACCCTTTATTAAGTGCTGGAGAGTCAGACTTCTTTGGTTTGCTTACGCGTCCTTTGCGTACAAGCTGATTAATAGTAGGCATTCTATTTTCCTCCTTTCTTTATCTATATCATCTGTTCAACTAATGATCTTAGCGGGATGTTTAATTCCACACATCCAGGTGGTTCATCTTTTGGCAAAAAACAAAGTTTTAACGATTTTTCGTCAAAACTATCCATGTTTAATTGCCACTGTTGATGCCCCCACCTCAATGCCACATGCAGCTCCGAGTTTTTCTTTAGAATCCACATAATGACATGGGATATCAAGCTCTTTAGCCAAACTTGAAACTTTTTGTGTCATATGTTGATCAGCATCATCAGCAATAAACACTTCACTTATCTCACCATTTTTCATGGCTTTAAGTGTTTGCTTTAATCCGATAATTACCCTTGATTGAACTTGCATTACTTTTTCATAAGACATTCCATATCCTCCAAAGCAACAAGTATAATCGGAAGCACCTTGAATATTCTATCACTGGCATTTTTTTATGTCAATATAAAAATAGATATTTTTACACTTCCGTCAAGCTCACTTGTCCTTTTTATACTGTACTATATGGACTCCTCACATATCAATTACGATATGCAAGGAGTCATTTTCTTATTGTACAGTTTCTGTTGTTTCTTCTACTTCTTCAACTTCTATTGGTTCATCAGTTGCTGGTTGTACTTTACGATATCGCTGCATTCCCGTACCAGCTGGTACAAGTTTACCAATAATAACATTCTCTTTAAGACCAAGTAATTCATCGCGCTTACCTTTAATTGCTGCATCGGTAAGAACTCTTGTTGTTTCTTGGAAGGATGCTGCAGATAAGAATGAATCTGTTTCAAGAGATGCTTTTGTAATACCAAGTAATACCGGTTTTCCAATAGCAGGTTGATATCCTTCATTTAGCACCGTGTGGTTGGCATCTCTAAATTGATGAAGCTCTAACAACGATCCTGGCAGTACATTCGTATCTCCAGAATCTGTTACACGGATCTTACGAAGCATCTGGCGTACCATTACTTCTACGTGCTTATCACCAATTTCTACCCCTTGCATTCGGTAAACTCGTTGAACTTCCCGTAGCAAGTAGTCTTGCACGCCTTCTACACCTTGAATGCGTAAGAGATCTTTTGGATCAATCGAACCTTCTGTTAGTTCTTGACCTGCAATGATTTCATCGCCCACAGTAACCTTAAGTCGAGCATTATAAGGAACGGTA
Organism: Virgibacillus sp. CM-4; assembly: GCF_000445495.1. Lineage (NCBI taxonomy): Bacteria > Bacillati > Bacillota > Bacilli > Caryophanales > Bacillaceae > Virgibacillus > Virgibacillus sp. CM-4. The sequence continues at coordinate 57,120 of NZ_AUQA01000009.1, forward strand.
TAGGAACGTTGTTCGACTTCACCTTGAACAACCACTTCTTGTCGGTCTTTTACTTCCTTGATTTCATGTACCGTACCGAAAATTTCACTAATAACCGCTTGCCCTTTCGGATTACGCGCTTCAAATAATTCTTGGATACGCGGTAGACCTTGAGTAATATCGTCTCCAGCAACACCACCAGTATGGAATGTACGCATCGTTAGCTGTGTACCTGGTTCACCGATAGATTGAGCGGCAATAATTCCTACTGCTTCACCAACTTCAACGTCAGCACCAGTTGCTAGGTTTCGACCATAACATTTTTGGCAAACACCATGTTTGGTGTTACAAGTAAACGCACTGCGGATCGTTACCTTCTCAATACCCGCTTCGGTAATTTGTTTCGCTTGATCCTCAGAAATTAAGGCGTCAGCTTCAACAAGTACTTCGTTGGTTTCAGGATGTTTCACTTCATAGAATGCTATACGTCCGATTAAACGATCAATTAATGGTTCAATCATTTCCGAACCTTCTTGTAAAGCAGATACGGTTAACCCTCGATCCGTACCACAGTCTTGTTCGCGAACAATAACATCTTGTGCAACATCAACAAGTCGTCTTGTTAGGTAACCAGAATCGGCCGTCTTCAATGCTGTATCAGCAAGACCTTTACGAGCACCGTGCGTAGAAATAAAGTACTCTAATACAGTTAACCCTTCACGGAAGCTTGATTTAATCGGTAATTCAATAATCTTACCAGCTGGGTTTGCCATTAGCCCACGCATACCGGCAAGCTGCGTAAAGTTAGATGCGTTACCCCTTGCACCAGAATCACTCATCATAAAGATAGGGTTTCTACTGCTAAGTGAGTGCATTAACTTATCTTGAATGGTATCTTTCGCTTGTGACCAGACAGAAATAACTCGATCATAACGTTCATCATCTGTAATCAGACCACGACGGAACTGTTTCAGGACTTTATCTACTTTCATTTGTGCTTCTTCGAGTATTTCTTCTTTCTCTGGAAGTACCACGATATCAGAAATACCTACGGTCATACCCGCTTTTGTAGAGTAACTAAAGCCAAGGTCTTTCATTCTATCTAACATTTTTGAGGTTTCGCTAATTTTAAACCGTTTAAAGACTTCAGCAATAATATCACCCAAGAATCCTTTTTTGAACGGTTTTATGATTTCGCGAGATTGAATAACCTCTTTAATGTCTGTTCCTTTTTCCACAAAGTACATTTCTGGGGTACGTTCCTCCAGATTAGCCTGTGTAGGTTCGTTAATATACGGGAACGACTCTGGTAAAATCTCGTTAAAAATTAACTTACCAACTGTCGTAATCAATAATTGAGATTGGCGTTCATCTGAGAAAGATTTATTGCTTAATCCAGAAGTGTGCACTGCCACTCTAGTGTGCAAGTGAACATATCCATTTTGGTAAGCTAGCAATGCTTCATTTAAATCATTAAACACAGAACCCTCGCCAATAGCATTCTCGCGTTCAAGTGTAAGATAATAGTTACCCAATACCATATCCTGAGATGGAGTAACAACCGGCTTCCCATCTTTCGGGTTAAGGATGTTTTGCGCAGCTAACATAAGAATTCTTGCTTCTGCTTGCGCCTCTGCAGATAACGGTACGTGAACAGCCATTTGGTCACCATCAAAGTCGGCGTTATAAGCTGTACATACTAACGGATGCAGTCGAATCGCACGACCTTCCACTAGTGTAGGTTCGAAAGCTTGAATACCTAACCTGTGTAGCGTTGGTGCACGGTTAAGCAATACTGGATGCTCTTTAATTACTTCTTCTAAAACATCCCAAACCTCCGGATGCACGCGTTCAACTTTCCGTTTTGCCGATTTAATATTATGTGCAATCCCTTTTTCTACAAGTTCTTTCATGATAAATGGTTTGAAAAGCTCTAGCGCCATTTCTTTTGGCAATCCACATTGATACATCTTCAAATGTGGCCCAACGACGATTACTGAACGTCCAGAGTAGTCTACACGTTTACCTAATAGGTTTTGACGGAAGCGTCCTTGTTTCCCTTTCAACATATGGGAAAGAGATTTTAGTGGACGATTTCCAGGACCGGTTACCGGACGACCACGGCGGCCATTATCAATCAATGCATCTACCGCTTCTTGTAGCATACGCTTTTCATTTTGAACAATAATGCTCGGTGCACCTAGGTCTAACAAACGTTTTAGTCGGTTGTTCCGATTGATTACACGGCGATATAGGTCATTTAAATCTGATGTAGCAAAACGACCGCCATCTAGTTGAACCATTGGACGAATTTCCGGTGGAATAACTGGTAAAACATCTAAAATCATCCAAGATGCTTCGTTCCCAGAATGGCGGAAAGACTCCAATACTTCTAATCGCTTAATAGCACGTGTTCTGCGCTGTCCTTGTGCTGTTTTTAACTCTTCTTTTAATACATCTACTTCTTTTTCTAAGTCAATGTCTTGCAGTAACTTACGGATTGCTTCTGCACCCATTTGGGCTTTAAAAGATTTTCCGTATTTATCGTAATAAGCCCGGTATTCCTTTTCAGACAATAATTGTTTCTTTTCTAAAGGTGTATTCCCAGTTTCTGTCACAATATACGCAGCGAAGTAAATTACTTCCTCTAACGCACGTGGCGACATGTCTAAAACAAGACCCATTCGGCTTGGGATTCCTTTAAAATACCAAATATGGGATACTGGTGCTGCTAGTTCAATGTGACCCATACGTTCACGACGAACTTTAGCTTTCGTTACCTCTACTCCACAACGGTCACAAACAACACCTTTATAGCGTACTCGTTTGTATTTCCCGCAATGACATTCCCAATCTTTTTGCGGCCCAAAAATTCGTTCGCAGAACAATCCATCTTTTTCAGGCTTTAGTGTACGGTAATTAATCGTTTCAGGCTTTTTAACTTCACCATATGACCATGAACGAATTTTCTCCGGTGAAGCCAAACCTATTTTCATATACTCAAAATTATTTACATCTAGCAAGGGGCCAACCTCCCTTTTAGTGTCCGATTTTACCAAGCTACCAATGTATCTGATTTATAATTGAAAGCTTTTAGGTTGACTCCTGTAAAGCCAACCTATTTAGCTTTTAATTTTCTTCTACTTCAATATTAAGCTTACTTGCCTGCTGTGTTTCTTCTTCCTCTAATTCACGCATTTCTATTTCTTCTTCATCGCTAGACAGCATTTTGACATCCATACCAAGGCTTTGCAATTCTTTAATTAGTACTTTAAAGGATTCAGGTACTCCAGGTTCTGGTACATTATCGCCTTTTACAATTGCCTCGTATGTTTTAACACGTCCGACAACATCATCCGATTTCACTGTTAAGATTTCTTGCAGTGTATAAGCAGCACCATAAGCCTCAAGTGCCCATACCTCCATCTCACCGAAACGCTGACCACCAAATTGTGCTTTACCACCAAGTGGTTGTTGCGTTACTAGAGAATAAGGACCTGTTGAACGAGCATGTAACTTGTCATCAACCATATGCGCAAGTTTGATCATATACATGACACCTACTGACACACGATTGTCAAATGGTTCACCAGATCTTCCATCGTAAAGAATGGTTTTGGCATCTCTAGGCATGCCAGCTTCTTCAAGTGTCTCCCAAACATCTTCTTCCCTCGCACCATCAAATACTGGTGTAGCAACATGAAGACCAAGAGCTCTTGCAGCCATACCTAAATGTAATTCAAACACCTGTCCGATGTTCATTCGTGATGGTACCCCCAATGGGTTAAGCATAATATCAATTGGCGTACCGTCTGGTAAGAAAGGCATATCCTCTTCTGGTAAGATTTTAGAAATAACACCTTTATTACCGTGTCGACCGGCCATTTTATCTCCTTCGTGTATTTTACGTTTTTGCACAATATATACACGAACCAATTCATTCACTCCTGGAGGTAATTCGTCACCGTCTTCGCGGTTAAAGATTTTAACATCTAAAACAATACCACCAGCTCCATGAGGCACACGTAATGAAGTATCACGAACTTCTCGAGCTTTTTCACCAAAGATGGCATGAAGGAGGCGTTCTTCAGCTGATAATTCGGTAACCCCTTTTGGTGTTACTTTACCAACTAGAATATCTCCATCAGAGACTTCAGCACCAACGCGAATAATTCCATATTCGTTTAGGTTTTTCAAGGCATCTTCTCCAACGTTTGGAATGTCTCTAGTGATTTCTTCCGGTCCAAGCTTCGTATCACGTGCTTCGGACTCATACTCCTCAATATGAATGGAAGTATAAACATCATCTTTTACAAGTCGTTCACTCATAATAATGGCGTCCTCGTAGTTATAACCTTCCCATGTCATGAAACCGACAAGAACGTTGCGTCCAAGCGCAAGTTCACCGTCCTCCATTGATGGACCATCGGCTAGGATTTCACCTTTCGTTACACGGTCACCTTCACTGACAATTGGGCGTTGGTTATAACACGTACCTTGGTTAGAACGAATAAACTTTTGCATTTTATATTCATCAAGATCACCTTTAACTTCTTTTCCATCTACATTTGAGATTCTACGAACATGTACTTGCTTAGCTTCTACGCGCTCTACAACACCTTCGTGACGACAAATAATTGCAGCTCCAGAATCCTTACCATTTACATATTCCATTCCAGTACCGACAATCGGTGCTTCAGGTTGCATCAACGGTACAGCTTGACGCTGCATGTTTGCACCCATTAAGGCTCGGTTAGAGTCATCGTTTTCTAAGAAAGGAATACAAGCAGTCGCAGCTGATACCACCTGTTTTGGTGACACATCCATATAATCAAGTTTTTCACGTGGAACAATCGTGTTCTCCCCACGGAAACGAGCAATTACTTCTTCATCAGCAAATCGACCATCTTCTGTAAGTTTGGCATTTGCCTGAGCAACAACATAGTTATCTTCCTCATCAGCAGTAAGGTAATCGATCTGTGCCGTTACTTTACCTGTCTCTGGATCAACGCGGCGATAAGGTGTTTCGATAAACCCAAATTTATTGACCTTGGCAAAACTTGATAACGAGTTAATTAAACCAATATTCGGACCTTCCGGTGTTTCAATTGGACACATACGTCCATAGTGAGAATAGTGAACGTCACGTACTTCAAACCCTGCGCGTTCACGCGTCAAACCACCAGGACCTAGTGCAGACAAACGCCGTTTATGTGTTAGCTCAGCAAGCGGATTGGTTTGATCCATGAATTGTGACAATTGCGAGCTACCAAAGAATTCCTTGATAGAAGCAATAACCGGACGAATATTAATCAACTGTTGTGGCGTGATACTCGATGTGTCTTGGATCGACATTCTCTCCCGAACCACACGCTCCATACGAGACAGGCCGATACGGAATTGATTCTGTAATAATTCCCCAACAGAACGCAAGCGACGATTACCTAAATGATCGATATCATCTGTGTCTCCTACTTGATGAAGTAAATTAAAGAAGTAACTGATTGCAGATAAAATGTCAGCTGGTGTAATATTCTTAACACCTGCATCAATACCCGCATTTCCGATTACATTTAATTCTCTTTCTCCGCTCGGGTCAGTAGGGTCAACGATTTTAATGGATTGAAGTAAAATCTCATCATCCAGTACTCCATCTTTTGGTTCAAGTACTTTTTCACCGATTTTTTCTTCTTCACGTTCTAGGTAAGGAATGATTTTGTTTAGTAATTTTCTTTCTAACTTGTCACCTTTTTCAGCTAATACTTCACCAGTTTCTGGATCGACAACCGATTCTGCTAGCACTTGGTTAAACAAGCGATTTTTTATATGAAGCTTTTTGTTCATTTTGTAACGACCTACATGTGCAAGGTCATAACGTTTTGGATCAAAAAAGCGAGAAACTAACAAACTCTTGGCGTTTTCAACAGTTGGTGGCTCTCCAGGACGTAAGCGCTCATAGATTTCCAGCAACGCTTTTTCTGTTGTTTCTGTGTTATCCTTTTCGAGTGTGTTTTTTAGGTACTCATTATCACCTATCAGGTCAATTATTTCCTGATCCGTACCAAAACCAAGTGCACGTAAGAGCACAGTGATTGGCAATTTACGTGTACGATCGATACGGACGTGAACAACGTCTTTGGCATCTGTTTCAAACTCCAACCAAGCTCCTCGGTTAGGAATAACAGTTGCAGCAACGCCCCTCTTCCCATTTTTATCTATTTTTTCATTATAATAAACACTAGGTGATCGTACGAGCTGCGAAACGATAACACGTTCTGCACCATTAATTACAAAAGTACCTGTATCTGTCATTAATGGAAAATCACCCATGAACACTTCCTGCTCTTTCACTTCACCAGTTTCATTGTTAATTAAACGAACCTTCACACGAAGCGGAGCATTGTACGTTACATCTCTTTCTTTTGATTCATCCACTGGATATTTAGGCTCTCCTAAACTGTAGTCGACAAATTCAAGTGATAAATTACCTGTGAAGTCTTCAATTGGTGAAATATCTTGAAACATTTCTCGTAGACCCTCTTCTAAAAACCAATCATATGATGCGGTTTGGATCTCGATTAGATTCGGCAACTCTAATACTTCGCTGATACGTGCATAGCTTCTACGCTGGCGGTGCCGTCCATACTGAACTAATTGTCCTGTCAACTGCTTCACCCCTTAAATCATACATTTTTTTCGTAGATTGTAATTCTACTCCAAATTTAATATAATTAGAAAAACCGAAATAGAAGCAAAAGCTCCCTTTGGTTTTTCGAATATCGATTAACATAAATCGCTAAACATACTTAACAGACTTGCAATACTTTATCATTACAAGCGTATACTATTGGTTCATCTGATAACAAGTTAGAAAGATCATTCATGAAACAAATTCCTCACTTTATGAACTTAGTAAAATTAGCGAAACAAAAGCCAATTTTTTCCGATTTTACCATTGTTTCCGAAGTTCAATGAAATATACCTAGTGAATTCATGAATTAAATCCTTGACATAAGAACCCCCATGTTAGCATTTTTCTATCTTATCACAAGTGAGGTGGCGGGTCAAACGTTAGTGGCCCGAAAGATATAATAACCTTTGTTTTTTGCAACCACTTCAACTTCACCAAACAGACTTGCTAGTTTCTCTTTGGCAGAGGGAGCTCCTTGCTTTTTTTGAATGACCACCCATAATTCACCATGTTCTTTCAATACTTGTTGAGCCTCCACAAACATTTGGTGTACTACTTTTTTACCCGCCCGTATAGGAGGATTAGTGAGGATGGCTGCAAAACTTCTGTTTTTAACAGCGGATAAACGATCACTCTCCATACATTCAACATTAGTAACTTGATTTCGAGAAGCGTTCTGCTCAGCTAATGCAATTGCACGTTCATTAATATCAACCATAACAAGATGGCGATCTTTATACTTGTCTGCAATTGCGATACCAATTGGCCCATAACCACAACCAAGATCTAATAGATCACCTGTAATAGCCGGTTCTTTAAATTGTTCAATCAACTGTTTACTCCCGAAATCTACTTCATTTTTAGAGAACACACCGATGTCACTTGTAAATGTAAAAGTTTTACCGTTTAATAGATAATCCCAAGTTTCTGGTGAACTTTTTGTTTGAGGTTTTTGCGAAAAGTAATGCTCTGTCATTTGGCACCTACTTTTAATTAAAAATTGAAGGCTGTATTCATTATTATTAAAAGCCGCATATTCCATAGCTTCTATTATAATATATATAGAGAGCCCGCCGCAGTAATACGACGAGCTCCAGATATTGAAATTAATTACTTAACTTCTACAGTTGCACCTGCTTCTTCTAGCTTACCTTTAACTTCTTCAGCGTCTTCTTTAGATACGCCTTCTTTTACTGGTTTTGGTGCATTATCAACAAGGTCTTTTGCATCTTTAAGACCTAGACCAGTGATTTCACGTACTGCTTTAACAACCTTAATTTTAGAAGCGCCAGCATCATTAAGCACTACATCAAATTCAGTTTGTTCTTCAGCAGCTTCGCCACCGCCAGCAGCTCCACCTGCTACTGCTACAGGTGCTGCAGCTGTTACTCCAAATTCTTCTTCAATTGCTTTCACTAAATCATTAAGTTCTAATACAGACATTTCTTTAACTGCATCAATGATTTGTTCTTTAGTCATGATATTTTTCCTCCTAATTTTTATAAATTATTTATTGTTTATACCGAAACGGTCCAATTAAGCGCCTTGTTCCTCTTTTTGATCTGCAACTGCTTGAGTAGCATATGCAAGATTACGAATTGGTGCTTGAAGCACACTAAGAAGCATAGATACCATACCTTCGTAATTTGGAAGATCTGCTAATTCTTTAATTTGATCAATTGTAGCAACATTCCCTTGAATTACGCCACCTTTGATTTCAAGTGCTTCATGTTTTTTAGCAAACTCATTCAGGACTCTTGCTGGAGCTACTACATCGTCATTACTAAATGCAACAGCAGACGGTCCAACAAGCGTTTCACTAAGATCATTTAATTCAGCAGCCTCTACCGCGCGGCGAGTCATAGAGTTTTTGTACACTTTGAATTCTATCCCCTCTGCACGCAGTTGCTGACGTAGCTCTGTTACTTCTGCAACATTCAAACCTCGGTAATCTACTACTACTGAAGTTTCACTTGCCAAGAATTTATCTTTAATTTCTTCGACAAGTTGTTTCTTTTGTTCGATAATATCAGACATTCTTCCACCTCCTAAAAGTTACTTATTATACCGTATTCTCAAAGCAATTATAGTTATTAAAAAAGCTCCCACGCAGACATGGGAGCTTATTTTTATTGGAATCACACATCAGTCGATTACCAATTTATTTATAAACACCTCGGCAGGATGAATTAAACGTCTGCGCGTCCCTGCTGTCTACGGTACAACATATTCTTTTATCGCCAAAAATCAGTATAACGAATTCTTAATAAAAAGTCAATAACTTTTTATCGACGAACCATATTTGAAACGTCAACACGGATTCCAGGCCCCATCGTTGAAGCGACAGATGCATTTTTCATGTACATCCCTTTAGAAGCTTGAGGCTTCGCTTTAACAAGCGTATCTGTAATAGCTTCAAAGTTCTCAACAAGTTTCTGATTATCAAATGAAATCTTGCCGATTGGAACATGAATGTTAGCAGATTTATCAACACGGTATTCAACTTTACCCGCTTTAATATCTTGAACAGCTTTTTCTACTTCAAATGTAACTGTTCCTGTTTTTGGATTCGGCATTAGACCTTTTGGTCCTAATACACGTCCAAGTTTACCAACTTCTGCCATCATGTCTGGAGTAGCAACTACTACATCAAACTCAAACCAGCCTTGGTTAATTTTGTTGATATAGTCAGACTCTCCAACATAATCAGCACCAGCAGCTTCCGCTTCTTTCGCTTTATCACCTTTAGCGAAAACAAGCACTCGTTGTGATTTACCTGTTCCATGAGGAAGCACCATTGCTCCCCGAATTTGTTGATCTGCTTTCTTCGGATCTACTCCTAAACGAAAAGCAGCTTCTACTGTTTCATCGAAATTAGCTTTTGCAGTCTCTTTAACTAGAGCAATTGCTTCAGCTACTTCATATGATTTTGAACGATCAACAAGCTTCAAAGCTTCTTGATGTTTTTTTCCTTTTTTAGCCATTTTATTTCCTCCTCTAATGTGGTTATAACGGTTATACCTCCCACTTATAAAAGCACGACCCGGCTTTTATAAAGCTTAAGAGGATAATTTGGTACCAAACCGAATTATCATCTTCACGAAAAAGGTTGCGAGAGGCAACCCAACCGCAACCTATACCGTACTCTCAGTAAACATTCCAATGCAAAGATTGGCTTCGCAAAGTAAGAATGCTGACTAGTCAACAAGCTAAATAGCTACTGTTGACTGCACATAGGTCATCATGATTAGTCTTCGATGTTGATACCCATGCTGCGTGCGGTTCCTTCAACCATGCGCATCGCTGCTTCTACGTCAGCAGCATTTAAATCAGGCATTTTTGTTTCTGCGATTTCTTTTACTTTATCGCGTTTAATTGTAGCGACTTTATTACGATTAGGCTCACCTGAAGCAGTTTCAATACCAGCTGCTTTTTTCAACAGCACAGCTGCAGGTGGAGTTTTTGTAATAAATGTAAATGAACGGTCTTCAAACACCGTAATTTCAACAGGGATAATCATACCCGCTTGATCTTGCGTACGTGCGTTGAATTCTTTACAGAATCCCATGATATTCACACCTGCCTGACCTAATGCAGGACCTACTGGTGGAGCTGGATTTGCTTTCCCAGCCGGGATTTGTAATTTTACAAGCTTAATTACTTTTTTAGCCACGAGACACACCTCCTTAAAGTCCGTGATGTGGTAATAGGGTCCTTGTGATGCCCTCCCACTCAAATTTGTTCTACCTATGGGGTAGATACATGAATAACAAAAGAATTTTAGCATGGATTTTAAAATAATGCAAGGTTTGTCTAATTTTCTTTTGTTGTTTTATGATAGTTTTTCAATTTGAGAGAAGTCCAATTCTACAGGTGTCTCTCTGCCAAACATATTTACGTGAACTTTCACTTTTTGTTTATCCGTATCTATATTTTCAATACTGCCTGTGAAATCAGTAAAGGGGCCATCTGTTACTCGTACATTTTCTTTTAATTCAAAGTCAAACTGTACGACAGCTTCATCCACACCCATACGTTTTAGCACACTCTCTACTTCATCTGGCAGCAATGGAGTTGGTTTCGTTCCACCGCCACTTGAACCAATAAAGCCAGTTACACCAGGTGTATTCCTTACCACATACCAAGAATCATCAGTCATAACCATCTCTGTTAATACATAACCAGGAAAGAACTTTTTCTTCGTTACTTTCTTCTTCCCATTTTTTATTTCCGTTTCTTCATCCTCTGGGACAATAACACGGAAGATCTTGTCTTCCATCCCCATTGATTGGACACGTTTTTCTAAATTCATTTTTACTTTGTTCTCATAACCAGAGTATGTGTGAACGACATACCAATTTTTCTCCATTTTATTAGGACAATCTAACTTTGTCCTTCCCTCCCTTTTACTATTAGTCATTTTATATGAAATGAGGGGATATCCCCTTAATTTTCAATTGATTCTCATTACATTTATTTGCCAATTTAAAAAACCCGTTTTCCTCCGGGTTTTTCTAAAAAGTCGTATATTATTCTTCATTATAGCATATTTATCCTATAAATATTCAATCAATATTATAACAGATTCAAAATTTGTGTAATTCCAAGATCAATTAAAAAGAAAAATAATGCCATGAAAGCTACTGTTGTAATAACCGTAATTGTATAACTAGTTAATTCCTTGCCGCTTGGCCAGCTAACTTTTTTCATTTCTCTTGAAACATTTTTTAAGAAACGAAACATACTTGTACCCCCTACCTAACCTGAAAATCGTGGGTCACCTTATCTATTTTTGACCCTTACTAGCTAACCCCATACTATATTCAGCGCATCGGAGTCTATTTCGTCTCACGGTGCAGCGTATGCTTACCGCAAACTTTGCAGTATTTTTTCACTTCCAGCCGTGCAGGTTGTGTGGATACATTCTTATGTGTGGTATAATTTCTACTTGAACATTCTGCACATGCCAAAGTTATCTTTTTGTTCATAACGTCACCTCAAACGAGGGAATAATCTACTATCAACTCTAGCACGCTTGCAATATCGTGTCAATATATCTCCTAATGTGTAAGCTCATTCCCTTCTATGAGCTGCTCTAATTTGCGCTTCACTCGTTGAAGCGCATTATCAATAGACTTTACATGCCGGTTAAGATCCACAGATATCTCCTGATACGTCCTACCGTCCAGATAAAGATGAAGCACTTTCTTCTCTAATTCGCTTAACAATTCTGATAATTTTAGTTCCATATCCCCAAACTTCTCTCTATTTATCAAAAGCTCCTGCGGGTCTATGGCTTTTGATCCTGCAATCACATCTAATAAAGTGCGGTCAGTCTCTTCATCATAAATTGGCTTGTCCAAAGATACATAGGAATTAAGAGGAATATGCTTTTGCCGAGTGGCGGTTTTAATTGCTGTAATAATTTGTCTAGTAACACATAATTCTGCAAAAGCTTTAAAAGACGATAGCTTGTCCCCGTCATAATCACGGATCGCCTTATACAGGCCAATCATCCCTTCCTGAATAATATCCTCTTTATCAGCGCCTATTAAGAAATAGGTTCGAGCTTTTGCCCGTACAAAATTCCTATACTTATGTATTAAATAATCCAGCGCTTGACTATTTCCTTGATGGATAAGCTGCAATATCCCCTCATCATCCAACATACTCAAATGCTTCTCGTCAATCTCCATATGGTTGGCACTCACCAAGATGACCCCCTGACTACCACGCAGTCAATTTAAAACTTATTATACAGGAAGCGCTTTATAATCGTCAACACAGCAAAAGAGGAGAATGATGCGGTTTAACCCTATTTTTACATTTCTCCCCTTCGCCACTTCTCAAATTTTTCCAGAACGGCTTGGTCCAACTCAATTTTCGTATGAGCCTGGGTTTTATGATGCAGATCGATTGTTGCTTCTATTTCTTTTTCTATATTTTTCGATTCTATAAATAGCTCTCTTGCCGACTTTCGTAAAGCTCCACTACCAAATATTGTACGTTGTTCAGCGTAATCCGAAGTTGCAACATACACTTGGGTTTGAATGTTTTTCACTTCTTTTACTAGCTTCTCTATACATTCATCAGCTGTTTCTTTCTCTTTAGTAAAGATAACTTCCACATCGTATGCCTTTAGTTTACTGGCAATTCCTCTAACATAGTAAGCATCAAAAACAACAATCACTCGATACCCCGAATAAGCTTGATATTCTGCCATTAGTTCGATTAAGCGATCTCTAGCTTGTCCAACATCTTTCTCTTTTAGTTTCTGAAGTTCTTCCCATGCTCCAATTATGTTATATCCATCAACAATTACTACAATCATCTTTATTCACCAACAGGAAACCTTTTGCGATAAACCTCGTACAATAGTAGCCCACAGGCAACGGACGCGTTTAAAGAGGAAACTTTTCCTTTCATCGGAAGGCTGACCGTCCAATCGCACTTCTTTTGAACTAAACGACTCATCCCTTTTCCTTCGTTACCTATCACAATCGCAATCGGTAATGTACCATCCAGCTTCCTGTAGTCTTCCGTCGCATTTGCTTCTGTCCCAACCACCCATATATGGCGATCTTTTAATTCATCAATTGTAGTTGCAATATTGGTCACTCTAGCTACCGGAATATGCTCAATTGCACCTGCCGCAGTTTTAGCAACGGTTGCTGTTAATCCTACGGAGCGACGTTTAGGAATAATAACCCCATGTGCTCCCACAGCATCAGCAGAACGGAGAATAGAACCCAAGTTATGAGGGTCTTCCAATTCATCTAAGATGATAAAGAAAGGTGATTCTGACCGCTCCTGTGCTTTCTGGAACAAGTCATCCAACGTAGCATAGTTATAGGAAGCTACATAGGCAACCACCCCTTGATGATTACCATTGGATAGCTGATCTAATTTACGCTTTGGCACTTTCTGTACAATTGTCCCTGCAGTTTTACCGAATTGAATAATTTTACCTTGTGTGGTCGCATTCAATTGTTCCGAAATTAACACTTTATTAACTGACCGACCCGAATTCAATGCTTCTATCACCGGGTTCTTACCGATAATTAATTCTTGATCCATTAAGCCTCACTCCTTTCTGTAACTTTAATGGCATCCTCTATTAGTTCATCCAGACGCGCTTGATGTTTTGACAAGTAATGATACCCGATGAGTGCTTCAAATGCTGTACTATAACGATAGGCTTGGACACTTAAATTCTTAGGAACCGAACCAGACTTCGCATTTCGGCCCCTAGCTACTACCCGTTGTTCCTCCTCACTGAGATACCCTATTTCCAACCACTGCATGACAACATTTGCCTGTGCTTTCCCTGACACGTATTTAATTGCTTCTTTGTGTAATTGTTGCGGCTTTACTTGACCATGTTGCAAGAGATGCTCCCTAATATACACTTCATAGACAGCATCTCCCATATAAGCAAGGGCTAAGCTTTTCATCTGTTTCACATCGTCCTTCATATTAGCCCCTCTTCCATCGTACTCCTTGAGGTGTATCCTCTAGTAGAATATTTTTATCCTTTAGCATATCACGAATCTCATCTGCTCGTTCAAAGTTACGGGCTTTTCTAGCTTCATTCCTCTCTTCAATTAATGCCTCAATATCTTCATCAAGCAACGGCTGGTCTTCTTTTATTTCAATACCTAACACATTTAAGAAAGACTGTATCGTCTCTTGAAATGCTTCAATTACATGGCTGCATGTTTGATGTGATTGCAAATAAACATTTGCTTCTTTTGTAACATCAAAAAGCACTGATATTCCATTTGCAGTATTAAAGTCATCATCCATTTCATCTTCAAATTGCTGCTTCCAATTAGATATTTTTTCCATCCATCTATCTTTATGGTCAACTAAGTCCATGCTGGAAGCTTTACGATGTGCAAGATTATCATATGCTGTTGTAATTCTTTCCAAACTGTTTTCTGCACTCTTAAGCAACTCTTCTGTAAAATTGATTGGGTGACGATAATGTACACTGAGCATAAAGAAACGAAGTACTTGCGGATCATGCTGATTAATTAAATCTCGCGTTAGCACAAAATTCCCTAGTGATTTAGACATTTTTTCATTATCTATATTAATATATCCATTATGCATCCAATAATTAGCAAATGTTTTTCCGTTCATTGCTTCCGACTGTGCTATTTCATTTTCATGATGAGGAAATGCTAAATCTTGTCCGCCAGCATGAATATCAATGGTATCACCTAAATATTTCTTTACCATAGCAGAGCATTCTATATGCCACCCTGGACGCCCTTTGCCCCAAGGAGAATCCCAAGCTATTTCTCCTTCCTTTGCTTGTTTCCAAAGAGCAAAATCCAATGGATCCTTTTTCTTTTCTCCAACTTGAATTCGAGAACCTGCCCGCAATTCATCAATGGATTGATGTGATAACTTACCATACCCATCAAATTGACGAGGCTTAAAATATACATCACCTTCAGCCTCGTATGCGTAACCCTTCTCAATAAGCTTTTCTATGAATTGAATAATATCATCCATCGTCTCCGTTACACGTGGGTTTCTTGTTGCTTTCTTCACTCCTAACGCACCAACATCTTCAAGATAAGCATCAATAAATCGGCCTGCAACCTCCGGCACTTCTTCCCCTAGTTCATTTGCAGCCTTAATTAATTTATCATCCACATCTGTGAAATTAAGTACATAATCAACAGTGAAACCTTTATATTCAAAGTAACGTCGAACGGTATCAAACACAATAGCCGGTCTAGCATTGCCTATATGGATGTAATTGTATACAGTAGGTCCACATACATAAATGCTTACTTTGCCTTCATTTAAGGGTTTAAATACTTCTTTTTGGCGAGTAAGTGTATTATAAATTTTAATCGACATGATGTTTTTTCCCTTCCTTCAATTCTGCAATTTCACCTTTTAACGCATCTATTTCGTTTTGTAAATATTCACAGCGGTTGGAAACAGGATCCGGCATCTTATGATGGTCCAGATCTCTTCTTACTTTTTCCCCATTTTGCTTAACTACTTTTCCTGGAACTCCTACAACAGTAGCATGATCTGGTACATCTCGGAGTACCACGGAACCACCACCTACTTTTGCACTTTCACCGATCGTAATGGACCCAAGCACCTTGGCACCAGTTGCAATTAATGCATTGTTTTTAACGGTAGGATGACGCTTCCCTTTTTCCTTACCAGTACCGCCCAAGGTCACTCCCTGGAAGATGGTTACATTATCTCCTATTTCACATGTTTCCCCTATGACCACCCCCATGCCATGGTCGATAAACAAACGGCGGCCAATGATCGCTCCTGGGTGGATTTCAATTCCAGTTAAAAAACGGCTCACTTGTGATATCACACGGGCAATAAAAAACATTCTCCGTTTATAAAAAGCATGTGCAATGCGATGAGACCACACGGCATGTAATCCTGAATAGGTTAGGCAAACTTCGATATACGTTCGTGCTGCCGGATCTTGCTCAAAAACTACATCCATATCTTCTCTCATCCGCTTCCATATCCCCAATTTCGTATCCTCCTCACCGTTAACATTTGTATATCTAGTGCTTATATCAAAAATAAGCGTCCCTGTGTACAATACACAGAGACGCTTATGCGCGGTTCCACTCTGTTTGAAGGGGGAGAAAAGAGCACAAACCCCTACCAACTTAGCTCTTATAACGGTAGAGAACCGCCGTTATGTACTAATTTCCATAACAGACTCTGAGGAGCACTTCGGAAACAATGCTTAAAACCACTCGCAGCCTAGGTGATTCTCTCTGTATAAGCGGGTTACTTCCTACTTTCCCTCTTCATCGTTCCATATTGTAATAATACTATATTATATATTATGCGGAATGTGAATTATTAAGCATCTAATTTATTTAAAACTTGATCAAGACGAGCAACCACATCTTCTTTTCCCAGTAATTCAATTGCCATCGGAAGCTCTGGACCATGCGTTTGACCTGTTGTTGCTACACGAATCGGCATAAATAAACGTTTACCGCGGTGTCCGGTCTCTTTTTGCGTTGCCTTGATTTGTGCTTTAATAGCGTCTTTTGAGAAATCCTCTAAGTGGATAAGCTTATCTGTGAATACTTGTAACACTTCTGGAACTTGTTCTTCTTGCAGAACATCCATCGCACCTTCATCAAAAGCGATCTCTTTATTAAAGAACATATCGGTTAACTCCACGATCTCCGCACCATACCTTAATTGATCTTTATAAAGCGCAATTACCTTTTCTGCCCATTCCTTTGTAGCTGCATCCATATTTGCTGATAGCTTACCAGCTTCCACTAAATGCGGCATTGCAAGTTCAATTACATCCCCTAAATCTGCTGCTTTTATATACTCATTATTCATCCATTTCAATTTGTGACGATCAAATATTGCGGCAGACGTTGAAAGTCTTTCTGGATCAAAAATAGAAATCAATGTTTCTTTATCGAAGATCTCTTCCTCTCCAACTGGTGACCAGCCTAATAAGGCAATGAAATTAAAGAGAGCTTCTGGTAAGTACCCAAGATTATGATACTGCTCAATAAATTGCAAAATATGTTGGTCACGTTTACTTAATTTTTTTCGCTCTTCATTAAGAATAAGCGTCATATGTCCAAACTGTGGCGGCTCCCAACCAAACGCTTCATAAACCATCATTTGTTTCGGAGTATTCGAGATATGCTCCTCCCCACGCAAAACATTTGTAATTTCCATTAAATGATCATCAATGGCAACTGCGAAATTATACGTAGGTATTCCGCTTTTCTTTACAATGACCCAATCACCAAAATCACTGGATTCGAATGTGATCTTGCCACGAACCATATCCATAAACGTATACGTCGTATTATCTGGTACACGGAAACGAATGCTTGGCTTACGCCCTTCCTCTTCAAACACTGCAATCTGTTCGGCTGTTAAATCACGGTGTGCACCTGAATATTTAGGAACTTGTCCTTTTGCACGCTGCTCCTCTCTTTCTTCATCTAATTCCTCTTCTGTCATATAACATTTATATGCTAAACCCCTCTCTAAGAGTTCGTCTACATATTTCTGATAGATGTCAAGTCGTTCCATTTGGCGATAAGGGCCATAATCACCACCTATGTCTGCTCCCTCATCCCAATCAACACCGAGCCATTTTAGAAATTTGAGCTGACTTTCTTCCCCACCAGCTACGTTTCTTTTATCGTCTGTGTCTTCTATTCGAATGACCATTTTCCCATTAAAATGTTTGGCGTATAAATAGTTAAATAATGCTGTACGTGCATTCCCGATATGCAAATGACCAGTTGGACTTGGCGCATAACGTACTCGAACCTGGTTTGTCATGGTTCTGCCCCTTTCTATATCAATACATAAAATAAGTAACTAATAGACTCATCCGGCTTTAATGGCACAGGCAACGTTACATCCTGCGTTAACTGCGGTGATAGTCTAAGATGATTTCTAAATAAAATTATACTTCCCTCTTCAGTATAACAAAAGTGATAACAATCGATGTTATCACTTTATCTATCCTTTATAAGTTATACCTTTTTTACAATGCTTTTTCAAGTAATTTTGGTTTAGCAAATATCATTCGACCGGCAGATGTTTGCAACACACTCGTAATTAATACCTCTATGGTTTTGCCAATATAATCTCTACCCTCTTCAACCACAATCATAGTACCATCATCTAAGTAAGCAATACCTTGATTGTGTTCTTTACCGTCTTTAATGACTTGGACGACAAGTTCTTCTCCAGGTAAAACAACTGGTTTAACCGCATTCGCTAAATCATTGATATTTAACACATGCACACTTTGTAAATCACAGACTTTATTTAAATTAAAATCATTCGTCACAACGATGCCATCAATTACTTTTGCTAACTTAATAAGTTTACTATCCACTTCATGTATATCTTCAAAATCACCTTCGTAAATTTCCACTTTAACAGGCAATTCCTTCTGGATACGGTTTAATACATCAAGCCCTCTACGGCCTCTATTCCTTTTTAGCACATCGGATGAATCGGCAATATGCTGCAATTCACCTAGAACGAACTGAGGGATTACAATGGTCCCCTCTAAAAAATTTGTTTGGCAAATATCAGCAATACGCCCATCAATGATAACACTCGTATCTAAAATTTTAGCTTTCGGTGAAATGGCAGAAACTTGTTGCTGCTCATTTTCAGCCGGCTTGCGTTTTTCACGTTCCTTTTTATTGATATTCAATAAGTTTAAAAATTCATCTCTTCTTCTAAACCCAACTTGAAAACCAAAGTAACCTAGCAATATTGTTGTAAACAACGGAAGTACTTGAGATACTAATTCAATATTAATATCCGTTAATGGTATATTAACTAAAAAGGCAATAATTAATCCTGCCATTAAACCTAAACTTCCAAAAAACAGATCACCAACAGGCAATTTTATAAGCGCTTCTTCTACCCACTTTAAAAAACCGACAATATAATCAACAAGCCAATATGAAAGGAGAAAGAAAATAATTGCACCAATTACCGTTCCTACATATGGTGAAAACACCCAATTTGCATCTGTAAAATCTAATAAAGTCAAGATATCAGGGACATATAAATACCCAACGGTACCGCCTAATATAATAAAGAATAAATGAACTATCTTTTTCAGCACCACTGCCACCTCCTAACCTATATTATTGCCGAGGTTCAAAAAAAATAATCCTTCGAAAGTAATAAAATATTATAATGTCAATTAAAGCATAGCATAGCTATCATCCTAATTCAAATATATAAACATATTATTATATCAAATAAAAAAACATATTACAATAAATATTATTCCATTTATCGACTTACACCTAAATTCAATGCCTCTTGTACCGAATTAACACCAATGACTTCAATATTATCAGGGGTTGTCCAACCGTCTAAATTATTTTTTGGGCAAATTACCCGTTTAAATCCAAGCTTCGCTGCTTCCTGAACACGTTGTTCTATCCTAGACACACGCCTAATTTCGCCTGTTAAGCCTACTTCACCTATAAAAATATCATCTGGTTTTGTAGGTTGATCTCGAAAACTAGAAGCAATGCTTACAGCTATTGCTAAATCAATAGCTGGTTCATCCAATTTCACGCCTCCAGCAACCTTTATATAAGCATCTTGGTTCTGAAGCATTAGTCCAACACGCTTTTCCAATACTGCCATTAATAACGGAACACGGTTGTGATCCACACCAGTAGCCATCCTACGTGGATTTCCAAAAGCAGTCGGAGATATTAATGCTTGTATTTCAACAAGTACAGGTCTAGTTCCTTCCATCGATGCAACAACAGTTGATCCAGCAGCACCCTGTGAACGTTCTTCTAAAAATATCTCAGAGGGGTTTAGTACTTCTCGTAATCCTTCCTCTTTCATTTCAAAGATACCCATCTCATTCGTACTGCCAAACCGGTTTTTCACACCGCGTAATATCCGATACGTATGATGACGTTCTCCTTCAAAATAGAGCACAGCATCAACCATATGTTCTAATAGTCTGGGACCAGCAATAGCCCCTTCTTTGGTTACATGTCCCACAATAAATATTGGAATTCCATTTGTTTTTGCAAGCTTCATCAATTCGGATGTACATTCTCGTACTTGTGAAACACTTCCCGGTGCGCTTGAGACTTCTTCGCGAAAGATGGTTTGTATGGAATCAATCACCACAAAAGAAGGCTTTACTGCTTCTATTTGATTGGCTATATCCATTAAATTTGTCTCCGCTAGCACATATAATAAGCCTGTTTTAACACCTAAGCGATCGGCTCTTAGTTTTGTTTGCTTTGTCGATTCCTCACCTGAAATATAAAGAACTGGCAATTGTTTATCCGCTAAATGCGATGAAATCTGTAATAACAAGGTAGACTTCCCTATACCAGGATCACCACCAATAAGTACTAAAGATCCCGGAACAATTCCACCACCTAGTACACGATTGAACTCTTTCATCGTTGTAGTGATCCTTGGCTCCTCTTTTGTTTCAATTGACGTAATCTTTTCTGGTTTACCAACAGATCTTGCTCCTGTTTGGAAAGACTGTTTATGTCTGCCGCCAGTAACTTCAATTTCTTCAATGAATGTATTCCAATTATTACAACCAGGGCATTTACCCATCCATTTGGCGGATTCATACCCACATTCATGACAAACATATTTTGTTTTTCGTTTCGCCAAATTCCTCTACCCCTTCACTTATCTATTATAAACGATTTTAGCAATAAGAAAGTTACAGGTTCCTATCAATTTAATCAAATATTTCCATAGTCTTGCCACAATTTAGTTGACTGGCATATCAGTAATGAATAGTTTTGAGGGAAATTACAATGGAGTTTCTACATGCCTATCGGTTTCACTTTAATAAGAAGTTTATATGTTTTGAAGCGTAGCTACTTGAATTTCATCTTTCTTTTCTATTTTAACATACCATATGGTGCGGATGAACGTTATACGATTAGGGCATTTCTTCCATTCTGCATTTTTTATAAAGTATATCTAAAAGGGTCTCCATAAGAGCACCTTACTCTCATGAAGACCATTTTTCCTTATAGGATTTAAGGAAGAATAATAAATTCCCCTTTATTATTTAAACCTATTTTCACTTTTTGACCTTTTGTTATTGTTTCTTTAAGCAGTTCTTCTGATAATAAATCTTCGATGTTTTTCTGGATGGAACGACGAAGTGGTCTAGCGCCATATTCTGGATCAAATCCTTCATTAGCAATTTTTTCAACTGCCTTATCTGTTAGTGAGAAATCAATATCTTGGCCCTTAAGGCGTCGTTGTAACTGCTCTACCATTAAGGTTACAATATTCTTCATATGCTTTTTCTCTAAGGAATGGAATACAATGGTTTCGTCAATTCGGTTAAGAAACTCTGGACGGAATGACTTTTTCATCTCATCCATCACCTTTGATTTCATATCTTTATATTCTTGGCCTTCCTCCTCAAGATTAAAGCCAACATATTTATTTCGTTTTAATTCGCTTGCACCTACATTAGAAGTCATGATTAGGACGGTATTACGAAAATCTACAACCCGCCCTTTAGAATCTGTAAGTCGACCATCTTCCAACACTTGTAATAAAATATTAAATACTTCTGGATGTGCCTTCTCTACTTCATCTAATAGAACAACAGAATATGGTTTTCTACGTACCTTTTCTGTTAATTGTCCTCCCTCGTCATAACCAACGTATCCTGGAGGAGAACCAACTAAGCGAGAAGTAGCGTGTTTTTCCATATACTCCGACATATCTATTCGAATCATAGCATCTTCATCTTCAAACATTGCTTCTGCTAGGGCACGAGCCAATTCTGTTTTTCCAACACCAGTAGGGCCTAAGAAAATAAAGGAACCAATTGGCCGCTTCGGATCTTTTAATCCAGCACGTGCTCTTCGAATAGCTTTGGAAATAGCATTTACAGCTTCCTCTTGCCCAATTACACGATTGTGTAGTATTCCTTCCATATTTAATAATCGATCGCTTTCGTCTTTGGTTAATTTCGAAACAGGCACACCAGTCCAGGTAGAAACAACACTAGCAATATCTTCGATGGTGACTTCTGAATCGGTTTGGCCTTGTTTTTCTTTCCACTCATTCTTTGTTTCTTCTAACTCTTCACGAAGACGTTGTTCTGAATCACGAAGCGATGCCGCTTTTTCAAATTCTTGACTTTGCACAGCTGCATCCTTTTCTTTTCGGACTTCTTCAAGTTTTTGTTCTAATTCTTTTAGGTTTGGTGGAACGGTATAAGAGCGTAAACGAACCTTTGAACCAGCCTCATCAATTAAATCAATTGCCTTATCCGGGAGAAAACGATCAGTAATATAGCGATCAGATAGGTTAGCAGCTGCTTCTATTGCTTCATCTGTTATCGTTACACGGTGATGCGCTTCATAACGATCACGTAAACCATTTAATATTTGAACGGTTTCCTCTAATGTCGGCTCATCTACTTGGATTGGCTGGAATCTACGTTCCAGAGCAGCATCTTTTTCAATATATTTACGGTACTCATCCAATGTAGTAGCACCAATACATTGTAGTTCTCCACGAGCTAAAGATGGTTTAAGTATATTGGAAGCATCAATTGCTCCTTCTGCCCCACCAGCACCGATCAATGTGTGTAATTCATCGATAAACAGAATAATGTTTCCTGCCTGGCGAATCTCTTCCATCACTTTTTTTAACCGATCCTCGAATTCACCACGGTATTTTGTTCCTGCAACTACTGTACCCATATCCAGGGTCATCACGCGTTTATCGCGTAATATTTCCGGAACTTCATTATTAATAATCTGTTGGGCTAACCCTTCTGCTACAGCTGTCTTCCCAACACCAGGTTCTCCAATTAGTACTGGATTGTTTTTTGTCCGGCGACTTAAAACTTGAATTACTCTTTCGATTTCCTTACTACGTCCAATAACCGGATCAATATTCCCTTCTTTTGCACTTACAGTTAAATCACGAGCTAATGAATCTAATGTAGGCGTATTTGCATTGGATTGCTGACCACGACCTTGACGATTTGTCTGTGATTCATTGCTTCCAAGCAATTGAAGCACCTGTTGTCTCGCTTTATTTAAGCTAACACCTAAATTATTCAATACGCGTGCCGCAACGCCTTCGCCTTCTCGGATAAGTCCCAGTAAAATATGCTCTGTACCTACATAGGAATGCCCTAGTTTCCTTGCTTCGTCTTGTGAAAGTTCCACAACCTTTTTGGCACGAGGCGTGTAGTGAATCGACTGCATTGGCTGTTTGCCAACTCCAATTAATTTCTCCACCTCTTCTTGAATTTTAGATATTTCAAGGTTTAATGATTGCAAGGCTTTAGCAGCTATCCCTTCGCCCTCTCTGACAAGTCCTAAAAGGATATGTTCTGTACCAATATTATTATGTCCAAGTCGTACAGCTTCTTCTTGTGATAACGCTAGTACCTTTTGTGCTCTTTCAGTGAAACGTCCAAACATCATATAATAATTCCTCCTATCTATTTCTCTAATTCTAATCGCTGGCGAATGAGTGACGCTCGTAACACATCACGTTCATTTGCTGTCAACGTTTTTTTGGCATATTGTTGTAAGAATCCTGGTTGCGTAAGTATCATTAATTCATTTAATATATTTCGAGAAACATTTCCTAATAATCCTAAGTCTATCCCTAATCGAACATCTGATAAACATTGAGCAGCTTCTTTCGATTCAATAATTCTTGCATATTCTAGTACACCATATGAACGGCATATCCGGTCCTCTAATTTTGTACGCATTTGATCCATTAACTGTTCCCGTGCATGTCGCTCATGCTCAATAAGCTGCTGTACCACGCTTTGCAAATCCTCAACAATATCTTCTTCCGACTTTCCAAGGGTTATTTGGTTAGAAATTTGAAAAATATTACCTTGAGCCTCACTGCCTTCCCCATAGATTCCGCGAACTACTAAACCTAATTGATTAATTGCTGGAATCATACGATTAATTTGCTTTGTAAAAACGAGTGCAGGAAGATGCATCATAACAGAAGCACGCATACCGGTACCCACATTTGTAGGACAGCTGGTTAAATACCCTCTTGTTTCATCAAATGCATAATTAATTTTCTCTTCTAGCCAATCATCAAATTCAAAAGCCTTATTAAGTGCTTTGGATAGCTGAAAACCTGGGAAGTATAATTGCATTCGAATGTGATCTTCTTCGTTAATCATTAATGACACTTGCTCATTTTCTGATATTAAAGTGGCTGCTGATTCGGAATATTTTGCCAATAAAGGGCTAATTAAATGTTTTTCTACTAATACCCGTTTTTCTACTGATGATAAATCTCGAATAGAGATAAAAGCAAACTGTTTATATTCCTCAAAAGATTGATTCTCATATTTCTCTTTAAAGAAATTGCGAATTTCTTCTAATTGATCTGGATCAGCAAGAATAGGATAAGCTACATTTGCAAAGTTTCTAGCAAGCCGAATCCGACTGCTTAATACAATATCGCTATCTGGGCCTTCTTTTCTCATCCACGGGCTAAGCGCTTCATTCATAAACTGTTGTAAAGTCAAGACTGATCACCTGCCTCTGGCTTATCCTGGTCTTGATTCAATGCTTTAATTTTATCTCGGACTTTTGCAGCTTCTTCAAACGCTTCATTTTCAACTAAGGATTTTAATTGATCTTTTAAAGCTTCTACCTGTTTCTTTTTATGCAAGTCCCCACCCTGACGTTTCGGTATTTTACCATTATGCTTTGTATTTCCTGCATGTACTCGGCGAAAAATAGGGTCAAGACGTTCATTAAACGTTTCATAACAGACTGCACACCCAAATTTACCAATCTGTTTAAATTCAGAAAAAGTCAATTCACATTTTGGACACTGCAATTCATTTACCTGCTGGTAAGTAGTTCCTTGTGCGCTTGCAATATTAGATGTATCAAAGTTAAAGAGTCCAGATAACAAATGATGCAAGGAATAACCATCTTCAGGATAATTCATATACCCTTTTTCCTTTGCACAAACATTGCAAACATGGACTTCCATTTTCTTCCCTTGAATTACTTGGGAAAAATGGAGTGTCGCAGGTCGCTCATGACATTCCTGGCACTTCATTTTCTGATTACCCCCTTTACTTATTTAAATACTTTAACGTACGAAGCATAGAAGTTAATATGCGTGCACGGATCTCATCACGTAATGGCAGTTGGAAAGCTAGCGTTTCTCTTCCTATTGCACTAAGCATAATCTTTGCTTCCCTCTGCGTAACAATTTGTTCCTCTAATAACCTTTCTAAGACATCTATGGTTTTTTGTTGCGAGACGGTTGGATTGACCATACTAATAATCTCATCAATTAGATCTGATTTATCTTGATGAATAACTCGCATGATTCGAATATATCCACCGCCTCCACGTTTACTTTCAACTATATATCCTTTTTCCACGGTAAACCTAGTGTTAATCACATAATTAATTTGTGAGGGGACACATTGAAATTGATCAGCAATCTCGCTTCGTTTTATTTCAATTACATTTTTCCCTTTTGCTTGGAGTATTTGCTTTAGATAATTTTCAATTATATCTGATATATTACTCATATGCCCACCCCCTTTTAGATCATTATCCTTTGACTTTGACTATCTTTGACTATACCTTTATTATACGGCAAAATACTAAAGATGCAAATACATTGTCTAAGCTTATTTTTGACAAAAAACAAAGATACAAAACCTAAGAGTGGTATCATCCTTAAATTTTTTAAAAACCTTACAACTTATTGTATGTTGTAAGGTTCTTTTTGTAGTCTTTCTTATTTAAGTTCCGTGATATTTTTAACATGATCAACCTTTGAGATCTCCTCGAATAATGATATACGATCTAAGTCTGGCTTTTTTTCGATTTTAATAAATATATTTCGCAAGTCATTTTCTATTTTGATGATCTCTACTTCTTTTATTGTTAAATTAAATTTTTCAAAAGCAGCAACAACTTCATTTACATGTAAACCAGGTAATGTAACAATTTGTATTAAATTCGAGCTGCCACCACGTCTAAACAATCGCTCAAAGTTATTAAGAAAAATTAAACTCAATAAAATAATCAACGTTGTAAAAACAGCTGCTGCGTACATTCCTGCTCCGACTACTAAACCTAGTCCAGCTACGGTCCATATAGAAGCAGCAGTTGTTAAACCACGAATGGTTCCACCATAAACAATAATCGTACCCGCTCCAAGAAAGCCGATCCCACTAATAACATATGAAGGAATTCTCGCTGGGTCAAATTGAACTTGATCATATTCTTCCATAAATGATTCGAAACCAAATAGCGAAAGAAGCATCATTAAACAAGAACCCACACCAACTAAGATGTGTGTGCGAAAACCCGCTGAATGATTCTTAATCTCTCTTTCAAATCCAATTAATCCAGATAAAACCAGTGCAATTAACACACGTGTCATAATGAGATAGAAATGTTCACCTAATAAGTCATCTAGGATTTCCTCCAAATTTTCGCACCTCCTGTTTTATTTTATAAAATAATATATATCAAAATATGGTATGCCCACCATATATATGCTTAAAAACCTTAGTCTATATAAACAAAAAACTGACCGTAGTACTTACGGTCAGTTTATGAAATGGCCTGGCGGCGTCCTACTCTTGCAGGGGCAAAGCCCCAACTACC
>NZ_AUQA01000010.1:0-2856 GCF_000445495.1 Virgibacillus sp. CM-4
GGGAACCCACTGTTCGTAATGGAACAGTACTTCTATCTGAATACATAGGATAGAAGAGGCACACCCGGGGAACTGAAACATCTCAGTACCCGGAGGAAAAGAAAGCAAATGCGATTTCCTAAGTAGCGGCGAGCGAAACGGAATCAGCCCAAACCAGAAGGCTTGCCTTCTGGGGTTGTAGGACACTCCATTGGAGTTACCAAGAAATTCATTAGATGAAGCGATCTGGAAAGATCCGCCAAAGAAGGTAAGAGCCCTGTAATCGAAAAGGAATTTCCTCCGGAGTGGATCCTGAGTACGGCGGAACACGTGGAATTCCGTCGGAATCCGGGAGGACCATCTCCCAAGGCTAAATACTCCCTAGTGACCGATAGTGAACCAGTACCGTGAGGGAAAGGTGAAAAGCACCCCGGAAGGGGAGTGAAAGAGAACCTGAAACCGTGTGCCTACAAGTAGTCGAAGCCCGTTTATGGGTGACGGCGTACCTTTTGTAGAATGGACCGGCGAGTTACGATCGTATGCAAGGTTAAGTGGAAGACACGGAGCCGCAGCGAAAGCGAGTCTGAATAGGGCGAATGAGTATGCGGTCGTAGACCCGAAACCGTGTGATCTACCCATGTCCAGGGTGAAGGTCAGGTAACACTGACTGGAGGCCCGAACCCACGTATGTTGAAAAATGCGGGGATGAGGTGTGGGTAGGGGTGAAATGCCAATCGAACACGGAGATAGCTGGTTCTCTCCGAAATAGCTTTAGGGCTAGCCTCAAGGAGATGAGTACTGGAGGTAGAGCACTGATTGGACTAGGGGCCCTCACCGGGTTACCGAATTCAGTCAAACTCCGAATGCCAGTTACTTTGCCTTGGGAGTCAGACTATGGGTGATAAGGTTCATAGTCGAAAGGGAAACAGCCCAGACCGCCAGCTAAGGTCCCTAAGTATACGTTAAGTGGAAAAGGATGTGGAGTTGCTTAGACAACCAGTATGTTGGCTTAGAAGCAGCCATCATTTAAAGAGTGCGTAATAGCTCACTGGTCGAGTGACTCTGCGCCGAAAATGTACCGGGGCTAAACGTATCACCGAAGCTGCGGATTGTTCTACGAACAATGGTAGGAGAGCGTTCAAAGTGCTGTGAAGTCAGACCGTGAGGACTGGTGGAGCGCTTTGAAGTGAGAATGCCGGTATGAGTAGCGAAAAAAGAGTGAGAATCTCTTTCACCGAATGCCTAAGGTTTCCTGAGGAAGGCTCGTCCTCTCAGGGTTAGTCGGGACCTAAGCCGAGGCCGAAAGGCGTAGGCGATGGACAACAGGTAGATATTCCTGTACCACCTCATGAGCGTTTGAACGATGGGGGGACGCAGTAGGATAAGGAAAGCGCACCGATGGAAGCGTGCGCCCAAGCAGTGAGAAAGTCGGATAGGCAAATCCGTCCGGCAATTTCAAGCTGTTATGGGGAGGGAAATAGAGTACCGAAGTTCCGGATTTCACACTGCCAAGAAAAGCCTCTAGTGAGTTCATAGGTGCCCGTACCGCAAACCGACACAGGTAGGCGAGGAGAGAATCCTAAGGTGAGCGGGAGAACTCTCGTTAAGGAACTCGGCAAAATGACCCCGTAACTTCGGGAGAAGGGGTGCTCCTCTGCCGAGGAGCCGCAGTGAATAGGCCCAAGCGACTGTTTAGCAAAAACACAGGTCTCTGCGAAGCCGTAAGGCGAAGTATAGGGGCTGACACCTGCCCGGTGCTGGAAGGTTAAGGGGAAGCGTTAGCACTTCGGTGCGAAGCGTTGAACCGAAGCCCCAGTAAACGGCGGCCGTAACTATAACGGTCCTAAGGTAGCGAAATTCCTTGTCGGGTAAGTTCCGACCCGCACGAAAGGTGCAACGACTTGGGCACTGTCTCAACGAGAGACCCGGTGAAATTATACTATGTGTGAAGATGCACATTACCCGCGACAGGACGGAAAGACCCCGTGGAGCTTTACTGTAGCCTGATATTGAATGTTGGTACAGCTTGTACAGGATAGGTGGGAGCCATCGAAGCGTGAGCGCTAGCTTACGTGGAGGCACCCGTGGGATACCACCCTGGCTGTACGAACCTTCTAACCCAGGACCGTAATCCGGTTCGGAGACAGTGTCAGGCGGGCAGTTTGACTGGGGCGGTCGCCTCCCAAAGAGTAACGGAGGCGCCCAAAGGTTCCCTCAGAATGGTTGGAAATCATTCGCAGAGTGTAAAGGCAGAAGGGAGCTTGACTGCGAGACCTACAAGTCGAGCAGGGACGAAAGTCGGGCTTAGTGATCCGGTGGTTCCGCATGGAAGGGCCATCGCTCAACGGATAAAAGCTACCCCGGGGATAACAGGCTTATCTCCCCCAAGAGTTCACATCGACGGGGAGGTTTGGCACCTCGATGTCGGCTCATCGCATCCTGGGGCTGTAGTCGGTCCCAAGGGTTGGGCTGTTCGCCCATTAAAGCGGTACGCGAGCTGGGTTCAGAACGTCGTGAGACAGTTCGGTCCCTATCCGTCGTGGGCGTTGGAAGTTTGAGAGGAGCTGTCCTTAGTACGAGAGGACCGGGATGGACACACCGCTGGTGTACCAGTTGTTCCGCCAGGAGCATAGCTGGGTAGCTACGTGTGGCAGGGATAAGTGCTGAAAGCATCTAAGCATGAAGCCCCCCTCTAGATGAGACTTCCCATCACTTCAAGTGAGTAAGATCCCTCAGAGATGATGAGGTTGATAGGTTCGAGGTGGAAGCGTGGTGACACGTGGAGCTGACGAATACTAATCGATCGAGGACTTAACTAACCAATTTGGCTTTGAAACGTCGTTGAATGATCTCTTATTTAGTTTTTAGGGTACAAAT
>NZ_AUQA01000012.1:0-1645 GCF_000445495.1 Virgibacillus sp. CM-4
TCTAACTTTTCTTACCTCCAGTCAAGTGTTTTACACAATTTATTTGAATTATTTACCTTGATTTATTCAGGGGGGATAAACCTCCTGAGTAAGTCAAAATTTCCGCATGACTAATAGACCTAACGTTTTTCCATTTTTTTCGCAAGGTCTTTATGGTATAGTGAGATTAGCCTAGGTGATTATGAATGAGTAGAAGCAATTTCATAATCGTATGGTATGTTGTGTGAAATAAGGTGAAATGCCACTTTCAAGAACTTATTTATACACGCTATCACCGCAACCTTATGAGGTTTCCTCTGAGGTTGTTTTTTTAATTTGTCATAGTAATCAACGATGTGATTCTGTCCTTTTTTTCGTAATGAAATCATGGAAAAAATCATGAAATATAATATTTTCCGTAGTTTCTTATTGCCACGTTTATTGATACGATCTCTATATTGTGTATTACCTGACTGATATCGCATAATATCAATTCCAACGTATGCATTCAGCTGTTTGGCATTTTTAAACCGTCGTATATCTCCTAGTTCACCAATAATTCTACATGCCGTCGCATCACCAAGCCAGGGAATGAACGAAGGATATGATATTCCTTTCTATCAAGAGATAAGGCAACCATTTTTGCGATAATTTCTTCTTTCTTATCTCTTAAGTCTGCAATTCTGCTTGCGTAATCCCTTACTTGTTCACAACGTACATCCGATGCATCGATAGCTGGGTATGAGTTTTTGGCAACTAGTAAAAGCTCTTGTGCCTTCTTATCTGCTAGTTTAAGAGAAAGATTTTTTTTGGTATTCTTTTTCAGGCTATTTCTAATTACTGTTTTTGAATGTACCAATAAAAATGATGGCTGCGGATACAATTGAACGATGTTCAAAAAGAGTGCTGAGCTTGGTGTAATCATTCGTTCTAGTTCCGGAAAAGATAATTGTAAAATCGCATGCATTTTGCCCCGTAGTTGGATTAATTCTTCATCAACTTCGTCGTAATAACGTGATAGGGCACGCATTTGATTATAATAGGTGTCTTGTTGAAATATTGGCTTACGGTTTATTTTAAAGTGTGTTTTAGCCAACTCATGCGCATCGCTTTTATCGGTCTTATTTCTTCGCATAGCTGCTGTCTGAAGTTTTGCCTCAAGTGGATTTAAGCGACAATATATGTATCCACGATCTTGAAGAAATTTTTCCAAAGCCATTGAATAAACCCCAGTCGCTTCAAAAACAATTTCCGGTCTTTGACCCTTTTGTTGTTCTAACAATATCATTCGGCTTACGAAGTGATTCGAAGTCCGCTTGACAATGATTTATTTCCCCTTCAAATATACAGCGTTTTTGATCATAAATAACTATCGTACTTTTACCTTTACTTACATCGAGCGCAACTACAGGTTTCATTTCGTCTCCTCCAATTAATTACTCATAGAAGTCTTCACATAACCTTATCGATTCCACTTTCTTATACACGATCTCTATGGACCCAACATACTAAATTGATTCAAATAAGGGTGGAAGTGAGCCTGTTTGGGGTGCGGATTCAATATTGATCCCAAAGTTAGATCGGCTTTTCTTCACTCCTACTATAAAAAAATAGTAGCACAAAACCATGGCCTTGGTTTTGTACTACTAATCTTAGTATGTTTGGG
>NZ_AUQA01000013.1:0-1684 GCF_000445495.1 Virgibacillus sp. CM-4
CAATAAATTAAACAATAAATTCTTTTTTGTCGATTTAAGTCTCAGCTTCCCCTCTTTCTAGTTAAGTCCATATAATTGTGTAAAAAGGGAAATAGAAAAAGAGCCATGTTGCTTCCCCTTTGGTAGAATAAACAGTGGACCAAAAACACCAAACATAAGGAGGAATGCAACCATGGCTCAATATCATATTACCCTAAATGATGAACTTTTGCACGGGTTATTCACCAGAGATGAGGGATTAGCTAAGCTATTGGAACAAGTCCTCAATCAAATCCTCGAGGCACAAGTAGAAGAACAGCTGGGAGCTCGCCGTTATGAACGAACGGAAGAACGAAAAGGCTATCGAAACGGTTCGTATCCACGCCAGCTGACGACCCGGGTAGGACGGTTGACCTTGCGCGTTCCACGGACAAGAGATGGGGAGTTCTCTACGGAACTGTTCCAACGGTATCAACGGAGCGAACAAGCACTGGTACTGGCACTAATGGAAATGGTGGTAAACGGGGTGTCTACCCGAAAAATCACTCAAATCACGGAGGAATTATGCGGCACTTCGTTTTCCAAATCCACGGTCTCCTCACTGTGCAAGGGACTGGATCCGATTATCCAAGACTGGAATTATCGTTCCCTTCATGAACACGTGTATCCGTTTGTGCTAGTAGATGCTATTTATACGAAAGTCCGGGAGGATGGACGAGTACGCTCCAGAGCCGTGTTGATCGCTACAGGAGTGAATGAGGAAGGATATCGAGAAATTCTTGGCCTGCAAATCGGAAACAGTGAATCGGAGTCCAGCTGGAGCGAGTTCTTCGGATGGCTGAAAGACCGGGGACTCCGGGGAGTGGACTTGATCATCTCGGATCAGCACGGTGGGCTGGTGCAAGCCATTGAAAAGCATTTCCAAGGCGCTACATGGCAACGATGCCAGACACATTTTATTCGCAATATCCTCGATGCCGCACCAAAGTATATGCAGGATGCCTTGCTCGAGGAGATTCGTGGGATTCTTCATGCTCCAAATAAGCAAACGGCCCGGCTGTTATTGGAACCCCGAGTTCGACAGTTTGAGGCCCATTTTAGGCAAATGAAAATGCCAGAAATGCCGTTATATCAAGGGTTTAGCGGTGGTTAACCTAGGAAAAAACGCCGAATTTCATAGGCACACGCTTTATAATTTAATCCTTTTAATATAAAGTTTTTTTGTTTATAATATAGACATGTACATTCGATGGGTAACCGTGGTTACTGTCAATGTACCATCAATTGGAGGATTGCATCTATGCTCACGTGCTTCTCCACGGTCTAATCCTCCTCTTGATCCGAATCGAGAGTAAAATCGTGGCCGAAAGTAAGAGACAAATGTCAGCGCTCCACGTTAGGACATTTTTCTTCAAAATATCGTGACCTCTATCAGTGTACAAAGATCACGACCAAACAAAGGAAAACCTCTGTGGCTCTAGGGCTGGAGCCTCCTCTGAAGATCCTAGACATTCATCCTCGCTCCTAGATACACGCTAGAAGTATGCCCAATTGCCTCTCAGCCCTTCTGTATCAAGGGCTGGGAGGCGATTTGTTTGCCTAGTCACTGTCGAACTCGGGTTCAGGGTAGAGCCAAGAAATAAAAAAGGTAAGCAAACATATTATACATGACTAAGGCTTACCTTAATTTTTTTTAGCATTTTTT
>NZ_AUQA01000014.1:0-1757 GCF_000445495.1 Virgibacillus sp. CM-4
TTTCGCTCGTTCTTGTTTTTTAAAATGGCTTCGCGTCTTTTCCCTATGGATTCACAGTGTGAACGAAGGAAGAAAAAAAGCGTCCTAATTAGGACGCTTCAGACTGTTGACAAAATGGGTTTCAGACGAATGTCTGAAACCCATTTTGTTCCATAAATAGACTATGTTTTCAAAAAAAGTGGGTAGGATGGGAAGCCATGCAAAGGAAAAGAAAGGGCGGTGCTTCGCCTTCCATAGGTAATTCGCCAGTTTTTTTAAATTCATGGCAGCACAAACAAGCATCGCCTGCGCCTCATTTTTTTCCAATCCCCGGTAATGCGTCCAGCGCAGACCATGCTTCTCTTTCATATCGGCGAAATCCCGTTCAATCGTCTCTTTTCGGAGGGCATAGAGTTCCCGGTATTCCGGAACATACCGCAAATGCTCTGCTTCTTCATAGTAGTCCTGCCATACGTGGCGAGTGACTACTTTGGTGTAGCTCTTGCTTTGCGTGCACTGATGAAGATACGGACAGCTTCGGCACACCGCCGGGTCCGATTTGTATTCCCGGTACCCTTCCCGATTCGTAGTAGAGTAAGATAGAACTTGATCATTGGGGCATAGATAACAATCAAAATATTCGTCATACACAAAATCTGATTTCCGAAAGAATCCATCTTTTGTTTTCGGGCGAGTGTACGGCCAAATCGGCTTTACCCCTTGTTCGAGTAAATACTTGGCAATGGCAGGAGTTTTATATCCTGCGTCTACACACACGGCTTCCGGACATGATTGGATTTCCCGTTTCACTCGTTCGAACAGCACAAAAAACGCTTGACTGTCATGGACGTTGGCTGCCGTCACGTAGGTCTGTAGAATCCATCCGTTGCGATCACAAGCTGTATGATACGAATAGGCAAACACTCGCTCCCGTTCATTTTTCACCAACAGTCCGCTCTCCGGATCCGTTTTGCTTACTTTTACTTCCCGTTTTTTTTTTTCTCAGATGGCAACGGCGATTTTCCATGAGCGATCCGATCCCGTTCGATTTCTTTTTCGAGTTCCTGTTGGTAGGCTTTGGCTTCGACTTCTGCCATTTCCGTTGTAAACTTCTTTTTATTGGCGCTTGCTTTGACATGAGTGGAGTCTACGTACAAGACACTCGAATCTACCAATCCGTGTTCAAAGGCTTCTTTTAAAATCCGTGAAAAAATTTGATGGAATACATCCGTTCCAGCGAAACGACGCGCATAGTTTTTACTTGGCGTCGAGTGATGAGGAACGGGATCATGAAGACTAAGTCCTAAAAACCAACGGTAGGCGACGTTGGTTCGGATTTGTTCGACGGTTTCACGCATGGAGCGAATCCCAAATACATACTGAATCAAATACATTTTAAACAACATCACTGGATCAATGCTCGGACGTCCATGATCAGGAGAGTAGAGATCTTTCACCACATCATAGATAAAAGAAAAATCAATGGCCGCATCCAGCTTTCTTACCAAGTGATCCTCTGGAACCAGATCATCCAGTTTCACCGTGGTTTCGGTATAGCGCCCATCTTCTTGGTGTGGCCGAAGCATCGTTCCTTTCCTCCATTTCTCCCTCGTCTTACCTTCATAATAAAACAGCTTGTCGACTTTGTCGACAAGCTGAGGTGTCCCATGGATGGGACACCTTTTCCTGTTGATGATGCACAATGCGGTTCAAGGCCGGCGATTCGCCTAGTGTGCCAAAGGCGTGTCGTTTGGCCTTCTCTTATTTGTATTTATACC
>NZ_AUQA01000015.1:0-3235 GCF_000445495.1 Virgibacillus sp. CM-4
AAGGCCAATTCTTATTAAAGTAGGTAGAGCAAGATTGCATAAGTTTATCCCAAAATTGTTTTTCCTTTAGTTCGTTAAGATTACTTTTTGACATTAAACTTATCATCATTAGGAAGAGAAAGACTCTAGTCAATGTAACAATCACCTCTAACCAAATGGGTGATTCATCCATCAACATTTGAAATGCACGACTGAGGGAAGGGACTAGTGATATCAATAGTAAGCCCGTTTTGCCACTTCCTCACAAAGTTCCAACACAACCGTTAAAATTTCGTTTTCCCGCCAGTTGTAAACTAGCACATTATTTCAGAATCCCTTTTTCAAATTATTTCAGGCGGATTCGGAAATAATGTGCAAAATTTTTGCGGATTGTTCCGGATTTTGCACATTCTTTCGGAACGTTTGCACGCTCTTTCAGATGAAGATTTCCAGCGCGCCTGATGGACCGATGGAAAAGAAAAAGCACAAAAGAGGCCGATTCGGCCCCTTTCATGCTAATACCCCATTTCCTCTGCGGCCATGCGCACCACTTCTTCGTCAATGGCGTCCTTTTTCAGCTGATACCCGTATAACAGGCACGTCGTGGCCAACGTGTTGATCACCCGAGGCCATCCCCGCGACTGCAGGGCAATCGCCTCTAACGCCGATGGGGTGAAGATCGGGTGCTTCGCCCCGGCCTGTTTCATCCGATGCTTGATGTAGCCCGCCACCTCTTCCTTCTCCAGCGGCCCCATCCGGTATCGCATGATGATCCGCTGGTCGAGAGGGCGGTGCTGATTGAGCCGCAGCTTCCCCTGTAAATGGGGCAGCCCGGCCAAAATCAAGACAAATGGGTTGGTCGAATCCATCTCAAAGTTGAACAAGATCGCGATGTCCTGTAAAAATGCATCCTTCGCTAAATGCATCTCGTCCAAAATGAACACCGGCGTGATCCGCCGTTCATGATACAATCGCTCGATCGCCTGCTGGATTTGGCGGAAGAGGTCTACCTTGCGGTACTTCGGTTCCTCTCCTAATCCCAAGGCCAAACCACGGTAAAAATCCATCACGCCTCCGGTGGATAACGGAAAGTAGACGACATGATACAATGATGGATTCAATGACTCTTTCAGCGCCCGAAGGGCGAACGTCTTGCCCGCCCCCGGCTCTCCGATCAACAGCCCGATCCCCCGGGTTCGTTTCACGTACTCCAGCGCCCGCAACGCTTCCTGAAACGGCGCCCCTTGATACGCCTCGGACGGGTCTGTTTCTTTCGCAAACGGCTCCCGCGAAAGGGAGTAAAACGATTTATACACCGTGTTCTCCCTCCTTCGCCGGAATCGCCGCAAACGGGGACCGATGGCGTTTTACATAGGCGTTGTCCTCCAAACGAACCCGAACGGCCTCCGCCACCTTCCTTCCATCTTCGTACACATAGACGCCCCGTTCGTCATAGCGGAGTTCAATCGATTGCCCAATGAACCGGGGCGGCACTTCATACAGCTGCTTGTTCAAGGTGATCGTTCCATCGGCTTTGACCTTGCGGTGCTCCCGCTTCAGAAAAATCGCATCCAGCCAATCGCTATCTTCGATGAACGACACGAGATGCACTTGCGATTGAAACACCTCATGCGGCGTTTTTCCGTCCAGCGAGGCGTGCGGTTTTCGATGATACTCCTCTTCAAGCCACCTCCAAAAACGCTCGTTCAGCTCTTCGAGCGACTTCGGGGGATCCAACTCCAGCAGCGGATAAAACCGCGTCTGTACGGTGCGGAAGAACCGTTCGATTTTCCCTTTGCTTTGCGGGTCATACGGCTGGGTGTGGATGAGCGTAATTCCCATCTCGGCGCACGCATACTGCAGCACCTCGGATCGATAAATTTTCCCGTTGTCCGAGTAAATGCGCTTCGGCTTCCCGCAACGAAGCACCGCTTCCTTCGTGACGATCCGCAGCCCGTCAAACTTCTCCGAAGGGAAAAACTGCGCGTACGGCACAAACCGCGAGCAGTCATCGATATAGGCGATCAAAAACGTTTTCTGGGCTTTCCCATTGACTCGAATCGTTGGTCCATGGGATAAGTCCCCTTGCCAAAGCTCATTGATCTGGTCATACGCAAAGCGCTTTCGCTCCGGCATGGGCAAGATTTCTTTCCCGACAAGGTTGTGTTTTTTCAACAATCGGTATATAGTAAAGTAAGAGGTATGATTTTCTGGGATTTCCCCCTGCTCGATCAGGTGTTCGTAGAACACCGTCACGGGCATGGTGGGATGTTCTTTTCTTAGGGCTAAAATATGATCCTCATCATCGGGCGACAGACGCCTTGAGTGGCCGCGGTCCGAACGGCGCTTCGGCTTTAAGGCGTCAAAGCCCCCTTTTTTGTATCGGGTGCACCAATCGAGGATCGTCTTGGCTGCGATTCGTTTGTCGCCCTGGTGGGGAACATGGTGCACTCGCTCGCTCACCTCTTTCAGATACGT
Source organism: Virgibacillus sp. CM-4 (assembly GCF_000445495.1). NCBI lineage: Bacteria > Bacillati > Bacillota > Bacilli > Caryophanales > Bacillaceae > Virgibacillus > Virgibacillus sp. CM-4. Next base: position 2,458 of record NZ_AUQA01000015.1, read on the forward strand.
CTTCGGTTCCACCTGCCCATTCACCAACGGAGCGATTAGCCCGTACCGAAACAGGGCAATGTCGTGTCTCATCGACTCATCCATTCGAATCTCCTCCTTGTCTCACTTGGAATCAGGACCGTTCCGGTCCGTCTGCCCTTATCGTACCGGATCGCTTTTTCTCCGTCGATAGGAAAGGTTTGTGGGAACCTCAACTATTTCCAATTTAGGATATGTATGTAAAATCAGGATCCCATTTGATTCGCAAAAGGGTGTCGGAATCCGTCCTCCCACATGTCTCTGATGACCGAATAGAGACCGTGTTTCTCCAACGTCCGGATCCACCAGGAAGCCCGTTCCTTTTCTTTTTTCACGATAGGGCCTATGATCCTCCACCGCCTCGCAAAAAAGCTGTGAAGGCTTGATAGGTTTCGGCAGAACCGCCGGACATAAAAGATGATGCCGTCCTTTGTCGGGAGAAACGGAGCCCGGTTCGTCCCCTCGGTCAATCCCAACTGCTCTTTCACGACTTGCCATATGGCGGACAACGTATACTGAAAATACGGGAGGAGAAAGGAAGGCAGCACACTCACCGTCTTCAAGCATTCCCGACAGCGATACCGGACAATCCAAATGCGATAATCACCATGTGGGGTCAATGCGTTTCGCTCATAGTAACCGTGGCGGTGCAACGGGCGCTTGGCCCGGCAATGCGGACACTTTTTCAGAAGAGGGAAGTCGTTTTCTTTTCCACGCTCTGCATACGTTTGGACGTCAATGTCAAAGTCATGAAATTGAA
>NZ_AUQA01000016.1:0-1366 GCF_000445495.1 Virgibacillus sp. CM-4
TGCGAATACCGTTCAGCGCTTCCTTCCCCATCACTTGAAACGCTTAGCTAAAGATGAATCGTCACCATTCTCCGTTGTACCTCGTGAAATTTCAATTTCGAAATATATATAAGTTGAATTAAAGATTTACAACTGAACACACAAACGATCGATCGTTTGTTCTGGTTTCTGGTTGATTCGCTGAATAAAGGCTTGGACATTCTTTCTAATTTCTTGCACACTCGAATAGAACACGTTGTAAATCACGTCTGATTTCAGCCATTTCCATAGCCCTTCAATCAAGTTCAATTGCGGACTGTATGGTGGCAAAAAGACGAGCTCTAACCGATCTTCGTGTTCTTTTAAAAATGGCTGAATGAGTTTGGCATGGTGAATTCGAGCGTTATCTAAAATCATCACTATTTTGCCTGTGGGATAGCGTTCTAACACAAGTTGAAGAAATCGAAGAAATGTTTCCGCGTCATAGCATTCTTCTTCGATGCAAAACACTTCCCCTGTTTCGTAGTTCAACGTGCCAATCAGCTTCAGCCCTTGATGTTTTCCAAACGTCGGAATGATTCGTTGTTTTCCTTTGACAAACCATGTTTTTTGAATCGCTTGGTAATCACGAATCATCGACTCATCTTGAAAGAGGACATGGGCGATGTTCCCATCTACCAGTTTTTTTTTACTTCAGGGAAGGTGATTTCGACGAATTCTTTTTGTTTCTCTTCATCGGCATTGGCTAGTGTATAGGTCGGTTTCGTATAGCTTAGCCCTAACCGATGCAGAATGCCACTTGTTCCGCGAAGCGTGTATGTTGGCCCCCACTTTTGTTGAATGAGTTCAGCGATTATCGCAAGCGTCCAATTATATTTTGCTTCGAATCCCACATCTACGGGGAGCTGATGTTCAATGATCAAAGCCAGCTCTTTTTCCTGCTCAGGGGTCAATCGACGTGGGGCGCCAGGTGAGTATTTCATCTCCAGTCCATCAAGACCGCGCTGGGCGTAGGCATGAATATAGTTATAAATAGTTTTCTTGGATCGATCAATAATCGTTGCGATTTCTCCTTTGGTATATCCCTGCAAATGAAGATAAATCGCTTGGTAGCGTTCATATGCTCGTTTACTTTTTGCTTCTTTCATGGCAGTGGACAACTTTTCGATCTCGTCTTTGTGATTTGGCATCATATTTTCTCTCCGTTCCCCTATTTTCTCTTTGTATTTATTCGCCGTGGAACGGGAGAAAACCTTTATTTCAATTTATATAGAAGCAAAAAATTGCATATTTTCTAGCGCGGTCAACTCCCCGTACAGCGCATCGGATTGAGCCATAAATCCAATACGCTTCATCGTTGTAAGCTCCGGCATATCCGCACCGAGCA
>NZ_AUQA01000017.1:0-1341 GCF_000445495.1 Virgibacillus sp. CM-4
ATGCGGGAAGAAATCAAAAATTTCCTCGAAATCGAACAGGCTGGAACGCCGAATATGAGAAACGGCTACTATCAGCGAAATCTAGATACACAATATGGCCGGATTGAAGGTCTTTTGGTTCCAAGAGACCGAAACGGGGAATTTCAAACACAGTTGTTTGCCCCTTACCAACGGCACACGGGCTGGCTGGAGGAAGCAATCATTAGGATGTACCAAAGTGGCATGAGCACGCGTGAAATTGGCAAGTTTATCGAACGAATTCTAGGAAGCACCTATTCTCCTGCGACGATCAGCCGGATTACCGATGTCGTGAAGGAAGACATCGAGAAATGGCACGCTCGTCCACTACACCAGCGTTATTCGGTCTTATATTTGGACGGCTTGTACGTGAAACTTCGCCGGGATACGGTAGAGAAAGAAGTTATTTATGTGGTATTGGGGGTGAACGAAGAAGGGTATCGTGAAATTCTTGATTTCTTCGTAGGAGGACAAGAAAGCGCCTATGTATGGCAGGAGATTCTCCAACAGCTCTACAAAAGAGGCGTCAAGGAAGTGCTTCTTGGCGTCTTCGATGGCCTTCCGGGGTTGGAGGAAGCCTTTAAGGCGGTGTATCCGAAAGCCGATGTGCAGCGCTGTGTCGTGCACAAAGTCCGCAACACCCTCAGCCGTGTTCGGAAAAAAGATCAATTCGAAATGGCGGAGGACCTGAAACTCATTTATCGTTCTCCGAATAAAGAAATCGCATTGGAGATGTTTCAACAGTTTCAATCCAAATGGTCTCACAAATACCCAAGGGAAGTCCAATCTTGGGCAAATGAGTTGGATGTCCTTCTCACCTTTATGGACTATCCAAGCAGTATTCGAAGTGTGATTTATACGACCAATGCCATCGAACGAACGATCAAGGAGATTCGGAAACGCCTAAAACCGATGAACAGTTTGAGCAGTTTAGAAGCCGCTGAAAAAGTCGTATATTTGACGATACAGGACTTTAACGAGAAATGGGCAGGGCGAAAGTTGCGAGGATTTGCCGAAGCGCAAGAAGCCCTTCAACGAATGTTTGAAGAACGTTATTGTTAACCAAATATTGTAAATAAACAAAATAAGGGGATTTTCCCTTTCCACACAAGAGACTGAATATTCAGTCTCTTGTGTGAAGGAAACCGGTTCCCTATCCATTCCAAATCCATTTCAGAGATACCCTATCTATCTTACATTACACAAAATTCTTGACGGTACCAGAAAATGGAATATAGGAGAAATGTATGAGAATAGGCAGGGCTGATGTTCATTAATCCCCTAGTTTACCTTTTCTTTTCCCGTGTGACGACATCATAATAC
>NZ_AUQA01000018.1:0-1283 GCF_000445495.1 Virgibacillus sp. CM-4
AAGCCAAATGTTCTTCACCCGCAGGGGTGCTTGCACCCAAGGGGGGAAGGTTATTTGGCGGAAGAGAGCTAGGCGCCGAAGCTAGACAATAAGGAAGAAGCCGAAACGCGCTGTAGGTTAAGCTAGAAAGGGCGCACGGTGGATGCCTTGGCACTAGGAGCCGAAGAAGGACGGGACTAACACCGATATGTCTCGGGGAGTCGTAAGTAGACATGGATCCGGGAATTTCCGAATGGGGGAACCCACTGTTCGTAATGGGACAGGATCCATGCCTGAATCCATAGGGCATGGAGGGCACACCCGGGGAACTGAAACATCTTAGTACCCGGAGGAGAAGAAAGCAAATGCGATTCCCTGAGTAGCGGCGAGCGAAACGGGAACAGCCCAAACCAAGAGGCGTGCCTCTTGGGGTTGTAGGACCGCTCAGATGGGAGTGAGAAAGGAACGGGGTAGACGAACCGGTCTGGAACGGCCGGCCAGAGAAGGTGACAGCCCTGTAGTCGAAACTTCGTTCCCTCCCGAGCGGCTCCTGAGTACGGCGGGACACGGGAAATCCCGTCGGAAGCAGGGAGGACCATCTCCCAAGGCTAAATACTCCCTAGTGACCGATAGTGAACCAGTACCGTGAGGGAAAGGTGAAAAGCACCCCGGAAGGGGAGTGAAAGAGAACCTGAAACCGTGTGCCTACAAGTAGTCAGAGCCCGTTCATGGGTGATGGCGTGCCTTTTGTAGAATGAACCGGCGAGTGACGATGGCGTGCGAGGTTAAGCCGAAGAGGCGGAGCCGCAGCGAAAGCGAGTCTGAATAGGGCGTTTGAGTACGTCGTCGTCGACCCGAAACCAGGTGATCTACCCATGTCCAGGGTGAAGGCCGGGTAACACCGGCTGGAGGCCCGAACCCACGTACGTTGAAAAGTGCGGGGATGAGGTGTGGGTAGGGGTGAAATGCCAATCGAACTTGGAGATAGCTGGTTCTCCCCGAAATAGCTTTAGGGCTAGCCTCAAGGTGAGAGTCTTGGAGGTAGAGCACTGATTGGGCTAGGGGCCCTCATCGGGTTACCGAACCCAGTCAAACTCCGAATGCCAATGACTTATCCTTGGGAGTCAGACTACGAGTGATAAGATCCGTGGTCAAGAGGGAAACAGCCCAGATCGCCAGCTAAGGCCCCCAAGTGCACGTTCAGTGGAAAAGGATGTGGAGTTGCGAAGACAACCAGGATGTTGGCTTAGAAGCAGCCACCATTTAAAGAGTGCGTAATAGCTCACTGGTCGAGTGACTCTGCG
>NZ_AUQA01000019.1:0-1683 GCF_000445495.1 Virgibacillus sp. CM-4
GGAACTGTCATAAATCTCAGAAATTTGAACATCCATGGTGGACAAACTCCTTTGCATTCCTTGTGTGTCAAGGATTCATTCCACATCGATGCAAAAAAATCCTCCCGATTTTCGTCGGAAGGGTGCGAAATGTGAGTAACATAATAAAAAAATGGCGTATTATTAATTTTCTACAAACATTTATTCATTTTTAATCCTGATACCTCTATGTTTCTAGATATTCGCCACGAAATGGACTTGACAATCAGATTTTTTTGAATTGTGGTACAAAAACGTAATTTCCTATATGGTAAACGTGATCTAAACATTAACCAGGGAGGAATTTTTATTTGCGATCCCAGTTTATCAAATATTTTGGTTCATCACCAAAAGATGTACTTGATTTTTACGTTAAAATGTGATAGAGGTCTCTAGACGGACACGCAAAGTAAAACGCTGGATATTTCGATACCCATATCCTCGCCTTTTGATCAATTTTATTTTGTTGTTGATTCCTTCCATTGGACCATTTGAGTAAGAAAAAACGATGCAAGAAAGCACTGCGTCTCTTCGGGTGATGAGTGCCTTGGCAATACTGCGTACGGCGGCACAGTCGCTAAAAAGGTACCGGTCAAACCATTGGGTCAAACGAGTTTCGGCTTGCTTTCTTGTTTGGCTTTTGGATACGTAACGGAAATGTTGAAGTGCTTGATAGACATCACGTAAATAAGCACTTTCTTGGCACCATTGTCGAACTTCCTGTCTCTCTTCTTCTGTTAATTTTTCTGGACGTTGGCTTAACAATCGGCACACGCGGCGAACGCTTCCATGTTTGGTTCCGCCTTTGGCAAGGTATTTGCGACAACGTTCCAGTGCATCGGTGAATAACTGAATCACATGGAAGTGGTCAAGAACATGGATGGCTTTTGGACATACCTTTTCAATGGCTTTTCTCATGGCAGGAGCCAAGTCGCTGACAACATACTTCACTTTGGAGGCGACGGGTTGAAGCGCCTCCACAATGGCTTCTTCATTTTTTCCAGAAGCAATGGAAAGGACATTCCGAGTCTGTGTGTCCATCACCGCTACTCCGTAATCATGTCCCTTTCGGAAAGCGAATTCATCCACACATACTACTGTAGGATTCGATGTTGGTAAAAGAGCCGGGGCATATTGATAAAACCAGCGTTCTACTGTCGTATAGGCGAGTTGTAACAAGCGAGCGACTTCTTGAATCGTTTTTCCGATGCATAACTGGGCGACCCAATGTTGAAACGATTCCGTCGCGATACTGTGAGACGGAAGTCCCGGATAAGAAACGGTGAACGTCAGAAAACAGGCTTGGCAACGCCGTCTTTCTATGGGAAGTTCAATCCAAAATAAACCGACCGTATTTGTATAGCCATGAATCCATTGTTTTCGTTTCGATGATATTTTGGTTGTCCGTCCGAAGCAAGTCGGGCAGATCGGACAATGAGGAGGGAGGGAAAGTTCAAAAATCCATCGTTCTCCCTCTTTTCGTTCTCCATGAATAAGAAAGCCTGGTAAAGTGATCAAATCTTTGATAAACTGAGATTGCATGCGAAATTTCCTCCATGGTTGATGGTTTGGTCACCTTTACCATACAGGAAATTTCGCATTTTTTGTACCCTTGATCAGAAAACAACCTGATTGTCAAGTACATTTTGTGGTGAAGAGCCTTAT
>NZ_AUQA01000020.1:0-1060 GCF_000445495.1 Virgibacillus sp. CM-4
AGACTCATTCCGGTCGTCATCGGCCGCGATATTGAAATGATCGCGAAAAACACAAAAGATGTGCAAACATGTTGTGTCGGCAATACAAGTGCCAAAGCAGCACTAGACATGGCCATGCACGATGCACTTGGCAAACACTTAGGAATCCCCCTTTATCAATGGTTCGGTGGAAAAACTCATGATCATGTAAACGATATGACCATCAGTGTCAATCCAACAGAGCAGATGATTCGCGATGCAGAAATAGCAATCAACCACGGATTCTCCGTTCTAAAAATCAAAGTGGGGAAAGAGGCTAAAAAAGATATAGAACGAATCAAGCGGATTTACGAAGCGATTGGACCGAACGTAGTGCTGCGCATTGATGCCAATCAAGGATGGACGGCAAAAGAAGCTGTTCGTATTATTCGTCAATTGGAACAAAGCAACCTCCCAATCGAGTTTATCGAACAACCTGTTCCGAAATATGATATTGAAGGATTGCGCTTTATTCGCGAACGAGTCAACATCCCCATTATGGCAGACGAGAGCGTGTTTTCTGCTCACGATGCTCTCACACTCATTCGCTGCCAAGCAGTGGATTTGATCAATATTAAGCTGATGAAAACCGGAGGATTACGAGAAGCGTATACTATCGCCAGCCTTGCGGAATCAGCGGGCATACAATGCATGATTGGAAGCATGATGGAACCGACACTTTCCGTATTAGCGGCAGCCCATTTAGCAGCGGCTCACCCCAACATTACAAGAGTCGACTTAGATGCGCCACTATGGCTCGATGACAGCAACCAGTTCCCGTTCTTTCAAGGAAGCGAAATTCATCTTCCGAACTCTCCTGGGATTGGTATCTCCTATCCATCTTAATTTAAAGGAGGAAATGCTATGAATCTATGGAGAAGGATGATCACCGGTGTACTTTGCTTAATCTTCCTCTTTTCCCTTTTTACCCCTGTACACGCTAAAGCGGATGATAGCGAAACCGCCTATGTAGATGTAGCGGTTGCCACTCTTTGGGTTGAACCGGGAATAACCCGAAGCATTGATTCGCCATCCCTGTCCG